>NZ_FNDB01000004.1 GCF_900099915.1 Flavobacterium omnivorum
TTTTAGGAAGATGATTAATCCTAACAGTTTCCTCTTTACCCGACAAACCAAGCATTCCTTGAGCAACTTCGCGCAATGAATTGCATTTTTCTAAACAGCAAAAAACCATACTAAATAAATGATCTTGACTTTTAAAACTTTTCACATATCTGTCTGAATCATATTTCTCAACAGCTTTCTGAACCATTGAATCATCTATTAAAGAAATCAGCTGTCCGAAAACAGACTTAGTCGAAAAATACTTATTTTTACCCATCGTTATTTGAATTTTGCAACTCTAAATTACGATTATTTTAAGAAGCCATTAATTTGGCTTCTTTTTTATCGGACAACAATGTATTTCAATAATAAAATAAAAGATAATTGGCAAAGACAATACGCTTTATCATTTAATTATGAGATTAAAAAAAATATCATAGGAGATACAAGAACACTAAGTATTATTCATCCATTTGTACAACATCGTTATATTGAACTTTTTGAAAAATATGATTCATTAATATTGCATTTATGTTCAAAAAGTCCCTTTTCTCTTAGAAAAATAAATAAGATTGCAAAGTTTTATTTTTCTCCTAATTTTGTTTTTGAAGAAGAAAATATAGCAAATCCTGATAGAGAAGTTGAACCTGACATTCTAGATGCTGAATCACAGTACATCAAATCATATTACACATATAAACCAATAGATTTAATTTATAAATTCTATGATAGAAACGAATTTCAAAGATTAGAACAGCGATATAATTATTTAATGGAGTTTGATATAAGCAAATGCTTTTATCATATTTATACACATTCAATTACTTGGGCTGTAAAGAATAAAGAATCAGCAAAATTAAATTCAAGTAATAATATTATCACGTTTGAAAACACCTTCGATAAGTTAATGCAACATTCAAACTATAATGAAACGAATGGTATTGTGGTTGGTCCAGAAATATCAAGAATTTTCGCTGAAATTATTTTGCAACAAGTTGATTTAAATGTTTTAGAAAAGTTGAGTGATAAAAACATAGGGTTAAAATTTGGAGTGGATTATGATGTAAGAAGATATGTTGATGATTATTTCGTGTTCTCTAATGATTCTACAACTTTAGAAATGGTTAAGAGAACCTTTCAAAAAGAACTTCAGTTTTATAAGTTGTATTTAAACCCACAAAAAGATGACATTAAAGTATCTCCTTTCATATCAAATATCGCTGTTGGAAAACTTGAAGTAAAAGAATATCTAATAGAATTTTACGATAGTTTTTTTGAAGAAAATATGATTGAAGAGAAAGCAGTAAAACAAATAAAACAAGTAAATAAACCATATGTTGTTTCGCAGAGTTTTATTAAAAAATTCCAGTCAATCGTTAAACAAAATAATCTTACATATGATTCTCTAAGTAAAGATGTTGTTCGATTTTTTAAATCAAAAATTGTTGACTTACTTAAGAATGATGTAAAACTTTATAATATTGAAAGGAGTGAAAATTTTCTTTTAATGTTAATCGATATCGTTTCGTATTGTTATTCTGTAAACATTAATACAAATACAACATTTAGGATTGCCCAAATAATTGTTTTACTTGTAAAACATTTTGAAAGTAAAAGTAGACCTGACATAAAACATTCCATATATTCAAAGGTTTTTAAGGACTGTGAATTTATACTTACAAATTTTCATAGAAAACAAGTCAAAAATGAAACAAGTATTGAAACAATAAATCTTTTGCTTGCTATAAAAAAACTTGGAAATGAATATCAATTTAGTCCTGAAAAAGTTTCGGATTACTTTAATCTAGAAGATGATAAGCTGAAAAATTTAAATTATTTTCATTTTATTACTCTTTTATATTATTTCAATGATGATTTAACTTATCACTCAATTAAGGGAAAATTAATTGAAGAAATAGTAAATCGGTTTAATGAAGATTTTGTATTTTTAAAATCTGAATTAACATTATTGTTTTTTGATATAATAAACTGCCCATTTATTGATGAAAAACATAAAATTAAAATAATAAAAGCTTCTAAATATATTCCTAGGAAAAATCCAAGTAATGATGAAGTTAGATTGGAAATAGAGAAAATAATGGAACAAAAAAAATGGTTTATGAATTGGGAAATTGATATAGATTTGGAAAGAGTTTTAAAGAAAAAGGAATGGAGTTCTAGTTACTAGATTTTTATTCTGGTTAGAGTTGAACAAGGGCGAACTTATCTCTATTTAGTATACTAAGATGGGATATAATAACACAATTGTAGCTAAAGTTTGTTGACATGCATAATAAATGCAAATAAACTCATGATAATGGATGATAGTTATAAATTGAAGGTTATGTTTTAAAGAAATTTATTATGTATCCACACACGATAGCTTGGAATACTTTAACACGTTTTGCTAGTACTTTAAAAGAAATAGTCTACTATTTTGGGTTCTGTATTTACAAAATGCGGGCTGAAGGTTTTACTTTCAGCCTTCTTTTTATCTAGGAGAAATAACAAAAACAACTACCGATAACAGCAAGGATTTCCTTGCGTGCGGAGCACGAATTATCAAACCTGTGTTAAACGAAACAGGAGGTAGTTTTAAGATAAACAATTATGATTAACCTCATATATTTACTCGTTAATTAATAAAATTGAGTTCTTTTGGAGGTTTTTAGACAAACTGAAGTTACTAGCAATTTTATGAAAAACTATGGATAAAAATATAGGAACGAAAAATATTGACATAATTTATTTCTTAAATAGTTTTTCATTAAAAACTGATTTCTTGTATTTTGATAAATTATATTATTGTGAATCGCAATTAGAACAATCTTTGTTAGTCGGAGAATCTCTCTCCAAAGGTCTTGACAAAACGGGAAATCTATTCAAGAAAAATATTCAAGAAATTGAGTTTTTACAAAAATCTGGTATGTTAGAACCTTTTAAACCAATAATTTTAGAAACACCAGAAGAATGCTTTGGACTACATTCTCAAGAAAATTTTAGAAAACTAATAAACACAATAACTGATTTAGATAATGAAAGAGTTTATCAATTAAAAAATTTAACAAAAAGTACCGATTTTCTAAATAGTTTGGAGAATATTTTATTAAGCTCATCAAAATCTGCCGATTTAAATTCAATTATTTCTTCTTTTGTTTTAAACTACAAGAATCAAAATTGCACTCCGATTATATGTAAAAACGCAAATTTAAATCAAAATGCAGATACACAAGCTATTATTAATTTAATAATCAAAAAATTCCCATTTATTGATGATACAGTAGGATGGGAAAAAATTATTGAATTTAAGGCTGACACAGACGCAAAAAATAAACTGAATGCTTTAAAAAATTGGCTTACAGATATTTCTAAAAATAATTATACTGTCACTGAAGTTGAACAAAAATTAAATTATTTCATTGATGAATACGAGAGCTTGCTTAAGCTTCATAAACTAAAAGTTAAGTATAAAAAATTTGATTTAATCCTAACAGCGACTGTTGGAACGATAGAAAACTTAATAAAACTAAACTTTACCGATATTGGAAAAAATTTGTTGACATTAAAAGAAGAGGAAATAAATTTAAAAATTGAAGAAAAAAATTTAAAAGGTCAAGAAATAGCATACATATCTAATATTATTACACATTTTGATAACGATAAAAGTAAATTAGTAAAAAACTGCTTGTAAAAACAAGTCTTTAGCCATTTGTAAATACAGTGGAATTAACGTTTTTAATCGTATTTTGTTAAGCCAAAAATACTCTGTGGTAATTTACTAACCTCACTAAGCCAAAGCGTTATAGAGACTATTTTAAATCTACATCATAAAATTTATGTTTAATGGAGCTAAGAACTAAAGAGATTATAGATGCCGTACTAACCTTTGATGAACAATATTTAAAATCTCGTGAAAGAGTAAATAAGGAATTTGAGAACAGTGAATCTGAACTTCACCATATTTTTAGAAAAACAATGGATGGTTTATTAATTCTTGTTATGGAAAATCTTTTCGGAAAGTATGATGAACCCTCTGAAAAGTTTTTATACCAACTAAATTTAGCAATTTCTTTTGTTCGTACTCATTTTATTATTAACAACTTAATTTTAGATGGCGATTTAATAGAGGCATACACACTCATTAGAAAACAATTAGAGAAACTTACACGACTGAATGAACTTGATAACAGACCAATTGAAAAACTTTTGAATAAGACTCCAAACGTAATCAATTTATTTGGCGAAGCTGGGAAAGAATTATACTCTGAACTTTCAGAAGTTGCACACTTTGGACATTCAAGAGTTAGTGAATTTAAATCATTTGAAACAAAAGATGGCAAGAGAGGACCTAGTTTGTTCCCATCTTATAAAAAATCTGCAATTATTTGTTATGATAGAAGTGCTTATGTCGCTTTATATTTTACTAGTTGGTTGATAGATTTTGTGGAAGAAAACAGTTCTAAATACAATAGAGAGAAAGACGTTCATATATTTTTGATGTTGGAAAAAATGGCTTTAGACTGTAGTATCATAAGAACTAAAGAAAAAGAATGAAAAATATAGTACTTAAGCTAGATATAGATAATAGAATCATTGAAACAATTATTCAACTTTGTTGAAGGAAGCTGTTTACAGCTTCAAAATTCCATCAACTCAAAATCTGAAGTCTTTGTGTAAAATATAACAATATAAAGTAAACTAATGACGAAAATAATAAATAAGTGGTACATTTCTTTAGTCATTGCTCCAATTATAACAACATACTTAACCAATTTTTTCATTTTACCTAAATTATTTAGCGATTGGAAACTCGCAATAATTTTTTCACTAACGATACTTACAATAACTCTATTAATTGAATTAAAGTTATTGTCTGAAAGTCACAATATACCAAATGAGAGCGACAAACGAATTATAAAAAGATTGCTTAAAAAGTTGGACATAAAATCATTTCAAGAAGAGATCTGCATGAACGATTCATGGAACGGTTATAAACAAGATTCTATTCACAAGATTATAAAATACCAACATGCTGTGAAATTAATTAAAAACAAAACAGTAGATAAAAAATTACAACAAATGATTGATATTTTTAATTATAAATTAGATCTATTTACTGATTTCACAGCGCAAAATGTATATGGAGGTAATTCTGGATTTTTAATTCCCTTTAAAAATTCTGAAGATAGAAATAGTGTAAAAAAAGATTCTGAAAAAATGAACATTTTAGCTAAAAATGCATTTGCAGAACTCGAAAATTTAGTTGAATATTTAAAATCAAAAAAATACATCTAAAATATTACACACAATAGCTAAGACTCGGTTGCGTGTACAAACAATAAAGCCGTGTTAAACTGAATGGAGATAGTTTAAAAAGATAAATGTTTTACCAAAGCTATCTCCCCTTTTTTTCAATACTTTACGGTATGTAGGAAGACGAGTTTTTTTGGAATTAATTTTTACAATGATTGTTATTTCAGACAAAATTGACTTATTTGTATGGAATAACAATCATTTTGGTTTGTGATCTTTGAAGACTTCTTTATAAAGAAGTCCCATTAGAGACATTGCGATTCTTAAAATTTCTCAGCTTTGATTTTAACAAATCCATATCCTCACTCACTTTTTTATCTAGAATCTTAGCATAGTGTTGGGTGGTTTTTATGCTTTTATGTCCCAACATTTTGCTTACACTTTCTATGGGTACGCCATTTGTTAGCGTTACAGTCGTTGCAAAAGTATGCCGGGCAATGTGGAAGGTTAAATCCTTATTAATGCCGCAAACATCTGCTATTTCCTTTAGATAGCTGTTCATTTTTTGGTTGCTCAAAATAGGTAGCAGTTTATCTTCATTTATGCATTGTGGGTGATTGGCATATTTTAGAAGTAATTCTTCCGGAATAGGGAGGAGGGGAATGCGAGAAGCTGTTTCTGTTTTCTGACGATGGGTGAATATCCATTTTCCGCCATCAATACCCATACTGATGTTTGATACCGTTAAGTTTTTGACATCTATATAAGCCAGACCAGTAAAGCAGCTGAAAACGAAAATATCTTTTACCAGGTTTAATCTTTCTGTTGCAAATTCTTTAGAATAAATATCCTGAACTTCTTCTTGAGTTAGGTAATCTCTTTCGACTTCACGAATTTTTGATTTATAGTTTGCAAATGGATCTTTATCTAACCATCCATTTGAAATACAAATCTTTACTATTTTCTTGAAGTTCTTGATGTATTTGATTGCTGTGTTGTTGGCGCATTTGCGAACACTTCGCAAAAAGAATTCATACTCGGTTATAAAAGAATGATCAATGTCTTTAATATCGATATCCGAAACAGAATATTTCCATTGTATGAATTCAACTGTATGTTTCAATGATGTTTTATATCGCTCCAATGTTCCTGGTGCAAATTCTTGGCCAACTAAAGTTTCTACTTTGTTGTTATGATCCTGGAAAATGGGAATTAACATTCTGGCTCTTTGGTCGGTTCCCTGCAGTTTTGCTTTTAGAAATGTTGAAGTTGATGCTGTTTTGTCTTTCATCATATTATGATGCGCATCGTAAACTTCCTGTTCCAGTGTTTTCAGGTATCTATTTAGGGATTTTACTTCATCGGATATTCCAGTAATCTTTTGGAGTTTGTTGTCCCATTTGGAGGGTTCAATGTATCTTTTGGAAGCAATCTCTTTCGGGACACCATCAATAGTAATTCTTAGATAAATAGGAGCGGTGCCGTTGGCTTTGATTTTACTTTTCTTGATAAAGAAAAGCAGGTTGAATGTTTTGTTCATAATGTGGTGACTTTAAGTTTGATAAAATTATTCATCTTAAACACTCCAAACAAGATGTTCAAACCGTGAACGCCTTATTATACAAGTGCTCCAGCGATTTTCAGTGACCTATTTGAGATTTTCAGAATAGGTCACAAAATAGGTCACTGAAAGGATACCATTTAATGAACTTTATTGGTATAGCCACCAAGCAAAAAACGCCGTAAATCTTATGATTTACAGCGTTTTAGCCTTTTTAGTATTTCTACTGGCGGAGAAAGAGGGAGTTGTTTGTTTTTCTAAAGCGCCGTAAAATAAGGCTTCGCAAAGCTTTTATTTTAAGTGACACCTTAACTGACACCTCTCAATATGTTAGCAAATTGTTCTAAATTTCAATTACCAAATATAAGTGTTTTTTCGCTGGAATTAATGATTAATTGTCATAATTTGAACTGGTTAACCATTTTTTTTTGAACAGGCATTGGTTCAAAATTTAGTTGCCTAAAACATAAATTCTATCCAATTATTAAAGGTTCAACCTGTTCAATTTTAAGGCTCGTAAATTGGCAAAATTCTTCAATGGATACAAACTCATCTTCTAGTTTGTTTAACTTAATTATCATCTTCTGTAGCATTTCAATGCTTTAATGTAGACTGCTTGGTCTATTGTTTAGATAGAAGTAAAATCTTTTAGGATCTTTTTATATATACTAGTTTTATCTAAGCACTAATTTTTTAAAAGCCTGTATGCCTTATATAATATAGCTATTAACAATTCATTAACGATATCGTGTCGATTTGATGGTATTGAAAACTAGGGGTATTTCTCTTATTTTGACTCCTGTTAGTAAAGAGAATTTTTTATGTTGAATGTTAGTCAGAAAGAAAAAAAATGTGTGCGGTATCTTGCCAACGAAATGTCTAAAGCAGAGCGATCTGTGTTTGAAATTGAACTGTCTTTGGACGATGATCTCCTTGCTGTTTTTGAAAATTTTCAAACCATTTGGATGAGTTATCCCAATAGTGAAGTGCCAATACGAACTATTTCTTTTGAGGAAATCATCACAGAATATAATAAACCAGAAAAGAGTAAACCCGTAAAAGTTTCCATAAAAAAGAAGTCCGTCTTTTCTATGGCTTTGCTTTTGGTTTTTTGTTTGGTTTTTTATTTCATAGGAATGACTCCTTCGGGGTATACCAATCATAAAATTGCACTTAAAGGGCAGCGGCTAACTTTTAAGTTACCGGATAGCAGTACTGTTATTTTAAATTCAGGCAGTGAAATAAAATATTCCAGTGATTTCAGTACACAAAGAGCTATCTGGTTGCATGGCGAAGCTTTTTTTAAAGTTACCAAGAATAGTAATTCTCCTTTTATTGTACATACAAATGGTTTTGATGTAAAAGTTTTAGGAACAGAGTTCAATGTTAATAGCAATACTATTAATCAAACGGTTTCTTTGGCAAAAGGAAAAGTAAACGTACTGCTTAAAGAAAGTAAGGATGAAATTAACCTATTGCCAAATGAAGAATTAGTTTGGAATTCTAAAACCAAGTTAGTGATCAAAAGAAATTTTGATGTGAATAAGGTTTCTGCCTGGAAAGACAATATACTCATTTTGGATGATGAAAAATTCGAAGATGCACTCCCAAAAATTAATCAATTCTATGGCGTAAACTTTATCATTAAGGATGCTGCCACAGCAAATCAGCATATAAAGGGAGCTTTTAAAAACCAGACCATTGATGAATTTATAACGTCTCTAGAGTTTATTTCAGAGGTAAGCATCACAAAAACCATTCAAAATAACATAGAGATATCCAAGTACCATGAAAATTAATGCAATAAAAATGGGCAGTAGTGATTGCTTTTCAGACGATTATTTATTTAAGCAAATTCAGAACGGTCAATACGAGGCGATGGAACTTTTCTTTAAAAGGTATTACGCGCCTTTGTGTCGTTTTGGAATGAGTTATGAATCGAACTTGTGCCTTGTTGAAGAAAAAGTGGCTGATATTTTTATTCAGTTATGGACCAATAGAAATATTCTTGATACAATTAAAAACCCTAAATCGTATATCTATGTAATAGTGAAAAACAGTTTAAAAACAGTTCGGAAATCAGAGCTGTTTTACCAACAAATTGATGAAACAAAATCTATAAATACTATATTTTCTCCTAGTAGGGAGCAGGAGATTATTGAAAATGAACAAAAAGAAATGAAAACTAATTTGATACGTGAAATATTAGATATTATTCCTAAAAAATCACGTCAGGCTTTTGAACTCAGTAGAATCGATGGATTAAAATACAAAGAAATTGCGGAAATCCAAAATGTCACTCCTAAAACGGTTGAAAATCATATCGCTATTGCCCTAAAATATATTAGTAAGGCTTTAGAATCCTATAAAAAAAGGGGTTTGCTGAACTCCATTTAATAAGTAGTAGAAAACCAGCTATTTTAAGATCAGTTTTGATTAAAAAAAACAAATAATCACAGATAAAATGAAACAAAAAATTATTCTAACGGTATCCTTATTACTTCTGTTTGGTAATGGTATATCGTATTCAAAGACATCAAATACAAGTACTATTGAAGATATTGCAGACAAAAAAGAGAAAATCAATTTAAACCTAAAAGACGTTTCGATAAAGCAAACCTTTACCCTTATAGAACGACAAATAAACAACAAGTTTATTTACATGTCTGATCAAAATTTTCTTCAAAAGAAAATTTCTATTACGATAAACAACCAAGATTTAAATCAGGTATTAGCCGTTTTGAAAACCAAGGTGAGTCTTGATTTTAAAGTAACTAAAAATGGAGTTTTAGTCAAAGAATTGGTTGGTAGTACTCCAAGAAAGATTGTAAAAAAGAATCAGGAAAACCGAAAAATTACAGGAGTGGTTTTAGACGAATCTAATTTGCCTATTCCTGGAGCTTCAGTTTTTGTAGCAGGAACCACGATCGCTGCAACAACTGATTTTGACGGAAAATTTACGATTAGTGTTCCAGCAAATACAACGGTTTTATCGGTGAGTTATATCGGATTTGAGACTAAAGTAATCAACATTGAAAACCAGACTGAAATTAAAATAATGCTTTCAGAATCAACTTCTCAATTAAACGAAGTTGTCGTTATGGGGTATGGCACAGAACAACGACGAAATGTTACCGGTTCTGTATCTTCAGTAAAAATGAAAGAGATTGTATCACAACCTAAAGCAAATGTAACCGAAATGCTGGAAGGTCGTTTGCCGGGTGTTCAAATCATGAGTGATAACAGCCCAGGAGGAGGGTCTTCAATTCGTGTACGCGGTTTTAGTACAATTAACAACAATGATCCTTTAGTGATTATTGATGGAGTTCCCGCTTCAAATGGTTTAAATGGGATCAATCCATCTGACATAGAAACCCTTCAGGTATTAAAAGACGCTGCCTCGTCCTCTATTTATGGTTCTCGTGCGGCAAATGGAGTGGTTGTCATCACGACAAAAAAAGGAGGGAAAAATGGTAAAACGGAAATGCAATTTGATGGGTATTCCGGTGTGCAATCGGTATTTAATTTGCCTACAATGTTGAATGCGCAACAGTATGGCGACTTACTTTGGCAAGCGACTAAAAATGATGGGAAAGTTCCAGCAAGCGGTATCTATGGTAGTAATCCTAATTCGCCTACAATTCCGGCGTTTCTTAATGCTGCCAATACAATTCCGAGTGGTGACGTAAAATGGATTAATGAAATCATGCGACCAGCAGCAGTCCATTCTTATAATTTATCGTTGTCAAAAGGAGATGAAAAAAGTCAACACGCTTTTACACTTGGATATTTTAATCAGGAAGGAATTATAAAACATACTGGATTTGAACGTTTTACAGCACGATTTAATTCTAGTTATAAAGTAAAAGACTTTCTGACTATTGGCGAAAACTTTACGGCTTCTTATTCGGAGCAAGTGGCAACTGGAACCAATAGCTCTTTGGGAAGTATTGTTTACAATGCCCTGCAGTTTCCTTCCATTGTTCCGGTATATGATATTAACGGAAATTTTGCGGGTAACCCAATCAATGATATTCCGAATCCATTAGGAAGTTTAACGCGGGCCAAAGACAACAAACAAAAGCGAATTCAGGCTTTAGGAAATGTATTTGCCACAGTAAAAGTTAGTGATTTTACTTTTAAAACTTCTTTGGGATTGGACTTTCAAAATTATAATTTCAGGAATTTTTCACCTGTTTTTAATGAGATTCTTTCACAGAATGTTAAAAATGCTTTAACTACAAGCAACAGTTTTAATTATCAACTTACGATATCCAATACTTTAAATTACCAAAAACAATTTGGTCAACACAATCTGGATGTGCTTTTAGGACAAGAAGCGATTAAATATTATTACGAAGGTTTTGGGGCTTCTCGCCAAAATTTCCTTTATGAAGATCCTAATTTTAGATATTTAACGTACGGTACTGAAAATCAATTAAACACAGGAACTGCAAATGAATGGGCTTTGAACTCCTATTTTGGGAGAGTAAATTATAATTTCAATCAAAAATATATTGTCAGTGCCACCGTAAGAAGGGATGGAACTTCCCGATTAGCCAATAATAACTGGGGCACCTTTCCGGCAGTTTCTGCTGGATGGAGATTGGATAAGGAAGCATTTTTTGATTTTGGAAACACATTTACTTCCTTTTTACTTCGTGCGAGTTGGGGACAAACCGGCAATCAAGAATTACCGTCCTATTCTACGGTGGATAGTTATTCTAATAACAATAATTATTCGGATTATGCCATTGGAGGGCAAAATGTGATTGCAACGGGATTAACACAAACTCGGGTTTCGAATGCTAATTTATCTTGGGAAACCACTACTCAAAAAACAATTGGATTGGATCTTGGTTTTTTTAATAACAAATTAAATATTACAGCAGAATATTACAATAAGCAGACGGATGATATTCTGGTTTATAATGTAATTCCATTAACCTATGGCGGTACTAATGACGGGCAATGGATTAATGATGGGCAAATGAAAAATCACGGTTTTGAATTGGATTTAAACTATGCCGATAAAATCAGTGATTTCTCTTATGACCTTGCCTTAAATTTGACGGGATACAAAAATGAATTGACTGCCTTGAATAGTGTAGCGTATTTGGGTATTCCTAGTTCTTCCTTGCATACCGTTAATTTTGGTCAGGAAATTTCCAGAAGTGCCGTTGGGCAACCTATTGGTTCTTTTTATGGATTTGTTTCCGAAGGTTTATTTCGCAGTCAACAAGAAGTTTCGGATTATGGGATGCAACCCAATGCACAAGCGGGAGACATCAAGTTCAAAGATGTAAACGGGGATGGTGTAATTGATGCGGATGACAGAACTTTTATCGGCTCTCCACATCCGGATATCATGCTCGGTTTTAACATTAATCTTAAATACAAACAGTTTGATTTAGGAATGTTTTTTAACGGAAGTTTTGGAAATGACATCTATAATCTGACAAAATACAAGACCAATTTCTTTAATCAGGCAGCTTATAATAAAGATGCCGATTTATTAGGCGCCTGGACCGTTGATAATCCAAATTCAAACATTCCGAGATTGTCCTTAGATGATAGAAATAATAACATTCGCCCTTCTTCCTATTATGTTGAAGATGGTTCGTATTTTAAATTAAACAATTTACAATTGGGGTATACTTTTGCACCAGAGGCTTTAGCCGGAATGAAATTGCGTTTGTATGGACAGGCGAGTAATGTATTTACTATTACTAAATACAGTGGTTTGACACCACAAATTGGGTTGCAAAGTTATTCTTCCAGCAACCGAAATCTCGATATAGGTATTGATAGAGGAATTTATCCCACTTCAAGAACATTTACTTTTGGTTGTAATTTAAACTTTTAAATTTAAAAATGATGCGAATAAATAACACAATAAAAATAGTAGCTTTTTTAGCTTTGGGACTTCAAATGAGTTCTTGTTCTGACACTTTTCTGGAAGAAGTAACGTATGGCGAAGTGGATCCTTCTGAAATGACCAAGCCTGCTAATGTAGAACGCGCCATTATATCTGCATACAGCGTTTTAAACGGACAAATTGACGGAGCCACGAATGCCCTTAATTCACCAAGTTCCAATTGGAGTTTTGGCGATGTAACCTCCGATGATAGTTACAAAGGCGGTGGAGGAACTGGAGATCAGAACAACATTCACCAAATGGAGATTTACAATGAAAACTCCACCACGCTGGATATAGAACGCAAATGGGTAGCGCTGTACGAAGGGGTGAAACGGGCAAATGAAGCCATGCGATTGTTAAATGCTTCTCCTGATTTTGAAGCTAGTTTAAAAGTGAAACGTATGGCAGAATTACGATTTTTGAGAGGACATTTTTATTTTGAGTTGAAAAAAATATACAATCGTATTCCGTATATTGATGAAACGGCAGCTACAGTGGCTGATTATGCCAAATCCAACACTACTTTTAGCTCAGCGGAACTGTGGACTAAAATTGAAACTGATTTTCAATTGGCGTATGCTGATCTGCCTGCTACACAAACAGAGTTAGGACGACCAACCAAAATTGCTGCTAAATCCTATTTAGCTAAATGTTATGTTTTCCAAAACAAATGGCAATTGGCGTATGATGCAACTACTGAAATAATGAGCAGTAATTATGGCTTATTAGCTGATTTTCAGCAACTCTTTTTGCCAGAAAATGACAATAATAAGGAAGTTATTTTTGCAATACAACTATCTGTAAAAGATGGTCAACCTAGTTCGTATAACGGAAGTATTGGAGATCGTTTGTCAGCACCTGGAGGTCCATTTTATTCACAATATGGTTTTCATCGTCCTACACAGAATCTTGTGAACGCCTTTAAAACGGATGCTTCTGGTTTACCTTTAGAAAATAACATCAATGTTGTATCCAGTGACAATGTAGATCCACGCATCGATATCACAATAGGACGACCTGGAATTCCTTACAAGGATTTGGGTGTTTTATACCAAGACAGTTGGGCAAGAGATTTAGCAACTTACGGTGCATTTGCGCCTAAAAAGCGAATTGTTTCTGCTAAATCTGCTTTTCATGTTACCGTTTGGCCGTATGTAAATGCCTTAAATTATTACATTATTCGATATGCAGAGGTTGTTTTATGGAGAGCAGAAGCAGCGGTCGAAATTGGAAAAATAGATGAAGCTCGAATATTAGTGAACCAAATTAGGAATCGTGCCGCTAATTCGGCCTACGTAAAAACGTTGGATGGTAGTGCAAACGCAGCAAATTACAGCATTAAACCGTATAGTGCTATTTGGACGGATCAAATTGCCGCAAGAGCAGCAGTGCATTTAGAAACCCGATTAGAATTGGCTATGGAAGGCCACCGATTCTTTAACCTAGTTCGATGGGGAGAGGCAAATGCTACCATCAATACCTATCTGAATGTCGAAAAAACGAGAAGAACGCATTTGACCAATGCCGTATTTACCGCAGGGAAAAACGAATATTTCCCAATCCCACAGCGGTATATTGATGCACTGCCAACAGGAACAGTAACTCAGAATAACGGTTTTTAAAAATTAAATTAAGTAAATTGGGCAATCGAACAGGTTGCCCAATTTTTTATACAAAAAGATGAGAAAAATAATTTATATAGTACTAGCGTTTGTAGCTATTTCAGGCTATAGCCAAAGAGTGAAAGGATTTGAATTGGGGTTTACTTCCTCTAAATCCAGTTCGGTGATTCAGGATAAGAATTTTTATTTGTTGACTGCCATTCAAAATGATCAATCCGTTAGCCAACTTCTGGAAAAGAATATGGTTTTCAAAACGATTTTCAAGAATCAGCAACAAGCGATTGCTTCTAAACTAAAGTCTTGCAAAGACAGTCTTTCTTGTTTGATTAGTGGGTATCAATTTAATGATAAAGAACTTGCTGATATTGATGTTGAACTCCGGCGTTTAATGAAAGACAAAAAGGAACTGCAAGATTTTGTGAAAAATAATTTGCGTCCTTCGGGGAAATACGAGAATTTTAAAAACAGTACCGATACTGAATTAATAGTAAATGCGTGGCAACTTTGTGCTCAGGCAATGAACCGCATTATGAAAGTTTATGGTCTTGGAGAAGCTGCTCAATATGCTACAATAGATTCGGTTTCTTACGATGTAGAGTCTAAATTTTATAAAGGATCTGTTTTTATGTGGTCAGACCTGCTTCATAATAAAAAACCGAAAGAGAATGCTCTGTTTTTTCAAGAAAGTCTGGATTTCAGTTTATCGCTTTTGTATATGAACCATCGCTATGAGGTGGCGCGTTACGAACCTTTGGAGGAAAAGGAAAACAAGAAAGCAATTGCTCATATCAAACAAGTTGATTTTAATACTTTTGATTATGCCTCTATTTTAATTTTGGGTAACGGACCAGAAAATTATCAAGACCGATTGTCCGCCATTGGAAAATTAAATTTACAATTGGGAGTATTGGAATATCAAGCCAAAAAAGCCCCCTTTATTATTGTTTCCGGTGGTCATGCCCATCCTTTTAGAGCTACTTTTTGTGAGGCGATCGAAATGAAAAAAGAATTGATGGAGGTCTATCATATTCCCGAAGAAAATATTCTGATTGATCCTTTTGCCCGGCACACCACAACTAATTTGCGCAATGCAAGCCGATTGATGATTGCGTACCAAATGCCACTCGACAAAAAAAGTATCGTCGTTACGAATGTGAGCCACAGTGATTATGTAGGAAATCCAAATTTTAATGTCCGTTGCAAGGAAGAATTGGGTTATTTGCCTGCTATTATTTTAAAAAGATTAAATTCGACAGCACTAGAATTCCTGCCTAATGTGGAATCCTTGCACCAAAATCCAATAGATCCCTTAGATCCGTAAATGTATACCATGAAAAAAATACTCGTTTCAAGTCTTGCTTTGTTGATAATAGCCTGCCAGCCTTTAAAAAATAATAGTACCAAAGGGGAATCCTCTTTAGATAAAGTAAATGTCTTTTTGGGTAGTTCAGGCGATCATGGCCAGATGTCCCCATCGGCTTCATCTCCCTTCAATATGATGAGTATTGGCCCTCAGACCTATCCTCATATTCATTCGGGTTACGAGCATTTGGCAAAAGAATTTCGGGGATTTACCCACAGCCGTATCGAAGGAGTTGGGTGTATGGGAAGTGGAGGCAATCTGTTGATTAAACCTATTTTGGATGGCGATACGAAAACGCTACTACTCAAAAAACAAGAATCAGCTTCTCCTGGCTTTTATGGGGTCACATTTGATAATGAGATTCAGGCTCAAATGAGTGTAAAACATAATTTCGGAATCCATCATTATAAATTCCCAAGAAAAGGAGCAGGTCTTTTTATTGATTTATCCCATGCATTTGTCAATCGATTTGTTGCAGAAGAACATGAAGTTAACAGCAATACCATTAGTGGTTGGATCGATACTCAAACCACTTGTGATAAGGGAATATATCGTATTTATTATATTCTGGAGTTCTCAAATTTCGCTACTATAAAGCCAATTAAAGAACATAAGTACCTTGTTTCTGGACTTCCTGGTGCTACCGAAATGGAAGTTCGTGTTGGTTTTTCCTCCGTGAGTACGGCTTACGCCAAAGCTAAAATAGAAACGATGCCCCTGAAAGATTTGGCTGCGCAAACAGCAGCAGTCTGGGAGCATCATTTAAATAGAATAAAGGTAACAGGCGAAAAAGACAGAGAAGATTTATTCTATTCGCTTTTATACCGAGGATTGCAAGCGCCATTTTTAGTTTCGGAATCGGATGGAAGCTACAAAGCCATCGACGGTTCGATTCAAAAATCAATTAGTCCGATATACAACGGTTGGGCCATTTGGGATAATTATCGAGAACAATTGCCCATGCTTTCGCTGGCCTATCCGGAACGTTTTGGCCCCATTGTAAACTCTATTGCAAATTTGTATCCGTATGGGAAGAATAATTGGGCTACTAAACACGAGTCTTCGCCTACAGTCCGCACGGAACATGCGATTGTCGTTTTATTAGATGCATATAGAAAAGGATATCCAGTAGATTTTAATACTATCAAGGATTCTTTAATTGCAGAAGTAGACCGCTTGGAATACAATTCGCCTGACAAGGCTTTGGAATCCTCTTATGATAGTTGGGCGCTTTCTGAAATCCTGAAAATCACCAAAGATTCCGTTTTGAGTGCCAAGTATTTTAATAAAGCTTTGGATTATAAAACCTATTGGAAAAAAGATTTTGCTGATTTATCCCAGAAAGATATTGATAAAATGCCCGCTCGAGGCATGTATCAAGGTACGGTTTGGCAGTACCGCTGGTTTGTACCTTTTGATGTATCGGGACTGAAAAAATTAATAGGCGGAGAAGTTTCTTTTTTAAAGCAATTGGATCTATTTTTTGCGGAGGACAATTACAATCATGCCAATCAACCTGACTTGCAAGTTCCAGGGATGTATAATGCGAGTGCTCAACCTTGGAAATCACAAAAATTGTTTCGGAATATTATGTTGGATACCGTGGTTCAGGCTTATTTTAACGACAATAGCAAAGGAATAGATTCCTATATTGGAAGGATTTATAAGAACCAGCCCCAAGCTTATGTTCGTACCATGGATGATGATGCAGGGACAATGTCTTCTTGGTTTGTGATGCGAAGTATTGGCTTGTCTCCAGCAAACATAGGGAGTCCTGTTTATTATTTGACAGCCCCGATCTTTGAGTCTGTAAAATTAAATTGGGAAAACGGAAAATCTTTTCACATCCAAGTGTCTAATTATAATAAAGAGCACTTCTATGTTCAATCAGCTCAATTAAACGGTCAGCCCTTATTTAGAAATTGGTTGACGCAAGAAGAGATTAGTAGCGGCGGAACCCTAATTCTTGAAACTGCCGCTGTACCGAATGAAAAATGGGGAATCGAGAATCAGTGGATTTCAAAGACTGAGTAGTTTATAAATTAATAGCGGGTAAGTATTGATTTTATTACTTGAGATCTTTAGTCATATGGAGCGAGAAACTTAGTTGAAAGCCTAGGTTTCTCGTTTTCGTTTTATGATTTCAAGTATCTATTCAGATTATTAATTTAAAAGGATCAAAATAGTTTCCTAACCAATTATCAGAGGTTCGACCTGTTCCATTTTTAGACTAGTGTATTGGCAGAATTCTTCTACAGAAACAAATTCATTTTGAAGCTTATTAAGTTCCTTTCTGATGTTTTGCAACAGTCTAATGCTTTGACGATAACTCTTTCCAGTTATACGTTGTATGTCCTTAGGGTAGATACATAATCTCTTGTTTTTGGCTCTCATACTCTATCTATGACTTTTATTGGGCTTTGCCTAACTTGAAACCGTTATGGTTCAAGTTCTGGCACTCCATAAAAATAGTAAATAATTCCTTTGGTTCAGAAGCGGAAATCTACTCCTTTCAATGTTGGTTGTAGATGGGTATTTAGGTCATTTTATGCCATTTGTGTCACAAAGTGACATATGGGATAGGGGAGTCTTTTTTATGTGATTTAATTGACTAAAATTTGTTTTATAATCAATCAAAAAGTGTTGCAACAGGATGATGATTGAAAGAGTTTTAATTGAATAATTAATCTAAATTTTAGGAATTATGGCAAGACAGAAAGGCATAATTAAATTGAAAGGTACTATCGGAGATATTACCTTTTACAAAACCAAAGATGGGCATTTGGCTCGTGAAAAAGGGGGTATTGATGCGAGCAGAATCAAAAGTGATCCTGCATTCCAAAGAACGCGAGAAAACGGGGCGGAATTTGGAAGGGCTGGTAAAGCTGGTAAAACGCTAAGAACAGCTTTGAGAACTTTGCTTATCAATTCTGCTGATAGTAGAATGGTGAGCCGATTAACTCAATCTATGGTCAAAGTCATTCAGGCAGATATGACAAACGATAGAGGATTACGAAATGTAATTGATGGCGAAGCGGAATTGCTTGTAGGGTTTGATTTTAATATCACTGGAAAATTAGGTACGACTTTGTTTGTTCCTTTTGTGGCGACCATTGATAGAGCTGCAGGCGAAATTTCGGTTGCTATAGATCCCTTTGTTCCTGCGATTATGATCGCTGCTCCTGGTGGAACAACTCACTATAAAATTATTTCTGCGGGAGCTGAAATTAATTTTGAGGAGGAAACTTTTGTTGTTTCGAGTTCTGAAACGGCTGTCATGCCTTGGGATTCTACTCCAGTGCTTGCTATCAATCAGTTGAATGCAGTGACTCAAAACAGTGTTAGTCCGTTGTTTTTGGCTTTAGGTCTGGAGTTTTATCAGGAGGTAAATGGAAAAATGTATCCTTTGAAAAATGGGGCATACAATCCATTGGCATTGGTAAAAGTAAGCGGTCTGTAAGATGGTTTTGGTATTAAATAGGACCTATTTTCCCGAGGGAACACAAGGAACTTTAGAATGGAACGGCACCGTAGTTTGTTATGCCATCGAGTTGCCCTGGTTGCAAAACCAAAGGCGCATTTCTTGTATTCCCGAAGGAGAATATGTTTTACAGAAGCGGTTTAGTCCTAAATTCAAATGGCACCTGCATTTGCAAAATGTACCGGGAAGAGATTTTATATTAATACATTCTGCTAATGATGCTAAAAAGGAACTGTTGGGCTGTATCGCTCCCGTAACAATACAAACCGGAATAGGGAAGGGGAGCGCCTCCCGAATAGCTTTAGAAAAGCTGACAACGATCGTATATGCTGCCTTGGGACACAACGAAGAAGTGAAAATAAAGATCCAATCTAATCTTTCGACTCCGCTCAGGATGACAGGGATCAAATAAAAGCAATAAATTATGAATGTAGTAGAAAGAACAAAAGCTCCCACTCCGAAGTTTTTCAGGATGTTGCGAAGTATTGGTTTGGCCTTACTGGCCTTAAGTGGAAGTGTGATTGCAGCACCAGTGATTTTGCCAGCTGTTGTCGTTAGTGTTGCGGGGTATTTGGCGGTTGCAGGTGGCGTGCTTTCTGCAGTTAGTCAAATGACGGTTGATGATGAGGCAAAATCGGAGGAGGATATAGTAAAGAGGATGAGGAGAGACAATGAAAATTTACCTAGAGATGGAATCAAATAACACATTGCACCTTGGAACTGCATCCGGAACTTTGTTGAGTATTGTGCCCAATATCGTTTCAGAAGATATTCTAAAAACCATTATCTTAGCAAGTATAGGGGCTATAGTCAGCTTTGCGATATCGCTACTTTTAAAGTGGTTACTCAAAATCAAAAAATAAATAATCCGGTTATGATTGGTAACCTTTTCCGGATTAAGTAGGAAAGCCTGATCGTAAGATTAGGCTTTTTTTTAGGACAGAGTATAATGATTTGTGATTAAGAGAAGTTGTCACTTTTTCTACCATTCGTCTTCTAAAAGTTCATTTAGAGTTTTTCCGAGGTTAGATAGTTTGTAAATATCTTGTTCAATATCATTTTCAGTATTGTCAAAAATTCCAGTTCGTATTATTAATCCTAACCCATAAAGTGAAGCAGAAATTTCTTGATTCCCAATAGGAGTTTCGTATTCAGGCAGTCTTTTTAGGTCTGATAAGAAAACCTTGTCAATTATTGAAGCATATCTTAAAAAAAGTTCATAGTTAAGTTTGCCACATAAAGTGTTTTTGAAAAGAACTCCAATAAGTTTAGCTTTTTGTAAGTCATCAATTTTATCTAGTATGAAAAGCAGCTTATTTCCAACCTTACCATTATACTCTTCATTTAATTCTAACTTCAAAAACATCTTTTCTCTATCCTCTGGGCTAATTTTATCCATTGGTTTTAAAAAAGATACGATTTTACTCATGAAAATGTAGTCTCGAATTGATAAAGTAGTTGAAAATAAATTTACTATGACACCTAAAATTGGAATGTCTTTTAAAAAGGAAATATTATTAAAAACGTTGTCTATATTTACTTCTGCTAAATCAGTAATTACTTCTGGCAATTTGCTTTTAGTGATTGTAGATATTAATGAGTCGTTAAAATTATTATTGTTCATAGAATTTGATTTTAAATTTTGCTATCAACTAGTAAATGGGTTGGACTTCTTACCCAAGCTCTTCACTATTAAAATAGATTTTTATGATAAATATCAGGATTTACTTATTTTCAAATGTAGCTAATTAAACCAGAAGTATTAATTTTTATTTCTTCTTACAGTATCTGGTAAGAATCACTCTTCTCATTTCATTAATGAGTACAATATTCTTCTGTAATTGATCCTCTTTTTGTTCCAGGAACCTCAACGCTTGGACCTGCTTTTTGTGCAGCTCATGTTCCTGCATCATTTCGTTAACTTTTGACATAAAATCCTTTTTAAAATCAGCAATTCTTAAAAATGGAATTACGGACCCCAATAATGATTGGTGCCAGAATTTTGCTTTCCATAAACTATAAGCTAACCAATACACTGTTTCGGCATCTTCATCGTTTTGAAATAGGATTACAAAGCTATTAGTAAACGGTTCGTTTTGTGGTTTACCGGAATTCATTCCTTTGTTGAGGATGTAGATCTGGTTTCCTTTGTAAATAGCATTTTTTTGGTGTGTTTTGATGATAAAATTCGGCATAGCGCTTTGGTGTTAAAGATTCGACCTTAATTTTTTTCGCTGATTTTATTTTCTTTTGGATGCGAAGAATTATCATTTCGGAAAAGAAAAAAGAGAAAAAAAGAAAGCCGTTACAACAGCAGAAATGACGAACGAAAATGGAGGGAAGAAATACCGACTGAAAGTGAGGAATGAATGCTATTATTGCTGGATTTTTTTCTTTTTCTTTTCAGAAAAATGCACTATCGTAGTTGTTGTAATTCCTTAGGGGTGTTGTTGTATAATCGGCAATCAAACACCCCCAAGCACCGCAAGGAGCAAAAAAAGTGGTGCCTGTTTTTAGGGCAAGGAACTTTTTTTTGCGGATGAGGAGCGCCGTGGCGGGGTTGCGGCAATCGAACAGCCACCATAGACGCGAGAGTTGAGTGGAGGTACGAAGCGAAACGTAGCGGCTATGAGCGTGAAACGGCGGGTAAAAAATAGAAGGCAACCGCCTTTTTGGCGGTGTACCTTGATTTAGGGCAAAGCGACCGAACCAACTGATAATTGATAGTGGATTATTGATAAATGAAAATGGATGCTTCTAAGATAATGTAAGTGAGGTAAGCGGAACCAAGCCCGATGGCTGTGCGAAGGAGCAACCGCTGAAAAAATGGAGGGCTGCAGACAGAATACGGCTGGAATGCAGTGAAGCGTAGTGTAACGAAATGAAGCGGTATGGTGGATGCATAAGCCCGACCGAACGCAGGAAGTGAACGTGTGGAGATGAGGAACGAAACAGCGCAAAAATTATAGCTGCTTATTTTCAAGCTGCTGTATTTTTTTGTGCTGTGAAGTGTCTGTGGAACGGAGGGAAACCTGAATATTAAATTGAAATAATAAATAGACTATTTACCGAAAATGTTCTTATGAAAATGTAAGGTTGACCGACTGGAACAGCCGAACGGAACAAAGTGAACGACCGAAGAGAGACCGCTTGATTGCCCGTGATGTTTAATGATTATTTTTAGTTAGATTTTAGTACAATTAAATCGACGTTGTAAGGATAAGTAAAGTTTTAGATTGGTTCGTGTTGTAATCATTTCGTTTCGTCTTTGCGTTTGAGGACAAGAGGCATTTTTTTTTGGTGTTTTGGATTTCTGCCATCAGGGGATTGGCTTCTATTGTGATGATATGGTTTTGGGGCTGGAACTCCAAAAGGTTTTACAAGGTTGCTTTGAACCGGTTTTGTAGTTCTGTGGCGGACTTTGATTGTTTGGAGTGGAAGCACATAAATTTTAAAATTTGAAGTTTCGATGTAAGTTGCTAATTGGAAGGTGAAGGGAATGTAATTTCGATCTGGCAAGTCACACGAAAGGATTCGGGAGCTGGAGAAATCTAACTTCGTTTAGAATCTAAAGTTTTTTCAAATAAAGGTCAAGATTCAAAAATTTTTCGTCCACCATTTCTAATCTAAATTCATCAATGTTATACGAAAAATTTAGGAAATTAATTATTTTGTCATTTTCAATTGAACCTGAAGTTATTAAAATTTTTTTAATTTCTTCAAGTCCACTTATTGAATTTAACACAACATAATCATTATTTTTTTCTTCCAGAAAAGTAATATTTGATATTCTCATTTTAAATTATTGATTCATATTTTCTCAGCATTGTACACAACGTCCCAGTACTACAGTGGGTTTGGTGTTGAATTAAGCCTTTTTTTGGATTTGCCAATCATCCCAATACAAAACCATTTTTCAAATTAAGCCAATTTTAGTAAGTGTTGCTGTATACTATTTTTACTCCAATTTTAACGTTTTACTACTTTCGGTATAAAATTCTCCAACACATAAATCTGAATTGTCTAACTCTGGTGAAATCATTGAGGTCGTAATTATAATTTGATGTCTAATTTCACTTTCAGATGATATTTTTACAATTTCATTTTGAAAACTTTGGCTTCTCATTGGTTCCATTCCCTTATCTTCAATATTATCACAAAGTATGAATCTTGGGTATCTAAAAAAATCTTTTCCTAATGACGCAAAGAAAATAGCAAAACGGACACTATTTTTTAGATAGACATTAGAACTTTCAGAAAAATTATTTTCATTGTCTAGTGAAAAAGTATTTTTTTCAAAATCTAATTCAATATTCGTTCCAGTTTGGAATTCAGGCTGTCTTCCTAAATCACTATGCAAAAGTCTTAAAGCAAAACTTTGTATTAAATCGAAAGCACTTTGTAATCTTCTAAACTGTTCAGCTTCTTTATAATTAATATTTGATTTTAGAGAATCAATTTTAATTTTAAGACCAATAAGTTCTTTTCTAATAACTTCAATTTGTTCTAAAGCTTTTAACTGTTTGATTAAGTAATCATTTTTTGACCTTAATTCGCCTTTTTTGATTAAAAGCTCATCAAGTTCTTGATTTCTAGTTGTATTTACATTAGATAAAGCTTCATTAAGTTCTCTTTGAAAAGCCCTTACTTTTAATTCAAGAGTTGGAAAACTTGTTTTGAGTTCTAATAAAGTATGCTCTTTTTCTAAAAATAGTTTTTTCGATTCTCTAATTTGATTATCGATTTCTTGTTGCATTCTTTTTATTTGAGAAGAACCTTTGTCTTCTGGTAATTGTTGTTTACACAATTCGCAATGATTTTCTTCAATTACTTTGTCAAGTGTAGAAAGACAATTTGGACAATGATTCATTTTTACATCAACAAAAGTTTCCCTTGTTAATAATGAATCTGAAAGAGCGTAAGCTCTTTTTTCCAGACTTTTTATAAAATCCGCTGAATCAATTAATTCAAATTCATATTCGCTGATTTTGTTTTGTAATAATGAAAGACTATTTCTAGTTGATAATAGATTAGTTTTAATTGTAACTATTTTTAAATCTCGTTCCCCATTATTTTCATTATTTTGAGTTTGTTCGGAATCAACTTTTGTTAGATAATTTTCAATACTTAATAATTGATTATTATTTTCTTCAATTAATGCGTTAATAATGTTTGGATTTAATTCATTATCGCTTGATTTGAAAATTTGCTCAATACCTTCAAATTGCTTTTTCTTAATGTCAAAATCTTTTTCAGATTCTCGCAATAAAATTTTATCAGAATATAATGAATCATCATAGACGCCAAATAATAAATCAGCAATTGTTTTTCTTGTAATTGCAGAATCAAATGAATCTGTCATTAATAAGTCTAATGTTAGACTTTTTTGGTCGATATATAACAATCTCAAAATTTGATGCATTGTTATGTTGCTATCAACATCGCCTCTTAATTCAGGAAAACCTAAAGAAAGAAATAATGCATTTGAAAAACTTTTTTTACTTTCAGTTCTGCGATATGGAAATATCTGCCAACCTTCGCTGGTTGATTTTATTGCTTCCTCATAAGTTCCCCAAAAGATGGACATTGGTTGATTGCCAGAAACGGAAACAGTTCTTTTTATGGTTATTGGTTCTGTATTTATTACAACTTCTGCGTAAACATCACCACATAAAGTAGCTGATTTTGTCCATTTTTTAAAATCACCACCAAGTACAAAGAAAATAAAATTACCTATTGTTGATTTACCCGCACTATTATGACCTCTAATAATGTTTACGCCATCGTGAAATAGTTCGTCATATGCTTTTTTACCTGTTAAGGTAAAAATTACTAGACGATTTAATTTGAGAAATGGATTATATTGCGTCATACTTAAATTCAATTAGATTTGTTCTGACTTTTAATCCTAAATGACCATAAAGATTCATTGACGCTAAAGGACCAGTAATCAAAGTTATAAGATTTGGATTTTCTTCATTTGCTTGATTAATTCTTATTGAAAGTTTTTCAGCAAGAATAGAATCAGTTCTTTTTATTATTCCATTTTTAAATTCATTTGCATCAAATAAACCATATGAGATTAATGCTTTAATCGCTAAAATCTGTATATTTTCCATTTTAAAAAAAAGTCGTTTTCTATCAATTATATGCTCATAATTATTGCTTTCAGCTTTTATGTATTTTTCATATTTTTTGAATCCTTGAAAACTTTTTATTTCTAAAAGTTCTGTAGGGAATGCCAAATAAAAATCTAGAATTCTTAATTTATCAACTTCAAGATTTTCTTCTATCTTTTCAGTTATTTGTAAGATTCTAAACATTGTATGATATATGTCGTAAGCTTGATTGTATATTAACATACTAATTCCATTTTATATGACAGTTTCCAGTTAAAAAATAAATCATTCCATTTATTTCATCATCATAAATCCTCAATAAGTTATTGCCAAGTATATCTTCTAAAGGTTTAATAATATATTCTGTAACAAGTTGATTTATAAATTCTTCAGAAAGTCCTTCCGAAATTCTTGGATATACATTAGTTTGATAACTTGAATAAACTTTTGCAAGTAAAAAAGCATAGATTAATTGAGCAGTTTCTGAATGTTCGTTTTTCAAAAGTTTTTTAGCGAATTTTTCTTTTGAAGTTTCAGCAAAATGTAAATAATTGAGTCTATTTCCATTCTCTAATTTTTTTTCTAAACCGATAAATCCTTTATCGTCAGCATTATTTTTAAAATGTAAAAGTTCATCTACAATTTCGCTAAAAATTGCGGATTCATTTTTTTCTTTTTCGAGTCTATCATACAATTTTTCCAGTTGCGATTGACCTCCAAAAGTAATTCGACCTATATTATAAGTTGGCTTGTTTATATCACGACCGGCTAAATCACCATTTTCTAAAACATTTTCAGATTGGGTAACATCATTTAGAATTTCATCTTTTGGCATACAAATTATTTATTGACATCTCGACCAGCCATATCACCACCAACACGATTTCCTTTTTGATTGACTTTGTTTGTGTTTTTCTTTTTTGAACTTTTTTTGATGTTAAGTGTAATTGCAATTCCTGCGAATACAGCAATTAAAGCTAAAATTATCCCTTTCAAATTCTCTGTAATAAATTCCATTGTTTATTTGTTTATGTTGTTTCGGAGTATTTATGACAACTTGTATAAAGGTATAATATACCTTCTTATACACACCCAAATAGGGATCGATTGGCGAAGTTAGTTTCGTTTTATGCTTTTTCAAATATATAGAACTTTTAATCCACTATTACAATTGGATGGAGATAATTTTTTTGATTTTTGTGTTGAAGGATGGGATTGTTGTTGTCTTTAGTCGTTAAGGGAAAGCGCACGGAATGCAATTCCGTTTGATCGGGTTTTGGAAATATTTTTAATTCTTATCTAAATACTTCTTCATAACCCATCCAGTTTCCATTAAATTATCTTTTGGATTTATATAGCTTACAAATGCCCATTTATGATTTATTTGCAAAACAATTACATCAAAATTTTTGGGAAGTGATGCTACAATAATCGTTTTAGTTTTTGGTTTTAGCATTACTTTTGAAACTCGGTTTGTAGTTCTGTACTCTTTTACTTCTTTGAGTTTTACTTCTATATATTGCTGTATTTTTCTCTCAAAATTTACTAAATCCTCTTTTGTAGCAAGTTCAGCTTTTGGTCTTACAAAATCGTAATATTGATGTATACTCATAAGGTTTACCATTACTGAAATGAATAATAAAGCATTAACACCAAACTGTTTGTTTTTTTGATAGAATGATACAATTTTTTCAATTAATTGCTCAAACCGTATACTTTCTTCTTCTGATAATGCTATATCAGAAGTAAAATTATTTGTTATTTCAAATGCTTCTTCATTGATATTTTCAAATTCATCTAATAAATTCCATTGATTACTTTTAGCTGCAATTGCCGCAATTTGTCCGGATATTCCACTCATAGCAAATTGTAAGCTATTGACTTGTGCTAAATAAGATTTTTGGCTTTCAAAAATGGAAGTGATACCCTTTAAATTTCCGAATATACTTTCCTGCATTTGACTTATTCCTTTAATTACGTCTAATGTTGGTTGTGGAATTTGAAATAATTTAGATTGGATTGCCATTTTTTTTGAAAGACTGTCAAATCCAGAAATATTATTTAGAAAATAGCTTTGTTGGTGCGCAATGCTTTTAAAAATAGCATCACTCATAGTCATCGCGCTTAATTTATTTTGCCATAGCTCTTGTGAATGCATCATTTGCATCATAGAGTTACTAATCCCCAATTGATTATTGAGTTTTTGAGCAAAATTTGTACTTTTTATTATAGCATCTAGCGAGTTCATCATAATTTATACTTTTGTAATAAAGTTACCTTTCAATTTGTTTTTCTTCCTCATTTAGTGGAAAAAAACACATTTGAAACCAACCGTTTAATCTTTTTATGTTAATTTGACCAACACTTGTTTCCCAACTACGACCCAACCAATCTTCTCCGTTTTTTATTTCGCCTAATTCGTAATAAGCTTTTCCATTTAAATCTACACCAAGTTTGTCAGTAAATAATTTCAACATTGCTTCTAATTCTTGTTGACTAATGATATAACTTTTCGATGGACTTTCTTTTCCTAAAATAAATAAAGCTTCATTTACTTCGGGATTGGGGATTAGTATTTTATTGTAAAAATTAAAGAAATATTGACTTGTAAAATTTACCCAACCAAAACTTTCTCCACTTTCATATTTCTGTTCTTGAAAATTTTCAACTCTTTTCATTTCATCAGTTATACTTCTAAAGTGGTCATCAAAATTATTTACGTTTAGAAATGAGTTGTAGTATTGGATGAACTCGTTTGGTTTTAAAACAATAGTATAAATGCCTAATTTTTGAAAGACTGCTTTTGTTTTGTGATAATTCTTATCATCATTAGTAATGTAAAACTCGCATCTTGATGCAAATGCGGAATGAGAAGCATCTTCAGTTGTATTCTTAAATGTGTTTTTCTCTGTGGCAGTAACTTTTACTTTGTCAGCTTTAAAACCGTGCATATCTAGTTTGACATACTCATTTGTAATATCATTAAACCATTCCGGAGCATTTTTAGTTTTATCAAAATACTTATCTACGTTGAAATTTTCTATTCCTGTTTTCTTGTAAGCATTATCAATTACTTCAAAAGGGTTTTTATTTTCGTTGAAGTGTCCACTATTTACTCCACTTTGTTGCACCATATCTCTTAAATCTTTGTAGTCTTCTGTTTCATTCATATTATGAAACATTTTACCAAAACTCTTAAAGAAACCGTTCATTGTTTTATCTTCTTTTAGCCCCGGAAACATTTTATCCAACATTGCTGCACTTTCAGGATTTTCGAAGGCTTCTTTAAAAGCGAAGTCTAAAGGCATTGAAGAAATCATATTTTTCATAGAACTAACTATTCCAAACATTGGATTATCTTCCTCAATTGAACTAAATAAATTATCAAGACTAAAATCTTCAAAAAGTGGAGCTTCTCTAATTCTGTCATCCAATAACTCTCCTGGTTGGTATCTACTTAAAGTAACTTCCTTCGAATTATTTACTAAACATAAATCATCTGTTAAATGGGTTGTGTAATCTAAATCTTCTCGAACTATTTTTTGCTCTTCCTCACTATGATTTTTAATACTAGCGAAAATATCTCCAATGTGTGAGGTGGAATATAATAAAAGAAATTTATCCCTGTTTAAAATTATATCGTTTAGTTCTTGGAAATGATTGTTTTTCATAACTGACATAACATTCCAATCTAAATAAACTTTAATCATAATTAATTGTATTGAACTGTACTAATTTCTTCCTCTTCTAACTGTATTGGTTCGCTTATTCCCATCATCATATTGTAATGCCCATCGTGATTAGTTAACTGGAAGATGTCTTTGAATACTTTTTTATAGTTTTCAATTGTTCGATCCTGTAGCTCAACGAATAAATCATCATTAATACTGTGTGAACCATCATTAATCCAACTGATTAATGACGTGCATATTTCTTGTTCTTCTTTAGTGGTAAACTTTTGTATTAAATCATCATCGCCATATTTTCCTAGAAGCTTAAAATAGTTTTCAATTATTCTTCGCATAATATTTTGAACAGTAATACTCGATTTTACATTTTCACTTTTTAATTCTTGCCACAGCAATTCATATGATGATTTTATTGGGTTTTCCATAATAAAGGATTGAATATTGGTAAACTTATCGTTTTTTCTTAATATCCAAAAATTTGTTTGTCTACAGAATTTAGTTCTTCCATCAATGAAAGATACTTCTTTATGGAAATAAACATTGTGAGTTAAAAGAATAATTTGTCTTATATTTCCTTTATCTGATTTAATGCTTTTAATAATATCTTTTATAAGTGTACTAACAACAAATAGCACATTGCTGTCTAAACTTGAAATTGGGTCGTCAATAACTAAAATTCTTTCATCGTTTACATTCTCTACTAAACTTCCTCCTTTTGCCAATTGTAAATAATACAAGAAAGTAATAAATGTAATTTCGCCTTCACTTAATGTTGCTTCGGCTATTGTCCCGTCTTCTCTTTGAATTTGATAAAAACCTTCTTCTGAAGATGGTTCAATTTTGAAACTTAAAAAACCATAGGATTTTAAAAGTCGGTTAATTTCATTGATAGTTGGCTGAATGCTCGTGACATTTTTACTCAAGTTTTTAATTGCAATATCTAAATCGCTAAACTCCTTTAATTTAGCAGTTAGTTGACCTTGAAGAGCAGTATTGCCAGTTTGCAATCCATTATTATCTGCATTAAATTTCACAATATCTGTTCTGAATTCTTCAATAATATATTTCCAAATTGATTGAGTTAAACTGATTTTTTCGCTTGTAAAATTGGCAACAATATTATTATGCTTAATAATTTCTTCATTAGCATTTGTAATTAATTCTGAAATTAAAGCTAATTGTTCTTTTACTGAAACTAGTTCAATGCTTCTGCTTGGTTCATTTGTTTTATTGTTTAGATATTCTCCATTAGCAGTATTCTGACTAATTAAAGTTTTTAAATAGGCCGAAAATCTATCTGTATTTAATTTTGTCTCCGGAAAAACTTTTTGATTGGTTTCAAGATTATTCAATTCATTAACAAAATTATTCATTAAGGAATTGTACTCTTCTTTTAGCGTTTTTATAGTATTCAAATCACTTAAATACGTTTTGTCAAAATAATCTTCTAATTGTTTTTTGAAATCATCTGTAATTGTTTCTTGCTGACAAAAAGGACAAGTATTATCTTCTTGAATATAGTTTCTACCTTGATTTACCCAATCGTTTAAGTTTAGTTTTTGAATAAGTTTTGCAATGTCGACATCGGCTTTACCAACAATTATTTTCTTCCAAATAGGGTCGCTTTCTATTTCAATAATTCTATCAAATGTAATTGCGTTTATTGGTGCTATATTTTGCGGAACTTTTCCGAAAATAGTTTTTGCTTTTTCTGTTAACTCATCAAAAGTTACTAGCGTTTTAGTATTACTACTAAATTCTGACAACAGTTTATTTTTAAAACTTTCTTTCTGCAATGAACCTGTAAAAGCTTCTTTAAAAACAGTTTCATATTTTTTATAAATCTTTGTCCAAGAAGTTTCCTTAAAATTATTTTCTAAGGTTTCTTTTTTTTGTATTTGTGTATTTAATGTTTCTCTTTTTTTTACACCGTCCGCTTTTATAATTTTTAATTCCTCAACCTTTTCATTGATGGTTGCAATTTGTTCAGTAGTAGCTTCTCCTAATGTAAAAACACCTCCAATTTTTCCTTTGCCAAAGTTTCGTTCTCTAAATTCTTTGTTATAAACTAACGTTTTTAATTCTTGAGTATTTTTCCAATTTATACTGCAATTCTCAAATTTTGTTTCCGAAGCATTATGCAAAAAATTGGATATTGTAGTTTTTCCGGAACCATTAGCTCCATAAATAAAATTCACTTTCTTTAAGTTTGTGATTTCAATGCCTATTGGGTTATAAGATGCAACTTTTTTAATCTCTATTTTTTCTATCATTGGTAATGATTTTATTAATTTACCATGTTAAAAAATAATTCATAATGATTTGTTTTAACAGGTTTTGATTTGTTAAGCAAGTTACTAAATCCTTTTATCTTCAATATTTTTTTTCAAACCCAATCAAATTATTAATTTCCCATAATCATAGTTTTAAACAAAACGTTTTACAGATTCGCGATGGGTAATTTTTTTCACAAATGCTAATTCGTAGAAATGAACTTCCTGTAACCACAAAACTGTCTGCGGAGCACGAAACTCCACCTATTGTAAATGTGCAGTAATATCTAGTTTTTCTTTTCATTTCTTGTTTGTCATTCGTAAAACAGCGTGTAATGTTGCCAAGTAGTAATAGAAAATCCAACTATACCATATTGCTTTGTCATACTCTGTCTGCTGGTCTTTGTTATGGTGTCTAATACCGAAATTATTAGCGATATTAAAAATATCATTCTCGTCTTTTTTGTTTAAATGTTCCTTAATTGCTGGCCTAATAAATTCCAAAACATCTGCAAGTTCCCTAATTGCTTCTCTTCTGTCGTCAAGCGTGGATTTGTATCGTCTGAATTTTAAAATTGCAGAGTTTATTTTATTAGAAACGTTTTCCTTTTCATTTGTTGGAATGTCCGCTTCAAATAAGTTTGAAAGACCATTGTCTGATAAGATCAAAATTTCGCCACTTTCCGAAATTTCAAAACCGTCTTTGTATTCTCGTAAGATAGGGTTCAGTAGTTCTCTGTATTGTTTCTGACCTTCAATGTCATTAAATTCTTCATAATGATACCCACAGTTGTTCCAGTTGTGGTAATGTCCATTAAGTCCTTTTGAGCAGTGGTCGTAAAGAAACTCAATTATGTCAAAGAAATCGTCTTCGGTATAATTGGGTAAGTTTTGGTAAATTGGATATAGGTTGTCTTTTCTTAAATTCACAAATATCATTGCTTCAATTTCCTCGCCCAATTCTCCAGGAATGTATCCGTCTTCACAGTTAATTCCGAAATATTTTTGAAAATATCCGTCAGTATTTAATTTGTTGTATGTCACCGAAAACAACTTTTTCAGAACCTCAAAATTAACTTGTTGGTCTGGCGATATTTTTCCTGTCCTAACTGAATAATAGTTTCTCTTTATCATAGTTTGTTATCGTCCTGTTTTTATCATCCTCAAATTGGGTATAATTCTTATATACCCTCAACTTTAAGGGGTTAAATTACCCTTAATTTGTAAAATTAAATGTTTATTAATTCCGATTTTATCCCTGTTCCCACTATTTTCAAAACACTGATGGCTCTGGTCATTGCAACATATAAAAGTGATTTTTCACTATTTAAATAGTCTTCTTTTTCTTGTTGTTCCATTGTGTCCATTTTTTGGATCATCAAGGGTACTGTTCTTTTGTTTACATCGCAAAGCATTACCGCCTTAAATTCCAATCCTTTTAAACCGTGGAATGTTGAAAGTGTAACTCCTGAATTACTTTTCCCAACGGTTGCATTATCAGAAAAAGGAATTTTATTTTTATGTAATGCCGTTTTTACTTCTTTTAATGCCTCTTTGGTTCTAAAAGCCAATGCAATATCATTGAGCTTAAATCCTCTTTCTTTTAATTCTTCAATATGAATGAGGATAGCATTTATTTCATCCGATTTTGTTTTAAAGACTTGGTAGGTTGGTAATTCTCCGTGAAATAAGGATAAATAGCCGTTTAATTTTTCAGTTTCTCCATCAAAATCATCATAGTTGATACCCTGAACGGCAGTAACTGCCAAACGTTTTATTTCTTCTGAAGTTCTATAATTTATTTTCAACTGTTTACTACGGTTTCCTCTTATTGAAATTCCTGCAGCAGTGAAATTAATTTTTCTTGCATAAATCTTCTGATAAGGATCACCAACCAAAAATAAATCATTTACTTTTTCTTCCACTAAAGCTCTAAGGAACCTAAGTTCAACATTGGATAAATCCTGCACTTCGTCTGTAATTACATTTTTGAAAGGTCTAAGTGGAAGCGTTTTCAAGTGGTTTGTCACCACGTTAAATAATTCTGCCCTGTCAACATAATCCTCTTCTTTCTTTTTCTTGTTGTATTTTTCGACCAATTCCCAAACGTCCATTTTTACTTTACGGGAAATGGGTTTTCCACGACCTATTCGGCTAACTTTTAGATAATCTTCTATATTTTTAAGGTCATTAAAAAGAATTACGTTCTGATATTCAGCAGTTAGAAACAAGGTGTCAAATTCGGTTAAATTTTGTTCCAAGAAATCGTCCCAAAGCTCGTAACTTGATTTTGAATTGTAGAAATCTAAAATTCTAACATTATTATCTACCAAATTGTATTCTTTCGCTAAATCACGTAAAAGGGTATCAATATTAGTGATGACTATTTTGCTTTTATCAATATTTAATTTATCTGCCAGCACCGTCAAGTTTTGTGTTAATGCATTGGTAAAAGTCGTAAATACTATTTTTCTGTCATCTCCATCAATTAAAATTGAAGTTAACTTTTTCAATCTGTGCAGAGCTACTACTGTTTTTCCTGTACCAGCACCGCCCGTAACTCTTACAGAACCTTTGAAATCAGGTTCGACTAATTTACGTTGTGATGGGTGAAGGTAAATTTGCCATTTGCTTAAATCCCCGTTTATGATTTCAGACATTAAATCATCATCTACCTCAACAAAACTTCGTTTGTTGTTGATGCTGTTTGCTTTTGCCTCTTGTTCCGTAGCTTTTGATTTCCCTTCGTTAATTTCAGCAATTAGCAGTTCAATGTTGAGTCCTTCGGTTAGGTAAAATAGATTTTCAAAAGCATCTGTTGGGATATATTTTTCACTATCACCTAATTCATTAAGGTCTTTTAGACTACGAACTAAACTTAATGTTAGGGATGGCACACCAATTTGTACTAGCTGTTCGTTTGAAAAACCATCAAATAAACGTGGTGTTTGTAAAGCATCAGTTAGTGTGTTAATTGTAATTTCTGCTTCAGGAGCCGTAAATATTTGAGCTGTATCGGTATTGTCATTCCAATGAAAGACTTTGTTTTTAGCCCAATCCATTGCTTCGTCGTGATTGTCAACCCATAGCAAATAGTAATTATCTCCTGATACCGGAGCTTTTACGATTGCTCTGTACTTATCATCAATTCTTGCCGTTCTTAATTGTTGGTCCTTGAAAGTAGAAATGGACTCGAAATTAATAGCACTTGATTTTGAGTTTTCTCTAAATTTTCTTTGAAATTCAAGCACCTTTTTTTGGGTGGATTTTGGCAATTCAAATAATTGCTCCATACATTTATCGTGAATGAAAAGCTTCATCATATTATTTGATTTATATTAAATTCATTAGTATTTATTTCTTGGTAACCAGCCTTTTTAAAAATTTTTCTGTCTTCATCGGAAAGTGGTTGTATTACTATTTTTATATTTTCAAAGCCGAGCATTGCTTCGGCATAAATGCCTTCATATTCTATATAAAATCCGCCTTCTTCATTAAATGGAATATTGTTGTCTATCAATTGTATCACAATTTGATGCAATTCCTTTTCGTGGTATTTTAGACAATTGTATTTATCTATTGTTTCATCCGTATTAGTTGGTAAAATAGTAGTATCAATAGTTTCATTTACCAATACGCAATCCTCTTGAATTAAATTGTAAAGTTGCCAAAACAGCTCCCAATTTTGTTTTTCAAGATTTTCTTGCAATTCGGTTACGCTACAGGCTGCTTTTATTGATAAATCATTTAATCGAATACCAAAAACTAGACTTGCAAAATCATATTTTAACTGGTTGTCAGGAAGGTTATAAAAATTCCCTTGGTTTTTATTTGTAGCCTGTACTGTTGGGTTAATAACAATCGAAGGCTTATTTAAAACTTCAATTAATTCGATAGCTTCCATAGATGGAATTGCAAATTTGGTTTGTTGTATTGCTAATGCTAACCCTATTTTTTGTTTTGGAAATTGCTCTTGCAGTGGATTAGACAACAGCCAGCATAATCGATCCATTGCGTTTTTTGTTTGCATAAAATCACTATTGTAATTATTCCAATAAGGTATTTTTTTGAAAAACTCAATCGTTGTTTTGTATTTGATGCTATCCACTGCTAAGGCATCTTTTTTAAATTGTTTTGAAACCTGATCGCTTTCTTTTTCAATAGCATCGAATTTTTCAATATCTGACCACGAAAGTGACCAGGTAATTTTATCACCCGATTCTACTATTGCATTTCGTTTTTGCAAATCATTATAAAAACGGCAATTTTCTTTAGTAGCGTGGTAGGTATATCCATCGAGATATACTGCAATATTCTTTACGCTTGTAATTTTGTCATCGCTTAAGGTAACGCCTTCTTTCTCAGCGCTTGTTAATGAAATGTAAAAGTCTGAACGTGTTTTGTATTTCACGTTTTCCGCAGGTCCTAGTTCCAATTGGGGTCTTATTACATAGTAAAAAGTATAATCCCCGTTAACTGTTTTTAATTTATAATTAATGATAGCATCTTCTACATAACTTTCGAAAATGAATCCTTGTTCTGCGTTTTTAGCACAATAATTCCGTAGGCTCCTGATAAAGCGATCTTCCAGTTCACTTTCTTCAATTTGACCGTTACCTGACAATGAACCTAAACCTGAGGAATAGGGTTCCCATCCACTTGAATTATCTACAATTTTTTTGAATAAAATTTCTGCTTTATTTCTGCTTAAATCTTCTTGAATGTATTGATTGGAGTAGGTATAAATGCAACGATAACAACCATCTTTTCCGTTGTGCTGGCAATTACATTCTTTGATTGCTTCATAAGCTTTTTTAATTACTTCGGTAAATTCAGATGGATTGAAAAGTTTTTCTAAATATCCTGTACCGCCCGGAATGTTATCGAGTATTACCAAGTATTTATCAAATCGGCTGTTTTGCTTATTGAATTCGGAATAGTTTACAATATTGAGGTGTTGCGGATTTCCTTTGTAATATTTTTTTAATCCCAGTTCTAAACCCGCTTTAAACATATTTACTTGGGCTTCGCTTTCCAAATCTTGAACAGGTAACAATACTTTGAGCGCTTCTGTTTTTATTTCTCGAAATAAGAAAACTTCTTCAAAAACGGCATCGGTTTTACCCTGGTAATCATAGTCTTTATTTTTGCAATAGCCGTAATGGAATTTGAAATTATTATTCTCTTTATTTTTTGCTTTGTGTGGTGTTGAGCTGCTTTTTCCACAATGTTTGCAGGTTACAAAGCCGTGATTTGGAATGTCTTCTAAATTATTGATAGTAATTTTATTTGCATCCGTAACTGATGATAATCCTAAATTAACTTCTGTTATATCTACATTTTTCACATATTCTATACCGAATGGAATATTTTTCATCCCCCAAGCACCTTGAAAGGTATTGTAATCGAATTTTATATGTTTTGAAATTCTATATGTAATTACATCTCTATCATCACTACTATCGTCTAATGTTGCATTTTCTCGGGTATTGATTGATTTTACGCCACTTATTTTCACAAAAGTGTGTTGATTTTTTGCTGAAGACCAAGAGTTGTCACCACATTTGGGACAATTCGTCTCCGTAGTGGTCGCATTATTTTCTATGTGGTCACAATTGGAACAAAAACGTTTTTTAATTAAAACATCAGCATCTTTCCAATCGAAAGTATTTAATCCTGAAATGGCTAATTTATAACCCTGTGAATAAAATACATTGTCAGGTGCTAATTCTCTTATAGCTACATTGGAAGACCTGATTATCTCAAATTGTTTGTTTGTTGGTAAACCAGTACTTGCTTTAGGTTTGTTAGCATTTACCCAAGCATTTAATGTAACTCCTGTTTCTGGAAAAGCATAGTTAGGCAATAAACCAACATTAGTTAAATGTTCTAATATTGCCCTTTTTTCTATTATTTTTCGTAATCCTGATAGTGCTTTTTTATCTCCTTCTAAATTTTTTCTCTCCTCATCAGTTTCAGGTAAATTGTTTTTCTTGATGATTTCATCAATCTCTTTTCTCTTCTTTTGAATGCTGATCAATTCTTCTTTTACTTTTTTGAATACTCTTTTTATTCTTTCGTAAAACACATCTTCTGCTAAAAATAATTTCAGTTCTTCTAATACTCTGCTTTCGTTATTGAGGTCTGGTTTATAAAAATCGATAAATCGATTTACTAATATCAGTTCATTTGATTTGATGTATGAAATAATTCGGTTGACAATAAATTCGGCAGCGTTAAGATCAGTATTAGACAACCGTAATGCAATAATTTTTCCGGGGATGGTATTGTTTTTAGGGTCTGCTGTAGCCCAATTGTCCAAACAATAAGCCAAAAAGTGTCTGTATAAAATTTCTTTGGCTTCAAGATAACAACCGGGTGTCGCTATTTCACCTTCCATCATATCAGAGGGCTCTTCAAAATAAAAAAGATCGTGTGCTTTGCTTTGGGCAAATGTAGCTATCATAGCCGTTCCAGAAGAACGCCCAGCACGTCCCACTCTTTGCAGAAAATTAGATGTTAGAGGTGGTACGGAATTATTGATAGCAGTATTCAATGTTCCAATATCAATACCCATCTCTAATGTTGAGGTGGCTACAATAGTATTTAAGGAGTTGAAATTAGGTCGTTCTTTGAAATCAATTTCTTTGTTCTCTCGGTCTTTTCGTTCTAAAATTCCTGTATGCTCGGCTGCATAAATTCTAGGAGACCGATTTCGATTGTAAACTAACTGATAATAATTTGGTTTTTGCTTTGTATCCGGTTCATAAACACCATTTACACAGGTGTAATCTAAGCATCTGGTATTCCTAGTTGAAGTATCCGAAGCGGCTACATTTAAAAAGGAGCCACAGTTGTTGCATACGTGTTTTTTAACTTTGTTCTCTATTATGATGGCGTTGGCAAGAATAGCATAGTTATTATTGCCTTCTAATACCACTTTATCCAAGATTTTCACTTCTTCCAAGCTTTCCAATAATCGGCTGTAGAATTCATTAATGATAGCTTGATGAGCTGATGCCATTGGGAAGGATTTTATAAAATAACTTCTGTACCAATTGTTTGTATTGGTAAAAGTAGTATCAATAATTTCTCCTGATTGTTTACTTGCACTTATTACTTTTGGAAATCTCGATCTACTTCCAAACATTTTATTCAAGAAATGTCTGTTGTCTTTGTACCAGTTCAGATCAAATCTAGTTAATCTTCCCGTTCTGGATTTATTTAAATATTCGTGATTCACTCCACCACGAATTCTTATACGATGCAAAATTCCATTGATAAACGGCAGTAAGTCGGTTTCGGTTATGGAGATTAAATTGTTTTGGATTAACCAATCTTGGAGTATTGGAAAAATAGATTTGATTTTTTCTTCATCAAATTTTACTGCTGAAGCACCCGATTTTTCAAGAGTTCGTCCAATTAGGGCATTGTATCCGTACTCGGAAACAATTTCCCAACGTATTCGTTCATCAAATTCTTTTTTGAATTCCTCTGTAAACTGGCTTCCAATTCGATAATCTTTATCCAATTCGATTTTGCCTTTGTAGTCCTCCGGAAAAAATCGATAATAATAAGCCAGTTCATTATTTTGTTTAGTTTCATCGGAATTCATTTTCCAATAGCCAATAAATTCCTTTTGAAGTTCTTCTAAAGTTACCGGTCTGTCCAGTTTATTTATCACTTTTTGAAGTGAGGAACGAAAAGTAAAACGATAGTTCCTTGCTTCCACGAAACCAGCTTGGTGTGCAGCATCTTGCACACTATTGGTAAACGCTAATATTTTACGGTACTTGTCCTCTCTTGGGTCAAGATCTGATGACAGTACTTGGCTTACAGTAATGGATGATAATGTGGCTATCTTAGTTCCAATAATGCTTAATGTATTTTCAGAATTGCACTCCGGACAAATGTGTTTTGCTCTTGTTTCGTTTAATTTTCTAACTGCTTGAATTTTGAAGGTATTGGTTCCTTCTTTTTCTTGCAGTTGTAATGTTTTTGTTCCAATATAATCGTTTATGATATTGGTTGGTTCGTATTCCTCAATGTGTTTGTGATTGGTTGTATTGATGAAATAGATGTTTTTATGGTTCTCAAAATAGTATTCGTACACTTTTTGAGGGTCGGTATCAAAATGATTTTTATTATCATCCTTAATTCCTAACCATCCACTGGAGCCACAATCCCTACAGAAGTAAGCGGGTAATGCTCTTGGGTCATTCTCGCCAGCTACTTTATCTTTCCAAGTAAATTTAGGTGTTTCACTCATTTCTCTCAACACACCGCTTAGTTCTCGTATCCAAATTTGTATTTGAATAAACAAGAGGGGAAACTTTTCTTTTCCTGTTTTGGCTGCACTTATTAAAGCCACAATTGAATTCACCACTTCTTCGCGAGGGTTTAACTCATTTGCTTCATCCCATTCAGCAAGGGTTTTGAATTCTGAATTTCTATCGGAGAGTTCGTATAATAATTGATGTAAAGATTTAATGTTCGTACTGGTAAGTGCTATTAAATCTTTAACAATTTTGAGTTTCTTCAATTCATTTCCTAATGCAACAGTATCAATAGTTTCGGGGATTTGCCATAGTCTTTTTTGACGATTGATGTAGTTTTCGTAGGTTTCATTTTCCTGTAATCTACTTTCCAAAAGCCCAATTTGTCTTGGTATAAATCGTTCCAGATTTTCTTCATCTCCTTCAAAAAAATCGTCGACCGTAAGTCTGTTTTCGGTAATAATTGCCTCTTCTTTGAACTCTTCTCCAAAAACTTTCTCGGCATATTCACAAAGTAATTTTTTCGATTCCTCACCAGAACCAATTGTTGCCGATGTCCCAATGGCACATATTTGTCCTTTGGGAATGTCTAATTTTAGTTTTAAACGTCTTATTAAATTGGCCACATCTGTTCCTTGTGCACCATCGTAAGTATGTAATTCATCCAATACCAAGAATTGCAATAGGGAAGGGTCTTCCAAATTATAGCTCCAAAGGTTATGAAATTTTGCACGCATCAAAGCATAATCCAACATTTTGAAGTTGGTTAACAAAATGTCCGGTGGACTATCCAAGATACTATCTCTATTTTCGATGATATGGTTTTCGCCCATATCTGTAGGGTATTTGGCTTTGTCTTTTCCTTCTCCAATAAATAAACCTGCGGTTATTTTTCCTTTTAATAATGGCTCATTCCAAATGGCTTCTGCCAAACGTTTTGCCTGATCCGTTGCCAAGGCATTCATTGGATATAATATAACCACTTTTATTCCGGGACGGTGGTTGTTTATATGGCAAAAGTCAAGAATAGGATATAAAAAACATTCCGTCTTACCCGATGAGGTTCCCGTGGTTATTAATGTAGATTTTGGGATGTTGTTGTTTGTTGTATTCAGCCTTTTAAACGATTTGTATTGATGATCGTAAGGCGGAAAACTAGGTTTTATTTCCAATGGCATTATATCCTCACTATTAGCCGTTACAAAAGGTAATTTTATGGACACATAAGGGCCTTTGAAAATCCCTTCTTCTTCCTGTGTAATGAAATCATAAAATGCTTTGTGTACCACTTTGTCCTTAAAGCTAAAAGTAGCTTTAAGGTATTCCAGTATAGAATGTTTTACTTCGTAAGCTTGTTGTAGTGGTAACATAAGGGATTATTTTTTGGCATTTATTTTTTGTTGAATCTCTGTAATTCTTTCCATCAGGTTTTCGAATGAAAGCGAGTTGCCGTAAATCATATTCTGCTGCATTATTTCGTAATCTTTTTGCCATTCCTTTAGGATACTTGCTGGTGGAATAATGCTGATTTTTGAGGGAGTATGATTGGCATAATTAATGCCTCTAATGGGAGTAACGGTACTTCTATGATCCACAATTCCTTGATACAAAACATTATCTGTAATTGCTATTTGAAAATAAGGAGTATTCATTAATTTTTCTAGGTCATACAAATGTCGGCTCAATCGATCAGTACGAATTTTATCTGGCTTTTTTTGAAATTCTTCGTGTAAAAGAAATACTTTTTCCAGAAAGGTACGTTCCGGATTTACGGTTGCTACCGTAATGGGTTTGTCTGCAAAGGATTGGTCGGGATAGTGTTCTCCTACCAATGAAGAGAATACTCTGGGTGAACAGGGCTCTCGTAAGGAGCGACTACCGATTTCGACTAAAATTCGTGGTTTTAGGTACTCTGATGTTGGACTTACTTCTGGATAGTAGATTTCAATAATTAACGGGTCTTGGTCAGTATCTTTAACGGCAGCCAATTGTATTTTTAAATCGGTGAAACCTGCTTTTTCAAATTGCTCTTTTAGTTGGGAGAAGAAAATAGTGGAGATGAATTGGAAGGACGCTTTACGCAATTTACTGACTTGGGATTTGCTCATTTCGGTATCAAAACCTAAATATCTTCTGTCCAGTGCCAAGTCGATATCTTCGGAGAAACGTTCAATAACATTCCAAGCTTTGCTTAATGAAGTGCCCCCTTTAAAAACAATTTGCGGTGCGCAATCCATTGCAAAAATTAATCCTAATGTTTGTGTTACCCACCAATCCTTTTCAATGGCTTGAATGGGAAGTCCTGTTTTGGTTCTGATTTGTTCAAAAATTACTGTTTTCTCTTCTTTATCGAGTTGTAAAAATGTTTTCATCCGATTATACTATTTGCTTTTTATTGGAAGATGGAACACCTATAATCATATCCCTGTGTATCAATGATAATTTTCGTGGGCGTTTCATTCGGTTGGTATTGCTTTTTTCAGAATAGTTGCAATCCAGGCTGGTGCTAGTTTGCTATCGTGAAGGATGTTTTCTGGTTTTTCTTTTTTTAATTGTTCCAAGATAATCGTTTCGCTTTTTTCCTCTAGTTTGTCTTTTCCTATGGTTTTTAAGGCCTGAATTACCAAACCACTAATTTCTCCTTTGGCAATCAGATTTTTGGGTATTGTTTTTTTTAAGTTAATGGTTTGTTTTCCAATATGTATTGTTCTTGGAGCACCATCCGTAAGATAGACCAATCTCATAGGTACTTGTGTGCTCAATCCCAATAAATGTTGTGCTTGTATGCCTGTAGGTACTATTCGGAATCGGTCTTTTTTGGCAATGGCAGCCATTACTTCTTCGGCACCGGGTATTATTTTACCCACGAGTTCGCTTTCTTTTGGGATTACATAAATACCTTGTGCCACTCGTACTATTTTTTCGTTTTCTTTTAGGCGTTGTAACGCCTTACGAATAGCGGTTTTTTCGGCTAATTTGCTAAATTGTTCAATAAAATACAAAGTGCCCGGCTTGGTTCTTTTCATTTTATTGAATACTTTTTGTTCTATATTTTGTGGTTCTTTTTTCATATGCTGATATTTATTGTTTTTTATCGGTCATATGTAATTCACATATCATCATTCGTGTTTATGACTAATTTATCGGTTATGCTCATTTCATGATCTTGTCACAAATATAGTAAATATTTGTGACGAAATATTTTTTAGGCATAAACAATTACAAACGGAACAATCTCTTATTTTATATAGCTTTACTCTAAATTAATTGTCGCACATTTAGGCAATATTTGCGACAAAAATTAAAACGTTTTTTGAAATTACTGTTTTTGTTAGAAAGCAATTTTAGACACAAATACTATCCTAATTTATCCTCACCCCCAGCCCCTCTCCAAAGGAGAGGGGCTGGGGGTGAGGATAAATTATATTTCGTTTGGTTGTAGTAAAACCTTTCGAACTTTACGCTTCAAAAACCTCTTCAAAATGCTCCCAAGCCAGTTTATAATCTTCCACCCTATCACACTTATCAAATGGCGCGAAATACGTCATTTTTTGACCTCTGTACAGTTCGCTTTTTTCAATGGTGTGTTCGTAAGTTTCTCCAGATTTTAGGTTTTTGATGGTGTCCCAAACTGGGCGGTCTAGACCAACACCAGTTAATCCTTTGCTGCACGTAAACACAATATTTCCTTTGGTATCGTACCAAGTGTCGTCTTCGTTTTGTTGCAGTACCGGGAATTGCACGTTGTAAATTAAGGTTAACTCCTCCAGGGTCAAGCCCAATGCCGTAGCGGTAATCACATCTATCTCGACCAAGGCTTGGCGACGCTCAAACCAGTTGCGCAACGGCGTACTCCATTGCCATTCTTGGGTTAAGGTTGCAAACGGTTTTAACCGAGTATCGTTTTTGCTCCAGTGGTCTTGAGTAAAACTGTCCTGCCAGTTGTCCTGCCATAAGGGCGCATAGTACTTGTTCAAGCAATTGAGTTGCAAGGTGCGATTGAACAATTGCGATTTGTATTTATCTTCGATACCGAGTGGAAACGAAGAAATTCTACCGTCATATAAATTGGATGCTCCAACAGTTTTAATAAAAAAGTCAAGCGTTATTGAAGAAGTTAAACCAATAAGTTCTACAAGTTTTTCGGTGTCTTTTAATATGATTGAAATAACACCGCTGGTGTGGCTTGATTTTGGGGGTAATATGGCACTAGTTAATGTACGTTCTCCAGTCTGGCTTAACATTTTTCGAAAGCCTACTTTGTAATATTCTATCCAATTATCGTAAATATCATTTCCAACTTCATCTTTCTTTCCTGTATTAAAACCCTTTATTAATTTTGGAAAAAGATTAGTATTTAGATCCGGGACATAATTAGTTCGGGCAATAAAATCTTCTGAAATTAAATTTCCAGTTATTGTGTCAAAATGATCTTTTTGAGTGCAAATTTCTCTTGGTGTTTTGTATAATGGGTTTGAAACATAAATATGGGGACCACTAAAAACCATTTCATTACTTTCAATAGTTGGAAATTGAGTTTCACGTCTAATGGTTCCCTCATTCACATCATTTGTTTCGTGCCAACCTTCCGTTATTTTTGATGGAAAATCTTGAATTGAAGACTTAAATGAACTTAATTTTTCCAAAACATTAATTATTGATGCAGAGTGAATGGAAACTAATTTAGCCGTTTCTCCATCATCTGTATTCTCAAAAGTTTTAGATAAAATTTTTAATCTATCAGATGAGAATTTAACAATTCTATCTTTATGGGGTTTAATATTCCATTCATAATTTTGTGTAGCTTCGTCTTTGATTTTCAAACCACCAGTAAGACCGCTTCCATTATGGATAAAAGAGGTTTCAATTGTTGATGGATGATATAAATTATTCATTGAAAAGAAATCAATTTCTGTGTTTTTTCCGCTGTAAATATTGAGACTATAAGTTGTCCAATGTAATATTTCTTGAAATAATTTTAATGTATTTACAAATTGAAAATGATACTTCAATCTTGGATAGATTTCTTTACGCAAAGGTTGTCCGTTAGGGTCGTCGTAAACACTCTCAGGATGGATTAAACCCATATACCCTTGTTTGCCTAACATATTAAACCCATTTTCTAAAATACATTTGTACAAATTGGTTTGTTGTCCTTTCAATAAAGGATAGTTTTGGTAGGCATTCATAAAAACACTGGCACATTCGGTACCTATATTTTCATTTAAATAGGCTTCTTTTTGGGTTTCTATGCTAAAATATTCGCTTTGCATTGTGCGTATTTGCGGTGCGGTTACAGAGCGAATATCCACTTCAGGAAATTTCTCGGAGATAATGCCTTTTTCTTCAAAGGTAATTTTCAACCACGGTGGGTTTCCGGCAATCAAATCAAAACCTCCACGTTCCCAAAACACTTCCAGAAACTCCAGTTGCGGGTGAAAGAAAAAGTATTGTTTGGCGAGTTGGCTTACCAAAACTAGTCGTTGGTTTTTGTCAAACAAATCCTGTTGTTGGGTGCTGTCAACCACCACATCGGTAAAAGCTTGATTTTCTACAGCGGAGGTTCCAGGTTCTAACACCATACTCATTTGCACACCAGTTTCAAACATAGATTGTTGTCCTCGGCGGTCTTCGATACCCTCAATGGCTTTGTTTACATCAAGCTTCAGGATTTCTTCAATGTCTTGCCAGTATTGTCTGCGGTTGGGTATTGCAGCTGCTTCCCGCACATCCCAAAACCATAAACTGCACCAATAATCCATCACCATTTTTAGTTTGAAATAGGGTGCGTTGTGGCGGTTGCGTTGATCAGCAAGGCGTTCTTTTTCGTCATAACTGCGCATTTCGGCCGTAATTTGTTTTACGGGCACGCCAAAAATATGTTGTTTGGTAGCAGTTGCTTGGTTTATGGAGCGTTGAAATTTGTAATACTCCCTGAGCAGTTCGTCTATTTTGGTGCTAATGGTTCTTAGTTTTTCTACTTCGGTTTTGGAGAGTGGCTTGCACCATTCTTTTTTCCAGTTGGTAACTGCTTTGTTTTCGTTTTCAAAGGCCGCTTTCAGCATTTTAATCCCTGCAGAGGCCAACATATTTTTATCAGGCAACAAGAAATGATAGATTTCGTCCTGCTTGCGGTTGTGTTTTATTTTGTCGTAATCAGTAGAAGGTTTGAATTCCAATAGACGAGGAGCTTTGTCCCACCATTCTTTTTTGGATTGTTTTGTAGCTACAGTACCATTTTTGTCTAAATCTACCATTAAATCTTTAGCATCATAGACTTTCAACCAAGCACCCACCACGGCATTACCTACCGCCAAACGGTTGCTAAAGAAAGGCGTTTCCATATCTTTATGAATCACGTTGAGCCACAAAGAGAGTTTACCCAACTCAATAGCCGTTGGGTTTAAATCGACCCCGTAGGTATTGTTGGTAGCGATGTAAGCTTTTACACGTTGCAGTTCTTCGAGGTATTTGTCTGGAGCTACACGCCATTCGTTTTTGCCACTGTCACGGAGTTCTTTTTGGCGGTAGTTCAAATAGGCATCGGCTACCTGATTGATCATTTCGTTGTGAAAGGCAGCAGCACCCATTGCCGGTTCCAATAGTTTTAGTTCCAGTAATTCAACGGCTTTCATTTCGCCTTTTTCCAACTTTTCCAAGATGGGTTTTAGGGTGTATTTTACGGTACACTTGGTTAATACCTCAGGTGTATAATAGGAAGCTGATTTTTGTCGGTCACGACCACTCAGGCGATAGACAAAAGTTCCTTTTTTTGTAATGATGTCTTGATCCTTATTGTCTTTCAGGATTTCGTTTTCTTTGAAATCGTCTCTGCGGGAACGTGGCACCATATACGTTCCTTCATGCGGTTTCCCTGCTTTGTGAACTTCGATATAATCTTGTTCGGCATAAAAACCTCGGAAAGCCAATAAACTTTCGTACACGCTACCCAACTGGTTAATTCCCAGATTGGCATACGAAATACGCCCACGAGTTTTGTTTTTTTGTTGTCTGGAAAGTGACAATTGACAAATGATATCTTGCCAGGTTTTATTACGGAATTTTACTTTGTGCAAATGATAGAGTTTGCGGTCGTCAAAAATTGGGGAGTCGATGTGGCGCACGCGGAAACTTTTGTTGTTGCCGTTTTCACTTTCACGATAACCGGAACTCAACACATAGAATAATTTACTCAAGGATTCGTGAAAAAAATAGCCATTGATACTACTTTCGGAATACAAAGGAACTTGTTCGAGTTCACGCAACATTTCGAGCGAATAACCTTTATTATAAATAGGGTCATTGCTTGGCAGAATGTCTAACTCTTCTCGGCTTTCGGCATAGAAGATAAAGAGTAAACGGTAGATAATGCGCAAACAGTCGTCCTTGATTTCCTGTTCGAAGGTATCGTCTGTTTCGTCTAGGTCTTGTTCTAAAGCTTTGATATTATTATGATACCATATCGCTTCGTTAGCCAAAGCTTCGACCGCATTGATGATACCTGTTTTTAAATCTTTGGTAACTTCATAGGCGCTTTTGTGGCTGTCTTCATCCAATTGGTCCAGCAAAACCATATTGCTGTCGGGAGCCAGAGTTTCTTTTCCCAAAAGGAAATAAAACAGTGCATAATTATTGGCATTCCGGTTTGCAGTTGCTTCGGTGAATAATTCTTCCAAGTCAATTTCTAAATAACTACCACGGAACCATTTTTCCTGCTCTAAAAGAAAAACTATGTTTCCAGCCAAAAGCATAATGTATTTCGGGCGGTTGTGTTGTTCCAACAGAAACAATTCAGAAATGGCTTTATTGATAATTACCGGAGAAATGCTAACACCAGTTGGCGTAGTGAAAACCTTATCCCATTGACTGCGGTGGTAGCGTTGCGGGGGATTGGACAGTTCTTCTTCGGCTACATTGTATTGTTGTTCGAATAGACCATCGGGTTCGGTATCATCTTCACGGATTAGAGCTTGCATTTCCATTATCATCACGTGTGGTTGGTCTCCACGATACAAAATATGACGCACCGGAATCACATCCTTTTCGGTTAGATGGAACAGATTTTTATATTGCGGATGGTCGCCATCATATCCCAACACATTTAGTAGGAAAGAATGAAACTTATGGGTTTCTTCAATTTTATCTTTGACACGTAGTTTTCCCTCAATAAACAATTGTTTGAATCGGAAGAAACGGTCTTTTAAAGGCGTAATTTTTTTATTGAATTCTTTGATATCCTCTGCCGCATAACCCGTTTTAGACAACACTTTAGAAGTGAAATCTTCATCAAAATAATTGGTAGAGAAATAATCTCCGGTATTTTTTAGAAATTTAAGCATATCTGATTATGAATTATAAAAAACAGCAATTACTTTTAAATAAGGTTGTCCTTGCAAGGAAGTTAAGTCTTGAAAGTATTGGCTGGAACTGCTTAAAATCGTTTCTATTTCCCGCTGTTTATTGTCTTTCATCTTTGCCCAATAATTACCCAAGGATTTATCTGTAAAATCAATTTCTAATTGTTCTATTGCTGCTGCGTGCCAACTTTCGATCTTGGTTTGGTAAGTGGCCATTTTGGTCTCCATATTACCTTCCAACAATTGTTGTTCTTCCTGCATACGGCTGTGTGCCCATTCTACGGCATCGGGCAAAATGCTTTGCAAGTTTGCAAGATCTTCTTCTGTTATGGTTTCCGTAAACAACTTTTCTGACAATTTAAACTCTGAAATGAACTGATTTAAATCGAGTGTTTTTCGATGAATAGTTCCGTCGTCATTCAATCCTACCACATAAAAATCGGACAATACCGGTTGTCCAAGATTATTGGCAATTTGTCCTTGAAAAATATACCAAGAAGTTTGAGCGGGAAATATTTTAGATTTGGCAACTAATGCCACATCTTTATCCACGCTGGCTTCTAATTTGGTCATAAAATACCGTACGACAGGATGTAAATCATAGAGCACCTGAAATTCAGCCCAAGCTCCTTTTTTCTTTCGGGCATCTTCAATGGATTTTTGGACTAAATCTTTATCCAATGATAATTTGTATAAACTGCCAATAGCCGGTTTAGATTCTGGTGGCAAATCGAATAAGATTTGGTTAAGGTCTTTGGTGTTAACAATTTCAATATAATCTTCGGCTACCGTAACTTCCTTGTGTTGTAATTGTTTTGCTGAGTCTAATTGCTCGAACAAAGCCTCGTAATATTTAAAATCAGAAGAGTAGATAGAGGTTGGTTGTTCATAAGGATTGTCAGTAACCAATACGGCTGTTTTATCATCCTCATTGTTAAAAAGCGTGGAGAAGTCAAAATCGACCATTGCTTTGGCGGTGCTGTCCAGAAAATTTTCATTTTGTTTTAAAAATGCCTGTTCTATAAACTTTTCTTCTTTATCGGTATCGTATAACTTCATTACAGAACCAGCATCCCCTAATGTTTTATAGACTTCTTCTTCTTTTTTGGTCAATCGATCTACAATGTGTAAATCGGTTTTCAATCCATCAATATCGGATTCGGCAATAATGTAATGAATAAAAGGAGTCTTCTTTTGCCCATAGCGATCAATACGACCGTTTCGTTGTTCTAGAGTAATCAAGGACCAAGGAATGTCATAATTGAACATACGGTTACAGAAATAATGTAAGTTAACCCCCTGAGATCCTGAATCAGAACACAATAGAATTTTTACTGTACTATCTTGTTTTCCAAAATCTTCCACGATGTTTTGTTGTTCACTATCCGAAAGACCACCGTGAAAATAGGCAATAGCCTCATCCGTAATTTTGAAATCATTTTTAAGATTGTCTCTCAAATATTCCAGCGTTTTGATGCGTTCCGCAAAAATAACGTATCGGTCGTCCTGCTTTTTGCCAGACCATCCTAAACCTAGTAGCGTTTCTTTTAATTTTTTGTATTTTGTATCTGATTTTGCAGATAGAATTTTTTCGATTTTGGTTTTTAAGGTCTCCAAGATTTCTACGTTATCCTCAAAACTATCATCAGAATTGTTTTTAACTTTGACTTTTTCCAATCTTCGTTTTACACTTTCTAAAGCAGCAAGAGGCGATGACATAAACCCCTTGAATAAACCTATAGAAAACAGAAAATCGTTTTTGGATTTTTGTTCGTTTCCTTCTTTTATTTTCTCAATAGCCAGAAATTTAAGTTCTTGTTGGTATTGTAAAAAATCATTTTCATCAACACTTAAGGAAGCAGAGGAACGGACAATTTTTCGTTCCTGAAAGTTGGCTCTAACTGTTTCATCTGCAATATCATTTTTGAATCTACGCACATAGTATGGCTCCACGTGACTTTTATCGTACTCGCCATTTTTTGGAATGGCAGTTGGTTCAATCATATTGATGAGGTTGGCAAAATTTTCTTTTTTACCATTGTGTGGTGTCGCAGAAGTAAGAATCAATGATTCGCATTTTTTCGCAATGAATTGTGCCAAATCTCCTTTTTGGCTTCTATCATTAGCCACTGTATGACATTCATCAATAACCACAACATCCCATCTCGATTTTTCTAAATAATGACGAAACTTTGCGTTTTGCTTCAAGGTGTCAATTGAAATGATAGTTTTATCGTAGTATTCAAAAGGATTCTTGTTGGCTGGTAATTGTGATTTAATTTTCGCAATTCCATCAGAATCTAATCGTACCAAAGGAATAGCAAAACGGTTCCACAGTTCTTGTTGGAATTGTGCTAGTATTGATTTTGGAGCCAATACCATAATGCGTTTTCCTTTGCCTCTTTTGATCATTTCAGCTAGAAAAATACCCACTTCGATTGTTTTTCCTAATCCAACACCGTCTGCGATTAATAGGCGAGGTCTTGGTAATTGGAGTGCTTTTAGGGTAGGAGTTAATTGGTATTCTGCTGCATTTATAGCAGCTTTTGTAGCAATCGTTATTTTATCTGAAAATATAGCTGAGTTCCGGATTTGGGTTTCTAGGAATAATTTTGTTTTTCTGTAACCACTGTCGGTATCAGGAATAAGTGTCGTGAAATTGGGGTCAATAGGTTTTATGTCGGTATCTAAATTGGTATCAAAAGAAAATCGTTTTCCTTTCACCAATTCACTAATGCCCTCAGCTTCCAATAATTGTGAACCATCGTGATTTGTGTTAGTGCCCGTAACAATAAAATCTTCTCCTCTAGTAGATATTCTTTGTCCTATGGTTAGATTATGATTTAGAGTAGTGGTTTTTTCTGAATTCATTTAGTGCTAGATTGCTTATTTTTTCTGAATACAATTAAAATTTGATTTGAAGCCTAATCCAAGATTTTTCAGTTCTAAAATCAAATTCATTATTGGTTACTTAAATATTTTCTAATTCCTTTGGGTCATTTAAAAGCAATGGCAACCTCTTGTATATCAAATGATAATCAGGGATACTTCCAATGATGTTTATGTCTGTATTGTAATACATAAATTATTAATCAGATAATTTTTTAGCCATTATAAACTCTTTATGAAAATCTAAACCTAAATGCTGTACTTGTTCAGGTATTGCTAATGCCCAGGAAACATAATAAAATGCCAAGACTTGATTTCCGGAAAAGCGTTTGTTGTTGATGCTTGAAATGATATAGTCTTTTTTGTTGGGATCAATACCTTGTGTTCCTAACATTGCCAATTCGAAAGCGGCTTGTTTTATGAGTTCAGCATCTTTTTCTTTGAAATGTTTTAGGGCTTCGACCATAAACATCACGATTGCCATATTGGTTCCAATCTCTTCTTGGTGTTTTTGGAATTTTTCCATTTCTCTTTTTTGAAATGGGTCTTCTGTTTCCTCCAGTCCGAAAGGGTCTTGCTGCAATTTGTTTAGGAAATCATCGATGTTGTTTTTATTCTCGAATTTGGCTTCGCTTTCGAGTTCGAAAAAGGTGTCTAAACCAAGGTCTTGTGCCCAGTGCTTTATCAATTCGTATTCTTCTCCTGGTTTGCGATCCTCACGGTATTCGATAAATTCTTTGTAAAATGCATCTGCGAGATCTAGTTCCGCCCGAGTTGGTTTGAATTCTTGAATGGTATCGATGCCAAATAATTCCTTGAATTGCATAGCATTAACTAAGCTGAACGTTCTTGTTTTTGAGATAACACTCTGTGGTGCAATGTCTAGGATTCGTTCATCAGTCACTGCTTTTATAGCTTCTTGAAGCAAACCGAATAAGGATAGGAATTGGAACGGTCTTAGTTCTGCATATTCTTTGTACAGAAAATCTTCAATGAATACATCGATAGGAGTATTGTAGGTTTGCAAGTTTAAGCCAGAGAATACACTTTCTATAAAAAAGTCTATTGTGGACTGGTCTTGTATTTTTGATTTTAAATTATTGATTGCAGGAAGGATGGTTTCAATAAAATTGTTTTTGTTTTGTTGGGTTGAAATGAATACTTGGTTAAGGTTTTCTTTTCGGGCTTGGTTGACAAAATCTAAATGCACCAATTCGTGCATCACTAAATGCTCAACTGCAGGATATGTACTTTTGTATTTTACTATGTGTTTGTTACGGTTGTATCTTTCTGCAATTTCTACTTTGGCAGCTGTTTTGATTTCGTCATCGGCATAAATTTCTATTTCTGTTCCACCTTCACCTTCCAGTTGGCTTCTGTAAGCAGAAAATATTTTTTCACCATCAAGATCTCCTGTAATTTTATTTGCTGTGTCAAAGGCTTGTTTTACCGCGTTGTGGTATAATGCGTCTTTTTGTTTAGAAAATTTAATTGCTTGTAAAGCACTATAGAAAGCAGAATGTAAATCGTTTTTTGATTGGGCGATTAACGAAAGGATAAAATGCGCATTCGGGTATTTGTCATTTAATTTTAATGTTTCATATGCGTATTTTTTAGCGTCTTCGAATTTGTTTTCTTGAAAAAGTAAATAGGCAATATTCGCCAAAGTAATGTGATCTGCAGTATTGGCCACTATCGCTTGGTCATAATATTTCATCGCTGTTGCACTATCTTTTTTATGTCTTGCGAAAATATTTCCCATCATCATTAACGCCCAACCGTTAAATGAATTCCAGCGCAAGGCATCAATTAAAGCATTTATTGCTTCATCCTGATCCCCTTGCTCTGAAAGTACTTGCCCAAGTATTCTGTGGTATTCTGAATTTGAAGGGTTTTTAAGGATGAGTTTCTCCAGGATAATCTTTGCTTCATCAAACTTTCCTTTTTCGCACAAAGCGATTGTTTTATTGTAATCGGCATCCTGCGTGGCAATGATTTCTGTATCTACTTCAACAGTAACACTGCCATTATCTATCGTAACTTTCGGCACAAAAGGGCCATACGTGTAGTATTTTTGAATTGCATTGAAGATTTCCATTTCATTGGCATTTTCCAATTCTGGAAAAATGATGAACAGAAAATCATTTATTTTATGGACTATTTGCATTATTGTGGTGGTAAAATGAAAACGTAAATCTATTAATTTTAATAATACTAACCTATTCAAATAATGAACAGGTTCGTATGGTTTTTTTTATAAATGACAGCTCAACATTTATAATCAGCCATTTGTACTCAATAAAATCAAAAATAAACTTTGGGTTTTGTTTTACCTTACGGTTTCCCACATTTTGAGAAAATAATTATTTAAATCTACACCGTTTAGATTGTCCAGAAACAATTGAAAATCGTATAATTGAATCAATCCCTCCTTGTTATCCGGTACTTGTGCCAACTGCACAAAATTGATGTTTTGGTACAGGGATTTTTCTCCTACAATGTCTTGCATGATGATAAAAATTGCTTGCTGTAACGTCTTTGTATCGCAATACAAATTATAGTTTTTTAGAAAAACTACAATGTCTACCTTATGCGATAATTCATGATACTCAACAGGTAAAAATTTGAGTTCGCTTGCTTTTAATGTAATCTCATGAAAGATATAAGGCTCGTCAAATCCATCAATAATTTTGTCAATTCTTTCGGTTGGTTGTATGAACGCGGTAAATTTCCAGTTCTTCAATTGTGGTGCATTATCGATTAAATCAATTACCGGGTTAAAGTATTCCGGGTTGCCATTGGCAGTTATGATGAGTTCGGATTTGGTATTGCCATTTTTTGGAAATACAATTATGAAGTCAATTTCCTTGCAATAGTAGCTGAGGTTTTTGTTTATCCAAAAGCATATGTGTTTTTGATTTTTAGGGATTTCATTTATAAGGTTTTGGATGGTTTTGTTGTTGTCTTGGAACCAGTTCCAGAAGGTGTTGATTTTTTTCATTTTTTTGTAGTGATTAGTGAATAGTGTCCTTCGTCTTCGCTCAGGATGACGGTGAATAGTGAATAGTGAAAGGAGGGTTGAGCCTCTCGTGATGGGATTGCTTCGTTCCTCGCAATGACTTTATCGTTTGTCTTTGGTGTTTTGGTCGAATGTTATCAAATTGAACATTTGTCGCATTCTGGACCGGAGTCGGTTGCCGTAGTTGTTTTCGATTTCGGAGGCGGATAGGTTGGTGGTTATGTGGGTTACCGATTTGTTTTCGACAAACTGTTCATAACGGCTGATGAGTACCTCAGCCATGACGTTGCAATCATTTCCGAAGTGCTTTATTTGCTGTTCGGCACCCAAATCGTCAAAGCAATAACCGGTTAGTTTCGATCGATTGGTTTGCTTTAGCGTGTAGCAGTTGATGGCCTCAAAGCCATTTTTGGCAAATTCAAACGAGACTTCCCTACATGTTTTGATTTTGTAATCGGATGCATGATAAGCAAAAGGACGTACTAAGTTCATTAGGGATGTTTTTCCGCAACCTATTGAACCTGATAATAGAATTCCTTTTGATAAGTCTATATTTTGGTTTATGGCAGCTTTCTCATCTTTTATCATATAAATCAACAATTTGTAGATGGTGGGGTGATCCATTTCGCTGATATGAAACGAACTTCCATAGGTTGTTTTTCCTTGGTTTTCTAAATATTCCAAGCATTTTTGGAAATTATACACTTTGAAACCTTTGTAGACCAGGAAGGTTTCACGGACGGATTTACAATGGTTCGTCATAGTTTTTCTGGGTTGCTGTGTGCAAGTGCATCGGTTTTGGTTGGGCGTTGTAATCGGATTTTTGGGTGTTAGCAGCAAACTTAGCTGTGTTGAGCATCCAGTTTCTTGCTGCAGCTTTCCAATCTTTCATTTTTGTTTTACCGCCTATGAGCCAACCTATGCTGGAGTAGTAATTGAAAAACTTATTGGCTTCTATTTGGGAGCTTTCCTTGAAAGAGAAGTATTCCAGTATCATTTCGAGTGATGGCACTGTGGTTTCAAAAAATAAATCGAGTTCAACAGCTTTTTCTTTTTTGGCGCAACTTTTTTCTTTTTGCTGCCCGCTTTCAGTTTGTTTTTTATTGGTAGCAGCGAATACTGGAAGTATTTGCTGACCGGTCTCCGTTTTTATTTCTTTCTCTTTTGGATTTATCAAAGGATTCAAATTTTGAACTGGTTCATTTCTTGAAATTTTTTCTATATCTATTTTTGTATTGTTTAAATTGTTTTTAACTGTTTGTTTTTTATTATATATATAGAGCTGTTCATTTACCTGTTCAATGACATGTTCATTTTTTGATTCGGTCAAATTGTGAACGGGTTCATTTTTTGAATGGGTTGGTTGTGGTATTTTTGAAATTGTTTTTTCTTTTTCAGAAAAATTGATCATAATGATGTTGGAGCAAGAGTGTGGATTGAATGTCGGATTGTATACCATAAACCCTAAAAGTTCTAATTCTTTCATGCATTTATGATACGTTGCTTTTGAATTGATTTTGCTGGCTTTCATGATTTCTTCCCGAGAAATGCCTGTTGGATTCTTGAATCGGTTTACGTTCCAACATTGGAAAAGTGCCAAATAGAGCGAAATGTGCGTTGGATTTAGGTTGGGTTCATAATTGATTTTATTAAAAAATCCGGTGAGGTGTTTGATGTAGTTCATGAGATAGTGTTCAGTGTTCAGTTTTTAGTATTCAGTTTGATTAACCATAAGGAGTACGGAATTGAGGTAAGAGCATAAAGTTGATGAGATTGCTTTGCCTTTTAGGACAAAGTCCTCGTGCCATCCTTAGTCGATATTTGTGAGATTACTTCATTCCGATAACTAGTGGAACGAAGCAATGACAGTTCATTTGAATAAGTTTGGAGAAGCACTAACCTTGTTGTTTTCCAGTACTTTATCAATGTCTTGATTAGCGTAATAGATAGTGCCACCGATTTTGGTGTAGGTCAGTGTTCCATTGATACGCAGGTTTTGAAGTGTTCCGGGAGAGATATTTAACAACTTTCGTACTTCGGGGGATTTTAGCCACTTTTTGCTTTGTTCGGTAGTTTGCGATCCGATAATTTTTTTAATTTCTTCTAACAAATCAATTTTGAATTCTAAAAGATCTTCTGTTGTGATAATTGTTGCTGCCATTTTAAAACGATTTAAGGTTATAATTAATTTTATAACTTTATTGTGGTACAAAATTGATTGCTTTTATTCTTTTTTAATCCCAATGGCTTTCGTAGTACCGAAGTAATTTAACATTTGAACATTTTTAAAAGCACGTTTTGGGGCTTTTCTGAGTTTCTTTTATTTTCATTTTTGAATTTGTTCAAGTTTCGGATTACACAATCTATTATTCTAATGAAAAATGCCCCAATTGGGGCATTAATGTGAGAATAGTTATTATTTTAAATAGCATCAAAATAGTACTGGATGGCAAGTTATTAGACTTTATGACTCCATTATAGACCGTGTTTCTTGGCTGTGTTTTTCGGAGGTACGATTGGCTACGATTTTTAGTCACTCGTCTTCTTTATGGATTTTTTGCTGTAGATTCAGCATCAGTTCTTCTAAGAATTTTGTTTTGCTACTCTTTCTATCTTTAATCTCTGAATAGGTTTTGTAGATATTGTCTATTTTGATGTTGAAGAAATCCTCAAAAGAAGCGGCTATAGTATTTATGTCGGCTGCTCCATGATTTAAGGCCCCATTGGAATATAGCGCATAGATTAATTCCGTGAGTGCCGTTTTTGGAGCTGTCCAAAGGAGTACTTTGTGTTTTTTTTCGTTAAACATAATTGTATTACCAGCATTGAGTTTTTGCATTGCTTCGCGGATGTAATGAATAAATCGGTGCATTGCTTTTACTTTGGCCCAAAGCATGTCATGTGAGGAGGAAAATTCGGGATATTGATAGTAATCTGTCATTGGTGTGAAAGGAAAATTATTACCTGGGTTTCTTGTGAAAAACTGATGATCGATATAGGTGTATCCTTGCTCCATATAATTAACAAAATCTAAATTGCGAGAGAAAAATTTATTAATTTTTCGCATTTCCTTTTCAAAAAATTCGATCTGATAGGATGTGCCCGCTTTGGGTTTGCGAAGTTCGCAAGAACGCAGTTCGGTAAAATAAATCAGGTAACTCATCGGAAGTGGTTTGATATTTTTAAAGAAATTAATTTCATCGGGTACTGTGTCGAAATCGTTTTGCTCGACTCTTTCTTTTAGGGTTGCCAAGGTTTTGTTGCATAAATTAATGCCATCAATTGCTTTTTTGAGATGGTTATCTTCTATGGATATAATTATATTTACTTTTTTATTAAATTCTTCAATAGTACTTTTGAACATGTTTATTTGGTTTAACCTCACCCCCCAGCTCTCTTCCTCCCCCAGCCCCTCCGAAGGAGGGGAATAAGAAGGAAAGGGAATGAAGACTTGATTAGTTTATATTTTTGATGTTAGTTGTTTTAATGGCAAAGGTTTGACTGATGAGATTGCTTCGCCCGTTCGTACAATGTCCTCGTGTCCTCCTTCGTCGGGATGACAAAACAGAGAAGAACTAAAGCGGTTCTCGATACATTTTTCATTCCATTTTATTCCATGAAAAACACTCGAACTGACGACTGTATTTTTAGACTTTATTTCCTGTATCGTTTTAAAGTGTTTTGTCTTCGTTTTGAAGTGTGCCCATTAATTCCATTGAAAAATTATCTCGGGCTTGAATGTAGGCTACTTTTGGAATTATCGTGGCTCCCAGTTTTCTCTTCTCGAAAGTTGCAGATACACCAAAATCAATTTTATTAAGATTTAATTCCCGAGCCCGTTTAATTCCCTGAAACAGAAGTTGTCGGTAGAGTTGAAATTCTTTTGCATAGGAATAATCCATTCCTATCAGCGCTGGAACATAGGTATGCGCTGTATTTTTATAACAAAATAGAATTCCGATTAATGGGTTTACACTTTGTTCTTTTTCTTTATTTTTGAGATATAACAATATGAATTCCCATTGCGGATTGCTCTCCATTTTTTGGAAAACTTCTATCGGGTAGGTAAATGTATTTATAGCATGATTGATATTTTTCACATTCAGATACAATTTATATGCCTGTTCTAATTCTTCGTTTGTTAATTGATTTTTTATTACAATATCAAAAGCCTGTTCTAAAGGCAGTACCTCTTTCAAGAAATGTTTTCTTGAGCGGTGAGAAAGCGAAGTGGAATATTCTTCGATAGTATTCCATATTGCATTTTGTATGATGCAGGTTTCAGGCATGTTTATTTTTAAGAACCCTTGATTGTGGAATATATGATTCAATTGTTCATCTTCCTCAAAATCCCTTAACACCAACATATCAGCATTTAGTTGATGATACAATGTCTCCACTTGTTCCAATAAAAGCATTATGGCTTCTTCAGCTAATGGATGTGTTTTATTGATATAGCAATGATTCCCTTCCGTAAATAGAGAGCCCATTCCTAATACTTTTGAAGTCAGGTATAATGGATTTTGTTTTCTTTTTTCTTCCAGTTGTTTCGAAATGGATTCTGAAGCTAACATATCGTCTTTCCAAAGTCCGTAAGTGAAAAAAGTTGCCAGTACAGGAATTCCCTTTTTGTCTTTGATTATATAATAATGAAAGTCCCAATTGTTTTCAGGATAGTTCGGATTTATAAAAGCATTTTCCAAGAAGCATAGCCCATCCCAATCAAACGTGCTTTGCTTGCCCAAGAGTTCGTTCCAGTTCTGTTTGTTTATTTTTTCTATGGATACTTCGTATTGTAATACTAAGTTTTTTTTTGGCTCTAAATTTCCAACAGTCGAAATCGTTTCTACAATGCCAAAAGCTTTATTCACTTTGTGTTGTGAATTTCCCGATTCTTCCAAGGCTATAGGGAAATGGTATTCCATCGCTTCCACTAATGCTTTTATTTCTTCTTTTTGGTTGTGTCGAGAAAGTGTGATACGGATCCCCGTGTTTTTGATTGGGACTGCCGGATATATTGCGGGATTTACATAAAAACCTTCTTTGAATAGCCGTTGTACCATTTTATAGGCGGTCAAAGGCATTGCGGTGCCCAAGAAAAATACTGGGGAGTTATTAAGGGCAATCATCGGGAGGGTAGTTTTTTCTAGTAATGATTTGAAATATTCTATTTTTTCTGATAAATCGCATTGTAAGCTTATGATTTCAGGTGAAAGATGAATGTTTGCCGATGCAATTGCAGCTGCTACAGAAGCCGGTTCCAATTGTGCCGAAAAAGTAAGTGGTCCACCAAAATTTTTAATTTTTTCTCGTAGTCGGTTATCGGTACAAAGTAATGTTGCTCCACTGGCACCAAATGTTTTACTCAATGTACCAAACAGTAAAACATTGTCTGGCAAACTTTTTAAAACGTCCAATACATATCCAGTACCATTTTTTCCTCTCCAACTCATTCCGTGTACATCATCAAAATAGAGTTGTAACTGCGGGTATTTTTTGCACAATTCCATCAAATCTGGTATGGGAGCAAAATCGCCAAACATAGAATATACGCCGTCTGCCATATACCATATTTTCTTGCATCGTGTCGCCAGGTATTTAATTTTATCCTCCAGCATATTCAAATTGTTGTGTCGAATCATTTCTACCGGAATGCCTCTTATTTTTAATAATTGACAGGCATTTTGAACACTCCAATGTACTTGATGGTCAAGAATTACTCCATCTTCATCCCTTACCACTGTTGGAATTACTGCCAGATGACCAAGTGTACTGTTTTTTGTTATTATCGGAGGTATTCCATACATTGCTTCAATCTTAGATTCCAGTTCGCTGTATAGCGGATTTGAAATATAGGTTTTGGAGAGTGGAAATTGTGTGCCATACTTTTGAATAGCTGTTATTGCTGCTTCTTTTAATCGGTTGTCTTGTTCCAGTCCTAAATACCCGGTAGTGCCAAAGTGAAACATTTTTTTACCTTTTATTTGTAGGGTTCGACCATTCAAGATTTGATCTTCCGCATATAAATGCAATACTCCTTCTTTTTTTGCTCCGGCTATTACTTCATCTACCGTGTCAATGAAGTTGTTGTGTTTGATTTTTGCCATATTATTTAGGTTTTAGTTGTTAAAAAATAAAATTCACTAAAATATCTACTTATTTTTTGATATTTATTTGGTAAAATTCTGAATAAAAAATTTATCGAATCTTATTATTTGTGAGAAAATCCTTTTATGACAACTTATACTCCCGATTTGATAACTTTTGTGTTTAATTATATCAAATTGTTTTACTTTTGTTTAATTTAATATAATTTTAAATATTTTTTTTGCTAAATTGTGACGATTTATTTAAATTTTTTATAAAAATGATGCATAATTACTATGAGAATGAATTTTCTCAATTTTGGATTCGAAATGACATTCTTTTTTTTAAATACAAACCCAAAAGTGTTATTAACTTGAAAGCTGCACAACGGATTGTAGCGGATCGGATACAGTTACAAAATGAAATAGCCTATCCAATATTTTGTGATATCAGAGGAATTGTGGATTCTGACAAAGCTGCAAGGGACTATTTAGCTCAATCTGGTTCTATTCTGACTAAGGCAGTAAGTCTAGTTGGGCATCAAAGTGTTTCCCTAACTATAACCTCTTTTTATCTTAAAATATGTAAGCCAAGTGTTCCAACCAAGCTTTTTACTGATGAGTCAGCCGCTTTAGCTTTTTTGGAAGAATATATTTAGTGGAAGGGTATTTATTTAGGACTAATATTATACACTATGGATCAAGAAATTAATCTGCAGCGTATGCGCAGTATGTCACAAATGCTTCTTGAAATGGCAGGTGGTAATTTTACCAATCGGATTCAAAGAACAGAAGAGGATGATGAACTGGAAGGATTAGTAGTACTTATGAATATGGTAGCTGAGGAGATGAAAGAGTCTGTTTTTCACGCGGGTTTTATAAACCCTCATCATTCCTATAGAAATCTAGTACAAAGCACTTTTATCTTAGATGAGGATTTTGTAATTGTAAGTTATAATTCTGAAGCCTCTATTTTATTAAATTTAACTCCTGAGTTTTTATGTAATATGTTGTTTAAGAATTTGTTATCGGAAGAGTCCTTGTGTTTTTGGAATCGTTTAGAGGAAGAAATATTGTTAGATCCTGACTATTATGCTTCAGTGCAATTAATTTATATTGCACAAAATAAGTTATTAGTTCCTGTCTATTGTACGATTTCAAGGCTTATGAATTGCTCTAAAATTTTGATTAGTTTCGTTACGACTGTAATTGAAGAAACTATTTCGAAATCTGTTTTGATTACCGCAAATAGTAATGACCTGCCAATTGTATTAAGCAGACCTTCAGATATACTGATGGTTCAAAATGTTTATGATTATATTTTAGATCATTTGGATAGCCCATTACCTTCTGTAAAAGAACTTTCTTATATTTTCGGAACCAATGATAATAAGTTGAAATACGGATTTAAGCAACTCTTTCGGACGACTATTTATCAGTTTTATATTAATGAGCGTTTGAAAAAAGCGCATCTTTTAATTCAACAGACCATGATTCCCTTAAAGAGTATTGCTACTATGACAGGTTTTAAAACGTATCCTAATTTTTCGAAGGGTTTTAAAAAACATTTTGGGTATAAACCGATGGATATTAAAAGAAGATCTTGAGTTGAAAGTCATGAAGTCATAAGTTCCTAAAGTCCTAAAGTATTAAGGTCTAGATGTCTAAAATCATACAGTTATACGTTGAAGTCATATAGTTGAAAGTAGCGATTAATGCAATGCACTAAAAAAACTCCTTTTCTGACAAGTTATACTCCCGATTTGCTTCTCTTTATTTATTCGTTTTTCGGAATTTTATATCGGATTAAATTTAAAGTTCGCCGATATGAAACTAAGTGTCACCACCAAAAGTATTTTTCTCAACAGTATTTGCCTGCTGTATATATTATTGTTTGTTTATGCAGCAGTTAGTAAATTATTGGATTTCGAGAATTTTCAGGTTCAGCTGGGGCAATCACCCTTACTTAGTGCTTATGCCAGCGAGGTATCTTATTTTGTGCCACTGATAGAATTAGTAGTGGCGTTGTTTCTGGCAGTTAATCGTTGGCGCTTTGTGGGACTGTTGGCCTCATTGATGTTAATGTTGATGTTTAGTAGTTATATTTTTATTGTCTTGCATTATACTTCTTTTGTTCCCTGTTCTTGTGGCGGTATTCTTGAGAAAATGAGCTGGAATCAACACCTTGTGTTTAATCTTTTCTTTGTGTTACTAGCCCTCTTAGCTTTAGCCTTTTATTCCGGTTTACATCAATCAAAAAATAGGATAATTAAAGGTGCCCCTATTGCTGGAATCATTAGTATTTCAGTGTTGTCTAGTATCGGTTTTATGATTGCTTTATTTTTGAATTCAGAAGGAATCATACATCATGAGAATCCATTTATTAGACGTTATCCCCAGCATCCCATACTGCTTATGCATCAGATGGACTTAAAGTTCAATTCGTATTATTTTGCGGGTTACAGAAAGGGGAAAATATATCTAGGAAATTATACTAATCCCTTACAATTATTATCTATGGATTCCAGCCTAAATAATAGGCAGTTTGACAAAATCTCTTTTGATGTAAAAAACAGGTTTTTTCAAAGGGTTACCATTGGTATTAGAGATTCTTTCTTTTACTTAAAAGATGGAACGGTGCCTACTGTTTTTATGGGGAGTACAAGCAACTGGAAGTTGAGTAAAGAATTAAAAGGAATTCCTTTTTTTACCTTAGCTGAAGCTATAGATACTGCTAATCTTGTATTTAGAGCTAACAATGGCAAAGAGTACGCCAATGTTTTGGGTTTATTCCGGTCGAGTCAGGTTCCAAAAGTAAGCTACAATCCGCATCTTTTACAGCGGCAAATTGACGGTGTTTTTGATACGGACGGTATATTGCTGTACAGTGAAAAAACAAAGAAAATAGTGTATTTATATTTTTATCGCAATGAATTTATTGTAGCTGATATCAACTCAAAATTAATATATCGCGGGCATACAATTGATACAACAACCAAAGCGAAAATTAAAGTAGCTTATCTTAAAAACCAGACTGAAAGAACGATGATGGCTCCGCCTTTAGTAGTCAATGCCAATGCCTCTATTTGTCAAAATTTACTTTTTGTTCATTCTAAAATAAAAGGACGTTATGAAAACGATTTGCTTTGGAAACAGGCCGCAATAATTGATGTGTACGATTTGAATAGGAATATCTATTTATTGAGCTTTCCAATTTATAACAGTGGAGAAAAAAAAATCGATTCGTTCTGGGTTACGGCAACGCATCTATACGCTATATTGGGCAATGAGCTGATGGTTTATGAACTTAAAAGCATACTTAAAAAAGAAATAAATAATGTCAGACTTAAAGAAAGATGACACTCAAAATATACTGGCCGGTATCAGGAAAAAGATCGAATACCTGTAGAAAAAAGTAGATCAAAGTTTAATTTAATATTTATTATTATGAAAACGCAATTTTTAAAAAACGTGATGCCATTTGCTGTAGCAGCATTGGGAATTTCGGGAGCTTTTGTTACTACTTCCATGCAAAGTGCATCTAAAGTCAATGTTCCTCAAATAGGGTATACCCTGAATGCACAAGGAAGTTGTAGTGATGTTGCAGTGAACTGTGACACTACACCAAAACCATTTGTTTGTCGTATGGGAGTTACTTCTGGACCACAAGCTTATGGTAAAGATGCACAAGGCAATTGTGTGCAAATTTTGTATCGTCCTTAAAATTAAAAAAGGATCGATAGCAATGCAGTTCCTAATGGGAACTGCATTGTTTTTTAGTTTTTTTAGTGATTTATTTTTCTATTCCATTGGTAATCCAAGCAGCGGTTGTATCGTCTTTTAAATAATAATCCAACCACTGTAATACACGTTCAGAGAGGTCTTTTTGATTGATTGGATTGCTAAGAATGTGGTTTTCTTTTGGATACAAAAGCATGCTGTTTTTTTTACCCAACCTTCTTAACGCCAGATAATATTCCACGCTTTGGCGCCAATCTACCTGTGTATCTTGTTTTCCGCTCCATAATAACAGAGGGATCTTTAGTTTTTCTATGGAGGTCAGAGGAGCATTACGGTCAAAATCGGAGCGGTTTGCGAAAGGTGTTTTATGTCCCATTCGCAGTTCTTCGGAGGCAAATCGCCACATATCAGGTTTCGTTGTGTTCCATCCGACGGTTAAATAATAACTTGTGAGATCTAGTATTGCACCACTTGCGATAGCAGTTGCAAATAAAGGACTGAGGTTAGCAATAAAAGCAGTTTCATAGCCACCAAAGGAGTGCCCCATAAGCGCGATTTTATCGGGATTTATCAGTCCGCTATCTATCACTTTTAGCGTGGCTGAAGTAACACAATCAAGAGTTGAAGGGCCGACGTTTTCATCTTCATGCATAATATCGGGTAAGAATACAAAGTAATCATGCGTGGTAAAAACAGTTTGATTAAAACCCGATTCATTAAAGAGTGTTGGCTTAGTGTACCAATGCAATTCTTTGGATTGCATTTCATAAATACTTACAATCAGGGGATATTTTTTTTGAGGATCGTAATGTGCCGGATAGTATAAAATTCCTTTTAAGTTTTCTTTTTTTGAATTCTGAAAAAGAATTAACTCTGATTTTCCCCAGTAGTAGTTTTGCTGTTGTGCATTGCTTTGAAAAACGATCTTCGCTGCCTCGGATGAGTTGTCTATCGATAGAATTCTTGGTGGAAGGTCAAAGCGCTGTTCGACGCAAAATAATTTTTGTTTTTCAGCTTCATAATTAAGCCCATTTATAAAGGAATCGGTATACCTGAGCGGTTGTACTCCAATCCCTTTTGTCCATTTAAAATAACCGGTTTTTCCATCATCACCCTCCGCTCTTAAAAGGAGATCATTTTCTAAATTCAAAGCATCAAGTTGAATGCCATCCAATAGCAAATTCCATTTTCCTTTTTTAGGATTATCAGCTAATCGGAAACTAATTTTTGATTCTCGACCTTGTGTCAATCGTGTACAATTACTACCATCAGCTTTGATCGCCCATATATCAAATTCATCATACAGTATAATTTCTTTGTCCTCCTTACTCCATGCCGGACATCCAAAGACCGAATCCGATTCTAAGGCATGTACTTTACCTGAAAAAGAGACGCCAGTTTTTATTGTGAGGTTGGTGTGCGTATTGTGCTTAATATCGTAAACCCACCAATCTTGGTCTCTAAAGTAAGCTATATATTTGCCATTTGGAGAAGGGATTATATCTTGGTAAAAGCTGGATTGTTTGCTTAAGAAAAGTTTATTTTCAAAGGTGTTTAAATTCTGTATGTAATAATCTCTCGGGCCTTGAAAATCGAATTGTGGCTCATAGCTTTTGGGATTCGACAAAAATGCATATTGCTGATTCCCGGACAGCATGATCGAAGGTAATTCAGTAGAAGTGATTCGCGTCACATGCCCATTTTTGGGTTGCCACAGGGTTATCTTGGGTTGTTCTTCAAATTTCCCATATTGCTGTTCCTCAGGATAAATCCATTTATCATTTGCATTCCAGATTTCTACCTTGGAATTAGTCTTTTCCGCGATGGGTATTGTTTTTTCTTTTATGCTAAAAAACACTTTTTCGAGATCATCGGAAATGATCATTTTATAACGGGGATTATCCACGATTGTTGCAGTAGTAGGGAAACTGGATTCATTGCTAGGGTCCAGCTGCCATAATTTAGTATTGGCAATTGTATAGAGCCACAGACCGTCAATAAGGTTCATTTTCGATTGGCTGTAGAATGTGACTGCTTTGGAATCTTTATGCCAAGTGAAATGGTTATAATCATTAGCAGCGGTGGCCTTAGTTATTAGAGTTGCCATTTTTAAAGTAGCCAAATTAATTATTGATACTGCATTGCCATTTTTACGAGAAGTTGTATAAACTAAATGATTACCATTGGGACTTAGCGAATATTGGATCACATCAGATATTTCTGCTAGAGTCTTTCCCGAGGGAGATCTGATAATTAAGCTTCTTTTATTTTCAGCGCTTGCAAGCAACAAGAGTACCAAGTTATTTTGAAATGAATAACAGTAGGCGCTCACTCCAGCGAGAATTTCTTTTTTTCCTGTTTCTAAATTCACAATTTGGACTGTATCTTTACTTTGACAAACAAAAAAAATATCTTTTGTAAAAGCAGACTTGTCTCCAGCTGGGAAAGAATAGCTTGTATGGTTTGCCACATTGCGCACAAATAAAGTATCCCGATCCTCTGTATAGCTCATTGTGTAGCTGACCCATTCTTCATTGGGTGCTATTTTATCCATAGAGAGCTGACCCCATAAAGGATAGTCTTCGGCTGTTAACTGTTTTTTTTGCCCCGACTGCCCCCATAAGGGGCAGCCTAGTACTGGCAAAATAAATAAAAAAACTAAAAATAAGGGGGAGTATATTCTTTTTCTAATGCTGCTTTGACCCGAATGGCTTTGCTGATCGTGTACCATAATTCATTGGATTAATAGCCCGGATTTTGTGGGCGAAGATTAGGGTTTGTACTTAGTTCACTTTGTGGAATCGGGAACAATTGATCAGTTGTATTCCAGCCTGGTTTGACAGCAGACAATGTGTTATCTAATAGGTTCAATCGTTTCAGGTCGAAGAATCGATGACCATGCTCGGTAAAAAACTCCCATCTTCTCTCTTGAACGATAGCCGTTATGATTTCCGCTTGGCTTATGGCCATGGCCGGGGCTAAGCCAGCACGCTGCATAATGATGTTGAGGTCTTCTTTGGCTCCAATGAGATCGCCTTGATGAGCTCTAGCTTCGGCTCTTATTAGGTATAATTCGGCGAGACGAAAAACAATCGAGTACTCTTTTGATACTCCTGTAAAGTCTCTTTCTTTGTATTTATTAGCATGATACCAGGTGGTGGTACCGTCAGTAATTGCTTTGGTCCAATTGGTTTTTCGCATGTCTGCCGGCGCAAATGAAGCTACCAGATTATCAGAAAGCGCCACTAAGGAGGGAGGACCCGATAAGAAAACAAATACGGCTGCTTCTTGGGTATTTTGTCCGCTAATACCTGCTTGCAGTTGCCAGATTGTTTCTTTTGAACTGAGTAAGAATACATCTTTCAGGTTTTCTTCCAATGAATAAATAGCAGTTTGATTTAAAACTGTAGTTGCTTCGTTGGCTGCTTGAGTATAAGCTTTTGTATATAAGTAGGTTCTTGATAAAAGTGCTTTAGCCACATATTTAGTAGGACGAACTCTTGATGTACTGCTATAATTTTCGGGCAATAGTGTGATAGCCTTTTCTAGGTCGAGGATAATATTTTCGTATACTTGTTGAGTAGGCATCCTGTTGGCAGTGGCATTTTTTCGATAGTCCGTTTCTTTTATGTAGGGAACATCACCAAAAAGGTTAACCAAATAGAAGTGTACTAGAGCCCTTATAAAAAAGGCTTCTCCTTGCAATAGTTTTTTATTTTCCTCTGACAGCTCAGTACTCAAATCAACCCCCTCCAGTATGGCATTAGCACTATATATTTGATTGTATGAGGCATTCCAATAGTCCGGAATCGACGTGTTTGATGGTAAAACATTATCATTATAAAAAGGGAAACTAGGATTGGTAGGATTCCCATACGCTACCATATCGTCCGTATAGTTAGCCAATTGATTGGAGATTCCCGAGTTAGTTCCTGTTAGTATTCCGTTGTCCCTAATTTTAGAATATATGTTCGTCAGGGCTGCATTTGCTGTGGCATTGTCTTCAAATACCGCCACATTTGTCAATTGTGATTCGGGTAAATCTACAGCGACAAAGGAGTCGCAAGCATTTAGGATAAGAAGCAAGCTTAGCCATAAATAGACATTTGTTTTTGTGTGTATTGCTTTCATGTTTATTGGATTAAAAAGTTAATTGTACTCCCGCAGTAATTACTTTAAGCGGTGGTAAGAAGCCATAGCTGGTAAACTCGGGGTCTCCTTCATTGAATTTTGTGAACGTCAATAGATTTTGTGCCTGTGCTATTATTTTGAATTGTGTTTCACGAAGCTTTAAGGGAACATCAAAAGACAGTGCGATATTTTTTAAACGAATAAAAGAAGCGTCAATAACTGAGGCATCGCTCTCGGAATAATAGTAATCTGCAATAAGGGCATCATAATTGTTTCCTGCGGTATAGATTTGATAGTTCGTTTGATCGCCAGGCTGCAGCCAGCTGTTGATTGCAGTCGTTCGTTGATTAGACATCATTCCCGCGGCACCCATAGGATAGGAGCGGTTCTTTTGTTTTACAAACTGAAATAAAAAGTCAAGTTTCCAGTTTTTATAGCGGAGCTGGTTTTGTAGGCCACCAAAGAACTTGGGGTTAAGGTCGGCTGCCGTTTGCCGGTCTTCTGGAAAGGAAATAACGCCATCATTATTGGTATCTTCAAATTCGTAAACTCCAGTTTGCGGATTGATACCTTTGTATTTGTAAAGTAGTGCAATGTTCAGCGGCTCACCAATACGGTACTGTTGGTTGTATGGGGAACTTTCGAGTCCTGGAAAGCGCAACAGCTTGTTTTTGGATAGCGTTAGATTTAGGCTTGTGGTCCAACTAAAATTATGATTATTAAAATTAGCAGTTTGGATGGTCATTTCTAAGCCTGTATTCTCTACTGTGGCATCCAAATTGGATTGCAATACCGTAAATCCTGTCGTACCGGTTAATGGCATGCCTACTAATTGGTTGGACGAACGATTTTGATACCAAGATGCAGTGGCAAAAATACGGTCTTGTAAAAAACCGAGTTCTACTGCCGCTTCCAATTTGTTATTGGTTTCCCAGCCAAAGTTGGGGTTGAAAAGGCGCGAAGGTTGTAAGCCGATTGTGCCGTTATAACTGATGCCTGTAGTGGTATAAGTGTTGAAAAATTGATAGTCCCCAATTTGGTCGTTCCCTGTAGTACCTATACTAGCTCTTATTTTGCCGAAACTCCACCATGAATTGTCTTCTAAAAAGTTTTCCTTTGAAAACAGCCAAGCGGCACCTATAGCCCCAAAATTGGCAAACTGATTGCCGGGACCAAAACGACTGGAACCATCCCTTCTGGCGGTAAGATTAACGATATAGCGCCCTTGCCAATCATAATTAAAGCGCCCAAAGATTGCTTGGTATTTGTATAGGGTTTCCTCATGAACCAAGACATTTATATATTTGGCGGCGGCTAGATTATAAATCAGACTATTGGAGCTAAATCCGTTGGCGCCTTGTACAAGCATGTTGGTGGTTTGCTGTTGAAAAGTTGATCCAACAAGCACTCTAATTTTTCCTATAGCGGATTCCTTTTCCCAATTGATTTGTGGTTCAATGATCCACGAGGAACGGCTGGTGGTATTATTGAATAGCGCAGATCTGTCGCTAGTCACATTGTAAGCCGGGTTATAAATAGTAGAGGGGGCAATTCGTGTTTCTATAGTTGATAAATCCGTATAACCCATGCTACTTTTTAAAACCAATCCAGGCAAAAGTTCGTACGATAGCAGCGTATTGGCAATTAGGTCCTTTGTTTTAGATTCAAATTTAGCATTGAGATTTCTTAGGGGATTCTCCCAAGTTCCATTTTCCCAATTGAGACTGCCATCGGGCTTATATAATGCGGGAGCATTTGGGGGTAATGAACGGGCTTCGTAGCTAAAATCAAAAGCGGGCTGGTCATTATGCTGAAGGGTATAAGCCCCGGAAAAGCTGACTTTAAATTTGTTGTTTTCAGACTGGTGGTTCATGTTGATGTTTGCACCTCCTTTTTTGTAAGCAAAGGGACCTTTAAAAACAGAGGATTCGTTGTGATAGTTGGCACTTAATAGAAATTGTGTCTGTTCTGAGCCTCCTGATAGTGTTCCCTGAATGTCGTTGAACTGGGCGGTATTGCCTAGAAGTTCCTTTTGCCAATCCGTATTCCTATTTTGATCCCAAGTGCCGTTAATGTCGTAGTCCCATGGATTATAATCGGTCAGACCATCATTAAGGAATGCTTGCTTGCGCATTTCCAGATATTGGGATGTGTTCATCAATTTCATGAACTGGGTCACCGTACCCGCTCCAGAAGAGGCTTGTACTCTAAAGGATGTTTTGCCCGGCTTCCCTTTTTTTGTGGTGATCAATACTACGCCATTGGCACCTCTTGATCCATAAATCGCTGTTGCATCGGCGTCTTTTAGGATCTCGATACTTTCAATAGAGCTGGGATTGATACTATTTAAGGGGCTAGTGACGGTGGGAAAGCTGGTGGCTGTTTGATTGTGTCCGATGGGATCCGCAGCATAGGGAACCCCATCGATGAGGTATAAAGGGGCGTTAGCCTCAGCGCGAAGGCTATTTTGGCCGCGAATTTTGATATCAAATCCCCCACCTGGCACACCGGTTGTTTGTGTTATATTGACACCAGCCATGCGTCCTTGCATGGTGGCCAGCACATTGGTTACGGGTTGTGTTTCTATGTCTTTGGCGGTAATACGGGCAATGTTTCCGGTGCGTTCGCTTTCTTTGACGGAATAATAGCCTGCGTTGACACGGACTTCTTTTAGTGTGGTCAAGTCTTGCTGTAATTGTACATTGACAGTTTTACGACTGTTTATGGGAACTATTGCTGTTTTGAATCCTATAAAAGAGACCATCAAAGTATCTGTAGCAGTAGCTGTAAGTGTGTATTGTCCTTTGAAGTCGGAGCTTACGGTATTATTTCTTTTTCCTTTTATGGAAATTGTTACACCGGGTAAAGGGCTTGTACCATCAGTAATAGTGCCGCTGATTTGATTTTGTTGTTTGTATTGCCATAAAGGCACAACAATGCAAAATTTTATTTTTGGTCGTTCCTTTTCTTTATTATTACTTGGAAAAGGATTGTGCGCTAGTGTTGGGGAAATGGAGTTTAGGAATATTCCGAAAATTAACGGATATATAAATGGCTTCCTAGACCTATAAACTGATTTTTTTTTCATATTATTGGTTATTGGTTAGATGGAATGTGAGTTTTGTTTTGCTATGGTCCTCTATTCGTCCGCCAAGAAGAGTTAGAGGGCCTTTTGTTTAGTCTTAAAGTCATCCAATGGAATGTCTTTAAGTCTTTAGGAATGGTGTTTTACTATATCATAAGCATAATGGTGTTTTAATTAGTTGTGATTTTAGATAATCCTTTTCAGTATACTTGTTGCAGCCATAAAGCCAAAGGAATATAAGTGTTATAAATGCCAGTATTAATGCTGCTAGTATTTGTTTGTAATATTTCATTTTATTGTTATCTGTTGTTGGTTATCTGTTCGTACTTACAATAAAACATCCTGCACCATTAATAAATTCAAATTAAATTAATGAGATCTTTTGTTCAAAGAAGCTTGCGGTGCAGGTGCTTTTTAGGTAATCAAAGTTCAGAATTCATCAAATCATGGATTACATTTTATTTAGCCATAGGCGGTTTTTGTTTAAAGCTGGGTATAGGTCTCTACTGCCGATTAAGAAAAGAGCGTTTTATTAACGGGGAATTTGTGGTTTAATGATTGAAACCGAGTTTAACGCCTTGCGTTGACTGTTTTAGATGTGTAGTTGCACTTTACTCATAGGCATGCGTGTTTTAGAGGGTTAAACTGCTGCGAGACTATGAAAAATGATAAAGCGGTGCTAAGAATAAAAGCTGAATAATCTGGCCAAAGAATAAAAAAATGGCATGGAACTCAGCTTATTGCATCAGAGGCATTGGCATACCTTAACCACAAATAAGTGAGCCCACGCCATGGTCGTGAGCATCTTAACTTATCATCTCGTGGTTTTAAAACGCCAATTTTCTGATACGAGATTCAAAGCGAATGCTTCAAATATTTTTAAATGAAGAAACGCAAATGTATTAATTCTAAAACAAATATAGTATAAATTTTTCACAATCGGACAGTTGTCCGATTAAAATTAATTATTAACAACTTATTTTGTTTATATGGGTGATTTAAATAGAAAAATATGCGACTTCATTGCTAACGAATGGATTGGTGAAACTCAGGCAAAAACTGAATTTGCACTAAACCATAATATTGATGAAAAAACTGTCCGTAGAATTTATAATGATGAAAATTATACGATAACCTTATATACTTTAAATAAAATTTGCGAGGCTCGAAATATAAAGCTTTCGGAGTTTTTTAAACTTGTAGGTTTGTAAAATAAAAAGATGCCACGAGGCATCTTTTTTTTATATAGCAATAGTAAGTAATGTGATTAAATAATGTTGCATTTGTTTTTATAACAACCCTAGTCTTTACTGAGGGTTTGACATTGTTAAATACGACAACATATCATTCCTGGTACTTAACACTTGTCAATTCGGGATTATTTCTTATCAAAAAAGGATTACTTGATTTCAAGCTAAAAGACGAATTCCTATACTTTCTATATTTGAGTTATGGAATGGTATGAAATAATAGGATTTATTGTGGTTTGGTTTTTAAGTCTTTACCTGAGAGGGAAGTTTTATGAGTTTAGAAGGGATTATGATAAAAATGATAGTTGGAGAATTAGAAGAAAGAAATGAAAAATATACCGCATTAGAATTAGCTTACTATTATACTCTTTAATTAAAGTCAAAATATCACTAAATGTGGGTATTGTAACAATAGTTAAAAATGATTTTATTTACGAACTAGAATATATAGCGTGAAATACGGTAAAACTTTAAAAAAAAAGCGTTACCTGTTGATGTTATATACAAGTTGTGCGACACAGTGTGAGAATCGCATAAAAAAGAACATTTAAATTAAATTAACCTTGAAAGAAAATAATCTTAATATTTTACAAAGCAAAGTTTCCTATCAAGGTAATACTTGGACAAGTTTATCTGAAGAATTGACTATAAAAGAAGTTTTAGAAGAAATAAAATCAAGTAAATATGAAAATAAAATAGCAAAACTTCGAAATTTATTATTAGATGATAAAAAAGAAGAATATAATACACACAAAAAAAATCTTCCAGCTGTAACTTTTTGCGCAACGTTTGAAAAGAAACGAAGAAGAGAAAATATAAAAACATACAATTCAATAATAGTTATTGATATTGACAAATTAGAATCCAAAGAATTAGAACATAATATTAATTTATTAAAAAATGATTCGTATGTATTTTCATTTTGGAAGTCACCATCAAATGAAGGAATAAAAGGTCTTGTTTGTTTAAAATTTGATTTTGAAATTGAATACAATGAAATCGATAAAATTCACAAAAGTGCTTTTATAAAATTGTCGAAATATTTTAAAGATACATATGACATTGAACTTGACCAAAGTGGAAGCGATACAACTCGATTATGTTTTTTTTCATTTGATGCTAATTTAGAAATTAAAGCGAAATATGAATATTTTGAAATTTTAAAATTGGATGTTGAAAATAGTCCAATAAAAAGTGTTACACAAAAAGAACTAAAAATAAAATTTGCAAGTAATAAAGACGCATTATATAATCCAAAAGATAAAAATAAAGCTAACGACAGAAAAACAATCTCATCAATAATAAGTTATCTTTCAAGAAAAAATTTATCAATAACAAATTCATATCAAGATTGGTACAAAGTTGCTATGGTAATATCTAACACCTTTACATATGAAATTGGAGAAAAATATTTTTTGAAATTAAGTTCAATGGATCTTCATAAATATAATGAAACAAATTGTAAAAACTTTCTACTTAATTGTTTTGAATCAAGAAATGGTGTTGTTAAATTTACCAGCATAATTTATTTGGCTAATAACAAAGGCTATTTAACTCAAAATCAAAAAAAATAGGGGTTCTGAAGGTGGGAGATGAAAATCTTCCGCAAATATCATCCTCAAACACGGTTATTCACTTGCCAGAGGACTTAAAAAAGTGATACGCATCTATGTCAGTATCTTTGCAATATAGGCTTTAGCCTTTTACAGGAACCCTTATTTTATTATGAAACAATTTGAAACATTTTTTACAGAAGCTGCAATAATAAATCATTTATGCAAAATGAGAGTGAAAATTGCCAAAAATAGAAACAAAAAGCACCTAATTCATTTACTTACAAATTCAGAAAAATTCAATTATCATAAGTTAGAATCAAACAAGTTTAATAATGTTCAAAATGATTTTCAAGATTATCAAAAAAAATTACTTGAAAGTTTAAATGAAATTTTACCAAGTAGAAACAAATGGGTGAAATTAGGGTTTGATTCAAGAAGAAATAAAAGAACTAATGAACCGCTAAATTCAACTGATAAAAATCTTTACTCATTACTAAAAACTATTCAACTCTATAGAAAAAAGGAACAGAAAGTTGATTGGCTAATCAAATTAGATGTTTTTGTTGAAGATATTATGCAATCTGTTAAAGACATAAATTTTCAAATAAAACCGCCAGTAATTTATCCTAAACTTAAAGATGAGTTAAAGTTAAATGAAAAAAACATCTGCAGACCAATATCATTATTTGCTCTTAAAGACAGGATTATTTTGAGTATTACAAATAATTATTTAACCAAATTATTTGATGATGATTTTCAGAATTCCTCTTATGCTTTTCGTTCCAAAAAAAATAAAACTAACACAGCTATATTAACACATCACGATTGTATAAAAGATATTATTGAATTGCAAAAACAATTTGAGAATCAACCTTTATGGGTTGTAGAGTGTGATATGGAAAAATTTTATGATTCTGTCAATCATAAAATCATTAAAAATCTATTTAACAACCTAATTGTTAATGCTATCAATAAATATCCTAAATTAAACTTTAAAAATGCAGAAAATATTTTTTATCAATTTTTAGATTGTTATGCCTTTAATAAAAATGTTCCTAAACCAACTGATATTGATTATTGGAATAGTTATAAAATTCCATTTGGAGAATTTGAATGGGTTGAGAAAGGTTTAAATGAAAATAATTATTATGAAAAAATTGATAATGAAAGAATTGGTGTTCCACAAGGTGGAGCATTATCAGGATTAATAGCTAATATAGCTTTGAATGAAGCTGATAAAAAAATGCTAGAAACAAAAGTATTTTATATAAGGTTCTGTGATGATATGCTTATAATCCATAATAATTATGAGCAGTGTAATATTGCAAAGGATTTATATATTAATTCATTAAGAGAATTAAAGTTAGTACCACATCTTTTTAAAGAAAACGTTCATCTAAAAAAAGATAGAGAAAAAAAATCTAAATACAAAACAGATATAACATTAAAACCTTTTTGGAAAGGAAAATCAAAAGGTCCATATAAATGGGATTCCATTGAAAATGATGGTTTTCCTTGGATTGGTTTTGTTGGTTATGAAATTCACCATAATGGATTTATTAGAGTAAGAAAGAAATCACTGGAAAAAGAATTAAACAAACAAGAAGATGTTATTTTAGAAATACAGAATGCTATTCAGAATGGGTTAAGAAAAAGTGTAAATTCAGTAAAGGAATCAGCGATAAATAGACTTGTTGGTATGTCAGTTGGAAGAGTAAATCTTAATAATTTTGATAAAATATCAAATGATATGTGTTGGAAAAATGGATTTAAAGAATTGAAGAGCAACAAATATTCGATAAGACAATTGAAACATTTAGATAGAAATAGAAATAAATTATATTTCGACTTAATAAAAAATCTTGAAAAGTACAAAGATGAGAAAGAAGACGACGACCAAAATATTAAAAGTAATTCAAGACAAGTTGTTAATTATAACAAACCTTTTAGTTATTATTATCAAGTAATCGAAAGAAACAAAGAATAAAAAAGCGATCGAACAACAGCCATTTTGAGCTAGCTGGAATTTAGTGGAATTATCGTTTCACATCAAGTTTTCGTTAAGCCTAAAATTGAGCGGTTACGAATTTCCAGCCATCTCAATGTGGCATAACGTTGGCAGTAATGTTACCGCAAAAAAACAAAGAAAAATGAAAAAAGAAATATCAATAAAAAAAACACTTATCATCAAAATTTTAAAATCATTTATTATTTCCCTTTTGATTTTTTTTATTTTGGAGCATTTCGGAGAATTTAATTACAAAGAATATTTTTGGGGTAAATATGTAGTATATAATACACTTACATCAAATGATGTTTATTCCGACAACTTGCTTTTAAGTGATATTAAATATCCAGTAAATGGTTATTTTGAAACTTATTCCGAAAAGTTCCCATATTATTTTCAGGCAACTATTGAAGACATACTTTATATTTTTGCTCTAACAATTATATTAACTTTAATAATCACTTTCAATGAAAAATTTAAATTTAAGATAAATTAATTTGACATATTTATTTACAGGAATCGATACTCACATTGATAAAGGATTTGGAGTAACTGCTGTTGCATATAAAAAAAGTGCTGATTTTTTACAAACAAACAATTTTGAACACTTTATTATAACTCAACAAGCAGAAATGCCCCAAAACTACCTTTACAGACATTCAATAGAATTGTATTTAAAATCACTAATAATAATTTTTCATCGTAAACTTAATATCAATTATGGAAATGCTTCATTTGAAAGTGAAGAACCAGAAATTTTAATAAAACAAAAATGGGAGAATCTATTTAATTGCCACAACATTCAAATTTTATATGAGTATTGGCTAAACCATTTATTTTTACCAAATATTGAAGAATTAAATAAAATTACACCTGATTACAATTGGCATAATAATATTGAATTTCTTGAACAATTAAGTATTGTTTCAGAGTACGACCGTGATAGTTCATATTTTAGATATCCAATTTCAAAAAATTCAATGCTTGACGAAAAGAAAATGTCAATGCAAAAAATCAAAAAATCAGAAAGCATAATCGACAAAATAAAAGAAAGCAAAGGAACAATAATGTTATTGCTTGATAATAAAGATAATATAGTAGAAGGTTTTAAACAAGAAAAAAATATTTTAGTCGAAATAAAGAAAAATTTAAAAGAAATTTCAACCTATTTAGACAATTTTCATATGCTTGTAAGAGATAAATTATGTGATGGAATGTAAAAACACTACTGCCAACAGCTAGGGTTTGTTGCATGCGTAGCGCGAACAATGAAACCCGGGTTGAACGGAACCGATTCCACGTCCGTCAACCTATGCACTTATCGTAAAAATTTTAGAGAGAATTACAAGAGGCAAGCGAGCTTCTTTTTTTTTGGAGTGTTTTCTGCTTGGTTTTTTTCGTGTGTTCCTTCATTTGTGAACATAAGTTCCCTTACCCATAAAATTAATTTTCATAGGAACTTGAACTTTGGCTACCGCCAAGAAACCACGCCGGTGGACCACGCTGGTCAAAAACCGCTATTCGGTGTAAATTCCCTGTTTTACAACACGGACACTTGGGGTAAAAAAGGCTTCTTTTCTACTTTTTCTAAAACTTTTACCTTAAGTTTTTCCTGCAAAAGCGTGAGCTTTTGACGCTTCCAAGTGCTGCTCAAAAAACCATAATGTCTTATTTTTACAAAACGTTTGGACAAAATATGCAACGCAAAACGCCTGATGAATTCCTGATGCGTCAGTATCATTTGCTTTTTCACACCCGCCATGCGATAATCCTTGTACTCAAAAGTTGGATATTCCGGGGCAAACTGAACACCCTATTCCGGTTTAAACTGTACAGGTGATTCCGGAGCAAAGTGAACACCCCATTCCGGTTCAAACTGTACAGGTGATTCCGGAGCAAAGTGAACACCTCATTCCGTTTCAAACTGGACAGTTTTGATGATGATTTTTTATCCTACTTTGTGATCTAATCACATCAGTATGGCCAATAATTCAATAGGATCAATTATGATACGAGAAATCATCAGAATGAAAGCCAATGGTCTTTCTAATAGTCAAATTTCCAAAAGCATTGGAAAATCAAGAACAACCATCGTCAAATATCTTGGTGTGATTGAAACTTCTGGGATTTGCTTAAAGGAACTCCTTGAACTCAAAGAGAACGATTTATCGGAATTTTTTGAAGTTTCCAATGAGTTAAATCCTGCCAATAGAGAGCAGATTCACAAAGATTTATACAGACTGTTTTATTTTAATAATCATAAGCGACTTTTGTCAGAACGAATTTTAATTGTAGTTTAAATAACATATATTTACTCCATGAGTAACAAAATACAGTTCGTTTAGAGGTTTTTAGACGAACTGACGTTGGCAGTAAACCGATCGCCTACTTATTTTAATGACATCTAATTTACAGGATAAATATTTTTTCTATGGCTAATGTTATTAAATTTACTACAAAAAATTAACTTATGAGCGAGTCGAACAGGCAATTAAATATAAAATTTTACGACGAGCTAAATCGTATTTTTAAAATTAAGAAATATAAGACATGGCAAGAATTAGCAAAAGAAGTAACAATTGAAAAAATAGCCGAAACTTATAATGTATTTGGGCAAATCTTTTCTACAAATTTAAATAGATACGAATTGTTGCCAAAGAACAATCCTTCTCAAAAGCTTACTTCAATTTTTCATGGCTATTCAGACGGCAATTCGATTATTAATAATGTTGCACGGTATTCATTGTATTCAGATGAAATTTTGATATTTCATCCGCTTCAAAATCCAAATATTACTTCACCTGATTATAATCCAATCGCTAAACCACACTTGTGGAGGCTTGAGTTCGTAGATGCTTTATATTTTTATATCGTTCTCCAAAAATGGGTTCGTTCAGGTATTGTTCATCTAATTGAAAATCCCTTCAATTTTGATTCTGAAGCTCACTCGATTTTAAAAGAAGAGGCTCGCAAACGTGTTGAATTAAATCCAGGAATTATGACGGATCCTGAGTTTAAAATGGATATAAATAAAATGAACGATGAAAAATTGCGCCGGTCATTTTTTGGATTACCTCTAAAAGCGATAGAGGTAACAATTTCCAAAGCATTTCCCAGCTACTCAACTAACGAAGTTACAAACTTAGCCTTATCATTTAAAAGGAGAGAAAAGGAACATCCGATGTACGTAGACTTTGGCGACGATCAAATGGAATCCGTTTCTTTAAATGACAGTGGCGGAAGCATTGAAATGATTGACGCCATTTGCAAATTAACAGGAGCAATTTCCTATACGAGCCAAGTTAGTATAAAACGTCAACTTGAATTTAGGGGAACAAATCCATTTTGGACTAAGTTTGGCTCGTTGTACTCGGGGCTTGACCTAACTTATTTAGATAATGTTGATACTTCTTTTGCCTTACATATTCGAGAAGAAAACAGAATTTCAGGAATGAGAAAAGCATTTAGAGAAGTCAGCTCTTTCATAGAGCAGACAGAACTTGACAAATTATCAGATGATAAAATTCTGCATTTTAATGACAAAATAAAAGAAGAGGTGAAACGATCGGAAGTTGAGTGGATGAAAATAATTGATGATGCAAAGAAGTTTAATATAACAACAATTGCTAGCGTAAGTACAATAGGAGCGCTTTTAGATCCAACTAAAATAATTGTTCCCGCAATAGGAATTCCTTCAGGAATTATTATTAGTGAGTATTTTAAAAATAGAGGATTAAAAAGCTATCGAAGTAAAGACGCATATTCCGTATTTGTCGATCTCAAAAATAAGAAACCCTCTTTTTATACTGAATTTAAGAACTGTATATTTTAAGGTCTACTGCTAACAGCTAGGATTCGTTGCGTGCGTAGCGCGAACAATGAAACCCGGGTTGAACGGAACCACTTGTACGTCCGTAAACACTATGGAGTTGTCGTAAAGATTTTTGAGAGAATTATAAGAGGATTTAGTGTCCTCTTTTTTTGTAGTGGTTTATCAGGTGGTTTTAATGTGTTTTCCATCACTTTCGGGGTATAATTCTCTTTACCTATAAGATTAATTTGTAGAGGTAATTGTATTTGTCTATCACCGAGATCATCGAATTAGGGGAAATTCCTGTGAAGAGTTGCATTCTTGCAATAAGAATAATCTTCTTTCGATACAAGTATTTTGTTATATTTGCTGGTAATGTAATGGAGGTTTTTTCACAGACTGACGTTACCTGCTAGCAAACCAAAAATCGTAATAAAAAACCAAATATGAATAAATTTTTACATAAGATCCCTTCACTTTTTTATGCAATAATTGTAATTGCTCTTTCAATATTTTTGACTCACTACTTAGAAATCTATTTAATTTCTATTAATTGGGTAACTCAAACTGAAGGCGAAGCAAGAGTTGCTTTATATTCAAGTGTTTTAACTGTTATCGCAATTTTTTATGCGGTTTTACAGTTACAATCACAAAGAAATGAAAGTCTATTTGCAAATGAATATATTAATCAACCTGAATTTGAATTCTATAGATTTGGTGATGATGAAAATTTATTAAAAAAAGAAAGTTCGCCAGGATGTTGTTGTATAGCAGGTCAAGTTTGTACAAATAATTGTAACGATGAACATTGGTTTAATTTAAAACAAATTGGAAATTTACCCGCAACTGATATTAAAATTTCAATGTTTCATAATAAAGAAAGCAATAATATTTGTTGTAAAACTAGAATAATGAAAATTGAAACTTTAAATAAAAATGGCGTTTTTCAGTATAAATTACCTCCTTATACTTACTCCGAACAGTTTTTTGACCAAACTAAAAATGATAGCTTTTTCGTATTATTATCATACAAATCACTCTATTCAAACCTACATTATAAAAGAATCTATGAGTTAGAATATATTCCAAAATCAAATGCGATCTTAACTAATGGTATTTGGGCAGACAATATTAAATTTTATGCCGTAGAGTTGAAAAATATTACTGACTACAATTCGATATCATTGAAAGATTTAATTATTGGTAGTTTAGCTCACTTCTTAGTGAAAATAAAACTTAAAAATTCATATTCTAAAGAAAATTGGATATTGAAATACTAAAATTGCCAGCAGGTAACAGCTAGGGATTCGTTGCGTGCTTAGCACGAACAATGAAACTCCGGTTGAACGGAACCGGAGGTAGTTTTAAAAAGCAGTTTAATTATAGTTTAAATCCTATATATTTACTAACTAATTAACCAAATAAAGTTCGTTTGAGGGTTTTTAGACGAACTAACGTTGTAGGCAATTTTACTGAGCGAGACAAATTCAAAACGATTTAACAACAATAAAATGATTATCAATAATATAATTTATAAATCAGTATTTACTCTTTTATTCTTCTGTACATCAGTAAGTTTCTTATATGGACAATCTTCAAAAAATTATTCTACAGAAATTCAGTCAAAAATTAAACAAGTTGAAAACAATCTTTCTGGTTGGGTACAAATTGAAAATAATCCTCAAATGTGGACATTAGAGGAAAGAATGAAATTTTATCATGCCAATGGTGTTAGCATTGCAGTTATTAAAGACTATAAAATTGAGTGGGCAAAAGGTTATGGATGGGCTGACAGTTTAGAGCAAAAACCTGTAACAACTAAAACTTTATTTCAAGCAGGTTCAAATAGTAAATCTCTAAATGCAGTTGGAGTATTAAAATTGGTTCAAGATGGAAAATTGAATCTTAATGCGGATATAAATACCTACTTAAAATTATGGAAATTTCCCTACGATTCCTTATCAAAAGGTAAAAAAATCACAATTGCCAATTTATTAAGTCATACTGGTGGAATCAGTGTACATGGGTTTTATGGATACAAAAAAGGAGAAGAGATACCAACCATCAAACAAATATTAAATGGTCAAAAGCCTGCTAATTCAGAAGCTATACGTTCAATGTATGAGCCATCTATCAAATATGAATATTCTGGCGGTGGAACCACCATTTCACAACTAATTATTCAGGATGTAACAGGAAAACCTTATGATGAATTTATGTGGGAACATGTACTGAAGCCAATGGGAATGACTAACAGTTCTTATACTCAACCTCCAGTATCATCCAAACTGAATTTATTAGCTACTGGATATTACAATGATGGAAAAGCCGTAAAAGGTAATTACCATATTTATCCAGAACAAGCAGCAGCTGGACTTTGGACAAATCCAACAGATTTAGCGAAATATGTGATTGAAACTCAATTATCTTTAAAAGGGAAATCTCAAAAGGTACTTTCAAGAGATATGACAACAGTAAGACTTACACCTTACATTGATGATAAATCAGCTTTAGGAGTATTCATAATTAATAAAAATGGAATTAAAAATTTCGAGCATGGTGGTGTAGACGAAGGTTTTGTTAGCCAATACATAGGCACTTTTGAAGAAGGTAATGGAGTTGTCGTTATGACAAACACATATAATACAGCTCTATTTGATGAAATTATAAGAAGTGTAGCCCTAACTTATGAATGGAAAAATGCTTACACACCTGAGATAAAAAAAGAGCGCTATATTAAAGATGAAGATTTAAAATCTTATTTAGGGAAATATACAAGCGGAGATAAAAACTTCTTTATTACCAAAAAAAATAATGGAGTTTACTTTAATTTTAATGATGACAGGGGCAACCTTACTTGGAAAATTCATTTTATAAATACTAATAATTTTTGTATGATTGAAAATAATTCAGATTTTAACTTCGTTAGAAATATATCAGGAAAAATTATAGCTCTTAAATGGAATGAGGAGATATTAAAAAAAGTAGAAGAATAAAAACTCCCTAAAACAGTAAGGATTTCGTTGCGTGCGCAGAATGAACAATGAAATCTGTGTCGAACGGAATCGATTATAAGTTTTATTTTTCTGATTTGATCTCTTTTATCATACGCTCGAGTTTTTCTCGCTGTTGTTTTGCTTTTTCATCATATGCCTTTTGCCTTCTTTCGAACGTGGTTTGATTCAATCGGAGCTCTTTTTCCAAAGACAAAGTTTTATTATAACTATAAATCAAGAGAGCCAATAAGAATGCAATACTGCAGAAATAAAAACGATATTCCAATAAAAGAAATTTTAGTGATTCAATTATTTTTGTTAGCATGTTATAAGATTTAAAATGTTCTTTTGAAAAAATTTCCAGACTAAGATAAATGTACTACAAATTACCTGACTTGAACTATCGATTCTAAACTCATTATGTGCTATATTAGGAAAGTAGAAATTCTAATTGGCATTTTTGATAATTTTATCATTGTTGCAGTTTGACATTTTGTTTCGTAAAACCATCATGTCCTCGCTCACTTTTTTATCCAATATCTTAGCATAGTGCTGTGTAGTTCTGATATTTTTATGTCCTAACATTTTGCTCACGCTTTCTATTGGAACACCATTTGTGAGTGTTACAGTCGTCGCAAAAGTATGACGAGCAATATGGAAAGTTAATTCTTTTTCGATTTCACAAACACCCGCTATTTCTTTCAAATAGGCATTCATTTTTTGATTGCTCAAAATAGGAAGTAGTTTGTTTTGGTTGTTGCATTCCGGATGGTCCTCATATTTATCAATAATCATTTGTGTTATTGGAAGGATTGGAATTTTTGAAGCCGATTCGGTTTTCTGACGGTGAGTGAATATCCATCTCTCTCCGTCGATTCCAAGGCTTATATGCGACTTTGTTAGGTTTTTGACATCAATGTAGGCTAAGCCTGTAAAACAGCTGAAAATAAATATATCACGCACTAGCGATAATCGTTCTGTTTTGAAATCTTTGTTGATTACGGTCTCTATTTCGTCTTCAGATAGATAGACTCTTTCTACTTCTTTGACTTTTGCTTTATAGTTTGCAAATGGATTTCTTTCTATCCAATGGTTAGCTATGCAAATCTTGATTATTTTATTGAAGTTCTTGATGTATTTTACGGCAGTGTTATTGGCGCAATTGCGAACGCTTCTTAGATAGAATTCATAATCTGTAATGAAAGCATGATCTATTTTGTTAATGTCTATATCTGAAGCCTTGTATTTCCATTCCAGAAATTCGATAGTATGCTTTAGGGAGGTGGTATAGCGCTCTAATGTTCCTGGTGCATATTCTTTACCAACCAATTCTTTGATTTTGTTGTTGTGATCCTTGAAAATGGGAATAAGCATTCGTTGGTTGTCGTGGAGATCAAAAATTTCATTCTTTAGATTTTCAGAAGTTATAATAATATCCTTTTTGTATAATTTTTTTTCAGCTTCTAAAATTTTGGATTTTAAATATTCAAGGTGGCTATTTATTGAACGAGTCTCTTCATTGTTACCCTTAACTTTAGATCCTTCATTAGACCACTTCTCAGGATTAACAAATTTGTTGCTACTAAATTCAAATCGTTTAGATTGTACTGTGACACGTACATAAATAGGGCAGATGCCATCATTATTGACTTTTGATCTCTTTATATAAAAGAGAACGGATACGGCTGTGTTCATGGTTGGTGACCTTTTAGTTATTATTAAATTTAAACTTTGTACTACTTCCAAACAAGATGTTCAAATAGTGAAAAGGTATTTGAACAAATGTTGAACTGGTAACTTTTGAGATAGGTGTCACTTAAAAAATATAATTTCAGTGACACCTCAAAAGACACCTAAGTTTTGAGATTTAATGAATAATTTGATTTGCCGTAAATGAAAAAACCCTCCTAAATCATAAGATTTAGAAGGGTTTGCTTCGTTTAGTATTTCTACTGGCGGAGAAAGAGGGATTCGAACCCCCGGACCTGTTACAGTCAACAGTTTTCAAGACTGCCGCATTCGACCGCTCTGCCATTTCTCCAGTGAGCGACAACCATTACCTGATTGCGAGTGCAAATATAAGAACCTTTTTTGGTTATGCAAATCTATTTTTAGAAAAAAAGCATCTATTTTTTCGACTATTTTTTAACCGTTTCATTTTGTATGCTTTAGGCTAAAATATTTTTAAAAAAAAAGTAATTAAAAGTTTTAATACTTTACATATTCGGTTATTTCGAGGCCATATCCTATCATACCAACTCGTTTAGTACCCTCTGTATTGGAAACTAATCTTATTTTTGAGATATCAATATCATGTAAAATTTGCGCGCCAATTCCAAAATCCTTACTATCTATAATGATTTTTGGTGCTTTCATTTGTCCAGATTCTTGCAATGATTTAAGTTCAGTAAGGCGACTAAGTAAATTCACTGATTGCATGTCTTGATTGATAAAAATGAAAGCGCCTTTGCCGTGTTCATTAATAACCTTGAACATATCGTCTAGTTGCTGATCAACGTTATTAGTTAGAGTACCCAATAAGTCATTATTAACTTGTGTGGAATGGATTCTAGTTAATATTGGTTCTCCTAAATTCCATGTCCCTTTAGTTAAAGCGATGTGTATTTGTTTATTGGTGGTTTGTTGGTACGCTCGCAACCTGAAATTACCAAAGCGAGTCTCAATATCAAAATCTTCCTTTTTAATAATTAAGCTGTCATGTTGCATTCGGTAGGCAACTAATGCTTCAATTGAAACTAATTTTAAATCGAATTTTTTTGCTACCGCTACTAACTGCGGAAGTCGCGCCATGGTTCCATCTTCATTCATTATTTCTACAATCACACCAGCTGATTTAAACCCAGCTAAACGAGCAAAATCAATTGCTGCCTCTGTATGCCCCGTTCTTCTTAAAACACCACCTTGTTTAGCGATAAGAGGGAAAATATGACCTGGTCTTGCCAAATCATGCGGTTTAGTTTCTGGATTGACCAGTGCTAAAACTGTTTTTGCTCTATCTGCTGCAGAGATCCCTGTTGTTACGCCGTTTCCTCTTAAATCTACTGAAACCGTGAACGCAGTTTCCATTGGATCCGTATTATTAGTAACCATAACATGTAATCCTAATTCTTTGCAACGGCTTTCTGTCAACGGAGCACATATTAATCCTCGGCCGTGTGTGGCCATGAAATTAATCATTTCTGGAGTCACTTTTTCGGCTGCAGCCAAAAAATCACCTTCGTTTTCTCGATCTTCATCATCTACAACGATTATGATTTTTCCCTGACGAATAGCTTCTATTGCTTCTTCAATTGTATTGAGTTCTATTTTATTTAAGTCCATTGTGGGTATTAGTTTCGTGATGGGAATATTTTTTTAAGTACTTTTTGAAAGGGAGCCAAAATGACATCCATGTTTATTAATCCAATATCGTTTGTAGCTCTATAGGTCAATAATACTGCTAATGGTGTCAAAATAATTGAAGATAACCAAGCGCCCATAAAGGGGGTCATTCCGTTTTCTTGAGCAATCCTTTTTCCAAAAGTATTTATAAAATGAAAGGTGATGAATATTAAAACGGCAAAAACAATAGGAAGACCGAGACCTCCTTTTCTAATAATAGCTCCTAAAGGTGCACCGATAAAAAACATTAAAAAACAAGCAAATACAATTACAAATTTGTCATAATAAGCAAGTAAATGTCTGTTTATATTTTTTTGTTTATTAAAAAAATCAGTTTTAGAAGTATCAATCGAGTAGGTTGTACTAGCCACATTGCTACTCGCTATTTTTAAAATATCCGATTTTTGTTGATTGGTAAATAACGACAAGATGTTATTGGGAAGTGGTTTGCTTTTTGCAGACGCGATAAGCTGTTTTTTCGCAGGGAAAGCAATTCTGCTATTGCTGTTCTCTGTAAACGAAATGATATCGGTTTTCATGTTTTTATTTAATGAATCTAACGTGTAATTAAGTTCGTTAACGGTAAGCATTGTATTTGTATTAGCTACGGATTCATCATTTACATCCACGTTATTCAATTCTGATAAATCGATATTAATGATTTGCTTTTTAAAAGAGCTTTTTGCAAAAGGCATTTTACTGCGGTCCTCGTATTTTTTTGGAACAATATCCTCATAATAATAGCCATTATTAAGTACTAATTGGAGAATACTAGATTCTTCACTACTTATTAATTCTCCGTCTTTTGCTTTTATAACGGTTTTACTACCGTCACCAATTTTTGACTTTTTATGAATTGTAATGCCAGTAAGCGTATTGCCTTCAGCACCACTTTTTTTATTGACTTTGATATTATAAAAGCCAACGTCATTAAATTGCCCTTCGGTTATAGCCAAAGCGGGTTTTACTTGCGCAATATTTTTTCTGAAATTGATAAACTTATATTCGGCATAAGGAATTACATTATTTGAAAAGAAGAAAGCAACGATACTTAATAAAACAATAAATACGGTTAAACTTCTCATGGCCCGTTGTAGCGAAATTCCAGAAGATTTCATTGCTGCAAATTCATAATTCTCCGCTAAATTTCCAAAAGTCATTATTGAAGATAAGAGTATCGAAAGGGGTAAAACTAGGGGTACGATTCTAGGCATAGAAAAAGCCAGGAATTTAATAATCATTAATAGATCTAAATCTTTCCCGGCTAATTCCGATATAAATAACCAAACGGTTTGAAGTATGAATATAAAAAATAGGATTACAAATACAGTAGTAAATGTAGTCAAAAAGGTTTTTAATAAGTATTTGTCAAGAATTTTCACCTAGTACATTAATCTAATTTGTTGATGTAGTAATTTGGATATTTACTCCCCGCAAATGTAAATTGATTTTTTGACAAAGGTTGGTTGGTTTTAAAAGAATTAACCGTTAATGTTGTCTTTGTTCCTTTTTTACCTACTTCAATCAAATTATAAATGTGTTTTGTTTGCACATCGATTCCCAGTAATACTTCTTTTCTTTGGTCTTTTGCACTTACAGGAACCAGTTTGATGTATTGAATTTTTCTTCCTTTTACATTTTGCAAAATATCCATGCTGTATTTGTAACCAGAATTGAAAAAAGTAAGCATTTTAGAAGGTGTTATAGAATCATCATCTTTTTCATTAACAGTAGAAATGGTGATTTCTTCATCCTCTGGAACTATAGTGTAAGTTTTTTGTCCGTCAAATATTTTTGTAACTCCCATAAAGTTCAAAACATATTGATTTCCTTTCATGGTAACATTTCCTTTACTATCTTGATTAATGTTCTCTTTTGCATTATTCAGAGAATATTTAAAATCAATTGTTATGTTGTTATAGCTTTTAACTTTAGCTGTAACTTGATCTAAAAGATCTTTTGCTTTCTTGTCTTGTGCTTGAATCGAAAAACCAAAAAGGAATAAGGCCATTATAAAAAGGAGTCTTTTGCCCATAGTTTGTGTATAATTTTGTTTAGAATCTTGAATGTTTGATTTCATTGTATTAATTGTTTTGTTCATTGTTGAAAAATTGATCAAGAGAACTCATATCTAGAATGTTTACACTTCGTGCTTTACTTCCTTCAAACGGGCCAACAATTCCAGCAGCTTCTAATTGATCGATTAATCGGCCGGCTCTGTTGTAGCCTAATTTTAGTTTTCTTTGTAGCAAGGAAGCCGATCCTTGTTGTGCATTTACAATTATTTCTGCGGCTTCTCTAAACAAAGTATCTCTATCGGATATGTTCATATCAAGATTAATGCCACTTTCCTCTCCAACGAACTCTGGAAGTAAATAAGCGGTCGCATATGCTTTTTGAGAGCCAATGAATTCTGTTATCTTTTCTACTTCTGGTGTATCTATAAAAGCGCATTGTACCCGTACCACATCATTTCCATTCGTGTAAAGCATATCACCACGTCCTATCAATTGATCAGCACCCTGAGTATCCAGAATAGTTCTGGAATCAATTTTTGAGGTAACTCTAAAAGCAATTCTAGCCGGGAAATTGGCTTTTATCAAACCTGTAATTACATTTACTGATGGTCTTTGCGTGGCAATGATCAGGTGAATTCCGATGGCTCGCGCCAGTTGTGCTAAACGGGCTATAGGAACTTCGACTTCTTTACCGGCAGTCATTATCAAATCGGCAAACTCATCAACAACAAGGACGATGTATGGTAAAAATCGGTGACCGTTTTCAGGATTCAGTTTTCGAGCCTTAAATTTATCATTGTATTCTTTGATGTTACGCACCATAGCATCTTTCAATAAAGAATAACGGTTATCCATTTCAACACAAAGGGAATTTAACGTATTTACCACTTTTGCATTGTCAGTAATAATAGCGTCATCCATATCCGGAAGTTTCGCTAAATAATGTCTTTCAATTTTATTAAAAAGTGTCAACTCTACTTTTTTAGGATCTACCAAAACAAATTTAACTTCGGCTGGATGTTTTTTGTATAAAAGCGAAGTCAGCACAGCATTCAATCCAACCGATTTTCCTTGTCCAGTAGCTCCTGCCATCAATAAGTGAGGCATTTTGGCTAAATCCACCACAAAAGTTTCGTTCGAAATTGTTTTTCCAAGCGCGATTGGTAATTCCATTTCGGCTTCTTGAAATTTGGCTGAGCCAATAACACTCTTCATCGACACCATTGTTGGATTTTTGTTAGGAACCTCAATTCCTATCGTTCCTTTTCCTGGGATCGGCGCAATAATCCGAATACCCAATGCCGACAGCGATAAGGCAATATCATCTTCTAAACTCTTAATTTTAGAAATTCGAATTCCCGCTTCCGGTACAATTTCATATAAAGTTACTGATGGTCCAACAGTTGCTTTTATTTGAGCAATCTCTATTTTGTAATTGCGAAGCGTATCTACGATTCGGTTTTTATTTTCTTCTAATTCTTCTTGGTTGATGGTAATTCCTCCAGTTGAATATTCCTTTAATAAATCGATTGTGGGGAATTTGTAATTGGATAAATCCAAAGTTGGATCGAATAATCCAAAGTCAGCTACTAATCTTGATGCCAAGTTTTCCTCAATAATGTCCTCTTCAGGTGCTGTTTCTATAACAAAAGTATCTAAGGGATTGGAAATTATTTCGGGAGTTGCGATGGGTGTAACTTCCATGGCAAGCGGCTTCGCGATAGGATCCCTGTTGATATCAGAGGAATGGCTGATGGTTGGCTTTAAAGCTTCTTTATTGATTTCGAATTGTGAACCATTCGTTTTGATGTGAATGGTATCTAATTCTTCTTCGACAACTGCAAATTCCTCTAAATTATAATCTCCTTTTTTAGTATTAAAAGGAGTAGGGATAGCAACGGCTTTAATTTCTTTTTTGGTATTTTCAAAAAAGGATTGAATACTTTCAGGCGAAAGTTTGATTTTAAAAATCACGTAGATGATTAATCCAAACAATAAAATCAATAAAGTTCCTGGTTTTCCAATGTAATCTTGGAGAAATAAATTCAATTCGTACCCAATTGTCCCACCTAATTCAGGCGCTGACGTTGCGAAAAAACCAAATAGTATGGATAAAATAATAATTACAAATAAATCCCAAAACCAGATGGTCTTTAATTTTCGTACACTTATACCCAGCACCATATAAATTCCAGAGAGGAAAAACAAACGCACAAATATAAATGCTGCAATCCCAAATCCTTTGTAAATAAGTAAATCAGCCAAGAAGGCGCCAAATTTCCCGAGCCAGTTTTGGACGATCTCAGATCTATTAGTTAATTCTTGAACGGCACTTTGATCTTGTTGTCCGTAAATAAAAAACGACACAAAGGCAAATAGTAAAGCAACGGAGAATAAAACCAGTAAAGCACCAAATACAATTTTATGTTGTTTGGTTAAATGCAATGGAATTTTCGCCTCTGATTTAGTATCGGTTTTTTTGTTCAAAGGGACTGTTTTTGTTGTTTTTGCCATTCTTTTTTTGTGCTACTACCTAAAAAATAAGTGGTATATATATGATTAATCCAATTATTATCGCTGTCATAGCGGCAAAAAACACCGCTCCCGCAGCAATATCTTTAATGAAGCCAATTCTTTCATGATAATTAGGATGAATAAAATCGGCTATTTTTTCAACGGCTGTATTCAAACCTTCAACACTTAAAACCAGTCCGATAGCTAAGGTTTGAAAAAGCCATTCCGTTTTGGTAATACCAAAATAAAAACCTGCTGTGGTAACCAAAATCCCTAAAGAAAATTGGACCATAACGCTGTGTTCAGTGGTGATTAGTTTTAAAGCGCCTTTAAGGGCATACGAAACACTTTTTAATCTTCCTGAAAAAAAAGTATTGTCTTTTTGGAATTCCATCAAGTTATGATTAAAGTACGGCTAATGCAGCTTCATAATTTGGTTCATCAGCAATTTCAGGTACTTGTTCTGTATGGATAATTGTTCCGTTTTCATCAAGAACGATAACAACTCTTGAATGCAATCCAGCCAAAGGTCCGTCCAAAATTTCCAAACCATTAGTTTTGCCAAATTCACCGTCTTGAAAATCAGATAAATTAACTACATTATCTAGTCCTTCAGCACCACAAAAACGTTTTTGTGCAAATGGTAAGTCTCTTGAAACACATAAAACAGTGGTATTTTCTGAGGCACTGGCACTTTCATTAAATTTTCTAACGGATGCTGCGCAAGTTCCTGTATCAACACTAGGAAAAATATTTAAGACTAGTTTTTTACCCGCAAAATCACTTAATGAAACGACTGATAAATCTGTTTTAACTAATTTGAAATCAGCCATTTTAGTGCCTACTTTTGGTAATTCTCCTGAAGTGTGGATTGGATTTCCGCCTAATGTTATTGAAGCCATAATGTTTGTTTTTTTGTGAGGTTCAAAAGTATGAAAATTATTTAAGAATAAGTTCTCAAATAGTGGTTTAAAGTTTGCTTTCTGGATGGATGTGTAAACCTTTAGAGTATAAAGTGTTGTGGAAATGGCATAAAAAAACGCACTCGTTTAGGAGTGCGTTCTGAAATTAGGCATTGCAACTTTATATTATTTGTCGATAGAACCCAAAACACGTTTCATAAAAGAGTTCAAAGCCTCCTTTTTATCTGTTCCAGTTTTTACCAGTTTATTTACTTCTAAAGCACCATACATATTCGAAATTAATTCCCCAATTACATCTAATTCTTCCTCTTTCAAAGATGGAATTTCACTCATTGCTTCCAAAACTTCAATAGTTTCGATGATGTAATCTTCATCATTTTCTTCTATAAATTGTGTCAAATGCTTAATTACAGGTAATTTCATTTTATTTTTTAAGTTTAAAGTTTAAGGTTTTAAAAGTTTAAGGTTTTAAAAGTTTAAGGTTTTAAAAGTTTAAGGTTTTGAACTGCAGATGTATTAAACTTTAAACTAAGAAATCATTAAACGATTTCGTTCACTAATTCAATTAGCACTTCTTGCTTGTTTGTTTGTGTTTCGTTCACCAGTTTACCATTCACAAAAGTTGCAAAAGTAGGCAAGTTGCTCACGTTAGCAAGTTTTCTGGATTCAGGAAAATTCTCAGCATCTACAAGAGCAAATGTGATCGCTTCGTTTTCTATAGCTAATTTTTTGAATTTTGGTTTCATAATTCGGCAATTTCCGCACCATGAGGCCGAAAATTGAACGACTACTTTTTCATTTTTGGTAATTAAATCCTGCAGCGTGTCTTCCGTTAATTCGATTAACATAAGTTTGTTTTTTAAGGTTGAAAGAGGCAAAGGTTCAAGGAGACAAAGTTTTTAGAACTTTGTGAATTTGCACAACAAAAACCTTTGTTGCTAGTGATCTTTGAACCTTTGTATCTTTTTATATTAGTTTAAGCTTAAATATTCAGCAGTGCTTTCTCTGTCGGCGCTCATGGCTTCTTTTCCAGCTTCCCAGTTTGCAGGACAAACTTCCCCTTTTTCTTGAATGTGCGTGTACGCATCAACCATACGTAAATACTCATTTACATTACGACCTAACGGCATGTCGTTTACACTTTCGTGGAAAATTTTTCCAGTTTCATCAATTAGGTAAGTCGCTCTATAAGTTACATTAGATCCTTCAATTATAATAGAATCTGTTTCTTCGCTATAACCCGTTGATTCAATATCAAGGATTCCTAAAATATTAGATAAATTTCTATTTGTATCAGCAAGAATAGGGTAGGTAACCCCTTCAATTCCACCATTATTTTTTGCGGTATTTAACCAAGCAAAATGTACTTCGTTTGTATCACAAGATGCACCTATAACGATGGTATTTCTTTTTTCGAATTCTGGTAAAACCGCTTGAAAAGCATGTAATTCAGTTGGGCAAACAAAAGTGAAGTCTTTTGGGTACCAAAACAAAAGTACTTTTTTGTTATTATTTGTCGCTTCTTCAAATATGTTAATTTTTAAATTATCACCCATTTCAGAAATAGCATCTACTGCAATACTTGGAAATTTTTTACCTACTAATGACATTTTATTTACTTTTTAAGTTAATTTTTTGATGGTGCAAAAGTAGACAGACAAAAGGGAAATTGAAATAATTTTTAATTATAAATATTTATTTTAAAATAGGTAATTACTATGATTCTGCAATTAAGCTATTCACACGTAAATTACAAGTTGTTAATCATCACAGGAAGAGTTCCTTTGCAAAAAGTATTATTTAAAAGTTGTTCCGCAGCAACTTCTTGAAATTCATCAAAATCTTGATATAATTCTACAATTCCCAAAGTATGTTGAAGATTTGGGATGACTTGGAGCGCATATGGATTTCCAAAAACATATAAAATACATTTTTTGGTAGTAAATAAAGTACCTAAAAACTGGAGTACATCTTCTTCAATGCCAAAATTATTTAATGGTTTAGCCTTTGGAACAAACAAAGAAATGAGTACAGTGTCAAATTTACGCAAGTTCTTTTCTAGCTCGTTCAAAACGGACTCACCGCCTGTTTCGTAACTAAATTCTGGTGAAGGCAAAGCATGAGTTAAGCTTTTAAAAAATACGTTATTAGTATTTTTGTAAAGGCTAATTTTACCAAGATCTTCTCTATTTTTTGCATCAAAAACAGTCACGGTATTGTGATTGTCTTTTATTTTGGTAATGCAGTTTTGAGCAATTCTTAGGTTTAGTTCCAAAGTAGTTTCAAAATCAAAACGGTTTGTCAAAGTTTCTCGCAAACTCAGTTTGCCATCCACAATACCTGCTTTTTGTTTGCATTTCCACAGGCGTTGAAAACTAGCTTCGATACGTTCGGTTGTTGCCTTTTTTAAGATTTCCTGTATTCCTTCGGGAACATTTTCAGCAAAACACAATACATCATTTCCAGCATTAAAAGCTTCCCATTCCAGCTGTCCCTTTATTTCATACAAACTCGAAACACTGCGCATGTTCAACGCATCCGAAATGATTAAACCATCGTATCCTAATTGCTTTCGCAAAAGTGTTTCTATAACCGATTTTGATAGCGTTGCTGAAGTATCTTTTCCATCGTTTAAAGCAGGAACGGCTAAATGACCAATCATAATAGAATCGACATTATGGGCGATTCCTGCTATAAAAGGGACTAATTCATTGGCTAATAATTCTTCGAGAGTTTCTTTTAAAATGGGTAATCCTAAATGCGAATCGACATTTGTATTTCCGTGTCCAGGAAAATGTTTGAGACATCCTAAAACACCTACATCGTTCATCCCTTTAAGATATTCTAAAGCAAAAGCACTTACTTTTTCTTTATGCTCTCCAAAGGAACGATACCCAATAACTGGATTATTGGGATTATTATTGATGTCTGCTAATGGTGCCAAATTATACTGTATCCCAACCGATTTTAAGTCTAAGCCGATTTGTTTTCCTACTTCGTAAACCAAATTTTTTTCACTTTCTGGTAAAGCCCCAAGCGTGATGGCATAAGGATATTGTGGTGTTTTTTCGACGCGCATGGCTAGACCCCATTCGGCATCAATGCTCATCAATAAAGGAGTAGTAGCACACTTTTGATACCGAGTAATAAGTTCTTTTAATCGCTGACAACTAGCGTCATTTAAGATTACCTTTTTCTTTGTTTCATAATTAGTAGCAGCACTTGCACGGCTGTGGAAAAAAGTTAAGCCACCTATGTTGTGTTTTTTAATTAGCAATTCCGTAGCTTGAATATTTTCTTCTGTATCATTAATGAAAACTGCGGGAAAGAAAAATTGTCCTATTTTTTGTTCTAATGTCATTTTGTTAGTTTACTAATATCAAATAAAGCTTGGGATACTTTTAACAGCAGATTCGCAGCTTATAAATTTTTTAAAATAATTTGCGAATCTGCGGATAAATTTTTGCATTAATCCTTGATATTTATTTTAGGTTGTCTTCTTTCCAAAATCCTTTGGAAATATTAAAAATCTCGATAGTATTAATCCTGGAATGGTTGCCAAAAATACCCAAATAAAGAAATTTCCATAGCCTAAATATTCTTGAATAAATCCACTTAACATTCCTGGAAGCATCATTCCCAGCGCCATAAATCCTGTAGCGATAGAATAATGAGATGTTTTTGATTCGCCATCAGCTACATAAATCAAATACATCATGAAAGCGGCAAAACCAAAACCATAACCAAATTGTTCCGCAATAACGGTTGCATAAATGTAGAAAACGGATCCCGGATGAAAGTGCGAAAGAAGTATGAATCCTATAATAGGCAGATGCATGGCCAAAATCATGGGTAACATCCATTTTCCTAATCCATCTCTAGAAATAACAATTCCTCCTATAATGCCACCAATTGTAAGTGAAAGTACGCCGAAAGTTCCGTAAATAACGCCAACATCTTGCGTGGTTAAACCCATACCACCAGCACTGATTGGATCAATTAAAAACGGAGTTAACATTTTTAATAATTGAGATTCACCCAATCGAAAGAGAAGAATAAACGCCAAAACTAAGCCAATTTGTTTCTTTTGAAAAAAAGTGGCAAAAACTTCCCCAAAACTTTTATGCGGAACCGAAACTGTTTTCATAACTGCCATTTTTGTTTCAATTTTTGGAGTTGAAAAATAATTATAGACGGTAATCACGGTCATAATTAATCCTACCACTACCATGGTGTAAGACCATGCTTTTTGCTTGTCGCCATATTCTTGTTCCAGATAGCCGGCAACAAATACAATTAATCCGTTTCCAGTAAGCATAGAAAGTCTATAAAAAGTACTGCGAATTCCCAAGAAAAAGGATTGTTGGTCTTTTTCCAAAGCCAACATATAAAAGCCGTCGCTGGCAACATCATTTGATGCTGAGGCAAATGCGGCAACCCAAAAAATGGCCAAGCTAATGACAAAAAAATTACTCAACGGAATGGTTAAACCTACAATTAAAAAAGCTAATGAAATGAGCAATTGCATGCCTATGAACCATTTTCTTTTAGTAGAATAAAGATCAATAAATGGACTCCATAACGGTTTTATTACCCAAGGTAAATAAAGTAAACTAGTGTAAATACCTATGTCTTCATTATTGATTCCAAGGTTTTTATACATGATTACCGAAACTGAAATAATTATGGCATAGGGCAATCCTGAAGCAAAGTTTAAAGTAGGAATCCAATTCCAAGGGCTATTGTCTTTTTTCATTTAGGGCAAATTATATTCAATTGAAATTAAAGCGTAAAGTTTACTAAAGTAGCTTCACTTTCATTGCCATAAAAATCGATGAATGTAACGGCACAGGTATTGCTTTTATCTAATTTATAGGATGGAATCACTACTTCTAAAGCTTCTTTTTTATCATTAAAAGCAATTTTATCAATAATCTGACTTGGGTCATTGATGTCAAGTACGGTTTGGGTTGTAGGACCATAAATCATAACATACCGTACGGAGCTATTCAACGGATAGGTTACATTAAAACGGGAAGAAATTGCATTTTTTGCAATCGAGTTTACAGTGGGAACTTCTGCTACTTTCCGAATTAAATTTGGAACTACATTGGGAAGAGCGGGATATTTATACTGATTTTCAAGCAGCAACTTAGTTACACTTTGATTTCTATTCAAAAATGATTTGGCACTAAAAAAAGCATTTCCCTGAACATTTTTATAAGATCTTGTGATGTCAATCTGATTGGGTATTTCATTTGGATTATTCCATCTTTTATCCGAATCGGTGTTTATTTTATAGGTTCCATTTCCGATATAGATTGCGGTATTCGTTGAGTTTTCAGACCACCAACGCAATAATTTTGAATACGAAGCTTTGGGATGATCCATGCTCCAATACAATTGTGGAACAAGATAATCAATCCATTTGTTTTCCATCCAAGCCAAAGGGTCAGCAAATAAATCATCGTAATTTGTTTGCCCTGCTTCTGTTTCTGAACCTCTTGGATCTACTGATTTATTTCTCCAAACCCCAAAAGGACTGATGCCAAATTGTACCCATGGTTTTATATTTTTTATAGAAACCGATACTTCTTTTACAAAAGTATTCACATTAGAGCGTCTCCAATCCGCTATACTCATTCCATTACCATACTGAGCAAAAGAGGCGGTATCATCAAATAATTCTCCTTTTATTCTATACGGATAAAAATAGTCATCAAAATGAATGGCATCAATGTCATAATTTTGAACTACTTCTTCAACCACTTTCAATAAATGGTTTTGAACTTCCGGTAATGCCGGATTGTAATAATATTTTCCACCGTATTTAATCATCCATTCTGAATGTTTGAAATAATCGTGCTCGGGACTCAAAAGCGATGTGTTGTAGTCCATTGTAGCGCGATATGGATTTAACCATGCATGAAATTCAAAGCCACGGGCATGTGTTTCAGCAATCATCCAAGCTAATGTATCAAAATAAGGTTTTGGTGCTTGTCCTTCTTTTCCAGTTAAAAAACGAGACCAAGGTGCTAATTTTGTTGGGTAAAAAGCATCTCCCACACTTCTTATCTGAACAATAACTGCATTGTAATTTAATTTTTTATAGGTATCTAAAATCTCAATATAGTCTGCTTTTTGTTTAGCAACGTTGTCAGTACTGGTCTTTGGCCAATCAATATTTACAACGGTAGCAATCCAAACGGCCCTAAATTCATTTTTTGGATTGGTTGCCGATGCTTGTGCGCTGCTATTACAAATGGAAAGCAGTAGAATGGCAATAAGCAAAAGGATGTGCTTGTGATTTTTCATTAGAGTCCTATATTTAAAGTATTCAAAAATAGTTTTTTTAGTGAAATGGACCAGCTAAAATGCTTTTAAAATTTCATCTATTTTAGTAGCGCAATTTCTTTGCCAATTTTTTCAAAAGAAGTTCAAAAAGTACTTTACCCTAAATAATAAAAGGATTTGAATATTTCCTAATTGTTTTAATCGAATCCACTGCTATATATTTATATTTGTGAAAATAAAAGCAATTTACTCTACTCAATGTCAATCTCATCTCAATTACAGAAATTATCTCAATCATTAGAAGGAACCCTTTTACATGATGACCTTCATAAAACCTTGTATGCTACAGATGCTTCTGCGTACCGAATAATACCAATTGCTATAGCGATTCCAAAATCAGAGGAAGATATTGTCAAAATTATTCGCTTTGCAGCAAAAAATAAGATTTCAATTACGCCCAGAACGGCAGGAACTTCGTTGGCAGGTCAAACAGTAGGTAATGGAATAATTGTAGATGTTTCGAAACATTTTACCAAAATTGTTGCTTTTGATTCTATAAAAAAAACGGTTACCGTTCAGCCAGGAGTAATTCGGGACGAACTGAATTTGTATTTAAAAGAACACGGATTGTTTTTTGGACCTAATACTTCAACCTCAAATCGATGCATGATAGGAGGAATGGTAGGCAATAATTCTTCGGGAACCACATCTATTCGGTACGGAGTTACCCGAGATAAAATTGTGGAAATCAAAGCGGTTTTGAGTGATGGTACTTTGGCAGTATTTAACGAAATACCGTCGGCGGAATTCATTGAAAAAACTAAAGGGAACACGCTCGAATGTTCCATTTACAAAACCATTTTTGAAGAACTTTCGAACACAAAAAATCAAGAAGAAATTATAAAAGAATTTCCGAAGCCTGAAATTCACAGACGAAATACCGGATATGCGATTGATTTATTATTAAAATCAGAACTTTTTGGAGGAACTGAAAATACAATAAATCTAGGAAAACTCCTTTGCGGAAGCGAGGGAACGCTGGCTTTTACTACAGAAATCACGTTGAAAGTGGATGATGTACCTCCTACGAATAATATTATGGTTGTGGCTCATTTTTATACCATCCAGGAAAGTTTAGAAGCTGTGGTTACGGCTATGAAACATCATTTGTACACCTGTGAAATGATGGATGATACGATATTGGATTGTACTAAAACTAACAGAGAGCAAGCCAAAAACAGATTTTTTATTCAAGGGGAACCCAAAGCCGTTATTATGCTCGAAGTGGCTTCGCATCTTAGCATGGAAGATGCCGAAATACAGGCAAATGCGTTGATTGCTGATTTAGAAAGAAATAATTTTGGATATGCTTTGCCTAAAATTTACGGAGCTGATATTGATAAAATAAATGAGTTGCGAAAAGCAGGTCTTGGACTTTTAGGAAGTATTGTGGGTGACAATAAAGCCGCGGATTCTATTGAAGATACTGCCGTTGAGTTGAGCGATTTGCCCCAGTATATTGCTGAATTCTCTGCTATGATGGAACGCCACGGTCAAAGTGCAATTTATTATGCACACGCTGGAGCTGGAGAATTGCATTTGCGACCGATTTTAAATTTGAAAACAACAGAAGGACTGCATCAATTTAGAAACATCGCAACCGAGGTGGCTATTCTAGTCAAAAAATATAGAGGCTCCTTGAGTGGAGAACACGGTGACGGAATTGTTAGAGGTGAGTTTTTACCTTTTATGATTGGAGATCAAAATTACGAGCTCCTAAAGCGAATCAAGCTTGCTTTTGATCCTCATACCATCTTAAATGTAGGGAAAATTGTAAATGCTTTCAAAATGGATGAAAACCTTCGGGTAGAAGCGGGCAGAGCCGAACCCGAGATACAAACCATTCAGGATTTCTCGGACAGCATGGGGATTTTGCGTGCTGCAGAAAAATGTAATGGCTCCGGTGATTGCCGAAAATTACCTTCGGCAGGTGGAACCTTGTGTCCCAGTTACCGTGCTACACGAAATGAAAAAGATACCACTCGGGCCAGAGCCAATGCGCTAAGAGAATATTTGACTCATTCAGATAAAGAGAATAAATTCGACCATGAAGAATTGTACAAGGTATTTGAATTGTGTGTGAGTTGTAAAGCTTGTGCCAGCGAATGTCCTAGTAATGTAGATGTGGCCGCTATGAAATCAGAGTTTTTGTACCACTATCAAAAAGCAAATGGTTTTTTATGGCGCAATAAAGTATTTGCTTTTAACGCTAAACTAAATGGTTTAGGCAGCATTGTTCCTCGGTTTACTAATTTTATGGTGAATTTGCCGATGGTGAAAAAAACTATGGGTATCGCGTCCCAAAGAGAAGTACCATTATTAGCTCAAAATACCTTTAGAAAATGGTATGAAAAAAATTGGAACCAAGCGCCAAGTGCTTCATTTGTAAATGGAAAAGTCTGCTTGTTTTGTGATGAATTTACTAATTATTATGATGTTTCGGTGGGAATCGATGCATATGAACTACTGTCAACCCTAGGCTATGAGGTCATTTTGGTAGATCATGAGGAAAGTGGAAGGGCTTTTATTTCCAAAGGATTTCTTGAAGAAGCCAAAGCCATTGCCAATACTAATGTGGCTGTTTTTTCGGATTATATTACTGCTGAATTTCCTTTAATAGGAATCGAACCTTCAGCAATATTAACCTTTAGAGACGAATACATCCGATTGGCTGATGATAAGGAAAATGCCGAAAAATTAGCAAAAAACGTATTTACAATTGAAGAGTTTTTCAAAAACGAAATTGCTGCTGGAAAAATACATTCAGAACAATTTTCTGATGAGCAGAAAACAATAAAAATTCATGGCCATTGTCACCAAAAGTCTTTAAGTACAATGGAAGCGACTTTTGCGATGTTAAATGTTCCTAAGAACAGTTCAGTTACTATTTATAACTCGGGTTGTTGTGGCATGGCAGGTTCTTTTGGATATGAAAAAGAACATTATGAAATTAGTATGCAAATGGGAGAAGATACCTTGTTTCCAAAAATTAGAGCCACTGATGCTGCGACTGCTATTGCCGCTGCAGGAACGAGTTGCCGCCACCAGATCTTTGATGGAACCAGCAGAAAAGCCTTGCATCCAGTTTCCATTTTAAAAAGCTGTTTGAAGGAAGGACGACCTTAAACCGATTATAGTACGAAAACGAATTCTTACTTTTTTAAAATTATTTTCCTTTTAAAAGTTTTATTTAGTTTAATTTGACTTTTTAAATAAATAAAATAAATTATTTTAACTTTTTTTTTAAAATAATATAAAAAATAGTGGGAGAAACTGTATTAGTTCAATTTGTTTTATACTTTTGAAATTCGAACATTATTTGCACGATTTAGAGGATAAAAATATATAATTCACAGTATATTAATTTTTAATGATAAAATTCACAATATGGCATTAAAGGGTTTATTTAGAAAAAAAACAGTACAGGATATTTTAAAACAGGTGGAGAAGAATAATGCCGATGGACATAATGCGCTAGGTAAGCATTTGACAGCGCGTGATTTGACAGCATTTGGAATTGCTGCTATTGTAGGAGCAGGAATTTTTAGTACTATTGGAAAAGCCAGTTCTGATGGAGGACCAGCTGTTATTTTTCTATTCTTGTTTACTGCTATTGCCTGTAGTTTTGCCGCTTTCGCTTATGCGGAATTCGCTTCTATGGTTCCGGTTTCCGGAAGTGCTTACACGTATTCTTATGTTGCTTTTGGCGAAATTATAGCTTGGATTATTGGTTGGGCGTTAATTATGGAATATTCTGTGGGTAATATAACTGTTGCTATTTCATGGAGTGATTATTTTACGAGTTTACTAGATAGTGGAGGCATTCATCTGCCACAATGGGTTCAGATGGATTTCTTGTCTGCCTCCCGAGGTTTCGATGACGCTACTGCGTTAATGCAAGGGGGAAAAGAATATGCTAAATTGAGTCCGGCTTTGCAAGATGCTTATATGGCATGGACTACTTCACCAGTGATAGGTTCGTTTCATTTTGTAGCGGATCTCCCAGCTTTATTGATTATTGTTTTAATTACCGCCTTGATTTACCGTGGAATGAAAGAATCTCGAAATGCGAGTAATATCATGGTAGTAGTAAAATTATGTATCGTTTTACTGGTGATTGCGGTTGGGGTGTTTTACGTAGATACGGCAAATTGGGATCCTTTTGCTCCTAATGGAGTTACGGGGGTTTTAAAAGGAGTATCTGCTGTATTTTTTGCTTATATCGGTTTTGATGCCATTTCAACAACTGCCGAAGAATGTAAAGATCCACAGCGTGATTTGCCAAAAGGGATGATGTGGGCGATTATTATCTGTACTATTTTATACATTGCAATTGCACTGGTTTTAACCGGAATGGTTTCTTATGACCAATTAAATGTTGGTGATCCACTGGCTTTTGTATTTGAAAAATTAGACTTGAAATGGATGTCGGGAATTATTGCGGTAAGTGCCGTGGTGGCTATGGCTAGTGTTTTATTGGTTTTTCAAATGGGACAACCGCGTATCTGGATGAGTATGAGTCGTGATGGTTTGTTACCAAAGCGTTTCTCAAAAGTACATCCAAAATATAAAACACCTTCTTACGCGACTATTGTTACCGGTTTTGTGGTGGCAGTTCCAGCGTTATTTTTAAACTTGACTTTGGTTACTGATTTATGTAGTATTGGAACTTTATTTGCCTTTGTACTGGTTTGTGCAGGAGTTTTAGTATTGCAAAATAGAACCGATATTCCTCGTGGAAAATTCAAAACACCTTATGTAAATTCTAAATTTTTATTGCCCGTTCTGATTGTAATTGGATTGGTATTTGCTTTTGGTTACAACAAAAAAGCGACTATGGATTTCATTACTAATGAAACTCAAATCAATAGCTCAGAAGCAATTATTACTTCATTAAACAAAGAGGAAACTAAAAAAGTATATGCTTACTTAGTAGGTATAGATGCAAAAAATAGTACGGATAAAACGCCGGATTTAGAACTTTTATTAAATCAGTATCAGAAAGATGATACCAAATATTCTAGTGTTATTGCAGGTTTGCCCTTAGCAGATTCAGTTAAATATGAAAGTGGATTTAGTTTGTTCAAGCATAAAATCCCAATGTGGATTTTCCTTATTGTTATGGTAGGATTAGTCGTATGGTCCTACAGATCAAACTTATCATTGATACCATTATTAGGCCTTATATCTTGTTTGTATATGATGGCAGAATTGAGTGTTTGGAACTGGATTTATTTTGGAATTTGGTTGTTGATCGGTTTGGTGGTCTATTTCAGTTTTGGTCGAAAGAATAGCAAATTGAATATCTAAAAATATTTTAAAATTTTTAGGACCGTCTTTTTAATAGGAGACGGTTTTTTCATTTTAACTACTAGCATCTTGAAATTTTTTTCAGAAGGAAGTTCTAATACTAGAGGTAAATCTAATTTAAAAGCGCGACAGCAAAAAAAAAAGAAAATGTAAAAAGTCAGATAGTAGAGATCATCTACAAATAGTATTGTTTGGACAAGTGCAGATAATCTTTAATCGCGTAAAGTTGAGAAAACGATTTAAAACGTCAAAAAATGGCAAGATCTAATTTGATAAAAACTGCATTTTATAATTTTTTTACTACCATATTGTTGTAGAAAATTAGCTTTTAAAACTGCTATTTTTGAAAGTCCTATTTAATAGAAATACAGCATGAAAATACTACACACTGCCGACTGGCATTTAGGAAAGAAACTAGATCACTTTTCTCGTTTGGAAGAACAAAAGAAAGTAATGAATGAAATATGCACTATAGCGAATGTCCAAAATGCGGATGTAGTTATAGTAGCAGGGGATTTATTTGATACGTTCAATCCTCCAGTCGAAGCTGTAGATTTGTTATATAAGACGTTGAAAAAATTGACTAATAATGGCAAACGTCCTGTAATTGCTATTGCGGGTAATCACGATAGTCCAGATCGAATTGATGCTCCCAATCCTTTGGCTAGAGAATGTGGGATTCTTTTTGTAGGGAATCCTGATGTGACCATTCCCACTATCACCATAGAAAACGGTTTTGAAATTACGCAATCGGAAAATGGATTTTTAGAAATTCAACTGCCGCAATATGAATTTCCTATTCGCTTTATCACAACACCTTATGCGAATGAGATGCGCTTGAAAACCTACTTAGGAGCCGAAAACAAGGAGGAACAATTGAATCAATTATTACAGAATTCTTGGGCGGCGCTAGCAGATAAATACTGCGATAATAAAGGAGTTAATATCCTAACTACCCACTTGTATATGCTGAAACGCGGAGGCGAAATCTTAGAAGAACCAGAGGGTGAAAAACCGTTGCGAATTGGTAATGCGGATATGGTTTACACGGATTGCATTCCACACCAAATTCAATATACCGCTTTGGGACATTTACATCGTTTTCAAAACGTGGGTGGCCATCCTAATCCAGTCGTATATTCCAGTAGTCCGTTGTGCTACAGTTTTGCAGAAGCGGGTCAGGATAAAAAAGTAGTTCTTATTGAAGCACAACCAAACGAGCTTGTAAAATATACAGCTATTCCACTGCAATCGGGTAGGGTTTTACATCGAAAACGATTTGAAAATACAGACGAAGCAGTACTATGGTTATTAGAAAACCCATACTGTTTGGTTGAGCTGACTTTGGTTAGCGATTCTTTTTTCGCCAGTCAAGATTTAAAAAGAATCCATGAAAGTCACGACGGAATCATCTTTATCATTCCAATTGTGACAAAGGATGGGAATGCGGAACAACACACTCCAAAAGTAAATTTAGATCAGAATATTCAGGGATTGTTCAAAGATTACTTTGTATCGAAACACAAACAGGAACCAAACGAGGAACTATTGGATTTGTTTAATGAGATCATTGGAAGTCAAGCTAAAAACGACTAAAAAAAACCTTTTATGTTACCACTAAAGTTGAGTATAAGCGGATTGTATTCTTATCAGAAAAAGCAAACGATAGATTTCGAAGAATTGACTAATGCGGGTTTATTCGGTATTTTTGGCGCAGTAGGTTCCGGGAAATCTTCTATTTTGGAAGCGATTGGTTTTGTTTTATATGGGGATACGGAGCGTTTAAACAAGACAGACAAGCGTTCCTATAATATGTTGAATCTAAAATCTGACAAAGCCAATATCGAATTTGAATTCTTAAATTTTGAAGAACGGAAATTCAAATTTGTAGCCGATTGGAAGCGGAAAAAACGCTTTGAAGAAACCACTTCTATTGAACGCCTAGCCTATGAATGGATAGGGGAGGAATGGGTTCCAATGAATTCTGCTGATGCCACAATCATCATTGGTTTAACCTATGAAAATTTTCGTCGGACCATTATCATACCACAAGGAAAATTTAAGGAATTTTTAGATTTGAAGGGCAAAGATCGTTCGGATATGATGAAAGAGATTTTTCACCTTCAACGTTTTGATTTAGCATCCAAAGTGGGATTATTACAGAGTAACACCAGAACAAAACTAGATCAATTAAAAGGAGCTTTATCCGGATTTGAAGCTATTTCTGCTGATGCTATTTTGGCCTTGGAGAAGGAAGTTATAGCAGCGAATAACGAATTGCAAAACGACAAAACAGGGTTAAGTTTAGTTGAAAAAGAACTAAGTGAACTCAATACATTAAAGGCAAACTTTGAAGATTTAGAAAAAAAGCAACAGCAGCTTTCTAAATTGAACGCTGAAAAAGTGACGATGAATGCTTTGGAGTTGGAAATAGATTTGTTCGAAAAAACGGAACGGAATTTTAAATCTAATTTAATCACTTTAAAAACAGAGAAGACGGCTTTAGAAAAAGCGAAAGAAAATCTGATTACTACTGAAAATCTCAAGAAAATAGTAGTGGATAGCAATTTGAAAAGTCAAAATGCTTTAGAAATAGTGCAGCCTGATTTTGAAACCCTTGAAATTTCTAAGAGTAAAGTGTCCGATTTAGAATCCATTGAAAAAATTATAATCGCAAAGAGTGCTTTGGTCGTTTTAGATGAAAAAATAATAGTGGAGGAGGCTTTGTTTTTAGCTAGTGAAAAAAAAGAAAAGGAGGTAGTTGCAAAATTAGACAAAATTCAGGGGCAATTGGTCGACGCCAAAAAAAAGCGATTGCAGGCTTCTTTCTTAGTTGATTTAGGAACTTGGTATCAGCAGCAGCGAAACCTCCAGAATAATTTTGATGTACATAACATTAAACTTGATTCTTCGAAGCAAGAATTAAAGTTAAAAACAGCAGCTTTTCTACTTTTGGAACTGCCTTTTGATAGTTGGAAAAACGTGTTAAAAACAAAAGTAGAATCAATTTTTTTCGAAAAGGAAAAAGCAATTGATATAAGAACTAAACTATTAGTGTCTAAAGAGTTGGTACACTATGCTGCCAATTTGCACGATGACGAAAATTGCCCGCTTTGCGGATCGCAAGAGCATCCAAATGTGATGCAAGGGGAAGATGTCTCGAATAAATTAGTACTTATTACCCATACAATTGCTGATTTAGCCAATAAAGAAGCGAAAATCAGTCTAAAACAGGCACAAGCTGAGAAATTAGAATTCGAAATATATCATGTTCAAGCGCAACTGAAAGGAATTATTGCGGAATGCGAAACCATTGAAAAGGAACAGAAAATGCATCAGTCAAATTTCATTTGGAAAGATTTTGACGCAAAAGATTCGCAGTCTTTTGAAGCTACAAAAATACAACAACACCTTTTAGAAAAAGAAATAGTAGCTTTAGAAAATGACGAAAACGAGCTTCGCAAGGAGCGGGAAAGTATTTCGTTGGTACTAAAAAACAACAATACTTCGAAGGGCGAATTCGAAGCAATAAAAGCTGCTAAAAGAGGCGCTGTTGATAATGAATTGTCGCAATTGAAAGTACTTTCATTTGCCGATTATGAATCAATTTCAGCTGCTTCAATTCAAGCTGAAAAAATCGTCCTGTATAATAAAAATATAAAAACAGCAACAGATTATCAAGTGATAAAGGAGCAAATTGCACTTCAAAATCAAGAAATGGCAACGCTCACAGGAAGTTTAATTACATTACAATTGCAAGTAACTGAGAATGAAAAAACTCTAGCACAAACACAAAAAATCATTGCCGAATTACTGCAAGAATATTCTTTTTCATCAGTCGAAGAAGTGAGAACAATACTTTTAAAAAACTGGAATATAGCAGCAGAAAAAGAGAAAGTCAAAGTTTTTACCGGGAATTTACTAATTGTTAATAATTCTGTTTTCGAAGCAGAGAAACTGATCCTTGGTAAAACTTTCGAAAATAAAATTTTAGAAGAAAAAACTTTACAATTTTCTACTTTCAAATTAAAATTTGAAACTCAATTAGGAATTGTTTCTGCTTTACTAGAAAATTTGAAACGCGTTCAGGCACAATTTGTTGAAAAAGCAGATTTGCTAGCCCAATTTGAACTATTAAATACCCGTGCGACTAATTTAGTTACGCTGGCAAATATGTTTAATGCAAGTGGTTTTGTAAACTATGTTTCGAGTATTTATTTGCAAAATTTAGCCGATGTGGCCAATGTTCGTTTTCATCGCATGACCAAAAACCAATTGAGTCTCACGATTAATAGTTCCAATGAGTTTGAGGTAATTGATTATCTCAACAATGGAGCTTCGAGGAGTGTGAAAACGCTTTCCGGAGGTCAAGGATTTCAAGCTTCTTTATGCTTGGCTTTAGCTTTAGCAGAAAGTGTTCAGTCTTTAAATAAAAACGATAAGAATTTCTTTTTTATTGATGAAGGTTTTGGAACACAAGATCCCGAAAGTGTCGCTGTGGTTTTTGAAACGTTGCAATCGCTGGATAAAGAGAACCGAATTGTTGGAATTATTTCCCACGTAGCCGAACTACAAGAACGCATTCCCCGCTCAATTAATGTCGTTAAGCAGGAGGAAAAAGGAAGTGTGATAAGCGAAAGTTGGAATTAAAACGAGACGTTTTTTACAAAAAAAATGGTAATAAATAGCTTTAACTATTCGTGCTTTTTTTGATGCCTATTTTGCTAAAAAATTAAAAAGAAGAGCAACGGTGTAAGTCTTGACTTTTTTAATTGGTTAAAAAGGTTTCGAGATTCGCTTTTTAATAATACAATCTAAAATCAAGGAGCTTACAAAGAGCAAAGTGCTTTTCATGTAATTCTTCAACGATTTGTATCAAATCATCTCCGTCTTGGCACAAACTGAAAAATACTTTATCTAAATGAATGCTACTTATAGAATCGAATTTTGCTCCATAACCCGAAATGGCTCTTGCTCCAGTAATATCTAAAAAGTACTGTGCTTCTTCCGCGCTTAAGTCCACTACCTTTTCATTTGCGAAATGTACAATTTTACCTTTCATTTTTCCTTCAAATAGTTCGGCTATTTCTTCTAAACTGTAGTAATATTCATTAATACAAATGCTATTTTCCTCTCCTTGCATCACTAAATAGATGATTTCATAATCCTTAAAATTATGATCGTCATAAAGTAAAGCACTTAAACTATCGTCCAAACCTTCAATTGTATCGCATGTTTTGTAAATACTTGAAATTCCTTGCTCAAAAGCCAGTAGTTCTAAGCTTTTAACCACTTCTGTTGTAGTGGTACTTTCTGCATCGGGTACGGCTTCAAGGCAGAAAATAAATTTATCCTGATCCATTGTTATTAGTTAATGAGGTGCATAATACCAACAAATGTATGATTTTATAGAGACATAAACTTGAAAAGTGAAAACAGATCGAAGGTGATTTTAAGATGGGGTGTGTAAGTTCTGCTTATAAAGTGAATGTACTTTTTTAGTCGCTCAATATCAGTAGTTTATTTTGTACTAGTTTTGATTGTTTTTTAAATAATTAGCAATAACAGCTTTTTGATACAGGGGCATTATTGTTTTATAAACATTTAAAAGTAGGAATTTTCTTTTAAGAATAAATAAATATTTTTGGAATAATTTACAATTGATTTTTTAAGTAGATTAAAGCAACTATTGAAGAATTTAGCAATCAAATTAGTTACAATAGTAGATGTGAGTTTAATATAGTTTTTTTTATATTTTGTTGGTAAAAACCAACATTAATAGGTTTTTTAATCAATTGCGATGGTATTTACCAACAAAAAGTGCTAGCTATCCGTTAATTATTAAATTTTACTTATATTTGTTGGTAAATACCAACAGTAATATTATTTTAAACAGATAATAATGGGAAATACCAACATAGACTGGGTTGCAATGAGTGATACCGCGATCGTGAGTAAAATAGGCGAATTCATAAAACAAGAGCGATTAAAGAGTAATAAAACACAAGCGCAATTGGCGGACGCAGCGGGTATCAATCGTTCGACATTAAGCCAAATTGAAAATGGTGAGGCCATCACAATGCTATCACTTATTCAAATTATGAGGGCTTTAAATATTTTACAGCTCTTAGAAGGGTTTGCTATAAAACACGAAGTGAGTCCACTAGAACTGGCCAAACAAGACAAACAAATTAGGCAACGTGCTAGAAATAGTGATAGCGATAACGCCAAAAAATCCGACTGGTAATGATTACAACTGCTTTTGTGAAAATATGGGGAGAAACAGTAGGAGCTGTTGCGTGGAATGCGGAAACAGGTTTGGCAAGTTTTGAGTATGATCCAAAATTTATAAATAATAAAACCGATTTGGCACCGCTAAAAATGCCGATAATCAATAGTATGAAACGTATTTTTTCGTTTCCAGAGTTACGGGACATAAAAACATTTAAAGGGTTACCGGGATTATTAGCGGATGTATTACCGGATGATTATGGTAATCAATTAATCAATAGCTGGCTAGCACAAAACGGTCGTCCAGAAAACAGCATGAACCCGGTTGAACTCTTGTGTTTTATAGGAACACGCGGAATGGGCGCTTTAGAATTTGAACCTTCACAGCTTAAAACCACCAAAAGAGCGTTTGATATTGAAGTTGATAATTTGATTCGTATTTCTCAAAAAATGCTATCCAAGAGAGATCGTTTTGAAACCAACCTGAGTGAAGATGAGCAACAAGCCATGTTAGATATTCTAAAAATAGGAACTTCGGCTGGTGGTGCTCGACCAAAAGCTATTATTGCCTTTAACGAAAAAACAGGTCAAGTAAAATCGGGACAGACTAGCGCTCCAAAAGGTTTTGAACATTGGTTACTAAAGTTAGATACGGTAAGCGATGTACAATTTGGCGAAAGCACAGGCTTTGGCAGAATTGAAATGGCGTATTACCTAATGGCAAAAGCTTGTGAAATTGATATGATGGAGTGCAGACTATTGGAAGAAAAGGGCAGAGCACATTTCATGACGAAGCGTTTTGACCGTGAGGGTGGCGAACAAAAACACCACATACAAACGTTGTGTGCCATGCAGCATTATGATTTTAGCCAAATTACCGGTTTTAGCTACGAACAACTATTTCAAACCATGCGTTTGCTGCGATTACCCTATCCTGAGGCAGAGCAAATGTTTAGAAGAATGGTGTTTAATGTAATCGCTAGAAATTGTGATGATCATACCAAAAACTTTGCTTTCAGACTAAAAAAAGACGGGAATTGGGAATTGGCACCAGCTTATGATATTTGTTTTGCGTTCCGTCCAGGAAGTGATTGGGTAAGTCAACACAACCTAAGCATCAATGGAAAAAGAAAAGACATTACTAAAGCGGATCTTTTGCAAATTGCAAAGAGCATGAATATAAAAAAGGCTGAAGCGATAATTCAAAAAATTAGTGATACCGTTACAAACTGGCATGAATATGCAGCAATAGCTAAAGTGGATACTAAATTGAAAGAAACAATAGGTTACGCTCATTTAATTTTATAAAAATGGTTGGAGCTAAAGTAATTTAAACACGAACGTATAATGCTAAAACATAATTTTCTGCTTTAATGCTAATGATTCAAAGAAAGAAGAATTTGAAACCAAAGAAGAAGCATGAATAAGAGTAGTTGAGGAATGGCGAAATTACTTTGAATTAAAATATTGCGATGCTAAAATTAGCGCATTGGTATAAAAAAATGAGGAATATGGGTTTTGAACTTCCATATTGTCCTCAATATAATTAAGGATAACCCATTTGTGATTAGTTTTTGATGGAAATTTTTTGTCAGTTCGAGTATTTTTATCCCCAAACTTCGGGAAGAGAAATGTATCGAGCCCTTCGATAAAAACGCAAGACAGAGAAAAATTTCATTAAAAATGGTTCTTGATAGACTTCACCTCGAGTAGCGGCGCGTATGAGAAGCGTTGAACTTGATCCATCTTCGTATTGATCCTAAAAATGGACTAAATATCAAATAAAAAATCCCTAAAATACTGTTTTTAGTACTATTAGGGATTTAATCTGTGACCTTGACTGGATTCAAACCAGTAACCTCTTGAGCCGTAATCAAGTGCGCTATTCAGTTGCGCCACAAGGCCATTTGCAAACCGTTATAATAACTTCAATGCGGGTGCAAATATAGGGATAAATGTGTAATTTGCAACTGTAAAATTGTAAAAAAATAAAAAAAGATGTCGTTAGAAAAGTATATCCGTGATATTCAGGGATTTCCTAAAGAAGGAATTTTGTTTAAAGATATAACTCCGTTGTTAATTGACCCAAAAGCAAGGAAAAAATGCCTTGATATATTGGTTTCATCACTTGTCAATAAAAAAATTGACAAGGTAATAGGAGTAGAAAGTCGGGGTTTTTTCTTTGGAATGTTAATCGCACAAGAATTAAATGTTGGTTTTATTCCGGTTCGAAAACCGAATAAGTTGCCTTACGATACCATTTCTGCAACTTATGATTTAGAATACGGAACCGATACTTTAGAAATTCACACCGATGCGATTCAAAAAGGGGACCGAATTCTGATTCACGATGATGTTTTGGCAACAGGGGGAACAGCGAAAGCAGTTTGTGAATTAGTAGAACGATTGGGTGGAGAAATCGTGCAATGCAATTTCCTGATGGAATTAGCTTTTTTGAATGGAAGGGCAAAAATCAAAGGGAATGACATTTTTGCCGCAATTACGTATTAATCCAGCGCACGTGTGGTTACGTAATACCTGAAACCAATAATCGCCATTTGCCATTTCTTGGCTTTAGCCAAATCCAAGCGTTGTTTAGTAAAACTAGGTAAAATGATTTTGTTGATTTGTGCTAGGATTTTATACATAGGGTTTTAGTTTGGACAAAGATATAAAAAAAGACGGTCTTGATGGGGACCGTCTTTTCGTGTTTTTGGATCAGTTTATTTTTTTTGAAATTCTTTTGTTTGAACTTCAATGATTCCATTTAGAGCTTTTTCTCCATATTTCTTAATCATCGCCATTTTTCTAGCTTCTAGATTAGTTGAAATTTTTTCAACACTCATGTTGTCAATTTCATCGGGTTTTAATTTATCCAAAGTCTCAAAGTCACTAATTTTTCCGTTAATAACGATAACTGCTTTTTTGTAATCTACATTCTTGTTGATTTGTATTTTTTTAATATTGTCCTCTGGCGAAAATGTTCCAAAATTTATCTCCCAACCTTTATTATCTTTTTTAACATGGTCTTCTCTAGGAGCTTTAGATTTAAAAGTTGGGGCAGTAGGAGGAGTTGGTAGCTCTGGGATCATTTCTTTCGTATCCAAATAGCTTTTTTTAATAATGCGGATTGAGTTCTTGGCTGAAGCTCCATCTTTTTCTACATTTACTGAGCTAATGTGATTTGGATTCATATTTTCGGCTTCCAGTGGGCTTACTTTTTTTCCGTCAATAAAATACTCTGCATCACCCGGAATACCAATTATTTCGGTCGTTTTCTTAGTAATCGTATATGGATTTTTTGGTTTTTGAAGAATATTTAAACTAATAGGATCTACATTTTCTAATCCCAAAGTGGTTGCTTGTACTTTAGAATTAAATATATTTGCGTTTTGAGATGTTTTTCCTTTTGTCACAATATTGATTATGGATTTATTATTCTCCTTAGAAACATTCATTGTGGCTATATCATCCGGATTAGTTCTGTCTAATTCTTCGTTACTAACTTTTTTACCGTCGATAAAAATTTCCTTGTCGATCACGGACGGAGCATTAGGAACAACAAGCATACTTTGTTGATTGCTACTATTTTCATCTGAACCAAAATTTACAGTAAGCATTCCATCATTATTTTTAGATACTATAATTCCAAATTTATTTATTGCTTCATTTCCTTTTGTTTCCATTTTCTGTGCAATTTCTTTTCCTTTTTTTAAATTAACTTTTATAGCGGTTAGTTCGTTTTTAGAATTTCTTTTGATTCCAGAAAAGTCAGCTATTATGGCATAGTTTTCTTTTAAATTCCTAGATTTTTCTTTTAGTTCTTCATCAGTGGTGTTTTTGTCTATTTCGTAAACATCTATTGCTTTTTCATTTGTTTTTATGTTTTTTGGCGTTGCTTGAAGATCTACTTTTTCTTGAGCTATTACATTTACTTGAAATAACATCACAAATGCTATTAAAGCAGGAAGTACTGTAGCATACTTCCAGGAATTCAATTTTTTTGATTGATTTTTGTTTAACATAACGATTCGTTTTTTGATTAATGATTGATAAAAATGGTTGGTAATGGCAACACAATTTTCGTGTGTTGTTATTTTTAAAAGCGTTAACTGATACGCTTTTTTGTCGGATATTTTTTTTGTGGCTTCGCTGTCAGCAATGAATTCCAAGTTTTGTAAGATGGCTTTTTTGTACAGCCAAATGAACGGATTAAACCAAAAAAAGATACAAAACAGTCTTGAAATTAAAACATCAACAGTATGATTTTGTTCGCTGTGTACTTTTTCATGTTCCAAAATATTTTCTAGTTCGGAACTGCTGTACAAGGATGAATTGTAAACGATGGTATTAAAAAAAGAAAAGGGAGCGAGATTGTCTTGTAAGTCTATAAATTTAAAATCCGCTTGACGTTTTATGGTTTTTCCTTTCACTATTTTTTGCAAACTGTAAAAATCAAAACTAAATTTGGTCAAAAGATACAATGTGCCAATGCAGTACAGCACTGCTAATCCTAGATAAATATACTCTTGCGTGTGGTCTTCATCAACAATTGTACTTATGGGTAATGAGGACCAATCATAATTTACAGGAGTAGGTTCTACCCATATTATTTTGGTATAAACCACTAACGGCAATAGAACGGAAGTGAATAATCCCAATAACAAAAACCAACGATTGCTTGTAAAAAAGGTTTCTTTTCGCAACATTAAATGATAAGCCAAATAAAATAGCGCAATTAATCCACTGGATTTGATAAGATAAAGATAGAATGCTTCCATAAATAATGTTGTTACTATAGCGTTTATATTTCCTCTTTTTGATTTTCAATCATGGCTAAAATTTCTCGTAATTCCGCAGCTGAAATTTTTTCTTCTTTTGCAAAATGCGAAACCATATTTTTATACGAACTATTGAAATAATTATCGATCGCCGTATTCATGAAGCGTTTTCTATAGTCTTCTAAACTCACGATTGGAAAGTATTGGTGCGTGTTCCCAAAGGCATTATGCGATACAAAACCTTTTTCTTCGAGGTTTCGAACAATAGTAGAAAGGGTGTTGTAATGAGGCTGTTCTTCAGTGATTTCTGATAAAACTTCTTTTACGAATGCTTTTTTGAGCTTCCATAAAATGTGCATAATTTCCTCTTCTTTGTTGGTCAGTTTTTGCATGATTTTTATATTTAAATCAAACATACAACTATATTTGCAGTTTACAAACTACTTTTATAGTTATTTAACTATTTTTTTAGTTTTTTAACTTCTAGCAGTACTTTTTATAAATTGGAGAATCTTTTTATCAGAGAAGTTATTATGAAAATGAATTTGCGTGAGGGATAAAAGCTGGCTACCGCAGTAGCGCGTATAGCCCGACGCTATAAAAAAAAGGGGCCAGTAACGATGTTGTTGCTTAGCCCCTTTTTTTTATAGGGTCACGCCCAAAGAATGATAGTGGTATTAATTTTGTTCTTTTTGAACGAGTTTTCGAAGCCAGATGCAACCTGCTACGGAAAGTATTCCTAATGTTCCCATGACAAACCAGTTGGCTTGATAACCAAAAGCAGCAATGATTTCCAGTCCCGTCTTTGAACTGGCAATGTGCGCTAAGCTGAAACTCATTGTAAACAAAGCCATATAGCGGCCTTCATGGCCTTTCGGCGCCCGACTTAAAGCGAAAGAGTTGGAGAAAGGAAAGATGAACATTTCGCCAAAAGTGATAAAAATAATACTCACAATCAGTATTCCTGCCCACATATTGATCATTAAGACATAAAAACTGACGGACATCAGGAAGGAACCCCAAAGAATAATTTTAAGTGTATCGATGCCTTTTCTTTGGCTAAAACTAACAATTGGCATTTCCAGAAAGAAAATTAAAAGTCCATTTAAAGACAGTAAAAGTCCGCTTTGAAACTCTGTTAACCCAAATTTTTCATTGTGATATAGCGGTAAAGTAGTGAAAAGTTGAAAGAAAAGCATGGCCGTAATAAAACAGATAAAAAGAAAAATCCAGAATATCTTATCTTTAAATACAGATGCTGGAATTTCGGTTTCGCTATTTGCAGCGTTTAAATCGGCTGGTCTTTTGCGTTCTTTTACCAGGATAGTGAAAATTAAAATGGATACAATGCAGGAGCTTCCGTCTACCCAAAATAAGCCACTATACCCTAAATTCATAATAATTAATCCTCCCAAAGCAGGTCCTGCAGTAAAACCTAAATTAACTGCCAGTCGAACTAAAGTTAAGGCTCTAGTGCGATTTTCAGGTTTAGCATAAGTCGCCAAGGACACAAACATGGCGGGACGAAACATGTCAGCAACGGTCATTATAACGAACATTCCAATGCATAATCCCCAGAAAGTCCGAATGTATTGTACCAAAAACAGTAATATTCCGCTGGTGAATAAACTAAAAACCATGATTTTATAAAAACCTATTTTGTCTGATAATTTACCGCCAAGCCACGAACCTAACATGGAACCAAAACCAAACGCAACCATGATCCATCCCACTTGTGCATAGGAAAAATTCAAATCCTCCTTTAAATACTTGGATAAAAAAGGCAGTACCATCGTACCAGCACGATTGATAAAAGTGATGAGTGTCAGAATCCAAATTTCTCTGGTAAAGCCTCTGAAATTATTGATGTAACGTTGAAAAGCAGTTTTGAGCATAAGGTTCATTTCTAAGCTACAAATTTACAATGTTTTTTAGGAGCTATTTCCAGCTATTCGTTACAATCTTTTATTTTTTTGAAGAAAAAAAATAAAAGGATTTTCACTGCTATCTGGGCTAGGAATTGGTATTATAAACTTATTTATTCCAATATATAAACGTTGCCACTTTATAACTTTTAAACTATTTTTGCATAAAATCATACAAATGAAAACTCTGCTACTTTTTGCGTTTTTAGTTCAACTAAATTTTGGCTTTGGCCAAAATAAATTTGATGTTTCGGCGGTGGAAAAATTCCAAACAGAATTGAATGCAGAATATGCCGATGCAAAGACAAGTCCACTGACTGCAGGAGATTTGGCAGTTTTTAAAACGCTGGATTTTTATCCTGCAAACGAAACTTTTTATGTGGTGGCTAAGTTGATCAGGATGCCAAAAGAAAAGCCGTTTGAAATGAAAACATCAACAGACAGAAAACCATTTTATGTGAAATATGGTGAACTTTTTTTCACAATTGATGGTCAGGATTTGAAACTGAATGTCTATAAAAATATTGAACTTTCAAAAAAGAAGGAGTACAAAGACTATTTATTTCTGCCGTTTTCTGATTTGAGTTCTGGCAAGGATAGTTACATTGGCGGGAAATATATTGATTTAAGAATTCCAAAAGGAGATACCATTGTGATTGATTTTAATACGTCTTACAATCCTTATTGCGCGTATAATTCGAAATATTCTTGTCCAAAAGTTCCTTTAGAAAACGATTTGGATATTGAGATACAAGCTGGGGTCAAAAAATTTCACGACTAATGGAATTCTTTAATCTGCACACACATAAATATACGAATCAACCCAATATTTTGGAATTAGTCAATCAATATCCACAAGAATTTGATGCAACGATTCCGAATTATTCCATCGGGATTCATCCGTGGTTTATTGTGGAAGAGCGAATAGAAGCTGATTTGGTGATAATCGAAAGTAAATTACAAGAGGCAACTTGTCTGGCTGTGGGCGAATGTGGATTGGACAAACGCATCGAAATTTCTATGGAATTTCAAGAAATGGTTTTTGAAAGGCAATTACTTTTGGCACAACAATATAATAAACCCGTTGTGATACATTGTGTTGCTGCTTTTCAGGAATTGATAGCCATTAAGAAAAAATTGAATATTTCAGTTCCAATGCTGATTCATGGCTTTTCCAAAAATGCACAAATTGCCAAACAATTAGTGGACAATGGATTTTATATCTCATTTGGTAAATATTTATTGCTCAATAAGGAACTAGAAACTGTTTTTAAAAGCGTCCCCAATAATCGATTTTTTCTAGAAACAGATATTACTGATGAAGGAATTGAAGCTGTATATGAATTGGCAGCTAAATACAAAGGAATTTCTGTTAATGAAATACAGGAAATAGTGAATAGTAATTTTAATAAAGTTTTTGATTTCAGATTGTAGATTAACAATTTGAGATTTCTTAAGAACTTTTAACTTTAAACAAAAAAACAATGGCAGAATGGACAGAAAGAGCCGAACTTTTATTCAAGAAAGAAGGTTTAGATAATTTAAAAAATGCAAATGTATTGGTTGTAGGATTGGGTGGTGTTGGCTCTTTTGCGGCTGAATTTTTGGCAAGAGCAGGAGTGGGTGCCATGACTATTGTTGATGGTGACGTAGTTGATATTACCAATATAAACCGACAATTACCCGCTTTACATTCGACTGTGGGGCAACCAAAAATCACAGTTGTTGGGGATCGATTGATGGATATCAATCCCGAATTGAAATTGACTCGTGTACAAGAATTTCTTTCGCCAGAGCGTGCTTTTGAGATTGTTTCAGAAGAATTTGATTATGTTTTAGACTGCATCGACAGTGTGACTCCAAAGTTGAATTTGATTATTGCCGCCAAACGAAAAAGAGTCAAAATCATAAGTAGCATGGGTGCTGGCGGGAAAATGGAAGCTTCTAAGGTGAAAGTGACCGATATTACGAATACCGTAAATTGCTTCTTTGCTAAAACTATTCGTCGCCGATTGAAAGAATTTAAAATTGACAAATTAAAAGTCGTTTTTTCTTCAGAAATTCAAGACGAATCGAGTTTAAAAATGACCGATGGTTCCAATTTCAAAAAATCATTTTACGGAACAAACAGTTATATGCCTGGGTTATTTGGCTTATATGCTGCCGAAACCGTGATTCGCTATTTATTAAAAAAATAGTGTTGGTTTTTCAGTCTCTATATTAGAATTTAAAACTCATAATTTATAATTACAAATGATACAAACCGTAATTTTTGACATGGATGGTGTAATAGTTGATACTGAACCCGTACACCGTTATGCTTATTTCAAACAATTCGACGAATTGAATATCGCAGTTACTGAGGAAATGTACACTTCATTTACCGGTTTTTCTACTCGAAATACGTTTCAGAAATTGAAGGAAGTTTTTGTAATTGATCAAGACGTTGAAGATTTGATCCAAAGAAAACGAACTATTTTCAATGATGCTTTTGATAGTAAAGCCGATTTGGAATTATTAGAAGGTGTTGAAAATCTAATTAAAGATTTACATCAAAACGGAATGCAATTGATCTTGGCGTCTTCGGCATCCAAAGTTACTATCGAACGCGTTTTTCGTCGGTTTAAGTTGCATAATTATTTTACACATTTAGTTAGCGGAGAGGATTTTCCTAAATCAAAGCCACATCCTGCAATTTTTGTGCATGCTGCCAGTTTATCTATCGCTTCAAAAGAGAACTGTATCGTTATTGAAGATAGCACTAATGGAATAAAAGCAGCGAAAGCAGCAGGAATTTTTTGTATTGGATACAACAGTATTCATTCAGAAGCACAAAATTTATCCGAAGCCGATGTTGTAATTAATCATTTCAATGAATTAGACTTCAATAAGGTACAGAATATACAGGCTAAATTAAGAAATAATTAACAATTAGGAGTAACTGAATTTGTAAATTTGAAAATCATATAAAACAGAAATCTATGAAAAAAATACTTATTGTGTTTGCTATTATAATAGCAAATTTCACCATTGAGGCACAAGTGAAAACACCTCAATCCAGTCCAAAAGCGACAATTATGCAAGCTGTTGGTTTGACTGATGTCGAAATTGTTTATTCAAGACCAAGCGCAAGAGGAAGAGCGGTATTTGGTAATTTGATTCCATTTGATAAAATATGGAGAACGGGAGCCAATGAAAATACAACAATATCCTTTAGTGATGATGTAGTGATTAGCGGTAAAACATTGAAAAAAGGAAAATATTCGTTGTATACTATTCCGAAAATTGAAAGTTGGGAAATAATTTTCTATAAAACTACGGATAACTGGGGTAATCCAGAAGAGTGGAAAGAAGAAAATGTAGCCCTTAGAGCCACAGTAAAACCGGAAACTTTAAACAAAAGTATCGAAACATTCTCAATTGGAATTAGTGGTTTAGATAATAATTTTGCCTTTTTAGAAATGTACTGGGAAAACTCGTATGCAGCGGTGAAATTTGAAGTACCTACGCAACAAAAAGCAATTGCTAACATCGAAAAAGTATTAGCTGGACCAGCTGCTGGAGATTATTTTTCTGCTGCTCAGTTCTTGTTTCAATCCAATGGTGATAATGCAAAAGCATTGGTTTATGTAAACAAAGCACTAGATATGTCTAAAGACAAACCTTTTTGGTTCAACAGATTAAAATCTTTGATTCAAGCCAAATTAGGAGATAAAAAAGGAGCAATTGAAACAGCTAAAGCATCACTTGCAGCAGCTGAAATTGCTAAAAATCAGGATTACGTAAAGATGAATAAAGATAGTATCGCAGAGTGGAGTAAAAACTAATTCACTCCATTTTAATGTAAAATCCCGTCTCGGTAATTATCGAGATGGGATTTTTTTTTGCATTTCATTTAGGTTTTTAATATCTATTCGCAGATTATATTTGGATTATAGTTACATTTAAAGCGAGAGGAAACAACCGCAGATTCGCAGATTTGTTGTTTTCTGTTTATTTTTTGATATTGAAGAAACAACCGCAGATTCGCTGCTTATATTTGGATTACAAAGAATTGTAAACGGATAATAAACAACCGCAATTTAGCAAATTTGTTGTTTTGTATGTATTAGGTTGATGAAGTAAAAAATAGCCAAAAATTCGCAATTTTAATAATCTGCGAATCTGCGGTCAATTAATCATAACAACTATTTTTCACTTATTTATTTGAAAAATAAACGATTTTACCTTAGGCTACAACTACTTTTTGATTTCTAAAAATGGTCCACTGCAACAGCAACGAAATTACAATCGTCAGCATTGCTCCAATGAAATTAAGCCATAAATATCCTAGTTTTTCTTCACCGCTCGGGAAGATATAAATAGCATAATAATAAATGATAAAAATAGTAATTTGACTTAGTACGGCACTGTAAAATATAGCTTTAGACTGCACTTGCTTTATGTAAAAACCAACCAAGAAAATTCCCAATACTGTTCCGTAAAATATGGATCCAATAATGTTGACCAACTGAATTAAATTTTCAAACAGCGTTCCTATACAAGCAAAAAGGATCGCAATAATACCCCATAATAAAGTAAAAAATTTAGTAGCATAGAGGTAATGCCTTTCTGATTTTTCTCCTTTTATATTGCGTTTGTAAATATCAATTGCGGTAGTCGATGCTAATGCATTTAACCCTGAAGCAGTAGAGGACATGGCTGCTGAAATAATTACTGCTAACAATAAACCAATAAGTCCTTTGGGTAAATAATTAAGGATAAAGTGAAAAAAAACATAATCTTTATCGTTCGTTTCACTGTTGCTATCAGCTTTCAGTATTATTTCTTTAGCTCGATCTCGTAAATCTTTTTCTTTATTGGACAAAGCCACTAATTCCTTTCGAAGAATTGGATTGTCATAATCTTGATTCAGTTGATCAATATATAACAGGTTAATCACTTTCTTATCTTCGGATAAATCGTCTAATTTTTGCTCCAACGCATTATACTCGCCTTTGTATGCTGATTTTTCAATCATGGCTTTGTTGTTTGGATTAAAATTCAACGGGACAGGATTGAATTGAAAAAAAACAAAAACCATAACTCCGGTTAATAAAATGAAGAATTGCATTGGTACTTTTAAAAAACCATTCATAATGAGTCCCATTTGACTTTCTCTAACAGATCTTCCTGATAAATAACGTCCAACTTGTGATTGGTCAGTTCCAAAATAAGCTAATGCCAAGAAGAAACCTCCTGTTATTCCGCTCCAAAAAGTATATTTTTCTTCTGGATCAAACGAAAAATTGACAATATTCATTTTATCATTTGCACCAGCAATATGCAACGCACTGGTAAAAGTCATATCATTAGGCAAATAATGCAATATCAGAAAAAAGGTGATGAACATTCCAGACATAATAACAAACATTTGCTGTTTTTGAGTCACGTTAACCGCTTTTGTTCCTCCAGAAAAGGTATAAATGATAACCAATACACCAATAACAATATTCATGTAGGTAAGATTCCAGCCCAAGATTGCAGATAAAATAATCGCGGGTGCATAAATGGTCAATCCCGTTCCAAGCCCTCTTTGGAACAAGAAAAGGATGGCCGCTAGGGAGCGTGTTTTTAAATCAAATCTTTTTTCTAAGTATTCATAAGCCGTATAGACTTTGTATTTGTGGTACAAAGGAATAAACGTAACGCAAATAACGACCATTGCAATAGGCAGTCCAAAGTAGAATTGTACAAAACCCATTCCGTCGTGGTAAGCTTGTCCGGGAGTTGAAAGAAACGTAATGGCACTGGCTTGTGTAGCCATTACAGAAAGACCCACAACATGCCAAGGGGTTTCATTATTACCCAAAATAAAATCTTCTACATTTTTACTTCCTTTGGTCTTCCAAGCACCATAAATTACGATAAATAATAGAGTAACAATGAGTATAACCCAATCAAATAATTGCATAATCTAGGAGTATAATTTCATAATAAGACAAAAGATCAAAATATAAATGGCATTGGCCACGAGTACCCAGGTATAGTTTTTCTTCCAGGTCTTTATTTTTTTTGTTTCCATTTTATTTCGGATTAGGGCTTGATTTTTTGAGTAGCAATGGTTGGTGTACTTTTCAGGGAAATAATATTTGAAATTAATTTGTAAGCTCCGGTAACTCCTTCCGGTAATTCTCTAAAAAAACTTAAACCAGTATAAATATAGTACCCTTTTCCATAAGGAGCAATTAGCAAAGCTCCATTTTTTGGAGTTTCACCCTTATCATTTGAAGATAAAATAGGAGTAAAGGCTTTATCGTACTCACTTGGGTAATACAACCCTTGCTCTTGTTTCCATCCCTCAAAATCGGTAGAAGTTATTTTGTTTGGAACATTCAAAACGGGATGGTTTGGAGCTAAAAACCGAACTTCGGCATCTTCTTCAGTTACACGATCGCTGGACAGTTTCAAGGGATACGGGGCTATACTTCCAGTTACAAGATCTCCTGCTGTATTGTATTGAACGAGCATCGTTTTTCCTGCTTTAACGAAATCAAAAAGTATCGTTTGCTTATTTGCTAATGCCGCTAACGTATTGTAAGCACGAACTCCTGTCATGATCACATCAAAATTCTCTAATTTTTCAGGTGTAATTTCTTCGGGTTTAATTAACGTAACGGTGTAGCCTATTTGAGTCAGGCTACCTGGAACTTCATCTCCTGCACCCATAATGTAACCAATTCGTTCGTTATTTGTCTTTAAATCCGTTTTGATGAGTTTAGCTTCCGATGATTTCAAAACTTGTTGTTTGGTAATGTGATCGTAATTAATTATCACTTGTTCTTTGTCAAATCGTTTGTTGCCAATAAATGCAACACTTTTGGCAACAGCCTCTTCTGACTTATTTGGTGCTGTTACTTCAAAATAAACAATTTGCTCTGTTCCTTTTTTATCGATACTAAAAGGAATAGTTTTTGGGGTTACATGCCAGTTTTGAGGAAGTTCCAATTGTAGATTTCCTTTTATATCATCTTTTCCAGCTTTGATTTGTACGCCTACGTATTTAATTTTTGTGTCTTTAAAAAGTAATACTTTATCTAAAATAGAAGTCGTTACTTCAGGAACAATATCCAGGTAATTATAGACTTCACCTTTTACATCATCATTGTATTTATAAATTACGGTTCGCTCAAATGGAATTTCTATTTCGTTGATTTGAATCGTAAATACTACTTTAACGTCCCGAATAATATCGGGAATTCCTATGCTTTGCTGTTGCTTTACTGCATACATACCATCGGTTCCCTTTTCTTCTAACCAGTAAGGCTGTGTGTAGTTAATCGACTCGGGCAATTTTAAATCTAGGGATAGGTTGTTTATAATATTATTTTTTAAAGCTAAATTTTTTGTTGTTTTTACCTGTTCTGGCAAAGTAGTGATACTAAGTAATTCAATAGATGCAGCACTTCTATTAATAGCTTCGAGCTTCAGTTTTACAGTGCTTCCTGGAGTAGCTTCTTGATTTTGGGCAACAGCTTCAAGAAATAAACCGGAACAGGCCGCTATGATTTCTTTTACTTCGAATAATTTTATGGGTGTCCACAAATTTTCGTCCAAACCTTTGATCATAGAATAGGCTTTCGCCAAATTTGGAATACTAGCCGATGGATTATTATGGTCAAAATCAGCTATAATGGCACTCAATAGTACGCCGACTGCTTTTCCTCCTTTTACACGGTTCCAAGTGGTATCAATTCCTTCAAAAAGAGATTTTTTTTCTTGTAAAGCATCGCCATTTATGAATTCCAGATATTCTGTTTCTTCCCCTCTAGCACCAGTGCTTCCAAAGCCTTGCGATTGATGGCGACTGCGACTTAAAGCTGCTATTTCCTGATTGGACTTTCCAAGATCAGAATAATAAACGCCAGTTTGGATTGCAATTAAGTTGCTTTTATCAGCAGCATTAAATTTTTCGATAGTTCCATAAAACCACCAAGAGGTATTAAAAAATTGACGTTTGGTTTGCCAAGGCTGAACAAATTTTAATTGTTCAGGAAAAATAGTTGGATTATTGGCTAAGTCAAAACTCTCTACACTTAACATGGCAGAGGCTGTATGATGTCCGTGCGTAGTTCCGGGAGATCTATGATCAAATCGATTTACAATTACATCGGGTTGAAATTTTCGTATGGCCCAAACTACATCAGCAAGTACTTTTTCTTTATCCCAAATTTTTAATGTTTCTGTTGGATTTTTGGAAAAACCAAAATCATTGGCACGCGAAAAAAACTGTTCTCCACCATCAATTTTTCGAGCTTCGATAAGTTCTTGGGTTCTAATGACGCCTAATAATTCTCTTAATTGTGTACCTATCAAGTTCTGTCCACCATCACCGCGTGTCAAAGATAAGTAACCAGTTCTGGCCTTTTGCTCATTTGATAAATAAGAGATTAAACGGGTGTTTTCATCATCTGGATGAGCGGCTATGTACAATACAGAGCCTAAGAAATTTAGTTTTTGAATTTGATTATAAATTTCAACAGCATTAGGTTTTTTTGGATTTTGTGCAATCGTTATTTGATAACAAAAAAGCAATGCTATAAGAGCTAAAAGGTTTTTTTTTTGCATTTTTTTTAATTTAATTTGCAATAGCTTCAAATGTAGGTATTAAATGTTTTTTCCTGAAATGTTTTTTACATTCTTTAAATATAAATTTGGCTTAATAAAAAAAGAGAGAAAACTAACTCTAGTTTTCTCTCTTTTTATTTTTTACTACTGTTGATTAGGAATTAGTCTCTGTCTCTTCCATGCCCGCGTCCGTGATCATTTCCTTTTCCATGTCCCTTATTTCCTTTTTCTCTATCGTTTCCGTAATGTCTATTATCCCTGTGGTCATCAGATTGTCTACGGTAATTATTTCTTCGATCATTAACATATACTTTTCGATTACCGTTGTATCCTATGTTTCTTTGTTCTCTACCATGATATCCTTTATAATATTTTACTTTATGATTTCTAAAATTGTTATAAGGTCTAGAACCATGATAATCATTAAGTACTACTTTGTAACCACCGTACAAATCATAGTTTCTATATTGACCAGGAAGGTATCTTGAGCGTATCCATCTTCCGCTACCAAAATAAATAAATTGTGTAGCTCTCACATCATAGTAGGCTTCAACATCTGGAAGGTAATAGTATTCTGCTTCGGCATATCCTACTGGACCCCACGAAGGCGCTCTGCCAATATTTACGTTTACTGAAACTTGTGCGTGTATTGTACTTGATGCAAATAGGATAATTCCTAAGGCGATTAGTTTTAATGCTTTCATCTTTTCTTAATTTAATTCTGAAATAATTGTATAGAAATGTGTTTTTGATATATCTTTCTAAACTTTTTCAACAACTGTGCCAAAACAAAAAAATTAACATTTAATTAAGGATTTAAGTCCTGCAAAAAAAAGAGAGTTTCCGTATTGAAACTCTCTTTTACTAATAATAGCGATCCGTATTAATGCTTTCCATTTCCATGACCATTATTTCCTTTTCCACCTTTATTTCCATTGCCTTTATTTCCATTGCTTTTGTAGACTTTGCTATTACGATTTTGATGAGATCCAATTGATTTTTGAGGTTTTCCTTTGTATCCTTTGTAATATTTTACTTTATGATTTTTAAAGTTACTATAAGGTCTTGAGCCATGATAATCATTAAGCACTACTTTATATCCATTGTATAAATTGTAATTTCTATATTGAGTGGGAAGGTTTCTGGAACGTATCCATTGTCCTCTACCAAAATAAATAAATTGGGTATTTCTAATATCATAATAGGCTTCAACATCAGGTAAGTAATAGTAGTCTACTGCAGAATATCCTACTGGACCCCAAGCTGGAGGACTACCGATGTTTACGTTTACTGAAACTTGTGCTTGTATAGCGTTAGTACCTACTAAAAAAACTATAGCGAATACGATTAATTTTAATGTTTTCATGTTTTTCAAATTTTATTTAATAATTATTTTCTTAATCTCTATCTTATTCAATATAGCCAACAACTATGCCATTAATAAAAAACAACATATACGATTCGTTGTAATAAAAAAAAGGAAACGAACAATCGTTTCCTTTTTTAACTTTTTATTTTTAAGTTGTTTATAACAAAAGAATCAACAAAAGAATAACAATAATGATAGCTCCTACAGACAAATAAACTCCGTTTCCTGTAGATCTCAATTCAGTTTTGATAGCACGAACTTCTTTACGTAATTCTTTTTTCTCTGCTGAATTCAAAGAAGATTTGTCCATTGCTTTTATTTCGTCAAGACGATTAAGCAATACTTTAACTTCTGCTGGCACTTCTTTTGGAGTATTAGCAATTGCTGTTGGGTTTTTTTCAGCTGCTAACATTTGAGTAGGAACAACACTTAATGACAATACCATCATCATTAAATAAAAGGTAACTTTTTTCATTTCTTTTGGTTTTAGTTATGAATAATTATAGTATAAAAGTAAACAATAATACTTTATAAAAACTTATACAATTATGGTATTTAATTATAAAATTCACGCTTTGCAGTTTTGATTTCTATTTTTAATGATTTGAAAAGTAATGCGTTACCTGTTTTAATTTTTATAAGAGACAAATAGATTTGTATTTCGATCATCTATAGATTACAGTCCGAGGTTTTGCAAGTTCAAAATCTTGAAAACCAAAATCAGTTGTCTCAAAAGAATTTGTTTTGAAAATGTTTTCTCCATTTCCAGGAATGGATGGATAATAGGAGAGTGATATTTGAAAGGCGCTAAACACTAAAAAATCATTATTTATGATTAGTCCAATACCAATTTTCGAATAGGCCCTACTTTCCGTTAATCCTTTTTTAGCATTTCCTAACATGGCAACAGAATAATTAAAATAAGGATTTAGTCGGAAACCCCAAAGATTCCAAGGGCTGTAAAATTGCGTCTGCAAGGTAAGTATAGCTTTTTCAGTTCCATATTCAGCTATTCTAAAGCCATTTAGGCCGTAATTTTCATTAATCGAAAGTTGATCTCCAATGGCATCTACCCGGTTGGAACCAATCACCAGCTGCGGTTTAATGAACTGACGTAGTTTCCATTTTCCAAGTTGCATTAAATTCGTAAAATAGTTGGCCTGAAATGAAAATGCGGTTTGTTTGGTTGTTGATTTCTCAAAAAAAGTGCCTAATTCAAAATTAGCACTTAAAAACCCCCATTTGTAGAAATTTCCAAATGCAGCGCGACCGCCCAAATAATAACGTCCAGCGCTATTTTTATGTTGATAACCCGTTGTTATGCCATATATTTTTCCGATAGGTACATCTTCAATAATTCCATTTTGGAAAATATAGCGGTCTCTGATAAATTTTCGAGATGAAATACCGATGCCTATTAATGCCAGTTTCTCATTAGAATAAAAATCACTACGATCATAATCAAAAATTGGGCTTTCCAAATAATGCAGATGCAAAAATCGACCGGCTGTAATCAGATTTGTTGTTCGCTCCCTTTCCGTATTTCCTTTAAAAATTCTAAAAGATCTTCCGGCCCAAAAATCATGGGTATTATATTTAAAGTTCTGATAAGCAAATACTAAATTGGAGTCGGGTAGAGTGTCTTTTCTAAATTGTTGGTCTAAATAGATTCCACCAGCCCATTTTGTCAAAGGCGAGTAGAATGGGCGATCAATAGTGATGCTTTTCCCATAATATCCTTCTAGATCAATGTTATAACTAACTTTTGTATTAATAAACGTATTTTTTATATTGGGTACTCTATAAGAAACGGTGTAAGCACTTTTGCCATCACTGAATCTATTCCTGAATTTATTTTCAAACTGATGACCAGATCCTAAGAAATTGCGGTCATTTAGCTCAAAACTAGCTCTGGAACCAGAGAGAGAACCTTTAGGAACAAGACTCCAAGAATCTAAAACCCGAATCGATATGTCAACAGAATCCGAACTGTTGCCAATCAATTTTGGTGCAACATCGACGCGATTAATAAAACGTTGCGTTCTAATTAAACGCTCGGATTCTCTTACTAATAACGAATCAAATGGGGTGTTTTTTTTGATGAGTAATAAATTGAGTATGGCGAGCCGGTTTGTTTTGATGTGAATTTTATTCCCGTTTCTTTCTGCCCAATTTTTTGGTTTTTTTAAAGTATCAATTTCAGAATATCCGAAGGGATCAAGAGTTACAATAGAGATTTTTCTAATAATTTTTCCTTCAAAGAGGGCGTATTTTTTTTGAACTTCTTTTATTCCTTCCTTTTTTATCACTGGTGATCTAAATACTAGCTTATGCATCAAACGTGTAAACTTATTCTTCTTGGAATAATTTTTAATATTTGTATAAACGCCGGATGAATCTTTCTTTGTCGCTGTTTCTTGTGCTACAGAAGTCTGAAAACAACTGAACAATACAAGAAGCAAAATCAGATTTATTTTTTTTAACATTGTTTGGCCATCAACTGAAAAAAATGATTCAGCAATCTTAAGAAAATTTATTATCAATTGCATTGAGAATTTAAAATAAAATAAAATTTTAAGCTATTTTTTATATTATCCATCAGTTTGATTACTCGAGTTTTCAGTGGTGGTTTCCGTAAACACGGGTAAAGGAAGATCCGTCTTAATTGTGTTTTTTTCAGGTGGCGCTTCTGAATCAAAAAGAGGTAATTTAATTTTTCGCCAAGTGTAAGTTTTAGGTAAATGATCTCCCATTAGATAGCCCCATGCTTCTAGAGACTCTACTCGGTCAAAAATCACTTTTAAAACGGCTAGAATTGGAAGTGCTAAGAACATACCGGAAATTCCAGCTATTGCTCCACCAATGATGATTCCTATAATCGAAACGAACGCATTTATTTCGACTTTAGAACTTACAATCATTGGCACAATAATGTTATTATCTATTAATTGAACTACTATAGTAATCACTATGACCCCTATAATTATCGATATATCCGGTGAACCAGTTAGCGAAGCAACGATGCTTAATAGTCCCGCAAAAAGAATTCCTATATAAGGAATCAGGTTTAGAATTCCTGTAACAATTCCCAATAAAATAGCATATTTAACTCCGATCAGCATAAAACCAAAAGTTGTCATTGCTGAAATTAAAATCATTTCAATAATTAATCCTACAATGTAGCTGTTGATTGCAACCCTAATGTTGGTTAGTATGTTTTTTAGTTGCTCATGGTTTTCTTTTTTAACTAATTTGGATAAAAACAGCAAAAAATGGGTTCTGTATAAAAGGATTAAAAAAGTATAGATGGGAATCAAAGTAAGGTTTACCAAAGTGTCCGTAAACGACATTAATGTTGTACCAATTATTTCTTTTCCTTTTTCCATGGAGTCTTCAGTAGCTGTATCAATATATTGTTTTTGTTCTCTGGAACTTAAGTGAAAATTATCTCTTACAAATCCTTGTATATTTCTAAGATGAATGTTTATGTTTCTTTCAATTTTATCAAAATCATCTGCAAAATCACTAACTTGGAAAGAAAGAAATACAAAAAGACCAATAAAAATTAAAACAAAAAATAGTACCGCAATCATTACTGCCAGCACATGTGGAAATCGAAGTTTTAACTTAAAAAACTGAACCATAGGATACAGTAAGATGGCAAATAGAAAGGACATCATTACTGGAATCAAGATGTTCTGACCAATATAGAAAATAAATACAATAGCAATTAATCCCAACAAAGTCAGCGACAATTTAGCATAAAAGGGAACTTTTAGGGTGTCATTCATATCTTCCAGATGTTGTGTTAAAAAGAACTAATATTGGACTACTTTCAACTGACAAATATGTGGCTTTATCAAAAGCAATGTATTATACATTTTTTGTCAATAGTTACATAATTATCACCTTTTAATCTTTAGTTTTCGTGCTTGATTACAAAGAAGGAGATAGCATTTCCGACTTCACAAGCGCTGTAAATAATGACTACAAATTGCTCAGAAAAACAATAGAAAAGATTTATTAAGTAGCAGTAAACCTCCTATAACATAGTATCGGACTTCCAATTTGTATCTGCTTTTTGTTGTAAATAATCAAAATTAAATTCTATCTGTTTTTATTTTAAAAATAATTTTAAATAGGTTTACTCTTTAAATCATTAGGTAAGCAATAAAGTTATGAATTAATCTACGTATTCTTTATCATTGAATTGTTTTTCTAATATAGATATACCTTTTTGCAAGAGAAGGTTGTTGGGATATATGATTGATTCTCCATCACTTGTTTTTAAGAAAACATGAAAAGCACCAATATCTTCTATTTCAGCCATAAAGGGAAAATCTTTATCGTGTATTTTGATGACATCACCAATTTTAAATGGAAATGAAAAGAACAAAATTACACCCGCTGTAATGTTGCTTAAAATAGACCATTGCGCAAACAAAGCCACACCTACAACAGTGGTAATGGACGATAGTGCTAGGATAAGATCTTTAGTTTGAACTCCCCAAATAATTATTAAAGCAATTATCACTAAAATATTGATCAATAAATGCAGGTATTTAATCACTAAATTCGTTCTATGCTCTAAAGTTTGGTTCGTCTTTGCATAACGACGAACTAATTTTGTAGCAACAATTCTTAAAAAAATAAGCAAAATTCCCAAAATTCCAGTGGCAATTAATTCCTTTGTGTATTCGTGTATAAATGACATTTCCATTCTTTAAATTAGACTAATTTACGTAAATATTCAAATACTTTATCAGTTGGCATTCCCATAACATTAGCATACGAACCTTCAATTTTTGCAACACCTATAAACCCAATCCATTCTTGAATGCCATACGCACCGGCTTTGTCATACGGTTTGTAATTTTCTAAGTAAAACCAAATCGATTCATCGCTTAACTCGTTGAAAGTGACTTTTGTAATTTCATACAATACATCTACTTTTTGATTGTTTTTAAAACAAACGGAAGTAATGACTTCATGAGTAGCATTCGATAATGATTTTAGGATTTCATAGGCATCTTGTTCATTTTTTGGTTTACCCAAAGCTTTATTGTTGTGCCAAACTATGGTGTCACAAGTGATCAGAATTTCGTGGGGCTGCAGTTCGCCTTCAAAAGCACTCGCTTTTAATTTGGCCAAATACGTAGTGATTTCATGTCCGTTTAACTCTGGTGGATAAATTTCTTCAATTTCTTTGAGTCGGATTTCAAAATCTAAATCTAAATCTTTAAAAAATTGTTGGCGTCTTGGCGATCCCGATGCTAAAATTAAGCGATATTTTTTTAATTGATTTCTAAGCATTATATTTTATATTTAAACTAATAACTACAACAGATAAAATTCCAAAAAACAAGATTAATTTCAAAAGTGAACTCAAGTTATGGAATTCTTTTTTAGATGTGGCCGTCCATATTTTTATGGTAAAAAACAGTAGAGGACCAACTACAAAAACCAACAAATAAACCGTTACAAACACCACTTCAATTAGGTATTTATTGATATAATACAGAATAAAGGAGAGCGGAATTAAACTTAATACACAAACTATTTTTGCAGTTTTTGATTTCCCTATTGCAATAGGTAACGTGTTCATTCCTTGGTTGTAATCGCCCTGTATATCTTCGATGTCTTTAACTATTTCTCTAAGCAAGTTAATCATAAAAGCAAATATAGCATAATCCAATAATATAGAAAAAAAGATTCTCATTTGTTGCGGTTTGTCTATTCCTGCAGCAGGATATAAATCAAAAAATCCAATAATAAGTACGCTAAAGGAAAGTAATAAGGCGACAATAATATTACCAATGAGCATCATTTGTTTCAAACTGCTGGCGTACAAATATAGTGCAGCTGCAATCAGAATGAAAAGAGAGGCAAAGCCTGGTTTTTGTATCATATTCGAAAGGTAAAAACCAATAAGCACGCCCGCAACAGTAACAATTCCGTATAAATTATATGCTTGATTTTCAGAAATACTTTTGCCTACAATTACGGAATTGGGATTATTATTATTATCAGTGTCTTGATCAAAAATATTATTGATAATGTAGCCACCGGCAGCAAGCAAAACCGTAGATAAGACCAAAAGCCAATACTGCCAATCGGTTAATGCCAAAGGAACGTTTTGAATTTTGAAAAATCCATACCGAAAAATAAGCTGCATAAAAGCCAGCATCAGTAAGTTTTGGTATCGGATAAGTTTTAGAAAGTTCATAAAAAGTTTATGAGTTGTGCGCGGATAATCAATAGTTTTATTTAAATCGAACATTAAAAAATCTACAATTTAATCGTGTTTTCCATCAAAATGAGCCATCCATTTCCCTTGCGCTTTCATCACTTGTTCAATCACATCGCGTGCAGCTCCTTTTCCTCCATTTTTGTGCGAAATATATTTTGAAATCGCTTTGATTTCAGGACTTGCATCTTGTGGACAAGTGGATAAACCCACTAATTTCATAACATGATAATCTGGAATATCATCGCCCATGTAGAGAACGTGTTCTGGATTTATTTGATAAATATCTGTATATTCGTCAAACGTTTCAACCTTGTCTGGCGTACCCAAATAAATATCTGTAATTCCAAGATTCCGCAATCGGACCCGAACCCCTTCATTGCTTCCCCCTGAAATAATGCACACATTATACCCACTTTCTACCGCCGCTTTCATGGCGTAACCATCACGAATATTCATAGTTCTAAGAATTTCACCTTCGTTAGTTACAAAAACAGAACTGTCTGTAAGAACGCCATCGACATCAAAAATAAAAGTAGTGATGTCATTCATTATTTCTTTATAACTTTTTGCCATTATGCTGTATAGATTGTGTTAGTATTTTATAAATATTGAGATGATTTTTATTTGATAAAAAAGCTTGATGGGCTTCAATAGTGACCGTATCATTGCGTTTTGCAGGGCCTGTTTGTGCATCCTGCGGCGAAAGTACCATTATTTTATTTGCTGTTTCAGTAATTAAAGGTTTTAAAGTACCAAACGGTACGTGATGCTCCTGACAAATTTCTTCCCCTATTTGATACAAATGATTCGTGAAATTATTGACAAATACGGCTGCAACATGTAAGGCTTTTCGTTGCTGGGAGTTAATGGCGAAAATAGAATCAGATATTGATTTAGCTACTTTAGATAGTAATTGAAAATCAGTTGCATTTTCGCTTTCTAAACAGATGGGAATAACAGTGAAATCGACTGGTTTGTTCTTCGTAAATGTTTGCAAAGGATAGAAAACTCCTTTTCGGTTTTCATCATTCAATGCGTTCAAGGGAACACTGCCAGAAGTATGTACCACCAATCTATTTTTGAAGGGAAACGCAGCGGCAACCAGTGAAATGGCATCATCTGAAACGGCAATAATATACAAATCGGCCTCCATTAAGGATTCCCATTCATTTGTGATTTTATCCAATTCCACTAAATGAGAAACTGTTGCGATTTGTCTGGAATAGACCTGCACCAATTTGACTTCCGTTCCTGAATTTGGACCGTTTTGAAATGCTGCAATCAAGTGCTGCGCCACATTTCCAGAACCGATAATTACTACTTTGACCATGGGACAAAATTAGGAAAAAAATATTAAGAGTTTTAGTCAAATTTTCCGTTGCTAAAACAGTGCTATTATCCCAAAAAAGAGAATATTTTTAGCTTTGTCTACCACACTTAATTTTGGATTAAATTAACAAATGTCCGAATATAGAAGTCAACATTTTTAAGTACTTTTGTGGCACTTTTACAAAACATAATCCCATAAAAATGGATAAAAAAATATTTTCTTTTTTGTTTTCAACTCGATTAATGGCTTTTCTTTTTATTGCTTACGCAGTAGCCATGGCAACCGGAACTTTTATCGAAAGTAAATACAACACCGATACCGCAAAAATTTTAATCTACAATGCATGGTGGTTTGAAGCCATTCACGTCTTTTTCTTAATCAATTTTATTGGAAATATTAAGCGTTACCAGCTGTTAAAAAAAGAAAAATGGGCTACTTTATTACTCCATTTATCTTTCATATTTATTATTACTGGTGCGTTTGTAACTCGTTATATTAGCTATGAAGGAATGATGCCCATTCGCGAAGGCGCAGCTGAAAATCAAATTTTTTCAGATAAAACCTTTTTAACTGTTTTTGTAGATGGTGAATATAAGGGCGAAATGAAACGCAGGGTTTTTGAAAAGAAAGTATTGCTTTCCCCAGCGACAAATAATAGTTTTAGTATTTCCGAAAAATTTGCTGATACACCATTTAAAGTAGAATATGAAAACTTCATCATGGGAGCTAAAGAATATATAAAACCCGATCCAAATGGAATTGTATATTTAAAAATAGTGGAAGCGGGAGATGGCGGTCGTCACGAGCATTTCTTGAAAGAAGGCGAAGTGCAAAATATTCATAATGTATTATTTTCATTAAATAAATATACGGATGGTGCCATAAACATTACTACCACAGGAAGTGCTTATACGATCCAAACCCCTTTTGAAGGGAACTTTATGAGGATGGCTGATAAACTGCAAGGCAAAGTCACAAAAGATGATGTACAGCCGCTAATGATGCGCTCTTTATACAGTATTGGCGAAATGCGTTTTGTATTTCCAGATCCAGCGGTTAAGGGCGTCGTAGATTATGAATCTGAAAATGATTTTAAAGCGAAAACTCATGAAGATGCATTGGTACTTAAGGTCAAAGCCGATGGACAAGAAAAAACAGTAACTATTTTAGGTTCTAAAGGTAAAATAGGGGATTCTAAAACAGTAAAGATTGGAAACATTGACTATACTTTTTTCTATGGAAGTAAAGCGTATATTTTGCCATTTAAGATAAAACTAAATGACTTTATTGCACAAAAATATCCTGGAACAGAGAAAAGTTATTCCTCGTTTGAAAGTAAAGTTACCGTTCAAGACAAAGAACCTTTTGATGCCAGAATATTTATGAATAACGTTTTGGATCATGATGGATATCGTTTTTTTCAATCAGGATTTGATCCAGATGAAAAAGGGACAATTCTATCTGTAAATCATGATTTTTGGGGAACAGCGCTAACTTATGCCGGTTATTTTATGTTGTATTTTGCCATGATGGCCATTATGTTTACTAAATATTCTCGTTTCGCAGATATCAAACGCAAGCTGGAAGTGGTTAAAACTAAGAAAGCTAAATTGTTGACCATTTTAGTTTTTATGTTCAGTTTCAATAGTTTCGCACAAGAACAGGAACATGACCACGCGGATCACGAAGGACATGCGCATACGGAAGCTGAAGCAGCACCTGCAACACACTCAAACCACATTAAAGAAGTTTTAAGTCAAGAGGAACTTAATTCTCTAATAACAAAATACAAAGTGCCAGAAGGACACGCAGCTAAATTTGGTAGACTTGTAATCCAAGATGGTGGTGGAAGAATGAAACCTATTAACACGTTTTCATCAGAGTTATTGCGTAAAGTGAGTCATGATGATTCTTATAAAGGAATGAATTCCGACCAGGTATTTTTGTCCATGACACAATACGCGAGTTACTGGATTGAAATTCCTATTATTTACATCAAAAGTGGGAATGATAGTATTCGTAAAATTATCGGAATTGATAAAGAGGCAAAATTCGCTCCTTTTGCCTCTTTCTTTGATAAAAAGGGAAATTATAAGCTTACTAAATATTTAGAAGAAGCCTTCAAAGCTGCTAATCCCAACCAGTTTGAAAAAGATTTTATAGAAACCGACAAGAAGGTCAATCTGATGGAATCTGCTTTGAGCGGACGAATCTTAAAGATTTTCCCAATACCTGAGGATAAAAATAACAAATGGGTTTCCTACTTAGAACTCAATGAATCTGGATTCAAAGGTATGGAAGCAACGTATACTAAAAATGTACTGCCTTTGTATTTCGGCTCGTTAGCGAATGCTTCAAGTACGAATGATTTCAAAACTGCTGATGAATTACTGGAAAGTATCAATGGTTTTCAAAAACGTTTTGGTAGCAAAGTGATGCCTAGCGAAGAAAAGATCACTTCGGAAGTCTTGTATAATAAATATGATGTGTTTAAAAAATTGCCGTATTGGTATATTTTCGCGTCTATTTTGATGTTGTTGTTTACCATTATGAACATCTTCAAGGAAAGAAAAGTATTGAATTACTTGGTTAATTTCATGCACATTGTCATTGTTGCATTGTTTGCCTTACACACCTTTGGATTAATCGCAAGATGGTATATTTCCGGTCACGCACCTTGGAGTAATGCGTATGAATCGATTATATATGTGGCTTGGGCAACGATGTTTTTTGGTTTAGCTTTCGATAGAAAATCGAAGCTTACCGTAGCTTCATCCGCATTTGTAACGGCTATGATTTTGGCAGCAGCCTACATGAACTGGATTGATCCTGAAATTGCAAATTTGCAACCTGTTCTAAATTCCTACTGGTTAATGATACACGTTGCAGTAATTGTGGCTAGTTATGGCCCCTTTGCTTTAGGATTTATTTTAGGAGCAGTTTCATTATTGTTGATTTTATTTACCAATGAAAAAAACAAAGCCAAAATGGATTTGAATATTCAGGAAATTACCTATATCAATGAATTAGCGTTAACAATTGGTTTAATTATGTTGACTATAGGAAACTTCCTTGGTGGACAATGGGCCAATGAAAGTTGGGGACGTTACTGGGGATGGGATCCAAAAGAAACTTGGGCATTGATCAGTATTATGGTGTATGCTTTTGTAATTCATGCTCGATTTGTTCCTTCCTTGCGAGGTAAATGGATTTTTAATTTGATGAGTATGTTTGCTTTTATATCCATTTTATTCACTTATTATGGGGTAAACTTTCACTTGGTAGGACTGCATTCGTATGCTAGCGGTGAAGCACATTCATTGAGCTGGATTTGGTATTCATTAGGAGGAATTGCTTTATTTGGAGCCGTTTCCTATCCTAAATATAAGAAGTATTACAAGAAATAAGTTGTAAATATTTTACATATAAAAAGGTTCAACTGTGAAGTTGAACCTTTTTTAAGTATTATAGAAAAAGAGTTTTTTTATACTTTTCCTAAAGTATATAATTGTTCCATTGTAGGAGTCAGACTTCCTCCTTTAGGCTCAAGTGTAATTCCAAATGCTTCAGCTTCATTAGCATTATTCACCGCAAATAATTTTTGTTCGTTCACATTGAAGTCTTCTAACAATCCAATACTGGTTGGAGTCAAAGGGCTTAATTTTAATGCCCAAACTTGATACACCATTCCTTCTGGTGGGTCCGGTAAACCAGCGGCATCAATATACACTACTTTAGTGTCTTGATTCCAATACACTTTAGCCGAAGATTCTGGAGCAACTGCTTGGCCGCCAAGGGCTACAACCGTGTTTTTAACATCTCTAACAACCGCTAAACTGGTTTCATTTGCCGTATTTTTCAATTTTAATACATTAAAATCTTTCTCTAATTTTGCTTTTTCAATTTCAGTAGTGGCGACCTGCGTTGAAGTCTGATTTAACTGGTTGTATTGGTAACCAATACCTACCAATAATAACACAGCTGCGGCCCAACCAATGTATTGAGACCTGTTTTTAGTAGGTTCTAATTGTATGACTTCAGCATGTTTCAGTTCTAATTTCTCTTTAATTTTCTCGAAAGTAGCTACCGAATGAAATGGTGAAAAGCTAGATGATAGCGACACAATTGATTTCTCAATAGCGATAATTTCAGCATTTATTTCCGGGTTGTTTTTTGCCATTGTGGCAACCTCCTCGCTTTCGGTTTCATTTAGTGAACCGTAAACATAAAGTTCCAGAATTCCTGATTCAATATATTCTTTTGTTTCCATTATACTTTCAAATAATTTCGTAGATCGTTAATACAGTTTCTATTTTGCGTTTTTACTGTCCCCAAAGGTATTGCCAATTCATCTGAAGCTTCTTGTTGGGTATACCCTTTAAAAAACAGTAAATCAATTATTTGAATACATTTTGGTTTCAGCCTTTTTACAAATTCCTGTAAACCTATAGTATCCATTTTTTCAGACAATTTAGAACTGTCTTCAAAGTGATTTACGAAATTATCAGTAGAAAGGTTTTTTTGACTGTTATTAAAGTTTTTAGAACGCAGTTTATCTATAGAGGTGTTTCTGGCAATATTGAGAATCCAAGTGTAGAATCTTCCTTTACTCTCATGGTAGGAATCAATGTTTTTCCAGATTTTTACAAACACCTCTTGAAGAACGTCTTCAGCTTCTTCTCTATTCTTTACAAGAACATTGACAACCGAAAAGAGACTTTTGGAATACATATCATATAAATGTGTAAATGCCCTTTCGTCTTTCTTATAAATTAGTACTAATAACTCTTCTTGACTCATATCTTATTGTTTTTGTTGTACAAACTTATACAATCTTATTTAAAAATACTCGATTTTATCGAATTCAAGACAGTAAATAAAATAAATTGAAAATAATTATATTTTTTTTAAGTATGTAAAGTATTGAATTGCAAATACTTAATAATTAAATTGATTTTTTTTTATGTTTTAGAAAACCAAATCGGAAACTATCCCGTAAATGACTGAATAACCTTTTAATTTAAAACAAAATGAAAAAAACAAAAATGATTTTAGGTCTATCGCTAGTGGCGATTTCGGGCTTAATTTTAGTAGCAGCGGATCACATTGATGCTCCCGCAACAATGTCAGGAGACGCAGGAGATATTACGGATGTATATGCTTTTCAAGGACAAAACACGAGTAATTTAGTATTTGCAGTAAACACTCAAGGCTTGTTGAGTCCTAATGCTACTGGCGCTGCTACATTTAAAGAAAATGTTATGGTAGAAATTAATATCGATAACAATGGGGACAATATTGAAGATTTAGTGATTCAAGCAATCAAGAGAGATGACAAGATGTATTTCTTTGGACCAGTAGCTCCAGGAACTACAGGAACAACAAGTACAATTAAAACGAGTGCTGCTTCAGGAAATGTTACTATTTCTCAATATGGTGCAACTGCTTTAACAGCGGAACAAAACGGAATGAAATTTTTTGCAGGACCAAGAGATGATCCTTTCTTTTTTGATTTAGGTCAATTCAAAGCAATTCTAGGAGGAACAGCTACAGGATTTAAAAATCCAGGTACAGACACATTTGCAGGAACTAATGTAATGTCAATTGTAGTAGAAGTTCCAAAAACAATGTTGGGTTCATCAAGCACAATAAATGTTTGGGCTGAAACTAAGAAAAAACAATAATTAATTTTATTAAAAAAAGTAAAAACATGAAATCGAAAATTACGATTTCTTAAATACAAACATCATGAGTAAAACAAATAAATTCAAAATTATAACAATCGCGCTAGTTGCTGCAGTTGTTTCAGTAAATTGTGATAATAACGATTCTAACGGCGATGCTACTGTAAGTCTTGATTTTTCAGGAACTTTTGTTCAGCAAGATCAAATGGCACGACCTGCAATCAATACGGTATTCGTTGCTTCAGGACAGCCTAAAGATGATTTTAATGCTGCTATTCCTTCGGCTATGGGAGCTAAATACCAATCTATTTTTCAATCTAGATTGTTAGCGTTGAATTCTGGATATACTACAAATGCCTTGGGTCAAACTGCTGCTCAGTTAACAGGTCTTTTGGCGACAGATGTATTAGGAGTATCTAAAACTGCACCAACCACTTTCTTTGATGGAACTAATGTATTAACCGGAAGAGCATTGGCAGATGACGTTATAGATGTTGAATTGCTATTGATTTTTGGTGGACCTACAGGTGGATCTAATCCAACTCTTACTAAAGATAATGTAAATTCAAATGATAAAGCATTTGGGACTTCTTTCCCGTACCTAGCTTCTGCTTGGTAATATTTATAAAAAAAAGCAGAGCGGGCATCCATTAGAACTATTCGTTCTGCTTTTCTTAAACAAACAAACAAACAAACAAAGAAAAAAAACAATTAGAGTATGAAAACTTTAAAAACACTATCATTTTTAGTTTTCACAATCCTATTCCTATTCGGTTGCGATACTAAATCAGAACAAATTACAAAAGCTGAAGATTATAACAAATACTTGATTTTAAAAGACAATAAATCATTGACTTTTGCTCATCAAGAAATTGATTTTTGGCAAAAAAAATACAATGTAGCTCCTAATCAAATCAGTTATTTAAGTCAACTAGCATCGAACTACAACACACTTTTTGAATATACAGGAAATATTAAAAACCTATATAAAACGGAAGAATTATTGACAAAATCTAATGAAGCTTATGATTACTCTAGAGTTTCAACACTTCGATCTTTGGCAAGAAATTATATTTCGCAACACCGTTTTAAAGAAGCGTTGGTATTAGCAAGTAAAGCATTAGCCATAGGAGAAGGGAAAAAAGAAACTCAAAAATTATTGTTCGACGTTCAAATGGAATTGGGTAATTATCCTGAGGCCGTTAAAAATTTGAATGCGGTAAGAGACATGAATAGTTTTGATTATTTAATTCGTCTGGCAAAGTGGAATGATCACAAAGGGGATTTGGATACAGCAATAACTTTCATGGAAAAGGCAAGAGATATTGCTGAAAAAGAGGATAATAAAACACTTAAAATTTGGTCCTATTCTAACCTAGGAGATTTTTATGGTCATGCTGGAAGAATTCAGGAATCGTATGACAGTTTTCTAAAAACATTAGCATTAGACCCTAATTATTCCTATGCTTTAAAAGGAATTGCTTGGATTGTTTTCTCCAAAGAAAGAAATGCTAACGAAGCAAATAGAATTATTGATGCTATTGCCACCACACATAATACGCCCGATTTTTATCTGTTAAAATCTCAAATTGCCGAATTTAAAGGAGATAAAACCAATGAAATAAGAAATAGAAATGCTTATTTTTCTATGATGGAGAAAAATAATTATGGTGCTATGTACAACAAATACAATGCTTTAATTTATGCTGATGATAAAGAAACGGCTTCAAAAGCATTAGAAATTGCTAAAATTGAAGTTGCACATAGACCTACTGCTGATTCCTATGATTTATTGGCTTGGTCTTATTTAAATGTAGGAGAAAATAAAAAAGCATTAGAAATTGCTCAGAATCATGTGGTTGGAAAATCATTTGAACCAAAGGTACAATACCACTTGGCAATGATTTATAAATCAAACAATTTAGCGATTAAAGCGAAACCTATTAAGGAAGAATTGCTGACTAGTTTGTATGAATTAGGTCCTAATTTCGAGCAAAAGGTAAACCAATTATAGCGTATGAAATGAGCATAACCTGAAATTGGTGTCAAACACCAAATAAGATATGCGAATTCCATATTCCAATAAAAAGCAAATATTATCTTCGTATGAAAAATATTATTTTGGTGATGATTACCCTTTTTGGATTGTCTTCCTATGGCCAAATCCAAAAAGGAAAAGTCTTGGATCGCGATGGAAATCCTGTTGAGAATGCTTACTTGGTGAATACAAATTCTGAAAGCCATGCTCACACGAATGAATTTGGGTTGTTCAGTTTGGACAAAACGCTTTTAGGAGATGTTATTAAAATAACGGCTTTAGGATATAAAAAATCAAATTTCACCATTGTTTCTTCGGATGATACAGTTATTCTCGAAGATGATATTTTCAGATTAAACGAAATTGTAATTCAGCCCAAACTTTCGGCTATGAATGTCATTTCTAAAATTGATTTGCAAACGACACCGGTAAATTCTTCACAAGAAATTTTGAGAAAAGTACCAGGATTATTCATTGGTCAGCATGCTGGTGGCGGAAAAGCAGAGCAAATATTTCTAAGAGGTTTTGATATTGATCACGGAACAGATATTGCCATTTCGGTAGACGGAATGCCAGTAAATGTGGTATCTCATGCACATGGTCAGGGTTACGCTGATTTGCATTTTGTAATTCCAGAAACGGTAGAAAAAATAGATTTTGGAAAGGGCACGTATTATGCCAACAAAGGGGATTTTGCTACGGCAGGATACGTTGCCTTCCAAACTAAAGATAAAATTGAAAAAAGTAGTATTGGAGTCGAAATAGGACAATTCAATACGCTGAGAACGGTGGGCCTTTTTAATCTTTTGGGCAACGAAAAAACACAAAGTGCCTACATTGCCACAGAATATATACTAACAGATGGTCCATTTGATTCTCCTCAAAATTTTAATAGAGTCAATTTATTGGGTAAATATTCTGCTATTTTGAACGATAATAGCAAATTTTCAGTCTTGGCTTCTCGCTTTACCAGCAAATGGGACGCTTCTGGACAAATTCCGCAGCGATTGGTTGATAATAGGACGATTTCAAGATTTGGCGCAGTTGATGATACCGAAGGAGGAAGTACTTCTCGAACCAATTTTAATGCAAGTTTGAGTAAACCAATTGATGAAAATACGTTTTTAAAGGCTAATGCTTTTTATTCGAATTATCAATTTGAATTGTATTCTAATTTTACTTTCTTTTTGAATGATCCAATAAATGGTGACCAAATAAAACAGAAAGAAAACCGGAACATCTATGGAATGAATGCGGAATTGAATAAGAAAACAAAAATAAATGATATTGACGTTTTGCTACAATTTGGAGCTGGTTTTCGTGCAGATGCAACAACAGATACGGAGCTTTCACATACTTTGAACAGAAGAACGGTTCTTGAGAATATAAAATTAGGAGATATTGATCAATCTAATTTGTTTACCTATTTGAATTCTGAATTTAATTTTGGAAAACTGATGATTAACCCAGCGATTCGATTGGATTATTTCAAATTCAATTATCAAGATAAATTAATGGAGAATTACAAAACACAATCAGAATCAAAAGTGAAGTTTTCCCCAAAACTAAATTTAATTTATTCTGAAAATAACAATTTGCAGTTTTTTGTAAAATCAGGAATGGGTTTTCACTCTAACGATGCGCGAGTTGTTGTTCAAAATAATGGAAAACAGATAGTGCCAACTGCTATAGGAACGGATATTGGTGCCATTTGGAAACCATTTCCAAAGCTAATTGTGAATGCTGCATTATGGTATTTATTTTTAGAACAGGAGTTTGTTTATGTTGGAGATGCGGGAATTATTGAGCCAAGCGGAAAATCAAGACGTATGGGAGCAGAGTTAGGATTGCGTTATCAGTTGAACGATTGGTTGTATTTTGATGCTGATGCAAATTATACGTATGCTAGAAGCATTGATGAACCAAAAGGCCAAGATTACATTCCATTGGCACCTGATTTCACGACGACAGGTGGATTGAGTTTCCAAAAATTGAATGGTTTTTCAGGAGGAATCAGGTATCGTTACTTGAAAAGTCGTCCTGCAAATGAAGATAATTCAATAGTTGCCAAAGGTTATTTTATTTCCGATTTAAATGTTAATTATCAATATAAGAATATCAATTTCGGAATAGCAGTAGAGAATATATTTGACACTGAATGGAACGAAACGCAGTTTGCCACTGAATCTAGGCTTCAAAATGAGCCTGAAAGTGTCGAAGAAATTCATTTTACTCCAGGAACGCCTTTCTTCATGAAAGGAAAGATTAGCTACACGTTTTAAATACCACATTAAGATTTGTTGTTTATTTGTTTGGAAGCCTGGCAATTCATAGTGTCAGGCTTCTTTTTATTTAACTACTGTTTAACTAAAAAACACTTTTTTAAAACAAATATTTTTTTAATTTTACAAAAAATTTCAATTATGAAAAAACTTGTATTTGCAGCAACCTGCACTTTACTATTATTTAGCTGCCAAAATCAGGCGCAACCTAAAAAATCTGACACTACCATGAAAACACCAGCAATAGCAAAAGAAACCATTTATCAGTTCAAAGTAGAAGATTTATCAGGAAAGAGTTTTGATTTTGCGTCTTTAAAAGGCAAAAAAGTAATAATAGTAAATACTGCTTCAAAATGTGGTCTAACTCCACAATATAAAGATTTAGAAGCTACTTATAAAGAATATAAAGACAAAGGCTTGGTAATTGTGGGTTTTCCAGCTAATAATTTTGCTTCGCAGGAACCAGGAACTAACGAAGAAATCGCTACTTTCTGCCAAATGAATTATGGAGTAAGTTTCCCAATGATGGATAAAATTTCTGTAAAAGGAGATGATATGGCGGCTATTTATCAGTTTTTGACTCAAAAAGCTAAAAATGGCTTGCAAGATTCGAAAGTAGAATGGAATTTCCAAAAATACCTGATCAACGAAAACGGAGAATTAGAAAAAGTTATTTCTCCGCAAACTTTAGTAACAGATCCAGAAGTATTAAATTGGTTAAAGGCATAATTTTCTACCACTAATTTGCGACTATTTATTAAATAAAAAAAAAGAGATTTTCAGTCAAATGAAAATCTCTTTTTTTTATGGTTTCAGTAAATGTCGAATATTTTTTAAAAATTGAACAATTAAGAAAGTAAGTTACTTTGAAACTCAGAGCTTAATTTTTATTAATTTCTTAAAGGTTTATTTTTTTTTCTTTAGAATTTTTCGTTTCTGAAAATTTCCGCAACAGCAGCTTCATAATTTCGAATACTTTGTGCTTTTTTTATTTTCTTTAAAACTTTATGCGGATTAGAAAATGTAGCCGAAAAGTATTCCCATAAATGGTACATTTTCAATAAAATATGGGTTGAACCAGAAAGTGATTCGCTATAAATAGCATACAGAGTATCATGAAAAGCACTGAATAATTCAATTTTGTTGGCAGGATACTCTGCAGTATTATTTTTTATCATACTGGGTAAAAATGGATCCGAAATTAATCCTCGGCCAATCATCCAATGGTCAATAGTTGGAAAGCGTTGCTGCATTTCATGAAATTTAGCAACCGAGGTTATGTCACCATTATAATACAGTTTGTGTTTGGTGTTATCGACACATAATTGAAACGCATCTAAGTTTACGCCACCTTTATACAATTGCTTTCCGATACGAGCATGAATCGCAATATTTTTGATAGGATACGTATCTAAAATAGGTAAAACATCCAGAATTTCTTCACTGTTTTCATACCCCAAACGCATTTTCATAGAAACAATAATGTCAGATTCAGTATGTGCTCTGTGGAGGATATTATTAATTTTTTCGGGATTACTTATTAAGCCGGAACCCATGCCAGACTTGGTAACCATAGGATAAGGACAGCCTAAATTCCAGTTTAACTCTTTATACCCCAATTCTCGAACATATTTTGCTACAAATAAAAATTCATCGGCATCATTTGTTATTACTTGTGGAATAACCTCTAAATCCTGATTATTCTCCGGGAGCAGGTCGCGTTCGTAAGATGGTTTGATAACCATTTTTCCGTTTAAGCGAATGTAAGGCGAGTAAAAAGTATCAATTCCGCCAAAAAGTTTGTTTTGTGCGTTTCTAAAACGAAAGTCGGTAAATCCTTGTAAAGGCGATGAAAGAAGAGTAAAGCTCATAATAATTATAAAGGTGCAAAGATACACTTTAAATGTACTAGACTTTAGCTTATAGAAACATTCAATTGTAATTACAAAAAAACAATTTGTGAAAATTTGTGGTGAAAATTATTTTTTATCCAAAATCAATTGCATGAAAACAGAACTCAACCAACGATCAAATTTATAGCCAGATTCTTTGATAACACCAACGGTTTCAAAACCAAATTTTTGATGAAAAGCTATACTTCCTTTGTTCTCGGAGTCAATAACACCAATCATTGTATGGTATTTTTGTTTTGTTGCCAATTGAATTAATTCAGCCAATAATAATTTACCAACTCCTTTTCCTAAAAATTCTTCTGCAACATAAACAGAATGTTCTACTGTAAAACGGTAACCTATTTTATGACGAAAAGTACCATAAGTAGCGTATCCAATTGTTCCGTTTTCAGTTTCTGCGACAATTACAGGTAAATCGTGGGCTAACTTGTCTTCAAACCACAATTTATGGGTTTCAAAATCACGTGGCTCATAATCATAAATCGAAGTACTGTTCAGTATTTGGTGATTGATGATTTCCAATATTGTATCTAAATCGGTAAAAACAGCCGGTCTTATTTTGATTTCCATGAAGCATTTATTTTCCTTCAAAATTAAGAAAAAAGAGCTAAAAATAAAGCAAAAAGCCTTGCAAGTTTGTAACTTTGTTTATTTGAAACTAAAACAATGATTTACCCCAAAATACCTTTAGCACAAAGCATTATTGAAATTTGTTTGGATAAAGGAATCACCACCATAATTATTTCTCCAGGTTCTAGAAATGCCCCGCTTACAATTGGTTTTGTAAATAATCCCGCCTTTCAATGTTACAGTATTGCTGACGAGCGTTCGGCTGCTTTTTTTGCATTGGGAATAGCGCAACAAACCAAGCAACCAGTGGCTTTGGTGTGTACTTCCGGTTCTGCGTTATTGAATTATTATCCGGCTTTTGCAGAAGCATTTTACAGCCAGATTCCTATGATTGTGATTTCGGCAGACAGACCGCAAAGCAAAATTGATATTGGCGACGGGCAAACCATCCGACAGGAAAATGTTTTCGAAAATCATTCACTATACAATGCTAATTTGCATGAGGATGTTTCAATCGAAAATGATTTAAAAATCAACGAAGCCATCAATACAGCTATCACTCACAAAGGACCTGTTCACATTAATGCACCTTTCGAGGAACCTTTGTACGAAACCGTTTCGGAACTTTCAGTCAAAGTAAATACTATCGCTTCCGCAAATGTGACTCAGACGATTTCCATGGAAGACGTTTCGGAATTTGCAACGATTTGGAACAATTCCACCAAAAAGATCATTCTGGTTGGCGTGAATGATCCGAATGCTATTAGCGAAAAAATAATTGAGGCTTTCGCCAAAGATGAGTCGGTTGTAGTGTTGACTGAAACGACTTCTAATTTGCATCATGATACTTTTATCAATAATATTGACACGATAATTACGCCTTTTACGAATGAAGATTTTGAAAATTTTCGTCCGGAAATTTTAGTCACTTTTGGCGGAATGGTTGTTTCAAAACGAATCAAAGCTTTTTTAAGGAAATACAAACCAAAACACCATTGGCATATTGATTCTTGGAGAGCGTATGATACTTTTGGCGCTTTGACCCAACATTTTGAAGTTGACCCAAATGTATTTTTTGACACTTTCATGCCACTTACAGAATCAATACAAAGTAATTATTTCGAGCAATTAGACGCTGTAAAAGCATTGCGAAAACTAAAAAGTGACATTTATTTAGATAAAATTCCTTTTTCGGATTTTAAAGTTTTCGATAAAGTGATGCAGTGTTTGCCTCTCAATAGTCAATTGCAAATCAGCAATAGTTCAGCGATTCGATATGCCCAATTAATAGATATTGATCCTTCAATTGAAGTGTATTGTAATCGCGGAACCAGCGGAATCGATGGAAGTACTTCTACTGCAATTGGTGCGGCTGTAGCCAATGATAAACAAACCGTTTTCATTACAGGTGATATTGGATTTTTATATGATAGTAACGCATTATGGAACCATTATATTCCAAAAAATTTCAAAATTATTTTGATTAATAACGGAGGTGGTGGTATTTTTAGAATTTTACCAGGGCATGAAGAAAGCCCTGTTTTTAATACATTTTTTGAAACTTCTCATTGTTTAACGGCGGAACATTTGGCAAAAATGTATGGTTTTGAATATAGTATTGCCAGCGATGAAGCTAGTTTATCCAGAAGTTTGACCTCTTTATATGCTAAAAATGAAAAACCAAGTATTTTGGAAATTTTCACACCCACATTAAAAAATGACAGCATTTTGCTGCAATATTTTAAAGAATTAGGCTAATATTTTTTTAAATTCGCAAAAGGAGAGGAATTATTGTTTAAATTTGGATATGTAAAGCTCTATTAATCAAACAGTAAACTTTTATTTATGAGTGCAAGAGATGAATTAATTGTAAAATATGCCACCGATTTGAAAGACAAATGTGGCTTAAATCCAGATATGGATTTGTTGATAAAAGTAACTATTGGTTGCGGTCCGTCAATCTATAATGATGATTCAGCAACCGTAGCCGGAAGTCAGAAATCCGAATTGGATACAGTAAAACACAATTTTCTGATTAAGAAATTAGGACTTACAGATGGTCCAGAATTAGATGCTGCTATAGATGCCGTTATGGAAAAATACGGTCGTTCTAACAGGAATAAATACAGAGTTGTAATTTATTATTTACTGGCTGTTCACTTCAAAAAAGAAAGCGTTTACAATTAACAGTTAATTTGTAAATGGTACCCATAAAAAAAGCGTTTGCCTCGGCAAACGCTTTTTTGTTTGATGTTATATTGAACCACTCAGAAAATATGATTCAACAAGAAAAACTCAATTTTATAAATGGCTGAATGGTTTTAAATCTTCTACTATTTAACGAATAGGTAGTGGGAAAACCGGTAAACTGGAATGTCCTAATGCATCTACAGCTTGAACAGCGAAGAAAAAATTGTCTTTAGAATACGGAATTTCAGCTTTAGTGTCTTTTACAAAAATTGCTTTTTCCCAATGCTGAGAAGATGTCTCTCTAATAAGGATATTATAACCATAAACTGATTTTCCTTCAGGAGCGGTCCATACTAAAGTGGAGAAATTAGTAAGATCTTTTACTTCAATTCCAACATTTGTTGGAGCTTTTGGAGACCAAGCTAAGTTACTGAAAGTGGCTAAATTAGAACAGGTTACCTTCTTCATGTATTCAAAGTCCATAAATTCAGCGAGATCACCATATTGGATATTGTTTTCTTTTCGTACATTTTGATGTTGGTGATCGTAGTTTTCATTCATTTCACAAAAACGAATCGCTGTAAAGCCATTTTGACTGAAAGGCGTATGGTCGCCACCACGTAAAAAACGGTCGTTGCGATACACTAAATTAATGTCTAATTGTTCTACATATTGATTGGTAACTGTTTTGATATATCGGGCTAATTGTCTCGATGGACTGTCGTTATCACGATTGGTTGATTTACGCATTTTTGATTCTGCTTCGGTTTCTAAGAATGGAATTGTCTCACTGAAAACGCGAACTTTAGTATTGTCTCTCAATAAAGTTCCGCTGGATAAACTGTTTCCAATCATATCATTATTGATCATCGCAATTACATTCCATTTTCCATCTTTGGCAACATCCGCTAAATGTTTGGCTCCGTACAATCCTTGCTCTTCACCAACAACCGCCACAAAAATCAGCGTAAAAGGAAATTCTCTTTGACTCATTATTCGGGCAAGTTCCATCATCGCTGCAACTCCGGAAGCATCGTCATTAGCACCTGGTGCATCTGATTTGGCATCCATAACATCTGAAGCACGGGAATCTAAATGGCCGCTTATAATCAATACACGATCATCTTTAGGATCAGTTCCTTTTAAGGTTGCCATCACATTACCCAACTGGCTGTCTGTGGCAATGCGTCTTCCGTCGGCTTTGATAGTGAAAAAATCAATGACTGAAGTTAGTCTTCCATTTGATGCCAAAGCATATTTATCAAATTCTGATTTTACCCAGCGTTGTGCCGCTCCAATACCGCGAGTGTTACTTTTTGTGTCGCTTAAGGTATGTCTGGTCCCAAAAGAGACGAGTTTGCGGACTGTAGCTTCCATGTTTTCCGATTTTACTTCGGCAACCATTTTTTTTATTTCGGGATCATCGACTGTGGTTTGTGCGAAATTGGTATGGGAAATGAATACTAGTAGGAACAAACAGAGAATTGAGGATGGTTTCATTAATAGGTTTTTTTAGTTTCCTCAAAGTTAGTGAAAAAGAAAAACAAAGTGTAAGTGAAATTGGGTTTTTAGATTTGTTTACTCCAATAATGTTCGAAATTCTGAAAAACAAAACGCTCTAATCTAGCCCCGATAGAAGCAAGTATCCCACGCTTTTGGGCGTGGATACTGCGGATAGCGGGACAACTCGTGATGAAACAACGACAGGTTGTGCTCCTAAAAAAGAAAATAGCCATCAAATTTGGGGTTTGTTTTTTTGTGGACGGTTTCTTAATTTACTATTTTCAAAGTTCGTACCTTTGCACTTTAGAAATTGAAAGAAAATGATTGAAATAGGAAAATACAATACGCTTACCATATTACGCGATACCAAAGTGGGTTTGTTTTTGGGAAATCCACAGCAAGATCCAGAAGGAATTCATGACATTCTGTTGCCTAACAAATACGTTCCCAACGAATTTGAAATAGGCGAGGAGTTGATTGTTTTTGTGTATTTAGACCACGAAGAAAGACCCGTTGCTACAACTTTAGAACCGTATATCTTATTGAATGAATTTGCACTTTTGCGTGTGAATTATACCAATCAAATTGGGGCTTTTATGGATTGGGGAATGGAAAAGGATATTTTGGTTCCATTCAAAGAGCAGGCACGTCCGATGGAAAAAGGGAAACGTTACTTGGTGTATCTTTATATGGACGAAAAAACCAATCGCTTGGTGGCTTCTAGTAAATTGAATCAGTTTTTAAAAAATGATCACCTAACGGTTGAAAAAGGGGAAGAGGTAGATTTAATTGTTTCTCATATCACTGAATTAGGAATTAACGTTATCATCAACGAAAAGTACAAAGGTTTGATGTACAAAGATGAAGTTTATGATGATGCGATTCGCACGGGAGATCGCATGCGAGGCTATATAAAAACAATACGTCCCGATAACAAAATAGATGTAGCGTTACAAATCCAAGGCTACGAAAGTATTGAGCCAAATGCCGATAAAATTCTGGATGAGCTGAGAGCGAGTAGAGGATTTTTGCGTTTGACTGATAATTCACATCCTGAGGATATCAAAACTGTTTTGAAGATGAGTAAAAAAACCTTCAAAAAAGCAATTGGTGCTTTGTATCGAGAAAAATTAATAGAAATCAAGGAAGACGGAATATATTTGGTTAACGAATAAAAAAAAAGAAAGACTAATCGGAAACGGTTAGTCTTTCTCTTTTTAATGCTGTTTTAGAATATTAAATTCTAACATCATCAAAATAAATTTAAGTTTAAAGTCGCTTTATTCGCCTGTAAATCGATAGTATTCAAGATACTATTTTTAAAATATTAGCTTAAGCGCAAAGTACTTTAAAGAGTTATTTGTCTTTTAAATGTACAAAAACTTGCGTAAGAGTTAAGAAATAAGTTCACGATAAACCTTTGGTTTTATATATATTGGAAGATGATTTTCTAAATTATTTTTATTAATGTCTCACTTTCGCAAGGACAAGAAAAATAAATCTTTAATTTAACCGTAGGTGTTACTTTTTATTTTTTACTGTTGGGGCAAATGTTTTGTTCATTAACTCGTTTAACAGGGCTTTTATAATAGTATAATAAGATATTACCGTAGAAAAAGGAGCGACAACATTTTTAATTGCATTCAATACATTCTTTTTTTTAGGTTAATAAATCAGTGAAGAATTAATAATTAATCAAGTTGAATACTGTGTATTCGTCTGATTAGCTTATCTTAAATATAGAAATAATTTGAATGAGCACCTGTTAAAATACTTTTTACTCCCTGTTTTTTAACATTTCGTAACCTTTCATCAGAGAAGGATTACCATAACCTTATGCAAATAGAATAGATAGAATGTAAAAAATGATTTATTTTTACACTGAAATAATTTAAATCATTTACAATGGATTGGATCACTGCTAAAGAATACGAAGATATCACTTATAAAAAATGCAATGGCGTTGCCAGAATAGCTTTCAACAGACCAGATGTGCGCAATGCCTTTCGTCCAAAAACTACTGCTGAATTGTATAATGCTTTTTACGATGCACAAGAGGATACTTCTATTGGTGTCGTTTTATTGTCTGCTGAAGGACCATCGTCTAAAGATGGTATCTATTCTTTTTGCAGCGGTGGCGATCAAAACGCACGCGGTCATCAAGGATATGTGGGCGATGATGGACAGCATCGTTTGAACATTTTAGAAGTGCAACGTTTAATTCGATTCATGCCAAAAGTAGTTATCGCTGTAGTTCCAGGTTGGGCTGTAGGTGGTGGACACAGTTTGCATGTGGTGTGCGATTTGACTTTAGCGAGTAAAGAACATGCGATTTTCAAACAAACGGATGCCGATGTAACTAGTTTTGATGGTGGATACGGTTCGGCTTATTTGGCTAAAATGGTGGGACAAAAAAAAGCACGCGAGATTTTCTTCTTGGGACGCAATTATTCTGCTCAAGATGCTATGGATATGGGAATGGTAAATGCTGTGATTCCGCATGCTGAATTAGAAGATACGGCTTACGAATGGGCGCAGGAAATTTTGCAAAAATCACCAATGGCTATCAAAATGTTGAAATTTGCTATGAATCTTACTGACGATGGAATGGTGGGACAGCAAGTATTTGCCGGTGAAGCCACTCGTCTAGCTTATATGACCGAAGAAGCTAAAGAGGGTAGAAATGCATTTTTGGAGAAAAGAAAACCGAATTTCGAGAAAAAATGGTTGCCATAAAAAGTTTGATGTTTAAAGTTTAAAGTTGTTTTGAAAAGTAACTTTAAACTATAGACTTTGCGCTTAAAACTAAATTTTATAAATGGAAAATTTTACAAACGACACAATCGATACCAGCCATCTTCCAAAATTTGAGGAAGTTACTTTTACGAATTTACATCCTAAATATTTTAAAGTGGTGTTGATTAATTTATTGATCGTGATTAGCATCCTTATTTTACTTCCTTCACTAGTCTTTATCTTGAAACCGGAATTATTTCCGGGAAGAATTTGGATGATTTTAGGTGTTTTGCTTCCTATTATTTCAAGTTTGATTATTGTATTTTCTATTATTGGATTTAAGAAAAAAGGATTTGCTTTTAGAAATCATGATGTTTTATTCCGACATGGAATTATTGCAACCAATACAATCGTAATTCCATATAATAGAGTGCAACATGTGGCATTACATGAAGGATTAGTATCACGTTATTTTGGTCTTGCCAAAATTGAAATTTTTACTGCTGGGGGAAGTTCCAGTGATATTGAAATTCCTGGAATAGAGAAAGAGCAAGCCGAGAATATTAAACAATTGTTGATGGGTAAAATTAAAAAGCAATTGTAATGGGATCCGATTTTAGTCAACCACAAAGGCAATCCATAGTTGGGATTTGGGTTATGTTTTTTTACACGCTTCAGCAATATGGTAGAGCGTTATGGCCTATTATCTTAATTTGGGCTTTTAAATTTGATGAAATTAACAAAGTGTATTTAGTAGTGGGAATGCTTCTTCTATTCGCAAGTATCGGAGTTGTTTCTTATTTGAAATATCTAAATTTTACTTTTTTATTAGATTCAGAAAACCAAGAATTTGTTATTACAGAAGGTGTTTTTAATAAAACCAAAACTGCAATTCAGCTGCATAAAATTCAGCAAGTAAATATTAATCAGTCTTTTATTCAAAAGCTGATTGGTGTATATGAATTGGACGTGGATACTGCTGGAACCAACAAGAAGGAAGGGATTATCAAAGCCATTTCGCATCAATTGGCTTTGGATTTAAAATCTCGTTTGTTAGAAAATGAAGGGCAAAAGAGTATTAGCAAAAATGAAGCTATATCATTGGAGGAAACGGAACAAAAACTCTTTGAAGTAGCGCATCCTTTTATAAAAATTAGTTTTTTGAGTTTGCTAAAAGTTGGAATTACTTCTAATTATCAAAAAACCATCGCTTTACTTATTATTTTCTTTAGTACAATTTATGAGAATTTTCAAAATTTTGGAGACGAGAATACCATTTATAAAGAGAAACTAGGGACTTTTATAGATCAGAACTTAGTATCACAAACCATTTTACTAGGCGTAATTGTCTTGTTTATAGCAGTTTTGATTCTAAATGTGATGCGGACTGTGTTTAAGTATTACGATTATAACATAGCCAGACAGAAAGGTTCTTTGTTATTGTCTTTTGGACTTTTGAACACAAAAAGTACCATTATTAAACCTGAAAAAGTTCAGATAACGACTGTTACCAGAAATTATTTCCAGAAGAAAATGGGCATTCTTGAACTAAAAATCAAACAAGCCACTAGTGGAGAAAATGAAGAAAGAAAATCAGCGATAGAAATCCCTGGTTGCAGCGAGTCGGAACGTGACGCTGTTTTAAAGCTATTGTTTCATAAAATTCCTGAAAAAGGATTGATACTCAAGCCAAATTTTCGTAAACTTATTTTTTCCGTTTTCCTTACAATTGGATTACCTTTGTTTGTTTTTATGATAATTGGGTATTGCTTTGTCCCATCTGTATTTGAATATAGTTATTTGGTTCCTATTGCTATCCTTTCTATTGGGCTGATTCAGTACTTTAAATTTATAAATAACCGATTATTCATAAATGAGAATTTTATAATAAAGCAAAGTGGCGCTTGGGATGTAAGCGATGCTATTATTGAACCTAGCAAAATTCAAGCGATTACTACTTCGCAACTTTTTTGGCACAAAAGGCTAAATATAGGTTCGATAACACTGCATACTGCAGGAGGCACGATTGCTTTTCAGCTAGGGAATTATTCAATAATTAAACAACAGGTAAACCGCTGGTTGTACGAAATTGAAACCTCTGATAGCAATTGGATGTAAAATAAAATGGTTTAAAGTTTAAGGTTTAAAGTTGTTTGCACAACAAATCTTAGGTTGTAGACTTTAAATTTTTAAATAAAAAAATATGAAACATTGGATTGAAGCAGCACGTTTACGCACATTACCTTTATCGGTTTCTGGAATAATAGTTGGAAGTATGTATGCTTTGGCACACCCAACAGATAGTATTTTAACACCAACAGAAGTTTTTAACTGGCGATTGTTTGGCTTTGCTATATTGACCACATTAGGATTGCAAATACTATCTAATTTTGCCAATGATTATGGTGACGGCATTAAAGGAACAGATAATGAACATCGTGTAGGACCAAAACGGGCAATTCAAAGCGGTGTGATTACTCCACAAGCGATGAAACGCGCGATTATAATTACATCTGCATTGACGTTACTGTCAGCGATTTTACTGATTTATTATGCTTTTACCGATACCAACTTATGGTTTTCGCTATTTTATTTGGTTTTGGGAATTCTTTCCATTATATCTGCTATTCGTTATACAGTTGGAAATACAGCCTATGGGTATCGAGGATTTGGAGACCTCTTTGTATTTGTATTTTTCGGATTGGTGAGTACTTTAGGAGTGAATTTTTTATACTCAAAACAATTGGATGCGTTGTTGGTTTTGCCTGCTGTTGCTATTGGGTTATTGAGTGTTGGTGTTTTGAATTTGAATAATATGCGAGACGAAGCATCTGATAGAAAATCAAATAAAAATACCATTGTAGTAAAAATTGGTGGTGCTAAAGCTAAAATATACCATTACAGTCTGATTGTAATAGCTATGGTTTTAGTAATTGTTTTTGCTATCCTTGATGATTTTTACTTTGATCAATACTTGTTTTTATTGGCTTATATCCCTTTAACTAAACATTTGATTACTGTTTATAAAAATCAAACCCCTAGGGAATTAGATCCCGAATTAAAAAAACTAGCATTGAGTACTTTTGCACTTTCGGTATTGCTCGCTTTGTGCATGATTTTCTTTTTTTCGGATTTGATTGTTAATACATTGATGGGCGGAAGATAACGAGCAGCCTAGTTTCAATCTTAAAAATCATTAAAAAATAATAATTTTTACAACAAGTATACATCCAGTTTCGAATCCCAAATCGCAGCTAGCATTGGGGATTTGATTTTAAATAAAAAAACATGAAAATAACATTTTATGGCCATGCATCTTTAGGAATAGCGGTGGGTGACAAACATCTTCTTGTAGATCCTTATATTTCTGCTAATCCAAAAGCGGCACATGTTGACCTAGAAACATTAAAAGCCGATTATATTCTTTTAACGCATGCGCACGGCGACCATATTCTGGATGTTGAGGCTATTGCAAAAAGAAGCAACGCCGTAATTGTTTCCAATGCTGAAATTGCAGGTTATTATGCTGCTAAAGGATTTCAGTCGCATCCGATGAATCACGGTGGGAGTTGGAATTTTGATTTTGGAAAATTAAAATTTGTTAATGCCATTCATTCTAGTTCGTTTCCTGATGGCAGTTACGGGGGAAATCCTGGTGGTTTTGTCATCGAAGGCGAGCATAAAAACATCTACATTGCTGGCGATACGGCGCTGAATATGGACATGAAACTCATTCCGATGCGCACTAAACTGGACTTGGCGATTTTGCCAATAGGCGATAATTTCACCATGGATGTTGACGATGCCATTATTGCTTCCGATTTCTTGGATTGTGATAAAATCCTGGGGTATCACTATGATACTTTCGGTTATATCGAAATCGACCACGAGGAATCCATTCGTAAATTTTTCAATAAAGGAAAAGATTTGATGTTGCTGGAAATAGGGAGTTCAATCGAATTATAAAACAAGCTAGTCCCCGACCTTAGTTGTATTTGGAGCTATTTCCTGCTATTCGCTCGTATCTTTCCTTGTCTCCTCTTGTCTCAAGAGAACAGAGGAGACAAGGAAAGGATACCGCTGCTATCAGGGTTATGAAATTACGTTAATCAAGAATATGAATAGTATAAAAGGAATTTTTCTGCTAGTAACTGTACTCGCTTTTAAGACAAGTTTTTCTCAAAAAGACGGTTATTGGGATAAAACCCGCGCTACAACCGAAGAAATAACAGTTTCTGCCAGAGACAGAATCATTATAAAAACCCAAGATTTCCCTGAGGGAACTACTGAAGTCGTTTACAGAATAACACTTTTGGACAAAAATCAGCAAATGGCGGGCAGTTTAGTTTCCGTTTTAAAAGCCATTCCAGACCCTACAGGAATTAGTCAAGGTTCGGCAGGAGCCGTTTTTATTTTGTCTAAAATATCAGGAGATGACAAATGCAAGTATGCTGTTTTCTCTAGCGCCGACTTAACTACAAAATACAAAGAAAACGGAAAAACAGACGATGCATGTTTGGTTCAAGATACACCCGTTAGTAAAGATGCTAAACTGCTTTCTGCAGATAAATCAGCTTTTATGAAATTGAATACTGGAAATTTATGGTTTGGTTTCGAAAGCAAGAACTGGATCATGAATCAAAAAATCATTCTCGAAGTGGTGCCGTGGGTGGATAACAAACTCAGTCGCGGCTGGACTGTTGAAAACAGAAAAGCAATCATCGATCAATGCAAAACTTCTAATCTGGCTCAAAAAATGACCAATTCAGATGATTTTTGCGTTTGTATCCTCGACAAAATCCAATCCAAGTACAAGTACAAGGAATTTCAGAAATTATTGGCGGTAGAGCGCGCTAAAGCGTTCAAGGATTTTGGAAACAGTTGTTTTGGTGAAAGCAGTCTTTCTAAAAGTGTGTATGACGATTTGCGTAAGCAAGCCACTTTACTGGCAAAACAAGGAAAGCAAGGCGATGCTATTCAGAAACTAACAACTATTATCAATGATGGAAAAGCAACTGCCATGGATTACAACGCTATAGGAAATAGTTATGTGTTAACGAAGCAGTACGGACAAGCGATTAAATTCTTGAAAGAAGGTGAAAAAATTGATAATACAGAGTTATTGATTCAAATGAATTTGGCGCACGCCTATTTATTGAATGATAATTATGCTTCGGCAAAAGCCATTTATAAAGAATATCAATCTCAAAATGTTACAGATAGTTTGAGTTGGACTCAAAAAATAAAACAAGATTTTGCATCTTTCAAAAAAGTGGGAATAGTTTCCAATAACTTTGAAAAAGTTTTGAAGTTGATTGATTAATTCAAATATGGAGCAGAAATTAAAATATTCAATTTTTGATTTGCAAAAAGCATCTGATGAGAATTTAGTCTCTTTGATTTATCAAAAAGCTACTGAGTTAGAATTTGAAACATTTGGAGAAAACTTAACTATTGCTAATATAGCAATGAAGGAATTTTTAGCTATTTGCGTTTTGCAATTTGAAGTTGAAAATGGTGGATTTGATCAGTTTTTTTTAAACTACGATTTAGAATATAGTGAATTTGTTTTGAGTGGATTAAAAAGAATCGGAGCAGATGATTATAAAGAGTTAATTGAAAAAGCAATAATTGTTTTTAAAAATCAGAACTTAGATTTTTTAAACAAACGAAATCCTGATTTTGATAAATTTGATGATTTTTTTTATAATTTAAATGGCATGCAAAAGCTTCAAATTGAATACATAAGGAAGAACTATGAAAAATTTATTATAGAATAAATTGAATAGAAACTAGTTAATTATAAGTTTGAGAATAGTTTAGAACTGTATATAAAAAGGTCTTTAGCCTTTTGAAAACATTTAACGCTCTCTGCGGTTAAAAAAAAATATGAAAGCAACCTACCACAAATACCTTCTGGATTTCAAACGCCCGTCAGGAACTTCCCGTGGCGTTATGACCGAAAAAGAAACTTGGTTTATTGTCTTAGAAAAAGACGGAAAAAATGGAATAGGGGAATGCGGCATCCTTCGCGGATTGAGTATTGATGATCGATCGGATTATGAAGAAAAATTACAATGGACTTGCGATAATATTCATCTAGGAAAAGAACAGCTTTGGGAAGCGTTATTAGCGTTTCCTTCGATACAGTTTGGAGTTGAAATGGCGTTCCAATCTTTGGTGAGTGAGACTCCTTTTTTGCTCTTTCCTTCGGACTTTACAAATGGTACAAAATCGATGGTAATAAACGGTTTAGTTTGGATGGGTGAGGAGTCGTTTATGAAGCAGCAAATTGAGGAAAAATTAGCGCAGGGCTTTACCTGTATAAAACTTAAAATTGGAGCGATAGATTTCGCTAAAGAACTACAATTATTACGGTTTATACGAGAACATTTTACTCCTGAGCAAGTCGAAATTCGGGTAGATGCTAATGGTGCTTTTAGTTCAGACTTAGCTTTACACAAACTAATTCAACTATCTGAATTTAAATTACATAGCATAGAGCAACCGATACAAAAAAATCAGACTGACAGGATGGCAGATTTATGTAATATCACTCCTTTTCCTATTGCTTTAGACGAGGAGTTAATCGGTGTGTTTACTTTAGATGAAAAAGAGCAGTTACTAGAAAAAATCAAGCCGCAGTATATCATTTTGAAGCCAAGTTTTGTAGGTGGTTTTCGAGGCACGCAAGAATGGATTTCATTGGCCGAAAAGCACAAAATAGAGTGGTGGGTTACCTCTGCTTTAGAGAGTAATATTGGACTTAACGCTATTGCACAATGGACCTATTTGCAAGGCAATTTGATGCCACAAGGGTTAGGAACTGGCGGACTTTATACGAATAATTTTGATTGTCCTTTATTAGTTTCTGAAGGACAATTATGGTATATAAAAGAAGTAGAGTGGGGGTTTGATTTTAATCTTTTGAAATAGGCTCTTCAGACAGTTTCCGTACTTCTCCATCTCCCAGTAATACTGATAAGGTCTTTAAGCTAGGTGTGCGGTCTGCAATTAATTTTATGATGCTTGTGAATGGAATAAACAGTATCATTCCTGCAGCACCCCATAAAATACCGCCTACTATTACCACAATTATAATAACAAGTGTGTTTATTTTTAAACGGCTTCCCACTGCAAAAGGAAATATAATGTAGGCTTCCAGTAATTGTACAATGGAAAAAACCACAATTACAGCTAGAGGATACCAAACCGAATTGTAAGTTATCCAAGAAACGGCAATAGGCAACAGGGCCGATATCATGATTCCTACGTATGGTATAAAAGTTAGGATTGAAGCAATAAATCCAAAGAGAAATGGATTTGGTATTCCAATAATCCATAGGCCAATGCTGTTTAACAATCCTACTAGTAAATAGACCAATAGCATTCCTTTGATGAAATTATAATATTCATGGATAGTTTCGATCAAAATTTCATGAACGGTATTTTTTTGCTCCGCAGGAAAAAGTTGGTACAATGCATTTGACAACAAGTGTCTGTGGTACAATAGTAACGCGGAAAAAATAGGAATCATCAATAAAAAAAATACGGATTCAGATAAGGAATAAGCAGTACTTCGTAGGATTGAAAATACCTGTGAACCCGAATTATTGAGCATGTTACCAATGAAGTCGGATTGTTTTTCTAGACTAATATTGAATCGTTCCAAAAGTAACAGACTCAATTCCTTTATTGTTTCTGCTAATTTAACTCTTAAAGATTGCCATTCCTTTAGAAATTCTGTAAACTGCGCAAATAATAAATAAAGCACAGCCCCTACTAAAAGTGTTACTCCTAAAATCGATATAAATATGGCTATTCCTTTATCAAGTCCTTTTCCTTGCATCCATTTACAGATAGGATATAGAATAAAACTCATGAGTAATGAAAAACTTAAAGGAATGAAAAGTGTTTTACCAAAATATAAAACTAAAGAAGCCAGTACTATAATCTGGAGGATTTCTAAAACAGAATAGTTTCTGCTTGTTTGAAATAGTACCGGTGTTTTAGAAGATTGCATCATAACCAAAGTATGTAATAGTTGTTAAATCATATTCTTCGTTCCAGTACTAAAGAATTATTTAAGCTTCTACTAATCGCCTATGGTAATTGATTTGACCCAAATGATAGGCGAGGTGCGTGGTCAAATGAATTAGCATAGATTCAGTAGTTGTTTTTTCTTCGAATACCAGAAGCGGAAATTCCATTTTTAAATCCTGTTGCGATAAACTATCCAACGTATTTTCTATTGCAACACGTGTTTCTTCAATTTTTGTTAATAATATTGATCTTGGAATATCTTTAAGGGAAAATTCAAGCGCTCGATTTCTACTATAGTTTGTTTTCCCTAATGCAGCAGAAATATAAGTATTTAGATTTCCTATTAAATGCAAACAAAGATTACCACCGGAATTAGCGATTCCTTTTTGGGTTTTCGAAATCGTACTTTCATTTTTGTATAATTCAATTTCAATTTTAAGCTTGTTGAAATGGTTGTTGAAAAGAACTTTTAAAATATCAGTTAACATGTTTAGTTTCTTTATACTTTTGTAATGATGCCAATGCTTGTTGTTGTATTTTTTTTTGAAAAAATCCGGTCCAACCCAAAAGCTGTCCTGTAAATCCAAAAGCCTGCTTAGACCAATTCCAGATGTCAAAATCATCCGTGTGTTTTATAATCAAACCGTCTTTAAATTGAAATTGCGACTGAATGCGATTGATTACTTTTCTATTGGTTTTGCTAAAATTGTAAGTGGCAATCCAATGGGCCGTACCGATATATTCGTTGGCTTTTACATCTGAGTATTCAATTTTTATAGTGCCTTTACTTTTCTCCATAAGCATTTTCCACATTTGGAATACGTCATTTCCTTTTAATAAACCAAACGCAGGATCTCGAAACTGAATGTTTGAATCGTAACATTCACACATTGTCACTGCATCAGCATTTGCAAAAGCAGTATAGAACTTGATAATGATTTTCTCGTTTGAAGACATCCTTTTAAATAAAGTGAATAGTAAAAATACTAAATTTTTTTGACCAATTTTAGTGTTTCAAATCTAAATTGACAGAAACCAAGTTCCGTTATTTTTTATATGATGAAATACTGTGGTTGGAATTAGTTCATGATTAAAAGATTGTACTGACTTTATGATTTCAATTGAGACCAAAAAAAAGGATAGACTTTTAAGTTTCTATCCCTTTTTTGCATTTATAAAAGTTTATTCTCCCTATAACAATATTATCTTGTAGCAGGAATAATGTCAATAATTACGGTACGATTATAAAAACGTTCCTCTGGAGTTTTATTTTCAAAAGGAGATTTATTTTCATCTTCTCCAAATCCGTTAACTTCAAATTTAACATCGTTTCTTCCTGATTTTGCCAATGCTTTTTCGATAATCGTTTTCACATCATTTGCACGAGAGGCAGATAAATTTAGGTTATATGCTTCACCACCAATAATATCAGTATGACCATGAATCATAACTTTTGCACCAACAGGAATTTTAGGAGTTACAATATCAGTAAGGTATTTTTCATACATTTTAATAGCTACTGCTTTGTTGAATTCATAAAGAATACTGTATCTCATTCCTTCTTCTGTTTTTGCAGGAGTCCAAAGCACCACATGTATTGGTGTTTCTTTTTCTACAATTTTACCACTTTTGGTTTGACCAATCATTTTTACGTTGTAATCTCCTTCTGGGCGACTACCTAAAATTGATTTTCCAGGAATCTTAACTTCATCCTCCATGTAGGGTCCAAAAGATTGTACTTTTCCTTGTTCGTCTGTCAATTGTAATGACCAAGAAGACAATGCTTCACCAGCTCCTTTATTATTAAAAGATACGTAGCTTTCGATAGGTGCTTCTTGCAAGGCAACAATTTGTACTGGTTTCAATTGTGCATCAGTACCACTTTGAAATTCCATTAATAAATCAGGAGAGTTACTTTCGATAGAAACTCTACGATCTCCTTCACGTAACAATACTAATTCTAGTGTTGCGCCTGGTTGTTCAGATGGAATATTTGGCTTGTCTTGACCTTTAGTTGCAATTCTAGATGCATCAATGGAAAATACATTAACTAAATACGTTTTAACCGATTCAGCCATTGCAAGTCCATCTGAATTTCCTTTTTTAGAAGAACCTACTAAAGAAATAGTAGCTGAAGGATTTTTTTGCATGCGATCCCCTAAGATGTTCAATACATTGTAGTATACAGTCATTTGACGTTTAGAGCGATCTGATAAGGTTTTTGGAGTAAATACTTCCACCTGATCTTCTTTAAAGTCTTTCACCTGATCTTTCGTTAATAAAACATAACGGTTTGGAATTTCATTCGAATCTTCGTTAAAGAAAACGTAGTTTCTAAGTGGGAAAATTTCAGTCATTCTATTTTCTCCAGGAACATTGCTTGGAGAATTTACAGTAAAATCAACCTCACGGTCTTGAACCATATCCGTAGCTTGTTGGATATTTTGTCCTTGTCCAAATTTAAGTGCTACACCAGCTCTTATGGTTGTAATATTCCAAGTTTCGGTTGCACGTGGATTTTGACCAAAATAAGGTTGGAAAGAAACAAACGGAGACAATACAAATTGAGTCTTATTGCTGTCTGAAGATAATGGAATATCATATCCTGCACCAATTTGCATTGATAAGATAGTTTCTTCAATTTCACTAAACTCGCCCGTTACATCAGGAGTTGCTGCTTGATTTGGAAATGCTGGATTAATACCTAATTTGTATGTAAATGATTTATCTAAGTTGAAAGCCAAACGAGGACCTCCATAAAGATAGAAATTAGATTTAAATGGAGCAAAACGCACGCTTGGTTCTACAGTAATGTAACTTAAATCAGTAGATAAGTCAGCAGGACAATCACAAGCAGTTTGTACTTGGTCAAAAGCACCTTTACGGCTATCATAACCTGCTTGTAGCATTACTCCCCATCTAGAGTCAGCAGGGCGATATTCTAAAAGTGGCGCAATAAACAATCCAACACCATCGCCATCATGAAATGTTGCAGGAGGTGTAAAGCTTGCATTTAACTGATTTGTTGATCCTCGGTAAAAGTTGAAATTAGCTCCACCAGCAACACCAAAGAACCAAGAAGGTTTAGCGTACTTTACCTCTTGTGTTTGTTGTGCCAATGCGGGAGTTTGAACACTTATCCAAGTCAATGAAGCTACTATAAGGCTTTTGATGGGTAAGGTATTAGGTGACCAAGCTTGGCGAGATCCCTTTTTTAAATTAGTTGTATTGTTCATGTTTTTTATTTTTTGTTTCATTTTAGAAATAAATCCCGCCCTTAGACGGGATCAAATTATTTTACTGTAAACCCAATGGGGCCAAAAATTTATTCAGGTACGTTAACAATTGTATTAACCATAGTAACAGAAGATATCAAAGAAATCGCTCTACCATTTAATACCGTTTGTACAGTAGTATTGGTGTTGTTTGCTGGCGAGGATAATGTTACTCCAGAATTAGCGATAATAGTTCCCACCATAACGCCACCACCTGCATAGTTGATTACTGCTGTACTACCTACATACCAGTAAACATTTTTAGGATTTCCTACACCATTTAAGAATTTCACACTACTTGGGGCTGAATCTCCGACTGTTAAAGCTGATTCTGTTTGAAATATCCAAACTGCATTAGCATCTCCTTTGGCATCTAAAGTTAAATCACCATTCGTTATTTTAAAAGTACCTGCGGCAGCTTTATATAATCCAGGAGCTAAAGTTAATCCTCCTAGTTCACCTGCTCCAGGATCAACTCCTCCTGGTTTTGAAGCTGGAGAAATACTTAAATAAGCAGCAGTAGCATCAAGCAATCCTTGAGAAGCCTCAGGTCCTGCAGAATATATTCCACCTTTTACGAGTCCTTCGTTCGTTCCAGTAACTGTGTAAGGGATATTCGTTTGACCGTCTCTAAAACCAGTTATTAATGTAGGAGCGGCAGTGGTACCAATTCTTCCGCTAGCAGTGGTATTGATTACTGTATAAATTCCTTGATTCGTGATTCCTGCGTTACCGCCAAAAACTCCAAAAAACAAACCGCTAGCCGCTCCAGGAGCTGGAGTTCTGATTGCTGCATTTACAGTAGTAAAGGTCCAAACATAGTTGTTTGCCAGAGCAATACCTGCCGTGTTTTGTGCACCAGTGGTAATTGTTGCAGTATAAGTAGTTCCAGATTCAAGTGGCAAAGCTGGATTAAAAAAAGCTGTAATGCCGGAATAAGTAACTACTCCTGGAATAACTGTACTACCTTGTTTTAAAGTAAAAGTAGTTCCATTGATAGTCAAAGCATTCATTGCTATGCTAAAATTAGCTGTGATCGTTTTATTTAGATTAACTCCCGTTGCTGCATTAAGTGGATCTGTTAAAATAACGGTTGGGGGAACTCCAGTTTTGAATGTCCATACGTAATCTTCTTGCAAAGCATTGCCCATAACATCTTTAGCAGCAGTAGAAACTTTAACCGTATAAGTTGTATTAGGTGCTAATGGACTTGTAGGAGTGAACGAGGCAGTTTTTCCGCTGTAGGAGATAGTTCCTGCTACTCTTGCAGTTCCTGTAACTGTAAAAGAAGTTTCATTAAGTGTTGCTGGGTTCATTTCTTCATTGAAAGTAACAGTAATAGCTGGACTGAATTGAACGCCTAACGCTCCATTTAAAGGGCTTGTCGATTCTACAACTGGACATACACCAATTGTTTCCTGAAAATCATCGCTTGCGCATCCAGAAATTAATGCAATAAATAGTATTGCAAATGTGAATAGTAAATTTTTTGTTTTCATTTTGAGTAATTTTGGGGATTAAGTATTTAATTCTCCAAAGGTGCGTTTATCAAAGACTAAATCTCTTATACTTTTAAAGTTATAAGTTGTAAGATTCACTTATTTTTTTGTTAAAATAAAAATTAAAATATTAATAATCAGTATTTTGACTTCTTACGCGTGTTAATAGTATGTTATTTTCAATATTTTTAACAGAGAAGTTAGTACAAATAAGGAAATGAAAATAAATTCTGGTACTTATAATTCGTTTGTAAAATAAATCATTTAAAAATCAAAGGCAATACTATTTTGATTTTGCACATTACAAATTGGATGGCGAGTAAAATTAATTTTTATTACAGATGCTCCAATTTTATAAACTTCAAATCTATAGTAATAAAAAGTTTTTAGAAGGTAAAGTGGGATGCTAAAAAGTGTATTGTTTCAACTTTATTTGAAAATAATAAGGGGCGCAATGCTTTCAATTAGAAGTATATTTAAAACAACAATACAGAAACTAATTTTTGATTATAATCAAAGGTAAAATGGAAAGTAGCTCTAAGTACGCTCTTGATTTTAAGTTATTATCAAAAATTTATAATAACTGTTATAAACAATTTTTTTCCTTTTCTTTTAAAGCATGAATAAAAAAGGTAAGTTCTGTAGTATAAGTATCAAGCGTTATGGCTGATTGCTTTATGTATTCTAGATAGTCTTTAATTTCTTCTTTAGAATTGGACGACTGGTCGAGTAGAAAAGATATTCCTAGAATATTAGTCACCGGCTGCCTCAGTTTATGTGAAGTCATGAACATGAGTTTTTCTAAACCAATTATGTATTCTTTTTGATATTCTTCAGCGATATTGAGTTCAGAAATAGCATTCAAAAGTTCTATGGCACGCTTTTCCTTTTCTTGATTTTGGTATTCAAGATTTTTATTAGCAATAATCAGTTCTGCCGCTCGTTTTTCTTTTTCTTGATTTTGAAAAGCTAGTTCTTTATTAGCAATAATTAATTCTGCTGCTCGTTTTTCTTTTTCTTGGTTTTGAAATACAAGATTTTTGTTAGCTAAAATTAGTTCTGCTGCTCGTTTTTCTTTTTCTAAATTTTGAGTTATTAGCTTTTTATTAGCGATAATTAATTCGGTTGCACGCTTTTCCTTTTCTAGATTTTGGAAAGCGAGTTCTTTGTTTGCTATCAGAAGTTCTGAGGCCCGTTTATCTTTTTCTTTGTTTTGATGGGCTATTTCTTTTTCAGCAATAATAAGTTTTGCTGTAAGTTCCTGTTTTTCTTGGTTTTGAAAAGAAATTTTTTCGATAGCGAGAATTAATTTTACAGCTACATTAATTTTTTCGTTATTAGCAATAACAAATAAATCGTTTTTAATTTCTGAGTCTTTATTATTGATTCTTTTGACCATCCGACTTTCAAATTAAAGTTTATAAACGAAGAAACTTTCAAAGGTAGTGTAAAAGTTCTGAATTTGAAATGCGAGTGCGAAAGATTAATTGTAAAAACAAAAATTAAATTTCCTTAATATCTATTGCCTGTAAAAGGATATTAACTGTTTTGTAAATCGTTTTCTTTTACTTTTTCAGAATGTTTGGTAACCACATTGGTAATTACAAATTGTAATAGTGTTCCTAAAATTCTTTTTATTGGATTTTGAGTGGATCCTAATAAAACTTTTTTAGTTAAATAACCTGTAGTTATTCCGATAACATTGCTCAGTATGTTGCCTTTAAATTCAGACGTAGTGGCCATTTGACCAAATGCATTTTTAATCAAATTTACAGGTTTTAAACTTTCATAAGTATGATAATACTGATCTTTTAGCTGTAATAAATCTTCGGCTTGTTTTAGTTTCAGTAATGCAATCGCTTCTTTAAGAGTTGCTGTCTCGTTTGGCTTTTTCATATTAACTTTTTTTAAGCATTTTAACAATAATAAAATTACTGATTGGCATTTTAAGCCATTGATCTTTGAAGAGGTAAAGAACAATTGCAACTATGAGATAAACGCTAGATACTATAAAAAAACCATAATATACTTTTCCAAGTAATTCACCAATCCATAAGGATAAACCAATGTTTGCAAGGAAGGCAAACAGTACAAAAACAATAGAAACGGTTAATCGAGATAATAAAGATGACATTACATCAGCAGTTTTGTCAACTGCATTTAGTTTAGCTAATTCTACTGTTGTTCTGGTATAATCTTCCGCTCTTTCAAAAAGCATTTCTATTGTTGATGCGTTGTTTTCCATAATGAAATTTTTAAGGTGCTAAATAGCGAAATTTTAATATCTGATTAGATATTTGTATTTTTCATATCATTTTTTGCATCTTGAAATCTTGATTTTTCTTCAGCAAGTAATGCTTCACCATCATGTTTAGCATCATACAATTTTGATTTTCCTTCCGATACTAAAGCTTCCCCTTCTTGCCAGATTTTCTCATATTTATTAGTAATTGTTCCTAACAATGTATCTAGTTTGTCTTTTAATTCGTCAGCATAATCATTGCTTTTATCCATGATTTTTCTTCTAGTTTTGTCTCCTTTTTCAGGCGCAAATAATACTCCTAACAATGCTCCTACAGCTACTCCGCCTAAAACTCCTAATATTATTTTATCTGCTTTCATAATTACTTATTTTATTATTATTTTAAATTTTAATTTGATTAAATACTTCTACCTGATATCAGTCTGAAAAGTATTGCGATTACGGCAATAACAAGTAGTACATGAATAATAGATCCTAGGCTGAATGCGAAAAAGCCAATTGCCCAAAAGATTACTAAAATTACTGCTATTGTATAAAGAAGATTTCCCATGTTTTTTTATTTTAATGATTAGATGATAATTTGCAACGTTGCCTTAGATTTTTCTGCCTGATATTAGTCTAAATAATATTGCTATTACTGCAATAACAAGAAGAATATGAATAATAGATCCAGCACTGTAAGCAAAGAATCCAATTGCCCAGAATATTACTAAAATTACTGCGATGGTGTAAAGAAGGTTACTCATGATTTCTAGTTTTTAGTGATTAGTATTTAATTATTAGTTTAGTCTCAATCCTACATAAACGTTTAATACGCTGTTTTTTGCATCAGATGAAATAAAATTACTAGAGGAATCATCTTTTCCTATTTTTGTTAGTCCATAATTGTAACGAACTCCAAAGTTTACTGCATCCAAATCAATTCCAACACCTCCAGAAATACCAGCATCAAACTTGTTAAAATCATCCGTGTCTAATTCTCTTTGAGAAGAAGAAAAATTAGAATCATTTGTTGTTTTTCCGCTAACCATATAAGCAGCATAAGGGCCAACATGTACATTAAAATTTTCAGTGATATTAGCCACTAATAATACAGGGACTTCAATATAGTTGACATTAAATTTTGCAGTTCCTTGAACAATAGCATTGTTATACACTAATTCAGCACCTTTTGTAGTGTAACTAATCTCTGGCTGAATAGCGATGCTGTTTGTAATAGGGAACTTAGCATACAGACCTGCATTGAAACCAGTAAGTACATTATTATCGTCAACAGTATCTGTATAAAGGTTGGAAAAGTTAAGTCCACCTTTGAAACCATAAGAGGCTATTTTTTCTTGAGCTTGCATCCCTGTGAAAGACATTAGACCTAAAACTGTTGAAGCGAAAATTAAATTTTTTGAATTTTTCATTGTATATTTTTTTATTGTTTTTGTATACTACAAATATCCACATCTTGTGTAAGTAAGTTGTTACATTACTTTTAAATAAATTTACATTATTCACACTTTATGGGATATAAATTCTAGTTTAAATTTTTTAAAATCGCTATTAATCAAGTAATTGTATAAAAAAGGCAAGTTACTACACTTGCCTTTTTTGATTTTCTATTTATTGTCAACAGTCAAGTTTTTGAATGCTTGACCTAGTTCATCCATATCGCGGTTGTACTCTTCTTTAAATGATTTCCAGTCACTACTAGTATCGTTTTTGTACATTTCGACTTTGGTTTTAATCTCTCTGTTTTTTTCTTCTAAATCTTCAATTTTTTTTGCATAAGCTTCATCCATCGATTTACCTCTTTTTTTCAAATCTGCTTTCATTTCAGCAATACGAATTTCATTTTGTGCAATGGTAGCGTTTGTGCTTTCTTTAAAGGCATTCCATTCTTGTTCCGTTGCTGTTTTTCTTGCGTCTGACAATTCTTCTTTGGCATCGTCAAGATCTTCTCTTGCATTTTCTACATTGTCTTGTGCAGCAGCTTCTTTTTTTGTGGAGTCCTGACATCCAACTAATACAGTTGTGGCAATAAATGTTGTAAGGGCTAGATTTAAAAATGTTTTTTTCATGATCTTAGATTTTAGATTATTTTTGAATTATATGTATTTTTTTTGTTATAAAATATAAAGCGCTTAAAATAAGTGGTTTATGATAATTAAAGATACTAAAAATTATTTTTGTTTAACAAAATTTTTATTTTGGATTGAAGGAAGCAATACTAATCAGCAAGATTGATTTTGCTTAAAGACTTTCGAATATATTAAGTAATTCTTCTCTAGTTTTTCCCAATTTAGATTTGTATTTGTTTAACATTTCCTCTTTTTTCTCCTCCGAAAAAAGAGATTTATCATTGGTTAAAGCGGCAAATTTCTCTTTCAGTCTCTCTTTTTGTTCTTCCCAATTTCCCTCTTGCTCTATTGAATCCATCTTTCCTGTGTTACATGTAAAATAATTTTTACGATACAAAGTTGGTATTTTTAATTTCTGATTCAGTTACATAACTTTAGGGATTAGTTGTTTTATTCACAGATTATAAAAAAAATGACTATCCACAGCTAACACAAGAACGGTGCTAGTATCGGATAGTCAAGTAATTTTCATCTTGAAAAACAGTAAAACAATCTAAATAAGGTGCCGCTCTCTTCCTTCTCATTTGAGTATATTTAGATATAAAAGAAAGGTTATTGCTGGCCTTCTTTATATTTTTTAAGAATGTTTTGTAAGGAGTCATAATAATCTTGAAGTACTTTACAATTTATTTGTGGATTATTTATGTCGGGTATGGTCACCGGCAACTCTGACAAATATTTATTTAATTCGGGGTTTTCATTTTGTATTTTTAAGGTAATTTCAAGAATTGCTTGGTTAAGCTCTTTTTCTGTTTTCATAATATATTATTTTGATATGTCTGAGTACTGTTAGAATAAGCAATATAAATATTTAGAAGGTATAATCAGGTACCCGTTTTTGGAATTTTCCCTATCGTAAACCTTTTAAATTCTTAAAAATATAGAATAGGATTTATTATAGAGTATCATTTTCAACTCCTATTTTTAATTCTTTTTTCATTTCAGCTTCTTCCAGGTCTGAAATCTCATCTTGCTTTTTTTCTTCTTCTTTTTTCTTTTTATTGAAGTAGCCTCTTAATAGAAAATTGTGTTTTGCGGCTTCGATAACTTCATTTAATCCTTTGGTAGCAGTTTTAACATTAGTGAGGGAGGAATCAATAACTTTTCCCATTTTTTCGTCACTAACCAGTTTGGATAATGCGCCTTTTCCGTTATTCATGTTCACCGTAAATCGCTTAAATTCGCAAGAGCTGTTCTCCAGATTAGAGACCATATTTTTTATGCTGTTTCCAAATTGCTCATCAGAAACCAATCTAGATAAGGCACCATTTCCATTGTTCATACTCGAACTGAATTGAGCCAGTTCAGCAGTGATTACACCAGCATTATCAACACTTTTTTTAACGCTAACCATTAAGTCATCCATTTCTATCGCTTGCTTAGAAGCTATTTTATCATTATTCTCAACAATAATATTCGATTTTTTGCCAGAGGAAATGATCAATACCTTATCTCCCATCAAACCATCAGAGCTGATACTAGCAACAGCATCTTTTTTGATGTATTTACGGACCTCCTCTTTTATGATTAATTTAATGACCACCGAAGTATCGGTTAGAAATTCAATTTCTTCTACTGTTCCAATATTAATTCCAGACAGACGGACATTATTTCCAACCTCTAGTCCATTGACAGAATTAAATTTTGAATACAATTCAAAGGTAGACCCAAAGAGATTTTTTTGTTTTCCAACAAAATAAATGGTCCCTACAAATAGGACTAAGCCTATAACTACAAACATTCCCAATTTCCATTGGTATCCAGATTCTTTAATCATTTTTACATTTTTATTGGTTATATGAAAAAAGAACGAACCCATTCATCGTCACTTTTTTCTAATTCATCATAAGTTCCTTCGGCATGGATGACACCGTCTTTTAAAATCATCAATCGGTCGCTGGTGTGTTTTGCACAGGCCATATCATGGGTTATTATGATAGATGAAGTTTTATATTTTTTCTGAATTTCGAGCACCAATTCACTAATTTCTCTTGAAGTGATTGTGTCGAGTCCCGTTGTAGGCTCGTCGTACAATATAATTTCAGGTTTTAAAATAAGTGTTCTTGCCAGACCAATTCTTTTGCGCATCCCTCCAGACAATTCTGAGGGCATTTTATCAATGGCCTCACTCAGTCCAACACTTTCTAGAATTTCCTTAATTTGATTTTCAACTTCCTCTGCAGATAAATCTTTAGCATGTCGCTTTAAAGTAAATCCAAGATTCTCGCGAACACTCATAGAATCATATAAGGCAGCATTTTGAAATAAAAATCCAATTCGAACCCTTATTTTGTTTAGCTCTGAATTATCCATCTTTGTAATGTCAGATCCAAACACTTTTATTTCTCCTCTGTCAATATCCATCAATCCAACGATACATTTTATGGTAATTGATTTTCCAGAGCCAGATTTTCCTAAAACAACAAGGTTTTCTCCTTTATTAACGGTAAGATTAACTCCTTTTAAAACCTCATTTGTACCAAAAGATTTATACAGTTCTTTTATTTCTATTACTGGATCGTTCCCTGTAACAGGAGTGTTAAGTTCCAGATTTGTTTTTTCTTGTATCATTTTAGAAAAATAGATCGGTTATTTGAACGGCCAACATGTCTATAATGAAGATGGTCAATGAGGCAGTCACCACAGCTGAGTTAGCAGCTTTACCAACGCTCTCTGTTCCATTAGCCGCATTAAAACCTTTAAAGCATCCGATCATTCCTATGAAAAAACCAAAGAAAAAAGTTTTCATCGTTGCCGGAAAAATATCTAAAAAGGTAATTGATTCTAATACTTGAGCTAAATACCGATGAAAATTCACGTCACTATGAATATTGATTCCAATATATCCGCCTATAACACCGATACCATCTGCATAAATTACTAGTAAGGGAATCATTAATGTTGTAGCCAAAATTCTGGTAACCACTAAATACTTATAAGGGTTAATAGCGGAAACCTCCATGGCGTCAATTTGTTCTGTTACTTTCATGGATCCTAATTCAGCACCAATACCCGAAGAAACTTTACCGGCACAAATCAAAGCGGTTATTACGGGCGCTATTTCTCTAATTAGCGAGAGTGCCACCATACTTGGTAACCAAGATTCAGCGCCAAACTTCGCGAGAGTAGGTCTTGATTGTAGTGTAAGCACTAATCCCATTATAAAACCGGTGATGGTCACTAATGGCAATGATTTATAGCCTATTACATAACACTGTTTGATGAATTCTTTCATCTCATAAGGAGGTTTAATTACTTCTTTAAAAAAACGCAAAGCAAATAATGTAACATTACCTACATCATTAAATGTTTCTTTTAAATAGCTAATCATACTTTCCTTTTTTGCCGTTAGTGTATTACTCATGTATCGTTTCTGTTATTTTTTAGATTTTTTAAAACATTAAAGTTTTGTGCAGATTTTTTGGTAGGGTAGTGGAGGAAAAATAACATAATTCTATAGTGCTTATTTATTTCTGCTTGTATCGCAACTTATTTTGAGAATATTGAGGACTAATATACTTTGTCCAGATAGAATCAATAATTTTAAGTTCTTCCATAAAATTAGCGATGGGATTTTATAAAAAAAACAGATTTCTTTTAAAAAATTTCATAATGAGTATTGCTCTCTAACGGCCTTAAAATTAGTTGCTATTTTAGTATTCACTGCAACAGAGAATAGGAAAAACTACTACTAGTTTTAATTAATATCGCTTAAAAAGAGATTGACTAATCAAAAACGATTATTCAATTTTAGGATAACATTAAATCTCCTAATTTTTTGACTTTATCATGGTGCTTTGTCAGCATAATTTGTTGTGATTTAAGCCTAATGTGCAGTTCAGCAGTAAGATAATCTAGATTGTTTGACAACGTGTCTTTATAGCTTTTTATCGCGACAAATTCATTGTATTCTAAAGTGTTCAAAATATCTTCTCTATCTTTTCCACCGACAGTTAATTTAAAATTAATCCAAAATCTTGAAAATAGACTATTCCTTTTTACAACATGTACTGGAACGCCTCCCATTTTTTGAACTTCTTCTACAAGTTCTAATTTGAAAATGGTACTAGTTTCTTCGAATTCAGCGAACAAATCTTTTAAATCATGCTCTTCTGTTACTTTTTTAGCTGTTTTATAAATCTCAATTCTTTCCGTATTGATTTCGATAAGATTATTTAAAACTACAATTGATTTTTCTTTATTCATGACCTTAACTATTATAAATTAAACGAAAATAGATAGTATTTTTACTTAGAGCTACTGGTAATAAAAAGGAGTACTGGTCTTTTTGTTTTTTTGCTACGACAATTCGAAATCTTTGATTTAAAAAGAGTACTAACCCTTATGTTATAAAATTCTAGATAAAACTAAAATCTGTTTGTGGACAGGATAAGTTGCATTCCAGGAGTTTGTGCATCTGGTTGATCCTCAGCTGTAATAAATATTTTTGATGGTTCAAATGAAGTAACAGTTTCAAAACTAGCTTTAAGTTTTGAGGATATAAAACCACTATCACTTTTTATTTGTCCAATGTTTTTAACAAGCGCTTCTTCTGTTTCCATCCAAACTACATAGACATTTTTTGCAGGCTGTAATCTGTTTACTTCTGCTAAATTTGTTATTTTTATTTTGATAGAATAATTTTTATTACCATCTTTTTTGACACTTACATTCCCTTCTGCTGCAGGAACTATAGAGGAGTTTTGAAAGGCTACATTTTTTCCACAAGAAGAAAATGAAACAATCAAGAGTAAAGCTGCTGCCGCTAATAACAATTTTTTAATGTTGGATTTTAATTGAATTGGCATAATTAATTAATTTAAGTTATTTTATCTTACAAAAATAATTGAACAAAAAGCAAAATAGGTTATATAAATATTTTTAAATGTTGTATTATTCACATATAACTGAACAATATCTTCTTTAAATTTTATGCTTTTTTGGTAGTGCCAGTCCCTAACAATACAACTCCTCCTACGGCAAGTACAATGCCAATTATTGGTGACCAGGCCATGGGATGATTTACTTCTTTGTTGATTTCTATTGGGCCTATATCTACTACTTTTTCAGTGGTTGTAAAATTAAAGCTGTTGTACAACACCATTATTATTCCTAAGATGATCAGGATGATACCGATACTTTTTGATTTCATATTATGTACAATTTATTTTGTTTTTATTTTTATTTTAAGTGATTGGTATAAGCAATAAGAATAAAACAATGGTACATTTTTTTTACCATATAAGTCATTTAATTTTCATTTGTTAGGCTTATATAACTTAAACAACAATAAGGTCATTTAAGGTTTAATGCTTATATGACTCCTATGTTAAATATTATTTCACTCATTTTATAGTACGACATTAAATAGTTCTAACTTCTTATTAAACGCCAGAAAAATATTGTTTGACAAAATTGTGCTGCTGATTTACAGTCATCTTATCCGTGTGTTTAATTTCAAATTTAATTTTTAGAAAGCGCTCATCTTCACTCAAGAGATCAAAGAGTTCAATTTTTGCGTCGGTTGGTCCAAAGAGGATGACTCTTTTGTAATCTTTTATTGTTTCTCCAATTTTCTTATAATAGTCGTACAGTTTTTTTTTTCTTTGTCCTGCATTAAATTGGCGGGCTTGAGCAAATGGCTGTTGTTATCTTTTAATTCAAATTCTGATTCAATAGTTTCAATCTCAAAATGTTTGGAGGTAAATTCCATTAGATGAGCAAAGGAATGATCCATCCAAATACCCAATTTTTTTTTCGTTGTTATCATAATTTGTTTCTTGGATTATTCAATGCTACGTGGTTTAACATTAAATGATAATTAATATATTTATAATTATCTAAAGTTCAGTTATTTGATCTCTTTTTTTATTATATAAATTTATTAAAAAGTTATATAATTCACACGTTTTTCGTAGATAAAAGTCTTTGAAATTTAAAATTAATTAGAAACAGGTGACAAATAGGGCACTCCTAAATACAGTTTATAATAAAAAGCTACTCTTTAATTAGGGAAATAGAACGCAAGAGGCTCTTTTATTTTTGCATTATATTTCTAAGTATCTAATAATTAAACAAAAAAAGAGGGCTGTTGTTTCCAACAGCCCTCAACTAACCAAACCAAAACCCAGCCTTATCTTCTTATTTTTCGTAAGTCATTTTCAACTCTACTCTTCTGTTTTTTGCACGTCCAATAGCCGTTGCATTTGTTGCAATAGGTTTGCTTTCTCCGTATCCAACTGCTGTTAATCTTGATCCAGTAATTCCTTTCTCCATCAAATATTTTTTAACAGATTCAGTACGTCTTTGAGATAATTCTAAATTAAAAGCATCACTACCATTACTATCTGCGTGTCCTTCGATAACTAAGTTTGACGCATCGTATTTATTAATTAGACCTACTAATTCATCTAATTGTACTAATGAACCAACTTTTAATTTGTCGCTATTGTTTTCAAAGAATATTTTACTTCCTAAGTACGTAATTCTTTCAACATCTTGTTTTGTAATTTCTGGACACCCTTTGTTTTCCATAGTACCTTTAACAGTAGGACAACGGTCATCCATATCAGCTACACCATCTCCATCAGTATCAGGACAACCATTTAAACTTGCAGGTCCTGCAGCATCAGGACAACGATCTATGTCATTTGGTATTCCATCTTTGTCATTATCCATCGGACAACCTGTTGCGTCAACTTTTGTTCCAGGTTTAGTATCAGGACATTTATCATTAATGTCAGCTACTCCATCATTATCTGAATCAGGACAACCATTCAATAGTGCAGTTCCTGCAACATCAGGACAAGTGTCTAAATAATCAGCAACACCATCTTTATCTCTGTCTAATGGACAACCATTTTCATCAACGACTACACCTGCTGGAGTATCAGGGCACGTATCCTTACGATCAGCAACACCATCATTATCAGCATCTTTTTTCTCTCCTAAATTGAAAGTCAAACCAGCCATGTGAGAAAGGTAAGCATCTTTTTTACCATTATCATTAACACCGTCTCTTCTGTCTTTGTTAGAAAAACTGAACGTTTCTTGTAAATTAAGTGTAATTACATCGCTCAATCTAAAATTTAATCCACCACCGGCAGTAGGCAATGCGTAATCAATTCTATCTTGATCAAAGTTTACGTCATTGTCAAATAAAATAGCACCAACTCCTGCAAAAGCATAAGGTCTAACTACAGATTCTGGACCCGTCATATTAAATCTTAAATTTAATGCTACAGAGTTGAAGTCACTTTTGAAACTTCTTACTGTTCCATCGTTGTATCCAATTGTTCCTTTTGAAGCTAAAAAGTTCAAATCAAAATAACGACCTAAGTATCGAGAAACTGAAATACCTCCAAAACCGTAAAATGCTTTATCAGTTTTATAAAAATTATTTCCTAAATCACCTTGATACTGTGTCACACCACTATGAAGACCAATGTTCCATTTCTTGTCCTCAGTTTGCGCTTTTGCGATAAATGTAAATGCTAAGCAAGTACATACTAATAGGATTTTTTTCATTTTATTTATGTTAAATTATTCCCTACAAAGGTCATCAAGATTAGGATGTTATATGTTATAGAACTATTGTAATATTTTGTATATTTCCCACATTTATGCAGGTATACTTAGGGTTTCAAGACTATTAGGATACTTGCTTTTTGACCTTAATTAAAAAACAAAATAAAACCATTTAAAAAAATGATTTTCATTGAACCGCTCTGGGAGACCGTTTTGAAAAAAGTTTTTAAATGGTTCTGCTTATTCAAATAAACGAAGTAGTTATTTTATGAAATACTAAAATAATAATACGTGCTTAGTATTTTTACTACTTATAAAATGCTACTGTTTAGGGTCCGTTTCTTTAGTTTTTTTAATTTCTTCAACATCTCTTTTAGGGGTAATCGCTCCTACTCTGCAATTACTTCTTGAAACTAAATAAACCTCTGATTCTCTACTTTCCATTTTATTCGTACTTAATCGTTACTAAATTATTCTAAATACCTACGTAATGTCCATGCCATGGTTTCATGATCTTGCATCAAACCTGTAAGGAAATCAGCTGTTCCTGCATCTTTATTATCATCTGCACTTGCATCCACATCTTTTCGCAATTGAACAATCAGTGTTTCATGATCTTCTAATAATTCTTTAAGCATTTCCTTTTGCGCAGGATATTGATTTGGAGATTCCTTGATTATCGTTAATTCGGAAAACTCTTTCATTGTTCCAATAGTCTTTCCACCTAATTTGCTTATTCGCTCCGCAGTTTCGTCGATTGATACTTCGAGTTGTGTATATTGACCTTCAAATAACTTATGGAGTTCCATGAAACTTTGACCGGATACGTTCCAATGAAATTTTCTTACTTTAATGTATAAAGTCATTTCATTTGCTAAAATGGAGGATAGGATTGAAATGCTGTTTTTTAAATGTGCTTCTGTAATTCCAATTTGAATTTTCATGTTTTCTAAATTTTATTTGATTATTCTTATGTTGTAAAATAATTTGTTTTAAACTTCCAAGTAAAACTAAAAACATGTTTATGTTTTATCCAAGAAGTGCTTGTTACAAAGATCTCTTTATTGCTTTAAAAAAGTATTATAAGATTATAAGAATTAGTTACATTTTTCACACTTTTAATTTATTAATTATTTGTTAAACAGTAATTTAAATAGAAACAAACTACTTCGAATTGCAATTTTAGTAGATTTAGAAGTATACATTTACATGTAGATTTTTGCTTATCTAGAAATAATTTCAGTGGTGATTATATACGTTTTAACCTAAAAATGACTTACGCAATTGAGACTTCTTTGGCTAAGTAAATTTCTTGAACGGCATGTATGAGCTCAACACCTTCATGGAACGGTCTTTGAAAAGCTTTTCTTCCCATAATCATTCCGGCTCCACCGCCTCTTTTATTTATTAATGCTGTTTTTATAGCTTCCGCCAAATCAGATTCACCTTTAGATTCGCCTCCTGAATTAATCAACCCAATTCGGCCGGAAAAACAATTGATTACTTGATAACGGCATAAATCTATTGGATTTGAACTGCTTAACTTCGTGTACATTTCCGGATTTGTTTTGGCAAAATGTATAGAACTAAAACCTCCATTATTAGTTGGTAATTTTTGCTTGATGATGTCTGCCTGAATTGAAACCCCTAAATAATTGGCTTGACCGGTGATGTCTGCCGCAGTGTTATAATCGATTCCTTCTTTTATAAATGCATCATTTCTTGAATAACACCAAAGAATAGTTGCCATTCCTAAAGTATGCGCTTCTTCAAAAGCCTTTGCAACTTCAATTATTTGCCTATCAGATTCGGCTGAGCCAAAGTAAATTGTTGCGCCTACAGCTACAGCTCCCATATTCCAGGCATCTCGAACACTCCCAAACATGATTTGGTTAAATTTATTAGGATAAGTCAATAGTTCATTATGATTTATTTTTACCACAAACGGAATTTTATGGGCATATTTTCTAGAAAGCATTGCAAGACCGCCCATTGTTGAAGCAACTGCATTGCATCCCGCTTCAATCGCTAACTTTATTATTTTTTCTGGATCAAAATAGATAGGATTTGGAGCAAATGAACTTCCTGCTGTATGTTCTACTCCCTGATCTACCGGCAAAATTGAAAGATAACCCGTATTCGAAAGTCGGCCGTGATGGTATAGTTGTTTCAAACTCCGAATGGTTTGTGCATTTCGATTGCTATCTAAAAAAACGGAATCTAAGTGAGATGATTTCGGCAAATGAAGTTGCTCTTTTGCAATTGTCTTACAAACGTGAGTTAGCAACACGTCTTTTTCGTCTCCTAATAAAGCTAGCAATTGAGATATATCTTTCATTTATACTTTGATTTTAAATGAGTTGTTAAAAAGCGAAAAAAATAGAGTGGAATTAGATTTTATAAACTGGATAATCAGTATATCCTTTTTCATCAGCAGTATAAAACAAATCCATATCAAGATCTTGAAATAAAGGCCAATTGTTCTGAAATCTTTCTACTAAATCTGGATTATTGATAAAAGGTCTTCCAAAAGCAACTAGATCCGTAAGTCCAGATTCCAGAGCTGATTCTGCACTTTCTTTAGTATAACCACCACAGGTAATTAAAGTATTCTTGAAGTTATGACGAATTAATTTTTTGATTTCCAAAGGAACTTCAGGAGCACCCATAGCGGAATGATCTACAAGATGGATGTGTGCAATATCAAGTTTGTTAAGCTCTTTGGATAAATAATCGTAGGTAGCCTCAATTTCAGGATAATGTGGCATATCACTAGCTACACCATAAGGAGAAAGTCGAATTCCGGTTTTTTCTTTTCCGATGGCTTTCGCTACGGCGGCAACTACTTCTATCACAAACTTACAACGGTTTTCTATGTTTCCTCCATACTCATCTGTTCGAATATTGCTTACAGGTGAAAGAAATTCTTCTAATAAATATCCATTGGCAGCATGTAATTCGACACCATCAAATCCTGCAAAAAGAGCATTCTCCGAAGCAGAAATATATTCAGTTTTAGCATGTAAAATATCTTGAAGAGTCATTTCATTTGGAACTACAAAATCTTGTAAACCATTTGCATCTGTCCACATTTGGCCAGCTGCCTTGACTTGCGAAGGTGCAAATATTTGCGTGCCTTTGGGCATATTCAGTGGATGACTGATTCTTCCGGAATGCATGAGTTGAACAATTATTTTCCCTCCATTTTTATGGACAATACTTGTGGTTTTTTTCCACCCTTCAACTTGTTCAGCATTAAAAACACCTGGAATTCTTGCGTATCCTAATCCATTTGGAGATGGAGAGGTTCCTTCGGTTATAATTAGTCCTGCAGCAGAACGTTGCTGATAATATTTAGCCATTAGTTCATTGGGAATATTTTCTATCGCTCTGCATCTTGTCATGGGCGCCATTACTATGCTGTTTTTAAGGTCGATGGAACCCCATTTTTTTGGTGTAAATAATTTAAATTTATCCATGATTTTTGTTTATAAATTATTGATATAAAGGTACTTATATTTCGTAAATTATAAATTATAAATACCGGTTAAAATAACATTGTGGTCTTGTAACATGTTCTTTAGCTTTAAAAATATTGTAGATAAAAAGCTTTTTTAAAAATCTAAACTAATAATTAGACGTCATTTCGTTAGAAAATGATTTTACTTTTACAAACGAAGAAGCGTTATCTAATTATACTTTTTGTTTAAAGGTAATTTTAAGTGAAATTATTGATTACACTAAAGATTAAAATTTAGTTAGGCAACATTTTTATATCATTCTAATTAACGGGTATCAAGCTCGTGTACCACTTCGTTGGTCATAGGCGGAAGATTGGAAAACCCCTATGTTCTTGATGCCGTTGCGCCAATCTGGCAAATTAGAAACAATGCTGCCTAACAAAATAAATTTCTATTTTAGTCTAATTTAATCTACAAAGGATCTGAAAGACCGCTGATACGGATCAGTTTCTTATTGACAAATTCTTGAATTCCTAATTCCGATAATTCTCTTCCGTAACCGGACCCTTTTGTACCTCCAAATGGTAAATCAGCCTGCGTCCAAGTGGGATGATTGATAAATACCATTCCAGCATCAATTTGATTAGCCATTTTTTCTGCTCGTTCTATGTCTTTGGTGAAAATGGAGCAACCAAGTCCAAAATCAGAATCATTGGCTAAAATAATAGCAGCTGATTCATCTTTCACTCGATAAAAAGAGGCAACTGGGCCGAATATCTCTTCGTAATAAGCAGGTATTTCTGGTTTTAAATCGGTTAAAATGGTTGGTTGCACAAAAGCTCCCGGCAAATCAGCACGTGTTCCTCCCAATAAAATAGTTGCTCCTGCATCAACGGATCTTCTTATTTGGTCAATGATAGTGACTGCGGCTTCTTCGCTGCTCATTGGTCCTAATTCTGTTTTCGTATCCATCGGATCTCCAACAATTAAGTTTGATAGCTTTTCTTTAAATTTTTCAATAAATTCATCCGCTATAGCTTCTACGGCGATGAATCTTTTGGACGCAACACAACTTTGACCATTGTTGTTAATTCTACCAACCACTGCCCATTCCACAGTTTTATCAATATCAGCATCTTCAAGAATTATGAAAGCATCACTACCACCCAATTCTAAAACTGATTTTTTTAGATAGCTTCCAGCTTCTGCTGCAATACTAGCTCCGGCCGCTTCACTTCCTGTTAGTGAAACTCCTTTTATTCTTTTATCAGAAACCAAAGCTGATGCTCGTTTTCCAGAAATAAACAAATTAGTATAAATTCCATTAGGTGCACCAGCTTCCTTAAATAATTCTTCAATTGCAAGTGCGCATTGTGGTACCATGGAGGCATGTTTTACAAGGACAGTGTTTCCTACCATTAGGTTAGGAGCGGCAAATCTCGCTACTTGGTAGAAAGGAAAATTCCATGGCTCGACACCTAATATCACGCCTATCGGACTGGATTTAATGTAAGCGCTTCCATTTTCAGGTTCCAGGGGCTTGTCAGCCAAAAAGGTCTTTGCATTAGTAGCATAATAATCAAAAATAGCAGCACTTAGCAAAATTTCACCTTCAGATTGAGCAATTAGTTTGCCCATTTCGGTAGTTATTAGTGTAGCTAAATGTTCTTTTTTCTCTCGCATTAAAGCAGCTACTTTATGCAATATTTGAGCACGTTCCTCGTAGCTCGTTTCTTTCCAAGAAGTGAATGTTTTTGCGGATTGAGTAATCAGCAAATCAACAGTTTTTTCAGTCATCTCATCAAAGGTACTCTCGACTTTATTTGTGTAAGGATTAACAGTTTGAATAGCCATTTTTTTATTTATTTAGTATTATTAATTGTATTTTGTTTATGGTTTTTGTGGTGAGGATAAGCAATACATTGCTTCATATTTCAAAATAATATTTGCTTCACCTATTGAATTAAAAAAATCTTCAAGACGCTTAATATGTTCCTCTGTAAATTGTAGGTGCACTTGGAGTGCAGAAGCTAATTCTTCGGTAGCCGCATTTTTTATCAATATGGGAATAGAAATTAGTAATGCTTTTTCTGAAAAGTAAATCTCTTTTAGTTCCTCTATAAAAATATTCCGATATTCTTTTTTAGGTTTGAGGTCCGATTCGTCCAAAATTCCTTTCGCTTCTTGCAAAACTATTGTTTTATCGGCTTTATTGATACTATTTTTCATGTGCTAACGGTTTTAGACAGCAATTCAATTCAATATGGTAAAGTTCGTTCTTTAGAACCCCAAATTCATTACAGAATATTAGAAAGGATTTGCAATATTCACAGGTAGCAACATAAAAAACTAATGGAGTAGTGGTGTTTTACTTCATTTTCTAGAGGAAAATGATCTTTAAATCTGGTATGATTTTTTAAAATTGTTATGGTAATTTGGCCTATTGTTTCTTTGGTAAGAGCTTAACATTTTTACAAGTCTTTAGACTATAAGTGAACAATATTTTTCATAAATAATAAATCCTTTTCTTTTGTCTGGTACTAATTAAGTTGGTTTTTACCGATAAATAAGATATTTCTTAGGGCCTTAATAAAATGGATCGCATTACTAAAAATAGGAGTTTACATTATTTATTGATAATAAAGGCTGTACTGAAATAAAAAAAAATAGGATTGACATGAAAATAAAATCCTCTCTGATTAGAAACCAGAGAGGACGTGTTTATTGTCTTGAAATTATTAGTATTGAATGCAAATTAATACCTATTCTTTAACCCTTTTTCTAACGAAAAAGAGTCTGTTTCATTCTGTCTTTAATTCTGTTTCCTACAAATAAATATTTTACCTGGTTTTACTTAAAAAATACTAATCTAAAAGATTCATTTTATGAGTCCCACTCAAATTATAGTAAAGTTTAATTGTAGTCCGATACTAGATTTTACTCTGAATCCTATATTTTGTAAAAGAATTACAATTATGATTCGTCTTTTGTTGTACGAACTAAGCTAATTCCAGATATAAAGAAAATAATTCCTAATATTCCATATATGATTAACGATTTAACATCTGTCGTTCCACCTGAAGTTCCAGCAAAAATAACTGCTGTGTAGATAAGACCACCTATTCCAAGAGCTGTTAATAACGCCCCAAAGATTCTTTTAAGATTCATGATTTTTAATTTTAAGATTAATACTTTTTTTAAAAGTTTTTTAAAAAACCGACTGGTTTATAAGCGAACCTTTAAATTAACTAGTATGACTTTTACCGTACACCAATTATATTACAAATATATTTTGATTTTCACTTGCAAGTGTTATACAATTGTTAATAAAAGTTATATCATTCACACTTCAGTATAAAAGAGGATTGTTTAGGAATATAATTAACATTTTTATTAAAAAGTTCACTATAATATTCTAAATTTATTGAATAAAGTATATGGAATTTATTATATCAGTTCGACAATTTTGGAATACAATAATTTTTCATCTATGGGCTTAGCGAGATAATCATTCATAGCAACAGCTTTACATTTTCCCAAATCTACCGTTGTAACATCAGCCGTTATTGCAATAATAGGGATATCTAATTTCATGATTTCTCGAATGTGTTTTGTAGCTTCAAAGCCATTCATTAAAGGCATTTGAAGGTCCATTAAGATAATATCGTATGATTTTTTTTCCAGTTTTTCGATAGCTATTTTACCATTAGCGGCAATTTCACAATCAAAACCAAAATCAGCCAATATTGTTTTCATCAATAATTGATTAAGTGGCATGTCTTCCACAACCAAAACTTTTATATTGTTTACTACAGTGTTAGATTCAATTAAATCGGTTTCAGTCTCAGTATCCTCTTTTGTTTTCTGAAAAGGTAAAGTGAAACTAAACGTAGAGCCTTCATTTATTTTACTTTTGACGCGAATACTACCTCCTTGTGATGTTACCAATTGTTTCACAATGGCTAATCCTAAACCCGTTCCTCCATAATGACCAGAAGATCCATTGCTAGCTTGTTGAAAATTTTCAAAAATTAAATCGATATTGTCTTCAGGAATACCAATTCCACTGTCGTCAATTACAAATTCAACTATTACTTTATCAGCATCTTCAAACAATAGATTGGTACTAAACACAATAGTGCCTTGAGCAGTAAATTTAACAGCGTTGCTCACTAGATTTAAAATAATCTGATGCAATCGAATGGAGTCTCCTAAAAGAACTTCAGGTATTTTTTTGTCAAACTTAGTGACAAGTTTTAAATTTTTTTCTTGAATTTTAGTTTCAAATAATTGAAGCATAGAAGCTATTGAAACGGCCATTTCGAATGATTTTTTTTCGAAAATCATTTTTCCAGCATCTACTTTTGCTAAATTAAGAATATCGTTTATTAATGCGATCAAAGTATCACCACTTAATTGTATGGCACTCAAGTATTCTATTTGTTTAGTCGTTAGTTCTGTTTTTAAGAGCACTCTGGTAAATCCAATAATTGCATTCATCGGCGTCCGAATCTCATGGCTCATATTAGAAAGGAATTGTTGTTTTGCTTTCACAGCATCTTCGGCAGCTCTTGTCGCTTCTTCAGCTTTGACTTGTGCTTCTTCAGCTGTTAAGGTAGCCAATTCTGCTAATACTTTTGATTCTATTAATTCAGCTTCAATTCTTTTTTGATCCGTTACATCTCTTGCCACAATGACTACTCCTAGTACTTTAGCTTGGTCGTCTTTGTACACAGAACCGTTTAATAAAACATCAGTTAGTTTGCCGCTTTTGTGGCGGAGTTTAAGCGGAGAATTAGTGATAAATCCTTTTGCGAAGACTTCCTTATAAATAGCTTGAGCTTTTTCAGGCTCTGTAAAATAGCCAAAGAAATCAGTTCCCTTAAGTTGCTCTCGTGAAAGTCCCGTGATATTTACAGTTGCGCTGTTCATATCCGTAACCTTCCCTTCATTGTTTATTGTTGTCAGCGGATCTAGGCTTGCTTCTATGAGACTGAGAGAATATTTTTCTTTGAGATAGTATCTGTAACGATCCGTTATGTCTTCAATAGCCAGAAGAATGAGTGGTGTACTATTTGTCTTTTGAACAATCAAATGCGCATTTAAAAGCATTATTCGTTCTCCAATGCCAGAAAAAGTATGGGTTACTTCAAAATTTTCAAAACTAATATTTTTCGAAAGGATATCATTAAGTACTCCACGAAGTTTTGCAATGTTCCATTGTTTATCACCCAAATCAAATAATAATTTTCCTTCGGTATCTTCTTTATCTACTAAAAATTTGTTGTAAAAAGATTTATTAGCGGATATAACATGAAAATCCTTATTTAAAATAAGCATAGGTTCATGAATGGTGGCTATAATAGCTTCCGAATAGGCATGTGATTCTTTTAATAAATCATGGCGCATTTGCAATTCCTGATTGGTAGAAATAAGTTCTTCGTTAGTAGCTTCAATTTCTTCCTTTGAGGTTTCTAGTTCTTCATTTAAAGTTTGGAATTCTTCATTTGAGGAAACAATTTCTTCATTAGCAGCCTGTAATTCCTCATAAATATTTTCTTGTGATTCAATGATGTTTATCATTTCAGCACGCGTAGTATTGAGTTCCTCAGTTAGTTTTTTTATTTTTAAATCTTTGAGTTTAGCATTGTTTGTTCCATCTGCTTCAGGTTCAATAATTTTTTCTACTTGTTCTTGTGGTTTAAAAACAATTAAAAGCAACGGTTCGTCCCACTCAATTTTAAGTGGGCTTACTTCAAAAGACATCAACCTTAAAACGGATTCAATTTTGATTTCAATTCCTGATTTAGATACAGTTTTTTTTGTTTCGATTACTTTATTAATGGCATTACGGAGTTCAAAAGCAAATTCCGGTTTGGCCATTTTTAATATATTAAGGCTTGCTTTACCTGATGAATGCTCTAAATAGGAGGAGACTGGGCCTCTAAACTGGAGTATTTCCATTTCTTTGTTCACTACAGCGCAGGCTGGCATGTAATTAGAAAGAAGTTCAGAGTCAATAGCATTCTCTATACTTTCTTGATTGACGCTTATGTTCTTAGAGGTAGTGTTTACTTTTTTATTGGACATAGAAGTACGTGTAAAACGTGGTGTTAATTCAAGTATCTTTCGAACTCCCAAATTATTTTTTCGAGAATAGATTTTAAATTTATTGTTAACTAACGTGAAAAGCTGTGATGTGGTCCCTACACTTTCAGCTTTACCAAGCATCAAATATCCAGTGTCATTCAAAGCAAAATGTAAGGATGCAAAAACTTTCTTTTGCGCAGCAGAATCAAAGTAAATTAGAAGATTGCAGCAACTTACTAAATCCATTCGCGAAAAAGGAGGATCACGTAGAATATTGTGTGGAGCAAAGATGCACATTTCTCTTAGCTCTCTAACAATGCGGTAATTTTCACCCGTTTTAGTAAAAAATCGAGTCAAATATTTTTTAGGAATGGATTCAATATCACTTTGGGAATATTCTCCTATTCGGGCATCTCGAATGGCATCTTCGCTCAAATCAGTGGCGAAAATTTGAATGGGTATTTTATTCGTTTTATCTTCTTGCAATTCGGCAATAATCATTGCAATGGAATAGGCTTCCTGACCTGTAGAACACGCTGGAACCCATATTCGCAGTGTTTCATCAATCGTCTTATTCTTTAAAACTTTTGTTAATAAATTAGTTTTTAAAAATTGAAAAGTTTCTTTTTCTCTAAAAAAACTAGTTACATTTATTAGTAAATCTGTGTAAAGAATTCCAATTTCGTTATTTTTTTGAATTAAAAGTTTTACATATTCGTGTATCGATTTTATTCCATATTGATTCATTTTATGGCTAATTCTTCTCTTAATAGTCGGCATTTTATAGTGACTAAAATCTACGCCTGTCTCCTTGAGTAAAAGTTCAAAAATAGTATTTATATCGTAATTGTTATTTTTAAGAGGAGTTTTTTGCTTAGTGGTCTCTTCTCCAGAGCTTACCTTTTTCGTTACTTTTATTTTACTAAGGCGAACTATTTGGTTGGCTATTTCCAAAGGAGATAAAATATAGTCTACTACGCCCGAAGAAATTGCTGCCTTTGGCATACTACTGGCTTGAGCGGTTTCGTCTTGCGCAAAAGTAATACCACCAGCATCTTTAATGGCTTTAAGACCCATCATACCATCACTAGCATAACCGGAAAGTATGACTCCAATCACTTTTGATTTATGAGTTTCAGCAAGTGAGGAAAAAAGAAGGTCTATAGAAAGATTTGGATTGTTTTTATTGATGCGTGGGTACAATTGAATATGACCATCTACTACCTCGAGTACTTTATTGGGTGGAATAACATATACATTGTTTGGTTCCATCTTTTCCATGTTATCAATTTCCTGGACTTTCATTTTAGTAATCTTTGAAAGAATTACGGTGAGTAAACTTTTATGGTTAGGACTTAAGTGTTGAACGTAGATATAAGCCATGCCAGTATCTACCGGTAGATTTTTAAGTAAAATACTAAAAGCTTCTAGTCCTCCAGCTGATGCGCCAATGGCTACTATGGGGAAAGAATTTTTTTTTACTTCTTTCTCGGGGTTTAATTTATTCAAAGTAACTTTTTGAGCTAATTCCATAATAATAAATTTGTATTCTATAGTTATGAGATTGGTTATAAATTTTTTTCATCCAGAAATTGAGGATGTCTCACACATTAAAAAGCTAAAAAAAATATTCATTAAATGTAAGGAAATATGTTTTGTAAGAGGATAACATCGCTATGATTTATAAAACAGTAGACCAATAAATATTGAATGTGGATAAGAAATATTGATTTTACTGACTAATTTTAAGTAGCAGAAGCTCTTCCTCTAATTCTTTGCATGCCTTTAAACAAGAATCTTCCAGTTGTAATACTAAACTTTGTATTTCCTCATTATTTTCTTGTTCTTGTGCATATTCCTGAATTTTTTTAGCTATAGTTTCATAATCTGAACTGATTCCCATTATTGAAAAAGAGGGAAGCATTTTGTGTACCGCTGCCACTAATAAAGTCCAATTTTCCTGCTCTAAACTTTGAATCATTGCATCTATTAATGGTGGGGTTTGAACTAAATACAATGATATCATTTCCATCATTAATTTTGGATTTGATTTTGTGCGGAGTTTTAAATACTGCAGGTCAATGTGTTTTTCTTTTACCTTTAAATTCTTAGTTTTCTTCCAATTTTCAATAAATTTCACAGGCTGGGCTTTTGTTACAATAGTTATAATTTTACTATATAAAAGTTGCTCATCAACAGGTTTAGCGAGGTAATCATTCATTCCCGCCACTTTGCATTTTTCTAAATCCACAGTAGTTACGTCAGCGGTTAATGCAATTATGGGCACAGTAGAATTTAGCGTATTTCTAATGTATTGCGTAGCTTCAAAACCATTCATTTCCGGCATCTGTAGATCCATTAGTACGACATCATACTTTTGTTTTTTTAGTTTTTCAATTGCTACTTTACCATTTTCAGCCATGTCGCTAATAAATCCAAAATCATCTAAAAGTGTTTTCATTAATAATTGGTTCAACGGAATATCTTCAACTACTAACACGCTCACATTTTTTATTTCTGAATGGATTTCATTTATTTCGTTGTCTAGTTCTGCATCGGCATTTGTTTTTTGAAAGGGTAATGTGAAACTAAAGGTCGAACCTTCATTTAGCGTACTTGTTACTCGAATACTGCCACCTTGGGGCTCTATTAATTGCTTTACAATTGCTAGTCCTAATCCGGTTCCGCCATATAACCTTGAAGTTTCGCTGGTTGCTTGCTGAAAATTTTCAAATATGGTTCCTATTTTTTCTTCAGAGATTCCAATTCCTGTGTCTGTTATTGCAAATTTTAAAATTATTTTATCATCATCTTCATGTAGTAAATCTACTCTAACTGTAATTTTTCCTTTTGTCGTAAATTTTACAGCGTTACTGATTAGATTTAAAATAACTTGGTGCAAACGAACGGGGTCTCCTATTAAAACAGTTGGGATTTTATCGTCGTATTCCTTTACTAATTTTAAGTTTTTTTCCAGAATCTTAGTTTCAAATAAATGAAGCATGGCTGAAATAGAGGATTTCATTTTGAAAGGTGTTTTTTCGAATGTCATCTTACCTGCATCTACTTTTGCTAAATCCAGAATGTCGTTGATAAGTACTATTAATGCATCTCCACTTATTTTAATAGCTTCTAAATATTCTTTTTGTTTACCATTCAAATCTGTTTTTAAGACCACTTTTGTAAATCCTATTATTGAATTCATAGGTGTCCGAATTTCGTGGCTCATATTGGACAAAAATTGCTGTTTTGCCTTCACTGCATTTTCAGCAATAAGAGTGGCATTTTCTGCTTTTAATTTTGCTTCTTCTGCAATTTCTGTGGCTAATTCTGCAAAGACTCTGGCTTCAATTAACTCCGTTGCGATTCTTTTTTGATCCGTAACATCTCTGCCTACAATTACTACTCCAAGCACTTTCCCTTTGTCATCCTGATACACTGAGCCATTAAATAACACCTCAATCAACGTTCCTTTCTTATGGCAAAGGATCAAAGGAGAATCAGTTATAAGTCCTTTTTCAAACACTTTTTGATACACCTCTCGCGCTTTTTGCGGTTCTGTGAAATAATCAAAAAAATCAGTGCCTATTAATTTTTTGCGAGATACCCCCGTTGCTTTTACAGAGGCATTGTTCATGTCCGTTATTTTTCCTTCTGGACTAATAGCAAATAGAGGATCATGACTTGCTTCTATTAAACTAAGGGAATATTCTGATAATAGTTTTTCGGCCGTAAGGTCGGTGTTTAGTTTTTTCAGTTGTTCTGCCTGAACTAATAATTCCTGGTTTTTTTTATGTAAATCCACAAAAATCGCCACTTTTGCTTTTAATATTTCTGGCGAAAGTGGTTTAATCATATAATCTACGGCACCGGCTTGATACCCCTTGAAGATTTGTGAAGAATTATCGATGCTGGCTGTTAAAAAAATAATGGGAACATGTTTTAGTTTATCGATTTGTCGAATTAATTCTACTGTTTCAAACCCGTCCATCATTGGCATTTGAACATCAATTAAAATGATGGCAAAATCTTGCTGGTGTAGCAGAATTTTTAAGGCTTCATTACCTGAATTTGCTTTAACACATAAATAATTTTCATTAGAAAGTATTACTTCTAAGGCAAATAAATTTTCTGGTAAATCATCTACCATTAAAATTTTGACTGGGCTGTTTATTTTCATTTTTATTTTGAAATAAATGTTTGAATGTTAAATACTCAAAAACGAATTTTGAAGTTTCAACATAAAAATAAGCGTATTATCTTTCGATGCAGATCCTGCTCTATTGCATTATATTATTTACTTAACCATACGCGCATCAAAGATAAGAGGCGTTCTATATCAATTGGCTTTGTAATATAATCGTTGGCTCCAGCATCAATGCATTTTTGTTTATCGTCTTTCATGGCTTTTGCGGTGAGTGCGATTATAGGCAATTTTTTAAACTTCATTTGAGATCGTATTCGTTTCATTGCTTCATAACCATCCATTTCTGGCATCATAATATCCATCAAAACTAAATCAATGTTAGGATGTGTAGCTAGCATCTCTAGAGCATTATTGCCGTTTTCTGACTTGATGACTTCGATTCCTCGTTCTTGTAATATTTTAGATAATGCAAAAACATTTCTCATATCATCATCTACTAAAAGTATTTTCTTTGATTTAAATATGTTGTCTTTATCATGCAAACTATTAATCATTATTTGCTTTGATTTGGGCAAATTACTAATGGTACGGTGCAGAAAAAGAGCCGTTTCGTCCAGTAATCGTTCTTCTGATTTTATTCCTTTTATAATAATGCTCTCAGCATATTTATGAAGTAGATTATTTTCTTCTTTGGTAAGTTCTTTTCCTGTATAGACAATAATAGGAGGCATGTTGTCTCCTTTTATATCCTCGAGGTTTTGAATAAGATCAAATCCGCTCATGTCCGGTAATCCAATGTCTAATATGATACAATCGATTTGATTTTCTTGATAAATTTTCAACGCTTCCATACCTGTTGCTGCTTCAAAACATTGTACATCACCATTTCCAATGAGTATTTTCATTGCTTTTCTGGAATTTTCACTATCTTCAATAATCAAGAGGTTTTTTATTTTTCTATTAACAAAATTTTCTATTCGGTTGAAAGCTTCTTCTAGACCCTCTTTAGAGATTGGTTTCATTAAATATTCTACCGCACCTTCTCTTATTGGCTCGAGTGAACGATCGTTTGCCGAAATAATATGAACGGGAATATGTCTTACAATTGGATTTGTTTTTAACTCCTGCAACACTTCTTTCCCATTCATTCCTGGCAAGCCCATATCAAGGATAATGGCTTGTGGTAAGTATTTTGAAGCAAGTGTCAAACCATCTTCACCACTGGCTGCTGATAAGCATTTGAATCCTTTTTTGTTGGCCTGTTTTAAAAGTATTCCTGCAAAATTTCGATCATCTTCAATAATGAGCACTATTTTGTCTGTTGCGTTTATGGTATCTCTATCATCTTCAATTGTTTTATAATTGAGAAAGTTTACGTTATTTTCTGCACGCGGAATATAGAGTAAAGGTTCCCTTGCCGTTAATGAAGTAGGCTCTTGTTCAGGATGAATTTCTAGCGGGATGTGGAGTGAGAATGTAGATCCTTGTTCCAGTGTGCTCGTTACTCTAATCTCGCCTTCTAATAGTTTTGCAAGTTCACGAGAAATTGAAAGTCCTAATCCTGTACCGCCATATTTTCGTGAAGTACCGCCTTCGGCTTGTTGAAAAGCTTCAAATATTGCAGCTTGTTTGTCTTCTGATATTCCAATACCAGTGTCAGAAACCGATAGGACTAATGTAGTTTGAGTACCTGGGTCAATATGTATGTTTACACTTCCTTTTTCTGTGAATTTAATAGCATTAGATAATAAGTTTTTCAATATTTGATTTAAACGCTGTAAATCGGTGTGAATAAATTCTGGTAAATTAGCAGCCAATTGGCAGGTGAGTAGCAATCCTTTTTGTTCTGCTTGATGTTTAAAATTGAGCAGTAGTTCGTCTGTGAAATTTTTCAAGAATACTTTTTCAACATTAATGAACATTTTTCCTGCTTCAATTTTAGAGAGGTCTAGTACTTCATTTATTAATACCAGAAGATCATGACCACTTTTATAAATAATTTCAGCACTTTCAACTTGTACGTCATCTAAGTTTTTCTTTCTGTTTTCTGATAAATCTTTGGACAAAATAAGTAAACTATTAAGTGGCGTTCTTAGTTCATGGGACATGTTAGCCAGGAATTCCGACTTATACTTGCTGCTAATTTCAAGTTGTTTTGTTTTTTTCTCGATATTATCTTTAGAAGCCTCTACTTCTTTGTTTCGCTCTTCTAACGATTGTGTTTGCTCTTCCAATTCTTCATTGGTCATCTGCAATTCCTCTTGTTGTTGCTTAAGATTTTGTGCTTGTTGCTCTAATTCCTCATTTAATTGTCTAAGTTCTTCTTGTTGTATTTGAAGTTCTTCAGCTTGATTAGAAAGTTCTTTATTAGCAAAAAACAACTCGACTGCTCGTTTTTCTTTTTCTTCATTTTGAAATGCTAATTCTTTATTGGCAATTCCCAATTCTGCGGCTCGTTTTTCTTTTTCTTCATTTTGATAAGCAAGTTCTGTATTGGCTATAGCCAACTCAGCAGCCCTTTTTTCCTTTTCTTCGGCTTGTTGAATCGTGTTCACACTTATTGCTATACTACTCATAGAAACAGTAATAAATTCCTTTTCAGTTTCGGTAAAATCAGTGAGCTTTCCAATTTCTATCACTCCTTTTGTTTTTCCGTCTAATAAAAAAGGAGTAATCAGAACATTGGTTGGTTTGGCATTTAGGACGGTAGAAGTAATGCGAATTTGATCATCAGTAATAGCTGTAAATAAAAGTTGTTTTTGTTCCCAAGCAGCTTGTCCAATCAATCCTTCGTTCAACTTAAAGTTTTCTTTAGCTTCATTTGCAGGTGTAAAAGCAAATTTTCCGCTAAGTAAAAGAGTATTTTCTTTTTCATCTAATAAATAAACTGCGCCTATGTTGGCCTGGAGATAGGAACATAAAAAGCTAATGGTATTGTTTGCCAATTCGATCATACTTTGGTCTCCTATTAATTTTTCATTAAGCATTGCGTTTCCTGTAAGCAACCAGTTTTTGCTAGCCGTTTCTAATTCGGAACTTTTCAGTGCTTTCAAATTGGTAGTCACTATGGTATAAACTACTACAAGAATTAAAGTAATGATTAACAATAAAATAGCAAATACAATGTTAAATCTGCTTGCATCTTGTTCACTAGCTTGAATCCTTTCTGTAAGTAAAAGATTTTCAGTTTCCTGAGCCTGATCAACTAAATTTCTGATTTCATCTTGGATCTGTTTTCCTTCACCAGAAGCAACAAATTCTTGGGCTTGTGCATAACCTTTTTTACGAAGAACGATACATTTCCTAAAATTATCAAAACGCATTTTAGTTTTCTTCTTTAGCTCTTCAATATTCTTTTGCTGGTTTGGATTGTCTTTTGTTAGTTCTTTGACTTTATTGAGCTGTGGAATTATATTAACATTAGCAGAGGTAAAAGGAATTAAAAAATCATCATTTCCAGTAATTACATAGCCTCGAATCCCTGTTTCCGCATTAACAGTTAACATCAAAATTTGCTCGAATTCATACAAAACAGAATTGGAACGATTGACTAAGGTATTAGAGTCGATGAATTTTTCGCTGTTTTTATAGGAGAAAATTGCCACTCCTAAAAGTACTATTGCACAAGTAATAAATCCTGTCGCTATTTTTTTACCAAGGGTCATTTTCATTTTGTTAGTTGTAAAATTGATTTTGATTATCTCTTTTGTTGTTCTATTTTTATTAAAAATTCGGCGATTTCGTCTAATGACCCAATAAAATTCGGTTCAATAGCTGAGATTGCCGCCTTTGGCATATAGGCTGATTCTGCAGTTTTTGGGTCCTGAATTATAGTTAGACCACCACATTCTTGTATTCGTTTGATGCCTTTTGTACCGTCATTATTAGCGCCTGTGAGTACTATTCCAATTAATTTGTTTCTATAGGCTTCAGCGGCCGACTCAAATAACACATCAATAGATGGTCTTGAGTAATTTACGCGTTCATCTATCGTCAGGGAAAAGGTTTTGTCTTTTTCTATCAACAAATGATAATTAGGAGGAGCAATATAAATGGTGCCTTTTTCAATTTTTTCTTTTTCATCTGCTTCCTTGATTTCAAGCTGACTTTTATCATTCAAAAGAGTGATCCATTGACCATCAGAGTGTGCGCCTAGATGTTGCACAATAATCATGGGTATACTAAAATGTGCTGGCATGGCTGAGAATATAATTTTCATAGCATTCATACCACCAGAAGAAACTCCTATTACAATTGCTTCGTACTGCATTTTAGTATTTCTTTTTAAATATTCTTTGTTTAAGATCTAATTCACTATAATGTTCAAAATAATCGGTAAACCGAATACTTTCTTTAGATCCCAGCGATAAAATACCTCCATTTATCAGGCTATTATAAAAAAGAGATTGAACTTTATTTTGTAAATTTTGATCAAAATAAATTAATACATTCCGACATAATATTAAATTTACTTCGGCAAAAACACTATCGGTTACCAAATTATGATTAGCCCAAACAATATTTTTTTTTAAAGATTGATTCATAATAACATTATCGTAATGTGACGTATAATAACTTGAAAAAGATTCTTTTCCTCCTGATAATTGATAATTAGAAGTGTATTCTTTAATTAATTTATTCGAAAAAATACCTTCTTTAGCACGATTCAACGCCAGCTGATTAAAATCAGTAGCATATATTGTTGTTCTATCATACAAACCTTCTTCTTGCAATAAAATTGCCATCGAATACGCTTCCTCTCCTGTAGCACATCCAGCATGCCATATTTTTATAAATGGATAGGTTTTTAAAATAGGAATAACTTTTTCTCGCAATGATCTATAAAATGCAGGATCGCGAAACATTTCGGTTACTGTTATTGATAAATCTTGTAAGAGTTCTGAAGCGAATGGTACATTATTTAAAACCATAGATTGCATTTGAGCTATATCCTCAAAGCCAGAAAGTGCCATTCTATTCAGTATTCGACGCCTAATATGCGCTTGCGAATACTCTCTGAAATCGTACCCGTATTTCCGATAGATTGCTTCCAAAAGCAATGAAATCTCCAGATCTGATGTGTCTTTATACTGCATTTTTCTTAAATAATATTGGTTTTAATAGAACCAAATTTAAGTTTGATTAATTTTATTAGTAATAAGTTGGGAATAAGTACTTGTATGATTACTTTACATGCGATCCATGTACCAATTTAATTCTTTTTCCATTTTCTGGTATTTAAAAATAGCAGTAATTATTTTTTGCAAGCGAACAAATGCAGTTTCACTTTTCACTACATAATCAAATGCCTTGTGGTGCATGCAGTTTATAGCCACTTCAATTTTATCTTGAGAGGAAAGCATTACCACAGGAATTTCTGGATTAAAATCTTTAACTTTATCTAAAGTTTCAAGACCGTTCATCGCATTTTCTACTATACCATCTAGTTGATAATCTAAGATTACTACATCCGGATTGTTTGATAAGTTTGCAATGCAAAGTTCTCCTGTAGGATACGTTTCTACTATAAAATCAGCATTTTCTAAAAATTCAATTTCTAAAGATTTTAAAAATAAGGCATCATCATCTACTAGAAATATTTTTACTTTCTTGTTGTCGTTCATTTTATGGTATTTTTAATTATGTTTAATTCTTGTTCTAATTCACTGCAAGCTTGCTCACAAACTTCTTCAAGTTGTTGAACTAAAGCCGTAATTTCTTCTATATTTTCTGGCGCTGTTGTTATCTCCTGAATTTGTTTGGCTATGTTTTCAAAATATTGACTTATTCCCACAATTGCAAACGACGGAATCATTTTGTGTGCCGCAGCGCTTACTAAATACCAATTTTGGTTGGCTAAACTTTCTTTGATCGTTTTTATTATAGCAGGCGTTTGGGTTAAATAGAGTTTGATCATTTCTTCCATTAAAACGGGATTTGATTTTGTTCTTTGTTTCAAATACGTCAGATTAATGCACTTTACTTTTTTTAATACAACTTCTTCTTCTTCTTCTTTCAAACGTTCAATATTTATAGCACTAGAAATGTTTTTTTTTAAGAGTCCAATTATCTTACTGTATAAAAGGCGGTCATCCACGGGTTTTGCAAGATAGTCATTCATTCCCACTGCTTTACATTTAGCTAAATCTACTGTAGTCACATCTGCTGTTAAAGCAATAATTGGTATTTGTGATTTCAGTGTATTTCGAATGTATTCTGTTGTTTCAAATCCGTTCATTTCGGGCATTTGCAAGTCCATTAAAATGACATCATATTCCTTATCTTTTAATTTTTCAATTGCTACTTTACCGTTTTCGGCGATGTCACGCTCAAATCCAAAATCATCAAGAAGTGTCTTCATTAACAATTGATTCAACGGAATATCTTCAACAACTAAAATTTTTATATTTTTTATTTCGCTATCCAATGCACTAATCTCATTTCCACTTTCGGCATCAGAATTTGTCTTTTGAAAACTAAGTGTAAAACTAAAGGTGGAACCTTTACCTACAACACTCTGCACACGAATAGTTCCTCCTTGTGGTTCTATGAGTTGTTTGACAATGGCTAAACCTAATCCTGTTCCTCCATACAAACGTGAAGTTCGGCTGGATGCTTGTTGGAAATTTTCAAATATTTTTCCTATTCTGTCTTCTGGTATTCCGATACCGGTATCCGTGACAGCAAATTCGATAATTACTGTATCAACATCTTCATGTATTAAATTGACGCTAACTGTAATTTTTCCTTTGGATGTAAACTTGACTGCGTTACTGACTAAATTTAAAATTATTTGGTGCAAACGAACTGGGTCACCAATAAGAACTTGTGGAATTTGAGGATCGTATTCTTTAATTAATATTAAATTTTTTTCTTGAATTTTAGGTTCAAATAAATGAAGCATCGCAGATACCGAAGAATTTAATTTGAAAGGGGTTTTTTCAAATGTCATTTTGCCGGAATCAACTTTTGCTAAATCTAATATGTCGTTTATAAGTACGATTAATGCATCTCCACTCATTTTGATAGCATCTAAATATTCTTTTTGTCTCAACGTCAAATCTGTTTTCAGTACCACTTTGGTAAAACCAATAATCGCGTTCATCGGGGTACGAATCTCATGACTCATATTCGACAAAAATTGTTGTTTTGCTTTTACTGCATTTTCAGCTATAATAGTGGCTTTTTCTGCACTTCTTTTAGCTTCTTCTGCTATTTCTGTGGCAAGTTCTGCAAAAACTCTCGCTTCAATCAATTCAGTAGCAATTCTTTTTTGATCTGTAATATCGCGGGCAACCACCACCACGCCTTGAATATTTCCCGCTTCGTTTTTATAAACGGAACCGTTAAACAATACATCAGTCAATTTGCCGTTTTTGTGACGCAGTGTAAGTGGTGAATCAGCAACAGAGCCTTTTTCAAATACTTCCTGGTATACTTCACGCGCTTTTTGTTGTTCTGTAAAATAATGGAAAAAATCAGAATCTGTGAGTTCTTCGCGGGTTTTTCCGGTACTGTTGACTAAAGCCTCATTCATATCCGTAATCTTACCTTTTGTATTTATGGTTACTAAAGGATCCCGACTAGCTTCAATCAAACTAAGCGTATATTGAGAATCTAATTTTGTAGTGTAGTTAAGTTCTTCAAGCTCTTTATTAACAATTTCCCTTTTTTCTTTTTCTTTGTTTTGAAAAAGAAGTTCTTTATTGGCAATAATTAACTCGTTAGCTCTTTTCTCTTTTTCATCATTTTGAAACGCCAATTCCTTATTGGCAATTACTAATTCAGCTGCTCTTTTTTCTTTTTCTATATTTTGAAAAATAAGTTCTTCGTTAGCAATGATTAATTCGTTCGCTCTTTTCTCTTTTTCGTTGTTTTGAAAGGCAAGCTCTTTGTTAGCTATCACTAGTTCAGCAGCACGTTTCTCTTTCTCATCATTCTGAAAGGCTAATTCTTTGTTAGCTATTACAAGCTCAGAGGCTCTTTTTTCCTTTTCTTGGTTTTGAAAAAGAAGTTCTTTATTGGCAATAATTAATTCGTTAGCTCTCTTCTCTTTTTCCTCATTTTGAAATGCCAATTCTTGATTTGCTATAACTAATTCTGCGGCTCTCTTTTCCTTTTCATCATTTTGATACGCCAATTCTTTATTAGCATTTTGTAAATCCAAAGCCCATTTTTGTCCGCCAATATTTCGCGCTACGATAACTACACCTTGAACCTTGCCAAGATTGTCTTTATAAACAGAGCCATTGAAAAGTACGTCAGTTAATTTGCCGCTTTTATGCCGAAGTGTTAACGGAGAATCTTCTATGGCATTATTTTGAAAAACTTGTTGATATACTTTTTGTGCTTTTTGTTTGTCTGTGAAATAATCGAAGAAATTTGAGCCAGTAAGTTCGTTTCGCGTTACACCAGTAATATTTACTAATGCTTCATTCATATCCGTGATCTTGCCTTCTCTATTTATCGTAATTAACGGGTCAAGACTTGCTTCAATTAAACTTTTTGAATATTGTGCTGCTAATTTTTGAGCGGTACCGTTTGTTGCTTCAGTAAAAAAACCATGAGTAACTCCTTCAGAATCTTCATAGATGGATGCATTGTAAACTACGTCTGTTAATTCGCCGTTTTGATGCCTTACCGTTAACGAATAATCTTCAATAAACCCTTTTTCAAAAACGTGTTGCCATCTGTTCTTTACTTCCTGCTTTTCTGTAAAATAATCAGAGAAATTAGTTCCTATCAATACATCTCTTTCAATTCCTATGTTTTTTATTGACGCTTCATTAATGTCAGTGATTTTTCCTTCGGCACTAATAGTAACAAAGGAACCTACACTGGTTTCAATTGAATCGGGGGAATTGAGCATACTAATACTTTTCATTTAGTCATTTACATTTCCAATTTCTTCAATTGGATTCCGTCTTTTATCTTTTAACTGTTTAAAATGAGAAGGGGATAGGCCAGTTACTTTTTTAAACTGACTAGATAAATGAGCTACACTGCTGTAATTCATTTTCCATGCAATTTCAGTGATATTTAATTCACCATAGATAATTAACTCTTTTATACGTTCCGTTTTATGGGAAATTATAAATTGTTCTATTGTAGTTCCCTGAACCTCTGAAAACAAGTTGGATAAGTACGTATAATCGTGATTCAATTTTTGACTCAAATAATCAGAAAAATTGATTTTGATAGGCTCCGTCGAATGGTGCACCATTTCAATAATTACGTTCTTTATTTTCTCTATCAACATGGATTTTTTATCATCCATCAATTCAAGCCCTGAATCTAAAAGTGCCGCTTTCAAGAGTTGTCTTTGCTCCATAGAAATATTTTCCATAATTTCTACTTCACCTAAATCAACAACCATGTAGTGAAGTTTAAGCTTTTTTAATTCTTCTTTTACCGCCATTTTGCAGCGGTTACTTACCATGTATTTTATGTATAGTTTCAAAAATTTTCAATTTACAGTTTGCACAAATGTAACTTTTCGGAATAAAGATACATTATAAAATTTTACAAATAAGTTATAATATAATTCGCAATCAAGAATAACTCCTAATAATCCGAACAAATAACTAAAGAAAAACCCAATTTACTATGGAATAGTTAGATTATCGGTTGGCAATTCCTATTTTTTTTTATTGAGGAAACTAGTATATCAGTTCTTTTAATTTTGGGGACGTAAATATTTGCTTTTTGAATCATAGTCTCGTGTTCAATACTTAGCGCTGTTTTTTATCGTTGTTTTAATTTGTTTGAATGTGGTTATTGATTTAAATCTTAAGTACATAGTTCAGTTGTTAATTGATTTAGATATTTCTTTTTCAATTGCTAAATCTATAATCTCAAAATTTATTTTTGTTATATAATTATTTTCAATAGTTGTTAAATTATTACTTTATTTTTTTAAGGCCAAGTGTGTATTAAAAAATTAGAAACATAACTTCACTATGAATCAAATTTACTTTCGATAAACAGTTTTCGACGATTAAAATTAGATGCACATTTTGGTTAATTTTCGAAAGGATTAAACTAGAGAAACGACAACTTATAAGCGGCAATGCACTTTTTTGAACAGAAATTTCAAAAATTTGGTAACAGACTGAAAGCTGGTATCAATAGTTTAGAAAAAATATATCACAAATTATAACATGTAACTATAGTTATAATGAAAAGCCGTGGTAAAAGTAAAAATTTTAATGAATAGCAATTACAAGAGATTGCTTTTATGCGGTGCACTTGAATTAACAAGAGGGATTAAGTTTTCCTCTTAATTCATAGGAAAAGCATTTACCCAATCCAGCGATTTTATAGAGGATACTTTATTTTCCGCATTCATCGTTACCCGCAGCTCTTTATTAGCAACTTTTTTTGAATACGATGCTTTATAGCGAAAAACGATAGATTGGTCAAAGTTATTTTTAAAAGCTTCCATTAATTCCAGATCTATAAAAGTGCCGTAATATTGACGAAAACGAGTGCATGTTTTTGTTAATCTTGCCTCAGTCGTGTTTTTAATAACAGATGGAGTCGCTTCACTCAATGTAAATGGTTTGAATTTAGATGTATTGCAAGTCATTAATACTCTTTTTCCTAATTCGTACGCTTTACTTTTTTGGCTTTCACTAACTTCTGACAAGCCCAATCTAACAGTTTTTACAACTTCAGGCTCTGGTATGGCAGTCACTTTTTTTGATTTACATCCAATGAGTAAAAGGATACTTAAAACTAGAATTATTTTTTTCATGATTTATTTAATTTTTAATAGGATATTGGGATCGGGGCAGTTTTCTAAATAGTGAGTTAGATCCTTTTTACTGCAAACACCAGGATAATCTCCAAAACTATTCGTGATCTCTTTTATAATTTGAAAATGCAAATGCGGAGCATAATCACCATTTACGGAAGCATCGCCCAAAGTAGCTAATTGTTGTCCTTTTTCATAAAAATCTCCAATTGTAATGTCACTAATGCTTTCTAAAGATAAATGACCATACAAAGTATGAAATTTTTGTTCTTCTATTTTATGCTCTAAAATTATTGTTGGACCATAATCACCCACGCCCGTATTGTAATTAAAGCTATGAACAAAACCATCAACGGCTGCTAAAACGGGAGTTCCTGCTTTAATCCATAAATCTAAACCTATATGAATGTTGCGCTCTTCTGTGTTTGTGTCATTAAAAATTTCACTTCTTTTATACAGATTTCTAACTTCATTGTATCCTCCATAAGCTACTTTTGCATTATTTTCAGTCAGGTAATTTTCAATATAATCTTCAAAGTCTAGTGCATTATCAATGTTAAGCGATTTAAAAGCTTCATTTGTGATGGATAAATCCAAGGGGATATACTGCTTATATTCAATTTTTGCATCTATTACTTTAACGTTTTCTTGGTCTTGTAAGATGGTTTCTAATGGTTTCATTTACTGTTCGTTTTATAAAACACTAAATTTAATTAAAAAATGCCAACATAAAAATTTTACGCTGGCATTATAACTTTTAATTTACATTAGCACATTTACATTTCCCAAAAAAAATAGATGAGTTTAAGTTTAGCTTAATTTATTGTTTAGCAGCCTTGCCTTAGACTGCTATTATTTTACTGCTAATAAATCAACAAATTCAATAACAGGATCTTTAGACAATAATTCGTCAGCATTCGCCATTAGAGCTGTTGCAATTTTTCAGGAAAGGTGCGTTTTTCGACCTTCCTCAGTTTCAAAAGTATCAAAAATTCCAAACGTGGAGGGGCCGATTTGCCATCCGTACCAGTTTACGGTATCCAGTTCATCTAATACCAACGGTAATGCGCTTTTTAAAAATGCGGCAACTTCTTCTTCTTTTCAAGGCTTAGCTTCTAATCGTGCTAATAAAGCATATTTTTCCATAATCGTAATTTTTAGTAAAATTATAAGTAGTGATTTCAATTTTTAGATTTATATAGTTTAACTTTTGTTTACCGCCGGTATATAGGCAATAAGAATAAAACAATGATGCATTTTTTTTACCATATAAGTCATTTAAGTTTAATTTGTTAGGCTTATATACATTAAGCAACAATAAGGTCATTTAAGGTTTAATGCTTATATGACTCCTATGTTAAATAGTATTTCACTCATTTTATAGTACGACATTAAATAGGTCTAACTGCTTAGTAGAAGATTGTTTTTAATTACTATTAAAAAAAAAATCCTAACCGTTACCGATTAGGATTAGTATAGATAATACTTAAGTTTTAATATAAATTTGGATATTTAGAAGGATTCACTTCATTCATCATATAATACACTTTTTCAAAAATATCTTCGGAAGATGGTTTAGAGAAATAATCTCCATCTGTGCCATAAGCTGGACGATGTGCTTTAGCTGTGAGCGTTTGAGGTTTACTGTCTAAATAGTTGTATCCATCTTGTTGTTCAATAATTTGTTGCAAAATGTAAGCTGAAGCTCCACCCGGAACATCTTCATCGATTACCAGCAAACGATTTGTTTTGGCAATACTTTTGACTACATCTTGATTTATATCAAATGGTAGTAAAGACTGTAAATCAATAATTTCGCAATCAATACCTACTTCAAGCAATTCTTTTGCCGCTTGTTGCACTAATCGGAGGGTAGAGCCATAAGAAACCAGTGTGATATCTGAACCTTCTTTTAAAGCTTCCACTACACCAATAGGAGTTTTGAATTCGCCATAATTTAACGGCATTTTTTCTTTCAATCGATAGCCATTCAAACATTCAATAACTAAAGCAGGTTCGTCGCATTCTAGCAAACTATTATAAAAACCAGCTGCTTGTGTCATGTTTCTAGGAACCAAAACATGGATTCCTCTGATGGCATTGATAATCATACCCATAGGAGAGCCTGAGTGCCAAATGCCTTCTAAACGATGACCGCGAGTCCGTATAATTAAGGGTGCTTTTTGTTTTCCGACCGTTCTGTATCGCAAGGTTGCCAAATCATCACTCATGATTTGGATTGCATATAATAAATAATCTAAATATTGAATTTCGGCAATAGGACGTAAGCCCCTAAGTGCCATTCCTATTCCTTGACCCAAGATGGTAGCTTCTCGAATTCCAACATCAGCAACACGTAATTCACCATATTTTTCCTGCATTCCTTCCAGCCCTTGATTCACATCACCAATAGTTCCTGCATCTTCCCCAAAGATTAAAGCCTCTGGATATTTGGTAAATATAGCGTCAAAATTATCGCGTAAGATCATGCGTCCATCGGTATCTTCCTTAGCATCTTCAGAGTAGACTGGCAGGACTTTTTTGATAGAAAACACATTTAAATCTGTTTCTGAGAATAAGTTACTGCTAAAGTTCTTTTGTGTTTTTGCGGTATAGGCTACAATCCATTCTGAAAGTGCTTTTTTGCCATTTTCATTAAGTACTAAACGCAAAACTTTACGTGCAGTTACTAGAATTTCCTTTTTTATAGGAGATTTAATGCTACCTAAATCAGAAGAGAATTTTAGAATGGCATCTTTGTTTTTGCTGGTTTCCGCTATGTTCTGTAATAGTGTAACCAACTCTTTTTGCTCTTCAGCAATAGGTTCTATAAAGGCATTCCAAGCAGCTTTTTTGCCTTCTAAAACCTCTTTTTTTGCTTGTGCATCAATTGCTTCAATTTCTTCTGGAGAAGCTATATTTATAGCAATCATCCATAATTTCATTTGACGAACACAATCAAAGTCTCTTTCCCAAGCCAAGCGATCAGCATCTTTGTAACGTTCATGCGAACCAGAACTAGAATGTCCTTGTGGTTGCGTCAATTCATTAACATGGATCAAAACAGGAACGTGATTTTTTCGAGCTATATCGGCAGCTTTCTCATACGTTGTAATTAAGTCAGCATAATCCCAACCTTTGACTCTCAGGATTTCATATCCATTAGTGTCGTGTTCCTTTTGGTATCCTTTTAAAATTTCGGATATGTTTTCTTTTGTCGTTTGGTGTTTTGCATGCACAGAAATTCCGTATTCATCATCCCAAACACTCATAACCATAGGAACTTGTAAAACCCCTGCGGCATTAATAGTTTCAAAGAACAACCCTTCGGAGGTACTTGCATTTCCAATGGTTCCCCACGCTATCTCATTTCCTTCATTAGAAAAATTTGCAGCATTTGGAATTCCAGCAACCTGTCTGTATATTTTTGATGCTTGAGCCAGTCCTAATAATCTTGGCATTTGCCCAGCTGTAGGAGAAATATCAGCACTTGAATTTTTTTGTTTTGTTAAGTCTTTCCAAGAACCATCTTCATTTAAACTATGGGTAGCAAAGTGGCCTCCCATTTGTCTTCCTGCTGACATAGGCTCATGTTCAATATCAGTATGTCCATACAAACCTGCAAAAAATTGTTGTATCGTTAATTCGCCAATCGCCATCATAAAAGTTTGATCGCGATAGTAGCCAGAGCGGAAATCTCCATTTTGAAATGCTTTAGCCATGGCTAATTGTGGCACTTCTTTACCATCTCCAAAGATACCAAACTTAGCTTTTCCAGTCAATACTTCCTTGCGTCCTAATAGGCTGCATTCTCTGCTTATTATGGCTGTGGTGTAGTCCTTTAAAACTTCGATTTTGAAATCTTCAAATGTCAATGTAGTATTGGTTTTTTCTTTTATCATAATTGAAAAGTATAACTTTATGAAGCAAATTTACTTAAAAACAACCTATTTTCATAGCACATTGAAAAAAATAGAATTTAATTATTGCAATTTATTCTAGTAAAAAGAACTTTATTTTTTTATTATGTGTAATTTAAATAACTTTTTATTACTAATAACGTAATAAATAATGATAATTATATTCGATTAGAACCATTTTCGATTAAAAAGATTGATTAATGTTTTAGGAGAAAATGTAACAATAAAACGTATTTTTTCGTTATAATTATCATGTGCTATTTCCCATCCATTATTAGAATAGATTGGAAAATACAATTCAAAGTAGTCTGTAACTAAATTGAGACGGATGCCGCTATCGTAAACAAACCTTCCTTTTGTGCCTGCATTTTTGATTAAACCAATGTCGCCATAAGCTTCAATCCAATTCCAAATACTGTAACTTGCATTTATGCTCGTAATCCAGCGATTGGCAAAAGGGGTGGCAATTTTAGATTTAAATCCGCCTTCTGCTACTATATATTGTTGACTAAAAAGGCCTGTGCTTTCGGATCTTCCAAAATAATTGTAATCAAAAAGATAATCTGTTGGTCTATCCAATGCGAAGCTAAAGAAATCCGATTGGGTTTTGTTGTACAAAAAAGTTCCGGCATAAAAACGCAAATTAATTTGACGGTTGTTCTCAAATAGTTTTCGATATTCTATTTCACCAGTTATTTTTCCGAATTTTCCCGAAATTTGCAAATCAGTCATAAAATTGAAATGATTCGTAACTTCTGTTTTTGTATTAATATATCTTGCATCAAAAACGGAATAATTTTCAGGAGAATTATCTATCACTAAAGCACTTTTTTCCTTGTTTACAATGACTTGTCGGAAAGAAAATAATTGTTTTCTATTGTCTCTAAAATTGGGTTCCCGAATGCGCAATTGCAAAGACGGATTCAATCTTAAATAGGCAGCATCTTCTGCATAATGAAAATAGGAACCACTTATAGAATACCTAGCATTATAAAGAGTACTGTTCCTGAAATTTTGATTGACTACAAATATGGCTGAACCTGATAAATTTTTAGATTTTGTAGAGTAGGAAGGATTTACATCAAAGATAAATGGTTTTTCCAAGATGGTCTTGTTGTGCAACCTAATTCCCGGAGCTACTCCATCATACAGATTATAATAAATCGAGGGAACATAGAGGACTTGATTGTAATAAGGATCCTCTAAATCTTTCATAAAAACAAATTTTACAGGCCGATTATTAGGAAAAAAACCTTCAATTTTTTTCCAATTGTTTCTTAAATTATATTCGGGAACTTCATTTTTTAAATTTAAAATAATTTTATCAATGGTGTTGCGGGGAATGGTGAACGTACTGCCAGATTCTTGAATGTCCAGCCATTGCTTGAATACGATTTCTCCTTTTTTTGTTCCATAAATAGGAATTGGGATTGGTGTTCCTGTTCTGTTTTTAACAGAAAAAGTGATACTATCTTTTGTTTTTACAACGGTTGAGAATTTAAAATCAATAATGTCTCTTGAATCAATAATAGTTTTAAAAAACCAGTAAATATCTTTAGTTGTATTTGATTTTAATAAATATTCAAAATCAGATCGCGCTACTTGTTGGGTCTTATTTAATACGTAAAATTGTTTAATGCTATTGGGTACCGTGTTATTTTGAAGATAATCATCCAAAAATCGAATACTTAATCCAGCGCGGTATTTACTTGCAATTTGCTCGTTAAACTTAATTAAAGTGTTTTTTGGCGAGCTTACAGGTTGGTCTAAATTTTTACGTGCCATTAACATATAGAAATAGCTGTATTGTCCGTTGAAATCAATATTAGTGAGATTAAAACTTTTTAATAATCGAATGTTGGATGCACTTCCCATCATTTTTGTATTGGGATGATGTTCATCCATATATTTCATCATGGTATAAACCTGAATTCCATCATAAATCCAATTGTCTTTTCTAGGATCTAGATGTAAACTAGTTTTTAAATATTCATTCAGATAAGTTTTCAAAAATTTTATTTCGAAAATAAATTCATCAGGAAACGGACTTAAAAAGGAGGGTAATTGATTTAGTCCGTAAAATGGATTTCTATCATAATTTGTTTGGGTCACCACAATTTTATCATAAGGATATTTCCCTATCAAATTATTTACATAAGTAACGATGCGGTCAATTACAATTGCTTTTTGAATGCCATCTAATTTATTATTTTTTAAATCAGTAAGAACCTCAACGGAAGCGTTTTTATAACTATCAAAAGTAGATTTAGGCTCTAAAATCATACTAAAATCCATTCTGTTTTGTCCTGAAAATTTGTAGTTTTTAAGATCTTTATAGACAATAGCCTTTGAAACGTTTAAATCTGATGTTACTTCTAAAGTCGCAGGTGTTGTTAGCTCGATTTCAAAGTCAGAAATAGCATTGGCAATATCATCTAAATTGTTGTTACTGTTTGTAACAAAAGCATGATTTTCATAACGTGCAGGAGTTAAGTACCAGTTTTTCAGGTGTAAAATTCCATTGTTATTGTAGCCATATTTTGTAAATTTATCACTAGGAATCTTAGAGAGATAGGAGAGATGGAACGTGCTTTTTTGATTGGGAAGTAATGGCTCTTGTAATTGTAGAACCACATAATCAGGGTTTTCCTCTGTTCTATTCCACGGTAAAAAGTGTTGATCGGTAGTAGTAATAATTAGATTGCTGGTGCTACCTCGTTCTTCCTCTTTTGCGAAGTGAAAACCTCTATAAAATTCATCCGAAAATCGCTTGGCCAATGGTGTATTTTTAGTAGAATAGGCGTTATTCCAATCATTCAAAACAATTGATTTCAAAGTATCGTTTGACTCATTGAAGAAGGTGATTTCTTGCTTGATGAGCAAGGTTTTATTTTCCGTATTGAGCTCAACAGTCATCTTAGAATGGTGTTGCGCGTGCTGTTTTATGGAAGTCAATAAAACAAGAATAAAAAGGAAAATTTTATAAATTGATTTCAAGTATCTGTTTTAAAATGTAAAGGAATAAAAGTAGTTGTCTGTTTATCTAACGATTTATTTACCGCAAATTAGCAAATTTTTCAACATAAAATTCAAACAATTATTATGATAATTGGCTAATTTGGAGTAAATTTTTTCTAAATCCTACAATTTAAAGTCATGCTAATTACTTTTTGTTTTTCTAGTCCAAGAAAAGCCTGCTGTATTTCAGAATAATTACGAACTAGATTACAAAATCAATTTATTAGCTATGGCGTTTATGTGGAATAAAATCACATATAAAAGGGACTAAAGTTCTTGCCGTTAAAAATTTGGAGACAAATCATATTTCTTGTAAAATTTGTTAAGGACTTCAACTACTTCCTCTTCGGTATCAACAATTTTAAAGAGTTCCAAATCTTCAATATGAACGGTCTTTTCTTTCTCAACCAATACCGTTTTTATCCAATCAATCAATCCTGACCAAAAACTGGTGCCTACTAATATTATGGGAAATTTTGCTATTTTTTTTGTTTGAATTAAAGTCATTGCTTCAAACAATTCGTCCATAGTACCAAAACCTCCTGGCATTACGACAAAACCTTGAGAATATTTGACAAACATCACCTTTCTTACAAAGAAATAATCAAAGTTTAAGTTTTTGTCATTGTCAATGTAGGGGTTAAAATGTTGTTCAAACGGGAGTTCAATATTAAGTCCCACTGATGTTCCACCTCCAAGATGTGCGCCTTTATTACCTGCTTCCATGATGCCTGGTCCACCGCCTGTAATCACACCGTACCCTGCTTTGCTTATTTTATAGGCAATTTTTTCAGCCAGTAAATAATATGGATCCTCCGGTTTTGTTCTAGCTGAACCAAAAATGCTCACACATGGGCCTATTCGCCCCATACTTTCATAACCGTTCACGAACTCAGCCATAATTTTAAAAATGGCCCAACTATCATTGGTTCTAATCTCATTCCAAGTCTTTCTTTTCAATCGGTCTTGGATTACTTTATCCTCATCATTGTCAAAATCTTCTAATCTCATCTTCTAAAATATAATTTAATATCTAATTTTTTTTTGAGCCATGCTCCCCTTAACCAAATTCTGGATTTTCTTTTCAATCTTTTTATTTTACTAGTTCCGTAAGTGTAGTAGTAATATTGTAAAGGAATCCGACTTCGGTTTTGGTTAGAGCTCCAATCGACTAAAGTAATTCTTTTTTCAAGAATGGCACAGTATCACTTTTTTTATTTTTTATATTTTTTTGCGGATTTGTTGTTTCCAATACAAGAGCGTCTTCCTTTATTTTTTTTATAAATAGAAAGAATCAGAGAATATTTTGTTTCAACATAAGAACTATCAATTTTTGATTTAACTATAAGCAGTGGTATAGAAGTTATTGCTTATAAGTTGCCAGCGCTTGTTTATTTATGATCTCAATCTATAATTAGTTTAGTAAAGAAGAGATTGTCTCCTATAAATCTACTTGTTTGTAATTTTTTTCAATTTTGACACGATTGCAGTTCTGATATAAAATTATAGATTTTATTTAATCTAAAGTAAATCTGGATCATCAAAGCTATAAACGACAAAACCACTGCCGGTACATAAGCAGTGGTTTTGAAACAAACAGGAATCAATTCTATTTAGTCTAGCAATCTTATTATTGCCAGCCACCTCCAAGGGCTCTGTACAATTGAATTATCGCCTTATATTGTTGAAATTTATTATCCATTAAACTTAGTTCGGCATTCAAAGCATTGTCTTTTACGGTCAAAACTTCTAAGTAATTAGCTAAACCATACGTCAATAATTCATCTGAATAATCGGTGGCTTTATTTAACGCGTCCACTTGCTTTTCTCTTACGGTAAGTTTATAGGTCTCATTATTGTATTGCGCCAAAGCATCTGAAACTTCTTTTCCAGCGGTTAAAAGTGACTGCTCAAACAGTAGATAAGCTTTTTCTTGATTGGCTTTTGCAATTTCGAATCTCGTTTTAATTTGGCGCTGATTGAAAATAGGCTGTATTAAACCAGTAATTACATTGGCGAAAATCGAATTGGCACTAAACCATTCTTTCAAATCGATACTCTGAAGCCCTCCGGAAGCAGTAAGTTTCAATGTTGGATAAAAATTACTTTTGGCTACATTAGTTTGTTCAAAATTAGAAATTAAGTTGTATTCAGCTGCAATCACATCAGGTCTGTTTCGTAGCAAAGTTGCAGGAACCCCAAGTGTAATTGTAGGTTGCATGGATTGAGACTCGAAAGTGCTTCTTTCAACTTTGGCAGGACCTTGACCCAAAAGAATACTGATGGTGTTTTCAAGAATGATAATGCTGTTCTTTAAATCGGCAATGATGATTTGAGTAGCATATTTCTGAGCTTCGGTTTGCTTAACGCCAACTTCAGTTACATTTCCCGCTTTTTTCAAGGCTATAATAGTCTCAACACTTTTGTCTCTGTTTACCAAGGTTTTCTCCGCTAATTTTATTTGCGCATCAACCGAAAGCAATTGATAATAAGTAGCGGCAATATTAGCAATCAACTGTGTTTTTACGGCTTGATTTGCAGCAGTTGTTTGCAGATATCCAGCGTTTGCAGCGCGTTTGTTGCTTCTTATTTTTCCCCAAATATCAGCTTCCCAAGATAGGCTTCCAGTTAACTGATATTGATTGGTACTTCTGTCTTGTAATAAGGCGCCAAACTGACTATTCCTAGAAAGTTCCTGATGCGTCCAATCGGCACCGGCAGAAAGAGTAGGGAAGTACCCCGCTTTTCCTTGTTTCATCGATGCCTCTGCCGCTGCAATATTTTGCATGGCAATTTTGATGTCCAAATTATTTTCTAACCCCTTCTTGATATATCCTTGTAAAAGCGGATCCGTGAAAACGTTTTCCCAGGCAACATTGGCAAGTGAAACGGTATCGGTTGAAATGATTTCGTTGCGGTATAGATTTTCCGTTTTTAATTCTGGTCGGTCGTATTCTTTGGCAACAAAGCACGATTGCATTACTGTTGCGGTTGCAACAAGTACTGCTATTTTAGTTAACTTATTCTTCATTTTCTTTGTTTAAAAGTGCGACATCTGAATCCTGATTTTCTACAGGAAGTGGTTTTGTAGAAATTTTTTCCTGTAAGGTTTGGAAAACAATAAACAATACCGGTATAACAAAAACTCCAAAAATAGTTCCTATTAACATTCCACCAATAGCTCCTGTTCCAATAGCATTGTTTCCAATAGCTCCAGCTCCTTTAGCTAACATTAAAGGCAATAATCCAAAGATAAATGCAAATGATGTCATCAATATTGGACGCAAACGTGCGACTGCTCCATGAATTGCAGCTTGCGTAATACTCATTCCTTTTTTTCTGGAATCTACAGAAAACTCGATGATCAAAATGGCGTTCTTAGCGAGTAATCCAATAAGCATAATAAGTGTTATTTGTAAGTAAATATTATTACTCACATCGAATAAATAAGCAAATAAGTACGCTCCAGCTAAACCAATAGGCAATGAAATTAATACAGCAAAAGGCAATATATAACTCTCGTATTGAGCAGCTAACAAGAAATATACAAATACCAAACACAATAAGAAAATATACAAAGTTTGACCGCCTGCACTTATTTCCTCTCGGGTCATTCCTGAAAACTCATAACCAAAACCAACAGGTAAGCTTTGACTTGCCACTTCCTCGACTGCTTTGATGGCATCACCAGAACTAAAGCCTTCGTTAGGAGCACCTGTGATTTTTACAGAAGTAAACAAATTGAATCGTTCTATTGCTTGAGGGCCAAATACTTTTACTAACGTCACAAATTGTGAAATAGGTGCCATTTGACCGTTTTTATTTCTGACCAATACTTGATTTAATGATTCTGGATTACTTCTAAATTCAGGTTCAGATTGGTAAACCACACGAAATTGTTTTCCAAATTTGTTGAAATTAGAAGCATAAACGCCACCATAATATCCTTGCATCGTTCCTAAAACATCGGTAACCGTCAAACCTGATTTTTTTATGGAAGCCACATTCAAATCAATTCGGTACTGCGGATAATTTGGAGAAAAAGAAGTAGTTGCATATTTGATTTCGGGACGGCTGTTTAAAGCTGCCAAGAATTTATTATTTACTTCACTTAACTCCGAAATTGTTCCTCCTTTTTGGTCTTGTAATTGAAATTCAAAACCATTGGTAAAACCAAAACCAACAAGTGTAGGACGAGCAAAGTAAAGTACTTTTGCATCTTTTACTGAAGCGGTTCGTTTAAATAATTCCTGTACAACTGCATTTATTTCTTGATTCGTTTCTTTACGTTCTGCCCAAGTTTTCAATTTCACGATTACCATTCCGTAGTTGCTACCGGTACCACTAAGTAAACTACGACCTGAAATACGAAGCACTTCTTTTATTTCAGGAATGTCTTTAACTTTATTTTCAATTTGTAATAAAACCTCTTCTGTTCTTTCTAATGAAGTTCCTGGCGGAAGAGAAATATCTGAAAGAATAGCACCTGTATCTTCACCCGGTACAAAAGCCTTTGGAGTAATATTTAATAATAAGATAAAAATTCCTGCAAAGATGGCAATTCCTAAAAATGCCAACCATTTTCGTTTTATAAAAAACTCAATAGATCTTTTATATTTAGCGGTTGTGGTTTCAAATCCAACATTAAATGCAGTAAAAAAGCGCTCTGCAAAACCTTTTTTCTTAGCACTTTTATCGTGTTCTTTTAAGAAAATGGCACATAAAGCCGGGGAAAGTGTCAAGGCATTAATAGCTGATAATACGATTGCAACAGCTAAAGTTATTCCAAACTGCTTGTAAAAAACTCCCGCTGATCCACTGATAAACGAAACTGGAATAAATACTGCCGACATAACTAGCGTAATGGAAATAATTGCACTACTAATATCTTGCATGGCACTGTGAGCCGCTTTTTTGGGATTATGTTCCCCAGCTTCCATTTTGGCATGCACGGCCTCAACGACGACAATGGCATCATCGACCACAATTCCCACTGCGAGTACTAAAGCAAAAAGCGTTAGTAAATTTATGGTAAAGCCTAATAAACTAAGGAAAAAGAACGTTCCCACAATTGCAACAGGAACTGAAATAGCTGGAATCAAAGTGGATCTCCAGTCTTGTAAGAAGATGAAAACCACAATGAATACCAATATAAAAGCTTCAATTAAGGTATGAATTACTTTAGTAATAGATTCATCTAAGAAGTCGTTTGCATTAATTAATGTGGCATATTTTACTCCTTTCGGAAAATTTACTTCCGCCTCATCTAATACTTTTAAGGAACCTTCAATTACTTCTTGTGCATTAGATCCTGCAGTTTGAGCAATTGCAATCGCAATAGATTTGTTTCCATTAGTGTAGGCATTACTAGCATAATTTACAGCTCCCAATTCTATTTTTGCAACATCGCCTAACTTGAGGATTTCTCCCTTTTCGGTTGAACGAATAATAATTTCTTCGAACTCTTTTACATTTTGTAAACGCCCTTTGTATTTTAAGGCATATTGAAAAGATTGGTCCCCACTTTCACCTAACTGGCCTGGAGCAGCTTCGATATTCTGCTCTGCCAATAAAGCGGTAATGTCCGAAGGAACAAGTCCATATGCACCCATTACATCTGGCTTAAGCCAAATACGCATGGAGTAGTCTTTTTGTCCAAAAATCATTGCTTCTCCAACTCCAGCTACACGTTTTATTTTTGGTAAAATATTAATGTTAGCATAATTTTGAAGAAAAGTATCATCATAATCTGGGTTGTCACTATACAATGATAAAATCAAAATATTATCACTTTGTCTCTTTGAAGTCGTGACACCGGCTCTTGTAACTTCTTGCGGTAACAAAGGTGTAGCGCGAGAAACCCGATTTTGCACATTTACTGCTGCCAAATCTGGATTTGTACCTAATTTAAAGTAAATATTTATGGCTGCCGAACCATCATTATTTGATGTAGAAGTCATATAAGTCATGTCTTCGACACCGTTTATTTGTTCTTCTAATGGAATTACAACCGAGCTCATTACCACTTCGGCACTGGCACCTTGATAATTTGCTGATACAGTTACCGTAGGCGGTGCTATTTCTGGGTATTGTGAAACTGGAAGTGAGATTAACCCTAAAACTCCCAAAATTACGATGATAATAGAAATCACCGTTGACAATACCGGTCTGTCAATGAATTTTGAAAACATATTTTGTAATTTATTCAATAGTTAGTGTGAGAATTATTTTGTTGTAGGATCGATTATAGTTTTAAAATCAACAACTTCAGGGGTAATGATTGTTCCTTCAGTTACAATTCCAACTCCTTCAACAAGTATTTTATCGTTTGTATTTAATCCGCTATCCACTACAAAAAATTTGCCTCCAGGAATTGGTCGAACTACAATTGGAACTGCTTGCACTTTGTTATTTTTATCCACAACAAGGGCAATTCGCTTGTCTTGTAATTCTAATGTTGCGTTTTGAGGGATAATAATAACATCTTCTAAATCAGTAGGAATCTGTATCGTTCCACTTTCTCCAGAACGCAACAATTTGTTCTTGTTTGCAAAACGTGCTCTTACATTAAATGATCCCGTTTGTATATTGGCTTGACCGCTAAAAGTTTCAATTTTGCCCTTTTGTTCGTAAGGCATACCATTGCTCAAAACCAAATTCACCGCCTCCATTTTGTTTATTTTATCTTGAAATGACTTTCCTTCCGCATTCATCATGATATCCAATTGTTCTTTTTCATTTACTGAAAAATAAGCATAGATGGTACTCACATCAGAAATTCGCGTTAAGGGTTCAACAGTCTGGCTGCTTACATAACTTCCAAGGCGTAATGGTAATGTCCCTACAATTCCGTTAACAGGACTTTTTATAGTAGCATAATTAATTCTGGCAATGATACTTTGAAAAGTACTTTTGGCGCTAGCTAAGTTTGCTTTTGCAGTTTCTAATTGCACATCACTAATAATGTTGCGCTGTACCAGAGGGATTAGACGATTTACCTCCACTTGAGCCGCTGCTACTTTTGCTTTTGCGGCAGCAGCTTCTTGGGTTGCTGTTTGTGTCTCTAATTTAAAAAGCAATTGCCCTTTTTTTACCTCTTGACCTTCTTGTACATAGATTTTTTCAATATATCCGTCCACTTTCGCACGAATATCGATGTCTGTAACTCCTTCTAAACTGGCAGGATATTCCGCTAATAAAGTAGTATTTGAGGTTCCTATTTCGAATACTTTGTAGGACATAATTGGAGGAGCAGTTGGAGCGGTTTCTTTTTTGCAGGAGAGCAAACTTATTGATAACACAATTGCACTTATAAAATATTTCTTTTTCATTCGGACTATTTACTAAAATTGATTAATTATTTTTGCTATTATTGATTTCTATTTCCTTAAATTTTTCGATGGTTTTAATCAAAAGTTCCTCTACTTCACAAACATGGGCTTTATAGGCTTTTACATTTTCCATGTTGCATTGTTCTTCTTTGCAAGAAATAGTTTGCTCTCTGTAGGTGATTAATTTGTCTATTATTTTTTTTTCAAAATCAAGGATTTTGATATAATTAGAAAGTCTTTCACTGAATGGGGACGGTTTAAAATATTTTTTACGATCACCGCTTACTGTGTAGTAATTTATTTTATCCATCTTTAAGAGTAGATTCAAGTTCGTAGAAATAGAGCTTTTACTGGCAGCCATCTTTTCGACTATCTCTTCAAATGTTAATCCGGTTTTACAACCATCTACTATTAACAATCCAAGAATTCTGGAACCTAATGGCGGTAAATTGTATAATAACTCAAAATGAATTCCGAACATTTCGATGAGTTCTTCTCTTTCTTTTTGGATTGTTGCCATGATTTTTTTGCAAAAGTAAAGTTAGTTCGTAATTTACCGAACTAAACGAACTTAAAATTATGTTAATTTTTAAGAAAACGATTTCTCTTTACTTATTGTCTTGCGAATAAAAATCTAAAGTTTAACCCTCAATTAGTTATATTTAAATTAAAAGTTAGTTCGTGAAAAAAAAATGCTTAATATTGAAAAGAGAACTATTATACACTATTTATATTTTATTAAACCAAATGAATTTAACTATGAAATCTAAAACCTTTAAGAACTCTTTTTTAATGATTGCCTTATTTTCTGCATCGGCGGCTATTGCGCAACACAAATATGTAAACACTCCGCCGGAGGTTTCACCAATGCCAATGAAACCCGAAATGACTGAAATTTGGGAACCGGAAGTGAAAGTTATAACGCCGGCTAAAATGATTGGAAATGCACCTTCGGATGCCATTATTTTATTTGATGGTAAAAACTTAGATCAATGGGTAAGTCAAAAAGATGCCAGCAAACCTGCAGGATGGAAAATTGTTGACAAAGATTATATGGAAGTTGTTCCAGGTTCTGGAGCCATTCAAACCAAAATGGCTTTTGGTGATTGCCAATTGCACCTAGAATGGAGCGCACCAGATGTTGTTTTAGATGGCGGACAGGCAAGAGGAAACAGTGGTGTGTTTTTCCAAAACAGATACGAGTTGCAAATATTAGATTCCCACAATAATAGAACCTACAGCAATGGCCAGGCGGGAAGTATTTATAAAGATCATCCGCCATTAGTAAACGCTGTAAAAACTCCATTAGAGTGGAATGCTTACGACGTAATTTATACGGCTCCAAGGTTCAAAACAGATGGGAAAATTGATGCTCCAGCTAGAATAACTGTGTTTTTGAATGGGGTTTTAGTACAAAATAATACGACCATAAACGGGTTGACACTGTATATCGGTTTACACAATTATCCGTCGTCTCATGGCGATGATGTTATTTCGCTTCAAGACCATGATTCTAAAAATCAATTCAGAAATATTTGGATTAGAAAACTTTAAATAGTATATCAACGGAGCGCTGCAAACGCTCCGTTTTTTTTGGCTCTAAATCAGATTAAGGAACGTTTCTATTTTGAAATCTAAATTACTTATATTTGTTGACCCTAAAAAAAAGTTATAGTGAGTCAAATCAATAAGCTGAAAATATTCAATGATCCCATTTATGGGTTTATTACCATTCCAAATGCCTTAATCTACGATTTAGTTCAGCATCCTTATTTTCAAAGATTGCGTCGAATTTCCCAAATGGGATTGTCGTATTTAGTATATCCTGGTGCCAATCATACCCGTTTTCATCATGCTTTAGGTTGTATGCATTTAATGCAAAAAGCAGTTGATGTGTTGCGTTTTAAAGGAGTTTCAATTTCTCCCGAAGAAGAAAATGCGCTGTATATTGCTATTTTATTGCATGATATTGGGCACGGACCGTTTTCGCACGCTATGGAAAAAAGCATTGTTGAAGATGTGCATCATGAAGAAATATCGCTTTTATTCATGAACCAATTAAATGTAGAATTCAACGGTCAGTTAAGTTTGGCTATTCAGGTTTTTAAAGGAGAATACAACAGAAAATTCATGTTGCAGTTGATTTCGAGTCAGTTGGATATGGATCGTATGGATTATTTGAAACGAGACAGTTTCTATTCAGGAGTGGCAGAAGGAAATGTCAACTCAGAACGACTGATTCAAATGATGAATGTCGTGGACGATTTTTTGGTGATTGAAGAAAAAGGAATTTATTCTGTTGAAAAATTCTTAATGTCCAGACGATTAATGTATTGGCAGGCGTATTTGCATAAAACGAGTTTAGTCGCAGAGTTAATTTTGATGAAAATCTTAAAACGCGCCAAAGAATTAACGTTAAAAGGAGTGCAATTACCTTGTAGTGAGCCGCTATTGTTTTTCATGCAAAACAAGGTCACTATTGCTACTTTTGATGCTGAAACCTTGGATTTATTTGCTCAATTAGATGATTTTGATATCATTGGAGCATTAAAATCGTGGCAAAAGAACGATGATTTTATATTGTCCTCTTTGAGTAAAATGATAGTAAACCGAGATTTATTAAAAATAAAGCTAACTAGTGAAAAAGTAGCGATTGAAGAATTGCAGCCGCTTAAAGAGCGTTTTTCAGTGGAAAATAATATTTCATTATTGGAAACCAATTATTTTATCTTTAAAGGGAAAATAAAAAACCAAGCCTATAGTAAAGAAGCGGAACCAATACGAATTTTGAAAAAAGATAGCACAATTGAGGACGTAATTGAATCATCTGATCAGCTGAATTTAAAATCATTATCTAAATTAGTGACCAAGTATTATATCTGTTTCCCAAAACAACTGTTATAAAAACGCCATTTAAAATCTATTTTTTTATATTTTTGTCGCAATGAAACGAGCTAATACATTTTTTTTTAATACCATCAGGACATTACATAGTGAGATCCATCTTATTCCCATAAGAAATACAATTAGATAAGATGAAATTTACAGCAGAACAAATAGCAGGGATTTTAGAAGGAGAAGTTGTTGGGAATCCGAAGGTGGAAGTTTTTAGATTGTCAAAAATTGAGGAGGGTATTGAAGGTTCATTGACTTTTTTGTCAAATCCTAAATACCTCAATTATATATATTCCACAAAAGCATCAGTAACAATTGTGAATGATTCTTTTGTGCCAGAGTCGCCTGTAACCACTACATTAATAAAAGTGCCAGATGCATACGGAGCGTTTTCTAAACTGTTGGAATTTTACAATCAAGTTAAGCTTAATAAAAGTGGAATTGAGCAACCTTCCTTTCTTTCGCAAAGTGCAAAATATGGAGATAACCTATATTTAGGCAGTTTTAGTTACGTAGGACAAAACGTTGTTTTAGGTGAAAATGTAAAAATTTATCCCAATTGTTTTCTGGGAGACAATGTTACTGTTGGTGATAATGTAGTTTTATTCGCTGGTGCAAAAATATATTCGGAAACTGTAATTGGTAACAATTGCACGATTCATTCAGGAGCTATTATTGGTTCGGACGGTTTTGGCTTTGCGCCTAATCCAGACGGAACTTATACAAAGATTCCTCAAATTGGTAATGTAATCATTGAGGATAACGTTGATATAGGTTCTTGTACTACAATTGATAGAGCCACTATGGGTTCAACTATTATTAGAAAGGGAGTAAAATTGGATAATCAAATTCAGATTGCCCATAATGTTGAAATAGGGGAGAACACAGTGATTGCTGCTCAAACAGGCGTTGCAGGTTCTACTAAAATTGGAAAAAATGGCTTGATCGGTGGTCAAGTAGGAATTTCAGGACATCTGACCATAGGGAATAATGTCCGAATTCAGGCGCAAGCTGGTGTTGGAAGAAATATAAAAGACAACGAAATTTTGCAGGGAAGTCCGGCATTTGGATACAACGATTTTAGCAAATCGTATGTTCATTTTAAGAATTTACCTAAAATTGTTGCAGAAATAAAAGAATTAAAGAAACAAATATTAAACCAAAAAAATGCAAACAATGGTTAAACAGAAGACCATCACGACAGAGATCTCGCTAACTGGAGTTGGACTACATACCGGTAAAGAAGTTAAAATGACTTTTAAACCTGCTCCGGTGAATAATGGTTTTACTTTTGTTCGAGTAGATCTGGAGGGACATCCTATTATCGAAGCAGATGCAAATTATGTAGTAAACACCCAAAGAGGGACTAATTTAGAAAAACTGGGTGTTAAAATTCAAACTCCAGAACATGTTTTAGCAGCACTGATTGGTTGTGATTTAGACAACATAATTATCGAATTGAATGCTTCGGAACTTCCTATAATGGATGGTTCTTCTAAATATTTTGTTGAAGCACTTGAAAAAGCAGGATTTGAAGAGCAAAATGCCAAAAGAAAAGTTTACGTAGTTAAGGAGGTTATTTCATTCACAGACGAAGCTTCAGGAAGTGAAATTTTAGTGATGCCAAGTGATCATTATTGTGTAACTGCCATGGTTGATTTTGGAACTAAAATTTTAGGTACCCAAAATGCAAACATGAAAAGTATTGCTGATTTCAAAACTGAAATATCGGAATCCAGAACTTTTAGTTTTTTGCATGAATTAGAATCACTTTTAGAAAACGGATTGATAAAAGGAGGCGATTTGAACAACGCAATAGTCTATGTTGATAAAGAAATTTCGGAGGCAACAATGGAAAACTTGAAAGTTGCGTTTGGAAAAGAAACGATTAACGTAAAACCTAATGGAATTTTAGACAATCTTACTTTGCATTATCCAAATGAGGCAGCAAGACACAAACTTCTTGATGTAGTGGGTGATTTAGCTTTAATAGGTACTAAAATACAAGGAAAAGTTATTGCTAATAAACCAGGACATTTTGTAAATACACAATTTGCCAAAAAAATGGCAAAAATTATAAAAATAGAACAGAGAAATTATGTTCCCGTTTATGACTTAAACCTAGAGCCATTAATGGATATTCATAAAATAATGGCGGTATTGCCTCACAGACCACCCTTTTTATTGATTGATAGAATCATTGAAATGTCTGAAAGCCATGTTGTAGGGATGAAAAATGTCACCATGAATGAAAATTTCTTTGTTGGTCATTTTCCAGAAGCACCAGTTATGCCAGGCGTTTTAATAGTGGAGGCCATGGCACAAACAGGAGGAATCTTAGTTTTAAGCACAGTTCCAGATCCTGAAAATTATTTGACTTATTTTATGAAAATTGACAATGTCAAATTCAAACATAAAGTATTACCCGGTGACACCTTAATTTTTAAATGTGATTTGATAACGCCTATCAGAAGAGGGATTTGTCACATGCAAGCAAATGCTTATGCAAACGGAAAACTAGTTGCTGAAGCGGAATTAATGGCTCAGATTGCTAAAAAACAATAATTTTTGTTGATTTGATTATCGATTATTCGATCAATCGCTTAAACAGTTAAACGGTTAAACAAAATAAAATGAATCAACCCTTAGCCTATGTTCATCCCGGTGCTAAAATCGCCAAAAATGTCGTAATAGAACCCTTTACAACCATTCATAACAACGTTGTCATTGGAGACGGTACTTGGATAGGATCCAATGTTACGATTATGGAAGGTGCAAGAATTGGAAAAAATTGTAATATATTCCCAGGAGCAGTTATCTCCGCTGTTCCGCAAGATTTAAAGTTTGGAGGAGAAGATTCGCTTGTAATTATTGGGGACAATTGTACAATCAGAGAGTGCGTTACCATTAATAGAGGGACAATTGCATCAGGACAAACTGTAATTGGCGACAACTGTTTAATTATGGCTACAGCCCACATTGCTCATGATTGTCACGTAGGAAATAATGCTATTATTGTTAATGGGGTTCTTCTAGGAGGACACGTAACTATTGGTAATTATGCTATTGTTGGAGGTTTATCAGCAGTTCATCAATTTATTAGTGTGGGAGACCATGCCATGATTTCGGGAGGGTCTTTACTAAGAAAAGATGTTCCACCGTACACAAAAGCAGCTAAAGAACCATTGTCCTATGTTGGAATTAATTCGGTTGGATTGAGAAGGAGAGGCTTTACATCTGAAAAAATCAGAGAAATTCAAGATATTTATAGAATTTTGTATCAAAAAAATTATAACGTTACACAAGCTTTGGGGATTATTGAAGCTGAAATGGAAGCAACACCTGAACGAGATGAAATTATTGATTTTATTAGAAATTCATCAAGAGGAGTAATGAAAGGATATTCTGGGAACTACTAAAAATAAAGTAATTTCAGTTATCAAAAAAATAAAAATAGTAATATAAAATAAAAAATATAATGGCATCTACATCAGATATTAAAAACGGATTGTGTATCAAATACAACAATGATATTTACAAAATTATTGAATTTCTTCACGTTAAACCAGGAAAAGGACCAGCTTTCGTTAGAACCAAACTGAGAAGTTTAACTAATGGAAAAGTGTTAGACAATACCTTTTCTGCAGGACATAAAATAGAAGAAGTTAGAGTAGAAAATCATAAATTTCAATTTTTGTATCCGGAAGGTGATGATTTTCATTTTATGAATACAGAGACTTTCGAGCAAATTACATTGAACAAAAATATTTTAGACTCACCAGATTTGCTAAAAGAAGGAGAGAACGTAATGGTAAGTATCAATACAGAGACTGACTTACCGCTTTCTGTGGATATGCCTGCTTCAGTTATCCTAGAAGTCACTTATGCGGAACCAGGAATCAAAGGAAATACGGCTACAAATGCAACTAAATCAGCCACTGTTGAAACGGGTGCAAGTGTAAATGTTCCCTTGTTTATTAATGAAGGAGATAAAATTAAAATTGACACCGCGTCAGGTTCTTACATGGAACGTGTAAAAGAGTAGATAATTTGATAATTAGAAAATGTGACCTTTATCTAATAGCAACATTTTCTAATTTTTCACATTTTCTCATTTTCCAATTAAAATTATGAAATTCCAAAAAGCGTATACCTTAAAAGAAATTGCAAGTATCATTGGCTGCGAATATGTAGGTAATGCCAATTTTCCTATTTTAGGAATGAATGAAATTCATGTTGTCGAATTTGGCGATATTGTTTTTGTGGATCATCCAAAATATTATGACAAGGCATTAAATTCTGCTGCGTCCATAGTTTTGATTAACAAAAATGTAGCGTGTCCCGAAGGAAAAGCATTACTGATATCAGAAGATCCTTTCAGGGATTTTAATAAATTGACAAATTATTTCAGGCCTTTTCAATTTTCAAATGTTTCCATAGCAACTTCAGCTTTAATAGGCGAGGGAACTGTGATACAGCCGAATACATTTATTGGAAATCATGTTTTTATTGGCAAGAATTGCTTAATTCATTCTAATGTTTCCATTTATGATTATACCATAATTGGCGACAATGTTATTATTCATGCAGGAACGATTCTAGGCGCAGATGCCTTTTACTATAAAAAGCGACCTGAAGGTTATGATCAATTACTTTCCGGTGGTCGCGTGGTAATCAAAGATAATGTGGGTATTGGAGCGCTTTGTACTATTGACAAAGGTGTAACTGGTGACACAACAATTGGCGAAGGCACTAAAATTGACAATCAAGTACATGTAGGTCATGATACTGTTATTGGAAAAAAATGTTTAATCGCCTCTCAAACTGGAATAGCAGGTTGTGTGGTTATTGAAGATGAAGTAACGATTTGGGGACAAGTAGGAACCACCAGCGGTATTACTATAGGGGCTAAGGCAATTATTCTGGGTCAAACTGGAGTGACAAAATCGGTTGAAGGCGGAAAGTCTTATTTTGGTACTCCAATTGAAGAATCAAGAGAAAAATTGAAGCAACTGGCCAATATCAAAAAGATACCCGAAATTCTAAATAAACTAAAATAATATGTCTGCTAAAGAAATTGTTCAGAAATTTTATAAATCGGATGCTTTGATTGATCGTGAAGTTATCAAAGATTTTTTGCATCCAGAGGTAATCGTAGAATGGAATAGTAGTACAGGATTTGTGGAACTTAATTATGATTCGTTATTAAATTTGTCCAATGATTTAAGTAAAGCTTATGTCCGTTCTAAGGTTCGTATAAGCCATCTTATTGGTGAAAATGATTTGATTTCGGTACGTTATTCTCATTTTGTGAAAACGATTGAGAACCCAAGAGAAGAAATGTTATTGGCACATTTTATAGTTATTTGGCAAATAAAAGACAATAAATTATTTCGAGGCTATCAAATGAGCCAATTATCCTAATTTAGTGTCAAAAAACTGAATACTGAATACGGATTAGTGCTTACTATTTTATACTTTTGCATAACCATTTTAAAAACTACATAAAAAATATATCATGAGTGTTTTAGTTAATAAAGATTCCAAAATAATTGTTCAAGGTTTTACAGGAAGTGAAGGAACTTTCCATGCTTCTCAAATGATTGAGTACGGTACTAACGTTGTTGGTGGTGTAACTCCAGGAAAAGGGGGGACTACGCACTTAGATAGACCCGTTTTTAATACTGTAAAAGATGCTGTAGAACAAGCAGGAGCTGATACGACTATCATTTTTGTACCGCCAGCTTTTGCTGCAGATGCAATAATGGAAGCTGCTGACGCGGGAATAAAAGTAATTATTGCAATTACTGAAGGAATTCCTGTGGCAGACATGATCAAAGCGAATAGTTATGTTAAAGAAAGAAAAGCAAGATTAATAGGGCCAAACTGTCCAGGTATAATTACTCCAGGCGAAGCTAAAGTTGGTATTATGCCAGGTTTTGTATTCAAAAAAGGAACAGTTGGTATTGTTTCTAAATCGGGAACATTAACGTACGAAGCTGCGGATCAAGTAGTAAAACAAGGATTAGGAATCACTACTGCAATTGGTATTGGTGGAGACCCAATCATTGGAACTACAACAAAAGAAGCTGTTGAATTGTTGATGAATGATCCAGAAACAGAATGTATCGTAATGATCGGCGAAATTGGTGGACAATTAGAAGCTGATGCTGCTCATTGGATCAAAGCGGATGGTAACCGTAAACCAGTTGTAGGGTTCATTGCAGGAGTTACCGCTCCAGTAGGACGTACAATGGGACATGCAGGTGCAATCGTTGGTGGATCTGACGATACTGCAGAAGCTAAAAAACAAATCATGAGAGAATGTGGTATTCACGTAGTAGATTCTCCAGCAGAAATTGGTAAAAAAGTTAAAGAAGTTTTAGGTTAATCTTATACTCCAATTAAATATTCTAAAAAGCCTCGCAATTTGTGGGGCTTTTTTAATTATAAATTGAATTAAAGAAATATCTTTGCACTTTATTAAATGGATTTTTTTTTTCAGATTCAATACTAATAAAAGTAAATACAAACGAATGGTTTCTAATGGGCCTCACGATTTTGTGGGGTATTTTTTTGTCGAAGTCATTTCAAATAAAAATAAAATAATATGTACAAAGAATTAAAAAAATTCAAAGTTACCAATCAGTTTTCATTTACTGCAGAAGATAGTCTGGCAGAAGTATGCAATGCTTCAGAAGGATCTGGAGTGTTTTTAGTGTATTCAGTAGGGGATGAAAAAGAGTTAATAATGGTTGGTTCTACAGGTACCGTTCAAAATAACGGAACTTTGAAAATTAAAAATGGTGGTCTTCAAGAAAAAATTGTAGAAGGACACCAATTTGCAAAAACAGGAAGAAAATATTCTTGGCCAGCACAAATGAAAATTGAAGATATAAGTACGCTAGAAGTGGTTTGGTATGAAACATTTAATGACAGGACCAAAGTAATTCCAACTTTTGTAGAAGGACAAGTTTTACAAAACTTCTTAGACGAAAACGGTAGATTACCAAGATGGAATGTAGCTTTTTAATTATTTCGATAATTTTAGAGTTGTTTTTCAGTATTTTATAATTGCGCTACATTTTTATGTAGCGCTTTTTTTTGAATTGTCTTATTTTTGAATTAAATCCAATTTATTTCATAAATAATTGAGTACTTTTGCACCCGTTATCACGAATCCTGTAATAGGATAGCAACCTGCAACAACAAGCAAGGTGCTAAAACGATAAGCCAAATCCTTTGGAAAAAATGTTGTTTACATTCCCATTTTTAGCTTTGTTTTTCGTCATAATTTTAAATTTAAAATTATTTTTATGACTTTATTTTCAAAAGACAAAGGAAATGCCTTTGCATTAATTCCTTTATTTGTTTTCATTTTTACTTTTTTAGGAGCAGGAATCATTTTGAATGATTTTTATGCTTTTCCATCGCCAGTGGCAGTTGTAGTTGGTATCATTACATCTTTTTTACTTTTCAAATCCTCAACTGAGGATAAAGTTGAAACTTTAATTGCAGGATGTGGGGAAAGTAAAATAATGACCATGTGCTTAATTTACTTGCTAGCGGGAGCGTTCGCAGTGGTAAGTAAAGCGATGGGCGGAGTTGATGCAGTTGTGAATCTTGGAATAAATACTATCGACGTTGCTTATTTTCCGTTAGGAATTTTCTTGATTGCTTCTTTTTTATCGACAGCCACTGGAACTTCAGTAGGTGCAATTGTAGCGATTGGCCCGATAGCTGTAGCATTAGCTGATAAAAGTGGTGCTTCATTACCACTGATAGCTGGTGCTTTATTAGGTGGTTCGATGCTAGGGGATAATCTTTCCATGATTTCTGATACTACAATTGCCGCGACACAATCATTAGGATGTGATCTAAAAGACAAATTCAAAATTAACTTGTTTATTGCCTTTCCGGCTGCATTTTTGACGATTCTGGTTTTCTTTTATCTTGGTTCAAACTCGGATATTGTGACTGTTGCCATTGCAAAAAGTGATTTTTCTTGGATTGCAATTGTACCTTATATTTTAGTAATCGTATTGGCTGTTGTGGGTGTTAATGTATTTTCAACATTGCTTATTGGTACTTTATTAGCAGGTATTATAGGATATTTTGGTGGCTCATTTACGCTAATGGAATTCACGCAAAAGATATATGAAGGCTTTACTAGTATGACTGATATTTTCTTGTTGTCTATGCTTACCGGAGGTTTAGCTGCCATGGTTGATAAAGCGGGCGGAATAACGTATTTATTAGTTCAGATTAAAAAAAGAATTAAAAGTAAAAAATCAGCTCAAGCGGGAATTGGCGCTATAGTAGGTTTTGCTAATTTAGCTATAGCGAATAATACGGTTTCTATTGTAATTACCGGACCGATTGCTAAAGAAATTAATGATGAGTACGAATTAAATCCTAAAAAAACGGCTGCAATTCTGGATATTTTTTCGTGTATAATTCAAGGGATTTTACCTTATGGTGCTCAAGTATTGCTTATATTGAGCTACGCTAACGGGAAATTAGATTTCTTTGACTTAATTAGTAATGCATGGTATCATTTATTTTTACTAGTTTTTACATTAGTGGCTATATACAGTTCGTTTTGGGATAAATGGACAAAGCGTTTCTTTAAAATTTAAGAGTTGAATTTTTGACTGTAATTGCTTTTGAATTTTTTTTAAAAAAGGAATTATTATATATTTGACGAGTGTAAGATAGCCCTGATAGTAGTGAAAATCTTTTTATGTAAGCGATAGCGGTCATAAAAGATTGAAACGGATAGCAGGAATAGCTCCAAATAAAATTTAAACTAATTTTTGAATATGAAATTACTAGAAGGAAAAGTTGCCATAATTACTGGTGCGAGTCGAGGAATTGGAAAAGGAATTGCTGAAGTTTTTGCAAAACAAGGTGCAAATGTAGCCTTTACATATAGTTCATCAGTAGAATCTGCTTTGGCTCTTGAAAACGAATTGAACGCTCTTGGAATAAAAGCCAAAGGATACCAATCAAATGCAGCCGATTTTAATGAAGCGCAAACTCTTGTAGACGCGGTTTTGGCTGAATTTGGAACAGTTGATATTCTAATAAACAATGCCGGAATTACCAAAGACAATCTTTTGATGCGTATGTCTGAAGGCGATTTTGATCAAGTAATTGATGTTAACTTGAAGTCGGTTTTTAATATGACTAAAGCCATTCAACGTACGTTTTTGAAGCAACGTTCTGGTTCAATTATCAATATGAGTTCTGTTGTGGGAGTAAAAGGAAATGGTGGACAAACGAATTATGCAGCTTCTAAAGCGGGTGTTATTGGTTTTTCTAAATCAGTAGCATTAGAATTAGGATCACGTAACATTCGTTGTAATGTAATTGCTCCGGGTTTTATAGAAACGGAAATGACGGCTAAATTAAACGAAGATGTTGTAAAAGGATGGAGAGACGGAATTCCATTGAAACGTGGCGGAACAACTGAAGACGTTGCTAATGCATGTCTTTTCTTCGCTTCGGATATGAGCGCTTACGTAACTGGACAGGTTATGAATGTTTGTGGAGGGATGCTTACTTAAAATAATTATAAATTATAAATGATGAATTTTAAATGGTGAAAGAATTCAAAATTTAAAATTCATCATTTAAAATAAAAAAAGAATGACAACAAACACGCTACTATTATTACTGCTTTCATTACTAATAGCTGGTGGTTTGTCTTTTTTTCAATATATCTACAAAGCCAAAAACAAATCGAAAGTCGGTTGGTTTTTGGCTTTTTTGCGTTTTTTATCCATTTTTGGAATTTTATTGTTGTTGATTAATCCAATAGTAACTAAAAATACGCTCGAAACAGTTAAAACGCCTTTGCCGATTGTTGTTGATAATTCGAGTTCTATTTCTTTTTTGAATGCCAATGAAAAAGCATTAGAATTGTATAAAAAAATACAATCAAACTCTGATTTACAAGAGAAATTTGATGTGCAATCGTATCAGTTCTCTGATGATTTTGAATCTACTGAAACATTTGATTTTAAAGGAACGCAAACTAATATTGATGTTGTAGCCAAAAATCTAAAAAGCATTTATAAAAACACAATCTATCCTACGGTTTTAATTACAGATGGAAATCAAACTTCCGGGAATGATTATGTCTATAGTTTTGATGCTGTAAATAAAGTATATCCTTTGATTGTAGGTGATACAACGACTTTTTTAGATTTTAAAATCAATCAACTGAATGTTAATAAATATGCTTTTCATAAGAATAAATTTCCTGTAGAAGCTTTTTTACAGTATTCAGGAACTAAAAGTGTAACAGCTGATTTTGTTATTTCACAAGGCAATTCAGTATTCAGTAAACAATCAATTACTTTTTCTCCATCTAAGAAAACAGCAACTGTAAACATATTTTTACCGGCTGATAAAATAGGATTACAGGTTTTTAAAGCTACAATATCATCAAAAGAAAAAGAAAAAAACACATATAATAACACTAAGAATTTTGCGGTTGAAGTCATTGACCAAAAAACAAATATTGCTATTATTTCAGCTATAAATCATCCTGATTTAGGAGCAATGAAAAGAGCAATTGAATCGAATGTACAGCGTAAAGTAACGATTGTTAAACCAAATGAAATCAAGACATTGCAAGATTATAATGTTTTGATTTTATACCAACCAACGACTGAATTCAAAACTATTTTTGAGAATAATAAAGTTGCCGGAATCAATACATTTATCATTACTGGAAACAACACTGATTTTAATTTTCTGATTCAGCAGCAGAATAATTTGAACTTTAAAATGAGCGGACAAAAAGAAGATTATTTGTCGGTTTTTAATGAGCAGTTTAATTTATTTGCAGCTGACAATATCGGTTTTGAAAATTTACCGCCTTTGCAAAATGCTTTTGGAACCGTAACTGTAAAAGGGTCGGTGTCTGTTTTGCTTTCGTCCAAAATCAGAGCTATAAATACTAATTCACCTTTGTTAGCTTTTGCCGAAAATCAAGGCAAACGAGCCGCTTATCTTTTAGGAGAAAACAGTTGGAAATGGCGTTTGCAAACTCATGTCAACAATCAATCCTTTGAAAAATATGATGTTTTCATTGATAAGATTATTCAATTTTTGGCTTCTAATAATTCTAAAAAATCACTGGTGGTAGAACATGAAAGTTTCTATAATTCAGGTGAAGCCATTGAAATAAACGCGCAATTTTTCAATAAAAATTATGAGTTTGATGAAAAAGCCCGTTTGACAATTGCGGTGACCAATACTAAAACGAAGCAAACGAAAAATTACGATTTATTAAAAGGAAATAATTCCTACAAAGTCAATCTTGATGGATTGAAAGCGGGTTCTTATGCGTTTACTGTCAAAGAATTGAATTCAAAAACGACCTATTCCAGTAATTTTGAAATTCTTGATTTTGATATCGAAAAGCAATTTGTCAATCCCGATGTGGAGAAATTGACGCAATTAGCCACGCAAACGCAAGGAAAAGCTTTTTTCACAGACCAAGTTGATGTGTTAATTAAAACGCTTTTGGAAAATGATGAATATAAAGCGATAGAGAAGAACATTGTTACTAAAACTCCTTTGATAGATTGGATTTGGTTATTGGTTTTAATTTCATTTTTGTTGGCAACGGAATGGTTTGTTCGAAAATACAATGGATTACTCTAATACAATTAAACAACATGGATTTTAGACTGAAAGTATTTTATACTGTTGCAAATCGTTTGAGTTTTACAAAAGCTGCAACGGAATTATTCATTACGCAACCTGCGATTTCCAAACATATTCAAGAGTTAGAAGAGCAATATAAAATCAAGCTGTTTGACAGGAATGGTTCCAAAATCGCATTGACACCTGCAGGTGAAGTGTTATTAAAACATACTAAAAACATTTTTGAAGTATACCGCGAGATTGATTTTGATATGAGCACGCTTATTAATCAACGTTCCGGATTGTTGCGATTAGGCGCTAGTACAACGATTTCTCAGTATATAATTCCGCCACTTTTAGCTCGTTTCCACCAAAAATTACAAGATGTAAAAGTGAGTTTACTTAATGGAAACACCGAACAAATAGAAAATGCTTTACTAAATCAGGAAATTGAAATAGGAATTGTTGAAGGGCAATCAAAAAATAAATCTATTAAATATACCGAGTTTTTAAAAGATGAATTGGTTCTAGTTTGTAAGAGTTCCAATCCGTTAGTAAGTCTTGATGAAGTGACTCAGGAAGATCTTAAAAACATGCATTTTTTAATGAGGGAACAGGGTTCTGGAACACTTGAAGTTATTGAACATGCGTTAAAACCATTTGAAATTAAACTTTCAGAACTACAAATTGAAATGCAATTAGGAAGTACCGAAAGTATAAAATCCTATTTGATAAACTCTGACTGCGTGGCTTTTATATCCATTCATGCGATAAAAAAAGAACTTCAAAACAATGAATTGGCTATATTAGATATTAAAGATTTAGTTATAGAACGTTTCTTTTATATTATTACATTACAAGGAAAAACGGATTCGCTATCTAATTTGTTTATCCAGAATATTTCCAATCATTATAATTTAAAGTTATAGCAGATTATAATTTGCGATTGGCTTAAATAGATTTATCTGCTGACCTTTGTACTGTACTAATTCAACAACTTTACATTGGAAACGCATCAAAAAGTCATACAAAAAGAATCTTTTATTTTTTTTAAAGTAAATGCCCCTTTGCAGCAACTTATTTTTGTTGTCTTGCTATTGTTTTGTACCACAATTTTTGTTTCTCCGCCGATTGCTTTAGTATTAGGATTGATTGTCGCCAACCTTTTTGGACATCCTTTTTTAGAGTTGAATCATAAAGCCACTAATTATCTGTTGCAGTTTTCAGTCGTTAGTTTAGGATTTGGAATGAATGTTCACAGTGCAGTGTCTGCAGGAAAAGAGGGCTTTTTGTTTACAATTGCATCTATTGTGAGCACTTTAGTTTTAGGAACTTTTTTAGGTAAATGGTTTAAAACGGATACTAAAACATCTCATTTAATTTCCTGTGGAACGGCAATTTGCGGAGGAAGTGCCATTGCGACGATTGCTCCCGTAATCCAATCGGATGAAAAACAAACCTCAGTTGCTTTAGGAGTGATATTCATTCTGAATTCGGTAGCGCTATTTTTATTTCCTGCCGTGGGTCATTGGTTGGATTTATCGCAGAAAGAGTTCGGATTATGGTGTGCCATTGCCATTCATGATACGAGTTCTGTAGTAGGAGCAGCGAGTAAATTTGGACCTGAAGCTTTGCAAATAGCCACAACAGTAAAATTAGCCCGATCGTTATGGATTATTCCGGTAGCACTGATTACGGCATATATTTTTAAAAATAAATCCGGAAAAATAAAAATTCCTTACTTTATAGGATTGTTTATTTTGGCAATGATTGCCAATACGTATTTGCCACAAATGGAGAGTATAGCGCCACACTTGGTTTCCGTTTCCAAAATAGGCTTAACAGTAACTTTGTTTCTTATTGGAGCCGGACTAAATAGAACTGTTTTAAAATCGGTTGGATTGAAACCGCTCGCACAGGGAATTTTGCTTTGGACATTTATAGCAATCGCAACTTTGGTCTCTATTATTTATTTAAAATAGTCAATGGTAGTAATTAATAAAAATTTCAATTCGTTTTAAAAATAAAAATTGAAACACATAGAAAATAAAAGCAGGGTAGCACAGTACTTAGTTTCACAAAGCCTTTAATTTCTCAGAACAAGTGAAACGCCTTCTAAAATTTTAAAATCTATGTTTCTATGTGGTTAAAAATTAAGAAACTTTAATTTCAATTATTTATTTAAAATAGTTTTACGATGAAATGTTTTTCGTTTGATCACGTGAAATTGCAATCTAATATAATCGTACAAAAGTGCAAACAATAAAAAGGTTGCGGCTACAAAAAGTGTTTTCATTTCTAGTAAATTATACAAAAAACCACCTAGAATACAGCCCATGAAAAAGAAAATAATAATGGACAATCTCAAATAAATACTAATTTTTAATTTTTTGTTTTCTTCTGGTTGTTTATAAAAGAACAATTGAGATAATTCTATTCCTAAATCAGTAAAAAGCCCGGTTAAATGGGTTGTTCGAACAGTAGATTGTGAAATTTTAGTTACTAAAGAATTTTGTATTCCCATAGCGAAAAGCATCGAAAAAGCAATCCATTTCCCTTCAATGCTGGATAATTCAGACGCTAGTCCAAAAACACCAACACCAATTAAAATAATCATTTCCAGGGAAATAGGAATGACATGAGATAAATCGGGATGTTTTTTAGAAATTAATTCTGCTAAAAAATTAGAGGTAAAAGCGCCTAACAAGAAGAAAATAGTAAAAACAAAAAAGGTAATGGCAGCTATATAATTCTGTTTCATTATTTCTTCGGCAAAATAGGCAAAATGTCCCGTAACATTAGTGGTTAATGTGTGTACGGATAAAACTCCAGTTACATTTACAATTCCGGCAACAAAAGAGAGTAAAGTGGCTAAGCGCAGGTTGTGAATAAAAGTTCTGTTTTTTCCTTGATGTCGAAACATAGTTGTCCTTTTCTTTTTTTAATTAACAGAATCTTAAACTCAATTTTTTCTAATAACGATTTAAAGAAATACATTTGTACTTCAAAAAAATAAATTTAATGAAAAATTTTAAAATTAGACCTACACTTATCACTTTATCTGCTCTTGGCGTTGCCTTTCTTCTTTTGTCATGGGGAGTTATCGGTCATGAACGAATTAACAGAGCAGCTGTAATGGCATTGCCAAAACCTTTGCAAACTTTTTTTTACAATCACATTGATTTCATTACACAAGCATCCACTGTTCCAGATTTAAGAAGGAACATCTTAAATGACAAAATGGAGCCGCCGCGTCATTATTTTGACATGGAGAATTTTGGTGCAGTAGAGACTTTTCCTAAAACTATGGAAGAAGCAAAGTCTAAATACGATGAGAAATTTTTGACTAAAAACGGAATTTTACCTTGGTATATTCAGGATATGATGGTCAAATTGACTAAAGCTTTTAAAGATAAAAGAAAAAACGAAATCCTTTTCATTGCGGGTGATTTAGGTCATTATATTGCAGATGCACACATGCCATTGCATACTTCAGACAATCATGATGGACAAAATACCAATCAAAAAGGAATTCATTCCCTATGGGAAAGTCGTTTGCCAGAATTATTTGTAAAAAACTATAAATTGAATGTAGCACAAGGAAAATATTTAGAAAATGTGGACAAGGCTACTTGGGATATCATTTTTGACACGCACAGTCTAGTGGAACCTTTATTGGCTACCGATAAGAAACTAAGAACCGCAACCGCTGAAAACAAAATGTATGTAACCGATGCAGCTGGAAATGTTGTCAAAAACAAATATGGAGGAACAGTATATTCAGATGAGTATGCTGCTAAATTACACACAGATTTGAATGGAATGGTAGAACAACAAATGAAAAAGGCCATTACAGCTACAGCAAGTTTTTGGTACACGGCTTGGGTAAATGCAGGAAAACCGGATTTAAGTACTCTTGACGCTGCAGAACTTACAAAACGCAATAGTAAAACGTTAAAAAAGGATTTAAAAACTTTTGAAAAAGGGAATCTTTTTGGTTTGTCAAACGAAAAAGAGTAACGCTATATTTCTAAATGAAAAACGGGTGAAACTTCAATTTCACCCGTTTTTTTATGCTAATTTATTTTTTGATATTTCTTTTTCTTCAACATATCCGAGGCAGTTTGATAGTACGAAATAGTTTCGTTTACTAAATCTGATCTTTCTTTTTTTAATGGCGTTTGTTCGTAGAATATTTGGAAATCCAGTGGTACTGTCTGGTTTGGTTTCAACGCTAGCTGAAACTGTTTAACGCTTTTTTTAGGTGAAATAACCGTCAAAATATTGTCTTTTATTAATCCTAAATCCTGATATGTAGCAATCAAGGCTCTAGGTTTATAATCTGGTTTTAACACATCTTGACCATAAAATTTACTTTGGTATTTAAAGTTTAATAGCCCTAAAACGGTTGGCATAACATCAATTTGTGACATTAAATTAGTGTAGTTTTGAGGTGCTACAAATCCAGGACTAAAAATCATAGCAGGAATTCTGTATTTATCTGCCGGAAGTTCTGTTTTGCCAGCACTCGAAGCACAATGGTCTGCTAAAATGATAAATACAGTATTCGTGAACCAAGGCTGTTTTTTAGCCATTTCAAAGAATTTTTTGATGGCAAAATCAGTATATTTTACACCACCATCTCGCGATTTTGCATCGCCGGGAATATCAATTTTTCCATTGGGATAAGTAAAGGGTCTGTGGTTACTCACCGTCATAATATGATTAAAAAATGGCTTGTTAGTAGAAGCCTCTTTATTCATAATCCCAATAGCTTTATTGTACATATCTTCATCACAAACTCCCCAAATATTATCAAAAGTAATTTCGTTTGGTGCAAACGTCTTTTTATCTACAATTTCGTATTGATTTCCTGCGAAAAAATCTTCCATATTATCAAAGAAAGCATCGCCTCCATACATGAATTTGACTGCATATCCTTTTTCTTTAAATATAGCTCCAGTTGAAAATTTATTTTTATTGTCTTTCCTTTTTACAACACTTTCGCCTGCTGTGGGAGGAAAGCATAAAGTAACCGCTTCAAGACCGCGAACCGTTCTGTTTCCTACCGCATAAAGATTCGTAAAAACAAAACTTTTTGTTGCTAAGCTATCTAGAAAAGGAGTGATGTTTTTTTCGTTTCCATACATTTTCATAAATTCCGCACTGTAACTTTCGATCGTTATCAAAACCACATTCTTATGGTTTTCAGCAGCTTTACTTTGAATTTGTCTCAAGGTCGTTTCTCCCGATATTTGCGGAATCTGCTGCTTTAATTGTGCATAGGCATCAGCACTAGGAACGGTTTTATAAAATTTAAAATAGTCTAGTTCACTATTCATAAATGCCAAATAAAACTTATAAATTCCGTTCGCTTGCAATTCATTTGCAAAAATATTTTGAGAATTTTCCTTAACTGATAAAGCTGGAATAGCAAAAAGTGACAGTCCAAAAAGAAGGAAATAAATTCCTGAAATTTTCATTTTTTCAACGAAATCAGGAATACTCTCGATATAAACTTTCGATTTTTTTACAATAACGTACGTTACTAGTCCAGCAATGATGAAAAGGGCTGAAAATATGGGAATAACAGGATACGATTCCATAATATTTCCTATAACTTCATTGGTATAAATTAGATAATTTACAGCTATAAAATTGTACTTCACTCCAAATTCATTCCAAAAAAAGTATTCACTGATCCCGTTTTGCAAAATTAAAACCACATATAAAAAGATCACAAAGGAAAACAGCCAATACCGAATTTGGCTCCTATATCTAGGTAAAAAAAGAAGCAATGCGAATAAAATTGTTTTTATCGAAAGAAAGGCAATTACGATTTTGGGTAAAGCACTTCCATATTCATTGAGCACCGTGTTTCCAAAGGAAATATAAAGTAACAGTGCAACGAATAATGCAAGGATTAAATAGCCATAAGGTCTAAAATATTTGGAATTAGATATAAAAATAAGGTATAGCCATAAGAAGCCGCTTACTAGCACAAAAACAAAAAAGTCAGATATAAAGCCAAAGATAAATAAGGATACGGTATCCACCCAAGAAAAGGTAGCTTGAGTTATAGGATGAAAAAAGAGAATTATTCTTAAAAAAAAACTAACGGTAATATAAAAAAGAAATAAGTAATAGAATGGAGAGACTTTTTTTGATAAATTCATGTATTTATATTTTTGTGTAAAAATATAATTAATTTTCAAACCTATTTTTTAAGAATAGCTTAATTTTTCATTAAAAAGCTGTCTTAGTATAAATATATTTATCAATTTTAAATGAATACTATTAAATTTTAAAACTATCGTAAAAATATTTTGAATCTTTAAACGGGTATTTTTATTTTTAAAAATAAAACTAAAACTATTTTTTTTGCGTATGTAAGTATATGAAGCAACCTAATATAAAATAATCATGACTAGAAAAGAATTTTTTGCGAGAGTAGGATTTGGAGCAGCAACTGTTTTATTGCCAGCTTGTATAGCCGGTTTGGCTACGAGCTGCAGCTCAGATGAATCAAGTAATGGTGGTTCTTCAACACCAACCGCTACAAGTAATTTTACTGTTGATACCAGCACTGGAGCTTTGGCTACAAATGGAGGTTTTATAGTTATGAATGGAATTATAATTGCAAGGACTAATACAGGAACTTTTCTGGCAGTATCTTCTTCATGCACTCACGAAGGTGTAACGCTTGGTTATGATAAGTCAGGGAATGTATTTGTTTGTCCAAGACATAATTCTCAGTTTACAAGTACAGGTACCGTTATTTCAGGACCAGCTCCTTCTAATTTAAAACAATATCAGACAACTTTGTCAGGAACAACTTTGACCGTTATGGTCTAGCCCTATAAAGAATCATATATATCTGTAAAAAAGCCGTAAAATTAATTCTGTCTTAATTTTCATAATCAGAAAACCATACTTCACTAGAAATAAATACTTTTACAGTGTTAAAACAGATTTAAAAGATGAAAAAACAAGTCATGTTCTTGTTTCTTTTTATAGGAACATTAGGACATTCCCAAAACTGGAAATCTAGTTTTGAAGAAGCAAAATCGCAAGCTATTGCGGAAAATAAAAATATTATACTCGTGTTTTCTGGATCTGATTGGTGTGCACCATGTATCAAATTAGAAAATACAATTTGGAAGTCTGAAGATTTTAAAAAAGAAGCAGAACAGAAATGGGTAATTTATAAAGCTGATTTTCCTAAGAAGAAGGCAAATTTATTGTCAGCAGAGCTTACTGCCAGCAATAAAAAATTAGCAGAACAATACAACAAATCAGGAAATTTTCCTTTAGTGTTGCTTTTGGATCAATCAGGAAGTGTTTTAGGAATCACTGGTTACAAAAATGTAACTCCGCAAGAATACTTACAAATCATTCATTCCTTTGAGAAATAATGAAAAAAATACTCTTCATAGTTTTTTTATTTATAACGGTATTAGCAACTGCTCAAATTACGCACAAGAGAAAGTTGTTTATGTTAGGAAGTCCTTTTGAGGTTACTGCTGTTGCAAAAGACACTATTAAAGCCAATGAATATATTGATTTGGCTGTAGCCGAAGTAAAACGTGTCGAGAATTTAATTTCTGATTGGATTCCCACAACACAAATTTCTGAAGTAAATAGAAATGCAGGAATAAAACCAGTAAAAGTAGATGCCGAAGTTTTTGAATTGGTAGAACGTTCCATCAAAATTTCTCAAATTACCAATGGTGCATTTGATATATCGTACGCTTCCATGGATAAAATATGGAAATTTGACGGTAGTATGAAAACTATGCCAACGCAGGAAGCCATAAAAAAATCAGTTGATAAAATTGGATATAAAAACATTATTTTAAATAAAAAAGAACACACCATTTTTCTGAAATCTGAAGGAATGAAGTTAGGATTGGGTGGTATTGGTCAAGGATATATTGCAGATAAAGTGAAAGATTTATTGTTTTCAAAAGGCTGTCTTTCCGGAATTATAAATGTTTCTGGCGATATTAATGCTTGGGGAAAACAACCAGACGGAAAATCTTGGAATGTTGGAATAGTAAATCCTTTGAACAAAAATAAAATATTTGCAACTTTTCCTATTGAAGATAGCGCCGTAGAAACATCTGGTAGTTATGAAAAGTACGTTATTTTTAATGGCATGCGCTATTCTCATATTATTGATCCTAGAACAGGTTATCCGGCGACAGGAGTAGTAAGTGTATCCGTTTTTGCTAAAAAAACTGAAATCGCAGATGCTTTAGCTACTGGGATTTTTGTGCTTGGGGTGGATGTTGGGTTGGATTTAGTAAATCAAATAAAAGGTGTTGAATGTATTATTGTAGATGATAAAGGCAAGATTCATTCCTCCAATGGTATTGATGTTCAAAAATATAATTAAATAAAAACAGTGAAGATGATAAAGAAAATAGCCTTTGTGTTTTTTACAGCATTGATTTTACAATCCTGCAGCTCCGTGAAAGAATATGAGAAGGAAAATATTAACGATCCTGATATGAAACTATCAGCACGAACGGCGGAACGTTATGAGACTTCTTTTCAAGTGTATCGGGAAGCTGCTGCCGGAGCCAATGGAGGAAAATCTGGTGGAGGTTGCGGATGCAACTGATTAAAACTATGAATTTAGATCCTAAATTTCAATCCTTCAAAAAATGAAAATAAAAATTTTATCTTTTTTTTTCCTACTGACTACCGCTGCTTTTGCACAAGATAAAGAGCCCGTATTCAAAAAAAGAGTGCTAGAAAGTACGGAAGTTGACTTTTTAGCCAGTTACTACGATCAAAATGGTTCAAGATCAGCTGTTTCAGGCGGTATAGGATCTGAAAAACTTACAGATGTAGCCTCAAATATTGTGGTGGCAATGCCATTAAATGATGATGATGTTTTGACTATTGATTTGGGAATATCAGCCTATTCATCAGCTTCTTCCAGTAATATTAATCCATTTAATTCCACTGGTGCTTCTGGCGGAGGAGGTGGTGACGATGATAGAATTGCTGGCGGTCAAAAAGCTGCGGCTACGGGACCTACCGGAACACCATGGCAAGCTTCCTCCGGTGCTTCAAAAAGTGACCAGCTAGTTTCTGTTGTTGCAAATTACAGTCATAGCAGCGATTCCAGGAATTTTATTTGGAATACAGATGTTTCTTTCTCCAATGAATACGATTACACTTCTGTTGGGTTTGGAGGAGGAATTGCAGGTCTTTTTAATGAAAAAAATACAGAATTAAGCTTGAAAGTAAATGCATATTTAGATCAATGGAGACCAATTTATCCAACGGAATTGCATGAATATTCTAAATATGGTTCTAATTTTTTAAACCAAGGCTATTTTAATGGGGTAACGGTTTTAGATCAAAATGGACAATCTACAACCAATTATTTGCCATCAGCATTTCAAAAGATAAATGCAGTAAATAGGAACTCTTTCTCAGCATCCGTAGGGTTTTCTCAGGTTTTATCTAAAAAATTACAAGTTTCCATATTCTTTGATGTATTGCAGCAGCAAGGATTATTGTCTTCCCCATATCACCGAATCTATTTTGCCGACAAAGCTAATTTTTATATTGGACAAGCACAATACATTAATAATTATGAAAGTACAAGCAATGCTGGAGTCTATAAATTAGCAGACGATATCGAAAGATTACCAGATTCTCGTTTCAAACTACCTATTGGAGCCCGTTTAAATTATTATATTAACGAACGTTTCTTGTTAAGAACGTATTATCGTTTTTACTCAGATAATTGGGACATTCGGTCTCATACCGCTACTATTGAACTTCCGGTGAAATTATCAGACAAGTTTACTGTTTTTCCAATGTATCGGTACTATACACAAATAGCTTCTAAATATTACGCACCGTACGAAACACATTTATCCACAGAAAAATTTTATACTTCTGATGCGGATTTAGCCACATTTGATGCTAATCAATACGGTTTTGGTATCAACTATACGGATATTTTTACAGCCTCGAAAGTATGGAAATTTGGTTTGAAAAACATTGATTTTAGATTCAATCACTATGAACGAAGTGATAATCTTAAGGCTAATATTGCTACAATTGGTTTCAAGTTTGTAATGCAATAAAGCTTAAATTTACAAAAAAAGTATAAAATGCACATATTAATTGTAGAGGATGAAGCGGGCATTGTTCAATTTATTCAGCAAGGGTTAGAAGAAGAAGGATATAAGATTACTAGTGCTTCTGATGGCTTAATGGGTTTTCAGTTAACTCAAAAAGAGAATTTTGATCTTATTCTGCTGGATTGGATGCTTCCAAAAATGACTGGTTTAGAATTGTGTAAAGCCATTCGATTGAAAAACAACAGTACTCCAATTATATTTTTGACTGCTAAAGATACGATTCAAGAAACTATTGAAGGACTCAAAGCAGGCGCTAACGATTATATAAAGAAACCGTTTAGTTTTGATGAATTAGTGGAACGGATTAAAATTCATTTTAGAAACCATAAAGAAAACGAAATTCTGACTCTTGGTGCTATTGAAATCGATACCGTCAAACATCAGGTTTTGATCAATAAAAACGAAGTAGCACTAACACAACGTGAATTTGAACTCCTAAGTTATTTAGTAACAAACAAAGGAAAAGTATGCACTAGAACTCAAATTATTGAAGATGTTTGGGACATCCATTTTGAGTATGACACTGGTGTTATCGATGTTTTTATAAATGCCATACGCAAAAAATTAAACTTAAAAATAGAAGAAGATTATATAAAAACCGTCCGCGGTGTAGGTTATATTGCTAATGACTAAAAAAATGCTACAACTTTCCTTTAAAAATCGAATTGCTTCACATTATATTATAACTACTGCATTATTAATTTTTGTAGTTTTTTTTATTATCTATTCTATTGTTAGGTTTAGTGTTTACAGCCATGTAAATACTGATATTAACATTGAAGTGGAAAAACATCTTACTGAAATTGAAGTTGTGGGTACTAGTTTTCATTTGATTCATGAAGAGGAGTGGAAGGAACGGGAGCACAATACACTTGATGTAAATCCAGTATTTATTCAATTTATTGATAAAAAAGGAGTTGTGATTGAAAAATCTCCCAATCTCAAAAAACAAACCTTGACCTATTTTTCTAAAAAAATTGATAATGAGGTTTTTGACACAAAATTAGAAACAAACACTATTCGTCAAATTCAGGTCCCCATTTATCAAAAGACCAAGGTAATTGGTTATATACTTATAGCGATGTCACTGGAAGACGCCTCATTAGTGCTTAACAATTTATCTGAAGTGCTTATTATTGTATATCCTTTAATTTTAATTTTGCTGTTCTTCATTGCTCGATTTATTGCTGGAAGAAGTATCAAACCCATTAGTGCTATTATTAAAACTTCCAATGTTATTACCAAAGACAATTTGACTTCTAGAATTCCGATGCCCCAAAATAGAGATGAACTTTTTGTTTTGTCTCAAACAATCAATAATTTATTAGACCGTATTGAAACCGCCGTTGAAAGGGAGAAACAATTTACTTCCGATGCATCTCATGAACTAAGAACTCCTTTAACCGTTATAAAAGGTACTTTGGAGGTTTTAACACGAAAACCAAGAGATGCTGCTGAATACCAAGAAAAGATTAATTTTTGTGTAAAAGAAGTGAATCGGTTGAATCACTTAGTAGATCAGCTTCTCCTATTGGCGCGATTTGAAAACCAAAAGCAAACCTTAAAAATTGAAAAGGTATACTTGAATGCTTTAATACTCGATACGCTAACACTGTATTCCGGTAAAATAAATAATAAAAAAATCAATGTAAAATATTCGTTTTTAAAAGATTACTTTATAGAATCCGATAATTATTTAGTAGTAACTATAATTAGTAATATTGTTTCTAACGCAATAAAGTATTCTTCTGAAAATGGAGAAATCTCAATCTTGCTTTCGGAAGAAAACAATAAAATTATTTGTTCAATATCTGATAAAGGAATAGGAATTGCCAAAGAAGATTTAGACAAAATTTTTAATCCATTTTATCGCTCCAGTCCAACAAATAATCCTGAAATTAAGGGCTATGGTTTGGGATTATCAATAGTAAAAAGAATTACACAATTGCTTAATATTGGATTTGAAATACATAGTGAACTCAGTAAAGGGAGTACTTTTATTTTATATTTAATTAGGATACCTTAAGGAATTCTTAAGGTAATCTTCCAGATTATGCTTTACATTTATACTTTTTAACGGCATTTAAACAATGTCAATTTTAAAATAAGTTATTTGCTGATTAATCTTCTTTAAAACAAGGTTTTTATTTAACCATAACTGAAGTTTAGTTTAGTATTCAACTTAAAATAAAATCTAAAAAGTACTTATATTTGTTTCGTGAAATTTTTTAAAAACATAATAGCCCTAATTATTTGTCTACAACTAACAGCTCCTTTTTTTGTTAAGGTTAGTTTACGGTTACCTATTTTATTTTCACATTTTATTCAACACACTCATAATCAAAAAGGTGCTACTCTCATCCATTTTTTGACAGGTCATTATTTAGACAAACATCATAATGAGCAGCAGGATGACCATGGAGATTTACCTTTTCATAGCCATTCGAATTTTTCGTTTAATCAAAATTTAGCAATAAATTTAGAAATAAAATTATTCAAATTTATTTCTAACTACTATTTTAAAGAACCACAAAAAACTGCTTTTTTGCAAAACTATTTTTCTTCAAATGTTCTACTATCTATTTGGAGACCACCAGAGTATTATTAATTATTTTAGTGCTTTTTACAATTCATCTTTGTTTATACATTGATGACGGTTATTAGTACTAAATATTTTTATAAAAATAATTAATAATTATAAATTATGCTGAATAAAATAATTGAATTTTCGATTAAAAATAAACTTATCGTTGGTCTTTTTATTGTTGCTCTCATCGGATATGGGAGTTATCAATTTACCAAATTACCAATTGATGCCGTTCCAGATATTACGAATAATCAGGTACAAGTAATTACTTCAGCACCATCACTGGGTGCAACCGATATTGAACGTCTGATTACTTTTCCAATTGAACAAGCCAACAGCAATATTGCTGGACTGAAAGAAATTCGTAGTTTTTCTCGTTTTGGTTTATCAGTGGTTACCATTGTTTTTAATGATGCAATTGATGTCTATTGGGCCAGACAACAAGTAACCGAACGATTAAGTGCTGTAAAAGACCAAATACCCACCGGCATTGGAAATCCAGTTCTTGCACCGGTCACAACAGGACTCGGTGAAATCTATCAATATGCCGTTCGAACAAAACCTGGTTATGAAAAAAAATATGATATAACGGAGTTAAGAACCATTCAGGATTGGATTGTTCGCCGTCAATTATTAAGTGTTGAAGGAGTTGCAGAAGTAAGTAGTTTTGGTGGAAAACTGAAGCAATTTGAAATTGCTATTGACCCAAATAAATTGCAATCCTATAATATTACGATTACAGATGTTTTTACTGCTTTAGAAAAAAACAATCAAAATACAGGCGGTGCTTATATCGAAAAAGGCCCTAAAGTATTATACATCCGAAGCGAAGGATTAATTAATACTATAGAAAATATAAAAGATATTTCTATAAAAAATACTAATAGCGGAAGTCCTTTATTTATTCGTGATGTGGCAGATGTTCGAATAGGGAGTGCAATTCGTTATGGAGCAATGACTTTTAATAAAAAAGGAGTTCAATCCGGCGAAGTTTCTGGTGCTGTAGTGATGATGCTAAAAGGCGCTAACAGCAATGTGGTTATAAAAAAAATTAAAGAGCGTATAGAGCAAATACAAAAAACGCTGCCTGAAGGTGTTATTGTAGAACCATTTTTAGATCGCACAAAAATGGTTAATAGTTCTATTTCAACAGTAGAAAAAAACTTATTAGAAGGGGCACTAATAGTACTTTTTGTTCTTATTTTCTTTTTGGGAAACATACGAGCTGGATTAATTGTAGCATCAGTTATTCCAATGGCGATGCTGATAGCAGTCATATTGATGAATTTATTTGGCGTTAGCGGAAATTTAATGAGTTTGGGAGCTTTAGATTTTGGATTAATTGTTGATGGAGCCGTTATTATTGTCGAAGCTTGTTTGTTTAGTTTACACAAGAGGAAAACTGCTCAAATTTCACAACAAGAAATGGATAATACTGTATTAAAAACGTCAATAAAAATGCGTAATGTATCTGTTTTTGGGGAGTTAATTATACTAATTGTTTATATCCCTATTTTTACTTTGCGAGGTATTGAAGGGAAAATGTTTTTACCAATGGCACAAACCATTTCATTTGCTCTGTTTGGTGCTTTTATACTTTCGTTGACTTATGTTCCCATGATGACTGCTTTATTTTTGAATAAAAACATATCTCACAAAAAAACATTTTCGGATAGAATGATGGAAAAATTAGAAAATTTCTATCAACCACTTTTAACTAAGGCATTGGGAATTCCTCGAACCATTATTGCGATAACTTTGGGGTTATTTGTTTTGGCATTGATTACACTTTCGTTTATGGGTGGTGAATTTATGCCCTCATTAGAAGAAGGTGACTTTGCAGTAGAAACCAGAGTTTTACCGGGAAGTAATCTTCAAACTTCAATGACGGCGATTTCACAAGGTGCAAAAATACTAATAGAAAAATTCCCTGAAGTGGAAAAAATTGTTGGTAAAACAGGGAGCAGCGAAGTACCAACTGATCCAATGCCTATTGATGCCAGTGATATGATGATTATTTTAAAGGACAAAAGCGAATGGACTTCTGCTGCAACTTTTGATGAATTATCAGCAAAAATGGCTAAGGAATTGGAGGCTGTTCCAGGGGTTTCCTTTGGTTTTCAATATCCGGTACAAATGCGTTTTAATGAATTAATGACAGGCGCAAGGCAAGATGTAGTGTGTAAAATATTTGGAGAAAATTTAGACACATTGGCGTTATATGCCAATAAATTAGGTAAAATTGTAAATACCGTCGAAGGAACTTCCGATCTTTATGTAGAAACAGTTACTGGAATGCCACAAGTGGTAATTGATTATAATAGAGCCTCCATTGCACAATACGGATTGAATATTCAGGATATCAATCGAATAGTAAACACTGCCTTTGCAGGACAGAGCGCGGGGGTCGTTTACGAAGGCGAAAAAAGATTTGATTTAGTAGTTCGTTTAACAGGCGAAAAACGTCAGGATCTGGCAGATGTTCAAAACTTATTAATTCCAACGTCAACTGGTTTGCAAATTCCTTTATCTCAATTGGCAAAAGTTGAAATTACTGAAGGTCCAAATCAGATACAAAGAGAAGACGCCAAACGAAGAATTGTAGTTGGTTTTAATGTTCGAGGCCGAGATGTACAAAGTATTGTAAAAGAATTGCAAGGTAAAGTCGAAGCCCAAATTAAATTTCCTACAGGTTATTATCCTACGTATGGAGGTGCTTTTGAAAACTTAAACGAAGCCAAAAATCGATTGATGATTGCTGTTCCGATTTCATTACTATTAATATTTATTTTACTCTATTTTGCATTCAATTCAGTAAAACAAGGACTATTGATTTATTCCGCTATTCCACTTTCGGCAATTGGAGGTATTTTCTTTTTAGCGTTGCGGGGAATGCCGTTTAGTATCAGTGCCGGAGTTGGTTTTATAGCCCTATTTGGTGTAGCAGTTCTGAATGGATTAGTATTAATTGCAGAATTTAATAGCATTCGAAAATCAGGCGAAACCGATTTGAAAGCTATTGTTTTAAAAGGAACTAGAATACGTTTACGACCCGTTTTAATGACTGCATTTGTAGCATCATTAGGATTTTTACCCATGGCATTAAGCAACGGTTCCGGAGCCGAAGTACAGAAGCCATTAGCAACTGTGGTGATTGGAGGATTATTGGTTGCCACATTCTTAACCTTATTTATTTTACCAATTTTGTATATCATGTTTGAAAAAGGAATTAAATTAAAATTAAAAAAAAGGAATTCAATTACAACAATCATAGTATTGGGACTGTTTTTTTCTTTTCAAAATACAGTTGCCCAAGAAAAAATTTCTATTGAAAAAGCCATTGAAACCGCATTGCAGAATAATATAAAAATAAAAAACGGAAAACTAAATTCTGAATATTTACAAAAAATGACCAAGACGGGATATGACATCTCAAATACAGGTGTTTTGGGGGAGTACGGTCAGTTTAACAGTAATAGTAGCGATGTAAAAATTGGTATTTCACAAAGTATAAAATTCCCTACGGTTTACAAAAGACAAAAACAACTTTTATTAGAAGCTGCTAAAATGGGCGAATGGAACGAAGCCTTGCAAAGAAAGGAATTGACCAGACAGGTAACAATCGTATTTTACGAAATGATGTATCTAAAAGAAAAGGAAAAGCTGTTACTAAAAAGCGATAGTATTTATTCTGAATTTTTACGAAAATCAGTACTGCGTTTTGACAAAGGAGAAAGCAATATATTAGAAAAAGCAACTGCCGAAAATCAATCAGGACAAATAAAAATACAACTTCAGGAGTTACAAAGTGATTATAAAACAGTACAATTACAATTCAAATATTTGCTTAATGTCGATAATGAATTTGTACCATTTACAGATTTATACAAATTGGATTTTAATGAAACATTAAATGAAAATACAATTGCTAACCAACCAAGTGTAAAATTATTTGAGCAAGCAGCAAGCAGTAACAAAGCGGAAATTTCACTTGAAAAATCTAAAAAATTACCCGAATTAATAGGCGGCCTTTATTGGCAGACATTCAACACTAATACTGCGTTTCAAGATGAATATAATGGCGTTTACGGACAATTTGGAGTGGCAATTCCGCTTTTCAATTCCGCTGTAAGAAACCGACAAAAAGCATTAGAAATCAATAGTCAAATTGCAGAAAATAATTTGAATAATGAAAAATTAAGATTGCAAAGTCAATTTAAGGAATTAATACAAGAATCGAAAAAATACAAAGAAACTATTGCCTATTACGAAAGTCAAGCGCTGAAAAATGTCGATTTAGTAACTAAAGCCGCCAATGATAAGTTTATCAATGGTGATATCAATTATCTGGAATGGGTAATGCTTATTAATCAAAGTACAGAAATTCAAAGTAATTATATTGAAGCTGTTCGGAAATTGAATGAAACAATTCTTAAATTAGGAAATTTAATATCAAAATAAATGAAAAACACAGTGATTACTTTAATAGGTTTATTTTTTCTTTACTCGTGTGGTAATAAAAAAACAGAGATCGTTCCAGAAGCTACTCCAGCTTTTAAAAACACAACAACACTTACCGATGCACAAATAAAAAATGCAGGTATTGAAATGGGTAAAATCGAGCAAAAAGAAATCTCATCAATATTAAAATTAAATGGAAAAATAGATGTGCCCCCTCAAAATTTAGTGTCCATTAGTGTTCCAATGGGAGGATATTTGAAATACACCAAACTTTTAGAAGGAATGCATGTTACTAAAGGACAAGTTTTATGCGTTGTTGAAGATCAACAATACATTCAATTGCAGGAAGATTACCTTTTAGCAAAAGCAAAAATTGGGTATGCAAAAGCTGAGTTTGAACGTCAAAAAGAACTCAACCAAAGTAAAGCCAGTAGCGATAAAGTATATCAGCAATCACAAGCCGAATATAATTCGCTTGCTGTAATGGTACAATCGTATGGTGAAAAATTAAAATTCGCAGGGATAAATCCGAATAATGTTTCTACAAAGAACATTTCAAAAAGCATCAATATTTATTCGCCAATAAGCGGCTATGTGTCCAAAGTGAATGTTAATACAGGAAAATATGTAGCTCCTAGCGACATTTTATTCGAGATTGTAAATCCTTCTGATATTCATTTGGCACTAACCGTATTCGAAAAAGACATTAACAAAATGGCAATTGGTCAGTCAGTTATAGCGTTTAATAATACTAATCCAGAAAAAAAATATCACTGCGAAATTATTTTAATAGGAAAAGATTTTTCCGAAGACCGAAGTACAGAAATGCATTGCCATTTTGCTAAATACGATAAAACACTATTGCCGGGAATGTACATGAATGCCGAAATACAGTTAAAAAGCCAGCAATCCAATGTTTTGCCATCAGAGGCTATTGTAAATTATGAAAACAAAAATTATATCTTTATAGAAAAGGGAAAGAAACTCTTTGAAATGAAAGAAGTAACAACCGGAACATCAGAAAATGAATATGTAGAAATTGTTTCCAATGAAAATTTAAAAGACGTAAATATTGTTATAAAAGGGTCTTATTCGCTTTTGATGAAAATGAAAAATTTAGAGGAATAAAAGGTTAGATTTATGATCAAAATGGAATAGTTTTTAAAATTAAAATTTTTAAATTAGTGGAATGAATACTACAAAAAATATTGATACACAAAATTATTAATTTAGAAAAGTAAATAAGAAAAGATGGACTTAAATAAACTAAAAGATCAATTGCAAACGGAAGTTGATACCGCCTTTTTATACGATAGTATTGCTGCAATTCAGTCTGATGATGCATTAACAAGAGTGTTGCGTAGCCTTAGCGAAATTGAAAAAGGTCATGCGAAACACATGCATGATAAAGTTTTAACAGTCGAACCAGCGTATAAAATGCCTCCGCCTTCTTCTAGAGCCAAGTTTCAATTAAAACTAGGTAAAATATTTGGTTACACCTCCATCATAAGCAGTCTTTCAAATATAGAGAAGCAGTTTGCAGTAAATTCAATTAAAAATAAAATTAAAAATGGAGAAAAGCCAACGGGCTTTGAGCACAATCATCTCAATATCATCGAAGCCGTAAACAATAATGCCGCACTCAATGTTTCCGGTGGCTTGCTGTCTAAATTTGAAAGCCGTCATAAATCAGTGGGTGGAAATGCATTGCGCGCATCTGTTTTAGGCTCTAATGATGGCCTAGTTTCTAATATGAGTTTGGTCATGGGAGTAGCTGGGGCAGCAGTTTCAAACAATACGATATTGTTAACAGGTATTGCCGGGCTTTTAGCTGGTGCTATTTCGATGGCCTTAGGCGAATGGCTTTCTGTGCAAAGTTCGAGAGAATTAAACCAACGCCAAATTGATTTGGAAACCGAAGAATTAGAAGCTTCACCAGAAGAAGAAAAAAAAGAATTAGTTTTACTGTATCAAGCCAAAGGAATGAATGCTATCGAAGCACAAAAATTAGCAGATAAAGCTTTTGAGAATCCTCAAACGGCAATTGACGCTATTATAACGGAAGAGTTAGGTATCGACAAAAATGAGTTAGGTGGATCAGCTTGGGAAGCAGCAACAGCTTCTTTTGTTCTTTTCGCCATTGGAGCCATAATTCCTTTGTATCCTTTTATGTTTTTAGATGGAAAAAATGCAATATTATTAAGCGTAGGAAGCAGTGTTATCGGACTATTTGGTATTGGAGCAGCTATCACATTATTGACCGGAAAAAGTATTTTGTTCTCCGGATTTAGACAAGTTGGCTTTGGTTTGGGCGCTGCCGCAATAACTTACGGTATTGGCTCTCTGATTGGCGTTTCATTAGCAGGATAAACTAGCAATTACCGGTCTCTAATGCTTAGCGAGAAAAAAAATAGATTAGAATTATATAGTTTGAATATTAAAAACTTAAATAAATTAGGATATGAATGACGCTCATTTACATTTGGTGGTAAACCATTTTCCGATTATCGGAACCATTTTTGGATTTGGAATTTTAGTAGTTGGATTACTTCTAAAAAACAATTCTGTTAAAAACACAGCCTATGTTTTATTTATAATTGCAGCTGTTTTTGGTTTTTTAAGTATAACAACTGGTGAAGGTGCAGAAGAAATGGTAGAAGACTTTCCTGGAATCGGCAAAGCTATAATTCATGAACATGAAGAAGTAGCAGAGAAATTAGCATTAGTCTTGTACGCACTAGCCCTTACTTCTGTTTTTGGGATTTATACTAATTTAAAAAATAAAACCAAAGCCAATGTAGTTTCCTATATCGCTTTAGGTATTGCTTTGATTGCCGTTTATTTTGCGCAGCAAACAGGAACGACAGGAGGAGAAATTCGTCACACAGAAATTAGAAATGACAGCGCCGTTTCTCCTATTGGGAATAAAGATGCTTTTATTGAAAAGGAAAAAGATAAGGACTAAAATTAATTTAACAAAAATATAAGCTTAAGTTAAAATAAAAATTGCTTTGTAAATGTTTTATAGACTATATTTGCACAAGTATAAAACTGAATATAAAAATGTTTACAAATCAATTGCATCATCATCATTTCCATTATTGCTCTCAAGCGATGTGTTAATGATATGGATGTAAATCATCATATTCTAAAAACCCGTTTGAGTACATCAAGCGGGTTTTTTATTTCCCAATGTTTGTACTCAATCATAATATTTTAAATAAAAAAAAACAAAATGAGTACATTAAAAATTGCAATTCAAAAATCAGGACGTTTAAACGAAGATAGCATTCAAATTCTTAAAGATGCGGGTATTTCAATCGACAATGGTATAGACCAATTAAAAGCCGAAGCATCAAATTTCCCTTTAGAGGTTCTATATTTAAGAAATTCAGACATTCCTCAATACCTAATTGACGGAGTTGTAGATATTGCCATAGTTGGGGATAATCTGCTAGTGGAGAAGGGAAATGATATTGAAGTAATACAAAAATTAGGTTTTTCAAAATGTAAAGTATCTGTTGCCGTACCTAAAGCATTTGATTACAAATCGGTTCAGGATCTAAACGGAATGCGTATTGCCACTTCTTATCCTAAAACAGTACTTGATTTTTTCAATTCAAAAGGAGTTACAGTCGATATTCACCAAATCTCAGGTTCGGTAGAAATAGCCCCAAATATAGGTTTAGCAGATGCGATAGTTGATATTGTGTCTAGCGGAAGTACTTTATTTAAAAATAATCTTAAAGAAGTGGAAGTTATTTTTAAAAGTGAAGCAGTTTTAGCGGTTTCACCAAAAGTAACACCAGAATCTCAAAAAATAATTGATACTTTAAAATTCAGAATCGAATCTGTTTTAAGAGCAAGGAAATCAAAATATATTTTGATGAACGTTCCTAATGACAAAATTGAAGCAGTAGGTAAAATTCTGCCAGTACTGCGCAGTTTAACAGTATTGCCATTAGCACAAGAAGGATGGAGTAGTGTACACTCTGTAATCGATAAAGATACTTTTTGGGATGTGATCGATCAATTAAAAGAAGCAGGAGCCGAAGGAATTTTAGTTTGTCCTATCGAGAAAATGGTACTGTAAGAATTTTAAATTATTAGTTATGAATTATGAGTTTTAAAACCGAATAATTCAATTTTTGAATCATTTAATCTTTGAATACAATTAAAATGAATAAAATATACAATCCAAAACCAGAAACGTGGTCCGCTATCTTAGAACGGCCAACCAAAACTGTAGATGATATTGAAGCTACGGTAAAAGAAATCTTCAAAGAAGTTCAGAAAAAAGGGGATGAGGCAGTAGCCAAATATACGTCGCTTTTTGATGGCGCTTCCGTTGCAAATATTGAAGTTTCTAAAGCGGAGATTGAGGCTGCTATCGCTACTGTTTCAGATGAGTTAAAAGAGGCGATTGCGCTTGCAAAAGCCAATATCACTAAATTTCACACTGCTCAAAAAACAGATCGAATAGAAGTGGAAACAATCGAAGGTGTGAATTGTTGGCAAGAGAAAAGACCGATTCAAAAAGTAGGATTGTATATTCCGGGAGGAACAGCACCTCTATTTTCAACCGTATTGATGCTTGCTGTTCCAGCGGATATTGCAGGTTGTAACGAAATTGTATTGTGCTCGCCACCGGATAAAAACGGAAATATAAATCCGGCAATCTTGTTTGCCGCAAATTTATGTGGAGTAACTAAAATTTTAAAAGTAGGTGGTATTCAAGCTATTGCTGGGATGACATTTGGAACAGAAACAATTCCAAAAGTATATAAAATTTTTGGACCAGGAAATCAATTTGTAACAGTTGCAAAACAATTAGCCACACAATTTGGTGTAGCTATTGATATGCCCGCGGGTCCATCTGAGTTATTAATTGTAGCTGATGATACTGCAGTTCCTGCTTTTGTGGCTTCGGATCTATTGTCACAAGCAGAACACGGAGCAGACAGTCAGGTAATTTTAGTTTCAACGTCCAAGAAATTAATGGATGCGGTGGAAACGGAAGTTCAAATCCAAATCGAGGCTTTACCGAGAAAAGCCATCGCCGAAAAAGCAATTGCTAATTCTAAATTAATTTTTGTTGAAAACGATAAAATAGCACTGGATTTAATCAACGAATACGGACCAGAACACTTTATAATCTGTTCTGAATTTGATGATTTTTATAGCAATGGTGTGTGCAATGCAGGATCTGTTTTCATTGGAAATTTCACTCCAGAAAGTGCGGGTGATTATGCTTCAGGAACCAATCACACCTTACCAACTAATGGATACGCTAAAAATTACAGTGGTGTCAATCTAGATAGTTTTACAAAAACAATGACTTTCCAAAAAATATCTGAAAAAGGTATACAAAACATTGGCAATGCAATCGAAATTATGGCTGATGCCGAAGGGTTGCAAGCGCACAAAAATGCAGTTACATTACGATTAAAAGCACTGGAAAATGGGAAATAGTTTTGATATCAATAATTTGGTTCGAGAGAACGTAAAAACAATGAAGCCGTATTCCTCTGCTCGCGATGAATTTGAGGATTTTGATACTGCTGATATGATTTTTTTGGATGCCAATGAAAACCCGTTTGAAAATGGTGTGAATAGGTATCCTGACCCACTACAAATGAGTGTAAAAGAGGTTTTGGCAAAACAAAGAAATGTCAAAACGAATCAAATTTTATTGGGGAATGGAAGTGACGAAGTATTAGATTTATTATTCAGAGCTTTTTGTGAACCAAAAACAGATAATGTAATCACTTTGCCACCAACGTACGGAATGTATGGCGTTTTGGCGAATATTAATGCCGTAGAAAACAAAGAAATTTTACTTTCAGAAGACTTTCAACCGCAAATTGAGAAAATCATGGAGGCTGTTGATGAAAAGACTAAAATCATCTTTTTATGTTCTCCAAATAACCCAACCGGGAATTCATTCTCGGATGAAAGTGTTGCGTATCTTTTGCAAAATTTCAAAGGTTTGGTTGTAATTGACGAAGCATACATTGACTTTTCCAAGAAAGACAGTTGGATCAATGAATTAGATGAGTATCCAAATCTTGTCATTACTCAAACACTATCAAAGGCGTATGGTTTAGCAGGTATTAGACTGGGTATTTGCTATGCATCTGCGGAAGTAATTTCGGTTTTAAATAAAATAAAACCACCGTATAATGTAAATGAATTGACTCAAAAAAGAGCTTTGGATCGACTGGATAAACCTGAAAAAATAAAATCTGAAATCGAATCTATTATAACACAAAGGTCAGTGTTACTTAAAGTATTACTTGATGTAGATTTTGTCGAAAAAATTTATCCAACCGAAGCCAATTTTATTTTGGTAAAAGTAGATAATGCCAATAAAAGATACGCAGAGTTGATTGCAAAAGGAATTGTAATCAGAAATAGAACAACCCAACCGCTATGCAATAATTGTTTGCGTTTTACTGTTGGAACAGAACAAGAAAACATGAAATTAATTGAGGTGTTAAAACAACTTTAAACCTTAAACTTTAAACTTTTTTTAATGAAAAAAATACTTTTTATAGATCGTGACGGAACCATGGTTTTGGAACCAAATGATTATCAATTAGACAGTTTCGAAAAATTAGAATTTTATCCAAATGCTTTTCAGTATTTGGGAAAAATAGCTAAAGAATTGGATTTTGAACTTGTCATGGTTACTAATCAGGACGGTTTAGGAACGGATTCACATGCGGAAGCCAACTTTTGGCCGGTTCACAATCTAATTATGAAAGCCTTCGAGAATGAAGGAGTGGTTTTTAGTGATGTGCTAATTGACAAAACCTTTCCGCATGAAAATGCACCCACTCGCAAGCCAGCAACTGGTTTGTTAACGAAATATATTGGTAATGCGGGATACGATTTAGTGAATTCATTTGTCATTGGAGACAGAATAACCGATGTTGAATTAGCAAAAAACTTGGGTTCGAAAGCGATTTTTATTAATAGAGATGAAGACTTAGGTGGTAATGAAATATCTTCAAAAAGACATGAATTGGATTCGGTTATTGCTTTACAAACCACAGATTGGAAAGTAATTTACGAATTTTTAAAATTAGAGGTACGTTCGGCTACCATTTCAAGAAAAACAAATGAGACCGATATATTTATCAATTTAAATCTAGACGGAACAGGGAAAAGTAAAATCGAAACTGGTATTGCTTTTTTTGATCACATGTTGGACCAAATTGCCCGTCACGGTCAAATGGATTTAGAAATCCTTGTAAAAGGAGATTTAGAGGTTGATGAGCACCATACAATCGAAGATACGGCGATTGCGCTTGGTGAAGTTTTTGCTAAAGCATTAGGCAACAAATTGGGGATTGAACGCTACGGTTTTTGTTTGCCCATGGACGATTGTTTGGCACAAGTTGCTATTGATTTTGGAGGCAGAAACTGGTTGGTTTGGGAAACCGAGTTCAAACGGGAAATGGTAGGTAAAATGCCAACGGAAATGTTTTTCCACTTTTTCAAATCATTCTCAGATGGCGCAAAAGCGAACATCAATATCAAAGCGGAAGGTACAAACGAGCATCATAAGATTGAAGCCATTTTCAAGGCTTTTGCCAAAGCGATAAAAGTTGCGGTAAAACGCGACACAGAAAAGATGATTTTGCCATCAACAAAAGGAATGCTGTAAAATTGTTTAAAGTTTAACGTTTCAGGTTGACTCGAGCAACTTTAAATTTTAAACATTAAACTTGAAACAAAAGTTAAATGAAAATAGTTATCATAAATTACGGAGCAGGAAACATTCAAAGCATTATGTTTGCCATAGAACGATTGGGTTTTCAAGCTGTTTTAAGCAATGATTGGATGGAAATCAAAGCTGCTGATAAAGTGATTTTTCCCGGTGTTGGCGAAGCAAGTTCTGCCATGCGAATGCTAGTGGATAGCGGGCTAGATGTATTAATTCCAACTTTAAAACAACCTGTTTTGGGAATTTGTTTGGGCATGCAATTGATGTGCAACAAATCAGAAGAAGGAAATACCATAGGTTTAGGTATTTTTGATGTTGATGTGATTAAATTTACACCAAAAGTTAAAGTGCCACAGATGGGCTGGAACCAAATTTACAATTTGAAATCTCCTTTATTTCAAGGAATTGCTGAAAATGAATATATGTATTTAGTGCATAGTTTTTATGCGCCACGTTGTGATGAGGCCATTGCAACTACTAATTATGAATTGGAATACGCATCGGCTCTGCAGAAAGATAATTTCTATGGTACACAATTTCACCCCGAAAAAAGTGGTGATATTGGAGAGAAAATTTTGGCAAATTTCTTAAAATTAAAGGATTGAAAAATTCAAAGATTGAAAAATTAGAGAGTCAAAAATTTCTTTGACTAACAATGTCAATCTTTAAATAATTCAATTTTTAAATCTTTAAATTATAAATAAATGAGAATAATACCAGCAATAGATATCATCGACGGAAAATGTGTTCGCTTGTCGAAAGGCGATTACAATACGAAGATCATTTACAATGAAAATCCGCTTGAAGTGGCTAAATCTTTTGAAGCGCACGGAATTGAATACTTACATTTAGTTGATTTGGATGGTGCTAAGTCAAGCCAAATTGTGAACTATAAAATTTTAGAACAAATAGCTACGCAAACCAAGCTGAAAATAGATTTTGGCGGTGGATTAAAGTCGGATGCCGATTTGAAAATTGCTTTTGAAAGTGGTGCCAATCAAATTACTGGCGGAAGTATTGCCGTGAAGAATAGAGAACTATTCGAAAAATGGATTGCAGAATATGGTTCGGATAATATCATTTTGGGAGCAGATGCTAATAATGAAAAAGTAGCTGTTTCAGGTTGGTTGGAAGATTCAAACGAAGATTTGATTCCATTTATCCAAGACTATCAAAGCAAAGGAATTCAGTACGTCATTTGTACGGATATTGCCAAAGACGGCATGCTGGAAGGACCAAGTTTTGATTTATATAAAAAAATACTTGATGAATGCACTGTCTCTTCGAGCGCAGTCGAGAAGTTGGCGCGGGTTAATGGCATTAAATTAATTGCTTCGGGAGGAATATCTACTTTTGATGAATTGCCTAAATTAGCCGAATTAGGTTGCGAAGGAACAATAATAGGTAAAGCAATTTATGAAGGACGAATTTCATTGAAACAATTGGAACAATATATCATAATGTAGGTTGAGTAGAGACGCACTGCAGTGCGTCTCTACAGTGCGTCTCTACGTAAAACAATAAAACGATGTTAACAAAAAGAATTATCCCTTGTCTAGATATAAAAAACGGACGTACCGTCAAAGGTGTAAATTTTGTAGATTTGCGTGACGCTGGTGATCCCGTAGAATTAGCTAAAATCTATTCTGATGAAGGAGCAGACGAATTGGTGTTTTTAGACATTTCAGCAACCGAAGAACGACGCAAAACCTTAGTTGATTTGGTTCGTAAAGTCGCTTCAACTATTAATATTCCGTTTACTGTAGGAGGAGGAATTTCATCTGTAAAAGATGTTGAAGTTTTATTGCAGAATGGTGCGGATAAAGTTTCTATTAATTCATCGGCAGTCAAAAACCCGCAGTTGATTAATGATTTGGCACAGAAATTTGGAAGCCAATGTGTAGTTGTTGCAATTGATGCCAAACAAATTGATGGTCAATGGATGGTGCATTTAGTGGGAGGGAAAGTGCCTACAAATTTGAATTTATTTGATTGGGCAAAGGAAGTCGAAGATCGCGGTGCGGGTGAAATCTTATTCACATCAATGGATAATGACGGAACTAAAAACGGGTTTGCTAATGAAGCTTTGTCTAGACTTTCGGAATTAGTAAATATTCCTATTATTGCTTCTGGTGGTGCGGGAAACATACAACATTTTGTAGATACTTTTTTGGATGGAAAAGCAGATGCAGCATTGGCCGCGAGCGTATTTCATTTTAAAGAAATTGAAATCAAGACATTAAAAACAGCCCTTAAAAATAACAATATCGAAGTACGGATTTAATTTTTTGACTTTAAGACATTCGACTTTAAACTTTAGACTAAAAATATGAACATAGATTTCTCAAAAAATACCGATGGATTAATTCCAGCCATAATTCAAGATAGCGAAACTAAAACGGTTTTGATGCTAGGTTTTATGAATGCCGAAGCCTACCAAAAAACAGTTGACACTAAAAAAGTAACATTTTATAGTCGAACCAAGCAAAGACTTTGGACAAAAGGAGAGGAAAGTGGTAACTTTTTAAATTTGATTGACATCAAAAACGACTGCGATAATGATACGTTATTGATTCAGGTTAAACCAGAAGGGCCAACCTGTCATAAAGGTACAGATACGTGTTGGAATGGTGAAAATAAAGGGAAATATGGTTTTATTTCAGATTTAGAAGATACCATCCAACTCCGAAAAGAAAATGCGGATTCTGAAAAAAGTTATGTGGCTTCGTTATTCAAATTAGGGATGAACAAAATCGCACAGAAAGTAGGTGAGGAGGCAGTAGAAGTGGTTATCGAAGCCAAAGATGACAACGACGATTTATTTTTAGGAGAAAGTGCCGATTTACTTTTTCACTATCTTATTTTACTGCAAGCCAAAGGATTTAAACTAGATGATGTTGTTGAAGTTTTGAAAAGTCGGCAAAAGAAAAATTAGTATATTTAAATTTCATTTATAAAAACCCAATAGCAAAATTGATCTGCTATTGGGTTTTCTTTTTTCTTTTATTTCCAAATGCAATCCACTATATTTACTATTATTTAAAAATTTAAAGTAGCGCATGCAAGTAATGAATTCATATAATACCACATTTAATCCTGATTTAAATAATTCCACAATAAATACCGGACTGCATATAATCATGACTACTGATGAAGATGATGCGCGACCGGTTTATATTTCTGGAAATTTTAATAATTGGCGCACGCAGGACAAAGATTTTCTGATGGAGAAAATAGGAAATAGTTCGTATCATTATAAATTTTCACATGATTTTGATTACCCAGCTGAGCTTTTATATAAATTTACAAAAGGGGATTGGAGTGAAGTAGAGATTGACAGCCATGGAAATCGAACCGAAAATCGTTCTACATTAGCGCATACCGGCATTCAAAAAGAACACGTTGAAAGATGGAGAAAAAATTGGTTGCCTTTTAAACAATCTTTTTTGCCACAAGTGCAGTTAATATCTGATGAATTTGAAATTCCGCAACTCAACAAAACTAGAAAAATTTGGGCACTTTTACCACATGATTATGACAATTCAAGTGAAAGTTATCCGGTGATGTATTTGCAAGATGCCCAAAATTTATTCAATGAAACAGCTGAATTTGGCAATTGGGAAATTGATAAGAAATTGGCAGTTATGTCTGAGTATAAAATTGGAAAAATTATAATTATTGCAATAGAACACGCTGAAGAAGATCGCATAAAAGAATACAATGTTGGGAAAACAATTCTGGGAAAAGGACAAGGTAAGAAATACATTCGCTTTGTAACGGACACATTAAAACCCTATGTAGACAGTCATTTTAGAACCAAAAAGGAACGTGAATTCACAGGAATAGGAGGAAGTTCGATGGGTGGATTAGTAAGTATTTTTAGTGGTTTAAGAAATCCTGAAGTGTATGGCAAATTGATGATTTTTTCGCCTTCACTTTGGGTAATACAAGATTTAAAAATAAAACATAAAAAAACTAATGCTGAGGATACGAAAATCTATTTGTATGCTGGCGGCGACGAAAGCGCAACTATGATCGAGCATACAAAAAAGCTTAAGGAAGATTTGATTGACAGTGAATTTATTAAAGACAATTTGAAGATTAATTTGAGTATAAACAGACAAGGAAAGCACAGTGAAACCTATTGGAGTGATGAATTTCCAAAAGCAATTGAATGGTTGTTTTTTCAAACAAAATAATATTAAGACACTATTTATCAAGTCTGTTTATTTGCTAACGGATGCTAAAGAATCAAATAAAGTAATTATAAATATGGGTAAATACATACATCTATTATTTTGCATACTGTTAATTAGTTGTATTTCCAATAAGAGGGTTCCAAATTCTAAAATTGCAACTCAAAAATTTGAAATCAGAGTAGATTCCATAAATTTATACGATACTTTAAGAAAGCGATTAATTCCAGTTGCTTTTTATTTGCCAAAAACAAAGAAGAAAATTATTGACCAAAAAGTAGTAATTTTTAGCCATGGATATGCAGAAAACAGACTTGGAGCAAATAAAGCCTATTCTTATTTAACGGAAAATTTAGCATCTAAGGGATATTTTGTAGTAAGCATACAGCACGAATTACCAACAGATGAATTAATCCCTAAAACGGGTATTCCTCAACTTGTTTGACTACCATTCTGGGAACGAGGTAGTGAAAATATTTTGTTGGTTATTAAGGAAATAAAAGAAAAGAATTCGGAACTAGATTTTAAGCATTTAATATTGATAGGACACTCTAATGGTGGCGATATGACCGTTTTGTTTGCACAAAAATATCCAGATTTAGTTGATAAAATAATTTCATTGGACAATCGCAGAATGAAAATACCGAGAACAATACATCCGAAAATTTATTCGCTACGGTCTATGGATCAACCTGCTGATGAAGGAGTTTTACCAACCATTGAAGAACAACAAAAATTTGAAATGACTATAATTAAACTTAACAATACCATTCATAATGATATGAATGATAACGGCAGCAGAAAACAAAAAAGAGAAATAAATAACTACATATTGAGTTTTCTAAATAACTAAAAATCGAAATCATGAAAATAAATACCATTAAAAACTTAGATAATTTTTCAGGAACAATTATAATTCCGGTTTTTGAGACTTATGCAAAAAGTATAGTTCCTATCGCATTTAATTCCTTAGAAATTTCTTCTAAAGTTTTTTATGGAAAAAAAGATTCACACTATGTAGCTGAAGCAAATGACAATACATATCTCTTCATTGGATTAGGAAAAACTATAGATTATAAATCTTTGAAAACTACTTTTCGACGTATTTCATCGAAACAAAAAGATAATTTCAGTTCGAATGTAGGTTTAGTTATACCGGAGGAATTCGTTGAAAACCAGATTGAAGCTATGGTTTCAGGTTTGCTTTTGGGTACGTATGATTTAGGTCATTTTAAATTAGACAAAAAAATACATCCCTTTATAGAACCCGATTTTAATTTGAGTTTGATTTCAGAAAAAGATCATTTGGCTGCAGCCAAAAAAGGACTTAAAATTGCCAAAGCACAATTAGCAACATACAGCTTAGTCGATTTGCCACCAAATACTGTTAATCCAAAATATTTGGCAAAATGGGCTAAAGAAACAGGAGATCAATATGGATTTGAAGTTGAAGTTCTGGGCTACGATGCTTCAAAAATTGCTGGTCTTGGTGCTTTTTTAGCAGTTGGAAAAGGAAGTGAAAATGAGCCTCAGTTCATTATCATGAATTATACTCCTAAACAAGAAGTGCCACACCTAAAACATGTTGGACTTGTTGGAAAAGGAATCACTTTTGACACCGGAGGATTAAACATAAAAACAGCCGGGATGGTCCACATGAAATGTGATATGGCTGGCGGCGGCGCTGTTTTTGGTGCGATGCAACTCATTGCTGATTTGCAATTACCTGTAAAAGTAACCGCAATTGTACCTTGTGCCGAAAATGCTGTGGATGCAAAATCATTTTTGCCCAGTGATGTAATCCACAGTTACAGCGGACATTCTATAGAAATAATCGATACAGATGCGGAGGGCCGACTTGTTTTAGCTGATGGATTGTCCTATTTGATTAAAAATTTCGAACCAGAATATATTGTTGATATTGCTACATTAACGGGAAGCAGCGTGGCTACACTTGGTTTTGAATGCGGTGCTTTGTTTACCAATAACGAAGAAATGGCTAAGAAACTACAAGAAAACGGAGATGCAATTGGGGAGCGTTTGTGGCCATTACCGCTTTGGGATGTATACAAATCAGATATAGAAAGTGATATTGCCGATGTCAAGAATTTTAGTGGAAAAGCCGTTGCTGGAGCAATAAGTGCGGCTAAATTTTTAGAATATTTTACACAGGAACATAAAGCTTGGGCTCATTTGGATGTGGCTGGTGTATCATTTGGCGATGATGAATTTGCTAAAAGTAAGCATGCAACAGCATTTGGTGTCCATTTATTAACTAAATTCATTGAAAATTTATAACCTATGGAAAATTCTAAAACGTTTCTTTGTATTTCAAATTATTTCAAAGGGGCCGATTTTTTAATTAATTTAAAAAAGTTAGGCAACAAAGTCTATTTAGTGACGAGCGAAAAACTGAGGGATAAACCATGGCCGCATCAGTATATTGATGAAATTTTTTATATGGAAGGGCAGGATGTCGATTGGAATTTAGAACATCTTTTGTTAGGTGTTGGTAATTTTATGAAGTCAACTAAAATTGATGCCATCGTCGCTTTGGACGATTATGATGTTGAAAAAGCAACTTATCTTAGGGAAAATCTCCGCATTGATGGAATGGGACAAACCACGGGACGTTATTTTAGGGATAAATTAGCCATGCGAATGAGAGCCAAAAGTTGTGGAATTCCTATTCCGGCTTTTTGTTCCTTATATAATGATCATGACATTAACACTTTCGCAGATACAATTGAAGCTCCATGGGTTCTGAAACCACGTTCAGAAGCATCTGCATCGGGTATTATAAAAGTATTTGATAAAGAGAGCTTGTGGATTCATATCAATGAAATGGGAAACAACAGATTCAAATATTTAATCGAACAATTCAAACCAGGCGATGTATATCATTGTGATAGTTTGATTTCTGAAAGTAAAGTAATCTTTAGTTTGGCATCAAAATATTTGGCTACACCAATGGAAATTTCACAAGGAGGCGGTGTTTTCCGTTCTGCTAATATTAAATACAATTCAGAGGATGACAAAGCGATAAAAAAACTAAATGAGCAAGTGATGAAAGGCTTTGGCTTGAAACATGGAGCTACTCATACGGAGTTTATAAAAAGTAATGATGATGGTCAGATTTACTTTTTGGAAACATCCTCAAGAGTAGGAGGAGCACATTTGGCCGAAATGGTTGCGGAAGCTTCCAATATCAATTTATGGAATGAATGGGCAGCAATTGAAAATGGATTGGTCAAAGAATCTAAATACATTTTGCCAAAAGTAAAAAAAGGATATGCCGGTATTGTTTTGACATTGTCAAAATTCCAACATCCTAATTTAGCATCGTTTTCAGATCCGGAAGTTTGTTTTAAAGTTCCACTAGAATATCATGCGGGTCTTATTGTTAAATCAGATAAGCAAGAAAGAGTTTTAGAATTGTTAGAGGATTATGGCAATCGCTTAGCAAATGATTTTACTGCTGTAGTTGAACAAAGTAAAGTGACAAACCTTCATTAATTTTTGGTTTAAATCTATAAAAAGCGACTATCTCATGAAGAATAGTCGCTTTTTTATTAAACTTTACTTAAAGTTGAACTGAACTGATTTTTATATCTTCGTAGCAAAATTTAGAATTTAAATAGATTTTATAATAATACCACATGAAAAAATTACTTTTTATTTTTGGTTTTTTGTCCTTTATTGGTTGCAAAACTCAGAATACAACACCAACTATTGTAACTAAAAAACCGGTTCAAAATACTTTCTTCACCGTTGCTTTCGGTTCTTGCGATGATCAAAAAATTAAAAACGAACTTTGGCCAGTGATAGATGAAAATCATCCGTCCGTTTGGATTTGGGGCGGTGATAATGTCTATTCAGATACTGAGGATATGCAGTTTCTTAAAAAGAATTATGAAATTCAGAAACAAGATGCTGAGTATCTCAAATTTATAAAAGACAAAATCGTATTGGGAACCTGGGATGATCACGATTTTGGTGTAAATGACGGCGGGGAAGAATATCCTTTTAAAAGAGAAAGTCAACAGCTTTTCTTAGATTTTTTAGGCACTTTAAAAAGTGATCCTGAGCGAAAAAGAGATGGCGTTTATACTGCCAAAACTATTGCTGTAAATGGAAATAAAGTCAAAATAATTGTATTGGATTCCCGTTTTTTCAGAACGGCCTTAACAAGTGCTACTGATTCTAAAAAACGTTTCCAACCCAATGCATATGGTGAAGGAACTGTATTAGGAAATGCACAATGGAAGTGGTTGGAAAAAGAACTTCAAAATTCTGATGCACAATTTAATGTAATCGTCAGCAGTATTCAATTTATTTCCAATAAACATGGTTTTGAAGCTTGGGGGAATTTTCCTCATGAGGTAGAAAAGATGGAAAAGTTAATAATTTCCACCAAAGCGAAAGGTACTTTTATAATCTCCGGTGATCGCCATATTGCTACATTTTCTTCTAAAAAGGTAAGTGGTTTGTCCTATCCTTTAATTGATTTTACTTCAAGTGGATTAACGCATACCTATTCTTCTTTTTCAGGAGAAGAGAATCCTTATGTAAAAGGAGAAGTTATCAAAGACATTAATTTTGGTTTATTAAAATTTGACTTTAAAAATGATAAAGTGATCATGGAAATTCGTGGAAAAGAAAATGCGCTCTTGCAAGAATATGTTCAAATCTATTCTGGAAAATAAATTTCAGGAAGTTTATTTCTACAGTTTTAAAGTTTATTTTTGTCCAAAGTACATTCACTATGCAAAAACATTTCAGTCTTATTTTTATCTCTTTCCTTATTTTTAATGGCGTAAGTGCGCAAGGACTCTTGGAAAAGAAAGAGGAAATATTCACCAGACAAGATACTTTACGTGGCAGTATCACCAAAGAAAGAGCGTGGTGGGACGTAAAAAACTACCATCTTGATATAAAAGTAAATCCTGCAGATAGCACTATTTCAGGTTCTAATACTATTAAATATCAAGTTGTTCAGGAATATAAGACGATGCAAATTGATTTGCAAAATCCAATGCAAATTTATAAAGTCATTCAGGATGGAAAGGCTCTAAAATACAGCAGAGAAGGAAATGCTTTTTTTGTCGACTTAATTGCTCATCAAACCAAAGGTGCTGTAAAAGAATTGACGATTTTTTATGGAGGTAAACCAAAAGTTGCTGTAAATCCGCCTTGGGATGGAGGAATCACTTGGAAGAAAGACAATAACGGTAACCCTTTTATTGCATCTTCCTGTCAAGGATTGGGAGCCAGTGTTTGGTGGCCGAACAAAGATCACATGTATGATGAAGTGGAGAATATGTTGATTAGTGTAAATGTTCCAAAAAATTTGACAAATGTATCCAATGGTCGCTTGTTAAGTGTTAAGCAATTAAAGGACGGAACCAAAACCTACAATTGGTATGTTTCTAATCCAATCAATAATTATGGAGTAAATATAAATGTAGGGGACTATGTTTCGTTTTCAGAAAAGTATAAAGGAGAAAAAGGCGACTTAGATTGTACCTATTACGTTTTACGAGACAATTTGGCGAAAGCCAAAAAACAATTTCAGGATGTCCCAAAGATGTTGAAAGCCTTTGAACACTGGTTTGGACCTTATCCATTTTATGAAGACAGTTATAAATTAGTAGAAGCTCCGTATTTAGGAATGGAACATCAAAGTTCAGTGACCTATGGAAATAAATTTCAAAACGGATATTTAGGACGCGATTTAAGTGGAACGGGTTGGGGATTAAAATTTGATTTTATCATTATCCATGAATCTGGACATGAATGGTTTGCCAATAATATTACGTATAAAGACATTGCTGATATGTGGATTCACGAGAGTTTTACCAACTATTCTGAAAGTCTTTTTGTAGAATACTACTATGGAAAAGAAGCTGGATTCGAGTATGTTAGAGGAACCAGAAAAGGAATAAAAAATGATAAACCTATCATTGGGAAATACGATGTTAACAATGAAGGTTCAGGGGACATGTATCCTAAGGGCGCGAATATGTTGCATACTATACGCCAATTAGTAAATAGCGATGAAAAATGGAGAGGAATATTGAGAGGCTTGAACAATACGTTTTATCACCAAACGGTAACTACTAAACAAATTGAGGATTATTTAAGTCAGCAAGTTGGAATTGATTTGTCTACCGTTTTTAATCAGTATTTAAGAGATACGAGAATTCCAACATTAGAATATTTTTTCAAGGATAATCAGTTGGGCTATCGATGGACGAATTGTGTTGCTGGATTTAATATGCCTGTTAATGTAACTTTGAATGGAAAAGAAGAATTACTTCAACCAGAAATGGAATGGAAGCGTGTTCCCGCAAATACTCAAAATTCCGTACTGGAAATAGATAAAAACTTTTATGTAGCCAGTTTTAATATTACGGAGTAAGCTATAAAATAATGTAAAAAAGGGACACGTCGAGTATCCCTTTTTTATTTTATTTTTATAAAATATTTAGATTAAGTTTTTCTTAATATAATTAAAACTTGTTGCAGCAGATTCTATTGGATTTGGTTTATAGTTGGATTCGTGTTCCAAAAAGAAACGTTTCATTCCAGACAGTTTAGCCTCTGCAAAAATTGATTTAAAATTGATAGTTCCCGTTCCTATTTCAGCATTCCAATCCGGATTTACTTTATCCATATCCTTTACATGCCACATTTTGAAGCGTCCCGGATATTTTTTGAATAATTGTAATGGATCATTTCCAGAACGAACTACCCAATACAAATCCAATTCAAAATCAACTAAATTTTTATCCGTTTCATTTAATAAAATCTCATATCCATTTGTTGAACCAAATTTGGTAAATTCAAAATCATGATTGTGATACGCTAATTTTAAACCTCCAGCTTTACAAAGTTCACCCACTTTATTGATTTGTAAAGCTAATTTTTTATAGGCATCACCTGTAGTTCCTCTCAATTCGGAAACTATATAAGGTACTGTTACGTATTCGCTGCCTAATAAATTAGCTGTTTCTATGTAATTTTGAACTAAATTAGTAGAACCATCTTTGATCATCGAATTAAAATCAAAATGATTACTTGTAGCTTTTAAATCGTTATCATCCAATATCATTTTAAAATCACGTACTGAAGTTCCAAAAAAACCTTTATCAGCTGAGTAACCAAAAGTTTCTACTTCACAAAATCCAGCTTTAGCAACTTGGGACAAAACTCCTTTGACATCTTTTGGTAATGTATCTCGTAATGTCCATAACTGAATTCCAATAGCTTTCTTTTTTGAATCAAATGCAAATGAAGGAGCAATGGCTAATGCGCCTAAAGCTAAACCAGTATTTATTAAAAATTCTCTTCTTTTTATCATGGGTTATTTTTTAGATTAGTTAAATATCACATATTGCAATGGCCTGTTTCAATGAAGCTAGTTTGTCTGGGTTTTTAGGAATAAATTCTTGACCTACAAAACCTTTAAAACTAGTTTTTGCAATTGCTTTCATAATTGCAGCATAATTTAATTCTTGTGTGTCATCAATTTCATTACGTCCAGGAACGCCGGCCGTGTGATAATGAGCAATATATTGATGATTGTCTCTAATATTTCTAATCACATCACCTTCATCAATTTGCATGTGATAAATATCATAAAGCAATTTAAAGTTTTCGGAATTTAAACGTTTTGCTAATTCTACTCCCCATGATGTTCGGTCACATTGATAATCTTTATGATCAATTTTGCTGTTCAACAATTCCATTACTAAAACCACATCATGCTTTTCAGCCAGTGGAAGCAGTTTCTGTAAACCGACAACGCAGTTATTCCAACCTTCCTCATCTGTTATTCCTCTTCTGCTTCCGCTAAAGCAAATTAGATTTTTGTAACCTGCTTTTGCCACGAGCGGAATCATTTCAGTATAGTTTTTTAATAGTGTTTCGTGGAATTTCAAATCATTAAAACCATCCACTAAATTAATCTCGGCACCATTACACATGGTCGATACTAAATCATATTTTTTCAATGCGGGCCAATCTTTTGGACCTACTAAATCAATACCTGTAATTCCAATTTTCTTAGCTTCAATACAAAGTGTATCCAAATCAAGACTATCAAAACACCAGCGAGAAACGGAATGATTAATATTTCCTTTCAGTAAACCTACAGGAATTCCTGAATCATTTTTTGGCAAAGCCAAAGCAGAAAATCCAGATGGAATTCCCAAAACAGCTGTTCCGGCTAATATTCCTTTTATGGCAGATCTCCTATTTACGTTAGTACTCATTTTTTATTTTTATACAGCAGAAGAAATTTCTTTTGCTTTGTTTTTATCATTGAATAAAATAGCAAAAAGGACAAACACAACGATAGCTATTCCAGCAGGAATAATCCATACCATTTGCCAGTTTACAGCACCGTTAGCCATTTTGTAATTGTCCGTTATCCAGCCTGCAACTGCAAAACCAATTAACATTCCAATACCGTAAGTAGCTAAAGTGATTAAACCCTGAGCAGCACTTTTATATTTTTCTCCCGCCTTTGAATTAGTATAAATTTGCCCTGAAACAAAAAAGAAATCATAACAAATACCGTGCAGCGCAATACCTATAATCAGCATGTAGCTTAAATCATCACCATTTCCATAAGCAAATAAAACGTAACGAATTGCCCATGCTAACATTCCGATTAAAATTGTTTTTTTGAAACCAAAACGGGTAAAAAATACAGGAATCAATAATAAGAATAAGGCTTCGGAAATTTGACCAATGGCCATTTTTCCTGTGGGATTTTCAACTCCTGCTTCCGTTAAAAAGAGATTAGCATTTTGATAATAAAAAGCTAGAGGAATACAAATTAAAATAGATGAGACAAAAAAGATGGCGAAGTTCTTGTCTTTCAATAGTTTTAAAGCATCAAGGCCTATAATATCTCCGATTTTTATTTTTTCATCACTCACCTTTGGTGGTGTTTTTGGTAATGAAAAACTAAACACACCTAATATAAATGCAGCAATACCTGCTAGTAAAAAAGTATTTTTAAGTAAACCTGAACTTATTCCTTCAGCAGAATCCCAATGAAAGAAATAACTGATTGATAAACCTGCAATAATCCAACCAATAGTTCCCCAAACTCTAATGTTTGCGAACTCTTTCTCCGGATCTTTCATTTGATTAAAAGAAACTGAATTTACTAATGCTAATGTTGGCATATATAAAATCATGTAACTAAAAACGTATGTGTAGAACATTCCAACTTCTTCGGATTGATACATTTGGTACATCAAAAATGCACCAATAAGATGCAGTATTCCTAAAATTTTCTCCGCATTAAAATATCGGTCGGCTATTAATCCTATAATGAAAGGAGCTATAATGGCACCCCATGATTGTGTCGAAAATACAGCGGCAGTTTCTGAACCGGAAGCGTTTAAATTATTTCCCAGAAACGTTCCAAGAGTTACAAACCATGCGCCCCAGATAAAAAATTCCAGGAACATCATTATGGATAATTTAATTCGGATAGTACTATTCATTGGTGGATTGGTTTTTTATTTTTTGGTTTTGGTTATTTTTTTAATTTTCTAATATTACTTACATTCCGGCTTCACATCCAGTTGTAATTTTCATAGTATTCCATTCTTTAATCATGATGTTTCTGAACCATACATTATCTCCATGATCTTGTAGCGCAATTTTACCTTTTTTGAATGCTGCAAAACCTGACCAAGTAGCGAATTTACTTCCTGCTACTACTGTCTTGAAATTAGCATCCCAAAGTGTCGTCTCTACAATTTTTACTCCATTTAGCAAGAAGGTTAATTTTCCGAATTTACATACAATATCAACAGAGTTCCATTCTCCAACTGGTTTTACTGGTTCTGATGTACTTTTGATTAAATCATACAAATCACCAGCTCTATGTTTTTCAATTTTAGCATCTGGATGACCATTATTATCTAATACTTGCATTTCAAGACCAGTTTCATAAGTGTTTTTGAATTTTGTCAAATCCTCATTCACATAAAAAATAATACCACTATTGGCATTTGCTGCCACTTTCCATTCTAATTTCAAATGAAAATTCTCGTATTCTAGGTCAGTTACAAGATCGCCCCCTTGTCCATTTTGTGCAGCAGTTGGATCAAAATGTAAGACGCCATCTTCTACTTTCCAACCAGAACCAACTGTTTTTTTTCCGTAACTGTGCCATCCGGCTGTTGATTGTCCATCAAATATTGATTTAAATCCTTTTGGTACGGGTGCTTGTTGTGCATTTGCAGTTTGAATCAATATCATAACTAGTAATGTTGTACAAATATTTTTAATCATTTTTTTATTTTTGAATTAATAATTAATCTTGCTTATAAAGTTAAAGCTTTCCAACCTGGACGATAATCACGTTTCACAAATTGATTTACTTCATCAAAATTTGTAATTCTCATGGCGTCATTATCCCATAATAATTTTGCAGAACGTCCAGGGTAAACATCTTCTCCAAGTTCATCTATTTTTAGATCATATCCTCTAATTGCTAAATTTGCTATTAACAAAGCTTCGGTTAAGGGACCCGCAATTTCAAAAGGAGAACTCAACTCTTTTTTTCCGTAACCAGCTATTGAAGCTTCAACCCATTGTTTATAGTGGCCTTCAGAGCCATCACTAACCCTCGCGTACTTTTGAGCTATATTTAAATTTTCATTTTTGCTAAGAGGGAGCAGACGAGGATTTAAACCATACGTGTCACACATCATTTTTCCTTTAGTTCCAGTGAACAAGGTTCCATTTCCACCATCTCCAAAAATTTCATTCGGACCTAATTCAGAAGGTCTTTCAGGCTGAATTCCTCCATCCATCCAGTGTACTGCTATGTCACCGTTTGTTTTTTCTGTTTTTGGAAAAGTTAAAGTTACGTGACTTGAAGGTGGACAACTCTCAGGGAAATACCCTCTTTGAAATTCATCTACATAAACAGAACCTACGCTACATTGAACGTCTTTAGCATATTGTAAGTTCAAGACACTAAATGGAGCTTCTAATAAATGGCAACCCATATCTCCTAATGCGCCAGTGCCATAATCCCACCAACCGCGCCAATTGAAAGGAACTAATTTATTTACATAGTCTTTATAAGGAGCTGTTCCTAACCATAAGTCCCAATCTAATTCTTTTGGAATATCTGCTTTATTAGCAGACCAAGGAATTCCTTGAGGCCAAACCGGACGATCTGTCCAAGCATGAATCGTGTGAACATCTCCAATTAAACCCGCTTCATACCATTCTTTCATAATTCTGGTACCATCATTTGAGGCACCTTGATTTCCCATTTGGGTTACCACTTTATATTTTTTTGCCGCTTCTGTCAAAATACGAGCTTCATAAATATCATGTGCCATAGGCTTTTGAACATAAACATGTTTACCTAATTGCATCGCAGCAAGTGCTTGAATGGCATGATTATGATCTGGAGTTGAAACAGAAACTGCATCGAAATTTTTATGTTCTTTGTCTAACATTTCACGCCAGTCTGTGTAAAATTTAGCTTTTGGGAATGCATTTACACTTGCAGCAGCTCTTCTGCTATCAACATCACATAAAAAAGAAATATCAGCTTTTCCACTTTTAGCAAACATCGCAATATCAGATTTTCCTTTTCCACCAACGCCAATACTTGCTATTGATAAACGATCACTTGGAGCAACAAATCCTCTACCTAAAACATGGCGCGGAACAATCATAAAAGCTGCAGCTGCTATTGCAGTGGTCTTTATAAAATCACGTCGGTTATTTATGATTTTATTTTCGTCTTTTTTTTCTTTCATTTATTTTAATTCGGTTAGTTAATAGTAATAAAAGAGCTGTTCTTCAATAGCTTAAAAAGTGTTATTGGTATGAATACAGTATCGAAATTATTTTTTTAGTGATAAAATATAGGTTGCCATTGATTTTGCATCATTCTTTTTTAATGACGCATGAGCTGACATGGGTATAGCACCCCAAACTCCAGAACCCCCTTTTATAATTTTACCAGTTAGATAGGCAACATTTTTATCAGTTAGAGAGTATTTTTTAGCGATTTCTAAATAGGAGGGACCTATCAGTTTTTTGTCTAATTTATGACATCCAATACAATCCGATTTAGCAATAAGTTTTTCACCTTCTGATGCTTGAAAAACAGTATTTGTTCCTTTTCTTGCAGTAGTATATTTTGTGTCTGAATTATCATTAGAAAATGAGGTTAAGCCAATTAAAGCGACCCCAAAAAGCAAATATTTTAATTTCATTTTCATTTCAATTTAAGTTTTATAATCCTAAGTTTTTTTTATTAAAGGCCTTATTTGTTTCCACCGCAGCAAAATCATCAAATGCTTTGTCGGTAACTTTTATAATATGATTTTTTATAAATTCGGCACCTTCACGCGCACCATCTTCTTGGTTTTTAATGCAACATTCCCATTCCATAACGGCCCAACCTTTGAAATCATATTGTGCCAGTTTGCTGAAAATGGTTTTAAAATCAATCTGACCATCTCCCGGGGAACGATAGCGTCCAGCACGGTTTACCCAACTTTGATATCCTCCAAAAGTTCCTTGCTTTCCGGTAGGATTAAACTCGGCATCCTTTACGTGAAAAGCTTTGATTCTTTCATGGTAAAAATCGATATATTGAATGTAATCTAATTGCTGCAATACAAAATGTGAGGGATCATATAATAAACAAGCTCTAGAATGGTTATTTACAGCCTTCAAAAACATTTCATACGTTTCACCATCAAATAAATCTTCTCCTGGATGAATTTCATAGCAAAGATCAACCCCATTTTGATCAAACTCATTTAAAATGGGTAACCAGCGTTTAGCCAATTCAGCAAATCCATCTTCCACTAAACCTGGAGGTCTTTGTGGCCAGGGATGGAAATATTGCCAAAGCAATGAACCACTGAAAGTCGCGTGTGCATTTAATCCTAAATTTTGGGATGCTTTTGCAGCATATTTCAATTGTTGAACGGCCCATTCTTGTCTTGCTTTTGGTTTCCCATGAACATTTTTCGGTGCAAAAGCATCAAAAAAGTCATCATAGGCAGGATGAACAGCCACTAATTGACCTTGTAAATGAGTTGATAATTCAGTGATTTCTAATCCGTAAGAAGCAATTGTTCCTTTGAGTTCATCAGCGTAGGTTTTACTTTCTGCAGCTTTTTGCAAATCAATAAATCGGCTATCAGTTGTAGGCATTTGTATCCCTTTAAAACCTATATCAACTGCCCACTTACAAATTCCGTCTAAGGAATTAAAAGGAGCTTCATCACTGATAAATTGCGCTAAAAATACTGCAGGACCTTGTATTGTTGTCATATTATATTTTGTGTAAAACTTTTATGAATTCCTACTTTATTATAAAAGGTAAGGAGTCCATTTTTTATCCGATTGAGATGATGCTACTACATTTTCTATAAACGCCATTCCTCTTAATCCATCTTCGACAGAAGGGAAGTCTAGCATTTCAGGAGTAGGTTCGATGCCATCTAGTTTACAGCCTAATGTTAAAGCAAAGTTGCGATAAATATTAGCAAATGCTTCTAAATAACCTTCTGGATGGCCGCCGGGCGTACGACAATTATGAGTTGCAAAAGATGATAAATAGTTATAATTGGATCCAGCTCTTAAAATTTGAGCTGGCTCATTTAGCCATCTTACTGTTAAAGTGTTTGGATCGTGTTGAAACCACTCGATTCCACCTTTTTCGCCATAAACTCTGATTTTCAAAGCGTTTTCTTCTCCGGCTGCAACTTGCGATGCGATTAAAACTCCTTTAGCACCATTGTCAAATTTTAGCAAAACAGCGCCATCATCATCCATCAGGCGGCCTTCAACTAATGTGTTTAATTCTGCGCAAACATCAGTAATTTTAGCACCGATAATATATTCAGCTAAATGTGAGGCATGAGTTCCAATATCACCCATTACAGAACTTTTTCCAGATTTTTTAGGATCCGTTCTCCAAGCTGCTTGCGCGTTTCCTTCTCTTTCTGAAAGTGTGCTCAGCCAACCTTGAGGATATTCAACTAAAACTTTTCTGATCTTACCCAGTTTCCCTTCTCTAACCATTGCTTTCGCTTGCTTGACCATTGGATAACCAGAGTAGGTATGTGTTAAGCAAAGTATCAGTCCTGTTTCTTCCACTTTTTGTTTCAATAGTTTTGCTTCTTCCAATGAAAAAGTCATTGGTTTTTCAATTACTACATTAAAACCATGCTCCAAAGCCATCATTGCAGGTGCAAAATGTGCGAAATTTGGAGTAACAATAGTGACAAAATCGATTCTTTCGTCAGCAGGTAAAGCCGCTTCCGCTTTAATCATTTCGTCATACGTTAAATATGTTCTTGATTCCGGAAGAAACAAGGCTTTACCTGAGGCTCTTGCTGTTTCGGGTTTTATACTTAATGCTCCACACTTTAATTCAATTAGTCCATCCATATTGGCAGCTAAGCGGTGAATTGCACCTATAAAGGCATCTTGGCCACCACCGACCATTCCCATTCTTAATTTTCTCATAATGATGAACCTAAATATTTCCTTTTTTTAATTCTTTTACTGCATAATCACAGGCTCTTGCTGTTAAAGCCATAAATGTTAATGATGGATTTTGGCAAGCAATAGAAGGCATGCATGCACCATCTGTAACAAAAACATTACTTACTTCATGTAATTGATTCCACTTATTTAGTACAGAATCTTTAGGATCGTTCCCCATTCTGGCAGTACCCATTTCGTGAATAGCCATTCCAGGATAACAATCATTATCATAGGTTTGTACATTTTTGATTCCAGATGCTTCCAACATTTCCGCAGCATCATTCATCATGTCTTCGCGCATTTTTGCTTCATTTTCTTTGTATTCACAATCAATAGCCAAAACAGGTTGTCCCCATTTGTCTTTTTTATTATGATCGATATATACTTTATTTTCATAATACGGTAGCATTTCTCCAAAACCACCTAATCCCATACTCCAGGAATCAGCAGGTAATGACATAGTCGCTTTAAAGTTTTCACCAAAAGCTAATTCGGCAACTTCTTTATGCCATGATCCTCTACTGGCACCACCTTGGTAACCAAAACCTCTTAAATAATCACGTTTGTCATTTCCTACATTCTGGTATCGTGGAATGTAAATTCCGTTGGCTCTTCTTCCGTAGGTATATTTATCTTCAAAACCTTCAGCACTTCCTTCAGCACCACAACGGAAATGATGATCCATTAAATTATGTCCTAATTGTCCACTGGCGTTACCCATTCCATTTGGATGTGCCTCTGAAGTTGAGTTCAATAATAAGAAAGTAGAACCTAAAGTAGAAGCATTCACAAAAACAATTTTAGCAAAAAACTCCATGGTTTCATTTGTTTCTGCATCAATAACCATTACACCTTTTGCTTTTTTGGTGTCTTTGTCATAAATGATGTGATTTACGATGGAGTAGGGTCTTACAGTTAATCTATTGGTTGCCATAGCAGCAGGCAATGTTGATGATTGTGTACTAAAATAAGCTCCAAACGGACAACCACGGCTGCACAAATTTCTATATTGACAACTACCGCGTCCTTTATGAGGTACCGTTAAATTAGCGGTACGTCCAATAGTAAGAATTCGGGTTTTATTGTAATGTTTTTCAAGTCTTTCTTTAACTGATTTTTCTACACAGTTTAGATCCATTGGAGGTAAAAATTTACCGTCTGGTAATAATGGCCAATTTTCGGCTTGACCACTGATTCCTACAAATTTTTCTACATAATCGTACCATTTTGTAAGGTCTTTATAACGAATAGGCCAGTCGTTACCGTGACCATCTTTAGCATTATCTTCAAAGTTATGGTCACTAAAACGGTAACTTTGGCGACCCCACATCAACGATTTTCCACCCACATGAAATCCTCTGTACCAATCAAAACGTTTGTCTTCTGTGTACGGACATTCTAAATCATTAACCCACCATTTTTCGGTAGCCTCATTGTATGGATAATCTCTCGTTTGTACTGGATGTGTTCGTTTTTGTTCTTCAGTAAGTTTACCTGCGCGCTCAAATTCCCAGGGAGCTTTCATGGCAGATTCATAATCTGTAATATGTTCAATGTTCATTCCGCGTTCTAGCATCAGAACTTTTAATCCTTTTTCAGTAAGTTCTTTTGCAGCCCAACCGCCACTAATTCCTGATCCTACAACAATAGCATCATATGTATTTTCCGCTTTTAAATTGGTATTTATATTCACGTGTAGTATTTTTTATTTATTAAAATAATTTAAGATCATCGCTGACAATTAATTTGTTGCCCAAGCTTTTTGTCCTGGTACATAAGTAGCATTTCCATCATAACGTCCGGGAACAGGTAAATATTCACGCGCTTGTGTACATCCTATTTCAGATGAATAATATCCTAAAAGCGTTAAGTCTCTAGCTATTAAAAAGAAAGAAGGAGCTCTGTTGCTGGCAATTGCCTCATCACGCAAGGAAGTCATCAGTTTTTGACGTTCTTCAACAGACATTGACAAGAAATCTTTACCAAAATCTTTTGAACTTTGGTATTGCATTGCTTTTAATCCTGATGCAAAAATTTCTTGCATCTTCGCAGGATAGCAATCTCTAATAATCATTGGAATAAAAGCACCCAATCCTGCAGCTTTAGCTCCTGGTGAAGAGGCTGTAGTTGGTATAATAATGTCGGCGAATTCAGCCAAAATTTCTTCATCCGTAGCAGAAAAAGACACGTGGTTTTTCTCTTTTTCGGGCAAAGTAAAACTTTCAAATAAAACTCCCATTGTAGTTGCGGAGATTGCGCTTCCCATTAAAAACGCAACGCTTTTAAGTGCTTCTCTTCTATTCATTTGCTAATTATTAAAATTAATGATTATTCAAAATTTAGTATAACTTTACAATAATAAAGAAAAAAAAAACAGGTTGATTTTTTTTATGTTAAAATATTGAATAATTCCATATTTTTCAAATTATTAAGGAAATCAGACAAAAAAATTCATTAAAGTATCATTGAAATGGATGATATCTTCTAAAAAGTTACATTCAGGAAATTAAAAAAGGAAGAAAAGTCAGTATTAAATTTAAATTAATACTTTATTAACAAGTTATTATTTATAAAAAATAGATATAAATTCGATAAAAAGTCTTTCAATGCGTTAAAATGACATTTACACCAAAAAAATGTAGTCTATTGATGTTCAAATATTTTTTTTGTAAATTAAGATCAACTAACGTGATAATACGATAAAAAAACAAATAAAATTTCAGTTTGTTTCTTAAAAAATGTAAGACCCCAACGAGGATAATAGTTATCTTTCAAATAAACCCAAAGTACCACCAACCCAATCTTTATCTTTATTGAACTTTACGCCTATCATTTCACCACGGCTCAATCTTACAAGATTACACAGTAGAGTAGGGGATTTATCCTCTTTCTTCCAAACGCAAAGGATGCGCACTTCTGCTTTTACTTTGCCGTCAGGAGATTGAACAATAGGAAGGTAGTGTACCTTTTTTTGCAATATATAAAGTTCTTTTTCTACTACTGCTTCGATATCCGCTTGAGTAACATGGAAAATAACGCCTGTTCCTGAAAAGGAGAATAAGGGCTTTAAAACATAATTTTCTAAATCCTCAGGAATTTCCTTTAGCTCGCTTAAGAGTGTGGTTTCAATAAAATATTTTCCTTTTAAAAAGGGTAATATAAATTTACTGATTCTGAAAAACCAATTGGGGTGACCAGCCCATTCGACATCAACATCATCGGAGAAATTGAAATCAAGTTTTAAATCTGTACGCAAATCTAATTCATCAAAAATAACCCGATTATAGATTCGTTTTATCAAAATCTCATCACCGTTATCATTTTTGTAATACAGTTGTTTGCCTTTTTTTATCAATTCTGTAACACATACTATTGGAATACCGATATCCCTTTGACAATAATAAAAGTCAATTTTGGTATTTTGTTTTTCAGGTTCTATTTCAAGCAGAATGACATTTTCTGTGGGATGATTGTTGCAAATTGCGTCTTCAAGAATAGACATATACTCTTGCTGATCAACATCCGTTATGAAAGGAGTTAACTCTTTTAGAAAGGGATAGTGATTTTTAAATTTCTCATACAAATTGACTTGATAATTGTATAAAGATGGAAATCCTTGTACCTCGATTAATTTTGGGATAACCACGCCGTCTTCTTCGCAAATACCAAAATCAATGGCTAAAAAAGTAGTGTGTTCATCTTCATTAGGTACTTTCTGATTTATTTCTAAAGACTTGTCTGTAAATGATTTAAAGTCATTCTTTTTAATAAAAGCTATAACATCATTACAGCCCTCAATCAATTGATTTTTTAAGTCCTTCGAAATAAAAAAAGGGGTTTCTCCTAACCGGAATGTAGGCAAATAATTAAAATCGGAAGCAATATCATTTTTGAATTCCTGATATTTTTTTTCTGTAAATTGAGTATTAAATAACTCCCGATATTTTGCAATCATTTGAAATAGATGGTATTAATTAGAAAGCATTTTTTTTGTTTTCATCAAGTCATTTATCGCTATCCGAAGGAAATTAGGGATTAATGTTTCATTGGTTCTGTAAATTTTATCATCATCCATTAGATCCTCTAACATGTTGCGAAACTTCTTTTTTCCTTTCATATTCTTGATTTTCTCCTTCGCATCTTTATTTCTCATGTGTGAAACAAAGCTTATTGGATCTGCTTCAGGATGAAATTGTGTACCTACAAAATAATCAGTAAACCGAACTGCCATAATTGCGCGTTCGTATTGCACATGATCTCTAATTTTCTCCAAAGAGATAATTTTAGCTCCTTTTTTAGCGAAAATACTGAGTTTTGGTTGTACCACTTGATAATCTCTAGAATCAATTGCATAAAAAGGATCAGCCAAACCTTCAAATAAAGGATCGGTAATGCCTTCTTTTGTTTTATGAATAGTCATTACTCCAAAAGAGGTGTCGTTTCTTTTTGTAATTGTCGCTAATCCAAAATGCAAGCAAGCCATTTGGAACGAATGACAAATAAACAGCACATGCTTTTTTATTTCGTTTTCATTATTCCACTTTGTCAACGAATCAATGAATTCATAGTATTTGGTATCCCAATTTCCATCTCCTATCAAAGGATTTCCGGGGCCTCCAGTAGAAATATAAATATCGAATTTACTGATATCTGGTAATTCGCATTTTCCTCGAACATCAAATATTTCAAAACTCACTACAGGACTAAATCTGTTCACCACATCAATAATACAGCGCATGCCCTGATTGGGTTCTCCGTTGTACATATCTAAGAGTGCAATTTTTATAATTTTATTTAACATAATCGTAGTTCTAAAAAATAATAAGCAAAGGTACTTTATATTTTATAATCCCTTGGTAAACTCACCTGTTATAAAGTCGACCACACTTGACAGACTTCCTGTTTCTTGAAAAACAGCCAATTGCTTATCGGCTCCGGTTCCATGTTTCAGAATTTCATGAACGTAATTGATATCGTCTCGACTGCCTAATTCGTCCACTACATCATCAATAAAATCTAGTAATTCTAAAATTAGCATTTTTGTTTCCACCTCCTTTTGCAAACCAAAATCAATCATGTTATTCTCAATTCCGTAGCGTGCAGCTCGAAATTTATTTTCCTTAATTAAAGCCAATCGATAGACGTTAAAACTAGTATTGTTCATGTTCAATTTGTACAATTTGGCTACAATTGCTTGAATTATAGCGACAATGCAAATCGTTTCATCGACTGTCAATGACATATCGCAAATCCTAAATTCAATCGTGTTATAAAACGGATGCAGACGCAAATCCCACCAAATTTTCTTAGGGTTATCAATGCAATTAGTTTTTACCAGAGTTTCCAGATAATTATCATACGAACTAACAGAATCAAAATATTCTGGCAATCCTGTCCTCGGAAATTTATCAAAAACCTTTGTTCTAAAGGATTTATAACCGGTTTGTCTTCCTTCCCAAAATGGGGAATTAGTCGAAAGCGCAAAGATATGCGGCAAAAAATAAGTGGCCTGATTCATCAATTGTAAACCAATTTCTCGATTTTCAATTCCTACGTGGCAATGCATTCCAAAAATTAAATTAGAACGCGCTGCATCCTGCAATTCATTGACTATATCGTGATATCTTGGATCGTCAGTGATAGGCTGATCTTGCCATTTCGAAAAAGGATGTGTACCAGCTCCGCCAACAATTAGATCTTGTTTGTCGGCCAATTCTACAATTTTAGAGCGCAAAAACCGAATCTCATTTTTAGCATCATTTACATTATTGCAAATATTAGTTCCCACTTCCACTACAGATTGATGCATTTCAGCCTTTACCTGCTCATTCAAAATAATTTTAGCACCATCCACAATTTTAGATAAATGCGACCGCAAATCTCTTGAAACAGGATCTATAATTTGGTATTCTTCTTCTACACCAAGTGTAAAAACAGGTAGTTTCTTTAACATAATTATTTTTTTAGTGTTCAGTCGCAGTCGCAGTTTTCAGTCTGTTTACTGAATACTGTGGCTGAAAACTATTTTACTGCATCTTTAATAAAAGTTCCCCAAGTCAAATTCATCTTTCCTGCTTTTTGTTTTTTTGCGGCAGCAATAGCCATTTTCGCAGCCTCTTCAACGACCCACTCAAAATTTTCAGCACCAACTGAAGTTAATTCAGCGTCAGGGGCAGGATTTCCAAAATCTATCGCATACGGAATCCCGTCACGAACGGCAAATTCTACGGTATTAAAATCGTATCCTAAGCCTTTACACAGTTTTAAAGTATAGTCTTTTATAGTGGCTAATAATTTTGTATCTACTGGAGGACCATTAATTACATAACGCAAATGATGGGGATTCCTTGGTTCGTATTGCATAATTCTAACGGCTTTGCAACCCAAACAGTACACTCTAAAATATTCCGTAAAAACGATTTCCTCTTGTAACATCATTACTAATTGTCCTGTTTCCTGATGTTTTTCCCAAAATTCTTCAATGTTTTCTAAACGGTATACGTTTTTCCAACCACCGCCAGCGTAGGGTTTCATATACGCAGGAAAGCCAATATATTGAAATATTCCTTCCCAATCCATTGGGTATTTTAGGTTGCGAAATGATTTTCCAGTCGTGTCTGTAGGATGTTCAGCCGAAGGAAGAATTACAGTGTTAGGTAATGGAACGCCCAACGTGACCGCTAATGAATTGTTGAAAAACTTGTCATCAGCGCTCCACCAAAACGGATTGTTGATTACATTGGTTCCTGTTAAAGCAGCGTTTTTTAAATAGGCACGATAAAAAGGGACATCTTGTGATATTCGGTCAATAATTACAGCATATTCTCCATCTTTATTTTGAACTACTTTATCAATAGCGACTGCTTCTGCAATTATTCCTTTTTCATTTTTTGAATTCACACGATCTATAAATGCTTGTGGAAACGTATCTTCCATTCCAAATAATATCCCAATTTTTTTCATCTTGTTGCTGGTCTTTATACTTAATACTCGATTCTTGCTACTTTTAAAAAAACTTGATTCTTGATAAATAGTGGGGAAACATTTCTTGCCAAACAGGCCAATCGTGTTTTCGTTCCTGACGAATGTCTAACCAATGGTGGATATTTCTATCCGTAAGCACTTTACTCATTTTTAGGTTAGCGTCAAAACAAATGTCCCAATTAGAGGTGCCAAGAACAATGTCCATATTCCATAATTCGCGGTCGTCTAGTCCATACAAATAATCTTCAGGACTATTGTAAAATACATCGTCATTATGAAAACCATCCAAGAAACTCTTGATATTGAAAGCACCACTCATAGAAAATAGGTGACTTACATAACAAGGATGTCTAAATGCAAAATTTGCGGCATGATAGCCCCCAAAACTGCAACCTGCCATAGCTACTTTTCCTGAGGAAGTATTGTTTTTTATCATCTCAACAATTTCATAGCAAATCATTTTGTCATATCTGACGTGATTTTCTATGCGATGAACAGAATGAATATTTTTATTGTAAAAACTATCTTTGTCAATACTATCCGGACAAAATATTTGGATTAAACCTTGCTCAAGGTACCATTTTGCGGATCCGATCAATCCCATATCTTTATTTTCATGGTAACTTCCCATCGAAGTTGGAAATAAGATCACAGGATATCCAGTATGTCCAAAAACCAACATTTCAATATCTCTATTTAAATTTGGAGAATACCATTTGAAATACTCTTCTTTCATACTATTTACTTTTAACAATTATAATGAAAAAAATCATACAAAAAGCACATAATAGCATACTTAACTACTATTTATTATAAAAGAGATTAGGATTACCAAATTGGAAATAAATGGTAATTTTTAGATAAATAAGGCCCTGTTTTTTAAATTAAAATCAATAAACCCAAATCGGTTTAACCGCTTGTTATGCTAAAAAAAATATTTTGTAAGCCAAAATTAAGCATCTTGACTAAATCAATTATTTCCTTTTTATGTAATTGAAGTAATAAAAATAAAAAAGGTGAAAATTGCTTCTCTACTTTGACTTTGTTTCAAAGAGTTGTACTTGACTTTTTAATCGTTCCACTAACATACTCATCATTCGCTTGTTTATTTTAGAGGCGTTTTTTGAATAAATATCGTATTCCGTTGCGGTAAATAAACCGATTACCATTCCTTTTAAGATATTTCTAAACTTGGTATCTTTTTGTACTGCATTTTCCATAGTAGCCATTTTTTTTTCGATGGTATAGGTTTGAAAATCAGTTTTATTTTTGCTTGCATAATTGAGGAAAGAAGCAATAAATAAGTCATTTTGTAACTTTAGAATAGGGCGAAGTACCTCATTTTGAAATGATTCTTCTGTTGTAGATTGTGTGGTTACTGAACCTATTGTTTGTCCTCTAAAATCATTTAAAAATGTATCTCGTGTGTTCATTTTTTTTTCTTTAAAATTAAAAAAAAATGAAATAGGAATAGCTTAATTTTACACTTATAAATAAAAAATTATGAGATTTCATACCCGAAAACGAGTAAAATCCGAAGATTTAAACCCCCAATGGTACTTTATTTTGAGGTAAATTATGAACTTGGATCGATGAAGAATTAGCTGTGCACACCATTATGCATCTACAAAACACCCGAATCTTAACTAAAAACAGGTCAAAAATCAATTTTAGAAGTCAGCGAGACAAGGTAATATTATCGAAATTGGTATTGATGTCATCAAATTTGGAATTACTTCCCAGACTTTAAAGTGTGAGGCAAGAAACATGATGAAGCGCGAAACGATTATCACATTTGATCATACTACAATGGTAGATTTAGACGCGGATGGAAAACCAAAAGCCCATGGAAAATCGGCAATAGAATATATCAACGTTAAGCTATATGATTGTAAATTAAAGTAGTACGTGTTTGGTATTTTCTTTATATTTTGAAATCAGTTTCAGAGATAGTTTCAAAAATTTCCAAATCAAAATAACCTACTGAGGCAATAATATGATCAAATATATCAGACATGATGTATTCGTAATTCTCAAATCGTTTGTCATGGGAAAACGCATAAACTTCCAGAGGAACACCATGCGAAGTAGATTGCAACTGGCGACAAAGCATCAACATGTCTTTATTTAATTCAGGATAATTTAGTAAATATTCTGTTATATATTTTCGAAATAAGCCTAAATTGGTCATGTTTCGACCATTAATTGCAAGTGATTTGTCTATTTTATTTGCTGCGTTGTATTCATCAATTTCTACTTTTCGGTTGTCAAGATAATCCGATATTAGATGAATTTTTTTTAAATTATCCAATTCTGCTTCTTCTAAAAACCGAATACTACTTGTTTTAATAAGTATATGTCTTTTAATACGTCGACCGTCAGAATTCAGCATGCCTCGCCAGTTTTGAAACGAATCCGAACTCAAACTATAGGTAGGAATAGTAGTGGTGGTATTATCAAAATTTCGAACTTTTACCGTTGCTAAATTGATTTCGATGACATCGCCATCGGCTCCAAATTTATCCATTGTGATCCAGTCTCCAATTCGAACCATATCATTTATAGAAACCTGAACACTGGATACAAAACCCAAAATAGTATCTCTGAAAATTAAGATAATTACCGCCGAAACAGCTCCTAAAATCGTCAATAGCTCTTTTTGATCAATTTCAAACAATTTTGAAATGATTAAGGTTATTCCAATCACCCATAGCATGATCATAATGACCTGAATAAAACTATCGATTGGCTTATCGCTGTAGCGGGGTTTTAACTTTAAGTAATCCCGCAGCGCATTAAAAATAGTGCGTATAATCCATAGCACTAAAATGATGATGTAGATTCCGACGAGCTTGCCAAAAAAAGTTTCCCAATAAACAAATCGATCCAAAATTATGGGAACTGATTTGTAAATAAATAAAAGTGGAATTAAGTGCGCAATATATTTGGCTGTCTTATTTGTAACTAATAAATCGTCAAATTTAGTTTTAGTTTTTTGAGCAATAACGGCCATTATAGTAACTAAAACAAGACGAAAAATAACATAGATGACATACGCCATCAAGCATAAAACAATAATATTCAATACTAAACTAAGATACGAAGCGGTGCTGCTTCCCAATCCCCATTTACGAAAAACAGGATATAGAAAAGTGAATATTTTCTCTATAAATTTATACATTTTGTAAATATTTCTTATCTACATAAAAAGTTCCAAAAGGAATTAGAGAACCCAAACTGATAATTCCAAATTTTTTATAATCCCAGTTTTGTTCAAATTTCAGCATAATAGCTAATATGATATAACTTACAAATAGGATTCCGTGAGCCATTCCTATTGGGAAAAGCAATGTTTTATAAAGAACTAAATTAGTTGGTTTTACGGCTAGCATATTTGAAAATAAAGCCAAATAAGAAACGCCTTCGAGTATAGCGACAATTTTGAAAATTTTGAGCATAAGATTAAATTTAGGTATAAAAGTAAAAAAATAGGTTTTGAAAAAAGGAACATTTACCTTTATTTGTGTAAAATTAAGTAATATCCTTGATTTACGGCACATTGATTCCTAAAGTAAATTACTTTTGTATCCTTAAACTTTGATAATGAGCAAACGCGATTTAAAAAAATATTTGTCTGAATTAAATAAAGAGCAACTCGAAGAACAAATTATCGAATTGTATGAGAAATTCAGTCCCGTAAAAGTGTATTATAATTTTGTTTTTAATCCAAAGGAAGAAACACTTTTACAGGAATGCAAACTCAAAATTTCAAACGAATACTATCCTCTAAAAAAATCGGGGAGACGCAGCAAACCAAAAATGAGACGCTCCGTTGCTCAAAAATACATCAAACATTTCATTCTTTTGGGTGTAGATCCCTTTGTAATTGCCGATGTTATGCTTTACAATATTGAAATTGCTCAAACATTTGCTTTGGAAAATGTAATCAAGCACGAATTATTTTTTAAAAGTATGTTCAATTCCTTTGAACAAGCCGTTATTTTTTTGATTTCAAATGGAATACTGCAGGAGTTCAAATCCCGATTAAAAGTCATTCATCAGCAAACAATCAACCAGAAATGGTATAATGAACCTGAATTTAATGCCGTTTTAGAACGTATTGAGTATTAAATGGTGTTATAATTGAATTTTATTTAATCTATCCCCTTTTTTTTTAATTAAAAGTGACAGTTAAACTGTTTTTTAGGCGTATTTTTGCAAAAATCCAACAATAAGCAATGTCCCAAAACACTTCAGAAATAGAAATCGAAGACAAAAAAGAACTTTACGCCTATCAAAAAGGCGATATTGATGCCATATTTGAGCGCATAGATAATGCACCTCCTCAGCACCATTTATTATACCAGTTGCCTACTGGTGGCGGAAAAACAGTAGTTTTTTCAGAAATCGTTCGCCGATATTTATCACAACATGATAAAAAAGTAGTTGTTTTAACACACCGAATTGAGTTGTGCAAGCAAACTTCAAAAATGCTGAAGGGTTTTGACGTAAAAAACAAAATTATCAACAGTAAAGTAAAAGAACTTCCGGACCAAAACGATTATTCTTGTTTTGTTGCCATGGTTGAAACCTTGAAAAACCGTATCAACGATGAAAAACTACATTTAGATAATGTAGGTTTAGTAATCATCGATGAGGCGCATTACAACTCTTTTAGAAAATTATTAAGTTCTTTTAAAAATGCTTTCATTTTAGGAGTTACCGCAACACCTTTAAGTTCAAATATTAAGTTGCCAATGCATGAAAGCTACGATGAATTAATCGTAGGCGATACCATTAGCTCTTTGATCGCTAATGGATTTTTAGCAAAAGCAGTCACATATAGTTATGATGTGGGTTTGACCTCCTTAAAAGTAGGAATCAACGGAGATTATACGGTAAAATCATCAGATGATTTATATACCAATATGGCCATGCAGGAAAAATTATTGCATGCCTACACGGAGAAATCGTTAGGTAAGAAAACCCTAATTTTCAATAATGGAATCAATACATCATTATATGTTTATGAAACATTTAGAGAAGCCGGTTATGCCATTCGCCATTTAGATAATACCAGCAATAACGAGGAGAGAAAAGATATTTTACATTGGTTCAAACACACGCCGGATGCTATTTTAACGTCAGTTGGGATTCTTACCACCGGTTTTGATGAGCCTACAGTAGAAACTATAATATTGAATAGAGCTACAAAATCTTTGACATTATACTATCAAATGATTGGTCGTGGTTCCAGAAAATTGCCTAATAAAGATGTTTTTAACGTAATCGATTTAGGAAATAATGCGGCAAGATTTGGACTGTGGAGCGAGCCGGTTAACTGGCAACACATCTTTAAATCACCCGAGTTTTACTTGGAAAATTTACGTGATGATACGGAAATTGAATTGTATTTTAAATACAGCATGCCACCTGAATTGCGTGAAAAATTTAGCAAAACGGCCGTTGTAGCCTTTGATGTTGATGAAGAGCACAAACTCATCATTAAACAAAATTTGCGTTCCAAAGAAGTGCTGGAAAAATCCTTAGAACAACACGCTGCTATGTGTGTAGATAATTCGGATACTTTGCAAGAGGCCAAAATATTGGGAAAATTGTTAGAGGATGACATTGATTGCCGCATCAAACGCTACTCCAAATGTTTAAGTCAGTGCAGCAAAAATTACCGCGAGTGGCTTGTTGACGATTACAAATTGAAACTGATATTGTTAACCGGGAAAAAATATCGTGAAAAAATCATGAACGAACCGGACGAAGATTAACACTAACGCTCAGGTTTAAGTATCAATAACATCAGTTCAAGTGTTTTTTTGTAGCGAAGCAAAACAAAAAATGTATAGAGAACCGTTTTTAGGAGCTAATCCCGCTGTACACTATATCTGTTGTGGCGAACCCCGCCACAACAGGATGTCGTTTCCATCGGGGCTAAAAATTACCGTAACATAACAACTATTTTTTATAAAAACACAAAATCCAAAAAAATGCCAAAACAATTCTCTGATTTAGGAATTTCAGCACCACTAGTACAAGCGCTTACCGAAATGAAAATTGTGGTACCAACAGAAATTCAACAAAAAACAATTCCACTTTTTTTAGCTAATGAAACGGATTTGGTTGGATTGGCTAAAACCGGTACCGGAAAAACGGCGGCTTTTGGATTGCCTATTTTACAATTAATAGATACTGATTTACCAGTATTACAAGCTGTGATTTTAGTTCCAACGCGCGAACTAGGACATCAAATTTTTAGAAACTTAGAAGATTTTGCAAAATATTTACCACAAGTTTCTATAGCAGCAACTTGTGGTGGAATCCCAATAAAACCACAAATCGAAAGACTTGCATTGGCTACGCACATTGTGGTAGCAACTCCAGGTCGTTTAATCGATTTGATTCAGCGCAAAGCAATCAACCTAAAAGAAACCAAATTCCTCGTGCTTGATGAAGCTGATGAAATGGTAACCATATTAAAAGAAAGCTTAGACGAAATTGTTGCCGAATTGCCAAAAGAACACAAAACAATATTGTTCTCAGCAACAATGCCCGGAACAATCAAACAATTAGTTCAGAATTACTTACATAAAAATGTAGTAGAAGTTCGGGCCAACATGGAAACGGTAGGAAATCAAGGCATTGACCACGAATACATTGTAGTAGATCCTATTGAAAAACTTGATGTTTTGATGCATTTCTTGAATTCGAAAGATGGAGAACGCGGAATCATCTTTTGTAAAACCAAAGCGGCGGTTAATAAATTAGCCAAAAACTTAGCCATCAATCGCTTTTCATCAGGCGCTTTGCACGGCAGTTTATCGCAAGGAATTCGTGACCGAATCATGGAGCAATTCCGTGAAGGACATATCAATATATTAGTCGCAACAGATTTAGCCGCAAGAGGAATAGACGTTAAGGAAATCTCTTATGTGGTGAATTACCATTTACCTGATGTGTACGAAGCATATGTTCACCGAAGCGGGAGAACCGCAAGGGCAGGAGCAAAGGGACTTTCTTTGACTGTTTTACAACCGGAAGAAGTAGTTGAAATTGCCGATTTTGAAAAAGAACTAGGAATCAAATTCACCGAGTTTAAAAAACCAAGCGCGTTAAGCATCGAAGAAAACAACGCCCTTTTATGGGCAAAACAAATCTTCAAGACAAAACCCAACCATGAGGTAGATACAGAATTGAAAACCAAAATAAAAACCGTTTTCCATCATTTGACCAAAGACGAGTTGATCGAAAAACTGTTGGCTAATTATTTGCTACAAAACAAAAACGAACCGACAGAGAAACCAGTAAAAAGACAAAAAATGAAATAGGAATTATTTCACATCAAAATTGAAAAACCATTGCAAGGCTTGAGAAAGTCATGCAATGGTTTTTTTATGGTTCTGTTTTAGATAATATTATATAAAAAAGGGTTTTACTTTATCATTTGTAATAAAATTTTTATAGTTTAGCTGAATAAATATAAGGACTATTAGGGCATGAGGTTAACCAAATTTGGATGAGTAAGAGACATTTTGTGACATCAATTTTCAAGATTTGCGTTTATTTTGTCATTTTAACGAAGGAGAAATCACATAACATGAGCAATAAATAAAATTTGCTAAGCCTATTCGAGTTTTACTCTCGGGTCTCCTGCGACGAAATGACAAACCACCATAAATGTATCAATTAAAAGCTTCCTTTTTCTAATATACAAAAACAATTACAATGAAAAGAATTACAGTTTTTTGCGGTTCCAGCATGGGAACAGACGAAGTATTCCAATCACAAGCGACCATCTTGGGTCAAACATTAGCCAAACAAAATATTGAATTAGTTTATGGTGGCGCAAATATTGGCCTTATGGGAGCAGTCGCAGATGGCGTTTTGGGCGAAGGAGGTAGAGTAATTGGAGTTATTCCGTTCTTTTTGCAATCCAAAGAAATTGCACATACCAATTTGACAGAGTTAATTGTAGTAGACACGATGCACGAAAGAAAGACAAAAATGAATGCGCTTTGCAACGGCGTTATCGCAATGCCAGGAGGTTTCGGTACGCTTGAAGAATTATTTGAAATGCTCACTTGGGCACAACTTGGACTGCATAAAAAACCTATTGGCCTTTTAAATACAAACGGTTTTTATGACGCTTTAATCATTTTAATCCAGACCATGGTAGATAAAGGATTCTTAAAAGCCGTCAATCAACAAATGCTTTTAGTTAGCGATAACGCTAATGAATTACTGGAGAATATGAAAAACTATGAAGCTCCTGTAGTTACAAAATGGATTAATAAAGAAACACTATGACGACAATTCATAAACGTTTTCAACTAACGCTTTAAAACTCCTTCAATTAAGAAAGAGCTAAGTGTTGCGGAGAAAATTCGAAAAGCATGAAATTTCAATTATTCTTCTGCTGAAGTTGTAACTATTTTTTTAATATTTCGCTTGCCAAGAATTAAAATGAGCAACGCCAGAACGGTTGAAACCGTCATAATCATCACCATAGGCAACATAGAATTGGTTACAAAAATTCCCACTGCAAAGGATGCAAAAGCGCCTAATCCCAATTGAATAGCACCCATAAGCGCTGAGGCGCTTCCTGCATTTCTAGCAAAAGGAGCAAGGGTAAGTCCTGCTGTATTCGGGTTTGAAATTCCTAAACAAGCCAGAAATAAAAATAACATTGCGATAGTTTCATACAATCCTAAAAGATCATTCACTGCTAAAATTAGAAATATAACGCTAATCACGGTTTGTGAAAGTAAGGCTCCTAAAATCATTTGTTCACTATTGAACTTTCTTAATAGCAACGAATTCAATTGACTGGCACTTATGAAACTCAATGACATAAACGCAAATATCCAACCATAGGTTTTGGCATCGACCTTAAATATATCCATAAATAAAATAGGAGAGGCGGCCACGTAAGTAAATAAACCAGAGAACGCAATGGCTCCTGCAAAAGAGTAGGTGTAAAATTGTGGTTCTTTCAGAATCTTAATAAAATTAGTAATAATTGGTTTGGGTTTAAGTGAAATAGAAGTGTCCGGCAAATAAGTATTGGGTAAAATAATCTGGGCGGCAATTAGAATTACGATTCCCATGCACATCAAGATAAAAAATACAGTATGCCAGCCATAATCCTCGGTTACGTAACCGCCAATTGTTGGCGCCAGCATTGGAGAAAGCCCTACAACTAACATCAACATGGAAAATACTTTTGGAATATCTTTCACAGGAAATAAATCTCGAACCATAGATACAGAAGCTACGGTTGCCGCACAACTGCCAACTGCTTGAATGAAACGCAAGCCAATAAAAGTATCTATATCAGTTACGAAGACGCAACCTAAGGATGCTACTATGTAAACCAACAATCCAATAAAAAGGGGTTTTTTTCGGCCAAAACGATCTAACAACGGACCATAAAGTAATTGACCTGCCGAAATTCCAATAAAATAACTGGATAAAGTCATGGACACGTTGGCAACAGAAGTATTCAAATCTTTAGCAATTCCAGCAAAACCTGGCAAATACATATCGATTGAAAATGGGCCAAGTGCGGTAAGAGAACCTAAAATGAGGATTAATTTAACGTATTTTTTTTTAGGCATTTCGGTATTGTTCATTTAAGTCGCAATTTTTAATTTTTTGCAAAGGTAAATAATTAAGAAACGAATCAAACCACTTTCCGCACTAATATGATTTATGATAATGGACGAATAGCTGCTAAGTAAAATAAATTAGGCACCATAATTCTAATTGTAAAACATAAATATACGGTAGATTTATATTCATTAGGATTTCAAAATGGCACTAGAAAACATAGCGAAACTATATTTGAAAAAGGATCAATCAAAACAAGATTTATTTGGTTATGATTTCAAAATGATCGATACTGCTTTCAAAAGTAAGGTCTACCATATTTTTATTAAACTTTAAAAACCAGCATTACTCCTGATACAAATAAGAGCGCTATTACGACTCTTTTTATAAGTGCTTCATTAAGTTTTAAATAGACTTTTTTTCCCAGAAATAAAGCAAGGATAAAAAACGGCAAAACATAAAATGAATTGTAAACTTGGGTCATACTCATCACGCCGCCTGCAATCAAAACGGGTATTCGCATTAGCGTCACTAACGCTAAAGTACCAAACATAGTGGCTCTAAAAGTCTTAACATCGGTAGTTTCATTCTGTAAAATTATTACATATAAAGGACCTCCAGTAGAGAATAAACCAGAGAAAAAACCGCCAAGAAAACCCAAAATGTGTTTAGTTTTTTTTAAGATTACTACATTTTTTTTGACACGAAAACTATTCAATACAAATAGGATGATAAAAACACCCAAAGCTTGCTTTAAGATCAGAGGCTTTCCGTAAACTAAAACTAATATTCCTGCGAGCACTCCAAAAAATGAAGAAAAGGCAATTTTCTTTAATAAGTTCTTATCAATTTGATCCCATTCCTTATAGACATAAATAGGAGAGGAGATTAAATAAAAAATCGAAATATAAGAAACCGCTTCGGATAAAGGCATGACAATCAACAAAAAGGGCAATGCAATCAAAGCACCCCCAAAACCAATAACAGTTTGAATAAAAAAACCTGCAAAAATTCCAATTATGAGTAGTAATAGAGTGGTATCCATACTTCAAAAGTACTATTTGCACTTTTATTATCTAAATTTATTCGATCGATAAATTCCTATTTTTCCGTTATAAAATTGTATTTTTAGTCTTTTAAAACTTTTTTAATGGTTGATACTCTAGATTTAAAAATAATAGCACAATTAGAAATAAATGCAAGAACTACTTTTGTACAAATTGGAAAACAAATAGGACTTTCGCCTTCTTCAGTAAGAGAACGCATTCAAAAATTAGAAGAAACAAATGTTATAACAGGGTATAAACTCCAACTCAACAATGACAAGCTTGGTTTTGGTCTGGAAGTTTTTATTCTTTTTAAATTGTTTAGCGGCAAATTAGAGGAGTTTTGCAATCAACTGGCTGATTTTCCTGAAATAAAGCAAATTCACCGGATTACTGGAGCACATAATATTTGTATGAAAGTGGTTTTAGTAGATCAATTGCATCTGCAACAATTTATTGACCGACTTTTATTATATGGAGAGCCCACAACGCACTTGATTTTATCTGATTTAAAAAAATAATATAGGCCTGTGTGTTTCTTAAATCAAAAAGATTTTTAGCTTTATGTTTAAAAACAGATTTCATAAAAAAACCGGACCGCTTCAGTTGATAAATTTCAAATAAAGCATTCCGGTTTTTAAGAAAGTAGGAAAGTAATATTATTCCGTTACTATTATATCTTTAATTTCTACTACTTGAAGATCAAAAGTGAGATCTCCATCAAAAATGATGCTATCCGCTTTTACTTCTGCTTCTAACAAATTAATATTATTTTAAACTTTAAACGTATTTTTCTAAAGTCGGTAATTGTGTCGACCTACAATAAATTTATTTATACCCAGAGACTTTAAGACGAATACATTTCAAGTCAAATATTAGATGGATTGTATTCGTTTACTTTAAATAAGTAATAAGTATTTTCAGAGTTAAATAAACTATGTTTTTTTTGCACTATAATTTATATTATGTAAAATAGAGAATAGCGAAACTCATGCAAGTCCTAGAATTGACTTCATAAAAAAAGCACCACCTACTGGTGATGCTTTAGATATTTGATATCCACTAATTATTTAACACTTATTGGAATAGTCCAATTTTCCCAACTTACCGTTACGTTATTAGCATTAACGGTATACACTAATTTTTCAGATGCTGATTTAGCTACTTTTTGTTTTACTGTTACACGCAATTGATCTTCTTTTTCTTTGTAATCATAAGCTCCCCATTGTTTTGCCTCTTTGTTAAAGATGATTACACATTCTTTTTCACTAGGTAGAATAAAAAAGGAATATTTCCCTGCTGGCAATTTTGCACCTTCAATTGTTACCTCTTTATCTGTTTCAAAAGTAGTTGCGTCGTTTGCACCGGCACGCCAAACTTTATTAAATGGTACTAAAGCGCCCCAAATTTTTCTTGCATTTACCGACGGACTGCCGTAATTAATTGTAATAGTAGCCCCATTTATTTTTCCTGTAGCTACTTCTTTACTGCTTGTAGGTTTTCCTTGAGCAGCAATAATATTCACAATGAATAAGGCGATAAGCGAAAAATGCATTTTTCTAATTCCTTTCATGATTTAAAATGTTTAAGTTTATGTTATAAAAGTAAAAAAAGGCAATTTAATTCATTGTCATTCTTGTTTATTTTATGAAAATATTAAGTAATTTATAAATTAATAGTTTTGCCGGATAAATGGCTGCGTTATGATTTTAAATTTTATTATTTTTACAAAAATATACATTCTTTATTTGCAAACTATGAATACAATTGCGGAACACATTGCTGACTTTTTAAAAGAATATCCACCATTTAATCATTTGACTTTTGTAGAGTTATCAATAATTGCGACCAGTATCCGAGTGGTAAATTTGGAAAAGCACAAAATACTATTTCAAGTAAATGATCTTTTGCACGATAGCTTTTATGTTGTCGCCTCTGGTGTGATTAATTTATCTGTGATAGCTGATGCAGAGGAAACACTATTGAACAAATGTAATGAAGGAGATATTTTTGGTTTGCGTCCATTTTTTGCTAAAAACAATTACATGATGACGGCAAAAGCCAGAGAAGAAAGCATTGTTTATGCCATTCCTATTGCTACTTTTCGGCCTTTTGTAGCCAATAATGCAGAAGTTTTAAATTTTTTGTTGGAAAGTTTTGCTGTGAACACGCGAAATCCAAAGGATAAAGAAAATTTAATAGGAAAATTGATCTCTGATAACGTTTTTTATTCAGATCAACAGTCCGAAATGCAATACTTTCAAACTTTATCGTACAATACGTCGCCCTTAAAAACTAATAGTAGCGCTATAGTTCAAGAAGTTGCTCAATTAATGACCGAAGCTTTAAAGAATAATATTGTAGTTTGTGACAATAATATTCCTTTAGGTATTATTACAGACGCCGATATGCGGTCTAAAGTTGCCACGGGACGATTTCCAATGACTGCCTCTGTTGCTAAAATAATGTCTTCGCCTGTAATTACAGTATTGGAAAATGTTTCTTTAGCCGAAGCGCAATTGCTGATGCTAAAATATAATGTGACTCATTTGTGTGTAACGCAAGATGGTACCGATAAATCTATTGTTAAAGGGATTATTAGTGAGCACGATTTAATTCTTGCGCAAGCTAATAATCCAGGTGTTTTAATAAAAGAAATTAAACGCTGTCAATCATCAAAAGAATTAAAACAAATTCGGGAACGGTTAACGGATTTAATTCAGACGTCCATTTCAAAAAATATACCGCTTTCTCACGTATTTAATATTGCCAGCGAAATCAATTTGGCAATCATTAAACGTTCAGTTGAATTGTCGATTTTAGATTTAGGCTCACCTCCTGCCCGTTTTGCTTGGTTGAGTATAGGGAGTCAAGGTAGAAAAGAACAATTATTATTGACGGATCAAGATAGTATTTTGATCTTTGAAGATGTGTCTGCGGACAAATATCGAGAAGTAAAAGACTATTTCCTAAAATTGGGAAAAAGAACGACGGCCACGCTTGAAAAAATTGGTTATGAACTTTGTCCAAACGGACACATGGGAAGCAATATGTTGTGGTGTAAGTCTATGACAGACTGGACAAAACAGTATGACAGCTGGATGAATACTCCAGGTGAAAACAGTAATGATTTAAGCAGTATTTTCTTTGATTATGAAATCACTTTTGGAGAACAAAAAATTGAAGATGCAATTGGAAATGTCGTTTTTAAAAATGCGAAAAACAATACCTTATTTTTTGACTTTCTTGGAAACGATGCATTACGAAAAAACTCTCCTTTAACTTTTTTCAAAAAATTTAATGTTGAAGAAGAGGGAATTAATAAAGATAAATTTGATATTAAAACACGTGCCTTGATGCCATTGATTGATGGCGCGAGACTTTTTGCTATATATTTTGACATTAGAGGCATTAATAATACGTTCCAAAGATTCAAACAACTATCAATTACAGACCCAAAACATGCTGAAATTTATCTTAATTGTGCCGAAGCCTTTTTGACTTTATCAAAGTTTAGAATATCAGAAGGTCTAAAAAATGACAATTCCGGCCAATTTATAAATTTGGAAGAATTGTCAAAAATAGATCGTGAAAAATTAAAAAATGCACTAGCTCCTATGAGGGAATTAGAAGAACTTATAAAAGGAAAATTTCAACTTACACAATTTTCATAATCATGTTAGACTGGCTAAAAAATATTAATAAAGAACATCCTGAATTTTGGAAAAATTATGCTTCAAAATTTGATAAAAAATCATCTCGATATGTTGTTTTATCAACAGAAACCTCTGGTTTAAATACAGATAAAGATGTTATTTTATCTATTGGTTCTTTTGCAGTAATTGATAGCAGTATAATTATAGGTGACAGTTTTGAAGCGGTTTTATTACAATATAAATTTTTTCATGATAATGGTCTTTCTAATGAATTTCTGGTAGAGAGTAAAATGAAAAAACTAGGAGAGCCGGACGCAATAAAAGCATTTATCGATTTTATAGGGAATTCCACTTTAGTTGGACATCATATCGATTTTGATGTCGAAATGATCAACGTTGCTTTAGAAAAGTTAGATTGTGGGCGCTTAAAAAATGAAGCATTAGACATTGATGTTATGCATCGAAAACTAAATGATATTAACGACAAGCAATTTTCTCTAGAGGAGCTTTGCACTGCCTATAATATTCCTAAAAGCGATCGAAATTCAGCAGCCGAAGATGCGTATAAAACTGCTTTGTTATTTTTAAAGTTAAAATCGAGATTGGGCATTAAGTAGCTTTCATTCTAATCAACAAGCATTATTCCCTCCCAAAAATGCCCATGATGCGTAATAGAAACAGGTCTCGTAATCAAATTTGCAATATCTTTGACAAATGGAACACCATTAATTTTGGTGATTTTTGTTTCTAATTCTATCTTCTTAATGTGACTAAAATACTGTTTTTTAGCAACAGCAATAGTATAAACTGATTCGTTTGAAATTTGTGTTTGTGTATGGTATGTAAAGCCATTGCAAGAAACGGTTCCTAAATTTTCACTTTCGTACCAACAGTCTAATTGCAATGGAATATAGCCTCTGATTCCTGTTTCCCTGTTGTAGATTTTATAAGCAGCTTCTTTTCTAGTCCATAAGTTCCAAACCATTATCTCTGGATTTATAGCATTAGCAATAAGCAGTTGCTCGTTTTCTGTAAAAATTTTATCTAAAAAACGGTTCCGTTGCCAGTTGCTTTCTTTCTTAGCTAAAGCCAAATCTACAATATCGTTTCCTATCATTTGCTAGTTTTCAGTTTAGAACAATAAAAGATGCATCATTATAATACTTGTGATTTACTTTTCAGCAAGTTTTATTGCAACAATTTCCATCGCCGATTTTACATTTATCATTTTTTCCATCGATTCATTATCAATTATTATATTGTATTTCTCTTCGATATCTAGAATTACATCGACAAGGTTAGCTGAATTTATTTTTAAATCATTTATAAAATCGGTTTCCTCTGTAAGGGCATCAAATGATTCCTGATTTTGTACATACGGTTTTACGATGGTTTTTAATTGCTCGATTATTTCTTGCTTACTTATCATTTATTTGATCTGTTTTTTCTGTTAATTTTTTTAGCTTTACTACTTTGTTTGTGATGAAAGGACTGGTGTGATAAATTTGGTGTCTAAGGCTATGCTGCTTTCCATTTTTTAAAAATCACACAACCATTCACATCTCCAAAACCAAAACTGGCTTTAGCAATTATATTTAGTTCTTTTTTTATGAATTGTTTTGGAATCTTGGACTCATCGATGAGTGCTGTAATTTCGGCGTGCAAATCATCGCAATTAATATTCGGAAAAACAAATCCATGAGCTAATTGCAATACCGATGCTACACTTTCAATACTTCCCGCTCCAGACAGGCAATGACCTACCATTGATTTTAAGGAATTTATATAAGGAAAGTCTTTCCCTTTTCGGTCTAAAGCTACGCTCCAATTTTGAATTTCTAAACCATCTTTAGAAGTTGCAGTCAAATGGCCGTTGATAGCATCAATCTCGTTTGCATCTATTCCAGCATTTGCTATAGCATTTTTAATACACCTTTGTACCGCCATTGGATTAGGTGCCGTCATGGTTCCCAATCCCCGTTGCCCTCCAGAATTGATATTTCCTCCTAAGACTTCGGCGTAAATTCGGGCACCACGAGCCAAAGCAGTTTCTAAATCTTCTAGAACCAAAGCACCTGCTCCGCTACCTGGAACAAATCCCGAAGCACTAGCACTCATGGGTCTCGAGCCTTGTTCTGGTTCGTCATTATGCTTGAAAGTACACACGCGCATTGCATCAAAACCACCCCAAATATAAGGTCCAGAGTCACTGGTGCTCCCTGCTAAAATGCGTTTGGCCTGACCTAATTTAATTCGTTCATAAGCCATCAATATACTTTCGGTTCCTGTGGTACAGGCAGAAGAATTAGTTGTCACTTGATTCCCTAATCCTAATTTTCCACCTAAGTAAGCACTTACACCACTATTCATTGTTTGCGCTACGGCCGTACTTCCCAACCGTCGTGTTTGAAAATCATCTATTTTATAAATGCTTTCCCTAAACTTATCAATTCCAGAAGTTCCCGTTCCAAAAATAGTTCCGCTGTCCCAATCCGGCTCTTCCTTGATTTCCAGGGATAATCCCGCATCTTTCCATGCATCTATTCCTGCGATTACACCATACAAAATCCCCGTTGAATTGAAGTTTCGTAACTCTAATTCTGAGAAATATTGCAATGCTAGTTGAGTAGAAATTTCAGGTTTTCCAGCAATTTGACAAGAAAATTGTAATCGCTCCAACTCAGCGTCGTGCTTAATCCCTGAAATTCCATTTTTGATAGCATGAGTAAACACATCAAGTCCCACTCCATTTGGAGCAACAACACCAAGACCCGTTATAACTACTCTTTTTTCCATACAAAAATTAATTTTAAATCAAAAAGGCATTAAGAATATTAAGTTATTTTACTCTTTTTAAATTATCATTCCTGCAATTATTCCTGTACAAACCTCTTCTCCTTTTTCATTTTTCATAATGACTTTACATTTTAGTTTTCCGAATCTAAAGTAAATTTTTTCTGAAATTACAGTCACTCTTTCATTAGGAAATACCGGTTTTAAAAACTCTATTTCTGATGATGTTAAGGCAATTGAAATAGCTTTATTAAATGAATCATCTAATAAAAAAATTCCTAGACAAACCAATCCAATCTGAGCCATCGCTTCTGTTAGGATAACTCCAGGAGTTATCGGATTATCTTTAAAATGTCCTTTGTAAAAATCCAGATTCTCGTCAAAATAATACGTCCCTGCAACTCCATTTTCGTTGATATGAAGAATTTCGTCCACAAACAAAAAAGATTTGGAATACGGTAATTTTGCTATGATTTCTTGGTTAGTCATATTTTTGAACACTGATTTAAAACTGTAATAAAACCCGTTGTGCCGAAAAACCAGGACCAAAACTCAACATTAATCCTTTTTCTCCTTTTTTAGGCTGCTTCTCCATTATTTGCTCTAAAACATATAAAACTGTGGCACTAGACATGTTTCCATACGAGCGCAAAACTTCCTTGGTATCATCGATATTTTTTCCCATACTCGAGAACAAACTTTCGACAGTTTGTACAATTTTTTTTCCACCGGGATGAAATATTAAATGATCAATATCCTCGATTCTCAAATCATTTTTTTCCAAAAACGGATAAATAATAGCTGGAAAATGAGAAGCAATTGTTTCTGGCACTTCAATGTCTAAAACCATTTGTAAGCCTGAGTTAGTCAACTTAAACCCCATCATATGAATGTTATCATAAAAATGATACATCTCCTCCGCTTTGATTTCCGGGCCTTCATCATCTTCATGAGAAGATAGCAACACACAAGCCGCTCCATCACCAAAAATAGCTGCACTTACAATATTTGCCATCGAAAAATCATCTAATTGAAAGGTTGCCGTTGGACTTTCAACTGCAATGACAGCAGCACGTTTTCCGGGATTGGCTTGCAAGAAATTCTTAGCATATATAATCCCAGAAATTCCAGCCGCACAACCCATTTCAGTAACGGGAAGGCGAACAATATCCTGACGTAATTTTAATTTGTTTATCAAATAGGCATCCAGAGAAGGAATCATAATGCCGGTACAACTTACTGTAATGATGTAATCTAAATCTTCTGGTTTCCAATTGGCTTTAGTCAGTGCTTTTTCGAGAACCTTTTCCCCTAAGTCAATGACTTCACGAACATAAATATCATTTCTTTCTTCAAATGAAGTTTTTGTAAATACTTCAATTGGATCCATAATGGAATATCTTTTATCTACAGCGGCTCCTTCAAAAATCTTTTTTACTTTTCTAATGAAACGTTCGTCTTGCCCTACTAACCAGGAATCCAAAAAAGGCAGTATTTCATCTGTATATCTGGAATATTTTGGTAACTGTTTTGTTACGGTTTTAATTTTTACACTCATATTTTTGAAATTATCCATTGGTATCGAAAAGCCCATTTCCAATGAATTTTAAAGTTGATAAAGTTTAATTTTTTGGAGAAACGAACTAACTCTTCCTTTTTAAAACCCCTTAATATTGAAGTCAATCCATCTTCCCTTGACATGTCGTTCAATTGAAATACAAAACATAATCCTTGAAACAAGCGGTATGCAATTGCACTTCGATGTAAATCATTGATCACTATACCCATACTTGCATTACTTTCAAATACGTTCAACAACTGAACAATTTCATCGTCTTTGAAATGGTGCAATGTCAAAGTGCACAGAACGATATCATATTTTAATTGTGCAAATGAAGGTCTGAAAATATCTAGACATTGGTAGCTGATATTGGGATAATCTTCAGATAATTTTCGAGCATGTGAGATCGTAAAATTATTAGCGTCAACTCCTATCAATCGGAATTTTAAATTATTTTTTAATCCAAAATCGGCTAAAGTCCTTAACATATCACCATTACCGCAACCTACATCAAGAATTAAAATTTCTTTTGATTTGGATTCTTTGGCAATTAGTTCCCTTACTCCTTTTAAAGTTAACTGATTTCCTCCTAAAAGCTGATTAATTTTAGCTATTTTATCCAAGGCATCTCTTAATTCTTCGCCTTCGAGCAGAAAGTCATCCATTATTTCGGGATCATTGGTTCTGTGCGTTGTGTTTATAGCCATTTATATAGGTTTACCATGCGTTTTTTTTATTATCATTGGCAGAAGGAATGGGAAAAGTATCAAAATTTTCAGTACAATTTGTGCTGTTTTTTCATGTTGTAATAGCTTTCCTAACCGACGACCAGTTTGTAATCTTTTTTTAAAATTTTTATTCCAATCGTTTAAATAATTATCTTCTAAGGTGGCTCTATTTATTTTATTTTCTAAAAAATTTATTGTATTTTCCGCCGCTAATTTCGCACTGTGAATAGCCATTGCCATTCCGTTTCCACACAAAGGATGAATCAATCCGGCGGTATCACCAATCATAAGTATATGATCTTCTACACATTTTTTTTCTTCAAACGAAACTTGACTAATTGTTAAAGGCTTTTCAAATTGTATTTTAGCATTTTTAAAAATTTCTTTCAAATTTGGATTTTGACAAACGACGTTAGTTTGATACTCTTCAATAGACTTGTACTTTTTGAATGTGTCATAATTTGCAAGATAACATATATTTACTAAATTATTTTCTACTTTTGAGACGCCACAATAGCCCCCTTTGAAATGATGTAAACCAACATAGTTTTCTGGAAAATCTAGCTTATAATGGGCCTTAACTCCTAGCCAATGTGATTGTTTTTGAATAAAATTGCGCTTCAATTTGATGTCTAGATTGGATCTTTTGCCAAAAGCTCCAAGTACAATAGGTGCAGAATAAGTATTCAAATTGGTGACGATAGTGAATTTACCGTCTAAAAATTCAATATCAGATACCATCTCTTGAACAATTACACAACCACGATTTTTAGCTTCGTTATATAAATAGTCGTCTAACTGATACCTACTTATTCCAAATCCTCCCAGAGGCAAAATTGTGTTTACTGATTTTCCAGAAATTAACGAAAAAGAAAGTTTGTCTATGTCAGTAGGATGTAACGAATTGATGTCTAAACCAATTGATTTTAGATAAGGTAAAACTTCGTTGGAAATGTATTCGCCGCAGACCTTATGTTTGGGAAAGTCATTTTTTTCGATTACTAAAACAGTATAATTATTGTTTTTAAGATGAATTGCTGCAATAAGTCCAGCTAAACCGCCACCAACAATAACTATTGAATTTCGTATCATAGTGGTAAACTTAAGAATTTAGATTTATAAAGTGCTTTAAAATGCTCTAAATTTTTAGATAAATTTTGTAATAAAAAAATTAAAGCACTAAATTTGTTTCACTATGAAAAGAAACATAATCAATAGAGTATTGCTTTCAATTACTGTAACTTTATTGACTGTTTATTATTGCGCAGGCATTCTTTTTGATCCCAGTCTAGTAATTTTTATTAAGCCATTCATAATACCAAGTTTTATTGCTTATGTAGTAATGAATAATGGCAATAAACTCACTTTAAATTATTTTTTATTTGTAACTTTTTTTTATACTTATCAGCTTTTAATCTTGTTTTGGGAGGACTCAGCACACTTGTTTAGAGCAGCCATGGCGGCCTCTTTTTTTTGCTATTTATTTTTAATACGATTAGGTTATCAATCCATTAAAAGCAGTAAATTATACACACTGCCTAGTGGATTTACACTTTTTATATTACTACTAAATTGCATGTTTTTACTGCTAATTTTGTATATTTTGATATCTGCTATTGGTGATCAATATCTTAATATTATTTTAGTTTTTAACGCCATCATTACTGTATTTTTAGGTGTTACGGCCGTATTGTACTTAAGTAAGTTTGGAGATAAAAAAGCATACTATTTCTTTTTTGGAGCCTTTGCCCTTATTTTTAATGATGTTTTTGCCGCCATTGGCACTTATTTTGTTAACAATATTGTTTTAAATAGTTTAGATAGATTACTTCATTTTGGCTCTTTCTATTTAATTTATCTCTTTGTTGTAACCAAAAAAAAGGTTGAAAATCATTTAGTTGATTCTCAACCTTCAGTTTAATTATACTTTATTATTTTTTATTTCCTCTACAATTTCAGGATTTAATAAGGTGGAAACATCCCCAAAATTAGAATAATCTCCCTCTGCAATTTTTCTAAGGATTCTCCTCATGATTTTACCAGAACGGGTTTTGGGCAAACCAGAAACAAATTGAATTTTATCTAGCTTAGCAATTGGACCAATATGGTCTGAAATATGTTGATTAATTTCTTTAATAAGGTTTTCTTTATTTCTCGTTTCTCCTGTTTCTTTTAAAATAACAAAACCATACAAGGCATTACCTTTGATATCATGTGGAAAACCTACAATAGCGGATTCAGCAACGGCAGGATGCTCATTGATAGCATCTTCGATTGGTGCCGTTCCTAGGTTGTGTCCTGAAACAATTATTACGTCATCGACACGACCCGTAATTCTATAATAGCCCACTTCATCGCGCAATGCACCGTCTCCCGTGAAAAATTTCCCTGGAAATGCCGAAAAATACGTGTCTTTGTACCGTTGATGATCGCCCCAAATAGTCCGAGCTATTCCTGGCCACGGAAACTTGATACATAGGCTTCCCGTCACTTGATTATCTTCTATTTCATTGCGCTTATCATCCATAAGAACAGGTTGGATTCCAGGTAAAGGCAAAGAAGCGTATGTTGGTTTTGTTGGAGTTACAAATGCAATGGGTGAAATCATTATTCCGCCAGTTTCTGTCTGCCACCACGTATCTACCACTGGACATCGTTTAGCACCTACGTGGTCATTGTACCAGTGCCAAGCTTCTTCATTTATTGGTTCACCAACAGAACCCACTACTTTAAGTGATTTCAAGGCATGTTTTTGCACAAATTCAATATTTTCTTTGGCTAAAGCCCGAATTGCGGTTGGAGCCGTGTAAAACTGTGTCACTTTATGTTTTTCGATTACCTCCCAAAAACGACTAAAATCAGGATAAGAGGGAACTCCTTCAAACAGTACAGTAGTGGCACCGTTTAATAATGGTCCGTACAAAATATAGGAATGTCCGGTAATCCAACCAATATCGGCGGTACACCAGAAAACATCACTTTCTTCATAATTGAAAACATTCTTAAAAGTATATGCGGTATACACCATATAACCTGCTGTAGTATGAACCATTCCCTTGGGTTTTCCAGTTGAACCAGAAGTGTATAATATAAATAATGGATCTTCAGCATCCATAATTTCGGCTACATTATTGTCGGAGGCTTGATCCAAAAGTGGTTGCAACCATTGGTCACGTCCTTCTTTCATAGTGACATCAGAGTGAATTCTCTTGGCTACTAAAACTTTTTCGACACAAGGACATTTTTCTAATGCTTCATCAATTATTCCTTTTAAATCAATGGTTTTGTTTCCACGAAAACCTCCATCTGAGGTGATAACCATTTTACAGCTACTGTCATTAATACGACTGGCCACTGCCGAGGCTGAAAATCCTGCAAAAACAACAGAATGTATGGCTCCAATTCTAGCACAAGCCAATACTGAAACGGCTAATTCAGGAATCATCGGTAAGTAGATACACACTCGGTCTCCTTTTGTTATTCCTTGTTCTCGCAATACATTTGCCATTTTACAAACACGTTGATGCAATTCAGTATAAGTAATATGCAATGCGGTCTCCGAAGGGTCATTAGGTTCAAAAATAATTGCCGTTTTCTCCCCTCTTTTTGCAAGATGCCTGTCAATACAATTTTTGACAATATTTACTTTGGCTTCAGTAAACCATTTAATGTCGGCATCAGCCATATTAAAGTCAATAACTTTATCCCATTGCTGGTACCAAGTGAAATTTTCTTCTGCTATTTTACCCCAAAATTTTCTAGGTTCACGAACTGATTTATTGTAATGTTTAAAATATTGTTCTAGATTTTCAATTTTGTAGTAGCTCATAATATAATTTTTTATAAAAGTATTAAATCTCTAGCTATTCTTAAAGTTATATATTTTATAAATACCGACAAAAAAATACAGATTATGAAATTATAAGGCTATTTTGGTATTAATTAGATAAATTTTTATTGTTTTTGGCAAAATTTATAAAACACAAAAGGGCGAGATAGATTTAAATCTACCCCACCTAATGTATCAACAAAATTTAACAACAATAATAATCACCAATAAATTGAACAAATCACATCCTAAAAAACAACTAAAATGGGATTAATAAAGCAAGATGTTTTATACCAACTTACACTATAAAACAATAGGGACATTTTACAGACCCGTTATTCATTAGGGATTACTTCACTCAACTTTAAGCTCGTTTAAAATTAAGTGAATGTAAAAGCATCCATAATCATTTAGCTTTTTTAATAAATCTTAACTAATTCAAAATATTATATAATCAAATGATATAGTGCTAATTCCACACACCCTTTAATGTGGTAATTCCTAATTTTTATTTATCCAATCTTTTTCATAGCGGTCATAGATTCTCTTAGCCATTCTCCAACTTCTTCAATTGGATGTTGGCGTATTGTTTTGTTTACAGCAATAAGTACCGCATTATCTACTCCGTTTGAATTTGAAAAAGGTTTACCTATTACAGTTGTATCAATCGTTTTCATGAAATCAGTCAATAACGGTTTACAAGCATGGTCAAATAAATAACAACCATATTCTGCAGTATCCGAAATGATTCTGTTCATTTCATATAATTTTTTTCTGGCCACTGTATTTGCAATCAAAGGCAATTCATGCAACGATTCATAATAGGCTGATTCTTCAATAATTCCTGTTTGAGTCATGGTTTCAAAAGCTAACTCCACGCCTGCTTTTACCATGGCAATCATTAATACTCCATTGTCAAAATACTCTTGTTCTGAAATATGTGCTGCTGTTGGCGCTGTTTTCTCGAAGTTAGTTTCTGCAGTTTCAGCTCTCCAAGTCAATAAATTAATATCGTCGTTAACCCAATCAATCATCATGTTTTTTGAAAATTCACCAGAAATAATATCATCCATGTGTTTTTGAAACAACGGACGCATGATGTCTTTTAACTCCTCTGCCAATTCAAACGCTTCAATTTTTGCAGGATTTGACAAACGATCCATCATATTTGAAATTCCACCGTGCTTCAAAGCTTCTGTTACAGTTTCCCAACCGTACTGAATTAGTTTCGAAGCATAAGCAGGCTCAATTCCTTTTTCTACCATTTTATCAAAACATAAAATAGAACCTGTTTGTAACATTCCACAAAGAATGGTTTGTTCTCCCATCAAATCAGACTTTACTTCCGCAACAAATGATGAGTTTAAAACTCCCGCTTTATGACCGCCTGTTGCTACTGCATAGGCCTTTGCTTGAGCGAAACCTTCTCCATTGGGATTGTTTTCAGGATGAACCGCGATTAAAGTAGGCACACCAAAACCTCTTTTATATTCTTCTCGTACTTCGGAACCAGGACATTTTGGGGCACACATAATTACAGTAATGTCCTTACGAATTTGCATTCCTTCTTCGACAATATTAAACCCGTGAGAATAAGCTAATGTAGATCCTTTTTTCATCAAAGGCATAATTGCTGTTACGACAGCCGTATGCTGTTTATCCGGTGTAAGGTTGCAAACCAAATCAGCGGTTGGAATTAATTCTTCATAGGTTCCCACTTTGAATCCATTATCAGAAGCATTCTTAAAAGAAGCTCTTTTTTCGGAAATTGCATCTGCGCGCAATGCATAAGAAATATCCAATCCTGAATCTCTCATGTTTAATCCTTGGTTTAAACCTTGAGCTCCACAACCTACAACAACTACTTTTTTTCCTGCTAAAGCTTTAATTCCGTCTACAAATTCAGATTGATCCATGAATTCGCAAACGCCTAATTGTTCTAATTGTAATCTAAGTGGTAATGAATTGAAATAATTTGCCATTTTTTTATATTTAATGAATGTAAAATTTAATAATTGATAGGTTTATTACTTGAAACTAAACAGGCTCTTGTTTAAGTTTTTCTAATAGTGTTGAAATTTGCATTCTTTCTTTTGAAACGGAAATTCTTCCCGAGCGAACAAATTGCATGATTCCAAAGGGTTTTAATTTTTCGTATAATGCTTCTATTTCAGCACGTTGCCCTGATTTTGAAATCACAAAAAAGTCTCTTGCTACGGTTACTATTTCAGAATGGCTTTCTTTGATGATATTTTGAATCTGTTTTTCGTCGAATAATAAACTGGATTCAATTTTAAATAAAGCATTTTCCAGAAAAATAGTTTCTTCATCAATATGGTAAAATGCTTTAATAACTTCTATTTGCTTTTCAATTTGTCCTACTATATTTTGCACCCATTTTTCTGTTGTATTCACTACAATAATAAATCGAGAGACACTTTCGATTTCCGATTCGGATACATTTAAACTTAAAATATTGATATGCCGTTTCAAGAATATTCCAGATATTCTATTTAATAAGCCAACGTTGTTTTCTGAATATACAGAAATGGTGAATGTTTTATTTTCCATTTTTTTATGTTTAAAGTTTTTATGTTTAAAGTTTAAAGTTGCGCAACATTATTTTCAGGTTCCAACAACTTTAAACCTTAAACTTTAAACTATTTTAGGACAAACGAATGTCCGAAACCGATGCTCCTGTTGGAATCATTGGGAATACGTTATTTTCTTTTTCTACCATAACCTCAAGGAAATAGGATTCTTTTGAAGCCATCATTTCGGCAACGGCAGCATCTAAATCTTCTCTTTTAGTAACTTTTTTCGCTTTGATATAATAGCCTTCAGCAATGGCTATAAAATTTGGATTGATCATTTCAGTAGAAGCGTATCTTTTGTCAAAAAACAATTGTTGCCATTGACGTACCATTCCTAAAAATTCATTATTCAAGACCACAATTTTTACTGGAACTTTGGTTTGGAAGATCGTTCCTAATTCCTGAATGGTCATTTGAAAACCACCATCGCCGATTATAGCCACTACCTCTCGATCTGGCATTCCCATTTTAGCGCCAATAGCTGCAGGTAATGCAAATCCCATCGTTCCTAAACCACCTGAAGTCACATTACTTTTTGTAGAATTGAATTTGGCATAACGACACGCAAACATTTGGTGTTGTCCCACATCCGAAACCATTATGGCGTCTCCTTTAGAATGTTTATTAATCATTTCAATGGTTTCTCCCATAGAAATTCCTTCTTTCTTAGGGTTTAACTCGTCATTAATTACCGCCTGCAATTCGATTTCATACTTCTCCTTGAATTCATTGTGCCAAGATTCATGCGTTTTACTTTCGATTAAAGGAATCAAAGCGCTTAAAGACTCTTTTACATCTGCTAAAACAGCGACCGTTGTTTTTACATTTTTATCAATTTCAGCGGGGTCAATTTCGAAATGAATTACTTTGGCTTGTTTAGCATAAGTAGCTAAATTTCCAGTAACACGGTCATCGAAACGCATTCCAAGTGCAATTAATACATCACATTCATTGGTCAGAACATTGGGGCCGTAATTTCCATGCATCCCTAACATTCCTACGTTTAATGGATGATCTGTTGGCAATGCCGAAAGACCTAATATAGTCCAAGCCGCAGGAATGCCTGATTTTTCAACCAGCGCTTTTAACTCGGCTTCCGCTTGACCAAGAATAATTCCTTGACCAAAAATGATAAATGGCTTTTTAGCTGCATTTATTAATTCAGCAGCTTCCTGTACTCTTTCGAGGTTTAAAGTAGGCTTTGGATTGTAGCTTCGAATGCTAGTACATTTTTTATAGCTAAACTCTATTTCATCAAATTGAGCATTTTTTGTAATATCAATTAAAACAGGACCTGGACGTCCTGATTTTGCAATATAAAAAGCTTTAGCCATAATTTCTGGAATCTCAGAAGCTTCCGTAATTTGGTAATTCCATTTGGTTACAGGAGTCGAAATTCCAATAATATCAGTTTCCTGAAATGCATCAGAACCCAATAAGTGTTTGCCTACTTGTCCAGTAATACAAACCATAGGTGTCGAATCGATTTGTGCATCAGCAATTCCTGTAACTAAATTTGTGGCTCCCGGTCCAGATGTAGCAATAGCTACTCCTACTTTTCCAGTGGCTCTGGCAAAACCTTGTGCGGCATGCGTTGCCCCTTGTTCGTGACGGACAAGCACATGATGTAATTGATCTTTAAATTTATATAATTCGTCATAAACAGGCATAATTGCACCACCTGGATACCCATAAACCAAATTTACTCCTTCTTCTAGTAAGCATCTAATAACGGCCTCAGCGCCAGATATTTTATTGTTTTTCATTTTTTATTTTTTTTAGCAAAAGCCTTTTTCAAAAATCAATGTCAAAAATCAATTAGAATTATTTTCCCACCGCTATAAAAATTACTTTTTGTAATTCTTCCAGCTTTTTTACTTTTATTTATCGGTTACACATCCTGTTGATGCACTTGAAACTGATCGGATATACTTTAATAAAACGCCTTTATTTACTTTTAGAGCAGGCTGTACCCATTCTGCCTTTCTTGATGCGAACTCTGCCTCCGAAATCTTCAAGTTGATGGTATTATTCACCGCATCGATAGTAATAATGTCTCCATTCTTGACCAGTGCTATGCCTCCGCCTTCAAAAGCTTCAGGTGTAACATGCCCAACCACAAAACCATGTGAGCCTCCAGAAAAACGCCCGTCAGTAATTAAGGCTACACTTTTTCCAAGTCCTGCACCCATAATGGCCGAGGTAGGCTTAAGCATCTCTGGCATTCCGGGACCACCTTTAGGTCCGCAGTACCGAATGACGACTACATTTCCTGGTTTAACTTCTCCACTGCGAACACCTGTAATTACATCCTGTTCATTTTCATAAACAATAGCGTCACCTTCAAAATATTCTCCTTCATTTCCACTAATTTTTGCCACACAACCGTCTTCAGCAAGATTTCCAAATAAAATTTGAATATTTCCTGTCGCTTTCAGCGCTTTTTGAATTTCATGAATAACCTCTTGACCGTCGTGCAAATCTGGAACAATAGCTAAATTTTCAGCCAATGTTTTACCGGTAACGGTTAAGCAATCTCCATGTAGCAATCCTTGTTTTAATAAATATTTCATTACCGCTGGTACACCTCCAGCTTCATGTAGGTCTTCCATTAAGTATTTTCCACTGGGTTTCAAATTAGCAAGTAATGGCGTTTTATCACTGATATCTTGAAAATCCTTGAGCGTAATTTCTATATCGACTGAATGCGCCATAGCGATTAAATGCATGACGGCATTGGTAGATCCACCTAAAACAGCTACCATTGTTATGGCATTTTCAAAGGCCTGGCGTGTCATGATATCTCTGGGTTTGATATCTTTTTCTAATAAGATTCTAATTGCTTTTCCAGCATCAATACATTCTTGTTTTTTTTCAGGACTTAATGCTGGATTGGATGAACTATAAGGCAAACTCATCCCCAATGCTTCGATAGCCGAAGACATTGTATTTGCGGTATACATTCCACCACATGCTCCTGCGCCAGGACAAGCGTTTTGAATTACTCCTTTAAAATCCTCCGGAGTAATCGAATTACTAAATTTTTTTCCTAAAGCTTCAAAGGCAGAAACTATGTTCAACGATTCTCCCTTCCATTTCCCAGAATGGATGCTTCCGCCATACACCATAATTGATGGACGATTCACTCTACCCATTGCAATTACAGAACCAGGCATATTTTTATCACAGCCTGGAATAGCAATTAAACCATCATACCATTGCGCACCCATTACAGTTTCAATAGAATCTGCAATGACATCTCTAGAAACTAAAGAAAAACGCATCCCATCGGTACCATTTGAAATGCCATCACTGACACCAATGGTGTTGAAAATCAATCCAACTAAATTTTCTTTCCAGACTCCTTTTTTTATTTCATTTGCTAAACCATTTAGGTGCATGTTGCACGGATTTCCTTCGTAACCCATACTAACAATTCCGACTTGTGCTTTTTTTAAATCTTCTTCAGTTAGACCAATTCCATACAACATGGCTTGTGCTGCTGGTTGTGTTTCATCTTGTGTAATGGTTTTACTGTATTTATTTAATTCCATTTTATGTTAATTTGTATGTAATTTATTTTATATGAAAAAGTAGATTTAACGTTTGACCTCTTAAAGACTAAACTATAGTGGACTGTCCTATGTACACATTATCACTTTTAAAATACAAGTCGTCCTTACTCAAAATATAATTTGTTATAAAGTCACCTACTTCATTGGTTCCAAATTTTGAATACGGATTTAAATCAGCGGTAACGACATTTAATTCAATTGCTTTTTCAACGGACTCATATACTCTTCGAGATTCCTCTTGAAGACCAAAATGATCTAAAAGCATGGCTGCTGAGAGTATGGAAGCAATAGGATTTGCAATATTTTTCCTTTTTGCTTCAGGAAAAGAACCATGAATGGGTTCAAAAAGCGCACTAGAATTTCCTAAAGATGCTGAAGGCAACAATCCAATCGCTCCCGTAATTACACTCGCTTCGTCCGACAGAATATCCCCAAATAAATTCTCCGTTAAAATGACGTCAAATTGCTTTGGATTAATAATTATTTGCATCGCTGCGTTATCAACATATAAAAAATCTACTGCAACATCTGGATAATTTTCACTGATTTCTTTAACAATTTTTCGCCACAATCTAGAGGTTTCAAGAATACTTGCTTTGTCTACGAGTGTAACTTTTTTTCTTCTTTTTTGAGCAGTTCTGAAGGCTAAATGGGTAATCCGAATAATCTCTTCATCGGAATATTCACATAAATCAGAAGCTAAAGTTCCTTGTTCATTGATTTTTTTTTCACTAAAATAGGATCCTCCTGAAATTTCTCTAAAAATAACAAAATCAGTATCTTCAATTATTTTTCGTTTTATTGGAGACAAATCCAATAAGTCTTTGTAGGGTTTTATGGGCCTAATGTTAGCATACAATCCTAAAGCTTGTCTCAGCTTTAATAATCCTTGAATAGGACTTAAATGAGTATTAGAATTACCATCTTGCTTAAGATCTCCAACAGTTCCAAACAACACCGCATCCGTATTAAGGCAAAGATTTAAAGTTTGCTCTGGTAGTGGCTTTCCTGTTTTTTCAATGGCAACCGCCCCAATCAGTGCATCTTCGAATACAAACTCATGATCGAAAACTACACCTATGGCATACAACGCTTTTTTTGCCTGTAAAACTACTTCCGGACCTATTCCGTCTCCTGAAAGTACTGCTATTTTTAAGTTCATAATAGTAGGATTTAGATTTTAATGGAAATCAAAATATTTTAATTAAGGAGTAATTCCTTATTCATTTTACAGGCTTCAATGATTTGATGAATATCAGTATCAAGAATCTCTTTTTTAATATCGGCAAACCTTAAAAACTCCAGATATACAGCATCTAATTGAACTTTTGTAAGTTCATAACCAACTTTTTTAGCTCTATAAGCCAATGCTGCTCTGCCGCTTCTGGCGGTCAGGACTATAGATGATTCATTGACACCAACCTCCAATGGATCCATAATTTCATAGGTAGCTCTATTTTTTATCACACCATCTTGATGAATTCCTGAACTATGCGCAAAAGCATTAGCTCCCACAATTGCTTTGTTAGGTTGCACCATCATTCCCATGCTTTCAGAAACTAATCTACTCATTTCATTCAGTTGACGCGTATTGATATTGGTATCTAAATTCAAATATGGATGTTGCTTGAAAATCATGACTACTTCTTCTAATGCAGTATTTCCAGCTCTTTCTCCAATTCCGTTTATAGTGCATTCAATTTGTCTAGCTCCATTAATCGCTCCTGCAATTGAATTTGCTGTAGCCATTCCTAAATCATTATGACAGTGACATGATAGGATTACGTTTTCAATCCCTTTGACGTTTTCTTTTAAATATTTAATTTTTGCACCATATTCTTCCGGCAAGCAATATCCTGTTGTGTCAGGAATATTAAGAACTGTTGCTCCTGATTTAATGACTTCCTCACAGACTCGAGCCAAAAATTCGTTGTCCGTTCTACCGGCATCTTCAGCATAAAATTCAACATCTTCTATATACGATTTAGCATGCGAAACGGCAAATTTAGCCCTAGCAATTATATCTTCTCTGGTGGTGTTTAATTTGTGTACAATGTGTGATTCCGAAGTTCCTATTCCCGTATGAATTCTTGGTCTTTTTGCATACTTTAAAGCTTGTGCAGCAACATCAATATCATTTTTTACAGCTCTTGTTAAACCGCAAACTATGGCATTTTTAACAATCTTACTTATTTCTGAAACAGATAAAAAATCACCTGGACTTGAAACTGGAAAACCAGCTTCTATAATATCAACACCCATTTGATCTAATCGATTTGCGATAACTAATTTTTGATTGGTGTCTAACTTACATCCTGGGACCTGTTCTCCATCTCTCAAAGTGGTATCAAAAATTTGAACTTTCTCTCTATTCATTTTCATTTATTTAATGTAATTTCACAACTTGATAACAAAAATATCTTTCATTACTTGAATGTAAAATTCAAATTAATGAAATATACTACTTATAAAGCAACCAATAACTTTATAAAACACTGAATTATAATACATTATACTACTTTATTTTACAATGGCTAACCATCAAAAAGATTTTCTGTTTGTATTAATTAAATCACTTTCAAAATCTGAAAAAAGACAATTTAAGATTTTTGCAAGTCGATTAGAGACAAGTTCGAATACAAAATTCATTGAATTATTTAATATTTTAGATAAATCAGATGGGTATGATGAGAAGCTAATTTTAAAAAGTGGAATTATTAAAAAAGTGCAATTATCCAATCTAAAATCATATTTATATAAGCAAATTCTGGTTAGCATCCGGTTGAATATTCCCAGTCAGAATATTAGATATCAATTGCGGGAACAAATCGATTTTGCTACCATATTGTACAATAAAGGTTTGTACAAGCAGAGTTTGAAGATTTTGGATAAAACTAAAATTCTTGCCTTAGAAAATGATGAAAAATTGATGGCGTATGAAATTGTTGAATTTGAAAAATTAATTGAATCACAATACATTACCCGAAGTATTCAAGGTCGAGCAGATGAACTGGTAGTTCAGGCAAAAGAGTTGAATTATCGCAATACGATTTCTAGTAAATTATCAAATTTATCACTCCAATTGTATGGCATCATGCTGAAAACTGGATATGTGAAAAGTGACCAAGAGTACACCTATATTGATGATTATTTCAAAAAGCATCTTTCAAAATTTGATGATAAAAAATTTGGTTTCAGAGAGAAATATTGGTTTTATAATGCTAATCTTTGGAGAAGTTTCCTAGTTCAGGATTTTTTATCTTGTTATAAATATGCTTTGAAATGGGTCACCCTTTTTTATGATAATCCCAGCATGATATATCTCAATCCAGTATTTTTCCTTAAGGGAAATCATTACTTGTTGGAATCCCTATATATGTTGAAATACAAAACAAAATTTAAAAAATATTTGGTATTATTAGAAGAAACGATAAAAGATCCTCGTTTTCCCGTCAATGATAATATTGCTTCGTTATCATTTCTTTACTTGTATAACAACAAGTTAAATTACCATATTTTGGAAGGTACTTTTTCTGAAAGTGAATACTTAATACCTGAAATACTAAATAAATTAACAGTTCATACGGACCACCTTGATGAGCACCACGAAATGCTATTTTACTATAAATTTGCTTCAATCTATTTTGGAACCGAAAAATATGCAGAATGTATTTTCTATTTAGAAAAAATCATAAACAACAAGAACCTTTCCATGCGTGAGGATTTAATGTGTTTTGCCCGTTTATTAAGTTTGATTGCACATTATGAAATGGGTAACGATTATTATTTAGAAAATCAGTTGAAAAACACCTATAAATTTCTACTCAAAATGAACGATTTGCAAGAAGTACAAAAAGAAATTATACGGTTCATGAAAAACTTGAACTCCATTTATCCTGGAGATATCAAAAAGGAATTTGTAAAAATGAGAATACGCTTTATTGAATTGGAAAAAAATACCTATGAAAAAAGGGCTTTCCTCTATCTAGATATTATTTCTTGGCTCGAAAGCAAAATTGAAAACCGAAAAATAAGTGACATTATTAAGGAAAAAGCAAAATTGATTAATCGATAAGACTTTTCTCAACTTCAATAAAGAGATTACACTGAAAAAACATAACCTACCTAAAGAAATCGCTTTGATTAAGAAAATCTTCATTGCGTTAAACTAAAATTTGTTATTCTGGAAATATAGTCTAATTTTATAAATGATTAAATTTTAAACTTATGAATGGATTTTTCAAAACAATTTTAGCAGGTTACGGAGCCAAAAAACTAGGCGGTGGTTGTTTTGGCACAATTCTAATTTTTATTATTATCTATTGGATATTAGGTTATTTTTAGAATTTAAACACTAAAAATAACCTAATTATAATTTTAACTATTAGTACGCCAAGAGTTCTTTCAGATCATTTTCAAATCTTCCTTTTGGCAAATATTGATCTTCCAACGCTTTTGTGAACGGGATCGGTGAGTCTAAACTTGCCACACGTTTAACCGGTGCATCAAGGTATTTGAAACAGTTTTCCATTATCATTGCCGAAATATCACTGGCTATTCCACCAAACATGCTGTCCTCCTGATAAATAATCACTCTTCCCGTTTTCTTTACCGATGCGAAAATAGCTTCGGTATCCAAAGGTTGTAAAGTTCTTAAATCCAACAAATCAGCTGAAATTTCAGGATTTTTGGTTAAAGTTTCCAAAGCCCAATGTACCGCTGCTCCAAACGAAATAATCGTAACTTCGTTTCCGTCTTTCAACAAAGCGGCTTTTCCTAATGGAATCGTATAATAATCTTTTGGTACCTCTTGGTAAACACTTCGGTATAATTGTTTGTGCTCAAAGAACAAAACAGGATTCGGGTCGTTTATAGAAGTATTCAACAATCCTTTCGCATCATATGGAAATGCTGGGTAAACCACTTTTAAACCGGGAGTTTTAGTAAACCAAGCTTCATTGGTTTGCGAATGAAAAGGCCCTGCTTGTGTTCCGCCGCCACAAGGCATTCTAACTACAACATCGGCTTTTTCTAACCAACGATAATGAGATTTGGCTAATAAATTGACAATTGGATTAAATCCTGTCGAAACGAAATCGGCAAACTGCATTTCCACAATCGCTTTATATCCATTAATTGACAATCCCATTCCTGCCGAAACCACTGCACTTTCACAAATGGGAGTATTGATGACGCGCTCTTTACCAAACTGCGCTACAAAACCATCCGTGATTTTAAAAGCACCACCATATTCAGCAATATCCTGACCCATGATAACTGAGTTTTCATGGCGTTCCATCGATTGTCTCAAACTAGTAGAAATCGCATCTATAAAACGAATCTTTTCTTTTTCCTCTGATGGATTAACGTGTTCAAAAGCATACGGTTTATAAACATCATTTAACTCTTCACTTAAAGTAGCTTCAATTTCCGGTTCAGCATTGGCAATAGCTAGACTTTCATCAATATCCTTCTTTATTTCAGCATGTAAAGTAGCATCAAATTCTTCAGTAAGAACTCCGTTTTCAACCAAATACTTTCTATAATTTTCTACTGGATCTTTAATCGCCCAAATGTCCATTAATTCCTGTGGAACGTATTTAGTGCCACTCGCCTCTTCATGCCCGCGCATTCTGAAGGTTTTGAATTCTAATAAGACCGGACGTGGATTTTCTTTCATCGAAGCCTTCAATTCAGATAACAAATTAAATACTTCCAAAATATTATTTCCATCGACAATATGACTTTCCATTCCGTAACCTAAACCCTTATCAGCTAGATTTTCACAACGATATTGCTCATTGGTTGGCGTAGAAAGTCCATACCCATTATTCTCAATGACAAATAGAACTGGTAATTCCCAAACCGAAGCGATATTCAATGCTTCATGGAAATCGCCTTCACTTGTTGCTCCTTCACCGGTAAAAACTGCGGTAACTTTTCCGTTTCTCTTCAATTTATTGGACAAAGCGATTCCGTCAGCAACTCCTAATTGTGGTCCGAGATGCGAAATCATTCCAATAATCTTGTATTGTTGTGTTCCAAAGTGAAAACTGCGATCACGACCTTTGGTAAATCCATTGGCTTTGCCTTGCCATTGTGAAAAAAGACGATACAACGGAATGTCTCTTCCCGTAAAAACCCCTAAGTTCCTGTGCATTGGTAAAATGTATTCATCAGAATCTAAAACTGCTGTGACTCCCACAGAAATAGCCTCTTGACCAATCCCTGAAAACCATTTGGATACTTTCCCCTGCCGAATAAGTATCAACATTTTTTCTTCTATCAGTCTTGGTTTAAGTATTCTTTTATATAAATCTAATAATTGATTGTCAGTAAGATTTTTTCTATCGAAGATCATTTTTTCGGTTTTGTTGTATGGTTCAAAGATAAAAAAATATAACAGTTTTATATTAATTTGTTATATTTTTTAGTGTTGTTTGTAAATTTTAAAATTCAGATATAAAATTATTCTTTACATTTGTATCTGCAAGGTTTTTACCTTCAAGTTATTAAAAAATATTTAAAAGTATGCAAAACATTCCTAGTGTTGACTTGCGTGATTTCCTTTCGGACGACCCGAAACGTAAACAAAAATTTGTAAATGAAATCGGAAGTGCATTTGAAGATATTGGCTTCGTAGCACTCAAAGGGCATTTTTTAAACGACCAGTTGGTTGATGAATTGTATGGTGAAATCAGAAATTTTTTCGCTTTACCTTTAGAAACAAAACACAGTTATGAAATCCCTGGAATTGGCGGACAAAGAGGCTATGTTTCTTTTGGAACAGAACATGCCAAAGGCAGAAAAGAAGGCGATTTGAAGGAGTTTTGGCATTTTGGACAATATGTGTCTGAAGATTCAAAATACGCTTCAGAGTATCCTGAAAACGTTGAAGTAAAAGAACTTCCCCGTTTTAACATTGTAGGTAAAGAAGCGTACCAAATGCTAGAAAAAACAGGAGTTTATGTTTTGAGAGCTTTGGCTTTACACCTTGGTTTAGATGAATTTTATTTTGACCAGTATGCCAAAGACGGAAATTCAATCTTAAGACCTATTCATTACCCACCAATCACCTCAGAACCGGCAAACGCTATTCGTGCTGCTGCTCATGGAGATATCAATTTGATTACCTTATTGATGGGTGCTCAAGGAAAAGGTTTACAAGTACAAAACCACAACGGAGAATGGATTGATGCCATTGCTGAACCGGATGAATTAGTAATTAATGTGGGTGATATGTTATCGCGTCATACCAATAACAAATTGAAATCTACTATTCATCAAGTGGTAAACCCACCAAGAGAATTATGGGGAACATCACGTTATTCTATTCCGTTTTTTATGCATCCGGTGAGTGATATGAAATTGGATTGTTTGGAAAACTGTATTGATGCAGAACATCCAAAAAAATTCGAAGATATTACCGCAGGAGCTTATTTATACGAGCGTTTAGTAGATTTAGGTCTTATTAAAAAGTAATTCTTATATTTATAGTTCAAGGAAGACATCGAGTTCGCTTGATGTCTTTTTGTTTTTTTACCATTAAGAAATTAAGGTAAATTAAGAGCCGTAAAAACTTAATTTTCTTACCTTCTTAATGGTTTAATAATCAATTAATTTTAAAAAAAATGGACTTACAAGACCAATTAAAAAATCTTTTTCCAGATCACGAACCATCTCCTGAAGAGCAAATTGAGGAAGTGGCTCACGAATTATACGTTCAAAAAGAGCCTATGATTTGTAAATTCGAAAAACGAAAAGGAAAAGCAACCACTATAATTGAGGGTTACGAAGGAAGCGACGCCGATTTTAAAATTCTTGCCAAGGAAATCAAAACTAAATTGAGCGTTGGCGGCACTTTTAAAGATGATTCCATCATTATTCAAGGGGATTATCGTGATAAGATAATGACTATTTTAAAAGAAAAAGGCTTTAAAGTAAAACGTGTTGGAGGTTAGAAAAAGTGTTCAGTTGAGCAACTTGAAACCTTAAACATTTAAACAAAAAAAGTAATGATACAATCATCAGAATTAATATTAAATCCAGACGGTAGCGTTTACCATTTGAATTTAAAACCAGAACACATTGCACACGATATCATCTTTGTAGGTGATCAAAATCGTGTGGAAAAAATTACTCAGTTTTTTGACAGCATTGAATTTTCGACACAAAAAAGAGAATTTAAAACCCAAACCGGGATTTTCAAAGGCAAACGAATTACCGTAATGTCCACAGGAATTGGTCCTGACAATATTGATATAGTTATTAACGAGTTGGATGCTTTAGTCAATATTGATTTGGAAACCCGTCAACCAAAAGAAAAACTAACTTCTTTAAACATCATTCGCATCGGAACTTCGGGTTCTTTGCAAGCGGATATTCCTGTGGACAGTTTTGTACTATCAAAATTTGGATTAGGATTGGACAACATGCTCCGCTCCTATTTAATTGACGAAGTTTCGAACCTGGAAATGGAAGATGCTTTTGTGAAACACACCAATTGGGATTTAAGAAAAGGAAAACCATACGTAATTGCTTGTTCCGAAAAATTGGAAAAAATCATAGAAAGCGATAAAATGCACAAAGGAATTACGGCAACAGCCGGTGGTTTTTATGGTCCACAAGGGCGTGTATTGCGTTTGAATATTCAAGATGAAGAATTGAATTCTAAAATGGATAATTTTGAATTTGGTGACAACCAAATCACCAACTTAGAAATGGAAACCGCTGCAATTTATGGACTTTCGGCACTTTTAGGACATCAAGCATTGTCATTAAATGCCATAATTGCCAACCGTGCTTCAGGAACATTTAGCAAAGATCCGTACAAAGCCGTTGATGAATTGATTGCGTATACATTAGAAAAAATTGCTTTGGGATAGAGAAATTAATTTTCAAAATCTTCTCCATTTGTAGTTTTAAAAAAGTGCTGTTTAATTTTTTTAAAACTACATTTGTTTTTAGAACAAAACGCTAATGAAAATAATTCTTACAGGTGCTACAGGAGTTTTAGGTTCTCATATTATGTATGAAATTCTGGAGCTTTTCATCACTACTAAAATTGATGGTAAACTTTTTATAATTGCTCGAAATAAAGGCAAAAAATCTGCTTTAGATCGTATAAATGAGCTCTTATCCAGCAGTTATACACCAAAAATCATAAAAGATGAAGGCCTAAGAAAACTATACGAATACATTGAGATCATCGATACGGATTTGGCTGTTATTCAAGACACTTTTTCAAGCCAAATAAAAGGTGCTTATTTCATTCATTCAGCTGGATTCGTAAATTTATCTACCGATGAAGAACAACGCGAAAAGATTTTTGACGAAAACACCAAAATCACAAAAACGCTTTTCAATCTCTTTCATCCTTTTATAAAAAAGTTTATTTACATTGGAACTGCTTTTTCATCTGGAAACCGAAAAGGATTAATTGACAATGATTTTCATAGTTTAGGATTCGAACCGGAGCATCGCAATGCTTATGAGAATGCTAAATTCCACTCTGAGAATTTTATAGCCCAAGAATGTAAAAAAATTGGTTTGCCTTTTCAAATTCTGCGTCCAAGTGTGATTGGAGGTAAAATGTTAGGAACAGAAAATCCGTATTTTATTTCAAAATATATGGTTTTTTATCTTTTGGCAAAATTCTTTCACTTCACTTCCCAAAGAAAAGGAGATCAAGAAAATGTGCGTTTTATCGTCAATGATGACACCGTTTTGAACATTATTCCTGTCGATTATGTCGCAAAAGTGATTGTAAACACATTTGAAAGAGACGATGTAGAACAGCTTAATATTGTTCATAATAAAAGTTTCAATATGGTAAATGGATTGCGGTTGATTATGAAGGAAGTGGGTTATACTAATTTCACTTTAATACAAAATTCAATTGATTTTACATATAAAAACACGATCGAAAAATTGTATTATGAAAGCATTGGCAAACATTTAAACCCTTATTTTACGACAGCTGCAAACGAATACGATACAACTTTGTTGAACTCCATTCTAGAAATACCAAAACTAGATCAGGAGACTTTCACCAATATGATTCGGTATGCAAGATTGAATAATTTTAAAGATATTAATGTGTAATTTTAGGAGCTATTTCCCGCTATACGTTGCAATCTTTTCCTTTTTAAAGAAAAAAGAAAAAGGATTTTCACTGCTATCAGGGCTAAATCGGGAACCATTAAATTTTAGTAAAACATGAATCTTATTTTAGAAACCGACCGATTGATTTTAAGGGAAATGCTAGCTTCAGATGCAGAAGCATTATTTGAAATGGACAGCAATCCTAAGGTGCATCAATATCTTTGGAACAAACCATTAACAGATATTAGCGAAGTACATTCGTATATCGAATCTGTTAGAACACAGTATGTTCAAAATAATATTGGACGATTTGTTGTTATTTTGAAAGAAACAAATGAATTAATTGGTTGGGCCGGATTAAAATACAACACTGAAATGGTGAATAATAAAATTCATTTCTACGATATTGGATATCGGTTAAACGAAAAATTCTGGGGCAAAGGATATGCAAGTGAAGCTAGTTTTGCTTGGCTGGATTATGGTTTTAATGTAATGAATATCAAAATTATGGAAGCCGCAGCGCATACTGCCAATATCGCATCAAACAGATTATTACAAAAAATTGGACTAAAAATGACCGAACAATACTTGGAGGACGGCGTTTCTTGGAATTGGTACGAATTAAAAAATCCTAACCTATAATGACAACAATAAAAATAGCTGGAGTTCCTGAACATTTTAATCTTCCTTGGCATTTAAGCATCGAAAACGGAGATTTCGAAAAAGAAAACATCGATTTGCAATGGACCGATGTTCCTGAAGGAACCGGAAAAATGTGTCAAATGCTTCGTGATGGAGAAACTGATGTTGCGGTCATCCTTACAGAGGGAATTGTAAAAGATATCATTGCTGGAAATCCAAGCAAAATTGTTCAAGTTTATGTCGAAAGTCCATTGATTTGGGGAATTCATGTCGCAGCAAATTCTGATTATAAGGTCTTAGCCGACCTAGAAAACACCACAGTAGCTATTTCCAGATTGGGTTCTGGCTCTCAGTTAATGGCATATGTCAATGCGGGTAATCAAGGTTGGAAAACTGAAAATTTGCAATTCAAAATAGTTAATACAATTGATGGAGCCGTTGAAGCTTTGACAAACGGAACTGCAGACTATTTTATGTGGGAACGTTTTATGACCAAGCCATTAGTTGACAAAGGCACTTTTCGTCGTGTTGGCGATTGCCCTACGCCTTGGCCTTGTTTTGTAGTAGCCGTTCGGAATGAAATGTTGGAAAATCAACCCGAAATTATTTCGAAAATTATCAAAATCATCAACAACGCTACTCAAGAATTTAAGGCTATTGCACGTATTGAGAAAACCTTAGCATCAAAATACCATCAAAAAATTGAGGATATAGAAGAATGGTTATCGCTAACCAGTTGGTCACAAAATACGTTTTCAGAAATAATGTTAAACAAAGTGCAAAATCAACTTTTTCAACTTAAAATTATCGAGAAAAAAGGTACTTTTGATGATATAGTAAGAACAGTATAGAGAACTGTTTTTATCTTTGCTATGATAAAAATAAAAAAAATTAATTTTCAAGGTCTAAAACAGCAATTTCAGGTAAAAAAACCTTGGGATGACGTTATTATTTTTGTCTTGAATATTTTGATTGCGATCCCCGTTTTTATCATTGTACATCAAAATCTAATCAATCCCAATTGGTTTCTAAATATTGATAGAGTGATACTTTTCATAGTAATGGTAGTTGTTATTCAAATTATTCTACGCTTCTTACGAACCATTATTATCTTTTGTATTATCTTGTATGTATTGGTATTATTTTATGGCTCAACTATTGGTAATTATGGGTTTAACAGTGTTTTTGAAGATTACAATTCAATACTGTATACAATGTCCGATAATCCATATCCACAAGATATTATTATTGCAAAGTTGCTTCCGTTTCCCAATAAATCAAAAATTATCAATGCCATAGAATATCAAAATCCTAAAATCAGGAATTTTGCAGTTATGGCTACTACAAAACATTTTAAAGACATAAAAGGATATTCTGATTACAGAACCATCATACAGTGCTTCGCCGTTTTCAAAGAAATCAATAGCAGATGGAACTACGTCAGCGACCCAAAAGCAAGAGACTATATAGCCACGGCTACGGAATCACTGCTTTATTTTTCTGGAGATTGTGATGATCATTCGATATTAATGGCTGCAGCAATTAAGTCTATTGGTGGAACACCCAGATTAATTCATACTACTGGACATATTTACCCGGAAATACTGATAGGCTCTATTACTGATTTAGAAAAAGTCAATTTTCTAATCAAAAATGTACTATTTGTCAATGAAAGTACTGAAAACAAACTTCATTATCACGTTGATGAACGCGGTCAAATCTGGATGAATCTGGATTATACAGCCAAATATCCTGGTGGACCTTTCCTGTCTGAAGAAATTCTCGGTGCTTTGACATTGGATTAATTTTTATGCCATTTTCGTTTAAAAAAGCCAATCCAATTCCCTTCCAAATTTTCAAGTATACCACTATTCCTTACTTTTAGTCAATAATTTTTCCTATCTTAACCAAACTGAAATTATTATTTTAATTAAAGGTTATTATGGAAAATTCAAAATTAAAGGCTTTTATCCCATTTTTTTATCTCGTTTGGTCGGATGACCTTTTATCTCAAAAAGAATTCTTTACGTTACAAGAATTTATAGGTTCACAGCACTGGATTTCCGAAAAAGGACAAGAATTTCTTCTTTCAAAAGTAGCGATTTCTGTTCCTCCATCAAGAGCACAACTTGCTGAATGGAAAGGTGAAATTGATACTGTTATTCACCACCATCCTTTGCTGAAATCTATATTTGAAGTTTCGATAGCCCTTGCTGATAATGATTCTGCTGTCAAAGATCACGCAGCTGACTTTCTTCAATTGGAAAACGATTTGGGGATTTTAGGCGAAGAAGCAATTGGAAATTTTAAAATAAGATCAAATACTTTTACTTCAAATTATCAATCTGAAGACACATTCGAAATTGAAAAACTGACCCAAATTCTGGATGGAAAACAATCTGAGATTATTAAAAAAGTAAAAACGGTTATCAGCAGACCTGAATTTGCCTATGAAAATTCAACTGATACTGCTGTATATCGTGAAAAAGTATACGACTGGTGTAAAATCCTTGCAGACGAAAACTTAGGAAACATGGCGTATCCAAAACAATACGGCGGTGGGGAAAACATAGCCGATTATTTTGCGATAATGGAAACGCTGAGCTATCATGATTTAAGTTTGGTAATTAAATTTGGTGTGCAATTCGGGCTTTGGGGAATGAGTATACAATCGCTTGGAACCGAAAAACATTATCGCAAATACTTAAAAGATGTAGGTTCTCTGCAGTTACCCGGCTGTTTTGCCATGACTGAAACCAATCACGGTTCGAATGTAAAAGGATTAGAAACAACGGCAACATACAATCATAATAACCAAACTTTTACCATTCATACAGCGCATGAAAAGGCGCAGAAAGAATACATTGGTAACGCAGCAGTTCATGGTCAGATGGCTACTGTTTTTGCCAAATTAATTATTGATGAAATAGATTACGGTGTGAATGCTTTTGTTGTCCCAATTCGGGATACTAACAGCAAAATCATGAAGGGGATCACAATTGGTGATTGCGGACTTAAAATGGGACTTAATGGCGTTGATAACGGGACCATTCGTTTTGAAAATGTGGTTATTCCAAAAGAAAACATGCTGGATCGATTTGCCTCGGTAAACGAAGAAGGAAAATTTGAAAGTCCGATTCCAAGTGACAATCGACGGTTTTTTACGATGCTGGGCACTTTGGTCGGTGGTCGAATTGGGATTCCGAGATCCGCTTTGGCTGCAGCCAAATCAGGATTGACAATAGCGATACAATATAGCGACAAGCGCAGACAATTTGGACCCGAAGGAGGCTCAGAAGTACCAATATTGAATTATCGAATGCATCAACGAAGATTGATTCCATTGTTAGCAAAAACGTATGCCATTCATTTTGCTTTGCAATACGTGACGAATCGTTATGTTGATAGAACCGAATCGGAAATGCCAGAAATTGAAGCCTTGGCAGCTGGAATGAAAGCCTACTCAACCTGGAGTACCACGGATGTTTTACAAGAATGTCGCGAAGCCTGTGGTGGTAAAGGATATTTATCCGAAAATAGAATCGATGCGTTGAAAAATGATACCGAAATCTACACTACTTTTGAAGGGGACAATACTGTTTTAATGCAATTAGTTGCTAAAAATCGCTTGTCAGAATTTCGTAAGGCATTTGGTGAAATGGATGCTATGGGAATAATTAACTATGTTTTTGAAAATGCTAAAACAGCTATTTCTGAAAAAAATCCAATTGTAACGCGCAAAACTGAGGAATCTCATTTATTAGATGATGAATTTCACTTGAGCGCTTTCGAATATCGAGAAAAAACAATATTGGCATCAGCAGCTAAGCGTTTGAAAAAGCTAATTGATAGCGGAATTGAACCTTATGATGCTTTTAATGTGGTACAACACCAAATGATTGATGTAGCTGAGGCGTATCTCGAACGAATTGTTCTAGAGCAGTTTCAAAAAGCCATAGAAGCTATCAAGGACAAAAAAAGTAAAGAAATAATGACTCAGTTATGTCAATTGTATGCCCTTTCACAAATGGAAAAAAATAAAGGATGGTATCTCGAAGATGGTTATATGGAAGCTGCAAAAACGAAAGCTATTCGTAAGATGGTGAATCAACTTTGCTGGGAAATCAGGCCGGATGCTGTTTCATTAGTAAAAGCATTTGATATTCCGGATAGTTGTCTTGCAGCTCCAATTGCTTTAGATTGATGCATGCTTTATTTAAAAAGTACCTCTTGAAATGATTTCAGCATTTAAAACAAACTAAAAATTCACAGCAATGGCAATAATAGATTTTGAACAATTAAGAGAGCGTTCTATAAAAATAAGAGAACGCTACCACGAATTAGAACGTACGCACCACGGTAGTGAATGGACGATAGAAGAAGATGCCTTGGCTTTTCTTACCGATGCAGGTTTAGTAGGAAGACTTACAATGTCACAACAAGGAAGATGGCCCAAAGAAAATACTCAGGAAGAACTCAAGCACAAATTAGGAGAATCCATCTGGTGGCTCACAGTACTGGCGGAGAGAATGAATATTAATATTGAAGAAGCCACAGAAAAATTCTTAACTAAAACCGAAAAAATAATAGAAGGATAAATAAAGGATTTTATTGATTTTAAGGTTAAAAATTTCTAACAATAAGATAAACTACACTATTTATAATGGAGTTTATTGAGGTTGTGCAGAACTATTTTCTAATCATTCTATACAGTATTTAAATAAAAATTCGAATAGTATAGCGCTGAGAAATCCCTTCTGTTTTAAATTGAAATAAGTAATTTTGCAATGCTGTTCTTTGGTACTAAAGTTACGTAATAGCCATGAGATATATTTTCATTTAAAATATAAATTTCTCACGTTAAATTACATAGAAGTAATAAAAGTTTCAAAAACTGCAATATTAATAAATCAGCATAAATTGTATCCACTAGGTTTTTTCTTTAAGAGAAAAGAAATAAAAAAGTTTAAATAAAACAAGAAGTAAAAAAATTGGAAAATAAAGAAGGAAGCTGGACTATGTGCCTTGAATGTCAAGGAAGAGGCAAGAAAAGTCGAGGACTAACTAAGAAAGCGCGACTCCAATATCAAATAGCATTAGACCAATTTAAAATGACGAATAGTGAAGGGAGTACTCCGGTGCCTCCTAAAGGTCACCTTCGCTCCTGCCCGAAATGTTCCGGATCTGGGCTGCTTCGTTCTTCCAGACCTCCTGTCGCAGATAAAGAAATCTACCCACATGTTGCCATTATTGGTGGTGGTATTGGTGGCGTAGCTCTTGCTGTGGCCTGTTTGCACCGCGGAATTCCTTTTACCCTTTATGAGCGCGATGATAATTTTGAAGCCAGATCTCAAGGATATGGACTTACATTGCAACAAGCCAGTAAAGCAATTGAGGGATTGGGTATTTTTTCATTAGAAGAAGGGGTGATTTCAACAAGACATTTGGTTCATACTACCGATGGAAAAGTTATTGGAGAATGGGGAATCAGAAAGTGGATACAGTCAGATGCGAAAATTTTTCAGAAACGTACCAATATTCATATTGCACGACAATCTTTGCGTTTAGCATTACTTCAACAACTCGGCGGACCGAATGCTATACAGTGGGGATATCAGTTAGTAGACTATAAGGAATGTGAGGGCAAAGGTGTTGATTTAAGCTTTCAAGTGGATGGGGAACTCAAGAATGCAAAAGCGGATCTCGTAGTTGGAGCCGATGGTATTCGAAGTTCAGTACGAAGATTGCTGATTGGTGATGATATTAGCCCTTTGCGTTATCTGGGTTGTATAGTGATATTAGGCATCTGTCCTTTGAAAGCACTCGAAGGTCTTAATAGTCCTTTACTGGATTCGGCGACTGTATTTCAAACAGCCAATGGTAATGAGCGAATCTACATCATGCCTTATGCTTCAGATTCGATAATGTGGCAATTGAGTTTCCCAATGCTAGAGGAAGATGCTAAGTTGTTAAGTGCTAAAGGACCTCAAGCACTCAAGGAAGAAGCACGTCGTAGAACGCAGTGGCACGATCCCATTCCACAGATTTTAGAGGCGACTCTGGAAGTTCAGATTTCTGGCTATCCTGTGTATGATCGGGAATTACTAGAACCAGAATTATTGGCAAAAGCACAGAAAGTAACTCTTATTGGAGATGCGGCTCACCCTATGAGTCCATTCAAAGGACAGGGTGCAAATCAAGCGTTACTGGATGCTCTTTCATTGGCTCGCACTATCTCAAAAGGATGCAGACCTTTATCTCAATGGAGAAAAGATGGAATAAGGAAAAGTGTATTAACGGAGTTTGAATCAGAAATGTTAGAACGTAGCGCTACAAAAGTGAATGATTCAGCAGCCGCCGCACAGTTTCTGCATTCTGAAATTGTACTTTATGAAGGTGATGAACCGAGAGGTAGGAGTTTGAAGAAAAAAGATGCGTAATGAAAACCGGGGAATTTACCGTTTTATATCTAAGAGGTATTAAAAAAATAAGATTACAAAGAACTCCATTATTTCTAATAGAGTTCTTTGTAATTTTTACGGGGGCGTTTACGAACTATTTTATGCAGGATTTGAATAAATTAATAGTAACAATTTAAACTGTAAATGCATTGACATCTCTTTCAATAACTTACAAACTATTATTTTTTAACAAATTTATTTTCAGATCTATATATTGCAGCTGAAGGTTATTTTTTAAAACCTCATATTCTGCAGAAATAAATTGATTTTTTACCGAAGAATATAAGACAGCTTCCACTTTTCCGCTTTCAAATTTGGCTTGGGTAGTGGCCAAAGACGCTTTAGCGTAAGACTGTTTTTTGTTCAATTTATCCTGAAACTCCGTATAATTTCTTTTGTTTTGATTTTCTAATTCTATTTGATTGTTCAACAGTTGTTTTGTCTGTTCTATAACCAACTTTGATTTTTCACTTTCTATTTTTGAAGCACTAATTTTTTTAGTATTCCTAAATCCATTGAAAACCGGAATTGTCAATTGCATTGCTATCTGCTGACTTTTATTCGCTTCTAGTTGCGTAAAAAAAGCATCCGTGTTTGAATTCATCTGGTTTAAAGTTTTATAATAAAAAGAAGAAAACCCATAATAGGCTGATAACACCGGCAAATTGAAAGCGCGTTCTACACGAATCGATTTCAAACTGTTTTCGTATTGGAGTTCCGCAAGCTTTATTTTAGGATTATAGATTCCTTGATCTAAATCTTCAGTGGCTCTTTCGTTAAAATAAGACTCCAATACAATTGCATCCGAAAGGCCCGCATCGCTAACATTCATTAATTGGAACAATTCCATTTTTTTAATAGCATACAATTGTTCAGTTTCTAAATTTCGGTTTTCTTCCTCCGAGAAACTCAATTGCATGTCATACAAATCACTTTGGGGTTTGCTGCCAATAGCGACTTCTTTTGTCACTCTGTCCAAATTAAAAGTGGCTTGTACGAATTGCTCTTTTTGAATTTTTGATAACTCCTGAGTGTAAAGTGCCTGATAATAGCTTTCTAAAATTTGTAATTTATATTCGTTTTCTATAACTTCTTTCTCGGCTTTAGCCTGTGCGATATTGATTTTATCCTTTTGGGCATTTGCAAAAGCGCCAAAATCGATTAAATTAGTTCTGGCATTGAGATAGAAATTATCACTTTGAAAATTGGAACTTACCCTCGCATTCGTTGCGGGATCAATGGTGGAGCCAAAAATGTACCCTTGTTGTCCATTTAAATCGACAGTAGGTAACATTCGATTTAAAACCGAATTTTGTGATTTTTCTGTTCTTTTAATTTCCAGCTGTCTGATTTTTATTTCAATAGTATTTTGTAAACCCGTTTCTATACAACGGCTTAGTGACCAAGAAGTTTCCTGAGCACTTGCCAAAGCACAAAAGGCTGTGAAGACAACGGTTAAAACAATTTTTTTATTCATATTTTAAATATTTTAAAACATCAGTTTTTGTTGCTTGATAGGCTCTTGACAAAACAATGATTAACGTTAAAACCAATAGTATAATAAAACCAAAAAGGAATGGAAACAAGGTCATTTCAATTCTAAAAGCAAAATTCTCTAACCACATATTCAACAAATAATAAGTAGGAAACAAAGCAATTAAAAAACCAATGATGCAATACAAAATATATTGTTTAGACAATTCTTTCAGTAGCACATTCGTTTCTGCACCAAGGGTTTTACGGATGGCTATTTCTTTCATCCTACTTTGTATCGAATACGAAGCCAATGCAAACAAACCAAAAAGAGCAATGCCAATCACCACAAAATTTAGCAATGAAAATAGGTTCTTTTGTTTTACATAAGATTCATATGTTCTTGCATATTGTTTGTCTACAAAATCATATTTAAATGGGTAGTCAGTATTAACCGTTGCCCATAATTTGTCAATTTCAGCAATCGTATTTTCAATATTATCCGATTTTAGTTTTACGAAAACCTTATTGATATTTTGAGCAATATCTACCGTTTTAAGATGATAGAAATACATTCCTGACACCTCTACTTCAGGACTTAATAAATTAAAATCTTTAACAACTCCTATGATTTTTAACTTTCGTTCTTTAACAATAATTTCTTGTCCAATTGGCTCTTTCATACTCATTAATTTTTGGGCTGTTTCATTAATTAGTACAGAAGTAATGGTGTCTTTAGCGTATTTTTTATCAAGGCCCCTACCTTTTATGACTTTAATTTTCATCATTTCGAGAAAATCGTAATCTACCGCAATTGTTCGTCCTTTAAAAAGCTCTTCTTTATACAATACTCCACCTAATGAATCGTCTGAACCATCGAATGAAACCAGACCTGTAGAAGATTGTTCAACTCCTTTTATTTTAGCCAATTCTTGTTTAATGGTAGTGTATTTGTTGTAAATATTTTGTCCAACCTTTTTCACTTCATAATCGGAATTAGGAAAATTCAAATTAATTTCAATCACTTGATCTCCTTTAAAACCTAAATCTTTATTGGTTAGATAATCGATTTGCTGATACACAATATAAGAACCAACAATAAAGAAAGTAGCCACCATAAACTGGAAAATCAACATTCCGTTACGCAACCAGGTTCCGTTTTTACTTCTTCCAAAATTGCCTTTCAGAACTTTTAAAGTTTCAAAATTAGCAACATAAACGGCTGGAAGTATTCCTGCCACCAAAACTGTAATACTGAAAATCAGAATTAATTGCAGATAAAACTGACTGCCAATTATTCGTAAACTCTTATTTAAAAATTCGTTGTAATACGGCAAAGTCAACTCAACAATAACCAATGCTAGTAAAATCGAAAACAAACTTATTAGAGCAGTTTCAAAAATAAATTGAATAACAATAGTACTTTTTGAAGCACCCACAACTTTACGAACCCCAATTTCTTTAGCACGTTTAACTGCATTAGCTGTAGCCAAATTGATATAATTTACAATCGAAAGAATGAGTATTAAAACAGATAACCCGACCATAATCAACAAAAACTGATAATTCCCTCTGCCTTCAGGATATCCATCTGCAATAGAATGTAATCTCGCTTCTGAAAGTGGCTCTATAACTACATTAAAATAACCTATTTTCTTAGCCATTTCCTCGGGAGTGAACCCCTCCAGCTTAGCTGTTCTTTCAATGAAATCGCCATTATACATTCTTTCCAAGCTCTTTCGAGTATTCTCAATTTTTGACGGATCTTTAACTTTTAAAAGTAATTTAAGGACAAAAGGAGATGTCGTATTCCCACTCATCCATTCTTTCATTTTATTCATCACGACATCTGGAGCAATTGAGGAATTCCCTGGAATATGATACACAGCGCGTACCACAAACATTTGATCCAAACATGTTATTTGTTTTCCAATTGGATTTTCGTTACCAAAAACTCGTTTAGCAATAACATCTGAAATAGCAGCACTTGAATCATCTTTTAATGCCGAAACAGCATCTCCCTTAATAATTTCGAATGGAAATAGCGAAAAGAAATCAGCTTCAACATTGATAATTTTATCAACTATTTCTTTCTTGCCTTTGTAGATAATTTTATCCTTTTGATACCAACTGTCAGCATAAACGATCTTTTCTACATTAGCATCTTTATCTAAAATAGGTTTTAGGAATAAAGCACAATCTGAAAAAATGGGCATTCCTGTTAACTCTACTAAAACCTGATGCACATTGTCTTTTTCGGGATTCCAGGCGTCATAACTTTGTTCGTCGTTCCAATATAGTAAAGCGAAAATTAAGCCTGCAATTCCTATTGCTAGTCCGAAAACATTCAAAGCCGAAAAAAGCTTCTCGTTTTTGAGATGGTATAAAAATATTCGTGTCCAATTTTTTAGCATGGTTATTCGTATTTTAAGTAATGTAAAACATTAACTCGGGTTGCGGTATACGCTTTTAAAAGCACAATTATCAATGTTAAAACTAATAGTATGAGGAATCCAAAAATAAATGGAAATACAGTGATGTCAATCCTAAAGGCAAAATTTTCGAGCCATTTGTTCAACAAATAATACACTGGAAACAAAGCGATTAAAAACCCGATTGCGCAATATAAAATATACTGTTTTGATAATTCTTTAAGCAAAGTATTGGTTTCTGCACCCAAAGTTTTTCTGATAGCAATTTCTTTCATCCGACTTTGTATCGAATAAGAAGCCAAAGCAAACAGCCCGAAAAGCGCAATACCAATTACCACTATATTCAGCAATGAAAAAAGATTCTTTTGTTTTACATAGGTTTCATATGTTCTGGCGTACTCCTTATCAACAAAATCATATTCAAACGGATACTCTTGATCTACATTTTCTTTCCAGAATTCCTCAATTTTTGCTAAAGTTTGCCCAGAGTTATTTGCATCAATTTTTACATAAATATTGTTCAAATTTCCTAATAGCCAGTCATTGGTTTTCAGATGAAAGAAAACCATAGGAGGAACTTTTGATTGTGGACTCAACAAATTAAAATCTTTGACAACCCCTATTATTTTTAACTTTTTACCTTGCCAAAGTACCGCTTTCCCAATAGGATTTTTCTCTTTCATCATGCTCAATGCTGTTTCATTAATCAGCATTGAATTGATACTATCCGAGGCTAATTTTTCAGAAATATTCCTACCTTCTTTGATTTTAATTTGCATCATGTCAAGCATATTGTAATCTATAGCTAAGTTGTTAGCCTGAATGTTTTCTCCATTATAAGAAAAACTGCTACTACTATCATTTCCTCCGCCAAACTTAAAAGTTCCTGTTGAAATTTGTTGAATGCCTTGAATTTTTACGATTTCCGATTTTATGGTTTGATATTTTTTAAATATTAATTGATTCGCATTCTTGTGAGTTGCAATGTCCTTTGATTTAAACCACCTTATAGCAACTACTTGATCGCCTTTGAATCCTAAATCTTTATTCGCTAAATAAGTGACCTGATCATAAACAATATAAGAACCGACAATAAAAAAACTAGCAATAGCAAATTGAAGTATCAGCATTCCATTGCGCATCCAAATACCACTTTTGCTTCTCCCAAAATTACCTTTTAGTACTTTTAAAGTCTCAAAATTAGCCACGTATACAGCTGGAAAAACTCCTGCAACACTCACAGTAATAATAAAAATTAAAATAAGCTGGATGTAAAACTGACTTCCGTATATGATTAATTCTTTTTCTAAAAATTCATTGTAAAAAGGCAGACTTAATTCTACAATTACTAAGGCTAGAAATATCGAAAACAGATTGATTAGTATGGATTCAAAAATAAATTGACAAACAATATTCATTTTGGAGGCCCCAATGATTTTACGAATTCCCACTTCTTTGGCTCTTTTTATAGCATTGGCTGTAGCCAAATTGATATAATTTGCGATAGAAAGAATAATTATAAGTACGGATAATCCTAGCATTATTACTAGGAATTGATAATTTCCTTGTCCTTCCGGCATACCAGGCACAATAGCATGCAATCGGATGGTACTCAATGGGTTTAGAACTGATTTTATGGAGCCGTAACTTTTTATATACTCTTCAACTGACATTCCATCTGATTTTGCATCTTTAACTGTTTTATTTTGATAATATAACTCGTTAATTTTTTTGGTTATTTCTTCTGCTTTAGTAGGATCTTTTAATTTTATCATCAAATGATAATAAAAATTGCCCCAATAATCTTTATTTTCTAAAAGCTGCTCTTTCATCTGGTTAATCACCATTGTAGGATTAATGGAGGAATTCCCTGGGACTTTATATACCGCTGTTACGGTTAAAATGGTATTCTCATAAATTATTTGCTTCCCAATTGGATTTTCTTCTTTAAAAAATAATTTAGCAGTTTCTTGATTCATCGCTACACTATTCTCTTTTAGTAAAGCAGTACTTAAGTTGCCTGCTACTCTTTCAAAAGGGAACAATTCAAAGAAATCGTTTTGAGTATTTAGCGTTTTATTTATAAAGTGTTTTTTTTCTTTGTATTTAAAAAAATCCGCATGGTACCCATCGTGATAAACCACATTTGCTACGCTCGGGTTGTCTTTTAAATAGGTTTCTAAAGTGACAGGATTGTAGGGCCAAATTACATTTTTCCCTATATCAGTAAAAACTTTAAATACTTTGTCTTTTTCGGGATTCCAGGCGTCATAACTTTGTTCGTCGTTCCAATATAGTAAAGCGAAAATTAAGCCTGCAATTCCTATTGCTAGTCCGAAAACATTCAAAGCCGAAAAAAGCTTCTCGTTTTTGAGATGGTATAAAAATATTCGTGTCCAATTTTTTAGCATAACTCTAGTTTTTTTATTTAATCTGTCCGAGATTATTGATTTTGTAGATTATTTATTGGAAATAGAACCTGATGAGCTTTCTGCTTTTTCAATTTGAGATGGATTACCATAAAAACGAATAGCAGCGCTTGAAGATGCGCTTGCATTGATATACTTTGTTGCTGTTACAATAACATTAGCAGAACTACTCGCTTTAATTATTGCGGCTTCAGCCTCTAAATTTTTTAGTCTACAAGCAGCGGAACTACTAGTATTAACAGTAATTTTTTTTGCTTTTCCGGATAAAACGACATCAGAGGAGCTACTTGATTCAATTTCAATTGTAGAAGCATTAATTGTGGCTGCAAGATAGCCACTAGAGGAGGCTTCAATCACAGCATTTGAACATTCGAAGCTTCCTGAAATACTTCCCGATGAACTCACTGCAAGATCCAAACCGGATGTTTTATTCAAGTTTGCAATTTTAATAGTAGCGGCAGAAAGTGCTTTAATACTTTCTAAATTGGGACCAGAAATCGTAATTTTTAACATTTTAAAATTAATTCCATTAATTGTATTTATGTTGTTTATCCTCATAAAATTTGTTTTGGTATTCTTGGTTTTAGACCCTTTTGAACCGATATATAATTTTAAAACATTATTTTCGACTTCCGTTTTTACCAAAATTAATTTTTCTAAATTATCAGTTTCTACTTTTACACTTCTTATATTTGAAATGGTATAAAAAACTTCAATTCCTTGTGAAGCCTGTAATTTTGAAAAGGAGGCAACTTCTCTGTTTTCTGATACTTGCGCCAATAAAATAGAACTTAATAATAAGGTCGTTAGCGTTACAATTACTTTTAGCATGTCTTTATTTTTTTAATTCGGTTACTAATACATCTACATTCCGCTTATTACTTTTTTCTGAAAGTATCATTCCATCTTTCATCAAAATTGTTTTTTGGGAAAAAGACGCATCGTACTCAGAATGTGTAACCATCAGGATCGTTGCTCCGTTGGAATGTAGATCAGTGAGCAATTCCATAACTTCATTTCCATTTTTGCTGTCTAGATTTCCTGTAGGTTCATCGGCAAGGATGATTTTCGGATCGTTAATTAAAGCTCTTGCCACGGCCACACGTTGTTGTTGTCCTCCGGAAAGCTGTTGTGGATAATGTTTTAATCGGTGTGAAATCCCTAATTTATCGGCAATTGCTTCTACTTTTTTCTTTCTTTCAGAAGAAGGAACTTTGTTATAAATCAATGGCAATTCGATATTATCATAAACCGATAATTCGTCTATCAAATTGAAATTCTGAAAAATAAAACCAATATTTTCTTTTCTGGCTTTCGATTTTCCTTTTTCTTTCAATCCAATCATTTCCTGATTTAACAATTGATAACTTCCACTGGAAGCGCTGTCGAGCAATCCAACAATATTTAATAAAGTGGATTTTCCGCTTCCCGAAGGCCCCATGATGGACACAAAATCACCTTGATTTATGGTTATAGAAACTTCACTTAATGCTTTCGTTTCTAATTCCTCGGTTCTAAATACTCTTGAAAGATTTTTAATTTGAATCATACTATTGTTCGTTTTTTGATTGATGCTATTTTTATGTTTCCTACTATTTCTTATTCTAAATTTAATATTTCCGCCCGTTTATAATCTTTGTACGATGACGTGATTACTTTTTCGCCAGCTTTCAATCCGCCAAGAACTTCATAATATAATGGATTTTCTTTCCCAAGTTTGATTGCTCTTCGTTCTCCTTTGCTGCCGTTGACAACAAAAATCCATTTCCCATTGGTTTCTTCATAAAAACTTCCTTTGGAAAGCACTACTGTTTTTGTTTTTTCTGACAAATTTAATTTAACCCCAAAACTCAATCCCTGTTGTAAATTCAAACTTTCTGAGGAAGTGAAATTCAATTCGACCACAAATCGTCCACTTTTTATTTCGGGAATGACTCTCGTAATCTGAACACGGATTGGTTTTCCATTAAAATCGACTGTTCCTTTTTGGCCATCAGTGATTTTGTTCAAATAAAACTCATCCACATCGGCAAGCAATTTATAGCCTTTCATTACATCAATTGTCCCAATACTTAGTCCCTGAATGTATGTTTTCCCCAGGATCGGTTCAAAAGAAGAAAGTCTTCCTGAAAGCGGGGCTGAGATTAAAAAATGCTGCTTGTTTGTTCTCAAAATCCCCAAACTTTTATCCATGAAGGCGATAGATTGATTCAGTTGTCCAATTTGGATTTGATTCGCCCGTTTCTCTTTGGTAACACTTTCCTTAATGATTTTCATTCTTTCTTTCTGGAAACGTAAATTTTCTACTGTTTTTTCCCATTCATTTTTAGAAAGGATTTCTTGCTCAAATAATTTCATATTTAAATCGTATAAATTTTTAGAATCCAAATAATCGTGCTCTATTGCAATTAAATCTTTGGCCAAATTCAACTCCTGGTTTCTTAAATCGAGTTTTGATTTGTTCAGATTATTGATTTGTTCGATAATGGCAGTTTCTTGTTGCATATAATTCAATTCGGTATTGGGATTATAAAGTCGGGCCAAAGCTTGTCCTTTTTTTACCATCGCCCCATTTTCAACATAAATTTCCTGAACAGCGCCACCTTCGGTAATATTAATCAAAATAGAATTCAATGGCGCTACTTTTGCCTGAAACACGATAAAATCTTCAAAGAAATTATTTTCGACTGTTTTAATAGTAATTTCTGCTCTTTTGACATTCAGGCTCCTTTTTTTAGTCACTGAAGAATAAACCAAAAAGACCAAAACCAAAAAAAGCGGCAATGCGATGAATAGATACTTATTTTTATTATTTTTACGAGGAAGGATGGTGTCCATTGTTGTTATTTTCAAGTGTACAAAGCAATTTCGTGCCAAAATTTTAAACCTTGCAATCACCTCATTTTTAAATATTTTACTTTTAATACAAATTTCACGTGTTCAGTATTGAACACATTTTGTCCAAAAATGAACAGTTAATGAAAAAGACAAACGCAAGCATTTTAGTGATTGACGATCAGGAAGACATCCTTTTTGCTGCTAAGATGCTGCTTAAAAAACATTTTGAGAACATTTATACACTCACTAATCCAAAAAATGTGGTTGAATTATTGTCAAAAAGCACCATTGATGTGGTTTTACTCGACATGAATTACAGAATAGGTTTCGAGGACGGAAGAGAAGGTTTGTATCTGTTAAAGGAAATAAAAACGCTTTCGCCAAAAACCATTGTTATTTTAATGACCGCTTTTGGTAAAGTAGAAACAGCTGTTGAAGGATTAAAATCAGGGGCTTTTGATTATATTTTAAAGCCTTGGGACAACGAAAAATTGCTTAATATTGTTAGACAAGCTGTTAGTAAATCACGCAAAGAACAAAAGAAACTAATTGATGTTGCCACTACTGACGATTTCTTTATTGGTAATTCAGAGGCTATAAAAAAGGCTTATTTACTGGCTGATAAAGTCGCAATAACAGAAGCCAATGTTTTAATGCTTGGAGAAAATGGTACCGGTAAATTTGTTTTGGCACATCACATCTATCTGCAGTCCGAAAGAAAAAATAATGCTTTTATTCCCGTTGATTTGGGTTCTTTGAATGCCAATATTTTTGAAAGCGAACTATTTGGTTACGCCAAAGGAGCTTTTACCGATGCCAAAACAGATACTCCGGGACGTTTTGAATTGGCTGAAAATGGAACTATTTTTTTAGATGAAATTGGAAATGTTCCTTTGCATCTGCAATCTAAACTCCTTCAGGTTATTCAAACCAAAACAGTAACCCGATTGGGCGAATCCAAATCAAGACCTTTGAATGTTCGCATTATTACCGCCACCAACTTAAATTTGAAGCAAGAAGTCGCCGATAAAAACTTTAGGGAGGATTTATATTATCGCATCAACACTATGGAAATTGTTTTGCCTCCATTACGGGAACGCAACGAAGATAAAATCCCTTTGGCTCACTATCTCTTGCAAAAAATGATGGCTAAGTACGGACGAGATGAAATCGCTTTTGATGAAAAATCATTGGAACAAATCGAAAAACATGCTTGGAACGGAAACATCCGGGAAATGGAAAACAGAATAGAACGCGCCGTGATTCTTTGCGAGAACAATCATATTACCGTTTCCGACTTAGATTTAGAACAAATAACAACTTACGAGGATAATCCAGACGATATTCAGCTGTCGGCTATCGAAAAATCAGCCGTCGAAAAGATGCTATTGAAAAACAATAACAATATCAGTAAAACGGCTGAGGAATTGGGATTGTCAAGAGGTGCTTTATACCGAAGAATTGAAAAATATAACATCAGCACCAACTAATATGTTTACATCCTGGAAAATATACCATCTCCTTTTTATAAGATTGCTACTTATTCTTTTGACTACCGGAATTTCCTTCTTTCTTTTTCAAAAAGGATTGGTTTTCACGGCCGTATTTGGTGTCCTTATCATTTTTATACTGCTCGTTGAAATGTATTTTTATGTGAAGCAGGCCTTTTTACTTTTCGACAGAACGATTACTTCTATTTTGCAAAATGATTTCACCTCCGATTTTTCAAAGCATAAATCGTATGAAAATTATTCCAACGTATTCAAATTGTATGAAAATCTAAAAAACAAACAAAACGAAGAAGTTTCAAAAGACATTATTTACCGTTCTATTTTGAACAATATTGAAACTGGAATTATTATCCTGCAAAAACAGGAAACCGATTGGAATATATTTTTGATGAATGATTATTTTTCCAAACATTTTAACGTTCCAAAAGTTTCCAAATGGAAATATCTGAAAAATCAGTTGCCTTCTTTGTGTGAAGTTATCGAGGAGCAAGATTTTCAGGAAATTAAAACGTCATTAGAGATCCGTGTGAATCAACAAGACAGACAAACATTTGTGCTGCAGACTTCGAGGAGTGAAATTTACAATCAGGATTATTTTATCGTTTTGCTGGATTCGATTCAAAATGTAATCGAGAAAAAAGAGAAAGAGGCTTGGGTCAATCTGATGAAGGTTATTTCTCATGAATTGTTGAATTCGATTACTCCCATTCGGTCACTTTCTCAGAATCTACAGGATTTAGTGCAGCAGGAAACCATTTCAACGGAAGACTTGGACGATATGAAAAGCAGTGTTGCCACGATGTTAAGGCGGAGCGATCATCTACAGCAATTTGTTGAAAGTTACCGCAAACTGGCCATGCTGCCTTCTCCCAAAAAGGAAAAAACAGAATTGTTGAAAATGGTTAAAAACAGTTTCCAAATTATGGATCCAATTTTCAAAATAAAACAAATAGAAGTCATAAACACGATTGCTTTCGACCACAGGCTAAATGTTGACATTCAACAAATTGAACATGTATTGATTAATCTTTTGACGAATTGTATTTACGCCCTGGCAGATACAGAAAAAAAGCGGATTATTATTTCGGCAGAAATTAAAGAAAAGAGAATTTTTATTAAGATTATCGATAACGGAAAAGGCATTGAAAAAGAAATAGAAAGTAAAATATTCTTACCCTTTTTCACCACTAGAAAAGAAGGAGCCGGAATTGGCTTGACATTGTCCAAAAGCATTGTAGAGGCTCACGGTGGTTATTTGGCATATAAAAATGATGATGGAAAAACTACTTTTGTGATTTGTCTGGTTGATAATTAATTATTAATCAAGCGTTAATCCTAAGAATCACGAAAAAAAGTAGAGAAAAAAAAACTATTATTGTTGTTGGATTATGTCTTAGAACCTTACATAGTTCGAACCTGCCATTATAGTAATTAATGGTGTTGAGAGATTTTATAAAATATCTGTAAATCTTTCGAACCAAAAAAAAAACTCCAAAATCAAATGACTTTGGAGGTTTGTAAATTATAGTGGGCCATAAACGGTTCGAAACCCTGAACCCAATTGGTGTAAACGACTTCCTCTAAACAAGCTGAACTAATCGCCTTGAAAAATTTAGATATTTTTCTTTACAATTTTAAATAACTGCACTTTTTTGAAGAACTGCCGATCTCAAAATAATTTTTCATTATTACAAATAAGTAATTAGAAAGATATATTGTCGCAATATAAAAATACGATAACAATTATTAAAAGATTTTTTGCCGCAGATTTTAAGGAATAAAAAAAAATGCTTTATGGCAAATTAATCTCTGATAATCTGTAAAATCTGTAGCAAAGAATATATTTAGGGTTCATTAAAATACGGCATTTAATTCTAGTCATTCCTTAATTTAAATAAGGCTAAAAAACCTTATATGATAGTTGTTTTGAATATGTCTATTTAACATTTTATTGCGTCAATTTTAATGCATCGTTTAATCGCATCGCTACGTTATCCCAATTGATGATATTAAATAAGGCATCGACAAAATCGGTTCGTTTATTTTTGTATTTTAAATAATAGGCGTGTTCCCAAACATCAATAACCAGTAAAGGAATAGCACCCCATTGTGTTAGCTTTTCGTGGTTTTCGCATTGTAAAATTACCAAACTGTCGCTGTAAGGCTGATACGCTAAAATTCCCCAACCATTGCCATCTACATTTTTTGAGGTAGCAGCAATTAAGATTTTAAGTTTATCAAAACTCCCAAAACTTTTTTCTATTCGCCGCAACAAATCACCTTGCGGTAATGTGTTTTTATTGGTAAGGTTTGTCCAAAAAATCGAATGTAGAATATGTGATGAAAAATGATGTGATAATTTTTTTGTCCAAAAATCAATGGTTTCCAAAATGTTTTCGTCCAATGCTTTTTTTATCATTTGCAAATCCTTGTTCGCTCCCTTTACTGCGCCACCGTGATGAAAAGTATAATGTAGATGCAAGGTTTCGGCATCCATGTAGGGTTCTAAAAAAATTTCACTGTACGGAAGCGTTTGTTGAATATAATTGCCGTTTCCATCAACCAATTTATCAATTGAATTGTCCGCTAGATTAGTGGCAAATGCATTATTTGTTGGAAGAATTAGCGAAGCTGCACCTAATAAAGTGCTCGATTTTAAAAACTCTTTTCTGTTCATAGTATTAATTTTATAATGATACCTAATACTGCTGCAACAGCAATAATAGATGGTTTTTGAATTTTATTAATATAAAGTAAAGCAAAAATTGTAACAATAGCTATTAGTGCCGTTGGAATATCAAAAATAAATAGTTAATGGTCCAGGTGCTAACTGTGCTAAAGCTAAACCTTATTTTTATTCTTCTTTTGAAATCCATTTTTTATTTTCATCTAAATCTCGATGCATATAGTTAAACAATGCTACTGGACCAACAAAACCAACTGTTCCTAATTTCAGGAAATAAAAAAGTAATCCTTTCAAAGTATATATTGGATTTTCATCTATGACAAGGCATTTTTAGAACACAATGCCAAATTGGAAACCTATAGTAAATGTTGCGGGATGGTCATTGCCAAATCGTACTGGTAATGAAATAGCTACATAATAACTACTATTGGTGTTTTTTATTACAGTTTTGTTGAATACTGGAGTTTGGGGATTAATCTCAGGTTTTGGGATTGATCCGATTATATAAAATATCTGTCAATTTTTCGAACAAAAAAAACCTCCAAAATCATTTGATTTTGGAGGTTTGTAAATTATGGTGGGCGATGAGGGGTTCGAACCCCCGACCCCCTCGGTGTAAACGAGGTGCTCTGAACCAGCTGAGCTAATCGCCCTAAACAATGTAGTTATTTTCATTTCCTTATTGCGATTGCAAATATACAGCTAGAAATCGTATCTGCAAGCAAAATAATAAAAAAAATCAATAAAATATTGACTCTATTTACTTTCGTGCTCTACCATAGCACTTTATAATGAGAATGAAACTCTAGTATTTTTTTGTATTGATTCGTTATAGTCTTACATTTGCGCTATAAATAATAGATAATGGCCAGGTTCAAAGAAAATGATTTACCAAAATCAAAAATTACTGCAACTTCACTTCAAAAAGCAACTGTAATATTTCAATATGCAGAAAATCATCGTTGGAAATTTTATGTAGGTTTAATTTTTTTATTATTCACCGGAGCGACTGCTCTCGCTTTTCCTAAATTAATGGGAATGCTTATCGATTGCGTAAAAAACAAAGATAATTCTCAGGCTAATACTATAGCTTTAGGATTAATTGTCATTTTATTTCTTCAATCTATATTTTCGTTTTTTAGATTGTACTTATTCGTCAATTTTACTGAAAACACATTGGCTAATCTTAGAGTAGCACTTTACAGTAATTTGGTAAAATTACCAATGTCATTCTTTTCGCAAAAACGTGTTGGAGAATTAAATAGCCGAATCAGTTCTGACATAACCCAAATACAAGACACTTTAACATCAACCATAGCCGAATTTTTAAGACAATTTATTCTAATTATTGGTGGCGTTCTTTTATTGGCAAATGAAAGTATTAAACTGACATTATTGATGTTATCCGTAGTTCCGCTTGTTGCCGTGGCGGCCGTTATTTTTGGACGGTTCATCAGAAAATATTCAAAAAGTGTTCAGGATAAAGTTGCCGAAAGTCAAGTAGTTGTTGAAGAAACTATGCAAGGCATCAGTATTGTTAAGGCTTTCGCCAATGAATGGTACGAAATTGCCCGTTACAACGGAAAAATAAAGGAAGTCGTTACCATTGCTATCAAAGGGGGAAAATATCGAGGTTACTTTGCATCATTCATTATCTTCTGTCTTTTTGGAGCCATTGTTGCCGTAGTATGGTTTGGTGTTCGATTGAGCATCAGCGGCGAAATGAGCGTAGGACAATTGATTTCTTTTGTATTATATTCCACATTTGTAGGTGCTTCTTTTGGCGGAATTGCAGAACTATATGCCCAAATCCAAAAGGCGATTGGCGCAACCGAACGTGTTTTTGAATTATTAGATGAAACTCCTGAAAAAATTAATTCGGTTCGTGATCTTGCTACAATTGAAAAAATAAAAGGAAACGTTACCTTCAAGAATGTAGCTTTTAGTTACCATTCAAGAAAAGAAATCAAAGTATTGAAAGACGTTAGTTTTACGGCTAATTTTGGTCAAAAAATAGCCATCGTTGGTCCAAGTGGAACCGGAAAATCGACTATTGCTTCTCTTTTATTGCGTTTTTATAATATTGATGAAGGACAAATATTGGTTGACGGAAAAAATATTTATGATTTTGATTTAGAAAGTCTTCGTGGAAACATGAGTATTGTACCGCAAGACGTGATATTATTTGGCGGAACCATAAGAGAAAATATTGCTTATGGAAAACCAAATGCCACCGAAGAAGAAATTCTTACTGCTTCAAAACAAGCTAATGCTTTTAATTTTATTGAAAGTTTCCCTGAAAAATTTGAAACGATTGTAGGCGAAAGAGGCATTAAACTTTCTGGAGGACAGCGCCAACGTATTGCAATTGCAAGAGCATTATTGAAAAATCCAAGTATTTTAATTCTGGATGAAGCTACATCATCATTAGACAGTGAAAGCGAAAAACTGGTTCAGGAAGCACTAGAGATTTTAATGCAAGGAAGAACCAGTATTATAATTGCACATCGTCTTTCAACTATTCGAAGCGCTGATCAAATTTTAGTTTTGGATAAAGGAAAAATCACGGAACAAGGAACACATCAGGAATTAATCGCTTTAGAAAATGGTATCTATAAAAATTTAAGTAATCTGCAGTTTAGCAATTCTTAAATTTTTTTTCTTAATTTGACAAAAAAAACTCCATTCAGTGTATCAGAATGGAGTTTTTTTATGGATTTAAATGTACTTAAAACTGATTTCTATTTTCCTTTTCTTCGGTTGCGTTCTGCTTTTATCATCTCTAATTCACGACTCGTTTGTCCCGCAACTGAAGTATTTTCTTCAGCACGACGAATCAAATACGGCATCACATCTTTAACGGGACCAAAAGGCAAATATTTTGCTACATTATACCCATGAGCAGCTAGATTATAACTGATATTATCACTCATTCCGTACAATTGACCAAACCAGATTCTGTCATCGTTTGTTTTAATTCCTTTTTCTTGCATCAATTCCATTAAAGTATATGTACTTAACTCATTGTGAGTTCCTGCAAAGATTGACATTAGATCTAAATGCTCAATCATATAGCGAACAGCGGCATCATAATTATCATCTGTAGCTTCTTTTGAAGCGCAAATTGGTGATTGGTATCTTTTTTCTTCGGCACGAGCCATTTCTTTTTCCATGTAAGCACCACGGACTAATTTCATTCCTATAAAGAATCCGTCATTTTTGGCTTGCTCATGTAATTTTTTCAAGTAATCCAATCGATCCCAACGATACATTTGCAACGTATTAAAAACAATTGCTTTTTCTTTGTTGTATTTGCGCATCATTTCAGTTACCAAATCATCTGCAGCGTCTTGCATCCAACTTTCTTCACCATCAATCAAAAGAGCTACATTTTTAGAATGAGCATCTTTGCAAACCAAATCAAAACGTGCTACTACTCTATTCCATTCTGCTTGTTCTTCCCGAGTTAACGTTTGCTGATCTCCTAATTTCTCATACAATTCAAAACGACCAAAACCAGTTGGTTTAAATACAGCAAAAGGAATAGCTAAACGTTCTTTTGCAAATTCAATTGTTTTTAGAGTCATTTCAAGCGCAGCATCAAACTGATCTTCTTCTTCTTTACCTTCCACAGAATAATCCAATACAGAAGAAACCCCTTTCGTATACATTTTATCCACTACAGATAGGCAATCTACTTCATTTACACCACCACAAAAGTGGTCAAAAACAGTAGCGCGAATTAAGCCTTCAACAGGGAGATTGGCTTTCAAAGCAAAATTTGTAACAGCGGTTCCAATTCGAACTAAAGGCTGATTAGCAATCATTTTGAAAAGGAAATAAGCTCTATCTAATTCGGTATCACTTTTTAATGAAAAGGCAACTTGGGTATTATTGAATATTTTTTCCATTATTTGTTATAATTTTTGTACAAATATAGACAGAGTTTTGAATATTATTCCCCAAAAATTACCTTATTTTGCGGTTCCAATTAATCCATAAAGATGCAATCAATTCAAGCCAACAGTTACCCAATACATTTTAACGAAAAAGCATACGAAGCCTTAAATATTCATTTGAATGAAAATAAGTATTCTAAAATTTTTATTATTGTTGACAGTAATACGAATGAATTTTGCATTCCAAAATTTCTCCCTTTTCTCGAAACTGACCTTACTATTGAAATCATTGAATTTGATGCAGGTGAAGTAAATAAAAATATTGAGACTTGCGTCCAAATTTGGAATGTTCTCACTGAACTTGGTGCCGACAGAAAAAGCCTTGTAATTAATTTGGGTGGTGGTGTTGTTACTGATTTAGGTGGTTTTGTTGCTTCAACATTCAAGAGAGGAATTGATTTTATTCACATTCCTACCACATTACTGTCAATGGTTGATGCTTCTGTAGGCGGAAAAAACGGGGTCGATTTAGGAAATTTAAAAAACCAAATTGGTGTTATTAATGTGCCAAAAATGGTGCTTATCGACACCCAATATCTTGAAACGGTGCCACAAAATGAAATGCGTTCCGGTCTCGCTGAAATGCTCAAACACGGTTTAATATATGATAAGGCCTATTGGGAGCAATTTTTAGATTTAAAATCCATTGATTTTGCTGATTTTGATTCCTTAATTTACCGTTCGGTTGAAATAAAGAATGAAATTGTTATCCAAGATCCATCAGAGAAAAATATTCGTAAGTCATTAAATTTTGGTCATACTTTGGGCCATGCCATTGAGAGCTATTTTTTGGAAAATGAAAATAAAACAACTTTGTTACATGGAGAAGCCATAGCTGTTGGGATGATCTTGGAAAGTTTCATCTCATTGCATAAAAAACTAATTAGTAAAGAGGAATTCTCTGAGATAAAATCTGGCATTAAATCCATCTATGACGATATCATTTTTGAAGAAAAAGATATAGAGCCTATTTTGGAATTGTTGATACACGACAAAAAAAATGAGTATGGAAACATACAGTTTGCTTTGATTGACGGTATCGGAAAAATAAAAATCAATCAATCGGTTGAAAATGAATTAATTCTTAAGGCATTTCTAGATTATAAATCTTAATTAATTTTTATAAAAAGGATTGCATTGCGTATATAATATTTTTTACATTTGCACCAATGAAAAAAAGTCAAAACAAACAAAATTATAGTTCTAATAAAACCCAAAAAAAGATGTCTTTTCTAAAGATATTAAAGCGGTTTTATTCTATCAAAGGAAACTTTAGTTTTGAAGTTTTCCAATATTTAAAAGCAGACCACGAAAAGCTTCAGATCGTTTATGCAAATATTCGGGTTTGAATTATCGGTTACTTTATTTTTACAATATTTTAATCTATAATTACGACATCTAATGAATACAAAATATTCTGATTTAATAAATCAAACCTACTATTTCCCTCAAGAAGAATTTACTTTAAACAAAGATAACCTGCAATTTCACAACATTGATTTGATGAAATTGGTTGAGCAATATGGCACGCCATTAAAATTTACTTATTTACCTCAAATTTCAAATAACATCAATAAAGCCAAAAGCTGGTTTCGTAAATCGATGGAAAAAAATAAATATGAGGCAAAATATTACTATTGTTATTGCACTAAAAGCTCTCATTTTGAATACATTATGAACGAGGCGTTCAAAAACAACATTCATATTGAAACTTCCTCTGCTTTTGATATTAATATTGTTGAAAATTTATTGGCAAACGGAAAAATCAATAAAAGTACCTATGTGATTTGTAATGGTTTCAAAAGAGACCAATACATTGATAATATTGCACGTCTTATAAATAATGGTCATAAAAATACGATTCCAATTATTGATAATTTTGAAGAGCTAGATCTACTACAAGGACAGATAAAAAGCAAATTCAAAATTGGTATTCGTATTGCTGCCGAAGAAGAGCCAAAATTTGAATTTTATACGTCAAGATTAGGTATTGGTTACAAAAATATTGTTCCCTTCTATAAAAGAGAAATCAAAGAAAATAAAAAATTGGAACTGAAAATGTTGCACTTTTTTATCAATACCGGTATCAATGACAATGCCTATTATTGGAATGAACTAGTAAAATGTATTAAAGTATACGTGGCATTAAAAAAAGAATGTCCAACACTTGACGGATTAAATATCGGTGGTGGTTTTCCAATAAAAAACTCACTAGCATTTGAATATGATTATCAATATATGATTGATGAAATTATCAATCAGATAAAAATTGCTTGTGATGAAGCTGAAGTAGATGTACCAAATATTTTTACCGAATTCGGTTCCTTTACAGTGGGAGAAAGCGGCGGCGCTATTTATCAAGTTTTATATCAGAAGCAACAAAATGATAGAGAAAAATGGAACATGATCGACTCCTCTTTTATTACCACTTTACCAGATACTTGGGCTATCAACAAACGTTTTATTATGTTAGCAGTCAATCGATGGAATGAAACTTATGAAAGAGTACTACTGGGCGGAATGACCTGTGATAGCGATGATTATTACAACTCCGAGCAGAACATGAATGCTATTTATTTGCCAAAATACAATAAAGAGAAACCATTGTACATTGGTTTTTTTAACACCGGAGCATATCAGGAAACTATAGGAGGATACGGAGGATTACACCATTGTTTGATTCCGCAACCCAAGCATATATTAATAGATAGAGATGAAAACGGGATTTTAGCCACTGAAGTTTTCTCAGAACAACAAACCTCAGAGGACGTTTTAAAAATATTAGGCTACGACCGAAAATAAATTAACAAGCATTCAGTTATTCAATTTTAAAAATCGTTAAATTTGAAATAATAATTTTAACGTAATGATTATTAGGTATTTAAATTAAAAAAAATGAGCAAAGGACCAATCAGTCAGTTTATTGAAAAGCACTACCTGCATTTCAACTCTGCATCTTTAGTTGACGCAGCTAAGGCATACGAAGAACAATTAGCCAATGGTGCAAAAATGATGGTGAGTATGGCCGGTGCTATGAGTACGGCCGAGATTGGAAAAATATTTTCTGAAATTATTCGTCAAGACAAAGTGCATATCATTTCTTGCACAGGTGCAAATCTAGAAGAAGACATCATGAATTTAGTTGCTCATTCTCATTATGAAAGAGTACCAAATTACCGTGATTTGACTCCACAAGACGAGTGGGATTTGTTGGAAAGAGGTTTAAACCGCGTTACAGATACTTGTATTCCTGAGCATGAAGCATTTCGTCGTTTACAAAAGCATATTTACAAAATCTGGAAAGATGCTGATGACAAAGGAGAACGCTATTTTCCACATGAATTCATGTACAAAATGTTACTATCCGGAGTTCTTGAGGAATATTACGAAATCGACTTAAAAGACAGCTGGATGTATGCAGCGGCCGAGAAAAATTTACCTATTATTGTACCAGGATGGGAAGATAGTACCATGGGAAATATATTCGCATCGTACGTAATAAAAGGAGATTTAAAAGCATCTACAATGAAATCAGGTATTGAATACATGGTTTTCTTATCAGATTGGTATCCAAAAAACAGTACTAATGGTGTAGGTTTTTTCCAAATTGGTGGTGGAATTGCAGGAGATTTTCCAATATGTGTGGTGCCAATGTTATATCAAGATATGGAAATGCATGATATTCCTTTCTGGAGTTATTTCTGTCAGATTTCAGACTCGACAACCAGTTATGGTTCGTATTCTGGGGCGGTACCAAATGAAAAAATTACTTGGGGTAAGTTAGATATTAAAACGCCTAAGTTTATTATTGAGTCAGATGCTACCATTGTAGCACCTTTAATTTTCGCTTATTTATTAGACCTATAGAATTATTTTATGAAAAGAGTAATAGTTGATTACGCAAAACTTACCAATGAAATTTTAAATCTTTTGGTTGATAAATTTCCAGATGGTTATGATGATTCAAACATTATTAGTTTTAGAAACGCTAAAAATGAATTGATTGAAGCAGTTGAAGTACGAACTGAAGACACTATTTATTTAGTTAAAGTAAGTACTAAACTAGCTGATAGAATTGAAAATTATGATGAAGATGATGAAATCATGATTGATGAAGTTGTTGAACCAATTAAAGGATTGGATTTAGATGATGATATTGATGATGAGGACGAGGATGAGGATGCTGCTGACAAACTAGATGATGACTCAGGTGATGATGACGATGACGATGATGCGGATGAAAAAGATTTTTCAGATGACGATGATGACGAAGATGAGGATTAATTAATCCCATTTTAAATATATTTATAAAAAGGAACTCCTACACGAGTTCCTTTTTTTATAACTTTAGACCTCTAAATATACGCCACAATGACTCAAGAATTATTACACGCCAAACTGAAGGAAAACTTTGGTTTTGAAAAATTCAGACCCAATCAGGAGGAAATAATAAACTGTATTCTTTCCGGGCAAGATACAGTAGCAATAATGCCGACTGGTGGTGGAAAATCAATTTGTTTTCAATTGCCCGCATTAGTATTTCCTGGAATTACAATCGTAATTTCTCCGCTTATTGCTTTAATGAAAGATCAAGTTGATGGATTAAAAGCCAATGGAATTGAAGCCTGTTTTATCAATAGCAGTCAAACCGAAGAGGAGCGACAATTTTATATCGAAAGCTTAAAATCAAATGCAATTAAATTGGTTTACATTGCTCCAGAAAGCTTGTCTTTTCTGGACAATATTTTTAATAGTTTAACCATAAGTCTTATTGCTATTGATGAAGCACATTGCATTTCATCTTGGGGACATGATTTCCGACCCGCTTATACGAATCTTGGATACCTCAAAAACCGCTTCCCTTCTACTCCAATCTTAGCTTTAACTGCAACTGCTGATAAAGCTACGCGTAAAGATATTAGCCAACAATTAAACTTAATAAATCCTAGAATATTTATTGCTTCATTCGATAGAAAAAATCTGAGTTTAGAGGTTCGTCCCGCTTTGGATAGAGTAAAACAAATTATAGATTTTATTCAAGAAAAACCAAACGAATCCGGAATCGTATATTGCTTAAGCCGAAAGACAACCGAAGAACTTGCCGAAAAATTACAAAAAATTGGAATCAATGCAAAGGCCTATCATGCTGGTTTAGATAATAAAATTCGCTCAAAAACTCAAGACGAATTCATTAATGATGAATGCCAAGTCGTTTGTGCAACAATTGCTTTTGGAATGGGTATCGATAAATCAAATGTGCGTTGGGTGATTCACTATAACTTGCCGAAAAATATTGAAGGTTATTATCAGGAAATTGGTCGAGCCGGCCGAGATGGTTTACCCTCAGAAACCTTATTATTCGAAAGTTACGGCGATGTGATTCAATTGCAAAAATTTGCCTCACAAGGTTTAAATGCTGAAGTACAACTAGCCAAACTAGAGCGTATGAAACAATATGCTGATGCTTTGAGCTGTCGCAGAAAGATATTACTCTCCTATTTTGGCGAACTCGTTACAGAAAACTGCGGTAATTGTGATATTTGTAAAAATCCACCGCTATTTTTCGATGGAACCATTATTGCTCAAAAAGCGTTATCGGCAATTATTCGATTGCATGAAACGGAGTCATTACCGGTGATCATCGACTTTCTCCGAGGTTCCAAAAATGCATATATTTATGAAAAAGGATACCAAAACTTAAAAACGTATGGTATCGGAACTGACCTTTCTTGGTTTGACTGGAACCAATATTTAATTCAACTAATTAATTTAGGCTATTGTGAAATTGCTTTTCATCAACAAAATAAAATCCGACTAACGGCTTTCGCCAAAAAAGTTTTATTTGAAGGCGAAAAAGTAAAACTCACAACTGTCCAAAAAATTAATATCGACAAGCAAGTTATAAAGGAAGCAAAAAGCAAATCGGTTACGAATTCACTTTTTGAAACCTTACGAAAACTACGCTACGAAATTTCCAAAGAAGAATCCGTTCCAGCTTATGTAATTTTTAGTGATGCGGCTTTGCGCCAAATGGAAACTGAAAGACCGATGAGCGATCAGGAATTACTGGCAATTGACGGCGTTGGAAAAGCAAAACTAGAAAAATATGGCGATGCTTTTATCAATGCGATTATTGATTTTCAAAATTCTAGAGTTGTCAGAAAAAAGAAAGAAGCTACTACTTATAAAGAAACATTAGAATTGTATAAAAATGGATTTTCTGTTGAAGCAATTGCTCAAAAAAGAAAGTTAGGTCTAAGTACGATTATGTCCCATTTAGCTAAATTGTACTTTGATGGCGCTGACATAGATTTGGATTCTTTTATTTCAAAAGAAGAAGTTACGCAAATTGCCGAAGCACGAATAAAACTGGAATCACCAAATACTTTAAAACCCTATTTTGATTATTTTGAAGAAAAAATTGATTATGGAAAGATCCGATTGGCATTAGCAATATTAGAAAAAGAAAATGCAGTAGTTTAGTAATTATTATGATTTATTCCTTTCCTCCTTTTGTGAATTCACAAACAGAAATTTTGATTCTAGGAACTATGCCTGGCATTGCATCATTGGAAAAACAAGAATATTATGCGCACAAAAGAAATCATTTTTGGAAAATAATGTACACGTTGTTGGATAATTTACCAATTGCTGAAGTTTTCGAAGATAAAATACAATTGCTCCAAGCTAATAAAATTGGGCTTTGGGATGTTTTAGAAAATTGCGAAAGAAAAGGGAGCTTAGACATTCATATCAAAAATCAAAAAGCAAATGATTTTGAAACACTATTCAAAGAATTCCCTGGAATCACTACCGTCATTTTTAACGGAAAAGAAAGTCATAAATACTTTCTGAAAAAATTCGGCCAAATAAAAGGCATCACGTATTATGTGATGCCTTCTACTAGTCCTGCTAACACCATGTCTTTTGAAAACAAGCTTAAAATCTGGTCAGCCGGTTTTCAATAAATTATAAATATCTTTCTTGAAAAACTTTTTGATGGTGTTTTTGATGACCAATCATAATAAAACCAATTGCACGAACAGAGACAACTGCATTTGAAGCAGTTCCTACTCTTTCTAACTGAATTACTGAAAAACTTTTAAATAGAAACATATTCGAATGTCTAACCGCTGAAAATTCAGTTAATAAATCCTGGATACTTCTGCTGTTAGCACTCGTATTGTCAATATAATCATTTTCATCAAAGCCGGGTAATGGCGTTTGATCATCTCTCGAAATTCGCAATGCCCGATAAGCAAAAATGCGTTCCGTATCAATTACATGCTGAATAATTTCTTTGATAGTCCATTTTCCTTCGGCATAACGATAATCAAATTTGTCCATGGGAATGTTTTGTACAAAATGAATAAAATCGTGTAATGAAATTTCTAATTCATCCATCAATGTGACTTCTCCCAAAGCGTTTATATAAGGAGTATAATAAGCTGCATATTCGTTTACAGGTAATTGTGTTGATTTCATTTTATATTTTTTAAGCTGAATTTCTACTAGCATTTGTGTTTCCAAAAAGAGAACGAGTCACTATTTTTTCATACACTTTTATAAGGGATTCATCAGGTGTATTTTCCTTATTCAACTCGTTAATTCTCAATAAAGCATATTGTTGTATTGTTAACAATGGCAGCACAATACGTTCTCTTATTTGTATAGATGCTTTACCATCTGGATAATTTTCCATAAGCTCTTTATGACCTGCTATTTTTAAAAGCAATCGTTTTGTTTCTAAAAATTCATCATAAATAATTTGCCAAAAATCTCCAAACTGCGGATCTTTTTTCATGTAAGCGGTTAAAGGAAAAAATGATTTAGCCAATGACATCATACTATTTTCCAACAAGGTTTTAAAGAACAAAGAATGATCATATAAATCTTGGACTTTATCCCATTGGTTCGTATCCTCAAAATATTTTAAAGCGGTACCGACCCCAAAAAAACCAGGAACATTTTGCTTTAGCTGACTCCAAGAACCCACAAACGGAATGGCTCTTAAATCAGCAAAATCTAAATGTTCTGATTTACTCCTTTTCGATGGCCGACTTCCAATGTTCGTTTTGGCATAGTACTTTAGCGTACTCATTTGTTCCAAATAAGGAATGAATTTGGGATGATTCTTAAAACTTAAATATTTTTCATATCCTAAACCTGCCAATTGATCTAATATACTTTTTTCCTCTAAAGTCAATTCATTATCGCCTTTACCAAAAACTTGATTGGTCACACCAGCACTCAGTAAATTTTCCAAGTTATACCTGCAAGAATCTAATGTACCAAAATTAGAACTAATAGTCTGCCCCTGCACTGTAACCTGAATTTCATTATTCTCAATCTTTGGTCCTAAAGAAGCATAAAACTTATGTGTTTTTCCACCCCCACGAGCTGGCGGACCACCACGACCATCAAAGAAAATAACCTTAATGCCATATTTCCTTGATATTTCTGTAAGTTCTACTTTGGCTTTGTAAATACTCCAGTTTGCCATAAGGTAGCCTCCGTCCTTTGTACCATCAGAAAAACCAAGCATGATGGTTTGCTTATTATTTCTATTAATTAAATGTTTTGCATAAGCCGGATTGGTATATAATTTTTCCATAATGGCATGCGCATTTTGCAAATCATCTACCGATTCAAAAAGAGGTATAATATCAACTGTAGGATCCTCCCAATTACTTAAACGAAATAAAGCAAAGGTTTCCATTACGTTAAGCGCACTTTCATTATTACTAATTATATAGCGATTAGCACCAAATTCTCCGTTATTTTGTTGTATTGTTTTGATAGCTTGAACGGATTCAATTGTCAAGCGTGTCAATTCATTTTCAAAAACAGCAGGATCAAGAGTACCACTTGTATTTGACAAGACTTTAAATTTTTCTTCTTCAGTTAATTCAAAATAATTTTTCGGAAAAACAGATTCATCGGTTTTTAAATAATACGCGACGATGTCATGAAACACGGAATCATGTATTTTACTGTTTTGACGAATATCTAAAGAAGCAAAATGAAATCCAAATAAATTAACTTTTATCAAAAGCGCATCTAATTCGTCCAAATATAAGGATTGATGTTGATCAATAATGATCTGTTTTATTTTGTTCAATTGTGATTTAAATTCATCTAAAGTGATAAAAATTTCCCCCTTTGAATAAAAAACAGATCTATAAAGTTTTTGTTCAAGCTGATTAACTAAAGTATCTACACCTGAGAAAGTTAATTTTCTTTTTAATCCTCTCATTTCAATATAATAACATTTCAAAATGGAAGTTCGCAAGCGTTCGGCTACATTTAAAGTAATCTCCGTTGTTACAAATGGATTCCCATCACGGTCTCCGCCAGGCCAAAACCCAAGCTTAATTAAAGGATTTTTTATGGAGTTACCATCAAAAATATTTTTTTGAAGATAATGAACCATTTCTCCGGAAGTTTCATAGAATACGTTTTCAAGATACCAAATCAAGCTGACTGCTTCATCAAAAGGATTCGGTTTTTCATTTTTAATGAAAGGAGTTTTACCTAATTGCGCTAGCAATTGCTTGATATCTAATAAATTATTCTTGCGGATTGCCTCTGTCAAATCATTGATAATCCCAAGAACTGCTCCAGGATAAAACTGTGTAGGATGAGCCGTTAAAACCGTTCTCACATTGAAATCTTCTAAGAAATCAATTAATTCCTCTTGTTTATTTTTTGCGTCAGACTTCTCTTTTATATCTCGGAGAGATCCTCTTCCTTCCATATTATTAACAATCGGAAAAGCAGCATCTTCAATAGCATCAAATAATACGATTTGGCGCTCAATATACTGAATAAAGCGAAACATGATGTCAATTTTATCAGCCTCTGAGGCATCATGTAAATAACGTTGAGCAAAAAAATCAACTATTTCCTTTGGTGTTTCTTGTTTTTTGAAGCCTGTATCGCAAATATCTGTAAATAAGGGAAGTAAAGCTCCTGTATTATCTATAGAGTGAAAAGGCAGCGTAATAAAAACACTATTGTAAATATTATATTTCGATAGAACGTCTTGATTGAAACGCTCGATTTTAGGTAGTGTGTACATAGTTATTCGGTTGTAGTTGGTTTAGTTAATTCATTTGTCATAAAAAAACCCCAAGAATTAACTTGAGGTTATATTTATTATATAGCACATTCAAGACTAATTACATATTTTTGAAAATAGTATGCATCAAGCGCTTCTTGTCATTAATACTTTCTTCTAGAGATATCATAGTTTCAGTTCTATACACACCATCTATATCATCTATCATAAAGATAACATCCTTTGCATGCTTCGTATCTTTAGCTCTAATTTTACAGAAGATATTGAATTTCCCTGTAGTAACAGAGGCTACTGTCACGTACGGAATTTCATTAATTCTCTCCAAAACGAATTTTGTTTGAGAAGTATTGTTTAGAAAAACACCTACATACGCGATAAATGAATATCCCAATTTATCGTAATCAAGCACTAATGAAGATCCCATTATAATACCTGCATCCTCCATTTTCTTAACTCTAACATGCACCGTACCTGCCGAAATTAATAATTTTTTTGCAATATCCGTAAATGGAACTCTTGTATTGTCTATCAACATATCTAAAATCTGGTGATCTACTTCATCTAAACGAAATTTACTCATAACTCTTTAATTAATATTATTAATTGCTTTAACAAAGTATAAAAATATACATAAAAACAATAAAAAGACGAAAATATTATATTTTTATCATTCCGTTAACAACTTTTATGTTATTATCTAAATAAAAATCAGCTTTTTGGTTTAATTTAGGAATTGAATCAAAATCATCTTTATAAAGTGCTCCTTTAGCATCGTATTCAAAATGACCAAAATAATTTTCTAAATCGCCTATCTGAACAACGTAGGCATTAAAACAAATTTGATTTTCAATTAACTCTTCTTTATATTGTCCTGCAAAATTGGTGATTATTTCGATACCATCATAATTTATTTTGATGTTTTTATACATAAAATCATAAAAAACGACTTTATTTTGAGGAATATTCAAATATTTGTTAATTCCGTTGCTAACTATAACGTTTTCGCTCAGTGCAGTAAAACTTAGAATCAATGCCATAAAAACGTATTTTCGAGTTATCTCTCTTTGATAGTCATTTTGAAAATGCCCTGCTTCAAACAAAACCGTGGGTACTCCTAAATATTGAAAAGTATCCCCAATACAATTGATATTAAACGAATCATCAAAACGACCAATTTGATTGGGTAAATACTGCTGAAGCTCTTCATTAATACTCGCAATCAAATTAATAGCCTTTAATCGAGATTCGTTCACTTCTCTTTCTTTATTGTAAGAAGGTGCCAAAAAGGACAATGTAGCCGGCTTGCCCGTATCGCTTGCGCCAAAAATAGTACGCTGATCATGAAGATTAAAGCAATAATCCGGTTTAAAAGATTCAAAAACATCTCTTAAAATCTTACTTTCTGGTTGCGTAAGTGCTTGCGAATCGCGATTTAAATCCACTTTATTGGCATTTTCTCTCGTATATAATGTTGCGCCATCAGGATTTAACATTGGAATACTGCAGAAAGTAAATGTATTCAGTAATTTTTGCGCCAATTCAGAGCCACTCTGCAATACATTTAGAAAGTCAAAAAACGCTTTTGTAGTTGTACTTTCATTCCCATGCATTTGCGACCAAAGAAAAATCCTAGTTTTACCTTCACCTATTTCAAACGAATAAATTGATTTTCCAAGAACTGATTTCCCAATTATTTGAAGTTGATTATTGGTGTTTAATTTTTGCAATAACGGTTCAATAGAATCTAAAGTAATGTAACGACCGCGAATGGTTTCTTCTTTATATTGACTGAATAATTGTTCTAAATCCATGATGTTTTATTTGATTTACAAAAGTAAACATCTTTATATTTACATTTGTAAACTATTTTAATTTGATTTATTTCATTGATGTAAACACTTATTTGAAGCAAACTACGTAGGCTTGCATTCCTTTAAATGACAAATGTTATTGATTTACTTATTGTTATTTAAATATTTATTTATTAGTGGTTTATGTATACTTACATTTAATAAAACTTTAATAAAAAGTATCGATAATAAGTGATTTACAGTTGTAATTTAGGTATTTCACTTGATTTTAATTACATTTGTAAATAGTAGTTTTTTAATACTAATTTACAATGGTAAACATAGAGGATTTTATAAAAAGATTAGAAATTATACTGGATTATTACAGCTTGAATGCTTCTTCTTTTGCAGATAAAATTGGTGTACAGCGCTCCAGTTTGTCCCACCTGCTATCAGGAAGAAACAAACCCAGCTTGGATTTTATTCTTAAAATATTAGTCGTGTTTCCTGATGTTGATTTGTATTGGATTTTGAATGGAAAAGGAACCTTTCCCAAAAATTCAGAGCAGTTTGATAAAAAGGAAAATACGATTGAGCCAATGATAAAATCTAATGCTCAAATTCCTCCTGCAACGGATACAACTCCAGCGAATTTATTTTCGGAAATAAACATCTCAGATCCGAAGCCATCCTTAGAAACAAAAAAAATAGAAAATCCAAACGGCAATAAAGAGCCTGATTCTAGTGCAATTGATAAAATCGTGATTTTTTATAAAAATGGAACCTTCAAAAGTTACGTTCCCGAGTAGACTAATTCCATATGCTATTTCTATTTTCGTAGAACAATATAATGGAGATTCTCAGACCTATGCTGCTATTGAGAGGGAATCTTAGTCAGTGCTTTACCGATCCGATAATAGTAGAATAAGGTTATGGGAGAGACTTCCTTTTGGTCAAACTATTGAATAGTGGTCTATTCTATGAAAACATTTCAAATTATGTAGCGGTTCTGCTCATCATGAATTCAGTTCCGCAAGTACTCTATATAAATATATCCACGAGGTTACGAATTTAAATTTTTTAGTGGTCTGTTGCAAATCAGTGTTTTTGAAATTGGTAAAAATTCTTTTAACTGGTTTTGACTTTAAACAATTTATTTTGAATTGTATTTATACTGAATAGCCCTTTTGAGGATTTTTACCTTGAACTCCTATGAAATGCTTTTTTAAAATGGCCATATCATTTTCAATTGCACCTGACGGCGACAAAGGATTCCCTAAATTAACTTCTTTTTTTCCAAAATCGAAAGTTACTGGAACAATGGGCACATTTGCTTTCAAAGCAATGTAATAAAATCCAGTTTTTAGTTCGGTTACTTTTTGACGTGTTCCCTCTGGAGCAACTGCTAGTCTAAAGATTTCTTTTCGTTGAAAAATAGCTGCAATGGAATCGACTTTATTCAACCCTCCAGAGCGATCTAAAGGTTCTCCTCCCATATATCTAAAATAAAATCCAAATGGGAAACTAAATAATTCCTTTTTACCAACCCAATTCATTTCTAATCCGGTAATTCCTCTGGTGAAAATGCCCAAATAAAAATCATGTGAACTAGTGTGAGGCATTACCATCATAACACATTTTTTTATATCTGCATTAATGCTACCCACTATTTTCCAACCCATGAGTCTGAAAAATATCCATTTGTATAATTGTTTCTTCATTCTTTTCTATTTAGCGTAAATTAAATAATTTAAATCTTATTTTTGAGTCAAACAGCTTACAATGATAAAAAAAATATTCAGTTATCTTATTCCAATAAAAATTTATGAGACAAAATCGGTATTGAGTAAATCTATTGAAGTCACTTGGGCTAATGGCGAATTAGTTTTAGATTCACAAAACGCTAATTATTCTTATGGCAGCTTGCAACGCATTTTGAGATTAGGATTAAAAAATATTGGATATAAAAAAATACTTGATATGAATCATATCCTTGTTTTGGGAGTTGCTGGAGGAAGTGTTATAAAAACATTGGTGGAGGAAATTAAATTTAAAGGGAAAATTACCGGAGTTGAAATTGATGCCGAGATTATAAAAATAGCCAATGCCTATTTTAAACTTGACCAAATAAAAAACCTTGAAATTGTGATTGATGATGCTTTCGAATTTGTTTTAAAAACTAAAGCCAAATACGATTTAATTATTATTGATATTTTTCTAGATACGACAATGCCAAATTTTTTATTTGAAACTTTTTTCATCAACAGGGTTTGCTCTCTTTTAAAAAGTCGCGGTGTTATTCTTTTCAATACGATGATTTTGAATGAAACGCAAAATATAAGAAACAAAAAATATATCGCTGAATTTTACAACAAGCAATTTAAAATTAAAACAATTCCGCGAATTGAAATTCACAACGAGTTAATTTTAATCGAAAAATTGGAACGCTAAAAAACTAGAAATTAATTATAATCCAATCTAGTAACATTGCAGCACAATTATTTTGTACTCTTACATCGCCTATTTTAAACGCGTATTGAATGAAAAAAATTATAAAAAAATTGCTTTTAGGGAAACCATCTCAAGGTGCTCAGCCCCAATTCAATCCCATTCAAAAACGGATTCAAAACATACAATCCATTTGGAACAACGACCATCAAGAAGACAATGGAATTGAAAAAATAGTCCGATTATTACTGGCTTCTTCGCAATTGCTTTTCCCTGGAATTTACATTAAATATTGGGCCACCAAGAAAGGAGTTGAATATCAAGATCTAGCTTTAGACTTTTATGTTTTATTAAAAGTGATTTTTCCAATAGTGATATTAGTAAATCATTGGCAAAGCGAAGAATGGCTTATTTGGATTCTTGTTTATGTGTTTTTGGAAACGGTCTTTTATATTCCAACTCTGATTTTTGCATCTGATTTATTTTCAAAACCACGATCCTACAAGAGATCCATGTTGTTGCTTTTCTTTAATTATTTAGAGATTGCATTTGCGTATGCTGTCTTTTATTCCGTTGGCAGTTACCTAAACAGACCTTTTTATCACTGGTTTGACGCAGTTTATTTTAGTATTGTAACTTCCTCTTCTATTGGTTATGGCGATTATCATCCAATAACTACCATTGGAAAATTTCTAGTAACTACACAAGCCTTATTATTTCTGTTTTTCATTGTGCTTTTCTTGAATTTCTTTTCCACCAAAGTAAAAACGAAAGGCTATTTTGATCATGAAAACCAGAACTAAACTATACCATTTTTCTGGCTCTTTCTAGGTCTTCTGGTGTGTCAATTCCAATTCCAACATGTGTAGTTTCCACCATTTTGATACGTTTTCCAAATTCAAGATAGCGCAACTGCTCTAGTTTTTCGGATGCTTCCAAAGATTGCATCGGTAAACTGTAAAAATCCAGTAACGCTTGTTTTCTAAACGCATAAATTCCAATGTGTTGCATATAGCGAACGCCTACATTTTTCTCCCTTGGATACGGAATCACGGAGCGTGAAAAGTACAGTGCAAATCTATTTTGATCCACGACCACTTTTACATTGTTCGGATTATTGATGTCATCTTCATTTGTAATTTCGCGCATCAATGAAGCCAAATCCACTTTTTGATCCAAATCATTTCTAAAAACTTCAATGACTTTTGCCAAAGGTTCTACATCGATAAATGGTTCGTCTCCTTGTACATTAATAACAATATCAACGTCCAGATTTTCTACTGCTTCCGCAATTCGATCACTTCCTGATTCATGTTCCTTGATACTCTTGATGGCTTTTCCACCATGAGAAATGATCTCGTCATAAATTAAATCCGAATCTGTCACTACAAAAACATCATCAAATAAATTGGTATTTATGGCCGCTTCATAGGTTCTTAAAATGACCGTTTTTCCTCCCAAATCCTGCATTAGTTTTGCGGGAAATCGTGTTGAAGCGTAACGTGCGGGAATGACTGCTATTATTTTCATTGTAAAAAATTGATAAGAAGTTAAGTTAATGTGTGCGTTTTTAATTTACTCATAATTAAATTTGGTGATTGCTTAAAGGTGCTGTAACGAATCCTTCATTTTTTTACAAAAAAAATACAGTTAAAAAAACAAGTGATAATTCAAAAATTCTAATAGTTTGAATGGTTTAAAAATGGCAAAATAAATAGAGTAATTATTACCAAAAATAGTTTTTTTATTGCAAATCGGTACTACCTTGCCTAAAAACTAAGAGATTTGATGAATTCAAAAATCACCTTTTAATCTATAAAAAGTGCTACTAATTGATTATCCAATTCTTAACGTTGTTTCTTAACCTATAATGGAAATTAAAGAGCTGGAAATTGCACCGTTTTAATGGACGTAGCCAGAACTAATTAAAAATTGATAAACAATATGTTATTAGTGAAAAAAAAATTAAATAACCGTCCGAGAAAAAGATTTAATTTTGAAACACCAAATTATATGTTTAACCAAAAAGTTGCATTAGTAACTTGAATCCAGCAAATATAAACTACTTGGTACTAATCTTAGATCAGTACTGACTTTAGTTATAGCCTAATTTTAAGTTAAATCATTCTATTAAAATTAAGAAAGTGTATATTTGTCAATTATTTTTTTATAATTTATTTCTACTTCGTTTAACATCATAATATACTTATTGTCAATGCCTAAATTAAGATATAGTAGAAAAATAATTCGACTAAATAAGCGTATTAAATTTAATTAATTATCGTTTGAAGTAACATTGGAAGTTGTGCTCCAAGGAATTTCCTGCATTTGAGTTGCTAATTAGAGCGTTCACATCACTTATTTATAAAATACCCTATGTACTTAAAGAGGTTTGAGATTAAAAAAAATATTCAAAAAACGGAGGATAAAAATTTGTCCTTCCGAGTTTTTGACCTTGGGACAACAAGTGCTCAAGATTATTTCGAACCACATAAAAAAGATCATTTTTGTATTATCTTAGTGGAATCTGGAAATATTAAAGTACATATCGAAGATAAAATTCATTTATTAAATTCAGGAAAAATTTCCATTATATTTCCGGAACAAATCTCCTTCGTGTCAAATCTGTCCACTGATTTGTCTGGTAAAATTATATTATTTGAAGAAGTATTGTTTTGTTCTGATATATTAAAAAATGAGCTTAGTGCCTATAATGTTAATTTATCGGCTCACCTGAATTGCACTGCACTTTCTATCCTTGAATTTGAACAGGTACTTCCAATTATAAAGAACATACAGGATATTTACAATACCCCGAGCCTTGTTAAAAAGGAGCAGGCCCGTTTTTATATCAAAATTTTCCTTTTGGGACTCATTGAATCGATACATGGCCAACATCCTGTTTTACATCAGGACACTCAAGGTCCAGACCAGAATACCTATATAGCCTTTAAAAAACTTTTAAATCATCAATACAAAAGCGAGCGCACTGTACAATACTATGCTTTAAAACTAGCTATAAGTACTAAAAAGTTAAATGCACTAAATAAAAAATATTCTGGCGAAACCGCAATAAATGCAATCCACAACCGGATCCTAACCGAAATTAAACGACAATTACTATTTACGGATCGCTCGCATAAGGAAATCGCATTTGACCTTGGGTTCAGCTCCCCTTCAGCACTTAATAAATTTGTAAAAGCTAAACTAAAGGAAACGCCAACAGACCTTCAAAACGAACTGGCGCAAATTTATACCGCATAGTCCTGTTTATATAACATCCTTCCTTCCCTACTGATCTATCTTTGCCTCAGTAATTAGTACTATTCAAATAGATACAAATTACCGTTGCAAAATTGATCACAACCTTATTATTGATATTAACTCTATTGGAGGAATTACAATCTAAAAGGCTTTCTGTAAATTCAATCAATTAAAACACAAAGACAATCGAAAAAATATCGATCAGAATTATTCCATTCTATTGGTGTAAAAAACTGACCCATAAAATAGTGATGAGTCTTATTAAAAAATAAAACAATATGAGTATAAATACTTTGACAAACAAAAACCTGCATGTTATTTTAGAGGAAAACCTAAAATTAGCAAATGAGATTAATCCTCAAGAGATAAAGGTTTTGGTTAACGAAATTAAAGCAGCCAAACGAATTTTTGTGATGGCGGCTGGAAGAAGTGGGCTTGCATTAAAAATGGCAGCCATGAGATTTATGCATTTAGGCTTTACGGTATTCATAGTAGGAGAAACAAATACACCCGCCATTCTTGAAGGAGATTTATTATTGCTGGCATCAGGATCCGGCACAACATCCTCAGTAGTATCATCGGCGCTGAAAGCAAAGAAACAAAAAGCCACAGTTATTGCGCTGACTGCAGATGCAGAAAGCAAATTAGCAGAAGTGGCAGACCATATTATATTCATAAAAGCGGCAACAAAAACTGACTTTGGAGTTTCAGTCTCTGAGCAGTATGCTGGCAGCCTTTTTGAACAGTTTACATTATTTATCCTAGAAGGCGTTTTTATGTCGCTTTGGCAAGAATCAGAATTGACCAAAGAAGATTTATGGCCGAAACACGCCAACCTGGAATAACGATTTTTTTTATATTATTAATTTTTTTTAAACATTTTAGACATGACAAAATTACAAGTCGCAATTGATTTACTTACTACAGAAGCAGCATTAGAACTAGCACATAAAGTAGCACCTTACGTAGATATTATAGAATTAGGTACTCCTCTTATTAAATCGGAAGGACTTAGTGTGGTAACAGCAATGAAAACAGCTTTCCCTGACAAATTAATTTTTGCAGACATGAAAATTGCAGATACCGGTTTCCTAGAAGCTGAGATCGCATTTAAAGCTGGAGCAGATCTAGTAACCGTTATGGGTGCTGTAGATGATGCAACTGTAAAAGGCGCGGTAGAAGCTGCAGCAAAATACGGTAAAAAGGTAGTAGTTGATACTATTGGAGTTAAAGATAGAGTACAAAGAGCAAAAGAAGTAACTGCTTTTGGAGTTGCTTTTGTTGAACTACACGCTGGTCTTGACGAACAAACATTAGCAGGTTATTCTGTACAAACACTTATCAGTGAGGGTAAATTAGCAAAAGTTCCTTTCTCTGTAGCAGGTGGTGTAAACCTTAGTACAATTAAGGATGTTGTAGCTGCTGGTGCAGACGTAGCTGTTGCAGGTGGTGCCATTTATGGTGCTGAAGATCCAGCTGCTGCTGCAAAAGCATTAAAAGAAGCTATAAATAGTGTTACTGTAGCCTAATAATTGACTAATTTTGGCTGGACTTTATAAATAAAGTCCAGCCTTTTTTTTTCTAATAATAAATTTACATACTATTTATGAATACATTCGATTTTGGGATAGTGGGCCTAGGAGTAATGGGACGTAATCTACTCTTAAATATGGCAGACCAAAAATATGCTGTAGCTGGATTAGATTTAGATGCGGATAAAGTTCTTTCTCTTACAGAGGAAGCGCATTCTCAACACCGAATTAAAGCCACAACAGCCGTAAAAGAATTTGTTGAACTTATTAAGCAGCCCAGGGCTATTATGATACTTGTACCTGCAGGAAAAGCGGTAGATGCTGTCATTCAAAACCTACTGCCCCACCTCGATAAAGGAGATATTCTTATCGACGGCGGAAATACTTATTTTACTGATACTGACCGTAGATATACAGAATTATCTGCCAAAGGGATCCACTTCTTTGGAATGGGAATCTCCGGAGGCGAAAAAGGAGCCCGTTTTGGTCCTAGCCTTATGCCCGGGGGCAATAAAGAAGCTTATGAAAGGCTACGTCCCATTTTTGAATCCATAGCAGCAAAAGTTAATGGAGAACCATGCGTAGAATATTTAGGCAACGGATCTGCAGGGAACTACGTAAAAATGGCTCATAACGGAATTGAATATGGTATTATGCAGCTTATTTCAGAGGCATATGATCTTATGAAACGCGGATACGAACTAGACGATACTACAATTCAAAAAGTATTTGAAGACTGGAATAACACTGAACTCGAATCCTACCTGATTGAAATAACAGGACACATCCTGAAGAAAAAAGATACCGACGGCCAGCTGTTAATAAATCTAATTTCTGACTGGGCGAAATCCAAAGGAACAGGAAAATGGACTTCTCAAAATGCCATGGATTTAGAAGTTCCCCTTTCAACAGTAGATGCTGCCGTTGCAATGCGGGAAATGTCTAAAAACAAACTGGAAAGAATTGAGGCTTCCTCAAAATTGATTTGGAATGCAGAACAAACGGATACAGAACTTCCTTTGGCCATTGAAACACTTAAAGGGGCTTTATATTTTTCTATATTAATTACCTATGCCCAAGGATTGGCTTTGCTAAGCAAAGCTTCGAAAGAGTACAACTATGAGCTTAACCTAGAGACAATAGCTAAGATTTGGCGCGGTGGATGTATTATTAGATCCACAGTTTTAGAAGATTTCCGTCAGGCTTATGCCAAAAACGGGGAACTTAAAAACATACTTCTCGATGACAGCATTGCAAAGACCTTAAATGAGAATCAATCCAATATTAGATCTACAGTTCAATTTGCAGTTCAAAAAGGAATACCTATAGCAGGTCTAATGAACTCCTTAGCCTATTTTGACGCATACCGCTCAGAAAAACTTCCGACTAACTTAATACAGGCATTGCGGGACTACTTCGGGGCTCATACCTATGAACGTACAGATACTAACGGTATATTCCACACGGAGTGGAATGACTAAATTTTAAATGGAACATAATGGATAATCTCGATACTATAAAGCCTACCATCATTCTTGTTTTTGGGGCTACAGGTGACTTAGCAAAAAGAAAGCTTTTCCCCGCTTTTTATAATCTTTATCTTGATGGTCGCATGCCAGAAAATTTTGAGATCATTGCGCTTGGAAGGAAAAAAAGCAGCGATGCGCTTTATCGAAGCCATGTAAGCGAGAACCTGACCGAGTTTTCCAGAAATAAAATAACCTCCAAAAAAGAATTTGAGCAATTTGCTTCTCATATTAGTTATTTGCAAAATGATATCGACAAAGAAGAATCATACTTGCTAATGAAACAAAAGTTGGACGCAATAGATTCGGCTTTTGGGGCACGTGCCAATCGACTTTTTTACCTCTCGATAGCACCCTCTTTTATTGAAACGATTTCTAATAATATTAAGAAATTAGACCTTGCAGCTAATCCGGACCAAGATCGAATTATTATTGAAAAACCTTTTGGTTACGATAAAAGTTCTGCCGAGCTCTTAAATAAGCTATTGGCAAGAACCTTCGAAGAGGAACAAATCTATCGCATAGACCACTATTTAGGGAAAGAAACAGTACAGAACATCCTAGCTTTCCGCTTTGGAAATTCTATGTTTGAGCCGCTATGGAATCGTAACTTCATCGACTCAGTTCAGATAACGGTTGCGGAAGAAGTTGGGGTCGAAGACCGCGGCGGATTTTATGAAGGTGCAGGAGCATTAAGGGATATGATTCAAAATCACCTAATGCAAATTTTGACTATGGTTGCCATGGAAGCACCCACATCATTACAAGCAGATGAGGTCAGAAACCGTAAAGCTGACGTTTTAAAAGCGATACGTCGTATAACACCAGAAGAAGTCAATCATTACACAGTAAGGGGTCAATACGATAAAGCGTCGGTAAATGGAAAAACGATACCCGGATATCTGCAAGAAAAGGGAGTTGATGCAAAATCAACAACAGAAACATTTGTGGCCATGAAGTTTTATCTTGATAATTGGCGTTGGCAAGGTGTTCCTTTTTACGTTCGAACAGGTAAAAGAATGAAGGAAAAACAATCCTCTATCGTTATACAATTCAAACCGGTACCTCATTCTACTTTTTCTTTTGGAAAAGAAGGAATGATGCCAAACCGATTGATTATAAACATTCAACCGGCAATGGATATTAGGTTGCAGTTTATGACCAAAAAACAGGGCTTGTCTCTTTCGTTAAAACCAGCTGAAATGGTTTTTGACTATTTCTCCTGCTCTACACAAGCAACCGAAGCTTATGAAACCCTTTTATTAGATGCTTTACAGGGAGACCCAACTTTATTCATGCGCTCCGATCAGGTCGAAGAAGCTTGGGATGTGGTAACATCCATTCAGGATGCTTGGGAAAACGATAAATTTTCAAGTTTACACAAATACGAAGCTGGCAGTTGGGGTCCTGAAGCGGCAAATGAATTATTGGCTCGTCAGGGGCATTCTTGGGCATCAAATACGCTAGATGCCGAAGAAGAAAAGCTACGAAAGAAAGCAGAGAAAGCGGACAAGGCAGAAAAAAATAAAAAAGCAGTACAAACAAAACAAGTAGAAGTAGCAGCTGATGGTAAGAATTTTTAATACTAAAGAAGAGATAACAATCCAAGCCGCAGATCTATTTGTAGCTGCTGCACAAAATGCAATACAGAAACGCGGTCGCTTTGTGGCTGCACTTACCGGAGGATCTTCGCCTGTAGCTCTTTACACCCTTTTAGCAACAGCTCCTTATAAGACCAAAATAGATTGGGAAAAGGTTTTTGTTTTTTGGGGTGACGAGCGCTGGGTTCCTCTTGATGATGCACTTAGCAACGCTAAAATGGCTAACGATACCCTGCTAAGTCATGTTAGTATACCAAAAAACAACATATTTCCTATGTATAAGGAAGGAGAATCTGCTGAGGCTTATGCTTTAGAATATGAAAAATCTATTAAAAATATAACTGGCGAGGGCGGACAGTTTGACCTTGTTTTATTAGGAATGGGTGACGATGGCCATACTGCTTCTCTTTTTCCAGGGCAAGTAGTATTACAAGAACGTGATAAATGGGTAGCAGCCTATTATCTTGAGTCGCAAAATATGTTTCGAATAACATTAACTGCACCGCTTATTAATAGAGCGAAGCAGATTGTAGTAGTGACTTTCGGAGAAAATAAAGCCCATGCCCTAAACGAGGTTCTGAATGGAGCTTATAATCCTGAAAAATATCCTACTCAATTAATTAAACCATTGGATGGCGAATTATTCTTCTTGACTGATAAGGCAGCTACGACAATAAAAACAATTTAGGTTTGTAAACTACAATAGTATTCTTTAGTGAAACCATTTATATACTTTATTTATTTTCGTCCGTAGTATTTTTAAGATTTAACTTGGTAAAACCATATTGTTTTCCCTAAATAATAGATTTATTTCACTAAACGTATAAAATCATCACCGAATTCATCCACCAATAATTTATCATTAAGAAAACTTAAATCTTCGAATTTTCCTTTTAGAAAAGTATAAATCAAAGGCAAATAATGTTCCGGACTAGGAATCGGTACGGAGTTTATGACTAATTGATACTGTTGTAAGGATTCAAAGGATAGTACAAACTTTCAAAAATAGTTCTTTTATGAAGAAATAATATTACCTTGCTTGAAAGGATTAAAAGGTATATATTCTAAAATTACCTTCAAACGGATCAAAACATTACTATTTGATTGTGAATACTTAATCCTTTTATGAGCATAAAAAAATAAAAAACATCAAAGTCCATTGTGTTATTGGAAATACCAAAATTTAATTTAAAAAGATGTTATCATTTTAGCAAAAAACAATTTTAAACAACACTTAATACAGAGAATATAACAATTATTACTTTTAATTTTTTAAAAAGAACTACTACACACTATTGCTATTTATTGTTTTATCTTCAAACATAAAAAAATATTTTATATTTCACCTATTACACTTAAAATAAACACTTTACATTTAAAACTAAAGATATTGCTTCATTTTAAGGATAAATTATCCCTTAAGTACACATCTATGACCCCTATTAATGCCGTAATTATTACAGAAGAAAAAGAGACTTTACAAATCATAAATAAATTTGAAAAGGAAAACTTCATGATTCTGAAAATAGTTTGCGAAACTAACTCCATAATTGAAGGAATAAATACGATACAATTAAAAAAACCGGATCTCGTCTTCTTAGATATTTCTTTTAAAGAAGATACCTTTTTTAATATGCTCGGAGAATTAGAATTTAGCATTCCTAAACTGGTATTCATTTCTGCAAATAAACAGGATGCCGTAATCGCATTTAAACAGAATGCCATTGATTTTATTACTAGATTCAATTAGTTAATGCAACTCTCAGGAAAAGGGATAGGATAATTTTTTCAAAAGAAAGGACATTAAAGTCCTCTCCTTCGAATGGAATAAATTGTCTTTATTTACTCCTGACCAAAGTTGTAAATAATGAGCCATTTAACCAGTGAACAAAGGTATACTATTAGTGTATTATTAGAGCAGAATTTCAGTAAAAGCGAAATAGCAATAGTTATTAAAAAAGATAAGTCAGTTTTAACACGAGAGCTAAAACGTAATTGTGATTTACGCAGTGGTAACTATGATTTTGATTTAG
>NZ_FNDB01000003.1:0-168100 GCF_900099915.1 Flavobacterium omnivorum
ATTTCTACTCTAATTCGTTTTGCTTGCCAGTATTTAAATGAACGTTTGCACTTCTTGCGGGTGCAAAACTAACTCCTTTATACCGTTATTCAAGCTTTTTTAAACACTTTTTTTATCCTTTTCTTAACTTTTACTTTAACTTGCTGAAAATACGCTCCTTGAAAAAAAAGTTTTTTATGATTCACTCAACCTATCCAAAGATAAGCTTGCAAAATGGACCAAAATCTAGTTTTTTTATCATTATATCAATCTAGCATGTCTTGAATTAGCAATGCCTTTAAAACATTTATTGGTTCTCTGAGCCTCTTTATTGACATCACAGACAAGATTAATACTCATTTTAGGTCATTGACTGCAGTATCATCTATGAGAGTTAGGTTTTTTTGACGCCTGGACAGTTGTTCCAGGTTTGTTTCTTACGGTTCTCATTATATAAAGACATTCTATACCTACCTATATATAAGGTACACCGAATTCTAAGTCAATTATACAACTCTCCGCGTTAGGGATAGTAGCGCAAAGCCCGCAGCCAAGTGGAGTGCAACGCAACTTGACGAGGACTTGTAGCGAATAGCCCGGCCCTATATAAAAAAGAGGCTACTACCCATTTAGATAATAGCCTCTTTTTTATAGAGGGAAACGCCAAAATGAAGTTTAATCGAAACGGATGGCTTTTACTGGTGATATTTTAGTTATTATATAGGATGGAATTAGTAACACCAAGAAACAAACAGCAACTGTAAGAGCATTAAGCAAGGCTATATATCCCCAGTTCAAATAAACGGGTGCTTGATTGACATAATAATTTTCTGGATTAAGTTTGATGACACCAAAATGTTGCTGAATCAACAACAACGATATCCCTATGAGGTTTCCCCAAAACAGTCCTCTCACAATAAGGTAAAAGGCATTGTACAGAAATATTTTTCTAACTGACCAATTATTTGCCCCTAAAGCTTTAAGGATTCCTATCATTTGAGTGCGTTCAAGAATGAGCACTAAAAGCGCAACAACCATATTAATGGTGGCGACAAGTATCATAACCGCTAAAATTACAATAATATTAAAATCGAACAATTGGAGCCATTCGAATATATAACTGTATTTTTCGATTATGGTTTTCGTATCTAACGTAGAAGACGTTTGTGCATAAACCTGTTCACCTGTTTCCTGAATAGTATTAAAATCATCTACAAAAACCTCAAAAGCTCCCACTTGATCGGGACTCCATTTATTAATGCGCTGCAAGTGTCGAATGTCTCCTATTAAATAAGTGGCATCAAATTCCTGAAATCCAGAATTAAAAATACCTGTGATTTTAAATCTTCGGATGTTTGGTAGTTTGTTTTGACTTTCTTTAATGAAAAACGTATTAAAAGAATCACCTACTTTTAGATTCAACCTTTTAGCCAAGAATTGAGAAATTAACACCTCTTGATTAAGCTCTTTTGAGAAATCAGGCAATTTACCTGAAACCAGATATTCTTTAATACTATTCCACTGGTAATCCTTACCAACTCCTTTGAGAATTACTCCTTCGAAAGCAGTTTCGGTTCTTATTATTCCTGCTTTGGTTGCGATGGCTTGAATATGACTTATTCCAGAAACTGAAGCGAACTTTGGATAAAAATCTTGTTTTTTAGAAATAGGAATAAGTGTAACATCCGATTGATTATTATCATAATTCGAAATAATAATATGACCATTGAAAGCAGAAACCTTCTCTCTGATTTTTTTTTGCAATCCGATTCCTGTCGCTACCGAAATAATCATCATAATCATACCAATTGCAATTGCCGAGATTGCAATTTTTATAATCGGAGCAGAAATGCTACTTTTATAATCTTTAGCAGTAATGAGACGTTTGGCTATAAAATATTCTAAATTCAATTTATATGGTATCTAATTTTGTTATACTTCGTTTTTTTGCTTTTGCTAGTGTCAAAAATACGTTTTTATTATTGGTTTTGATTGTTTTTTCTACGGCTTGTTCCACATCTTTAAGCAAGAAAAAAGAATCAAATTGGCATTGGTCCCGCGACACCATTGCAACGGCAGTATATTCAAATCAAGAATTATTAAAAAACGAATCAAACTTTACATTGAGCAGCAAAACGGGTGCAGATAATTCTGAAGCCTATTTATCAATATTAAAAGATAAAAAAATTAGTATTGTAACCAATCAAACAGGAGTAGTTATAAATATTCAATATGGTGAAAATATATTTAATTATAAAAAGTCTCAAACGCATATAGTCGATTTTCTATTAGAAAAAAACATAGATATCCAAAAAATATTTGCTCCAGAACACGGTTTTCGGGGAACTGCTGATGCGGGGGAACATGTGGTTGATGGAAAAGACTCTAAAACAGAACTGCCAATTGTTTCCCTTTATGGTGACAATAAAAAACCAAAACCCGAACAACTCTCAGGAATCGACATCATGGTTTTTGATTTGCAAGACGTAGGCGCACGATTTTATACTTATATTTCTTCGTTACATTATATAATGGAAGCCTGTGCCGAAAATAACATTTCGCTTTTACTCCTTGACCGACCAAATCCGAATGGAAGTATTGTTGACGGTCCAATTCTTGAGCCAGCATTTACAAGTTTTGTGGGCATGCATCCAATTCCTTTGCTTCACGGAATGACAATTGGCGAATATGCAAAAATGATCAATGGGGAGAAATGGCTGAAAAATGGCATTCAATGCAAATTGACAGTAATTCCATGTATTTATTACAATCGAAAAATGAATTATAGCGTACCTGTAAAACCATCACCAAATCTTCCAAATGATCAAGCTGTGAATCTATATACCAGTTTATGCCTCTTTGAAGGTACAAATGTAAGTGTGGGGCGAGGAACTGAAAAGCAATTTCAAATTTATGGTTCTCCTTTTTTACCGAAAAGTGATTTTAGTTTTGTTCCAAAACCAAATTTTGGGGCACAAAATCCCGTTTACAATGGGACAACATGTTACGGAGAAGATTTATCTGCAGCTGCAAAGGTAAATCGACTTGAATTAAAATGGTTAATTAAAGCCTATGAAACTACTGCTGACCAATCAAAATTCTTTAATCCTTTTTTTACAAAGCTTGCAGGAACAAAAATTTTACAGCAACAAATTGAAAATGGAATTTCAGAAAAAGAAATCAGAGAAAGCTGGAAGGACGGCTTGCAAAAGTTTAAGAAAATGAGCGAAAAATATTTAATTTATTAAAAATCAATCCTTTACTCAACCGAAAGGATTGGAAATCATAATAGGGAGATATAATTGTAAATTATAATGGCAACTTCTTCTTCATTTCTTCTAATATATTAAAAGCAGCTGGGCAAATTGCGATGTTCTTTAACGTAATATCTGTAATTTGCTGAAACTTCTTCCTGTCCGTATGTGGGAATTCGCGACATGCTTTTGGCCGGACGTCATAAATCATACAAGCATTTTCATGATCTAAAAAAGTACACGGAACACTTTGCAAAACATAATCTTGATCTTCATCAACACGCAGATATTGTTCTATAAATTGCTGTGGCTTTTGCCTCAAATATTTCGACACACGCTCAATATCCGCAGAAGTAAATAATGGCCCTGTTGTCTTGCAACAATTAGCACATTTCAAACAATCCGTTTTTTTGAATTCAGCGTCATGTAAATACTGCATTACATAATCTAAATTTTTAGGGGTCTTTTTTTTCAGCTTATCGAAATACTTTTTGTTTTCGATATGCTTATCTTTGGCTTCTTTAGGAAGTTCGTTTAAAGTAGGTTTCAAATTGCAAGTTTAAATTTTTGCAAAAATAACACTTTTTGAACGAGGATTATAGCTTTATGAATGTTGAATTTAGAATTACAAACAATGAAAGACCTTTTTGGCCAAGCCATACTCGATTATCAAACTAATAATTCTCCAGAGGATTTAATTACTGAGACTACCATCTCTCAAGAAGATGAAATGTCCGTTGCTTATTTATTCCGTTCGCATGCCGAAATGCCCTTATTGGAACAAAAAGCACTAGAACTTGCTAGAGGAAAAGTGCTGGATGTAGGTTGTGGCGCAGGAAGTCACAGTTTGTATTTACAAAACAAAAGAAATTTACAGGTTACCTCAATTGACATTTCTACAAATGCCATTCAAGCCTGCACGCTTCGTGGACTTAAAAATGCAAAAGTTCAAGATGTAATGACGTTAGAAGATGAAAAATATGATACTATTTTATTATTAATGAACGGTGCTGGAATGTGCGGAAAGTTAAAATACATCCCTAATTTTCTTTTAAAATTAAAATCATTACTGAGTCCTGGTGGTCAAATTTTACTAGACAGTTCTGATATCATATATATGTTTGATGATGACGAAGATGGCGGGAAATGGATTCCCACCGCTAATCATTATTACGGTGAAATCGTTTTCAATATCTCGTACAAAGGAGAAAAAGAAAAACCATTTGATTGGATGTTTATAGATTATAATACCCTACAAAATGCTGCTTTGGACAATGACCTCCAGTGCCAATTAATTCTCGAAGGGAAACATTATGATTATTTAGCAAAACTTTCTTTTTAAAGTACTACCATAGAAGGAAACAAGATAAAAATAAATCCTTCAATACTAAAAAAGTGAACAAGCTGGCAATTCAAAAAATCGAAAGTTTCACACAAGGGCCATAACGAAAAACCCCAAAACAGGATAAATGTTTTGGGGTTTAATTTTTAAGGGATATTCAAATATTTATGTGTTTGTAATGATACACGCCATTTGGGATTTTTCATTACATAATCCACAATTAGCGGTGTCATTTCTTCTTTTTTGCTCCATTCTGGTTGAAGAAACAAAATAGCATTTGGATTTACTCTTTCAGCTTGTTCTTCAGCAAAAATAAAATCATGTTTATTGTAAATAATTACTTTCAACTCGTGCGCATTAACATAAACGGTTTCTGTCGGTAATTTGTTTTTCTTTGGCGAAAGACAAATCCAATCCCAAGCTCCGGAGAGCGGATAAGCACCTGAAGTTTCAATATGAACTTTTAATTTTTGTTCTTTTAGTTTTTGAGTAAGCAAAGTCATATCCCACATCAAAGGTTCTCCACCAGTAACTACAACGGTATCTGCATACTTATTTGCATTTTCGACTATCAAATCAATAACCGTTGGCGGGTGCAATGCTGCATTCCAACTTTCTTTTACATCACACCAATGGCAACCAACATCACAACCACCTATTCGAATAAAATATGCTGCTGTTCCTGTATGAAATCCTTCTCCCTGAATGGTATAAAATTCTTCCATCAAGGGTAACATCGCACCTTTGTTAACTTCTAATTGTATTTCTTTTGATAACATTATTAAATTTTATTTTAAAGTGCAAAGATAGTTAATTTGAAAAGGAGTTAATTTGAAATCAGTAGCTAATATTACAAACTTCGAAAATACGTTAGCCATCAGCATTGTAATCCAGAGTAAGAAATGAGAATTTTATCCTTAACTGTTATTCTCTTAAAATATTAAGCACAAAAAAAACCGATAATCAAATGACTATCGGTTTCTATTATCATTAAAAATTTCAACTATTTTAAAATCTTAATCGACTCAGTAGCATAAGTATTTGCTGGATCTAAAGCAAGAGTCTTTTTAAAATACTCAATAGCTTTAGGCTTGTCAGTGTTTGCAAAACTTGCTGCCATATTGTTGTAAGATTCAATAATCTTAGTCTTAACTGCTGGTTTGGCAAGTTCTTCTGCTCCTAGTTCTGTAGTTTTTGCTACATAATCTTCATAATTCTTAACCATAACATCATCTCTTTCAAGTAATCTGTTGGTTCTTGCTTTATAAAGATAAGCTTCTAAATACGTTGGCGAAGCTACTAACACTTTATCAAAAGCTGCCAGAGCCTTTTCCAATCCAACTACATCAACTTTCACCCCTTTTTCTTTGTTAATGTTTGCGTAGTAATTAGCTAAACCAAAATAAACATTGTCATCAAGGAAATTTGAAGAATCATTGGTATTTGCTCCATATTCAAATATTGCAGCAGCTTCGGAATACAGTTTTCCTGCAAATAATTTTTTACCTACTTCACTTAATTCTTGAACTGCTAAAGGTTCCATTTCAATCGCTTTTTTGATATCCACTATACCTGCTTGAAAAGCAATTGGATCAATTGACAATCCATCAGCGCTAGTTCCTTTTTTAATTTTAGTTAAACCCAAATACAAATAATCTAATGCTATAGCTTTATTTCCTGGAGAAGTAATAAAACTGTCCAATGATTTAATAGCTACATCAACATTACCGTTTTTGTATGCAGCATATCCTAAATAACGATAGATTCTAGGGTTAACTTTGTCCAATTCAATCATTTTATTAGCTTCTGCTTCTAGAGCAACATAATCCTCTATCAAAATAAGAAAATCAGCACGACGCATTCTTGAATTTATCGAATAATCCGTCAATGACATGTATTTATCATAGTGACCTAATGCAATTTTATAATTAGCTGCGGCTTGAGATGGCTTATTACGTGCTATTTTATAATACGTTTCAGCTAATTCTCTATATACTGGACCATAATTAGGATTGATAGCAATTACTTCATTGTACGCTTTTAAAGCTTCATCATACGATTTAGCCCCTTTCAACAAAACCCCTAATTGCATTTTTGCTCTAAGCAAACTGTTGTCTGCTTGGAAAGCATTTCTATATGCAACATAAGCTTCATTTTGCTTACCATCACCATAATAGGCGTCTCCTAGGGCCAGTTGCAATTGAGCATCTTGCGCATTATTAATTGCCGCTCTACTTAAAACTGCGATTGCATTTTTGTAATCTGGTTTCACCGCATTCATATAGGCTCTTCCGATATAAATAAATTCTTCGAAATCTTTTCTTCTCATGTCGCTTGTAGCTAAAGCAAATTTAGCTTGAGCACCAACAACATCATTTTTATCTAAATCCATTTGACCTAGACCAATATGATTCAATTTAGCTCCATCAGAAGCGCTTAATCCATTTTGAAAATAAATCTTAGCAGAATCTTGTACATTTTGATTCAGATAAACATTCCCTAAAGTAAAAAATGCAGCTCCATCAGATGGCTTTGCTTTAATGATTGATTTTAAAATTGTTTTTGCGCTTTCAAATTGCTCCGCATCAATCGCTTTTTTAGCTTGATTAATATCCTGTGCTTGCAGCGTAAAAGCTGACGCCAATAAGGCAACACTTAACGTTGTAAATTTATTCATGTTCATTGTAGTTAAATTATTTTTCATCATTTTGGCTTTTAGTTATTGTAAATTTCCTCGCAGGAATACGTATAGGTAATAACCCGGATTTTAAAATTATTCTTTGTCCTACATCTCCACCAACGAATGAAGCGAACCCCATTCCTAGGCCAGAATAACCTTGACAATTGATTATATACAAATCACGTGCCAAAGGGTATTTTTTTTCTGCTATATTATTTTGCGATGGCAAGTAGGATTCATTCCCTACTAGACCCGTTACTCTTAAAGCATTCACATTATCAACATACTTTTGCATCGCTGGCTGTGGCTGAGATAGCCAATTGACACCAACAACACCAATCATATCTGAATTTTCTGAAACATATTTTATCACTTCATCATTCGTTTTGAAGGAGAAAACCCCACTTTTAGGAATACTCTCAATCTCTGCCAGAGATTTCATATAGCGCACCGTGCTTGAATTCAAATTGTCAAAAACCAATCCTTTAATTGATGAAGTAGACTTTCCTTGCATAAAACTTACGACCTCTTTAAGAGAGATTATCGAGTCTTGCATATTCTTATTAGCAATAAACGCAATGGCATCTGTAGCAAATGGCGTTATTTTAGGGCTAATTTTTCTAGATTTAAAAATTTTCAATTCCTCCGTTGTCAAATTTCTAGACAAAATCGCTATCGCTCCTTTTTCATTAAATAAAGAGTTTAGGACTTCAGACTCCGATTTTGAAACAAGCTTTATCTTAGCCTCATAATTATTCTCAAATACAGCTACCTGATCCTCTATTATAGGAGACAACGTTTCATCAACAAAGATCGTTGCAGTACCTTTCAAAATAGTTTCCTCTTCCTTTGACGTATTGGATTGATTACAAGAGTAACCTAACACTAGTACTAGCATTAAGAAAAAAATAAAATATGGAAGTTTAGCAAATTTTTTCATAAACTAATTATTATTATCATTTATAATTCGGAAAAATCTAAATGAAGCATAAGCTATAAGTAAGATTCCGAATGCGATTCTATAAGCTGGAGACATATCTAAAGGAAAATTCTTCATGAAGATAATGAATAAACCTAATACCAGATATATCAGAAAAAACAAAATTCCTAAAACAAGAAGAAATCGCTCTTTAAGCGATTTCTTCCTAATATTACTAAGTATGTTATTCAACATTAATCTGCAGATTGAATAGTGATTGGAAGCGAATAAAGTACTCTTACCTTCTTACCATTTTGTTCACCCGGTGTCCATTTTGGACATTTCTTCAAAACACGAATAGCTTCTTTTCCTGTACCATAACCAATATCTCTAATTACTTTGATATCTGTTAGTGAACCATCTTTTTCAACTACGAAGGTAACGTAAACTTTACCTTTTAATCCATCTTCTTCCGGAGTTTGATAGTTATCACCAACGAATTTATAGAATTTATTGATTCCTCCTGGAAAGTCAGGTTTAACTTCAATACCAGCAGTATTATAAATTTGATTATCTACCTCTTCGACGACCGCAGCAGTTCCTGTGCCTACTGGCTCAACAGTTAAAACTGCATCAGGATCTCCTTTGATCGTAACTGCACCTAACTTTTTATCTTTTATTTCGACAGTTTTAGGTGGTTCCTCTGTAACTTCCTCTGCTTTAGCCACGACAGGTTTTACAAACTTCACTTGATCCACTTTTGGAGGTGGCGGTGGAGGTGGTGGGATATTCTTCTTTATCTCTTCCTTTTTAGGGGGCAATTTAATTGTAACAATTTTATTATCTAAAGTATCATCTGCTTCGGTAGAATCAGGTAGTAAATTTAAAATAAGCGGCATACTGACAGCTAACGCAAAAACAATTGCACCAAAAATAAGCGCTCTAACTGCAGTCTTGTTATTTGATTTTCTCAGTTCGTAAGCGCCATAGGCCTTATTACGTCCCTCGAATACAATATCAAGCCATTGGTTTGTGAATATATCTAATTTCATTTTTCTTAATTATTAGGTTATTGAGTAGTAAGAAAATCTTATTTATCTTCCAACAATTTTAATTCCTCTGGAGAGAAATCATTTACAATTGCATTTGAAGGTACTCCCACAATATTCATCTCATCTAGTATATCTACTAAATTACGGTAGCTTGACTTTTTACTTGGTTTAATAATTACGATTAACCCTTTGTCTTTGTTACCCGTGTATTCAACTACTGATAATTTTCTTTTCAATAATTCTTTACGAATACCCTCTTTACCATAAGATATTTCTTTAGGACCAGCAATTGGAGTTGCCAATAAACCCATATAGTAAACCATTTTGTCATTATCACCTAACATCACCGTCAAAGTACGGTTTTCGTCAACTTTAATAGGCTTTTCTTTGATTTTATCATCTTCCTTATCTGGCAAACCCAAGCTCATAGATTGAGGTTTAGACAGGGTCGTGGTAAGCATAAAGAACGTAATCAATAAGAATGCCAAATCCACCATAGCAGTTAAATCTACTTTAGAATTTGCTTTTTTACTTCTTACTTTTCCACCTTTTTTGCCTCCACCGTCGCCGGTATTTAATTCAGCCATTTTAGTGTATGTGTTTTAATTATTTTTCTGTTGCTCTTAGACCAGTAACTAAACTAAAGTTATTGATTTTTTGATCCTGTAAAATATCCATTACTTGTTTAATAGCAGGATACTCTTCTTTTGCATCTCCTTTAATAGCAATTTGCAATTCTTTGTCGTTAACGTCAATATTTGCTATGCGAGAATTGTAGATCCAATCTTTCAGCTGATTGTCCAATGAATCTTTAGGGATCCCAGGTTGCAGCCCCGCTTTATTGCGTTCCGAGGTTTTCATTCCAATCAACTGCTTTAGATTTGTAATTGGAACTCCTACACCTTCCATTAAAGAAAAGGTTTTAGTTTCCTCCTCTGTAAAGGTAACTCCGTATTTTTGACCCATTAATTCAAGTGCTTTTACCCGAACTTCTCTTCCTTTTAGGTCAAAGAATACTTTCCCTTTTCCAATAGTTATTGTAGCCAAATCAGTATCTGGCAGCTTGGTTTGAGTAACTGAAGCGGGCGTATCTACTGGCAATGCTTCCGGTATCTTTGCTGTAGCTGTCATTACAAAGAACGACAACAAAAGGAAAGCGACATCACACATTGCAGTCATATCAGTAGACCCTGCTTTCTTTTTCATTTTTATAGCCATTAATATATTTTTTAATATTTACAAGAAAATAGATTCCGTTTTCCAACTATCTATTTTCTTGTAAATTAAATTATTAATTATTTTTGTGTACTTCTGTAGTGTCTGTAAGTATTTACAATTGTGTTACCTGCCTCATCAATAGAGTAAGTCAAATCATCAATTTTAGAAGTAAAAAAGTTGTAAGCTACAATTGCTAAAGCAGAAGTAGAAATACCTGTTGCAGTGTTGATAAGTGCTTCAGAAATACCATTTGCAAGAGCTGCTTGATCTGGTGTACCAGCAGCAGATAATGCACTAAATGCTTTAATCATACCTGTTACTGTACCTAACAAACCTGCAAGTGTACCCAATGAAACCATTGTAGAAAGCACAGTCATGTGTTTCTCTAACATTGGCATCTCTAATGAAGTAACCTCTTCAATTTCTTTGTGAATAGTTTCTGCAGCAGCTTCGCTATCAAAACCTTCTTTTTTAACTTCTTGATATTTCAATAAAGCTGATTTTATTGGATTTGCAACAGAACCTTTTTGTTTGTCACATGCAGCAATAGCCGCTTCAATATTACCACTTTTAATATCGTTTTGTACATTTTTCATAAAAAGATCAAGATTTCCTGTACCTGCCGCTTTTGATATTACAGCATAACGTTCAAATGAGAACACAACAACCATTAACAACAAACCTAATAATACTGGTACAATAGGACCTCCTTTGTATACCATTGCTAACATATTACCTGGTAGTGGATGACCTGTATTAACGCCGCCTTCAAAATTAGCACCATTACCCATTATAAAATTCCAAATTACCCATCCCACAAAAATACATGCTACAATAATGATTCCTGAGATCATTCCTCCTCCGTTTGCACCTTTTTCTTTTTTAACGTTTGCCATTTTTTTTTAATTTTAATAGTTTTAAATAAATTATCTTAGTTATATTAAACTTGTAGTGGAGCAAATTTATATTTTTAGTTCAAATAAAAAAACTTTTTTTTATTTTATTATAATTAAATTTATTTCAAAAACATATTTTCAGATTTTCACACTACATTTATATTAATATACGCAAACAAATAGGCTGTTTTATAAAAAATAATATATTTTTTTATGATTAATTAACATAATATTTCAATAAGAAGCCATTTCGCGGGAAAACTATTATTTTACGGTATTAACAATAAAAAAGCAGGAAAACAGCAGTATACATCAAAATTGTTAGTTTTAGAAAAATATAATATCTTGCATCTGATATTAAAACTACCTATTATGAACAGAAAGGAAAAATTTATTCAACATATATCGCATGGATATAATTCTAAAGGTGAAAGCATTATTCTTGGCGGTGCGATTTTAGACGGAGAGGCTCTACCTAATACATTTGTAAAAGTGCCTTTAAAGACCCTAAACCGACATGGTCTAATTGCGGGAGCTACCGGAACTGGAAAAACTAAAACCATACAAGTTTTTTCAGAACAATTATCAACCTTTGGAATACCTGTTTTAATGATGGACATCAAAGGTGATTTTAGCGGAATCGCAAAGGTAGGAGAAGAAAAACCTTTTATAATGGAACGCCATGCTAAAATTAACATTCCTTATTCCAATGCAAGCTTTCCTGTTGAATTATTAACTTTGTCCGAACAAAATGGTGTACGACTTCGTGCCACTATTTCTGAGTTTGGACCCGTGTTATTTTCCAGAATTCTAAATTTAAATGATACACAGGCTGGTGTGGTTTCTGTCATCTTCAAATATTGTGATGACCACAAAATGCCTTTATTGGATTTAAAAGATATCAAAAAAGTAATTAATTACATCACCGAGGAAGGGAAAGATGAAATTGAGGAACAATATGGCAAAATTTCCACATCGACGACCGGAACTATTCTTAGAAAAATAATTGAACTTGAACAACAAGGAGCAGACTTATTTTTTGGAGAAATGTCTTTTGACATAGAGGATTTGATGCGTATTGACGAAAACGGTAAAGGATACATCAATATTTTGAGACTAACTGATATTCAAGATAGACCAAAATTATTCTCCACATTTATGTTGAGCTTATTAGCCGAAATTTATCAACAAATGCCGGAGCAAGGAGATTCAGACCAACCAGAATTAGTTATTTTCATTGACGAAGCCCATCTGATTTTTAATGAAGCTAGCAAAACTTTATTAGAGCAAATAGAGACCATTGTAAAATTAATTCGTTCTAAAGGCATTGGAATTTATTTTATCACACAAAATCCTATGGACATTCCAAGTGGTATTTTGGCCCAGCTAGGTTTAAAAATTCAGCACGCTTTACGAGCATTTACAGCCAATGATCGAAAAGCAATCAAACAAACCGCCGATAATTATCCAACATCCGAATATTACAAGACTGATGAAATTCTAACTAGTTTAGGAATTGGCGAAGCACTAGTTACCGCTTTAGACGAAAAAGGAATCCCAACGCCACTCGCAGCCACCATGATGCGTGCTCCAATGAGCAGAATGGACATTTTGACAGAAAGCGAAATTCAAGAAATCAATAGCAAATCAAAATTAGTAAAAAAATACAGCGAACTCCTAGATCGCGAAAGTGCTTATGAAATGTTGAATAAAAAAATTGCTGTTGTCGAAGAGAAAACAAACATACAAAAGCAAACACAAGAAGATCAACAACGACAAAATCAAAATTCTGATACAGCAAGTGCTGTTGGAAAGTCTGTTTTAAAAGTACTAACTAGTGCCACTTTTATCAGAGGTGCTTTTGGAATCTTGACAAAAATGTTTAAAAAATAAATCAACCTGACCCCATTGTAAAGTTGATTCTAAAAAATGCAGCACAATTATGAAAAAATATTTTATCCAAAACACGCCTTTTATTGTCCCAACCACTGATGGGAAATTAATCGAAGAGCATCATGGAAAGGCATCAACAGATAATAATGACATCTCTATTGCTCACATGGTTGCTCCACCCAATTGGAGTGAACCATTTCAAACTCCTGATTTTGAAGAATACACGTATATTATTAAAGGTAAAAAGCAATTTATCATTGAAGATGATATAATCATCCTAGAAGCAGGACAATCTATCAAAATCGAAAGAAACACCCGTGTACAATACTCCAATCCTTTTGATGAATCCTGCGAATACATCGCCATTTGTAAACCCGCATTTTCTATAGAAAACGTTAACAGAGAAGACTAATCCTGCAATAAATTGTATCTTTAGAATTCAAAAATAAATTTAATATGGGAATTCAAAAGAAAATTGTAATTATTGGTGCTGGTTTTGCCGGTTTGCGCTTGGCACAAGATTTAGAAAACACAGATTTTGACGTTTTATTAATCGATAGAAACAATTACCATCAATTCCAACCTTTAATGTATCAAGTGGCAACAGCAAGACTTGAGCCAGCAAGTATTTCATTCCCTCTAAGAAAAGTATTTCAGCATTCAAAAAATGTGCGAATTCGGATTGCAGACGTCATAAGTGTTGATTCACAAAATAAAATTTTAAAAACTTCCATTGCTGATTTTGATTACGATCATCTTGTAGTCGCTTTTGGCTGCACAACTAATTATTTTGGAAATGCTGAAATTGAAAAATTTGCATTTCCAATGAAATCCGTTCCTGAGGCTATTCAACTTCGAAATCAAATTCTACAAACTTTCGAAGATGCTTTAATTGCTCCACCGGAAGAACTTCAAGCCTTAATGAACTTTGTAGTTGTAGGTGGTGGTCCTACCGGAGTTGAACTTGCTGGTGCTTTGGCAGAAATGAAAAAAAACATTCTCCCAAAAGATTATCCTGATAAAGACTTTTCAAGATTGACTATTTTTCTTCTCGAAGGATCTTCCAACGTCTTGAACCCCATGAGCGTCGATTCACAAAAAACATCTCGCAAATATTTAGAAGAATTAGGTGTAATTGTAAAAACAAGCACCATCGTAAACCATTATGATGGTAAAAATGTAAGCTTACAGAACGGTGATATCATCAAATCAACTAATGTTATTTGGGCAGCGGGAATCATTGGAAACACCCTTGAGGGTATTCCTAAAGAAAGTATAACTAGAGGCAACCGATTTCTCGTAAACCGCTACAATACCATCGTAAATCTGGAAAATGTTTATGCACTTGGCGATATTGCTTTTATGGCTACTCCTAAATATCCTAACGCACATCCACAAGTGGCTAGTGTAGCTATCGAACAAGCCAAAGTTCTAGCGAATAACTTCAAACTTAGCTTGAAAAATAAACCGAAAATTGAATATGAATACCACGACAAAGGCTCTATGGCAACGGTAGGAAAGCGAAAAGCAGTTGTTGATTTACCTAAATTTAGTTTTCAAGGCAGACTGGCTTGGTTTACTTGGATGTTCATCCATTTAATGTTAATTTTAAGTGTCAAAAACAAACTCTCAATATTCATCACTTGGATGTTCAGCTATTTTAATAATGACAGTACTTTACGAGTCTTATTAAAACCGGCTACAAAAAATAAATAGATAAATCTAAAAAGGACTCCTAAAAGAGTCCTTTTTTTATTTTAACAGTTCTAATATTTTATTTTCAACAGTTATAGAGTCCCATATTTCTGCAATATTTTCTATTTTTAAAATTTCATCCATAATTGAATTTTGATAGTCGCCAATAGCTAACGCCTCGGTATAAGGGCGATCACTAAAAGTAACTCTGCTATAAAGTGGAATCCATTTTTCTGGATGTTTATCTGAGAATGATTTTTCGATTTTCTTTTGCAGAAGAAAGTTTTCATCTGCAGTCTTGGAGCTCATTTCTAAAAAATTACGATACGAAAGTTCCGCAATAGCATCTGCGTTTGGTTTACGTGATTTTTGGTATTCCGAGAAAACTGTTTTCCAATCGTCTCCATACTTTTCCATCATTTCATAAAGCACCGTAATATCCTCAAAACCGGCATTCATTCCTTGTCCGTAAAAAGGAACGATTGCATGACTGGCATCACCAATAAGTGCAATTTTATCGTCATAAGTCCATGGATAACATTTCATTGTCACTAACGTACTAGTAGGGTTCTTAAAGAAATCCTCGGCAAGTTTTGGAATTACATCTATTGTGTCAGGTAGATTTTTTTCGAAAAATGCTTCCACTAATTTTATGTCTTTTAAAGATTCAAAAGAATTTTCTCCTTCAAATGGCATAAATAAAGTACAAGTAAAACTACCATCTAAATTAGGCAAGGCGATCAACATATACTCGCCACGAGGCCAAATATGAAAGGAATTTTTATCTAATTTATGTGTTCCGTCAGCATTTGCAGGAATGTTTAATTCCTTGTAACCAATGGGTAAAAATTCTTGCGAATAATCAAACATACTTTGGCGCTGCATGCGGTGACGAATTCTAGAAAAAGCACCGTCCGCACCAAAAACCATATCATACTTTTTATCTTCCCAGGCGCCACGCTCCGTTTCTCCAATATGTAGCGTTGCATCATCTAGCGAAACGTCCCATATTTTATGTTCAAAAAAGAATTCAGCTCCTGCCGCTTCGGCTAAATCGATCATTTTCCTATTCAAAATTCCTCTTGAAATAGAATAAATCGATTCTCCTTCTTGACCGTAATTTTGAAAATTAAGCTTATCCACTAGGTGAATCGCGCGTTTTTCCATAGGAATTGCAATCTCACGTACGGCATTCCCTATTCCTACTCCATCCAAAGCTTTCCAACCTCGATTGGACATCGCTAAATTGATGGAACGACCAGAAAACTGTATTTTTCGGATATCAGGACTTCGATCGTAAACATGTACCGTGTGACCCGCTTTACGAAGATAAATAGCTACTAAAGATCCTACTAATCCAGAACCTACAACTGCTATTTTTATGGGAGTTTGCATTATTTATTTATAAAAAGTTAAGCAAAATTACTCATTTATTATTTTAGCTCCTTTATAAAAATCATTTTTTACCAGGAATAAGAATCAATTTAGTCGAAGTCCTAACAATCTCCTTCTTATTCAGCATCATCCTTCTGAATTTACCCATGTTATACAACTCAGCCTGATCGCTGTAATGCGCACTTAATGGATTACCAGACTGTCCTGTTGGCAAGATACTCCAGCTATTTTCTATATCTGAAAAGTCTATGATTCGTCTTGTGGATGGACCCCCTTTGACGAAGTAATTGCCGTCTTCCGTAAAATCAAAAAAGAGATTATTAATTACTTCAGTTGAACCTGAAACTTCAAAAGGCCCCACATTGAAAATACTTCGCAAAGCGGCTATCTTTCCTAGTGGGTGCTGATGCTCTACAGTATGTACTTTATTCCAGGTCCAATCCGAAACGGTATTTCCCAATTGGTTTTCTAAAGCTACAACAGATTCTTTGAATGATTTGGAGACAATCTGACTTCTTGTTTCTTTCTGATTTTTAGTATTAACATTATCCCACCAAAGTGATTTTTCATTCTTAATTTGTCTCGCTATAATTTGCTTCATGACGTGCGTTCCTAAAAACATCTTGAAATTTTCAGCGCCAAGTTCGTCCTCAAAAGTATTTTTTAAGTAATTAAAAATCCATTTATTATAGATTGTAGGAGCCACATCATTAAGATTATTAGTTCCTTTCCAATTTTTTAAAACACTCAGGGCTTCTTTTTCATTTTCAGAAAGTGATTCCTGATTTACATTGGAGATTAAATCCCTCACAACTTTTGGAGCTACAGAAGAGGTATTATCAAAAATCATTTTCCCAACCGAAACCATATCCCAATCTGATTTTGGATTCAATAATTGCGTAATTCGTTTTGCTCGATCTTCAGGAAGATAATAACCAGGATACAAAAATCCAGCAATTGGTTCCGGTTGATTGTTAGCAGAATATACATAATTCCATCTAGGATTCACCGCCGAAGGATTTTTGGAGAAATCCAGATATTGGTCTATATCATCCTTTCCACTAGCACCATCCAAAATAAAATTTGGATTTACACCTTCCTTATGCTTATACAATTTTCCTGTTGCCCACCAAGCCACATTTCCTTTGGCATCTCCATACATAACATTCAATCCTGGCGCGGCGACTAGTGAAACCCCTTTCTGAAAATCTGATTTATTTTTAGCGTGTGAAAGCGCATACACCGCATCGAGAATTTGAATGGGTTGTTGTGTATAAATCCAAGACATTGCCACAGGTTTGTCTTGCTGTAAACCATCAATTAAATCGTTCATAACAGGACCGTGGCGCGTCACTTTTACGTTCAAAACCACATCAGCTGAATCTTTTACTTTGATTGTTTTTTTTCGAATTTCGTAGGTATTAAAACCAGTTGGTGTCTTATATTCATTGGCATTAGCCTGATTATTTTGCTCTTGGTACAAATCAATATCATCATTTTCAAACATGGTCAAACCATACGCATAATCTCTGTTGTGTCCCAATAACGGATACGGAGTCCCTGCTAAATAACACCCGTACAATTCAAAATCCGGAGTAACAATATGCGCTTCGTACCAAGTTCCCGGTTGTGAAAACCCAATATGAGGATCATTAGCAAAAATAACTTTTCCGTTCTTTGTTTTCTTTGGAGCTATAACCCAACTGTTACTTCCAACAAAAGGAGCAATAGGGGACTGATCCAAAAGTAGCGCTACTGACTTTGAAATAGCAGCGTATTCTTGAGGCCTGTCTTTTGCATTTTTAATTTTCGTAGTATTGAAGGAACCATCAATTCCAAAATCCTTCAAATACTCCATTCCATATTTGTTTCGAATATCCGTCAACAACGGATCTGATTTTTGAGCCATCGCAAAACTAAAAGACATGTATCCAAAAATATTATAAACGTCTTTAATGGTAAATTTCTCTTTTTTGACGCCAATTAAACTGAACTCTATTGGTGTACTGCCTTCCTCCATGTATTGATTAATACCTTCCAAATAAGCAATCGTCAATTGATAACTGGGACTGTTTTTATCCAAAACTGCAATCGCTTTGGCGGAAGCTTCTTCGATTCCTAATCCAGCGAAGAATTTATCATTTTTTAGGGCAACCGCACCAAAAATTTCTGATAATCGACCTGGAGCAATACGACGCATCAATTCCATCTGCCAAAGCCTATCTTGAGCATGAACATAGCCCAAAGCAACCATTGCATCTTTTGAATTAGTGGCATAAATATGAGGAACCCCAAATTCATCAAAATAAACTGTAGTTTCCTTTTGAATATTTTTCAACCGTACTTTACCTTCATATTTTGGTTGCAGATAAAAACCATAGAAAAGGACTGCTACCACCAAAACAAATAGTAAAGCAAGTAAAAAAACAAAGGATTTTTTAAGTAATTTCATCATTGGATAAATTGAAAAACAAATATATAGGATTTGACAGATAATTAAAACTATTTATTTCAATGTATGCTATCGAAACAGACAGCACCAAATTATTAAATTATTTTTGTTTAATTAATTTCGTAATCAATTAAACAAAAAGTATATTTGTTACAAATAAAAGTAAATATGAAAAACATTTCAAGAGACGCTATTGATCAGATGGAAAAAATCGAAAGATTAAATTTAATCAATTCCTGCACTGGTTACAAATCAGCTAATCTACTAGCTACAAAATCCGTTGATGGCAAATCAAATGTTGCCATTTTTAGCAGTATCACTCATCTAGGCAGCAGCCCAGCGCTGATTGGATTCATTATGCGCCCAACAACGGTGCCAAGAGACACGTACAAGAATATTAAAGAAACAGGATATTTCACAGTGAACCATATTACTGTTGACATGATTGCAGATGCGCATCATACGTCAGCAAATTATGAATTGGGAATTTCTGAGTTTGATAAAACTAATTTAGAAGAAGAATATAAAAATGGTATTGAAATCCCATTTGTAAAAGGGAGTCCTGTTCAATTGTATTGCAAGTACGTTAATGAATATTACATTAAAGAAAACGACACCATTCACCTAATCGCTTCTATCGAAAATTTATTTTTTGAAGAAGAACTAGCACATAAAGACGGTTGGTTGCAAATTGACAGAGGGAACGTTGTGGCAATAAATGGCCTAGATGGGTATTGTTTACCCAAGTTAGTAGATCGCTTCCAATATGCGAGAAAAGAAATTCCAAGCACCTCCTTTTCCAAAAAATAAGAAATGAAAAAACTGCGGCTAATCCTTGGTGATCAATTAGATTTACAGCATTCTTGGTTCCAAGAAACTGATGAAAACACGATTTATGTTATGGCCGAAATGCGGCAGGAAACAGATTATGTAAAACATCATATTCAAAAAGTTGTGGCCTTTTTTCTGTCAATGAGGAATTTTTATACAACTATAAAAAACTTGGGGCATCAAGCAATCTATTTTCAAATTACCTATGGTACCAATCCACAGGATTTAGAAAAAATAATTGCTCTTTGCATAGAAAAATATAAAATCGAAAAATTCGAATACCAATTCCCTGACGAATACCGACTGGATGAACAACTAAAAAAGATTTGTTCCAAATTAAAAATTGCATCTGAAGCTTTTGATTCTGAGCATTTTTACACCACACGCAACGAACTTTCTACTTTTTTTGAAGGCAAAAAATTGTTATTGATGGAGAATTTCTATCGTAACATGCGCAAAAAACATCATGTTTTAATGGATGGTTCTACTCCTGTTGGAAACCAATGGAATTTTGACGCCAACAATCGCAAAAAATACAAAGGCGAAGTTCCAGTACCTTCAGAAAAAAATTTCCATACCAATGTTTCTGAAGTTGTTGCCCAAATCAAAGAAGCCGGAATTACAACTTTTGGAAATATCGACACAAAAGATTTCAGTTGGCCTACTTCACGTGAACAATCACTAGCCATTTTAGATTATTTCTGTAAAAATCTGCTAAAGCATTTTGGTGATTATGAAGATGCAATGCATACCGATGAAAAATTCCTTTTTCATTCTCGTTTATCTTTTGCTATGAATAGTAAAATGCTGTCACCAAGAGAAGTTATAGAGACCGTCATCGCTTTTTATCATGACAATGAAACTGAGATTTCTATATCACAAGTAGAAGGATTTGTAAGGCAAATTCTGGGTTGGCGCGAATACATTCGAGGAATATATTGGAAAGAAATGCCAAACTATGCCCAACTGAATGTCTTGAAAAACACAAATAAACTACCCGATTTTTTCTGGACCGGTAAAACCAAAATGAATTGCATGAGCCACGCCATTAATCAAAGTTTAGACGAGGCTTACGCGCATCACATTCAGCGTCTAATGATAATTGGCAATTTTACGTTATTAACGCAAATTCATCCCGACGAAGTAGACGCTTGGTATTTAGGCGTTTATATTGACGCAATCGAATGGGTCGAAATGCCCAATACTCGCGGCATGTCACAATATGCCGATGGTGGAATTATTGCTACAAAACCGTATGTATCTTCTGGAAGTTACATTAATAAAATGAGTAATAATTGTGCCAAGTGCCATTATAAAGTAAAGGAGAAATTTGGAGAGAACGCCTGTCCTTTTAATACTTTATACTGGAATTTCCTTGATGAGAAAAAAGAATACTTCAAAGGAAATCAACGTATGGGAATGATGCTGAATTTATTAAACAAAATAAATCCAGAAGAACTCTATAAAATCAAAGTAAAAGCGAATGAAATTATAGCCAACATGGATGCGTATTAAACCCAAATTTCTATCACAAAAAAAGAGTGTTTAAATTCAACATGAACTTAAACACTCTTACTTATATATAAAAAGCAATACTATTCCTTGTTACTTCCATCTATAATTGCTCCAGTACCCGCACCTATTCCAGCACCCGCAACACCACCAATAATAGCACCCTGTACTTTTTTCTTACTAATAATAGCCCCGGTAGCAGCACCTACCCCAGCTCCAATAACAGCACCTTTCGCAGTACTACTCCAGCCTTTCTTTCTTGTTGTCGTTGAATTTGTAGTAGTGGTAGTTGTTCCAGGTACCTGTTGATTAACTACAACAACTTCCTTTTGAGTTTCAATTTTGGCTTCTTCGATCTTAACCATTTCAACTTGCATAGAATCAATAACCCTTTGTTTCTCCATTTCAACTTTCATGGAATCTACAGTAGCTAGTTTTGCTTTTTCAATTTCCATTTTTCCTTGATTTTGACAAGAAACAACTACTAAAGACAACAATATAAAATATACAATTTTCATAATTTGATTTTTATTAATTTCTAATCTACAAAGGAATGTTTAAGGTCCTAAAAAACAGTTATACAATTAAAAATATTTCTTATACAATTCAAAGCTATGCTTTATTTAGAATTCCTGCTTTCAGAATCTGACCAAACTCATACATATCCGTGTAGGATGTATATAACGGAACTGGTGCTAAACGAATAACATTAGGTTCGCGCCAATCAGTGATGACACCGTTTTTCATTAAATAGTCAAATAAACTTCGCCCTTCACCATGAAGCAATACTGATAATTGGGAGCCTCTTTCCAATGGATTTAATGGTGTAATGATTTCGAAACTACTATCAACTTCTTTATCAATCTCTTGTAAAATAAACTCTAAATACGAAGTGATCTTATCTCTTTTTTGCAGTATTACATCCATTCCAATTTCATCAAACATGTCCACTGATGCTAAATAAGGTGCTAATGACAGAATAGGTAAATTGCTAATTTGCCAACCGTCGGCTCCATGAATAGGATCGAAATTTTGTTCCATTTTAAATCGGCGTTCTTTATTATGTCCCCACCATCCTGCGAATCTTGGCAACTCTGAATTGTTGTGATGGTTTTCATGTATAAAACATCCTGAAGCATTTCCAGGTCCTGAATTCATGTATTTATAACTGCACCATGCTGCAAAATCCACATTCCAATCGTGTAATTCCAGTTTCACATTTCCAGCAGCATGCGCTAAATCCCATCCTACATAAGCACCCGCTTTATGACCTGCGGCGGTTATGGTTTTCATATCGAAAACTTGTCCAGTATAATAATTGACGCCACCAATTAAAACCAAAGCCAACTCGTCACCAACTTCTTCAATCTTTGCCAAAACATCTTCTAGGCGAATGTTGTGTTCGCCTTCGCGACGCTTGATTTCTACAAGCGCATCTTCTGGTTTATAGCCATGAAAATGAACCTGACTTTGAAACATATATTGATCCGAAGGAAATGCTTTTTCCTCACAAATAATTTTATATCTAGTTTTTGTAGGTCGGTAAAAAGAGACCATCAACAAATGAAGATTCACGGTCAAGGTGTTCATTACCGTAACTTCGCTTGGAAGTGCACCCACAATTTTACTCAGTGGTTGTGCAAAGCGCTCATGATAATCCCACCATGGTTTTTGACTATAAAAATGACCTTCAACAGCTAAATTTGCCCAATCATTCATTACCTCATCGACATAAGATTTAGTTCTTTTGGGCTGTAGTCCCAGCGAATTTCCTGTGAAATAAATCACTTTTTTACCATTTACCTTTGGAAAAATAAACTCTTCTTGGTACTTATGTAATAGATCTTGCGAATCTAACTGTCGTGCAAATTCAAGGGTATTTTCGAAAATCATAATTTGTTTTTTGTTTTGTAAAAGTACTAAAAAAAGACCTATCGATAAAAGACTTTAAAAGGATTGAATGTACAACAATAGTTAAAAAAATTAGCCTTTCACGAACTAAAATAACAAATCTGTAAGTAGTAAAAATAACATCACACTCCTAAACTGACTATATTTGATTGACTATAAAAAATTCAACAATGCTTAAAAACAGTTTAAACGTAATTATTATTGCCATAGCTTTAGTAATTTCATCCTATCTCTTTTCGAGTGCTTTTCAGAATCGCAATAAAAGTAACGACACGATAAGCGTGACTGGTTCCGGAAAAAAGGATTTTGTCTCCGATTTAATAGTTTGGAGTGGTTCCTTTTCTAAAAAGAGTATGACTTTAAAAGAAGCTTACGCGGCTTTAGATGCTGACCGAGAGAAAATTAAAACCTATTTATCAAGTAAAGGAATTGCTCCCAATGAAATGGTTTTCTCAGCAGTAAGTTTCAATAAAGATTTCGAAACTATATTCAACGAAAACGGAACTACCAGACAACAAACATTTACCGGTTTTACCTTAACGCAAAGTGTCAGTATCCAATCTAAGGAAGTCAATAAAATTGAAGAGCTATCGAGACAATCGAGTGAGTTGATCAACTCAGGTGTAGAATTTTACTCCTCTCCTCCTGAATATTATTACACCAAACTTGCCGAGTTAAAAATAACAATGATTGCTGAAGCCACGAAGGATGCCAGTATTAGAGCCAAAAGTATCGCTGAAAATGCAGATGCTAGTTTAGGTAATTTGAAAAAATCAGACATGGGTGTTTTTCAAATAACCGGTCAAAACTCATCGGAAGATTTTTCTTATGGAGGATCTTTTAATACCCAATCTAAAAATAAAACTGCTAACATCACGGTTCGATTAGTGTACCAAGTAGATTAATTGATTTTTTATTTTTAAGCAAAAAAAAACTCGTCATCACTGACGAGTTTTTTTTTAAACAGCAATAAATGCCGCTAGATGATTAACATTGCATCGCCATAAGAATAGAATTTATATCCTTCTTCAATTGCTTCTGCGTATGCTTTTTTCATTAAATCATGACCACAAAATGCGGATACCATCATTAATAACGTTGATTTTGGCGTGTGGAAATTAGTGATCATACACGTTGGGATAGCAAAGTCATGCGGCGGAAAAACAAATTTGTTAGTCCATCCATCAAAAGGATTCAAAGTGTTTTGAGAAGAAACAGAACTTTCAACAGCACGCATGGAGGTTGTTCCTACAGTACAGATACGTTTCTTTTTGGCTTTAGCCCCATTCACAATATCACATGCTTCCTGACTTATTTTTAATTCCTCAGAGTCCATTTTATGTTTAGATAAATCCTCAACTTCAACTGGATTGAAAGTTCCTAAACCTACGTGAAGCGTTACTTCAGCAAATTTGATTCCTTTAATTTCTAGTTTTTTCAGTAAATGTTTAGAGAAGTGCAATCCTGCAGTAGGTGCTGCAACGGAACCTTCCTCTTTAGCATAAATAGTTTGGTAACGCTCCGCATCTTCTGGAGTTACGTCTCTAGAAATGTATTTTGGGATTGGAGTTTCTCCAAGTTCTGTTAATTTATTTCTGAATTCTTCATACGAACCGTCGTAAAGGAAACGCAATGTTCTTCCACGAGAAGTTGTATTGTCGATAACCTCAGCCACTAATGAATCGTCGTCGCCAAAATATAATTTGTTACCAATTCTGATTTTACGTGCCGGATCAACTAAAACATCCCAAAGTCTTTGCTCAGAATTCAATTCTCTAAGTAAAAAAACTTCGATTCTAGCGCCTGTTTTTTCCTTATTTCCGTACAAACGAGCTGGAAAAACTTTAGTATTATTCAGAATCAAAACATCACCTTCGTCAAAATAATCGATAACATCTTTGAACATTTTGTGTTCTATAGTTCCTTTCTTACGATCAATAACCATTAGACGCGCTTCGTCTCTGTTTTCAGCTGGATATTCGGCAAGAAGTTCTTTTGGCAAATCGAATTGAAAATGTGATAATTTCATTTGATAAATTTATGAGTTATGGATTATAAGTTAGGAGTTAAGCCTCAACAAATTATAATCGTGTGCAAATATACGATTGTGAGATAGGCGTTGTCAAGTGTTTTGCTGTTTATTTTCAAAAGCCGTTGATTCACTAGTCTTTAAACCGATTATTTTTCTGAAATATCAAAATCTAAACTTTTTAAATCATTCCAAAAATCAGGATAGGACTTAGAAACTACTTCTGCATTTTCTATGATAATTGGAACTTTTAAAGCTAATGGTGCAAATGCCATCGCCATCCTGTGATCGTTATAAGTGGCAATTTTGACATTGTGATTGATTTCGTTTGAAGCCTCAAGTGTCAAGCTATCATTGGTAACTGCGATTTTTGCACCTAGTTTTGTTAGTTCAATTCGAAGTGCTTCCAGCCGGTCCGTTTCTTTAATTTTTAAAGTATGAAGCCCCGTCAAATGGCAGCCAATCCCTAACCCTAGACAAGTGACCACAATGGTTTGGGCGATATCAGGCGTGTTATTTAGTTCTAAGTTTAATGTTTCCGGTTTAAAGTCAGGCTGTTTAACTAAAATCATTTTGTTTCCTTCAAAATGCGTTTCAACGCCCATTTGTTTGTAAATTTCAACCAAAGCCGAATCGCCTTGCAAACTACTTTCTTTATAGCTAGTCAATGAAACAGTTGCCTTTTCAGCTAATGCAACCAAACTAAAAAAGTAAGAAGCAGAACTCCAATCGGATTCTACAGTCATAACTTTTGATACTACTTCTTGCTTTGGATAAACGGTAATGACATTTCCTTCAAAACTGGTTTTGATGTCCAAATCATTCAACAAAGACAAAGTCATTTTGATATAAGGAACTGAAGTAATTTCTCCCACCAAAGTGATTTCAATACCATTTCCCAATTTTGGCGCCACTAATAATAATGCCGATATGTATTGACTACTGACATTGGCAGGAATATTCACTTTAGAATCCGTGATTTTTTGTCCTTTAATTCGGATAGGCGGATAACCAACTTCTTTCTCATAGGAGATTTTCGCACCCAATTGTTCCAAGGCTTCTACCAAAACTTTTATGGGGCGCTCTGTCATTCGTTGAGAGCCGGTTAACAACACGTCACGACCTTCATTTACAGCAAAATAAGCCGTCAAGAAACGCATCGCTGTTCCCGCATGATGAATATCAACTACTTCCTCATTTCCGATCAATGCCTTTTGCATCACTTCGCTGTCATCAGAATTGGAAGTATTGGCTAAAGTAATATTTGGAAATAAAGCTTGTAATAATAACAATCGGTTGGTTTCACTTTTTGAGCCAGTAACTGCAATTTCGGCTTGTAAATTAGAATGGGAAGTTTGTAACAGTAAATTCATGTTTGTAATTATGAGTTATGAATTATGAATTATCAGTGGTCTAATTCAAGTTCGCAATTTACCACTCCGTATTTATAATTCATAATTTATACTTCACAAATTATTTGAGTTTTTCGTTGTTTTTGTGACGGTCTTTGTCTCTAACGGATTTCAAATCCATTTTTTTGTCGAATGCCTCCTGCAGATTAATCCCAGTTTGGTTTGCCAGACACAAAACCACAAAAACCACATCGGCTAATTCTTCCCCTAAATCTTTATTTTTATCACTTTCTTTTTCGGATTGTTCTCCGTAACGGCGAGCAATGATTCGGGCTACTTCCCCTACTTCTTCGGTAAGTTGAGCCATATTAGTCAATTCGTTGAAGTAACGAACACCGTGTTCTTTGATCCAAGTATCAACGTCAAGTTGTGCATTTTTTATATCCATGATTATATTCTTTTTAATACAATTTTTTCATTTTGTTTTTCAATTATTTTCTGATAAAACTCCTTTAATTCACCATAAAATTCGGCATAAAATATTGCTCCATTGATTTCCTCACTAATTACAAACTGAATCTTATTCCCTACATTTAGCGTATTAATATTAAAGGTAGCCTCTTTCCCTGCCGTGCTAATTCGCATTACTTTTGGAAGGGATTCTACCACATATCCGGCAGGAATTTCTACACTAATATTATATTTATTTTGCCTAGCATATCCAAAATATAAGGGCATTTGCCTATTCTCCCGAACAAACGGGTTTTTACTAAGCGCAAAAAACAGCATTGGATTTATAAACATCTTTCCAGCAATTATTTCACAGTGGTTTGTAGTTGCAAAAGTAAATATTTCCGTTACGGGCTTACTTAAGTCCATGTTTTCATTTTCTATTGCGTGATCACTAATTTCGATTCCATTTAAATCATTCTCCAACTTTTCCAGGTAACTTTCCTTATTTACACCTGAAAATTTTTCTCTAAATATAAGCGCTTCAGAATTGGTGTTCTGAACCCTAAATTTTCCATCGATTTTTCCGTTTGCATCTACAGCGATTAGTAAAGTATAATTCTTTTTAGATGGGATCTCTGGCACAAGATTAATTTCGTCCGACGTCCCATCTTTTCGAATAAGTCTACCCCTCCAATTTAAGGCATTTAGAGGCAGAACATCAGGGGCCGTAAATTTACTTGTTGCGTCTAGTAAAATTTGTTTTCCTCCAATATTTGCTGCGGCAATTACATAATTAAAAACGGTGTGGTTTGGATAAACGGGAATTCCATGATCTTTGGTACTTACTAAAACAGGATTAGCATTAATTCCCGCGATTTTCAGCATATTAATCAGAATAAAATTTATTTCTGCACTATTTCCAATTTTATTAGCGTATGCTTCTTTTACTCCTTTGTCCGTATAATAGCTATTCTCTTTATTCCAATTCATTTTTTGCTGGACAAATTTAAAAATGATCAGGAGCTTTTCCAATTCCGTTACTGTAGTACTCTCCTCCTTTTTTAAAATTATTTTTAAATCATCTAGAAAATACACTCCCTGTTCCAACTCTTTACCAAAATCCTTATTTTCAAAAATTGTTTTAGCAACCCCTTCCCAGGTAGTCGCATAATCCTTTACCTGCTCTTGATAGAATTGTGTTTTTTCTAATTCATGCTGGATAGAGAATCGATAGTTTTCCAGATTGTCAACATAAGGTTCGTATTTTAAAGCCGGAATATTTGAAGCACTGTACGTACTAATTAGCTGCTTAAAATTTACAGAATCACTTCTGGTGAAATCATTTTTATTTGCATAATGTAAAGTCCCAGAACTTACTCTTTGCTCTGTTTTTGCTTGCAAAAAGCCGTTCACAATCGCTTTATAAACAAAGAAACCGGGGATTTCAGTACCATATTCTGCATAATTAACTGGGATTTCATACTGAAAATTAAAATGTGGAAACTTAACAATATTGTCTGACTTTAAAATATACCTAAACTCAATAACAGAGCCTACTTTTACGTTTGGCAATGTGATAGAGGCCACATTCCAATATTTGTTTGCGTTAGTCATAAAACTACCTTCACTATTTAATTTTGTTTTAACGACAACTCCATTTTCTAAATTGTAAGTGACTGCATCTGAAAACCTAACCGAATCATCTATACTATTTTCGTAACCCACATAATAGGGGACTTCAAAATTTGCCCAACTCAATCCTTCTTTTTTGTAAATTTTGATCCTAATCTGAAATTCAGTATGGATAGAAAAACCTGATTTTTCGTTATATTTAAAGGATGTTTTAGCCTTGTTAGAAAGTACCGCCGCCACCGCGCTAGTGTCAATAGAATGCATCTTTTCCTGTAGTTCAGCAACTGATACCTTTCCCAATTCAAGATTTTGTGAATTTAAATTGACAAAAGAAATCAGAAAAACAAAACCTAAAAACCATTTGTTAAGATGCATCATTTTAAATTTTACTCAATACAATTTTTTCATTTTCCTTTTCCATCATTTTTTGATAAAACTCTTTTAACATGGGATAATAATCCGCTACGATTATCGGACTATTTATTTGATGCGTAATTACTAACTGAATCACATTGCCCGTTGCACTGATCATAAATTTAAAACCTCCCAAATTATCTTCCATGTTTAAAAGTATAGAAGTTGGCAAAGACTCCACTTTATAACCCTCCGGTATTTTAATTGTTATGTTGTATTTATCTACAAAAGGGAATCCATAATCTACAGGATACTCTCTGTTTTCTTGTTTGAAAGGATTTTGTGTTACGGTAAAAAACAGCATTGGATTTACATAAATTGACCCTCCAATAATCTCGCTAAAATTCGAACCTGAAAACGCAAAATTTTCCAGGATTGGCAACTTTAAGTCTTTTTCGTTTGTTCTCGAATAGTCACTTATTTCAATTTTATCATTTTCGTTTTCTAATTTCTCCAGATAAACATCTTCTTTAACATTCCTTATATTTCCTCTAAAAATAATGGCATTGTAATCTGTTCTTTGACGCTTCAATTTCCCTGACACCACACCGTTTGCACTAATTTCATAGTTCATCATCACTGCGTCGTTAGAAGCTGCTTTAGGCATTAAATCCACCTCTGTCGATGTACCATCTTTACGAATCAATCTTCCTACCCAGTTCAAAGCCCTCAAAGGCAAAACATTTGGAGTAGAAAATGGATCCGTCGCATCTAGTAAAACAAGACCACTAGAAGTTTCTACCGCAGCAATAACATAATTGAAAGCAGTTCGATTTGGAAAAAATGCAATCCCGTTAGAACGGGTACTCACAAGAACAGGATTAGCAGTTAAGCCTACATGACGCAGCATAGCGGTAAGCATCAGATTGATTTCAGCCACATTACCTGTTTTATCCTTGTACGCTTTTTTTACACCATCATTACAAGAATATCCATAATAATCATTCCATTTTACTGATTCTTTTACATAATTAAAAATTGCCAATATCTTTTCTTCAGCAGAAGAAAGCCCATCAATAACAACTTTTAAATCTTCCTCAAAGTATCCAGTTTTATTTAATTCAGGTCCAAAATCGTCATAGTCATAAATTGTTTTAGTGACGGATGGCCAATCAGTAGATAATGTCTGGTATGGTTGATTTGGAAATTTTACAACTGAAAGTTCGTGAGAAACACTTGTTGTGTAGTTTGCAATGTTATTCACATACGCTTCCTCTTTCATCGCCGGAAGATTTTCTGCAATATAAACCGTTCTAGTTTCTGTAAATTCTAACTTTTCTTGAGAAGTAGATTTATGCAAGTTCTCTCCCGGTATTACCTTCGGTTTGTATAAGTAACTTAAAGATTTACCACTTTTCTCCTTGGTTATGTTTGGCAAGACAGAGCCTTTTATATTTGGATTGTAAACAAAGTACTCTGGAATGAAAGTTTTAAACTCCGAGTAATTTACTGGAATACTCGATTGAAAACTCCAATCTGTTAATTCGCTAAAACGCGATGAACGCACTACATACTTGAATTCAACAACAGACCCTACTGATACATTAGGTAAAGTTACTTTTTTTTGTCCCCAATATTTATTTACTTTTTCATCAAACTCACCATCATTTTTTAGCTTAGTTTTCTCAATCTTGCCATTTATCAAATTATAAGTAACAACGTCAGAGAAAGACAACGATTCTTTCGCATTTGAGCCTATGTAGTAGCTAACTGCTTTATTTGCCCATTCATATCCTTCTTTTTTATAAATTTTGATACGAGTTGTAACTTCTGTAATCATCATGAAACCATCATCTTGAGTATATTCAAAATCAACTATGCCTTTTTCAAAGAGAATAGCGGCAACTGCAGTAGAATCCATCGGATGACTTTTCTCCTGAAGTTCTCCAACTGAAACTTTCCCTAATTTAAATTCTTGCGCATTGGCTTTAAAGAAAAATAAAGTAAAAAATAGCATAGTGAAGAGTTTGTTGTAATTCATGGTTTTATTGGTTTTTGGTTAAAATTATTTTGGCGTTATCGATTTTCGAAATCTGTTCCATAAAAAGACGATATTCATCATATTCCTTATTAGAATACACTCCTTTTTTAATAAATAAAGTTCGTTTGTAAATTAAAGTAGCGCCGTCTTTTTTAACTATTTCTGATTTGTATTCACCAAACTTAGTTGTACTCTCAAAATCGGAGGGAATAAATTCAACTGCAAATCCTGCCGGCAGTGCAACTTCGATTTCATCCGTATCAATAAATCCTCTTTGTATTTCAAACGGATTCTTACGATTTCTGATTCGTTTGACACTTCCAGTAAATTGATTAAAAGCATTTATAGCAAACATCATTTTGCTACCAGAAATAGTACCATAATTTATGGCATTAATAATTCCATTTTCAGTAAAACGAACCTTCTCTTTATCATTGGAAAAAGTTGTTTTTTCTATTTTAAGATTATTAATAGTACTCCAATACCCTTTATAATGCGCTTCTTTGGCGGTAGGTTGCATATTTTCTATCGCAGCTTTTCTTGCATATTGAGATCCTTCAGAAACTATAGTGATCTTCCCTGAAAAATTCCCATTGGCATCAATTGCATAATTACCTTTACTAATTTGTGCATTGTCTTTGTTGTGGTACGTTTTAGTATGAATAATTTCGCCACCTTCAGGTTTCATAACAACAACGTCTCTATCGTCTGTAAAGTTAGCCTGATACCCAAAAGGATCATCTTGACTAGTGCATTCTAAAAAAACAGTATCCTCTCCGTTGGGAACGCATAAAATAACGTGATTTCCTTGTATAGAGAAGAAATCAGCTTCAATGTTTCGTATATCTTGATCACCAAACAATTCAGTGTAATAAGACGGAACGCCAACCACATCCAATAGTGCTCTTGTGTAATTGGACAATGCCTTACAATCTCCATAGCCTAGCCGATCAACATCACTAGCAAGCATGGGTTTAAACCCACCTATACCAACCTGCACACTTACATACCTTGATTTTTCTTGCATATATTGATACACGATTCTGGCTTTTTTAATAGGATCTGTTTCAATACCAACTAGTGATTTAATTTTGACTTTAGTTTCCTCATTCAAAATGGCTGTCCCCATCAAAATATTTTCAGAGAACCATTTCCCGTATTCTTTCCAATTTTTGGCAGTACCATCAACTCCTTCAAGATTGAAGCTTTCTAACCCCATCATGACCTTTGGAAAAACTTTCGAAACTGGAGTAAAATCCTCAAATTTTTGAGCTAAAACAGTAGCAACTGAATACGATAATTGGGTTGCAGTATCGGTATCTTTTTTAATTTTGAAATTGGAAAAATTAAACTCCTTCTTTTTAAAACCGAGAGTAGCAGGAAAATTCACATTCAAGACGCTTTTCTCTATACTGACATAAAAATCCGAAAGTATAGACCAAGTTGGAATAAACGCCGTATTTGAAGTTTCTATTTCACTCTCATACACTACTGTAAATGGATATTGTGTGGGTGTATACTCCATATAAATATAGCGACCGTCAGAAAAAATGGTACTTCCACCAGACGCACTTTGATCTTTAAAATCTTTTCGTTTTATTTTTTTGATTTCATTTCCCAGAGCATCATAAATGATTGCTTCAATTGCTTTAACCGTTCTTCTTTTATCGTAACTCTCGATTGCGTCAATGGCATTAATTCCTTTTTCGTTCAAAACGGTAACGACTCTCTTTGTTTTGATATTCATACTCCTTTGAGATGAAATAACAATGTCAATTTGATTTAAACGCACGACGGCATTAGCATTTTCCGTCAGACTATCTGAAATGTTAAGCGATTGATATTCATTTTTTTGAGCATGAACTGTAAAAGCTACAGTTGTAAAAAAAAGCAAAAATAGCGAAGTGATTTTCATTGTAATAATTGAAATTGTGAATAATAAACCAAAAACTCATAAGAGTGCCAGTACTTATTTTTATAATAAGTATGGGAATTTTTTTATTTTGGAATTTCTATTATTCGTGGTATTCAAAAATATACTAAATCTTACAATAAACAAGTATTTTACTCTTTATTTTTGCTATCAATAGTGATGGTGACAGGCCCGTCATTTAACAGAAGTACTTTCATATCGGCACCAAAAATACCTGTTTGCACTTTTTTACCCAGTTCTTTTTGCAAATGGCTTACAAAATTTTCATACATAGGAATAGCAATTTCTGGTTTCGAAGCCTTTATGTAGGAGGGCCGATTTCCTTTTTTGGTCAAGGCATGCAATGTAAATTGTGACACTACAAGTACTTCGCCGTCGATATCTTTGACGGATAAATTCATCACATCGTCTTCATCACCAAAGATGCGGATGCTAGTGATTTTATTCACCAACCAATTAATATCTTCTTGATTATCGGCATCTTCAATACCAACTAAAACCAATAAACCTTTTTGAATATCCGCTACGATTTTGTTATCTATTGTTACGGAAGCTGAGGAAACTCTTTGGATTACTACTTTCATTTATTAGTATTAAAGTTTTAAAGTCAGATGTCAAAAAACTATTCTAGATATTTCATTACTGCTGACTTTAGACTTTTGAAATAGAGACTTTAGATATCTTTATTCCCTCGTTTTATCACTAATGATTCGATCTTCGTTATGAATATCCGTGCGATAATTTTCATCGTCCCCTTCAAGGATTTTTAAGTAGCTTTTATAACGAGACCAAGCGATTTCATCTTTTTCCAAAGCTGCTTTTATGGCACAATGCGGTTCTTCCTTATGCAAGCAATTGTTGAATTTGCATTGCTCTTTCAATTTGAAAAACTCAGGAAAATAACCACTGATTTCTTCTTTTTCCATATCCACAATTCCAAAACCTTTGATGCCTGGCGTATCGATAATTCTGGCATCAAAAGACAAATCATACATTTCGGCAAAAGTAGTTGTGTGCTGTCCTTGTTTGCTAGCTTCAGAAATTGTTTTTGTTTTTAAATGCAATGACGGTTCCATAGCATTCACCAAAGTTGATTTTCCAACTCCAGAATGTCCAGAGAACATGCTCACTTTACCAATCATCATTTCCTTTAATTGTTCAATTCCTTTCATTTCAGTAGAAGAAACCCGCAAGCATTTGTATCCAATTTCTTGATACACATGTTGCATGTACAGCTGTTCGTCCAGCGTAACGTCATCAAAAGTATCTATTTTGTTAAAAACAAGAACAGTTTCAATTCCATACGCTTCCGCAGTGACTAGAAAACGGTCGATAAAATTAAAAGTCGTTGGCGGATTGTTGATGGTAACCAACAAGAAAACGCGATCAATATTAGACGCAATAATATGCATCTGATGGGATAAATTCACTGATTTCCGTACGATATAGTTCTTCCTGTCATGAATTTTATGAATGGTTCCCGTAACGGTATCGGATGATTCTTCTAGTTCATAATCCACTACATCGCCTACAGCAATAGGATTGGTACTTTTGATTCCTTTAATTCGGAATTTCCCTTTCATACGGCATTCTATAAAATCACCTTGTTCGGATTTTACGGTGTACCAACTACCTGTAGATTTGTATACGAGTCCTGTCATTTAGGATTATTTGATTGAAGATTAACGATTTTAGATTTCTGATTTAAAATCTAATACTTTGCAAAGATAATTCTTTGTTTTAGGTTTAAAGTTTAAAGTTTAAAGTTTTTATCAATCTGTAAAAATCAAAAAATCCCCACGACTTTGATTATAAAGTTGCGGGGATAAGTTTCAAAATATACTTTTAAAAATAAAATATTTATTTTTTTATTTCATACGGAAAATTGCGACCTACTTTTCGCATCATTCTTTCCATTACAGCATTGGCAGAACTCATTACGTCTTCGTTCATTTCTTTGTAAAATCTCCAAAGCAAATCTCCATCTGCACCATTGTAGACATTCATCGTCATTTCTCCACTGGCAACTTTTCCAGTTCCAAAACCAATTAGTAACGTTTTAGCAATCGCTAAACCTTCACTACTGGTTTTTTCATAAGCATAAGCACATTTGATTACTGCGTCAACACCTAGAATTTTAGCAAGCGCATCGGGAGTCATTTCATCGATTTTATCGAAGACTTCGTTTTGTTTCAATAAAACATTTGTTCTTTCCACATCCTGAACTGTCACTGTATAATCATCCGATTTTCTCAAAAGATACGTATACATACCTGATTGTAAGCTAGAACCCAATTTTCTTTCCTCGTCTCTATTTGTTTGTGCATCAAAATTTTTAGGCAATCTTTTATAAGAAATAGATGCTTTAAAAGGCAAAATTGCGACTGTCTTGTGTCCAGTAGTTAACTGAACTAATTTAGGGGATTCAAAAATTTGTTTTGAGCCTTCAAATTGTGCCAGCATTAACGTTGTCGTGAACAAACAGGTAAGCAATAAAGTAATTTTTTTCATGATAATTAATTGGTTTAAGGTTACCGCAATACTACAAAAAAACCTACAAAGATTTGTAGGTTTTAATAAAAAAATATTTACTTCAATTATTAAGCATTCAACACTTTGTCTTGGTGACTGATACTCTCTTGGTGAATTGCTTTGAACATTCTTAGTACAAACTCTTCCGAAAGTCCTTTGGTCTCCCCGTCCAAAATCATTTTACCTAATATTTCATTCCAACGATTGTTTTGTAATACTGCTACGTTTGCTGCTTTTTTCACCAAACCAATTTCATCCGCTACTTTCATACGCTTGCCTAAAAGTTCTAGCAAAGTGGCATCTAAAACATCAATATTTGCTCTTAATTTTTTCATTTTCTGCGTAAACTCATCCGATACATCATCTAACTTTCTAACTTTTAAGTCAATAAAAATTTGTTTCAATGCATCAGGAGTCACTTGTTGTGCAGCATCACTCCAAGCGTTATCAGGATCAGTATGTGTTTCGATAATCATACCGTCATAATTCAAATCTAAAGCTTCCTGCGTTACTTCAAGAATCATTTTGCGATCTCCAGTAATATGAGAAGGGTCAATGATTAAAGGTAAATCAGGGAATTTATTTTGCAATTCAATAGCAATTTGCCATTCTGGAATGTTTCTGTATTTAGTTTTTTCGTAAGTAGAAAAACCTCTGTGAATCACCCCTAATTTCTCGATTCCAGCATTGTACAAACGCTCTACACCGCCTAACCACAATGACAAATCTGGATTTACTGGGTTTTTCACTAATACAATTTTCTTGGTTCCTGCCAAAGCATCTGCAATTTCTTGTACCGCAAAAGGATTTACGGTTGTTCTCGCTCCTATCCACAATACATCGATATCATATTCCAAAGCTAATTTTACGTGTGCAGCATTCGCCACTTCCGTTCCCATTAGCAATCCAGTTTGTTCTTTTGCTTTTTTCAACCATTTCAATCCAATTTCTCCAACACCTTCAAATCCTCCCGGACGCGTTCTTGGTTTCCAAATTCCTGCTCTAAAAATACTTACATCTGAATCTTTCAATTCATGTGCAATTTTCAAAACTTGTTCTTCGGTTTCAGCACTACAAGGTCCTGCTATCACTAATGGATGATTCAAATTAAATTCATTCAACCAATTTCTCATTTCTTTCTTGTTTTCCATCTTTTCTAAATTTTATTTTTTTTTTAGTTTTTAGTTATTTTTGAACAACAGAGCGCGTTATTTCTTAACGTTCATTCCGTTTAATATTTCCTTTATTTTATTCACACTTTGCATTTCATTGTAAATCGCATCGTAATCTTCCTTTTCTAATAATTCTTTGAATTTTGATAAATTCGAAATGTATTCATCCAATGTTTTCACAACCTGTTTCCTGTTTTGTTTAAAAATTGGCGTCCACATCGCTGGCGAACTTTTAGCCAGACGAACCGTACTTTCAAAACCAGAACCCGCCATATCAAAAATATCTTGTTCGTGTTTCTCTTTGTCAATTACCGTTTTTCCTAACATAAAAGCACTTATGTGAGACAAATGAGACACATAAGCAATGTGTTTATCATGTGATTTAGGATCCATATAACGGATTCTCATTCCCATTTCCTTAAACAAATCCAACGCTTTTTCCTGCAATTTGAAAGTCGTTTTCTCTACCTCACAAATGATATTCGTCTTCCCTTGAAACAATCCTTTTATCGCTGCCGAAGGTCCTGAAAACTCCGTCCCTGCTATAGGATGTGTTGCTATAAAATTCCTCCTTTTAGGATGATTCGCAACAGCTTCACAAACAGGCATTTTAGTAGAACCCACTTCAAAAACTATCGTTTGATCACCAATTACATCCAAAACTTGCGGCAAAACAGTCAATGCGACATCCACAGGAACCGAAACAATCACGAAATCCGCATCAGCTAAATCCGCAAATGTGGCAGCTTCATCAACAACCCCTAAAGTTATGGCTTCCGCCAAATGACTTTCGTTGTTATCGATCCCATAAATTTTGGCTTCCGGATGCAGCGTTTTAATGTCCAATACCATCGAACCGCCTATCAATCCTATTCCTATAACAAATACTTTCATTTTTTATTTTTTTGAGCTAATCCTGCTATTCGTTTCAATCTTTTACTTTTAAAGAAAAAGTAAAAGGATTTCCACTGCTATCAGGGCTAGGGCATTTCGTTTTTTTAGAATTTTTATTTATTAGTTACAAGGTTCTGAAAACCTTGCAAGAAAATCTGAAATCTAAAATCGTTAATTAGCAATCTAAAATCTATTTATCGCTTCCTGTACTTTTTCTTCTTTTACACACAATGCAAATCGTATGTATCCTTCGCCATTGCTCCCAAAAATAGTTCCTGGCGCGATAAATATAGATTTCTCATACAATATTGTATCAATAAACTGTTCTGCAGAGGTTATTCCGTCAGGCAATTTAGCCCAAACAAATAACCCAACACCCTCTTTGTACACTTTACATCCCAATTTCTCAGCCAACAGCTCCGTTAGAACGCGCCTCCTTTTATAAATTTCGTTCATCGCATCAAACCAAATCGTATCGCTTTTCAACGCTTTTATTGCTCCTTTTTGAATCCCAAAGAACATCCCGCTATCCATGTTGCTTTTTACTTTCAGAACTGCATCAATACAAGCTGCATTTCCTAACAGCATTCCCACTCGCCAACCCGCCATGTTAAAAGTCTTACTCAAAGAATTCAATTCTAAAGCCACCTCTTTTGCTCCTGCCACTTGCAACAAACTCATCGGATTGTCATTTAAAACAAAGCTATACGGATTGTCATTGATTAATAAAATGTTATGTTTTTTGGCGAAAGCCACTAATTTTGCAAACAAATCCAAACTTCCTCTCGCTCCTGTTGGCATATGCGGATAACCAATCCACATGATTTTTACTTTCGATAAATCCAGTTGTTCCAAAGTCTCAAAATCAGGTTCCCAGTTGTTGCCTTCTTTTAAATCATAGTATACTGGAACCGCTCCCACTAAATTAGTCACCGAAGTATATGTTGGGTAGCCTGGATTTGGTATCAAAACATGGTCTCCTTCATTCAAAAAAGCCAGTGAAACATGCATAATTCCTTCTTTAGACCCCATCAGGGGCAAAATTTCATTAGCTGGATTCAATGCCACTTGGAAATTCTTCTGATAAAAATCAGCCATTCCTTGTCGCAATTCCGGCAATCCTTGATAACTCTGGTATTGATGCGCATTTTCATCTTGCATTGCCAGAACCACTGCATCAATTACAGCTTGTGACGGTTGTAAATCAGGACTTCCAATTCCCATATTGATTATGGGTTTTCCTTCGGAAGCCAGTTGTCTTACTTCTCTCAATTTTGAGGAGAAATAGTATTCTTCAATTATATCGAGACGTTTAGCTGTTTTGATCATGATTGTACATTTATATTACTACTCTAATCTTACTCCTTATTGCGAGTGGGCTAGGTAGCTATTGTTTTGTGTTTTTATATTCCCCTAATACTTTGAAATATTCCGCCATAATGACCAATAATAATTTTGCTTTAGCATAATCTTCATATTTCTCAAAAGTAACATCTACAAAAAAAGAATATTTCCAAGGCATCTCTATTTTTGGTAACGATTGGATTTTGGTTAAATTCAGTTTACAATCGCTCATCACATTCAAAACCGCAGCCAAACTGCCGCGCTTGTGATCCAACTCAAATTTGATAGACGCTCTATTAATTTCGTCTTCTGGTACAAATGAATTTTCTTTTTTGACAATTACAAAACGAGTCATATTATTTTTAATCGTTTGAATTTCAGGTGCTAAAATTTCTAAATCATACATTTCGGAAGCTGTTTTACTGGCAATTGCAGCAATTCCTTTCAACTGTTTTTCCTGAATTCTACGTGCGGTTTCAGCAGTATCTTTGTCTTCCACTAATTTTATGTTTGGATATTTTTTAAGGAATTCCATACATTGTAAAATAGCCATAGGATGCGAATGGACTTCCAGAATATCTTCCATTTTCTGCCCTTTTAAAGCCATTAAATTTTGATGAATTCTCAAATAATGTTCTCCTATTATGTGCAAATTATTTTTGTCAATCAAAGCGTAATTTGGAATAATTGGTCCCGCAATTGAATTCTCAATCGCCATAACTGCCTGATCTGATTTGCCTGAGAGAAGGTTATCCACTAACTCTTCAAAGGATAAACATTCGTCAAGAGCAATATTTTGATCGAAATATTCCTGCGCCACCTGATGATGAAAAGAACCTGTTATGCCCTGTATTCCAATTATTTTATTCATTTTACACACTTTTAAGCAAAAAAAAATCCCGACTTACATCGGGATTGTATATTTATAGTATCAATTTAATTTTTCTAATTAAATAACCATACAACAATCCCTTTCTACCTTCCAGAAGAAATAATAAGAGTTGCTAAAATAAAATCGGTTACTCAACATGTTGTTGTTTTTTTGTATTACTTACACTGCGAATGTATACATAATTTCCAGCTAACCCAAAAAAAAGGAGGCTTTTATTGCACTAAAAAAGGATTCACTAAAAAACTAGTTATAAATTATGTAATAATTAAAAAAAGGCTTTAAAAATCTCATTTAGTTAGTGAGTATTTTCAATTTATATCCCTCACTTCTTTTCTGAGCTCCATTTTATGCCAATTATCGTCAAGATAAACTCGTACCAATGCCTATCAGAGTTATTATAATGCCAAGAAAATATAAAATGATCTACTTTATAGAGGATTAAATCAGTTCTACTTTTAAATAAATATCACATTAGGCTGCTATTTCTTCCGAAAGCCATTTTTTTCCTTCTGCAATTCGGGTCACCAACATCGCTGATACTAGATCACCATTGGCATTTAGCAAAGTTGCCATTGGATCTACTAAAGTTCCTATAATCATAGCTGCGGGTAAAGCCTGCTCCATAGGAAATCCATAAACAGTTATTGCGAGAATTTCGCCAATATAACCCCCATTGGGAATTCCTCCTTCAACAACAGATACAATTACTGTAATTCCAATTGCCATGAGTAAAGTACTGGGATCCGTGAAATCCTTACCAAACATTGCAAAAATAACTGCAATTTTAATAATCGAAGACATGCTCGAACCATCCTTATGCAAAGGAGCGCCAAGCGGAATTACCACATTTCTGATATGTGCAGGAATATTTATTTGTTCTGCACCCTCCAAATTAGCGGGAATCGTTGCAATACTGCTGCAAGTTCCTAAAGCCGTTAAAGAGGGCGTGATATTGTTTTTCCAAAACACTTTAAAACCTACTTTTCCTCCAGCAATAAAAGCGTACAAACTGAAAAATACAACAAAGTAAAAAGCACAGACTCCGTAATAAAGACTTAAAGGTTTTGCGTAAGCACCAAATAATTGTGGACCAAAAATCCCCACTTGATACGCAAAATAAGCACCCAAACCTATTGGAGCTGTCTTCATGATCATGTGCAACAATTGTTTCATCACTTCGTTCCCTGAATTTAAAAATCGGCTAAAATCTTTGCCTTTCTCACCTGAATGTAAACTGGCAAACCCTATTAAAAATGAAAAGATAATTAGCGCCAGCATATTTTTTCGAGACAATAATTCAAAGAAATCACTTGCAGTTAGCAGTTGGGTAATTTGCGTCCCTGCAGAGCCAGTTTTTACCATTTCTAAAGGGATTTTGGAAATGATAATATCTTGTTGAATTGGGAAAAGCAAAACTCCCACGATCATCAAAATAGCAGAAATAAGTACCGTAGTTAAAAACACTCCAATTACTATTCCAAAAAGTTTTCCCAGTTTTTCTGTTTTTTCTAAATTAGCAATCGAAGATGCGATCGTAAAAAAAATCAACGGAATAATTGCTGTAAATAACAAATTCAGAAATATATCACCCAAAGGTTTAATCACTTCTACTCCCTTTCCAAAAACTAAACCCAATATACTTCCTGCCAAAATTCCGCCAAGAAGCAATAATATACTTTTGTAATTCTTCAAGAAATTGCCAATTTGTATGGTTGCCATAATATTCTATTTTATTGTAAATATATAAATCTATACCACTATTTATAATCTATTTTTTGACTTTAAAAAGTGGAATTTATAGCCATTTAAAAATTTGAATTAAAAAAATCTCAAAAATCCTTTGAATCAGTGGCAAAAGAAACAACAAATCAATACTTTTTCTGTTTACTTTTGTACCAAATAAAATTCCATGTCAATAGAAGTTAGTAATATATCCAAAAGTTACGGTGCCCAAAAAGCACTGGATAACATTTCATTTTCTGTCAAAAAAGGAGAAATTGTTGGTTTTTTAGGTCCAAATGGTGCTGGAAAATCGACCTTAATGAAAATATTGACTACCTATATCAATGCTGATGAAGGGACAGCAATCGTAAATGGAAACGATGTAAACACCCAACAAAAAGCGGTGCAGCTTTCTATTGGTTATCTTCCAGAACACAATCCCTTGTATTTAGATTTGTATGTGAGAGAGTATTTGGCTTTCAATGCTGATGTGTATAAAGTAGCCAAATCCCGTATTGAGGAAGTGATTCAATTGACGGGTTTAACAACTGAAAGTCATAAAAAAATTGGACAACTTTCTAAAGGATTTCGCCAACGTGTGGGTCTTGCCAACGCCTTATTGCACAATCCAGATGTTTTGATTCTTGACGAACCTACCACCGGCTTGGATCCAAACCAATTAATCGAAATCCGTAATGTGATTAAGAACGCAGGTAAAGACAAAACTGTTTTCCTTTCTACACACATCATGCAGGAAGTAGAGGCGATTTGCGACCGTGTTATCATCATTAATAACGGGAAAATTGTAGCTGATAAAAAACTGGACAACTTAATCTCTGCCGATAAAGAACAGATCATAGAGGTAGAATTTGATTATAAAATCGAAGAGCAAGCTATTGCAAAAATCCCCCATTTAAAATCTTTCAAAAATATACATGATTGCTCTTGGGAACTGACTTTTATATCCGATAAAGACATGCGTCCAGCTGTTTTTGATTTTGCACATGATAACGGTTTGAAAACCCTTCAACTTAATCAGAAGAATAAAAATTTGGAGGCCGTTTTTAGAGAGATAACCAAGGAGTAAACTGTTTTCAGCATAGTTTTAAGAAAAATAAATTCGGTCTTGTCATTCCGACGAAGGAGGAATTTCATCAAATGGAATTCCTCCTTCATCGGAATGACAAGACAATAAAAAAAGCTTCCAGCTTTTTGAAGGCTGGAAGCTTTGGATATAATAGCATGAATTTCTAAAAAACCTTGCTCGCTATTTGTTTAATATTCTCTGATTTTCCCATGGAATAATAGTGCAATACAGGAACTCCAGCTGCTTTCAATTCTAATGATTGTTGAATTGCCCACTCGATTCCTACTTGTCTGATATCCGCATTATTTTTACACTGATAAACGGCATGAATTAAATCTTCCGGCAAATCGATTCGGAAAATTTGTGGCAAAACCTGTAAGTGTCTTTGCACTGCGATTGGTTTGATTCCCGGAATAATAGGAACAGTAATTCCCATTTCTCTGGCTTTAGCAACAAATTCAAAGTATTTAGCATTATCAAAAAACATTTGCGTCACCACATAATCAGCACCGGCATCTACTTTTTCTTTCAGTCTTTTTAAATCTGAAATTAAAGACGGAGATTCCAAGTGTTTCTCTGGATATCCAGCAACACCAATACAAAAATTGGCTTTATTATCAACATCCATAACCTCATGCAAGTATTTTCCACAATTCAGCTGGTCAATTTGTTTGACTAAATCCACGGCAAAATCATTTCCCCCTATTTTAGGAACAAAAGACTGCTCGTCTTTCATAGCATCGCCACGAAGCGCCATCACATTATCAATTCCTAAATAATGACAATCGACCAATAAATACTCGGTTTCTTCTTTCGTAAAACCACCGCAAAGCACATGAGGAACGGTATCTACGTTATATTTATGCTTGATTGAAGCACAAATCCCAAGCGTTCCGGGACGCATTCTGGTTAGTTTTTTTTCCAATAAACCACTGCCTTTATCCACATAAATAAATTCTTCGCGGGAAGTTGTTACGTCTATAAATGGTGGTTTGAACTCCATCAACGGATCAATATTGTCGTATAATTCCTGAATGCTTTTTCCTTTTTGAGGCGGAATAATTTCAAATGAGAATAACGTTTCTCCTTTTGCTGCTTCTATATGTTGTGTTACTTTCATTCTTTTTTAGTTTGAAGTTTAAGGTTTAAGCTTCTCTAGAACAACTTTAAACTTTAAACATTTTTTTAATCCGCAATATTCGGGTTCAACCATTTCATCGCTACTTCGGTAGAAACACTTCTACGTTTGGCGTAATCAATAACCTGATCTTCTTTTATTTTTCCAAGTCCAAAATACTTGCTTTCCGGATTCCCAAAATAATATCCTGAAACCGATGAAGCCGGCCACATTGCCATACTTTCCGTCAAAGTCACTCCTATTTCTTGCTCTACATTTAGTAATTTCCAGATCGTAGGTTTTTCTAAATGGTCTGGACATGCCGGATATCCAGGTGCAGGACGAATCCCTTTGTACTCTTCGGCGATCATTGCTTCGGCACTGATATTTTCATCTGATGCATACCCCCAAATTTCTTTACGGATTTTTTCGTGCAAATATTCTGCAAAAGCTTCTGCAAAGCGATCTGCTAATGCTTTTACCATTATCGAATTGTAATCGTCTAAATCTTTTTCGAATTCAGCAGCCCATTCATCCACACCAAAACCTGTCGTCACACAAAATGCTCCCATATAATCCGTTTTACCACTGTCTTTCGGAGCAATAAAATCAGACAATGCGATATTTGGAGCCCCTTTTGTTTTTTGTGATTGCTGACGCAAAGTCAAAAAGGTTTGCAATGGCTTTCCGTTCTCGTCACTTAATTCGATATCATCATCATTGACTTGATTCGCCGGGAAAATTCCGTAAATTCCCTTAGCTGTTAATTTCTTTTCCTTCAGTATAATTTTCAACATTTCTTGCGCATCCTCAAAAACGGCAGTCGCTTGTTCCCCAACTACCTCATCGGTTAAAATCGCTGGGTATTTTCCGAACAATTCCCAGGTTCTAAAAAATGGTGTCCAATCAATATAGGGAACCAAAACATCTAGGTCCACCTCGATCACTTGTTCGCCTATTATCCTTGGCTTTACAGGAGTAAAATTCCCCCAATCCAACTGCAATTTATTTTTGCGTGCTTGCTCAATAGTCAGGAAATTCTTGTCTCGTGAACGATTCAAAAATGTCTCCCTAAAGGCATCATATTCCGCTCTTATGTCGCTTGCGTAGAGTTTTTTATCCTTGTTCAATAAACTTCCAGCTACCGTTACAGCTCTTGAAGCATCATTTACATGAATAACCGTTTCTCTGTATTGTGGTGCAATTTTCACAGCTGTATGCGCTCGCGAAGTGGTTGCTCCACCAATCATTATTGGAATTTTAAGTCCTCTTTTATCTAATTCTTTAGCAAGAAAAACCATTTCGTCCAGTGACGGTGTTATTAATCCGCTTAGTCCAATAATATCTACATTATGTTCAATCGCCGCTGCAATAATTTTTTCAGGAGGTACCATTACCCCTAAATCCACGATCTCATAATTATTGCACGCCAATACCACACTTACTATATTTTTCCCAATATCGTGTACATCGCCTTTTACGGTTGCCATCAGGATTTTTCCGTTCCCTTGCTTGTCTCCGGCTTGCTTCGATGCTTCGATGTAAGGTAGAAGGTATGCCACCGCTTTTTTCATCACCCGCGCCGATTTTACCACCTGAGGCAAAAACATTTTACCCGAACCAAATAAGTCACCCACCACATTCATTCCTGTCATTAAGTTGATTTCGATAACTTCGATGGGTTTTGTAGCTGCCAGTCGCGCTTCCTCAATATCCAGAAGAATAAATTCATCCACTCCCTTTACTAGGGAATGTGTCAATCGCTCCTGAATAGTTCCCGAGCGCCATTCCTGAATCGCTTTCTCATTGCTCTTTACATCTCCTTTTACATTCTCGGCAAAGTCCAGTAATCTCTCGGTGGCATCCTCTCGTCTGTTCAGAATTACATCTTCAACACGCTCCAAAAGATCTTTTGAAATTTCATCGTAAATTGAAAGCATTTCCGGATTCACAATTCCCATTGTCATTCCGTGTTGGATGGCATGATATAAAAACACGGAGTGCATCGCCTCCCGAACGGTATCATTTCCTCTAAACGAAAACGAAACATTACTCACGCCGCCACTAATATGTGCATGAGGTAAATTTTCTCGAACCCATTTGGTTCCTCTAAAGAAATCCAAAGCATTCAGTCGATGTTCTTCCATCCCAGTTGCTACCGGAAATATATTTAAATCGAAAATGATGTCTTGCGGAGGAAAACCAACTTTGTTCACCAAAATATCATACGACCGTTGGCAAATTTCTACTCGACGATCGTAATTATCCGCTTGCCCTACCTCGTCAAAAGCCATGATGATGGCCGCAGCTCCGTAGCGCTTAATCAATTTAGCATGATGAACAAATTGTTCTTCCCCTTCCTTTAAAGAAATAGAATTCACTACACTCTTTCCTTGAACTACTTTTAATCCCGCTTCGATTATATCCCATTTTGAGCTGTCAATCATGATTGGCACTCTAGAAATATCTGGTTCAGCAGCAATTAAATTCAGGAATTTTGTCATGGCATATTCGCCATCGAGCATTCCTTCATCCATATTAATATCGATGATTTGTGCGCCACCTTCCACTTGCTCTTTAGCAATGCTAAGTGCCTCTTCGTATTTTTCTTCCTTGATTAATCGAAGGAATTTTCTAGAACCTGTTACATTCGTACGTTCCCCAATATTCACAAAAACGCTGTTCGGCGTAATAATCAAAGGCTCTAATCCCGACAATACAAGGTTTCTTCTAGTTTCTGCGTGTGCCATTTTTTATCTTTATTTGATCCCGCAAGGTTTCAAAAACCGTATCGGAATGACTTATTGTTTCTTATTATTTTGGGCGTGACCCAAAAGGGTCGGGCTATTCGCTTCAAGTCCTCGACTAATTTCGCTATCGCTTCATTAGTCTGTGGGCTTTTCACTGCTATCCCTCACGCGGGTTTTATACCTTTTATGTCATTAAGAGACACCAAGCAATCTCATCCAGTAAGTTCTTAAACATCGTCCACATTTTTGTCATTCCGAACAAGGAGGAATCTCATTATATTATTCCTCCTTGTTCGGAATGACAAAACATCCCATTCTGTTTTTATTCTCTTTACGGCCACGGATTGCAAATCCGCGCTATCGGGGCTATTCTAAATTATAATTCTATTGTTCAACCTTTTTATCTTTCCTTTGTTTGCGGGCACAATTGGGATGCTTACGCTATAGAGAATCAAACCTCAATATAAACAGAACCTAGACCCCCCAGTTTGTCATTCCGACGAAGGAGGAATCTCATCAAACTATATCCGTAATGTGATTCCTCCTTCGTCGGAATGACAAAATCACACTTTATGTTTTTATTCTCTTTATGAGTACGGATTACAAATCCGCGCTATCTAGTACGATTACATATCCGTACTTTTTCGTTAAATAAGTATTATTAAATTTAAAATAGATCAAAAAAATAACTAACAAATCCAAACATCCCTGTCATAATAAATAATAAACCTGATAAAAATATTTTTAGTTTAGCTGTAAAAATCATGTCATCTGTATCCAGCTTATAAAATTTATTTTTTAAACATATAACAACTCCAACTAAACAGCAAAACATTCCAGTAATTAATTTTAATATTGGATATATCGAAAAGATATCTTCTTTCATTTTTAATTTTCAATCCGTTTCTTCTCTTAAAAATCAATTTTCAACTAGATAGTAATTTCATTCCTTACAAAAACCTACATTACCGCCGTCGAAACTCTCGGTTTATAATCCTTTGCTATATCAGCAATCAACTTGATGTGTTCTGGCGTTGTTCCGCAACAACCACCTATGATATTGACTAAATTATCGTCTAAATATTCTTTGATAAAGGCTTGCATTTCTTGCGGTGTTTCATCGTATTCTCCAAAAGCATTTGGCAATCCTGCATTAGGATGTGCCGATACATTGAACGAAGTATTTTGTGACAAAGTTTGCAAATAAGGCTTCAGCAAATCAGCTCCTAAAGCACAATTGAAACCTACACTCAATAATGGAATGTGCGAAACAGAAACTAAAAAAGCTTCTACGGTTTGACCCGAAAGTGTTCTTCCTGATGCATCCGTAATGGTTCCCGAAACCATGATTGGAATATCAATGTTGCGCTCGTCTTTAACTTCTTCGATAGCGAAAAGTGCCGCTTTTGCATTTAAAGTGTCGAAAATGGTTTCAACTAGCAATAAATCACTTCCACCATCAATTAAGGCTTCGACTTGTTGTTTATAAGCAATACGTAAATCATCGAAAGTTACGGCTCTGTAACCGGGATCATTTACATCTGGTGACATGCTGGCCGTACGGTTTGTTGGTCCTATGGAACCCGCTACAAAACGGGGTTTTTCTGGATTTTTGGATGTGAATTCATCAGCTACTTCACGGGCAATTCGTGCCGATTCGTAGTTCAATTCATAAACCAAATCTTCTAGATGATAATCAGCCATCCCAATAGTGGTTCCTGAGAACGTATTGGTTTCAACGATATCTGCTCCTGCTTCAAAATAGGCTGCGTGAACGGCTTTTATGGCTTGTGGCTGTGTGAGTGATAATAAATCATTGTTTCCTTTCAAGGAATGTGGAAAATCTTTGAAACGTTCGCCACGAAAATCCTCTTCGGAAAAATTGTAGCGTTGCAACATGGTTCCCATTGCTCCATCTAAAACAAGGATTCTTTCTTTTATAGCCTTTTGAATGTTTGACATAACTCTTTATTTCTTGCAAATCTCGATACGTATTGAGATTCGTTCTTTTGATTAATGATTACAAAAGTTCTCTATATTGGCTCTTTAGCCCCGATTGCAGTGAAAATCCTTTTACTTTTTTCTTTAAAAAGTAAAAGAGTACTTCACTAAACTTTCATTTTAATCGGAGTTCAGTGAACTTCGTTTGCAATGGAAAGCGGGAAAATCATCGGCAAAAAGGCCTGATAATTCGCTCCTGATACTGAAATTAATTCAGTAGGCTATAAAATCGATAGGTTGTCAAGAAAAGGTTTGAGAAATACTAGTTGAGTATTCGTGTGTTATCTATCTTAAATACTGAAAATGTTCAGTACAAAGTAGAATGTAGCACCTTCTTTAAAGATAAAGGGTTGCTAAGGTTTCATCGGGTCTTTCCCTCCGCCTTTCGTGATAACTTTCAATAAATATAGGAACAGTGCAAAGTAAAGACAAAGCGCTAACAATTGCAAGTTTTTTTTAAAAGTTTCTAAGGCAGTTTGTTGCAAAACTAAAAAAAAAGGTTCTGAATTGCATGGATGTAAACCAACCTTAGCAACTCAGAACCTTTGTAACTCAGCATCTTTTTTAAACTATCGCTTTTACCACGGCTTTTGGAGCTTCTTTACGGGTTCCATCAAATCCGTCAACACCTGAAACTGTTGTGTATTTTAACACATACTTTTTTCCCGGATTGATAATTTGATAGGCTGCCTGGCACATTAATGTAGCTTCGTGGAAACCACAAAGAATCAATTTCAGTTTGCCCGGATAGGTATTTACATCTCCTATTGCGAAAATTCCTGGAATATTTGTTTGATAATCCAATGAATTATTTACTTTGATCGCATTTTTTTCAATGTCTAATCCCCAGTTTCCTATTGGACCAAGCTTTGGCGTAAGACCAAAAAGCGGGATAAAATAATCAGTTTCTATCGTTCTTCTTGCACCATTTTCATCAAGTACAATTGATTCGATATGCTCTGCTCCATTTAGACCTACTACTTCAGCGGGTGTAATTAACCGTATTTTTCCAGCATCTTTTAATTCCTGTACCTTTTCAACAGAATCTAATGCTCCTCTAAACTCATTTCTTCTATGAATCAAAGTCACTTCAGAGGCAACGTTAGAAAGGAATATACTCCAGTCTAAAGCAGAATCTCCTCCACCTGAAATAACGACTCTTTTATTTCTAAATTTTTCTGGGTTTTTGATAAAATACTTAATCCCTTTCCCTTCATAAAAATTGATACCATCAATAAGTGGTTTTCTAGGTTCAAAACTTCCTAGTCCTCCAGCAATAGCCACTACCGAAGCCTGAATTTTTGTTCCTTTATTAGAAGTAACAATGAAGCTCCCATCCTCTTGCTTGTCAATCGTTTCTGCACGTTCTCCAAGAGTAAATCCGGGCTCAAATTGCTTGATTTGCTCCATCAGATTATTTACTAAATCACCTGCCAAAACTTCAGGAAATCCCGGAATATCATAAATTGGCTTTTTAGGATACAATTCTGATAATTGACCACCCACTTGCGGAAGTGCATCTAATATGTGACATTTTAGTTTCAATAATCCTGCTTCAAAAACGGCAAATAAACCTGTTGGTCCAGCTCCTATTATAAGTATATCTGTTTTAATCATTTTTTTTTCTTTATGTAATGTAATTGTCCTAAACTATTTAATTGCAAATGAACGAATGATTCTCTCAAAAATAAATGATAAATATCAGTCGAATTCTTTGCACTTTGTTCTATTCTCTTGGCTCTTTATTCTTTAATGCTTCGGTGATTTCGTTCATCTTCTGTACTTTTTCTTCAAAATTTCCTTTTAGCGTCTTGCGATATTCATTCAGGTTTTCGACCATTTTATTGATATCATTCGGAATTATTTCTTCAAAAAACTCGCGTAATCTTTTTGCGGTTGTCGGTGATTTTCCGTTAGTCGAAATAGCGATTTTTACATTTCCTTTGGTTACAATTCCACCCAAATAATAATCACATAATGGCGGCGTATCAGCAATGTTGCAAATCAAATATCTTTTTCTGGACAAATCATAAATCCTTTTGTTCACTTTTAAATCATCAGTACATGCAATAACCATGTGGCGTTTGCGCAACATCCAACGATTGAATTTTTTATACGTCAGCTTTACTGTTGAATGGCTTGCCGCCAACGTTTCTAGTTCAGGTAAAAATCGCGGCGCTACTACCTCAACATTTGCGTTTGGACTGGATTTTAATAAAAAGGACAACTTTTCTAATCCCACATTTCCACCACCCACAATTAGAGTGCTAAGATTGTGCAATTTTAAAAAGATGGGATATAATTCATTCCTTTCCATAGACCAAGACCTTATTGTGATGCGATTTCAATTCGTTATAAAAAGCTACGTTTTTCTTGCCATCACCTACTACTTCTCCTATTACAATAATTGCGGGAGAACTTAAATTTTTCTCTGCAACAATTTTTTGAATGGTATCAACAGTTCCAATTCCTACTTTCTCCTGTGGAGTAGTTCCGTTTTGAATAATCGCAACGGGCATTTCTCCTTTAGATTCCTTTTGGAACAAAGCTACAATTTGATCCAATTTACTCATTCCCATCAAAATCACAACGGTTGCCGTTGATTGAGCTGCCAAAGCCACATCTGAAGACAATTTTCGTGCTGAAGTCGTCCCTGTAATCACCCAAAAACTCTCCGAAACTCCTCTTTTTGTCAACGAAATTCCTTGCGAGGCTGGAACTGCAATCGATGAGGAAATACCTGGAATTACAAAGGTAGGAATTCCAAAACTCTCTACGAATTCTATTTCTTCACTGCCACGACCAAAAATAAACGGATCGCCACCTTTTAGTCGCACCACATTTCCGTATGTAAGTGCATTGTCAACTATCAATTGATTGATCTCGTCTTGCGTATATTCATGACAACCTTTTCGTTTTCCCACAAATATTCTCAAAGCTTTCTTAGGAGCATAGGACAATAATTCTTCATTTGCCAGGGCATCATACAAAACTACATTGGCTTCCGCCAATGCTTTTGCCCCTTTGATGGTAAGTAAATCCGGATCTCCAGGACCAGCACCTACTAAAGTAACTTGAGGTTCTATTTTATTTTTCATCTTGAAGGTCTTTAGCTCTAAATGTTTCGATGGTATCAAAAAATGTAATTGCTTCTTGAATGTATTTTGTAGCGAATTCTTGAGAGGGTTCCTGATCTTTAATTTGAAACACTAAAGCTTTTAAAGTCGATTGCAATGGGATTTTATTTGTTTCAACAAAAACAGTATCAAATAAGTCTATTATTCCAGCTTGATGATTTGTTTTTTGGTTTTCCGAAAGCAACAAGGCTTTTGCACCATTTACAAAACCGGCATACGCGTGATAAATCGCATCAGACCATTTTCCTTCTTCGAAAGCTTCTTTTGCAAAAGTTAATTTATCTTTAGCTTCTAATAATAATGTAGCCACTAAATCAATTACAACTCCGGCGCATTCTCCAACTCCAACTGCTTTTACGTAGTTATCCGCATTTCCCCAATCTACAAAATCAGCTTCGGTAAGATTAGTCAAATCAGCTAATGGTTTCAAAAATTCGTAGAAGTATTTCTCACCTTTGGCATCATAATAATTCAAGAATGATTGTCCGTTTCCATTCGCTTCAAAATCATTTAAAATGAAACGCAACGCATCAGGTCCTCTTCTACTTGGAATTTTGATTACTTTATCCGAAAATCTTCCGTTTCCGTTTCCTAAATTTCCACCGCCTAATAAAACTTGTAACGCTGGCGCCACTAATTTCCCTGAATTGATTGACATTCCCTGGAAACCTATTTCGGCCATATTGTGTTGTCCGCAAGCATTCATACAACCACTGATTTTGATCGTGATTTCGCGATTATTACTGTATTGTGGATATTCTGCTGCTAATACTCGCTCTAGTTCTACTGCAATTCCCGTGCTACTTGCAATCCCTAGATTACAGGTATCCGTTCCTGGACAGGCTGTGATGTCTGAAATTGTATTATATCCCAAGTTTACAAAATCTAATTTGGCTAATTCTTGGTAGAAAAAAGGCAAATTTTCTTCTTTTACGTGACGAATTAAAATATCCTGTCTCAATGTAAAACGCAATTCATTAGCCGCATAATTTTTAATCAAATCCGCTAATAATCTTGCTTTATCAGTATAAAAATCACCTAATAAAACTTTGATTCCAATCGCTACATAACCGGCTTGTTTTTGCGCAATTACATTTGATTTTTTCCAAGCTTCGAAAGCTATTGTGTCTTCGATTGCTACTTTTGGTGCTTCTAATAAAGGAGCTGGAATTGCTCCTTCAAAAGCTATTGTATCAATCTCAACGATTTGATTTGATAATGCTAATTTTTCCTCGTCCACTAATTTTAAAAATTCATCGCGGCCAATATCTTTAATTAAGAATTTCATTCGTGCTTTCAAACGTTTTGCTCTTTCACCAAAGCGGTCAAAAATTCTCAACACGCCCTCAGTTGTTGGGATAATTTGGTTTACCGGAATAAATTCTGATAATAATTCGGCGTGGCTTGGTTGAGAACCTAATCCTCCACCTAACATTACTTTAAATCCTCTTTCGCCATTTACAATTCTTGGAATAAATCCTAAATCATGTAAGTAGCTTAGTGCCGTATCTTTATCTGAAGACGAAAATGAAATTTTAAATTTACGTCCCATTTCCTGACAAACCGGATTTCTCAAGAAAAACTGAAACATAGCGTGCGCATAAGGCGACACATCAAAAAGTTCTTCAGTATCAATTCCTGCTGTTTCGCTCGCCGTAATATTACGAACGGTGTTTCCACAAGCTTCACGAAGTGTAACATCATCTTTTTCTAATTCAGCCCAAAGTTGTGGCGTTCTGTCCAAACTTACATAGTGAATCTGGATATCCTGACGCGTTGTAATGTGTAAACGTCCTGTTGAATATTCATCAGACACTTTTGTAATACGCAACAATTGTTCGCTGGTTACTTTCCCAAAAGGCAACTTAATCCGAATCATCTGGACGCCTTCCTGACGCTGACCGTACACTCCTCTCGCCAAACGAAGGCTTCGGAAACGCTCATCATCAATTTTTCCGTCACGGAATAAAGCAATTTTTCTCTCTAAATCGATGATGTCTTTTTGGACAATCGGATCTTCTATTTCAGTTCTAAAACTTTCCATACATTATTGTTTTTCCCCTCCCCAACCCTCCCCGAAGGGGAGGGAGCAGAAACTGGGAATGTTATATTATAATTTAATCAATTCTATTTTCTATTCTGGCACCCTTCACTTCGGAGAGGGCTGGGGTGGGGACTAATTTATAAACCCTACTCCTGCCGTTGTGTTGGTTGCTGCATCGATTAAGACAAAAGCACCATTTGATTTATTATCATTGTAAGCATCGAAATAAATGGCTTTGCTTAGCTTGATATTTACTTCTCCTATTTCGTTTATCGCTAATTGAGATGCTTCTTTGGTACCTGAAAAGTCAGTTGCGATGACATTTTTCACACTATCAATTTTAGCTAAAACACGATTAGTGTTATGTTGTACAAAATATTTTGAACCAGCAACTAGCTTTTTACTATCCATCCAGCATACGGTGGTATTGATATCTTTTTCTACTTTTGGCAGTTCAGATGACTTTACAATCATGTCGCCTCTTGTTACATTGATATCATTTTCCAGTTCCAAAGTAATCGAAGAACCCACTGAAGCTTCATCAAATTGCTTATCGAAAAAATGAATTTTAGTGACAACAGACTCTGTCAAAGAAGGCAGAACGGTTACCGCATCACCCACTTTGATATTGTTCCCGTACAATTTCCCAGCATATCCCCTAAAATCATGGTACTCTTCCGTTTTTGGACGAATAACCGTTTGCACTGGGAAACGTGTTTTTCCTTTTTCATAAACATCCGCTGGTTCTAAAGCTTCCAGATGCTCTAATACCGTCTGTCCTTCATACCAAGCCATATTAACCGATTTATCAACCACATTTCCGCCGTTGATTGCGCTTAATGGAATATAGCTTACTCTTTGTTCTTGAAAAGTACTTTTAGCATTTAAAGCTTGAAAATCAGCTTTGATCTTATTAAAGACTTCCTCAGAATAATCCACTAAGTCCATTTTATTAATCGCCACTATTACTTCTTTCACTCGCAACAAATTATTGATAAAAAAGTGACGATAGGTTTGCTCAATAACTCCTTTTCGAGCATCAATCAATATGATAGAAACCTGCGAAGTTGATGCTCCAGTAACCATGTTACGGGTATACTCAACATGTCCGGGAGTATCAGCGATGATATAACTTTTCTTAGCTGTCGAAAAATAAATATGCGCCACATCAATCGTGATTCCTTGCTCTCTCTCGGCTACTAATCCATCGGTTGCCAATGAGAAATCAAGGTAATCATATCCTTTTTGCTTGCTGCTCTTTTCTATTGCTTCGATTTTATCGGTAGTCAACGATTTTGTATCATACAATAACCGTCCAATTAGGGTACTCTTTCCATCATCTACACTTCCTGCTGTTGCTATTTTTAAAACTTCCATTTTATATTTGGTTTAAAGTTTAAGGTTCAAAGTTGTTTAACTTCGTTACTTAAATCTTTTAATTTTTAAATCCTTAAATCTTTCAATCGCTATTTTCTAAAAGTATCCTTGTTGTTTTCTTTTCTCCATCGCAGCCTCAGATCGTTTATCATCAATTCTGGCTCCTCTTTCAGAAATTGTTGACGTTCTAATTTCGCCAACCACCTCGGCAATTGTAGCAGCATACGAATCAACTGCAGCAGTGCAACTCATATCTCCAACCGTTCTAAAACGAACGATACGCTCTTCAATTTCTTCATTTTCTTCTTGATATACAAAAGGAGAATGAGACCAAATCATGCCGTCTCTCAAGAAAACTTTACGTCTATGCGAAAAGTAAATGGATGGGATTTCAATTTGCTCCTGCTCAATATAACTCCAAACATCCAATTCGGTCCAGTTCGAAATAGGAAAAACACGAACGTTTTGACCGTTTTCTATTTTGCCGTTTAACAAATCAAACAGTTCTGGACGTTGATTTTTTTCATCCCATTGCCCAAAATCATCCCGTACCGAGAAAATACGTTCTTTAGCTCTTGCTTTTTCTTCATCACGACGCGCACCACCTATACACGCATCAAATTTAAATTCTTCGATTGCATCCAAAAGTGTTGTGGTTTGCAAACTATTCCTGCTGGAGTATTTACCTGATTCTTCAACTACTTTCCCTTCGTCAATAGCGTCTTGTACGTTACGAACAATTAACTCCAATCCTAATTCTTTTACCAATCGGTCTCGGAATTCAATTGTTTCTGGGAAATTATGTCCCGTATCCACATGTAATAATGGAAAAGGAATTTTAGCTGGAAAAAATGCTTTTTGAGCTAAACGAACTAAAGTAATTGAATCTTTTCCTCCAGAAAAAAGCAATACTGGTTTGTCAAATTGAGAAATGACTTCTCTAAAAATGTATATTGCTTCGCTTTCTAAAGCATTTGTTTTTAAAATGGTACTCATTTTTTTAATTTAAAGATTTAAATGATTGAAAAATTTAAAGATTCCAACAATCATTTATAATTTATAATTCATAATTTAAAATTACTTTTGGTGTAAACCACATTCTTTATGACTGGATTCCCACCACCATCTTCCCGCTCGGATATCTTCATCCGCAGTAATGGCTCTGGTGCATGGCGCACAACCGATACTCACGAAACCTTGTTTGTGCAAGGCATTTTGTGGCACATTGTTATCGTCTATATATTTCTGAACCTCTTCTAAGGTCCACTTTAACAAAGGGTTGAATTTAATTATTTCAAACTTACTATCGTATTCAAAAAGATCTAAATCATTTCTGTTTTCGGATTGTTCGGCTCTTAAACCTGTGATCCAAATCGAATTTCCTTTCAAGGCTTTAGTCAATGGAGCTACTTTTCGAATGAAGCAACATTCTTTTCTATTCTCCACGGATTCATAAAAACTGTTTGGACCTTTTTGGTTTAATAATTCTTCTACTGCAGTTGCTGCTGGAAAATAGGTTTTAATATCTATTTTATACTTGGTCATTGTTTTGTGAAAAACATCATACGTTTCTTGAAACAACCTTCCTGTATCTAATGTAAAGATGGTGATTGGCAAATTTTGCTTCGCAATTATAGCCGTAATCACCTGATCTTCTTGCCCAAATGAAGTGGAAAAAACTACTTTATCCTCATATTCACTCGCTAAAAAAGCAAGGGTTTCTTCTAGTGAAAAAGTTACAGTTCTATTTAACAAAGTCTTTATACTTGCTATACTCATTATAATAATTTAGATAATGTTCTTAAACTCAAAATAATAATTAAAATTCCAACCAAAATCATCATCGGTTGTCTTTTGATTTTGTTGACTAATAAAGCTGCTATTGGCGCCGCTATCACTCCCCCTAAAATCAATCCTATTATCACTTGCCATCCTTCAATCCCCCCAAAAATCATGAAAGTTATTCCGCTAGCGAATGAAACTGCAAATTCAGCGGCATTCACAGATCCAATAGTGTATCTCGGATTTCTGCCGCGTCCTAATAAGGTTGAAGTCACAATTGGACCCCAACCGCCTCCGCCCACAGCATCCATAAATCCTCCAAAAGAGGCCAAAATACCCAAACGTTTGGTTTTCTTTTTTATAATGTTTTTTTGCATTGCTTTTCTAATAATGATGCAAGCCAATGCAATCATGTAAACAGCAATAAATGGCTTTATCACATCCCCATCAATCACATCTGACAATAAATAAGCTCCAGTGACTGATCCTAAAACACCCGGTATCAGCAAGTGTCTTACCAATTTTTTATTGATATTTCCAAATTTATGATGCGAAATTGCAGATACTCCCGTAGTAAACATTTCGGCAACATGAACTCCCGTGCTGCTTACCACAGGCGGAACGCCGTACGCCAATAAAAAAGAAGTGGAAGTCGCTCCATAACCCATTCCTAATGTCCCATCCACTAATTGTGCAAAAACACCAATACAAAAAAAGATTAAAAATTCTGTATCGAATCCAGCAACAAATCCATTCCAAGAAAATTCAGCATGATGATTATAAACCAGTGTAGCAATTAATCCAACTAATAAAACTACCGGAATCACAACCCACAGACGCTCTTTGAAGGATGTTTCGATTTTTACGGCAACAGTATTCTCTTTATTTTCTTTGCTCATGCTACTTAAATTCAACTATTTTTTATTATTCAAATCTATTGCCCCATCGGAATAGTAGATTATATTGCAAAAGTAAAGATTTAAACTTAACTACAAAATTTATTTTGTGATTATTATCTAAAAAGCAATGTCCGCCAGCGTATTGTTTTCCAATATCAAGAGCGTATTGTCGCGCACTTCTGTCATTAGCTTTCGCACCGCACAAGTGGTTTCATCGGAGCAGTCAGCACAAGGCTCATAAAAATTGTGGCTGGCACATGGAAGTAGTGCAATTGGCCCTTCGAGAATTCGATAGACATGGGCCATATTAATATCCTTTGGTTCTTTTATCAAATAATATCCTCCACCTTTTCCTTTTTTAGCACCTAAAAATCCGGAGTGACGCAGTAACAACAAAATGCTTTCTAAAAATTTTAACGAAATGGTTTCACTCTTTGCAATATCAGCAATTGCTACTGGAGTTTGATCTTCTTGGCGAGCCAAAAAAGTCAACGCTTTTATTCCGTATTTTGTTTTCTTTGAAAGCATGTTAAAAAAATATAAGATTGAAGATTAACGATTTTTTGATTTCAGATTTAAAATTAATTTGAAATCAAAACGTATTTAATATTGTAACAACAAAAATATACTTTTTGAATGAAGAATAGTGACTGATGATTAATGAATATTATCCGACTCGAAATCTAAAATCACTAATCATCAAACTAAAACCTTACGAAAGCGCCTGTTCCAAATCAGCAATAACATCCTTCACGGTTTCTAATCCTACGGAAACTCGCACCAAACCATCAGTAATACTTACCGCTAAACGTTCATCCACTGATAATTTGCTATGAGTTGTGGATGCTGGATGCGTTACAATAGTTCTAGTATCGCCTAAATTTGGTGATAAAGAACATAATTTTATTTTATCCAAAAAGTTTCTTCCGGCTTCTAGACCCCCTTTTATTTCAAAAGCTACAATGTTTCCGCCCAACTTCATTTGCTTTTGAGCAATTTCATATTGTGGATGCGATTTCAAGAATGGATATTTTACTTTATTGACCTGAGGATGACTTTCCAGAAACTCCGCTACTTTCAAAGCATTTTCACAATGTCTATCTAGACGAATCGCTAATGTCTCTAAACTCTTAGACAATACCCAAGCATTAAAAGGTGATAAAGAAGGTCCTGTAAGTCGGGAAAACAAATAAATTTTTTGAATCAATTCAGCATCACCAACTGTTATTCCGCCTAAAACTCTCCCTTGTCCGTCCATTAATTTTGTCGCAGAATGTACCACTAAATGTGCACCCCATTTTATAGGTTGTTGCAAGTAAGGCGTTGCAAAGCAGTTGTCAATGACCAAAATCAAATTGTGTTTTTTAGCAATTGCTCCTAAAAGTTCCAAATCGATAATATCAACAGCTGGATTGGTAGGCGATTCTGCAAAAAGAATCTTTGTATTGGGTGTGATGAAACTTTCAATGGTTTCCGGCTTATTAATATCAAAATAGGAAGTTTCAATATTCCATTTTGGAAAATAATTAATGAACAACGAATGTGTGGCTCCAAAAACACTGCTGGATGAAACAATATGATCTCCAGATTTCAATAAAGCGGCTATGGTTGAATACACCGCAGCCATTCCGGATGCAAAGGCAAAACCAGCTGCAGCACCTTCCATAGCACAAACTTTATCAACAAATTCGTTGGTGTTTGGGTTGCTATAACGGCTATAAATATTTCTGTCTTTTTCCTCAGCAAAAGAAGCACGCATGTCCTCGGCATCTTCAAATACAAAACTGGAAGTTAAGTACAAAGGCACTGAGTGCTCTAAAAATTGTGTTCTTTCTAATTGAGTGCGGATGGCTAAGGTTTCAAAACCAAATTCTTGATCGTTCATTCTTTTTTAGTTTAAAGTTTAAGGTTTAAAGTTGTTTGAATATTGAATTCAATCACTTTGCTTAAACTACAATGGTTTATTATTCAAAACTACTTTGTAATGTATAGTTGCTGTTGGCTCTAATGTTTTAGAAACCGAACAATATTTTTCGAAAGAAAGTTGTGCGGCTCTCGCTGCTTTTTCTTCATTAATAGGGCCTTCCAAATAAAACACAATGTGAATATCCTTGAATGGTTTCGCTTCTCCTACTTGCACGCGCTCTCCTTCGACCTCAGCTTTGAAAGAGGTGATTTCCTGACGTTGCTTTTTTAAGATCGAAATCATATCAATGGCGCTGCAAGCCGCTACACCCATCAATACTAATTCCATAGGACTTGCGCCCTTATCATCTCCACCAAATTCTGGTCGGCTGTCTACATTTACAATATGTCCTCTTTCGTTTTTCAATTCAAAGTGGAAATTGTCATTTACTCTGTTTAATGTTATTTTCATTTTTCCCCTCCCCAACCCTCCCCGAAGGGAAGGGAGCCAAGACTGGAGGCAGTCCCTTTTTAATTAATTATATTATTGGACACAGATGAAACGGATTGTTGATTTTTATATCTGAAATCTAAATTCAAAAATCTGCAATCTTAAATCGTCATCCTTTATCCGACAATCTCAAAATATCGCCAAAAACACCTCTGGCCGTTACTGCTGATCCTGCGCCTGCTCCTTGAATCACAATTGGTCGGTCTCCATACGACTCTGTGTAAATTTCGAAGAAAGAATCAGAACCTTTCAATCCGCCCAGCGCCGTATCTGATGGCACGGAAACTAATTTAACTTCTAGATTTCCTTTGTCATTTTGCAAATCGCCTGACAATTCGCCTATGTATCGCAACACGTGATTTGGTTTTTGATCGGCTTTTATTTTTGCATAAATAGGATCAAACTCTGTCAATTTATTTAGAAAATCAGAAACATCACCTTCACGCAAATGTTCTGGAATTAAATTTTGAATATCAATTTCTTCAAACTCATTTTGCAAGTCCAATTCCCTGGCCAAAATCAATAATTTCCTACCTACATCATTTCCGCACAAGTCTTCTCTTGGATCCGGCTCGGTATATCCGTTATCAATTGCTTCCTTCAATATTTCACTAAACGGAGCATCTTTAGCAGAAAAATTATTGAACAAATAACTCAAAGTTCCTGAGAAAACACCTTTAATCTTCGTAATATTTTCGCCTGAAAGATGCAATAATTTAATCGTATCTATTAACGGCAATCCTGCTCCAACATTAGTTTCATAAAGATAACTCTTTTGATTATCCGCCAGCACTTTACGCAATTTTTTATAAAAACTATAACTTAACGTATTGGCCACTTTATTAGACGAAATCAAATCGAAACTGTTTTCTGCTAATTTTACATAATTTTCAACAAATTCAACACTTGCCGTGTTATCAATTGCTATCAAATTCTCCAAGTGATGCTCATTTGCGTAAGCAATTACATCATCAATAGTATAAGAGAAACCATTATTTTGAATTTCATTTTTCCAGTTTGGAGTAACACCATTTTTGTTTAAAAGCACGTTACTAGAATTAGCAATAGCAAAAACATTCAACTTAATGTCTTTCCGTTTTTCAATAGCTGCTGCCGATTCTAAAATTTGATTGATCAGCGTTCCTCCTACCAATCCATGCCCGAAAACAGCAATATTGATTTTCTTTGAAACTCCAAAAATCTCCCCGTGAATCACGTTTAAAGCTTTATTCAGTTGCGATTTTTTCACCACCAAACTCACGTTTTTACCGGTAACGGTATTATTGAAAAGTATTGGAACAATTTTATTTTTTATCAACGCCGTGTAGGGCTTATGAAACGTACTCAAATCCTGACCAATAATAGAAATTACCGAAACATCATCCGTCACCGTGATTTTATTAACATCTTTCGAATAGAAATCATTTTCGAATTCTCTTTCTAATTCTATCATAGCTTTAGTTGCTTTATCAGCAGCTACAACTAAACCAATTCCTCGTTCTGAGGAACCTTGAGAAATAATGCTTACGCTAATATCATTATCGCCCATCACTCTAAAAATACGAGCATCAACACCAGTTTTACCAAGCAATCCTCTTCCTTCCAGATTGACTAAAGAAACATTTTCAAGCACTGAAAGCGTTTTAATTCCTTCTTTATTGGAATTCGATGTTATTAATGTTCCTTTATTTTCATGATTGAAGGTATTCAAAATACGAAGTGGAATGTTTTTTTCCAATAAAGGAATAATCGTTTTTGCATGCAGAATAGTGGCACCAAAATTGGCTATTTCATTGGCTTCATTAAATGACAAATGATCAATCTTCTTGGCATCAAGTACTAAATCCGGATTTGCAGTATAAATTCCGTCTACGTGCGTGTAGTTCTGTAATTCATCTGCATTTAAATAATTAGCAATTAAGGAAGCGGTGTAATTACTGCCGTTTCTTCCTAAAGTGGTCGTGTCATTATTGGTATTAGAACCAATAAACCCCGTAACAACATTCACCGTTGTTCCGTTATTTTGTTTGAAATAATTAATGACATTTTTCTTCGAAATTTGTTCCAAAGGTTGTGCATCACCAAATTTCGAATCGGTTTTTATCAATTCTCTGGTATCGGCAAAACGGGCGTTTATTCCATTTTGAACCAAAATGGCTGTCAGTAATTTTGCCGAAAGCAATTCTCCTTTTGATAAAATCTGATCTTTTATTTTATTGCTGTAATCCCCAATCAGACTTACGCCTTCGAATAATTTTTCTAAAACTGTAAATTCCTCTGATAAATCAACGTCTAGATAATCGTCTTGTTGGTATCTTTTAAAATCCTCAAATAAAGGTTTATAATCACCATTCTTTGCAGCAACACTTAAAATGTCTTCCAATTCATCCGTAGCATTTCCTCTTGCCGAAACTACAATTGCAATTTCTTCTCCTTGATTTACTTTATCGGTAATAATCGCGACCACTTTATTTATTCCGTCGCCATTTGATAACGATTTACCTCCAAATTTTAATATTTTCATTGTATTGTGTTTTTGGCTTAGAATATATCCTGAAGCAAATTGTGTAATTGTTTGTATTCTATCAAAAAAGCATCGTGTCCATGAATGGAAACAATTTCCTGATAGCTGACCTTATTTTTATATTTTCTTAATTCCTCGTAGGTTGCTTTATTTTCATTAGCCGTAAAAAACAGGTCTGAATTGATTCCAATAATATGAATATCAGCTTCAATTCGAGATGTTATTTCTTCGAATGAAGCGCTATTTCTCGTAACATCTATCGTCTTCAATAATTGATTCATCATTTTGTACGACGAAATTTGAAAACGTTTCTGTAATTTTTTGCCATGATGTAACAACCAGCTTTCTACATTAAAAATGGATAATTCCTCATTAATAGATCTCTGAAATTTTGCCGCAAAAGATTCTGGAGTACGGTAACAAAGCATCGCATGAATACGAGCATCTTCAATAGGTTTCGAGGAATTTTTCAGAATTTGTTCTTGCAAAAAGCAATTGGCGATAAGCCAATCCGTCGATTTCCAATCGGTTGCAATAGGAATTAAATGTTGTGTGATTTTTGGTTCCAATGCAACCATTTCCCAAGCGATTCCTCCGCCAACAGAACCACCAATAATCGCATACAGTTTTTTAATTTCAAGAAACCGAATCCCTTTTATAAAAATTCTGGCAATATCTCTGGCATTAAAATCCGAATAATTTTCGATGCTAAAACCATCAAATCCATTTCCGGGAACATTAAACGCGAGAATTGTATATTTTGTAGTATCTATAGTTTTGTGTTCTCCAATTAGATCATTCCACCAACCCTTTTCACCCACAACTTGTGAATTTCCGGTTAAAGCGTGATTCACCAATACGATTGGTTCGGTATGCAATTCTGGCCCAAAAACTTGAAAACTTAAATTTAAGGCAGCATAAAAAGCGCCACTTTCGGTGGTGAAATTTTGTAATGTAATAGATGATGGTTTATTTTCCAATTGCAAATCTTTTATGATTTTTGACCTGTGTTTGGAAATATTAGAAAGAAAGCTAGGAGTTATCTAGACAAATTCTTAGTGTTATCTTTCCACGTTTGGCGTGGTAGAATGCAGCACCTTCTTCGATAAATCGAAGGGTTGCTAAGGCTTCATCGGGTCTAATCCCTCTGCCTTTCTTTATAACATTTCAATACGTTTGTGAACTTAATGACGCAAATTAACCACTATTTTTTGTAACAACCAAATTTTTATGCGCAATCGATTTTTTTGTTAGGTTTAAATAAAAACCTGAAACTAATAAACATAGAAATGTTATTTTGACGAAGTGGCTCTAAACTATTTGGTTTATTACTTCGCCAAAATAACAATTTTGGTCATTCTCTTGAAAATCTCAAAACCGAAAATAAATTCGGATTTCTTAAATAAAAAGCGCTTCATTCTCTTGTGAATACATTAGAAAAAGCAATGAATTGGGCACGGACTTTTGCGCCAGAGGATCGTTCTTTGAAACTTCAAACCTAGGATGAATCAGTTCGTTTTTAGAAACGTTCTCCTTCTCTTTTTTAGATGTTGGGTCAATCCTTCTTAATAAATCGAAAGTTTTCGGAAAATACTTAGTTGTACTCATAATTTTAGGTGTTAGGTTATTAAACTCATTTGTGATTGCTAGTTACTTTTAAAATTAAATTTAGAAACAAAAAACCCTTTTAGATCCATATCCAAAAGGGTTTTAAGTTGTGTTATGAACTTATACTTTTGGAATCAACAGACATAAAGAAACATTATAGCTTGGACCGTTGTCAACTTATTGGCTGTTACTTTAATCGTGTACTGAAAATTTAAATTAATCATGTATGCTTCTCTTTCTGTAAAAATTAGTCTTTTGGTATTCAAAAAAAAAGCTTCCCGTTATCTGGGAAGCTTTTGCTATATAATTTGATTTAAAAATTATGCAATAAGCGACCCGCAGGAATTATCCTGTGCGACTTTGAACGTATTGCAAATATTAAATTTCATTTTTTTATTTTAAAAATCAAATATGCGAATTATTTTCGGAATTTCCAAATAAAAAGCAGTAAAATACTTGGATTCAAACGAGCATTATATCCATTCGGTTTTTAGTGTCCAAACAGGAAACTTTATGCCAGTTGCCCTTTCTTTATAATTTCAAAAACGACTCTCAAATCTGTTTTTAAATCTTCTATATCTTCTAAACCAACCGAAAGACGAATTAAATCCTTAGAAACCCCTGTGGCAGCTTGTTCTTCCTCAGATAATTGTTGGTGCGTTGTACTGGCGGGATGAATAATTAATGATTTAGTGTCACCAATATTAGCCAAAAGTGAGAATAATTTCGTCTCATCGGCGACTTTTTTGGCTGCTTCAAAGCCACCATGCAAACCAAAAGTAACCACGCCACTTTGCCCTTTTGGCAAATAGTGTTGCGCTAAAGCATAATATTTATTGGATTTCAATCCAGGATAATTGACCCATGCAACCTCTTCCTGAGTTTCCAACCACTTCGCGAGAGCCAAGGCATTTTCACTGTGTCTTTGAATTCTTATTGGTAAGGTTTCTAGTCCTTGAATAATCTGAAATGCATTAAACGGACTTAGTGCAGCACCGTAATCACGTAATCCTTCAATTCTAACTTTAGCAATAAAAGCCGCGTTTCCTAACGCCTCGTGATATACTAATCCGTGATAACCTGCAGATGGCTCCGTGAATTCTGGGAACTTTCCATTGGTCCAATCAAAATTTCCGGCATCAATAACTACTCCTCCAAGCGAAGTTCCGTTTCCAGTAATGTATTTTGTCAAAGAATGAATAACAATATCAGCGCCGTATTGGATAGGATTTAATAAGTAAGGAGAAGCAACGGTGTTATCTACAATAAATGGCACTTTGGCTGCTTTGGCCTCAGCCGAAATCGCTTTCAAATCCAAAACATCTAATTTTGGATTTCCCAAAGATTCCACAAAAATTGCTCGTGTATTTTCTTGAACCGCATTTTTAAAATTAGCAGCATCTGATGGATCTACAAATGTGGTGGTAATACCTAACCGAGGTAACGTAACTTTTAATAAATTATACGTCCCGCCATACAAACTATTTGAAGCTACAATATGATCTCCGGCTTTTAACAGTACTAATAATGTAGTAGCAATGGCTGCAGTTCCAGAAGCGGTAACTACTGCACCAATTCCACCTTCTAGGATGGCTAAGCGCTGTTCTAATATATCATTTGTAGGATTATTTAGTCTTGTATAAATAAATCCGGGCTCTGCAAGGCCAAAAAGATTAGCGGCATGATCCGAATTATTAAAAACATAAGAGCTTGTTTGATAAATAGGAACAGCTCTGGTTCCTGCATTTTTTGTTACGTCGTGTCCCGCGTGTAAGGCGTTTGTTGCAAATTTCTGTGTGCTCATAAGGTTTAATTTTTAAGATTAGTTTGTTGTTTTTGTTACTAGTAGTTACTCTTTATGCTTCATTTCAACTGCCGTTATTAATTTTCGAAATAAAAATTCACTGAGGCCATTTATTCCATAAAAAAACCCCTGCTGATAGCAGAGGCCTTTATATATAATTTATGTTTTAAAACTATACAACAGCGCGCTCTGCGGAGAATTCCGGCATCATAAAACACATATTGACAGTACTAAATTTCATTTATTTCTTTTTGACGACTCAAATTTGCAAACTTTTATTGACACCACCAAATAAAAATCAATTTATTTATAATTCCCTATAGACTAAGTAGGATATGTTAAATTAACTTTTATTTAAATTAAAAAATACAAAAGATTAAATTACAATTCAAAATGGTTTCATACATTTGCACCTGAATACAAGAGGAAAAATTTGAACTGATTGCAACCTCTTCATAATGAAATCAATTCATTGTGAATACTGAAAATTTTTCAGTAGAAAAAATGCTAAAGCAGGAACCCTCCTTTAGTCCTTTTCAGCAATTATTTTTCCTCGCTTAATTTAAAAATAATAATAATTATGGCCTATTTATTTACGTCAGAATCTGTAAGCGAAGGACATCCAGACAAAATTGCAGATCAAATTTCGGACGCATTAATTGATAATTTTTTGGCATTTGATGCTGATTCAAAAGTAGCTTGTGAAACTTTAGTAACAACTGGTCAAGTAATTTTGGCTGGTGAAGTAAAATCAAATACATATTTAGATGTACAACATATCGCTCGTGAAGTAATCCGAAAAATTGGTTACACAAAAAGTGAATACATGTTTGAAGCTAATTCTTGTGGAATACTTTCTGCTATTCACGAACAATCTGCTGACATTAATCAAGGTGTTGACAGAGCAAATCCAGAGGAACAAGGTGCTGGTGACCAAGGAATGATGTTTGGTTACGCCACTAATGAAACCGAAAATTACATGCCATTGGCACTTGATTTATCTCATAAATTATTACAAGAGTTAGCGATTTTAAGACGTGAAAATACCGAAATTACGTATTTACGTCCCGATGCTAAGTCTCAAGTAACCTTAGAATACAGCGATGACAACAAACCAACCCGTATTGATGCTATTGTAATCTCTACGCAACATGATGATTTTGACGAAGAAGCTACCATGCTTGCAAAAATCAAAAAAGATCTTGTTGAAATTTTGATTCCAAGAATCATTGCAAAAAATCCAGCTCACGCTCATTTGTTTAATGATGCTATTCAATACCATATTAATCCAACTGGAAAATTCGTAATTGGTGGACCACACGGAGATACTGGATTGACAGGAAGAAAAATCATTGTGGATACTTACGGTGGAAAAGGTGCTCACGGTGGTGGCGCATTTTCTGGTAAAGATCCAAGTAAAGTAGATAGAAGTGCGGCATATGCAACACGTCATATCGCTAAAAACTTAGTTGCTGCGGGTGTTGCTGATGAGATCTTAGTACAAGTTTCGTATGCAATTGGAGTTGCTAAACCAATGGGTATTTTTATTGATACTTATGGAACTTCAAAAGTGAATTTAACCAATGGTGAAATCGCCAAAAAAGTAGAAGCTATTTTTGATATGCGTCCTTACTTTATTGAGCAACGCTTAAAGTTAAGAAACCCAATCTATAGTGAAACTGCTGCTTACGGGCACATGGGACGTACTCCAGAAACAGTTACTAAAACTTTTACTGCTCCAGGAGGATTAACAAAAACCGTGACTGTTGAGTTGTTTACTTGGGAAAAATTAGATTTCGTTGACCAAGTTAAAACTGCTTTTGGATTGTAATCATCTAAAAAAATATCTAAAACCCGCAATTCAATTAGATTGCGGGTTTTTTTTTAGCCCTGATGAAATGGAAATCCTTTGCTGAAGAAAGATTGAAATGTCTAGCAGGATTAGCTCTTACAAATTATACTTTAAAGAGAAAATTATATAGCGCGGTTGCACTGTATATTGTGAAGTTCTGGTCGCAAACTGACTGAAATTATCATCATTCAATGAGGTTGTGTTCAACAAATTTGCGCCGTTTACTTTGTATTCTAATTTACTGCCTTTCTTTTGATAAATCAAACTGGCGGTCAAGAAATCATATTCATTATTTACCGTTTTAGTGTCGTTATAATAATGATAGAATTCATACTCCGTTACGAAAGAAAAACTGTTTAAGAAGAAATAATCCAACTTAGCAAAGGGCCTCTCTGTGTAAAAAGTAGCGTTATTGTAATCATTAGTTACTACATTATAGCCTATTTCCAAATTGGGCATTTTCTTGTAATTTGTTGACGCTTTTAAGGTATAGTTTTGGGTTAAACTCTCGTTTGTGGACAACACATTATTCTGAATATTATTGAATTTTGACCAAGTTAATGAAGCTGCCAAAGAGGCTTTGTAATTCTTTAAAAAAGAACGTCCGTAGGAACCATTTCCTGAGAGTGTTTCATCAGCAAAATCAGAATTGAAAGGCGTTGACGTTTGATTGACGCCATTGAATACAGCACTAGTTTTTATCGCATCCACCCTTTTTGAGTAGGAAGCTACCGCGGTAATATTCTCAAAATTGAACATATTGTATTTAAAGTAACGCAACGAATGCTCTTGTGCAGTTGCATTCTCTAAAAGTCGGTTTCCTTTGGCCAAGCTATTGTAATTGGAGAAAACAAAACCCTCCGCTAATCTATTTATATCAGTAAAATTATTGGTATATGAAAAATTATAGGTTAATGTTTCCGATTTTTTTAATTGGTAAATCGCCAAGAAATCCGGCAACGCTCGGAAGAAATTTTGACTGTTACTGGTTGCTAATTGCTCATTTGTCATGTTGTAACTGTGCAGACTCACTCCTGGAGTAAACGTGAATTTTCCAGTCAAAATCTTATAATGCAATCCTAAAAACGTGTCGTTGAAATTGTAAGTTACATCATTTGTATTGGCACTATTAGTCAAATTATTAACTGTTTCATTATCCAAAATTTGGAAAATACCGGAATTGAAATTTTGATGTGAATACGTATTTCCTAACGTCATATTGATATTGCTTTTTGGCGTTATCATGTAATAATAATCCAATTTAGAGTCTATTTTATTCGTTTTTACAAAACGACTCTGATTGATGTTATTTCTGTTTTGTCCAACCACATATCCAGCCAAACTAAAAGGTTGCGATTGTAAATTAGCATTATAAAATGGATCTTCTTCTTGGTACAAATGCTGCATTTCAAAAGCAAAAATATTCTTGTCACTTTGCGTGAAATACAAACTCAAATTTTGATTTACCGAAATCGGGTCTTGATTTTTTATCGTATTAATGTTTTCTGTAATCGAATTACTGTTGACAATAGATTCTCTTAACAGTGAATTATTCTCGTCTTGCTTGGACAATTTCGTCAAAACATCGTAATCAAATTGAAACCTCGCACTGGGTTTATAACTGGAACTTAATTTGAATAATCCCAAATTACTTTTTTGATTCGCCGTTTCCTGACGGTTCTCTGTAGAGAGAATTTCAGAAGAATTAGGCTGTAAAATATTTGTTTGTGACTTTGTTTCTAAATCCGTTAGCGAAGAAGAAAGAATCCCAAAACCGCTTAACGTCCACGCTTTATTTACATTGTAGGAGAAATTTGTAGCTCCAAATTTAGTCTCAATTTCTTTAGCTCGATTATTTCTAAGGAGTGAAATTCCTAAATCATTTGAAGATACATTAAAACTGGAACCACCTTTTTGCATCATGCCTCTAAAACCGCCCGTAAATTTAAAATAATCCTGAACTGTTAATGGCAATTCACCAATATTATTGAAATTCGTGATTAAATTAATGCTGTATTTTGGGCTGTAATAAAATAATTTTGGGTTTATCAAATAACGGCTTTCCTGGTGTGCTACTCCAATTCCAGCAGTCATATCTCCAAACCAGAAATTTTTCTTTCCTGATTTAAGTTTGATATTCATCGCAATATTATCCTGATTGTTCTCTACTCCTTTTAGGATTGAATTTTCGTTGTAATTGCGCAACACTTGGATTTTGTCAATGGCATCAGCCGGAATATTTTTGACTCCTAACTTCGTATCCCCATCAAAAAAGTCTTTGCCTTCTACCATTAATTTAGTTACTCGTTTCCCTTCAACTTCAATTTCACCATCGGCGTTTACCTCAACTCCTGGTAATTTTTTCAGAATATCTTCAAGTTTTCGTTCTGTGCCGGATTTAAAAGAATCCGCATTATAAACTATCGTATCTCCTTTTATCGAAACTGGCATTTCACGAACAATTTCAACACCGTCGAGTTCAATTCCGCCTTCATCAAGCGCAATATTTTTAATGCTGTTTTCCGAAGTTGTGGTAATTTCCAACTCTTTATTCTGCATTCCCAAATAACTAATTTTAATATTATAAGCTGTATTTGGTTTTAGATTAAGAAGGAATTTTCCCTTGTCATTTGTTATGGCATAGGCATCCATTGCTTTGGTGACTTTATTAACCGCCATTACATTGGCCATTTCGAGTCCTGCAGCTTTTGAATCAGTTATGAGACCTTCAAATTTAATGGATTGAGCAAAGGAAAATGAAGTAATAAAGAAAAATAAAAAAAGGTACTGCTTTTTCATTGATTGGGTTTGTGAATATGACTAATTAGTCATAAAAAGGTTTAATTCGTTACAAAATAACTAATTCGTGAAGGTTCTAAAAATGATATTTCCATCCTTATCCTTCATGCTGTCCATTTTCTTTTTTTCTTCTTTATCGAATTCTTTTTGCGTTAACACTTTTCCTTCGTTTGGAACTTTAATTTTTACTCTATCCTCACTATTTAAAACTACTTTAGAGCATAAAAATGTAACTTCTCCATCATTTAATTCCAAAATTAAACCTGGTAGACCTGAATATTTATCTGGTCCATGATTAACCGGGATTTCTAATGTATACCAAGCAGTAACAATGTTGTTTTTGGGCTCATCCATTTCAAATAAATTTGTTTTCTGTTTAAATTTATTTTTTAAATAATCCTGATACTCTTCTTTTTGAGCAGCAGTAACCTGAATTACAATCTCAGCTTTATAGCATAGGTAATCTCCTATTTTTTTAGTTTCATCTTTTAATTGCCAATCCCAATTCGTTAATTCATCAGTAATAAGATATTTTTTTTCGAAAATTTCGCCTTCAAAAATTTGTTTTTGCACCTTCCGATTCATGTACTTCTTTCCATCTCCTGAAATGGTAATACTAATAGTCATTCCGCTATCACTTTGTCCCACAGGCTCAAGCTTTTGTTCTTCTTCAAATAAAGACTCTGTTTTATTAAAACTTAATGAATATGTTTTTTGTGAAACTTTCTCCCATTCTTTTTGTAATGCCTTGTCAAATTCTGCATCTTTTTCAGACTTGATCTCACCGACAGTTTCCTCGGATTTAATTTTAGATTGATAAATTGCTTTGCCTTTAAAGTTTTGAGCAACGGTTAAATTGACAGTAGTTAAAATTATTGTTAAATAAATTACTTTGAGTAAATTTTTCATTTTATAGCTTTTAAGTTAGATGACAAATAAAGTTCTAAATAACCACAATAATAGTTAACCAAAGTTAACGATTGTTAATGGGTCAATTCAAAAGCATTTAGTTCTTATATTTGAAAAATGAAAGTGAAAAATTACGCCGCTATTATTATTTTTGTAAGCCTAACTATTTTGGCGACCATCAGTTTACAAGTATATTGGAATATTAAAAACTACAAAGAAAACAAACAACGATTAATTAATGATGTACAAATTGCTTTTGACAATAGCACTGAATACTATTATATTGAACAGTCAAAAGAAAATTATATCGCTTTTGTAAACCGAGATGATTCAATATCTGAAGAGCAATTTATGGATGACTTAAAACTTGATACAGTTTTTAAAAATTATAAAGCAAAAAGAAATCGAAATAAAATTTCAAAAGTTGATTCAATAAAATCTCAAAAAAAATCATCTGTAACTACATCTTTAAAAATTTCAGAATCCAAAATTCGTTCGGCTCCAGACACAAATAATTTAATGAAATTGGATTCGAAAATCATTAAAAACGAGAAAGAAAATGACACTAAAATAGTTGCTGATACTAACCCAATATCTAAAACGAATTCCTCAGTATTAATATTACGAGGAAAAAAAGCAACAGATAGCCTCTTACAAATAAAAGATTCTAGAAGTAGAATTGTAATATCTATGGTTAAAGATTCCGTTGCATTCAATAAATTGAGTAAAATTTTAGATAACGAACTTTCTCGAAAAAAAATTGTTGTTGATTATAGTTTAGAGCATTTTAAATTAAACACTCTTTTTGATAAATTTAAAAAAAATACTTCATTCAAATTAGTAAAATTACCTCTTTCTACTTTTTCAAAATCAGTCTATCTTCCCATTAACGAAAAACTGAAAATTTCATTTTCTGATCCTACGGTATTACTTTTAAAAAGAAGCATGATTGAAATAATTCTTTCGTTATTGTTATCGCTTTCCATTGTTGGATCATTATTTTATCTTTTGAGAATTATAAACCGTCAAAAAAAAATTGATGAAATCAAAAACGATTTAATCAGCAATATTACTCATGAATTTAAAACGCCTATCACCACCATTTCTTCGGCAATAGAAGGAATCAAGAATTTTAATTCCGTTAATGATCCTAAAAAAACAAATCGTTACTTAGACATAGCAAGCCAGCAATTGGTAAAGTTAGCCAATATGGTTGAAAAACTTTTGGAAACTGCTTCGTTAGAATCTGATAATCTTACGCTAGACAAAGAACCGATTAATATAGTTCAATTATTGAAGAAAAATGTTGAGAAACACCAATTGAACACCTCAAACAAAACTATTGATTTTATTTCTGATCAGAAAGAATTAATATTAGATGTGGATACATTTCATTTTGAAAATGCAATTTCAAATCTAATAGATAATGCTCTAAAATATGGAGGTCCTCAAATTGAAGTTTGCTTAAAATCAGATAAAAAAAGGATAGAAATAACAGTTCAAGATAATGGAACTGAAATTGATAAAAATCAACATGAAAAGATTTTTGAAAAGTTTTACAGAATTCCAAAAGGAAATATTCATGATGTAAAAGGCTTTGGAATAGGCTTATACTATTCCAAAAAAATCATAGAGAAACATCAGGGAACACTTGAACTAATCGTAAACTCAAAAAACATCTTTAAAATCACATTAGCTCATGTCTAAAAAAATAAAAATAATCCTAGCCGAAGACGAACCTGCATTAGCACAAATCATTAAAGAAAGTTTAGAAACTAGAAATTTTGAGGTCATTCATTGTAAAGATGGCGAAGAAGCTATTGAAGTTTTTAAAAATGAAAAAATAGAATTACTTGTTTTAGATGTCATGATGCCTAAAAAAGATGGTTTTTCAGTAGCTAAAGATATTCGGAAATTAGATAATAAAACTCCGATAATTTTCCTTACTGCTAAATCACAAACACAAGATGTGGTCGATGGATTTAATTTTGGAGGAAATGACTATCTAAAAAAACCTTTTAGCATGGAAGAACTAATCGTTAGAATTCATTCTCTTCTTGGTAGAAAAACTGCTATTAAAAACGAGGATAGCATAGTGATTGGGAACTATATTTTTAATCTAACTAAACAAACTTTACAATACCTTGACACAACAATCTCCTTAACGCATCGTGAAGCAATTCTATTAAATTTAATATCTGAAAATAAAAATAAAATAGTTGAACGTTCTTTAATTTTAAATAAAATTTGGGGAGAAGATGATTTTTTTAATGGTAGGAGTATGGATGTTTTTATTACAAAGTTGAGGAAAAAATTAAGCCTTGATTCCAACATTCAAATTATAAATGTTCGTGGTCAAGGCTGCAAATTAATTTGTTAAAATTAGTTTAACCCCCGCTTCTCATTCGCATTCCTCCATTTCCGCCACGTCCTTGATTCATGTCTCTGAACTCTTCCATTTTTTTTAATACAGTTTCATCAAATTCTTTTTGAGATGTAACTTTTCCTTTCGATGAAGCTTTTATTTCGGTTTTAACTTTCGGATTCAGAACCACTTTCGAACATAAAATAACTGTTTTACCATCATTTACTTCTAATATTAAACCTGGTAATCCCCAGTAGTTTTCCGGTCCTTGATTTACTGGAATTTCCGGCGTATACCAAGCTGTAATTACCGTTTCTTTCGGCATATCCAGTTCATCTAGAATACTGGTTTTCTTGGCTGCATCCGCTGGCTTTGTTGTTGCTGCATCCTCTTTTTTAGGTCTGAAATTTCTAAAATCTGTTTTACTAGCAGGACGTACCGCAGTTGCTTTGAAACAATTGTAACCACCAATAACTCTGGTTTCACCTTCCATTTTCCATTGTAAATTGGGTAATGAATCCTTTATAAGAAACTCTTTTCCCATAAACTCTTTATCAATAGTGTAGGATTTCTCTTTTACGTTTTTGTAATAGGTTCCGCCACCGCCGGTCATCGAACTCATCATTCGCATACCGCCACCAGCTTGCGCAGAAGCTTCTAATTTTTCTTCTTCTTTGTAGATTGATGCCGATTTATTAAAATTAAGGATAAACGTTTTTTCAAACATTTTCTTCATTCTTTCTTCAATCATATTTTGCATATCTGGAGTCATATTTTTGTTACGCTCCATTCGTGTTTTAAAATCAGAAGTACTAGTTTTTGATTCATAGACCGCCATTCCTTGAAATTCCTGAGCTTGAATTCCCATGAATGATGCCACTGCTAATACTAATGTGAAAATTACTTTATACATACTTTTGGATTTTAATAAATAAGAGTGAAAAATACTATTTTTGTTACAAGATTTCTGTTAAAATAATAATAAGACTCTCCTAATTATATAAGGTTTAATCGTAATTTCGCTTTCATGAAGAAATTAGTGCTTTTACTGTTTATCGCCTCATTTTCAGTTGTTTTTAGTCAAAAGCAAAAACTAACCGCTGTTAAAATGGATTCTATTCGTTTTGATGGAGATGCATTTTTAGGTTACGATTCATTTAGCTTTTATTACACCATTAAAAACAATATTTTTTCTAAAATCGGAACACGAGAAACTCTAGAATATAAAAATATTTCTTTGGGCAAAATCACCAAAGTAGATTTAAAAAATCCACTTAAAATTGTCTTGTTTTATGAAAATTTCAACACTGTTGTCACTTTAGACAATCAATTGAATGAAACCCAAAAAATAAATTTTTCAGAAAACCCAATTCCAATCTTAGCAACGGCCATTGGAATAGCTTCCCAAAATCAGTTGTGGGTTTATAATAGTATGAATCAACAGTTAGGTTTTTTTGATTATTTAAGCCAAGAATACAAAACCGTTTCAATTCCTTTTACAGAAAGTATTAAGAACTATTCTTCAGATTTTAATATATTTCAGTGGGTCGATATTAAAAATAACTGGTACACTTGCGACATTTTTGGAAAAATAAAAAGCAAGGGAAATATTCCTGATTTTGACTGGATTGAAATTATTAATGAGAATCAGTTTATTTATTCTAAGGATGCTGTTTTGACTTTATATGATCTCGAAAAAGGTGAAAAAACTCAAATTGAAATTTCAGAAAAAACGTTTAAAAAATTCTATTACAAGGACCAAATTTTATCTATTTTTACAGCAACAGGAATTACAAATTATAAAATCACAATATCATAATGCACATAGCAATAGCAGGAAACATAGGCTCCGGAAAGACAACTTTGACACGCTTATTAGCGAAACATTTCAAATGGGAACCGCATTATGAAGACGTAGTAGACAATCCATACTTAGATGATTTTTACCATCAAATGGAACGCTGGTCTTTTAATTTACAAATTTATTTCTTGAATAGTCGTTTCCGTCAGGTAATGCAAATTCGGGAAAGCGGTAAAAAGATCATTCAAGATAGAACCATTTATGAAGATGCACATATTTTCGCACCAAACTTATATGCAATGGGTTTGATGACTAATCGCGATTTCCTGAATTACTCCTCTCTTTTTGAATTGATGGAATCTACGGTTAAAGCACCGGACTTATTGATCTATTTAAGAAGTTCCATCCCAAATTTAGTCGGGCAAATACACAAGCGCGGTCGAGAGTATGAGAACTCGATTTCTATTGATTATTTGAGCCGATTGAACGAAAGATATGAAGGCTGGATTCAAACCTATGACAAAGGGAAGTTAATGATTATTGACGTTGACAATATCAATTTTGTTGATAATCCCGAAGATTTAGGAACTATTTTTAACCGTATCGATGCGGAATTGAATGGGTTATTTTAAAACACAGGGTGCACAAATTACCACAGATTTTCAGAATCAAAAATGCCTCACAATTGCGAGGCATTTTTTTTAAAAGATTTTTATGTATTTACATTTGTTTTACTAATTGCCTTCTCCTAAATTATAAATGCCATTAATAGCATTTTATCAAAAACTATCATTCTATAATTAAATTTTAAACCCGCACCACAAATCAACTGATATACATTTTCATAAGTCACTGATTAATAAATTAAAACAAAAAATTAATTTTTCCCAAATAGGGAATTTCTAACTATCTTTGACATAGAAAATAATGTGTGAGAATAATCGCTAAAAGAACCTTACAAAATTTTTGGGAGCAATATCCAAACTCAAAACAGCAATTATTAGCTTGGTATCAGGTATTTGATAAAAAAGTATTTGAGAATTCGAATTCCATAAAATCAATTTTCGGCTCGGCAGATTTTGTAGGTAACAACAAAGTGGTTTTCAATATTTGTGGCAATCATTACCGATTAATCGTGAAAATTAATTATGCAACACAAATTGTCTATATTTTATTTATAGGAACTCATACCGAATATGACGATTTGAAAGACATTAAAAACTTATAAAATGGAAATACGTCCTATAAAAACAGAAAAAGATTATGATTTAGCTTTAGAAAGAATCAATGTTCTTTTTAACGCTAAACCAAATACAGATGAAGGCGATGAATTAGATATTCTAGTCACTTTAATAGAAAAATATGAACAGATACATTATCCTATTCCTGAGCCAGATCCAATTGAAGCGATTAAGTTCATGATGGAACAAAACGGACTTACAGATGCTGATTTAGGAGTGATTTTAAACAGTCGATCTAGAGTAACTGAAATTTTCAAACGTAAAAGAGCTTTAACAATTAAACAAATTAGAGTTTTAACAGAAACACTTCATATTCCAGCTTCTACTTTAATCAGAGAATATGCATTAGAACAATAATTTTTTAATTTAAAACAATAAATGCCTCACAATTGCGAGGCATTTTTTATTTATGATAATAAGCTGATTACTTCAAAGCATCGATGTTAGCCTGAACTTCTGCATCAGTTCCTTCAAAACTTTGAATGTTTTCTTTTCCGTTAATATTAGTTTTAATAGTCGCTTTTACTTCTCCATCAACATTGGTTTTTTCGATCGTAACTTCTTTCGAAACCATTTCAGTTACTGCTGCGGAAGCATTCATGAATTTACACGTTTTACTGTCACATCCTTTTGCCATACACTCTTCTTTTGACATTGAAGTACACATTTCAGAAGTAGCACAGCACATAGCAGTACCAGAAATTGTATGGCTTCCGTTTCCTAAAATTGGTGCAATAACCAAACCAATCAAACACGTCAATTTAATCAAAATATTCATGGATGGTCCAGAAGTATCTTTGAACGGATCTCCCACAGTATCACCAGTCACCGCCGCTTTATGCGCATCAGAACCTTTGTACGTCATCTCACCATTAATTAAAACTCCTGCTTCAAAAGATTTTTTAGCGTTGTCCCAAGCACCTCCGGCATTGTTTTGAAAAACAGCCCAAAGCACACCCGAAACGGTAACTCCGGCCATATAACCTCCCAGCATTTCGGCAATTAACTGGTTGTTATCTGAATACACCAACTTCCCTAAAAGAACAATCGCGATTGGGAAACCAATAGTCAGAATTCCGGGCAGCATCATTTCGCGCAAAGCGGCTTTGGTAGAAATATCGACACATTTTGCATATTCCGGTTTTCCGGTTCCTTCCATAATTCCAGGAATCTCTCTAAACTGACGACGCACTTCATAAACCATATCCATGGCAGCTTTTCCAACAGAATTCATGGCCAAAGCCGAGAAAACTACAGGAATCATTCCACCCACAAATAACATCGCTAAAACTGGCGCTTTGAAAATATTGATCCCGTCAATTCCTGTAAACGTAACATAAGCCGCAAACAAAGCCAATGAAGTCAAAGCTGCCGAAGCGATTGCAAATCCTTTTCCAGTTGCTGCAGTTGTGTTTCCTACAGAATCTAAAATGTCCGTTCTTGTACGTACTTCTTTTGGCAATTCGCTCATCTCCGCAATTCCACCCGCGTTATCTGATATGGGTCCAAAAGCATCAATCGCTAATTGCATCGCTGTTGTTGCCATCATCGCTGAAGCCGCCAAAGCCACACCGTAGAATCCTGCAAAAGCATAAGAAGTCCAAATTGCAGCAGCAAATAATAAAACAGTAGGAAAGGTAGAAATCATTCCCGTTGCTAAACCTGCAATTACATTTGTACCTGCTCCCGTGCTTGATTTTTGCACAATCGCCATAACAGGTTTTGTACCCAAACCAGTATAATATTCGGTTACTGATGAAATAACGGCTCCAACTACTAATCCAACTATTGTAGCATAGAAAACGCGCATGGATGAAATTTCTTTAGTCCCTTCTCCGAAGAAGTCCATTTTCATGGTTTCTGGCAACATATATTGGACTAAAAAGAAACAAGCAACCGCTGTTAAAATAATTGAAACCCAGTTTCCTATGTTTAATGCTTTTTGAACTTGTGCTTCTTTTGCATTATCATCCGTAATTTTCACTAACATCGTTCCAATAATCGAAAATAAAATTCCAAAACCGGCGATTGCCATTGGCAATAAAATAGGTCCAATGCCTCCAAAAGCATCTTGAATATTTCCGCCCATATCTTTGATCACGTAATTCCCTAGAACCATCGCCGCTAAAACAGTTGCCACATAAGAACCAAATAAATCGGCACCCATTCCGGCAACATCTCCCACATTATCGCCTACATTGTCCGCAATTGTAGCCGGATTACGCGGATCATCTTCAGGAATTCCAGCTTCTATTTTCCCAACTAAATCCGCTCCAACATCAGCAGCTTTCGTGTAAATTCCACCACCAACTCTGGCAAACAAAGCGATTGATTCCGCTCCAAGAGAAAATCCGGCTAATGTTTCCAGAACAATAGTCATGTCTTCTGTTGACGTCCAAACTCCATTCATAAAAAAGTGAAAGAAAAATATAAAGAAAGTGGTCAATCCTAGTACGGCTAAACCCGCAACTCCTAATCCCATGACTGTTCCACCACCAAAAGAAACTTTTAAAGCTTGTGGCAAACTAGTACGTGCAGCCTGTGTAGTTCTAACATTAGTTTTTGTTGCAATTTTCATTCCCATATTCCCCGCTAAAGCCGAGAAAAAAGCACCAAAAATAAATGCAACTACTATTAATATATGTGTCGTAGGAACGATAAATGAAATTCCGGCTAAAACAGCGCTTGCTCCAATGACAAAGAAAGTCAATAACCTATATTCCGCTTTTAAGAAAGCCAAGGCTCCTTCGTAAATGTAATCTGAGATCTCCTTCATTTTACCGTCGCCTGGATCTTGTTTTAAAACCCATGCTCGTTTTGTAAACATAAATGCCAGTCCAATGAATGCCATGGCGATTGGCAAATAAATCATAATTGTATTCATAATTTTGGTTTGGTTTTTAGTTAATAATTATAGTGTAACCAAACGAATTTAAACAAAAAAGCAATACTCCTAACGGAATATTGCTTTATTTATAAAAATCATGAAAATTATTTATCTTATACTAAATAATCCTTCTGGTTTGTTCTCAATTTGATTAAAACGCTCCGTACACTCCTTAATGATAGCATAGGCCTCGTTTACATCTCCCCAACCACCTACATCTACTTTTTTGTTTTCAAGGTCTTTGTACACTTGGAAAAAGTGCTCAATTTCTTTTAATAGGTGTGGATTCATGTCTGACAAGTCATTTAGCGAATTCCAAATTGGATCTGAAACCGGCACACAGATTACTTTTTCATCTGGACCTTTATCATCGGCCATGTGGAAAACACCAATAGGTTTTACTTCCATTACACATCCAGGAAAAGTTGGTTCGTTAACTAAAACCAATACATCTAATGGATCTCCGTCTAAAGCTAATGTTTCCGGAATAAATCCGTAATCGGCAGGATACATCATTGAAGAAAATAACATTCTGTCAAAACGCATTCTTTTTATTTCGAAATCATATTCGTATTTATTTCTACTTCCTCTTGGTATTTCGATTAAGACATCGAAAGTTGTTAATTTGTCTGCAGTCATTTTAGTTTTTTCTTTTCTATATTTATGGGTGCAAAAGTAAGGAAACTATCTCTTTTTACAATAAAAAATTGCTGTTATCTCTGCATTAAATTTTAACAGTGAGTACTTTAGTACACTACTGTTCTATTTCTTTTATTCAAATAATGATGCCATAAAATATAGGTAGCAAGGGAACGATGCGGACTCCATTTTAAAGTATGGATTTCCATTGCCACTTTATCATGAATGTCCAGCAATTCCTTTATGGTATTTACGACTGCAATATCTCCCAAAGGCAATAAATCTGGGGCTTCCAAACAAAACATTAGGTAAATGTCAATCGTCCAGTTTCCTATTCCCTTGATCTTAATGAGTTCGTCCCGCACGCGTTGAGTCGTTTTATTGGGTAAACTTTCTAAATCAAGTTCTTTATTTAAAATGGCTGTCGCCAAAGCTTTGATATAAGACGTTTTTTGACGGCTTACGCCAAGACTCCTAAATTCCTCGTCCGATATGTGAAGAAGAATTTCGGGTGCCACCGTTTTTAGAGTGGTTTTTATTTTCAAAAAAGTCGCTTTCGCCGAATCAATAGAAACTTGTTGTTCCAAAATCAATAATACCAAAGTCTCAAAACCTTGCGGTCTTTTGGGAATGGTTGGCATTCCGTATTGCTCTATAATTGCTTTGAAAATAGAATCTTTTTCTGAAAGGTAGTCGATAGCTTCTTGCATAATCTGATATTTTTTAGCCCGGATGGAAACGGCATCCTTTTTACAAGGCGATTTTTATTCGCCTTGTAAAAAGATATAGTGAACAGCCGGAATAGCTCCTAAAAATTAAACCCAAACGATCCTTTTACCGTAAAACGATTCGTATCCGGTGTGTTGAGATAATTGCCTCGCCACGCAAAATCGATACGGATTACCTTAAAGATATTCCCAATCCCGGCGCTATATTCCCAATACCCTTGTTCGGGCGCATTGTAGGCTAAACCAGAGGCATTAATCGCTCTATTTTCATCTGAAATAGTGCCATAAACCCCTTTTACCGATACAATTTCCCTCCAATTGAGTTTACGCATAAATGGAATTCGGGAAAAAAGCCGCCCATTAAAGTTATGATTCCACTGCAAAGTGGCATATTGATCAGCTAAGAATTCATAAAAATTAAGATTACTGAACGTGTTTTCTAACGTAAAAAAAGTTTGATTTCCTGGAATAACACTCATTAATCCCAAGGGAACAGTTCCAAAAGTTTTTCCCACTTCCATAATAATATTCGTGCGACCTAGTGGTCCAATGATAATTGGCTGTTTGTAGTATAATTGCAATTTATCATATTTAAAATCGCTATCCAATAATCCTTTGAAACCATGACTGTAATTAACAAAAAAGCGACTGTACGGACTGTCGACATTCTCGCGTTCAACTGCAAATCCAATAGTTTTTCTTTTAGGTGTGTATTCGACCTGAAAGTTAACTTCTGATTGTTTCACATCGCTTTTTGTAACAGCATTTGCGATATCGGTGTAATAATCTAAACTAAAAGTTGGCGATGCAGTTTCGAGCGTGCGATAGGAAATTCCGGTTTGGAAAATTAAATTTTTAACCGGCTCTATTTCCACCGCAATATTACTCAGGTTGATGTTCGTCAATTTTCCATTATTTCCTGATGAAAATACAGAAGAAGAGGCAAAGCTTCGTCCCAAAACATCATAGGTAGTCGTCAAACTCGCACCAATTTGCTCAATATCACGTCTGTTGCCTCCGGACAAAATGATTCGTTTTTTCTTATCGACCATCCATTTTCCAGACAATCCGTATTTGAATTTCTCGTCTTTAAAACCATATGCCGTGTAACCTTGTATACGCCAACTGTCGTTTGTACCAAAATACGTTCTTCCTCCTGCTCGCAATCGAACGCCTTCAACTTCGTTATAACCAAAAGTGGAAAAAATAGGACCGTAATCAAAATTTCCAAACTGTAAAAAACCGCTTGCCAATACTTGAACCGTACTATAAATCTGTTTAAACTTCCTTACAGTTTGCAACGTATCGAGCATTTTATACACGCCCAATTCATCTTTAGTCAAATTCTCAAATCGATTTTCATCCCAGTATTCATCGGATTTATTATAGACATCTGCATCCATATAATTGACCTCATCTTTATAAAAAGCAACTGGTTTTTCTATGTTAAACCGATGGTTTCTGTAGTAAGTTGTCCTTTTGCCGTAAACCCCTTTTGATTTTTCTTTTTTGTTTAAAGCAAAATCGGACATCAAATAATCCTTTGTCAATAAAAAAACCGAATCACTAACCACTTCAAATTCTTGCTCAAGGTAAATTTCTTTCACCCAGTTAATATTGGCACTCTTAGTCACAGCCATATTAATTTTCTTGATGGCATAAGTGGTATCGTTAACCCAGAAATCGCCTTTAAAAGTCAATTCGTTCTTGCGTCTTGGATAGAAAACAATATTAAAACACCATTTATCATCAATATAGGCACTGTCTTTCAATACATAATTGTAAACATCAATCCCAGTTTTAGATAACGGACTGGTGAAACTTTTGTCAAAAAAGGTTAAGTAATTATTATAAATATCATAAATGGAATACAAATCTTTCACAAAAGTCAAAATCTGTTGATTTCCGTTAAAACCAGATGTTTTACTGGCTTTTATTTTCTCTTTCAGTTTCTTTAGTTTGTTATCTCCGTAAACATCATTCAAGGATTCGTTGACAAAAATGGGCAGGTACGTCTTACCCGTAATTCTTGAAGTATCCATTTGGTTGAAAATAAATTCCATCCCCTTAAAAAGAGTGCTCTTCATAAAAGCGCTATCAATAGAATTCATGTCAAATTCTATTTTTTCATACTTTTCCATCTGGTATTGATCGTACAAATAAAGTCCATTTTTACGTTTTCTTTCCCAAATTTTTCTCAGAATGTCTAGCGCAGGATTGTCTTTTTTTGATGTTTTCCCCGCAAAAACCACAACTTCGTTTAAGCTTTCGGCTTCACTTAATTGAATTTTAAAATTATAATTTACTGCCTTGTCTAACGTAATTTCTTTTTCAGAAAATCCTACTGACGAAATTATCAAAGTGGTGTACGATTTTTGGGATTCAAGATAGAACCTACCATCCTCATTAGTGACAATTCCTTCACTGGAACCTTTGAAAACTACATTAGCAAAAGGAATCGGCTGATTTTGCTTATCAACCACAACACCGCTTACTTTTGTTTGTGCAAATACAGCATTTGCAGAAACAAACAAAAAAACCAAGAGAAACAAGACATTCTTTTTCATAATCATTCAAAAAAAAACTTCATCAAAGATAATTGATGAAGTTTCAAATATAGTTAATTACAGTATTTGATTATTCGTGGTTTAGCATTCCAATTGTTAAATTTTATCTAAAGACGAATGTATCAAAAACGACTATTTTTTATACAGTACTTTTTTAACCGCTTTTACCACATCCCCAGCATTTGGTAACCATTCTTTTAATAACACAGGAGAATACGGCGCTGGCGTATCTGCTGTTGTGATGCGTTGAATAGGCGCATCCAAGAAATCAAAAGCGCGTTCTTGAACTATGTATGTGATTTCCGAAGCCACACTTGCAAAAGGCCAAGCTTCCTCAAGAACTACTAATCTATTAGTTTTTTTAACCGATGTTAAAATCGTCTCATAATCCATAGGACGTACGGTTCTCAAATCGATAATTTCACAAGAAATACCTTCTTTGGCTAATTCATCAGCAGCAATATGCGCTTCTTTGATGATTTTTCCAAAAGAAACAATTGTTACATCCGTACCTTCACGCTTGATATCCGCAACCCCTAACGGAATTACATATTCACCATCTGGAACCTCCCCTTTATCGCCATACATCTGTTCAGATTCCATGAAAATCACAGGATCGTTATCACGAATAGCCGCTTTCAACAAACCTTTAGCATCATAAACTGTAGATGGAACCACCACTTTAAGACCCGGAGTATTCGCAAACCAGTTTTCTAATGCTTGGGAGTGCGTCGCTCCTAATTGTCCTGCCGAAGCTGTTGGACCACGAAAAACGATTGGTACATTAAATTGTCCACCGGTCATCTGACGCATTTTGGCAGCATTGTTTATAATTTGGTCAATCCCCACTAAACAAAAATTGAACGTCATGTATTCCACAATCGGTCTGCATCCATTCATCGCTGATCCCACTGCAATACCAGTGAAACCAAGCTCTGCGATTGGAGTATCAATGACTCTTTTCTCGCCAAATTCAGCTAGCATACCTTTAGATGCTTTATAAGCACCATTATATTCTGCAACTTCTTCACCCATTAAGTATATGGACTCATCGTGACGCATTTCTTCACTCATCGCTTCGCAAATGGCCTCTCTAAATTGTATCGTTCTCATATTTTTTTATATTTTGTCCTCCTGAGCGCAGTCAAAGGATAATTTTCGCACAGCAAAAATAAATATTTAATATCACTTAAAAGCATAAATTACTCTAAATTAATTCAGGATTTACTGCGATAATTTTGAGGAGCAATTTCCGGCTATCCGCTGTATCTTCCTGTGGTTAAAGAAACCACAGGAAGGATGCCACTGCTATCCGGGCTACGAAATCGATGTAATAAACCTTAATTATTTTAGTATGATAGTTTTACTAGAACTGACAAATGATTATAACCGATTTTAAAAATACAACTACCTTGAATTTAAAATTATAAAAAAATCAAGTTTTTTCTTGCAAGAATTGATTTTTTTTTTTTATTTAGCAAGTATAACCTTAAAACATTATACTATGAAAAAATTATTATTTACAGCAGTTGCGTTAATTGCTTTCTCTGGATTAGCGGTAGCCAATAACGAGTCAAAAACTGTTAGCAACACTGAAAAATTACAATTAACAAGAGAAGAAAACACAAAAACGAAAACTGTAGAAGAAAAAGATGTTTGGTTTTGCTATAAAATCTCTGAATCTACAACAGTTAATGATTTCAATGGTGAAACTACTGTTACCACGACATATAAATGTACATGGTATGATTTGTCTCCATCATTAACACAGGAATAGTAAACTAATCCATAATTTGACAGGGAAAATTCCCTGTCAAATTTCATCAAACCACATCTCATGAAAATCAAACTCGTAATTCTATTTTTTTTAGCAGTACTTATAAATCAATCTTATGGCCAAACTTTAAAAGGTATTCTAACTGAAACGCCATTAAAAGGAATTGGAGACGAAACTGAATTGTCTAAAAAAGCAGCTAAACCCATGACATTCTCTTATGTGTTTTCAGAAAAAAAATCAATTCAAAAATTAATTTCTGTGGAAAAATCTTCAATAGACACAACGTACATTGAAAAATACGGAAAAAAATATGAAACTACGTCCACGGTTAATAGGTCTTCTTCGATCACATATTATAAAAATTTTGATTTAAAAAAATATAAAGTACTTTTCACTCGAAATGAAAAAAACACAAATGTTAAAGAAACTTTACCCTCTTTCGACTGGAAATTAATTAATGAGAACAAAACTATTAACGGCTACACTTGTAAAAAAGCCACAACAATAAACACTGCATTCAACTCCAGTCAATCTATTGTTGCGTGGTACACTGATCAAATCCCTGTAAACGACGGACCAATGCACTATAACGGATTACCGGGATTCATTATTCAAATAGAGATTAATGACAATACAATGCTAACTTTTGACAAATTAGTTTTCAGTAAAGAAAACACACCAATCGAAGAGCCTAACAACAGTGCGCCTGAATTAAGTTTCAGTGACTATTCCAAACAAAGTGCTAAGTAATGATTCCTTTTTATCAAGATATTTCTTCACTTAAAAAGCAGTTTCTATGCTTTTTTTTATTGATTACTGTACCTATATTCTCTCAAAACAGTGTTACCGGCTCAGTCCTGGACAGTTCTAATAAACCAATAAGTCAAGTCAACATACAAATAAAAGATACCGAAAATGATAAAACAATCGCTTTTTCCTTTTCTGACACTTCAGGAAATTTTCGCTTAGAGTTAGACAAGAAAGGTTTATATATCCTAAAAATAAGCTATTTGGGTTTAAAGTCGTTCACAAAGGAAATTGAAATAACAAATAATTTGCTAGACGTAGGGAAAATTACACTCGAAGAAAACAAAATTGATCTGGAAAATGTAATCATTAAAAACGAGGCTTCCGGAATGACTGAAATTGGCGACACACTAAGATACCGAATTGAAAAATTCCTAAATGGAACCGAAGAAACGCTAAAGGATGTCATCAAAAAATTACCCGGCTTAGACATAGACTCTCAAGGCAAAATCAAAGCAAATGGAAAAGAAGTAGACAAACTTTTAATTGATGGAGAGGAATTTTTTATTAATCAACAAAAAATAGCCACTGAAAACATCACTGCTGAAATGGTTAAAAATATTGAGTTAATAAAAAACTATACTGAATTTAAGACTATTAAAAAAGACAATAAATCTGAGATTACTGCATTAAACATCAACATCAAAGAACAATTTAAAAATAAACTTACAGGAAACGTATCCGCGGGAGCTGGCGATAACAAATATAAATTGCACGCCACACTATTCAATTTTAGCAAAAAAACGTTATTTAGTCTGATTAGCGATTCCAATAATACGGGGGAACTTTCCATGAACATTGACGATTATACCAAATTTACAAACCAAAAAGAAAACGGTACCATTGGTGAAACCACATTTTCGAAAAATGATGATTTACCTCGGTTTTTAACTATTGGCAATAATGTAAAAGAACGATCCTCCTATTTCACCGGTTTAAATCTAAAATATTCGCCCAATAAAAAAACGCAGGTCAACTTTTACTCGATTTTTAATAGTGTAGATCAAATTGAACAACAGTCAAATACGCAATTCTACTCCTCCAACTCTGGTGTTTTCTCCAATAAAGACAGCAGATTTAGCAATGAAGAAACCGTTTTTACTAATTCCTCTATAGATATTGCCCACAAACCAAATGAAAAAACATTAATCAGCTATAAAGGGTTCTTTTCGGGCATAAGTAAAACCAATTCAATTGAAATTGACAACAACGCAAACCAATTAAATAACGCGACAGAATTAAAAGACTACTCCTTTAATCATCAATTGAATTTCGCTACACTTTTCGAAAATAACAGAGGCTTTAATTTTTCTTTAAAACAGCAAATTCTCAAAAAATCAAACCTTTTAAATATCGAATCCGACCTTCCTTTTTTAGCTTTAAACTTTGAGAACAATGCTTACAAAATTATTCAGAATAGCGACTTAAATAAGAACAATATAGATGTGAATGCCAATTACATCTTCAATGTAAAAAAAACAGCCAACGCACTTTTCATGGAGTCCTCTTCAAGAAAAGATAATTATAAAAGTGCTGAAGAGCAGTTTTCGCAATTTGAAAATGACGTAGTCACAGAAAACAGCGTTCAAAGTTTTGGATTACAAACTAAATTTAAATTTTCAGCCAAAACGACATTCTCATCTGCTTTATCGTACTCCAGAATTCAATTTAAAATGGACAATTCAACCGATACAAAGTGGTTATTTACACCCAAAATAAGCTTAAAAACAGACTTTAGCTCCAATCATTATATCAAATTTTCTTTTTCCAGAAACAACGGCCTCACACAAGCAGAAAATCTAATACCTAACAGTATTATTAGTGATTACAGAACCATTTACTCAAATGTAAACCTTAGATTAAACAGTGTGTCACCAAACAATCAAGTAGGAATTGATTATTTCTATTTTAACAATAAAAGAAAATTATCCATTATTTCTAATCTTTCATATTATAAGGCAACAAATATCATTTCCAATAACTCCAGTGCCGATGCAGCGGTAAATTTAATTCAATATCAGCTGGCTCCCTTTGAAAATCGCTTTAACTCGATGCTTTATTCAGAGAAAACACTTTCTTTCATTCCCTTTTCAATTAGAGCAAGTGCTTCTTATTCGTCCAGTTCTAAAATTTTATTTTCAAATAACCTCAATCAAAATTTAAAAACAGAATCGACTTCTGGATATCTTTCTTTTATATCAAGATTAAGACAAACCAGTTTACAATTTGAAACCGGAGTGGCAACATCAAAAGACGTATATAAAGATGTCCTTTTTAATAGTCGCATTTCAATAGTAAACCCTTTTGTCGAAACTAGTTTTAAAATTTCCAATACTATCTCATTGGTAAACAAATTCTCTTACAAAAAAATAAGAGCTTCCACTTCGTCCAACGAAATTTATCAGCTCAGTCCAAGACTTCGTGTAAATTTCCCAAAGTCAAAAGTCGAAATAAGCGTAATAGCACATGACATTCTGAACATTAAAAATTACGAACAAATTACACTAACTCGATTCGATAATTTCACAGAAGAAAGAATTTCTCAATCGCTAACAGGGTATTATTTGTTAAATATTAAATTTAAACTGTAAAGTAACGAAAACGTAGTAGTTAGTGAAAATATTATGCATGCATAGTATATTATTCAAATTAATATTTTAAATTTGTAAAAGAAATTATGAATAATAAAATATATAAGTATGAAAATATTAGTTTGCATCAGTCACGTTCCTGATACTACTTCAAAAATTAACTTTGTCAACGGTGATTCTGAATTTGACACTAATGGAGTACAATATGTAATCAATCCTAATGACGAATTTGGTTTAACCCGTGCTATTTGGTTCCAAGAACAACAAGGCGCAACAGTAACTGTAGTAAATGTTGGAGGACCAGAAACCGAACCAACTTTAAGAAAAGCATTGGCAATAGGCGCTAACGAAGCAATTCGTGTAAACGCAATTCCTACTGATGGATTTTTTGTAGCCAAACAACTTGCTGAAGTAATCAAAAACGGAGGGTACGATGTAATTATCGCTGGAAAAGAATCTTTAGATTATAATGGCGGAATGGTTCCTGGAATGATAGCCGGAATTTTAGGCTACAATTTCCTTAATTCTTGCACTAGCCTTACTGTTGATGGAACTAACGTAAAAGCAGTTCGTGAAATTGATGGTGGAAAAGAAACAGTTGCTACTACTTTGCCTTTAATCATTGGTGGACAAAAAGGATTAGTGGAAGAAAAAGACTTGCGTATTCCAAACATGAGAGGAATTATGACTGCAAGAACAAAAGCATTGACAATTCTAGAGCCAGTTGACGCTACTGTAAATACAAAAGCAGTAAAGTTTGAAAAACCAGCTCCTAAGTCAGCGGTGACATTAATTTCTGCTGACAATTTAGATGAATTAATCAATTTATTACACAACGAAGCGAAAGTAATCTAGTAATCAGTTTTCAGTCTCAGTTTTCAGTTCCAAAACTTTAAACTTTAAACTTTAAACTTTAAACAAATCATCATGTCAATATTAATATACGCGGAATACGCAGAAGGAAAATTCAAAAAAGTAGCATTCGAATTGGCTTCTTATGCGAAAAAAGTAGCTGAAACGTTAGGAACAACGGTTACTGCTGTAACGGTAAATGCAGGAGATGTTTCGGAATTATCAAAATATGGAGTAGACAAAGTTTTAAAAGTAAACAATGATAAATTATCAGGATTTACAGCAAAAGCTTACGCTGATGTCATCAAACAAGCCGCAGAAAAAGAAAACGTAAAATTAGTTTTGCTTTCATCTACAACGGATAGTATTTATCTTTCTTCCCTTGTTTCAGTAGCTTTAGAAGCTGGTTATGCATCAAATGTGGTTGGATTACCGGTTTCTACATCACCTTTTCAGGTAAAAAGAACGGCGTTCTCCAACAAAGCATTCAATATTACTGAAATTGCAACAGAAGTAAAAGTGCTTGGACTTGCTAAAAACTCGTATGGAATTTTTGAAACACCTTCAACATTAACGGAGGAAGATTTTAACCCAACCATTGGAGATAATGATTTTGGTGTAAAAGTAGAATCGGTTGAAAAAGTTTCTGGAAAAGTTTCCATTGCTGATGCTGACATTGTAGTTTCGGCTGGTCGTGGATTAAAAGGTCCGGAAAACTGGGGAATGATAGAGGAATTAGCTACAGTTCTTGGAGCTGCAACCGCTTGTTCAAAACCAGTTTCTGATTTAGGATGGAGACCTCACGGAGAACACGTAGGACAAACTGGGAAACCAGTAGCAACAAACCTTTATATTGCAATTGGAATTTCCGGAGCAATACAACACATTGCGGGAATCAACTCTTCTAAAGTGAAAGTGGTCATCAACAGTGATCCCGAAGCACCATTTTTTAAAGTGGCTGACTACGGAATTGTGGGAGATGCATTTGAAATTGTTCCACAATTAATTGAAAAATTCAAAGCTTTCAAAGCTCAGAATTAACAAGGAAAAATAAATCATTACATTATTTAAAATGCTACTTAAATCAAGATATTTGTATCTTTGCTTTTAAGTAGCATTTTTTTTCTCAAAATGCCACTTACTTTTTATTAAAAAAAAGTACGTTGTACTTTTCCATCAAAACAATTATGAGCTTAGTTAAATTATCTATAAAAGGAATTTCATATAGTCAAACTCAAAACGGAGCCTATGCTTTGATCTTGAATGAGGTTGACGGTGAAAGAAAATTACCCATCGTCATTGGCGCCTTTGAAGCCCAATCCATAGCCATTGCCTTGGAAAAAGAAATAAAACCACCACGTCCTTTGACTCATGATTTGTTCAAAAACTTCGCAGAACGTTTTGACATCGTAGTCAAACAAGTCATTATTCATAAATTAGTAGACGGTGTTTTTTATTCAAGTATCATTTGCGAAAGAGATAAAATTGAAGAAATTATTGATGCCAGAACTTCCGATGCGATTGCGCTCGCGTTGCGTTTTAATGCTCCTATTTTTACGTACAAAAATATCTTGGACAAAGCCGGGATTTATTTAAAAGCAAATCCTTTAGATCCAAATAAAGACTCACAAGAAATTGACGATGTACTTTCTAATCCGGACACTTTTGGACGGGAAGAAGAAAGCAACAAATCTGGAGAAACCTATTCGAAACACAGTTTGCAGGAATTAAATGAACTACTTGATCAGGCCGTTTCCCATGAAGATTATGAGAAAGCCGCAAAAATTAGAGATGAAATTTCGAAGAGAGAATCGTAAATCGTTACTACGGTTATTAGTCAATTTAATTGCAACTAATTAAAAATCACCGAATCCACCAAAAATGAAGCAATATTTAGATTTAGTGCAACACGTTATGGAAAACGGTTGTCAAAAAGGAGACCGTACCGGAACAGGAACAAAAAGTGTCTTTGGATACCAAATGCGTTTCGACTTGAACGAAGGTTTCCCAATGGTTACCACAAAAAAATTGCACTTAAAATCTATTATTTATGAACTGCTTTGGTTTTTAAAAGGCGATACCAATATCAAATACCTTAAGGAAAACGGTGTTAAGATCTGGGATGCTTGGGCTGACACCAATGGAGATTTAGGACCCGTTTATGGCCATCAGTGGCGCAACTGGAACAGTGAAGAGATTGATCAAATATCAGATTTGATAAAAGAACTAAAGACCAATCCTAACAGCCGCAGAATGTTGGTTTCGGCATGGAATCCTTCGGTTCTTCCTGACACAACAAAATCATTTGACGAAAATGTGACCAACAATAAAGCGGCTTTACCTCCATGTCATGCCTTCTTTCAGTTTTACGTGTCTGATGGTAAATTATCCTGTCAATTGTACCAGAGAAGTGCTGACATCTTCTTAGGCGTTCCTTTTAACATCGCCTCTTATGCCTTACTTACTATGATGATCGCTCAGGTTTGCGACTTGCAACCGGGTGAATTCATTCACACTTTTGGTGATGCACACATTTACAATAATCATTTTGAACAACTTGATTTGCAATTGTCCCGTGAACCTAAACCATTACCAAAAATGATTTTGAATCCCAATATAAAAGACATCTTCGCATTCGATTTTGAAGACTTCACACTGGAAGGTTATGACCCACACCCTCCAATAAAAGGCAGTGTTGCAGTATAATATAACAAATAAAACGGTGTTTTAGTTAAACTACTAAAACACCGTTTTCATTTCCTGCAAAGGCATTCCATTTAAAAGAATCGGCTTCAGGATCATTAACAAAGGCACCATCAATTAGGTATTTAAATTCATAAGCAGCATCTTTATCTAAATCAAAAACTCCTTTAAAAGTTCCGTTTTTTAATTTACTAAGAACACCTTCAGTTTCATTCCAATTGTTAAAATCGCCAATAACGGAAGCTTGATTTGCCCCTTCTGCTTTTACTGAAAAAGTAACTTTACAAACGGGCTTTGTTTTTACAAATTGTTTTTTAATCGACATAACTATTTCATTTATAGGTTTCTGAAACAAAGTAAATAAAACATATTGAAGTTACAATAGCCCGCAAGAAGATTTAATGGAATACCTTAAACTATGTTAATTTATAAATAATTTAAGAATTTAAAGGGATTTAGATTGCAATTCAAAAATCAGAAAACGTTTTCTTCCAAAATAATACAGAGCCAAAATAGCGACTTTCCAAAATAAATTTTATCTTTATCAACTAAAATAAGATCGATGGAAAAAGAAGTACACGAACAATACGAATATGCTAGAAGAAGAATAAAACAAAAAAAACGACTGTATTTTCATTTTGTCGTTTTCGTTTTAGGAAGTTTATTGCTATTTCTTGGACACAACTTCCTGAACAGCACCGTAGTTTCTGATTGGTATCTTTGGATAATTACATTCTGGTTGTTCTTGTTTATACTGCATTTTATCAAAATTTTCATCACTGATCGATTTATGAATAAAGACTGGGAAAGAGAACAAATAGATCGCCTTGTCGCTTTACAGAAAAAGAAAGTAGAACAATTACAGATTCAGATCGAAAACGACGAACCTAATAATAGTACAAAACTATGATTATAATGATTGCGGCAGCTGCCGAGAATAACGCATTAGGGAAAGATAATAAAATAGTCTGGCATCTGCCAAACGATTATAAAAGATTTAGACTACTCACATCTGGCCATTATATCATCATGGGACGCAGGACGTTTGAAAGCCTCCAAAAACCATTACCAGACCGAACGCATATTATTATCACGAGACAAAAAGACTACCAAGCCCCAGGCTGCATAGTTGTCGATAGTATTGAAAAAGCACTGAGCGCCTGTCCTCAAGACCAAGATTCATTTATTATAGGAGGTGGCGAAATTTACACGATAGGACTTCCTTATGCTGATAAAATAGAACTTACAAGAGTCCATGCAAGTTTTGAAGCTGATGCTTTTTTCCCTGAAATTATTGATACAGAATGGAAACTTGAAGCCTCCGAGTTTAATAAAAAAGACGACAAGCATAAGTATGAATATACCTACCTCACTTTCATTAGAAAATAAAATAAAAAACATCCTTTTTACGGGATGTTTTTTTTTAACCATTGATTTAAAGAAATGACCTAGTCTTGGAAGAGTATTTGATAACATAAAATAAATATTACAAACACTAATAATACTCCAGAAATGGAGATTATAATATTTGATGTTTTTTGAGAATACATCTCAAAAAAGCCTTTAATACCAAATACCACGAAGGTACTAAAGACGAAAAAAATTAAAATTTCCAAAAACAAATTTAATCCTAAGAACGTATGTTGCGCTTTAAATACAATACTGCTTTGTAAAACAGTACTTTCAAAACAGCTTACAAGAACAAATGAGATAAGTAGCGCTAAAAATATCCATTTGATTTGGCTCATCGACTCTTTTTTAATCATATAATATGGTTACTTTCTTGAACACCAAAATTGATTAATAAAAACTAGAGTTACAATACCCACTTTTAGTGATATTTCGATAAAAACCATTTTTTTTTAATTTGCCAACTAAAGCTCCATAAAACCTGAAAAAAGAGTCAAAAGAAAACTTAATTCTAATTTTTGAAACTCATTTTAAGTTCATCAAGTTTATCTTATATTTGTACAAACAAAAAAAAATGTCCGAAAAGATAACTCCCTATAAAGATTCTGCCTTAGGCAAAAAAGAACAAGTTGCTCAAATGTTTGACACTATTTCTGGAAATTATGACAATTTAAATCGTGTCATATCTTTTGGAATAGACCTAAAATGGAGAAAAAAAGTATTGCAAATGGTCTCTAAATCCAATCCAAAAATAATTTTGGATATTGCAACCGGAACGGGAGATTTAGCTATATTAATGGCACAAACTAAAGCTGAAAGAATAATTGGTTTAGATATTTCTGCTGGAATGCTGGACGTAGGCAGGAAAAAAATTGATCAAAAAAAGCTATCTTCTACTATTGAAATGGTTCTTGGCGACTCCGAAAACATGTCTTTTGAAGACAACTACTTTGATGCCATCACAGTTGCTTTTGGTGTTCGTAATTTTGAAACATTAGAGAAAGGATTAGCAGAGATCTTGAGGGTATTAAAACCAAATGGTGTTTTTGTGATTCTAGAAACTTCAGTACCCGATAAAACTCCTTATAAACAAGGGTACAAATTTTATAGCAAAAACATCTTACCTATAATTGGAAAATTATTCTCTAAGGATGATGTTGCTTACGGATATTTATCAGAATCTGCGGCTGCTTTTCCTTATGGTGAGGCTTTAAACAATATTTTAAGAAAAATTGGGTTTATAGATGTTGTGGCGTTACCTCAAACTTTTGGTGTAGCTACTATATATTCCGCAACAAAAAAATAATACTGAAGATTTTAGCATAAACATGAGAAAAATATTTGCCTTACTCTTTTTTGTCTGTATTCTAAATGGATATGCTCAAAGGTCTAAAAACATCTTTAGTAGAGATCCAATTATTAATTTGGAGAATTTTCAAAAAAAAAGAGTTTATTATGGTTTTTATTTGGGATTCAATTCTTATGATTTTAAGATCGACTATAAAACAGAATCGCCTGATATTTTGGTCACAAAAACAACCGGTTTTAATGTAGGAATTATAGGTGATTTAAAACTACAGGAATACATTAACTTGCGATTTGAACCTGGATTGTACTATACCAAAAGAGATTTAAATTATCCGAATTTTGCCAATAGTGGAGATGCGTTACGAGAGGTTAACAGCACGTACATCAATTTCCCCTTATTACTGAAACTCTCCTCGCTTAGAACTGGAAATATTCGTCCTTACCTATTGGGAGGACTGTCTGCTACTTTAAATTTATCCAGCAATGCAAAAATAATGGATGATAATTTGCAGCAACGTTTTCGTGTAAAATCATGGACAACTAACTACGAGTTGGGTTTTGGAATTGATCTTTTTTCAGAGTACTTTATATTTTCACCGTCAATAAGAGGTGTTTTGGGTATCAATGATGAATTAATTCGCGACAACGATCCTAACAGCCCATGGACAGGAAACATCGAGTCATTAAAAACTAGAGCAATATTTATAAACTTTTCTTTCCACTAGAAAGTCAATTCTAGTAGATTAGCAAAGCATTCGTTTTATCGAAATTAACTAAGCGCGACGAAATTCACTTAGGACAATAGCCGTTGCGGTTGCTACATTCAAACTTTCTGTTTTTTGCAGATCCCCAAAACGAGGTATGGTAAGGCGATTTTGAACCAATTTTTCAAGTGAAGCAGAAATTCCATTGGCTTCATTACCCATAATTATGATTCCTTGCTCTGGCAAGACCGACTTATAAATATTGGTTCCATCCATAAAAGTTCCAAAAATTGGCATTGTAGTCTGCGTCAAAAAAGCATCTAAATTAATATAATTCACATTGACTCGAGCGATAGAGCCCATAGTGGCCTGAACCACTTTTGGATTAAATAAGTCTACTGTTTCAGTTGAACATAAAACCTGCTGAATACCAAACCAGTCACACAAGCGTAATATAGTTCCTAAATTTCCAGGATCCCTAATCGAGTCAAGCGCTACGATTAAACCAGTTTGCATTATTGGTTTTTCCGAAGGCATTTTAAAAAGAGCCAAACAAGAATTAGGTGTTGCCAACGCACTTATTTTTCTCAAATCATTTTCAGTAATAATCGTTTTTTTTTCTTTAAAAACTTGACCAAAATCATTTTGAGTAGTGTACAAATGTTCCAACTCAAAATTAGAATCCAACAGCTCCTGAATTCCTTTTACACCTTCGGCAAAAAATAATTTATTGGCAATCCTATATTTTTTTTGCTGCAAACTCGTTATAAGCTTTATTTGGTTTTTACTAACCATAAAATAATGTACTTTTGAATTAAATATTTTAGAACACTTGAAAAAAATTTATACAAAAATAACTGCATTTATCGTAATTGCAATACTAATTTGTGCATGTAACGCCGTAAAAAGAGTTCCGGAAGGAAAACTACTGCTTACAAAAAACGAAATTACAGTAAATGACAAAACAATTAAAGATGAAAATGTTTTTAATCAACTGTACCAGAAACCTAATAGCACTTTACTGGGATATCGCTTGCGTTTAAATCTTTATAATCTTGCCAATCTGAATCCTGATTCAACCTATAAAGCTAAGTTTACAAATAATCCTGAAAAATTTAAAAGGAAATCAAAATGGTTGTCAGAGAAGCAGGTCAACCGCCTAGGCAAATCATTTTGGTACCACGGAATTCACGATTTTTTGAGAAGAACCGGCGAACCCCCTATTATTATAGACAAGGAAAGAGCAGACAAATCAATACTGCGTTTGAAATACTACTATTTCAACAATGGTTTTTTTAATGTACAAGCTGCTTACGCCATAGATACTTTGAAGCTTAAAAAGGCGAAGATCAAATATGCCATAACTTCCGGAAATGCTTTTTTTATAGATTCCTTAAGAGCCACTATTGCAACCCCGGTTTTAGATTCTTTGTATCAAATAAATAAATTTAACACCTTTGTAAAATCAGGTAATCAATATAAAACTGAAGATTTTGACAACGAAAAAAATCGCATCACCACAAATTTCAGAAATAATGGCGTTTACAACTTTCAGCCAAATTATGTAACTTTTGATATTGATACTATAAAAAAAGTGAATCAGGCAAATATCACTTTGATGATCGCTAATTACTCTTATCAAGACGGCGATTCTACTAAAACAACCCCTTTTAAAATATACAAAATTAGCGATGTAAACATATACACTGATTATTCTCCAAGCTTAAACACCTTGAATATTAAAGATAGCACCACTTATAAAAACTTCAATTTGTACAGTCAGGAAAAGTTAAAATACAAACCAAAAGCTATTACTAATGCTATTTTTATCACCAAGGGTGGATTGTATGCAGACAATAAAACCGTTTTAACAACGCGCTATTTGAATAATCTTAAAATTTTCAATTATCCGTCCATACAATACGAAGTTGACAAAAGAGATACTACCGCGCAGTCATTAATTGCCAAAGTATATTTGACTCCAAGAAAAAAATACAGTTTTGGAACTACGCTGGACGTAACACATTCTAACATTCAGGATTTTGGTGTTGGACTAAGTGTATCGGAGACGATTCGCAATGTATTTAATGGCGCTGAAACTTTAGAAATTGCAGCGCGTGGCAACATTGGCGCTTCGAAAGATTTGGCAAATCCAAAAAATAACTTCTTCAATGTTTCAGAATATGGTTTGGATTTAAAACTAAATATTCCAAGAATTTTTATGCCCTTTAATACCGATAAAATCATTGCAAAGAGTATGATTCCCTCGACTCTGATAACCGTTGGTTTCGCAAAACAAAGAAATATAGGATTAGACAAAGAGAATTTTACAGGAGCACTTTCCTATAATTGGACTCCAAAAATAAATCATACGGCACGATTTGATCTTTTTAATACTCAGTTTGTACGAAATTTAAATCCGACAAATTATTTTAATGTTTACGGCTCATCGTATAATGCTTTGAATGAAATAAGCAAAGCATACAATACAAATACTACTTATTACAACAATGCCATCGATAAAGATTTGCTAATTGAGCAAGGCACGCGTGGTTTTACAAATGATGTTCTGACAGGTAATGCAACTTTTCTAAAACCATTAGAAGCTGCTGATGTCGAGTCCGTAAAAAGCATTGAAGAACGAAGACTGCGACTAACAGAAAATGACTTCATTCTAGCCACTAGTTTTACTTTTTCAAAAACAACCAAAAAAGATTTAACAGACAATAATTTTTACCTTTTCAAAACCAAAATAGAATCTGCAGGAACAATTTTATCTGCTTTTGCAAAAACCACAAATCAAAAGAAAAACGTTAATGGCAATTATGAAATATTCAATTTAGAGTATTCAGAATATGTGAAAACGGAATTTGACTACATCAAGCATTGGGATTTATCGAAAGAAAAAATTCTAGCCTTCAGATCCTTTTTTGGAATTGCCATTCCGTTTGGAAATTCTAATTATATTCCGTTCTCCAGAAGTTACTTCTCCGGGGGATCTAATGACAATCGCGCATGGCAACCCTACGGTTTAGGCCCAGGCAGCAGCGGTGCTTTAGATGATTTTAATGAAGCGAATATGAAAATAGCTATTAGTGGAGAATTCCGCTTTAAACTTTTAGGAAGTTTAAAAGGGGCTATTTTTGCTGATGCTGGAAACATCTGGAGCGTGCTGGATAATGTAGTAGATGAGAAGTCCACCTTTACGAGCTTCAGTGACTTGAAAGATATGGCATTGGGAACCGGATTTGGAATTCGGTATGATTTGAGCTTTTTTGTAATTCGTTTTGATTTAGGATTTAAAACGTACAATCCAGCTAATGAAACTAACAAAAGATGGTTTAGAGAATACAACTTTTCTAACTCCGTTTTAAATTTTGGAATAAATTATCCATTCTAATGCTAATTAATTCTTATTTTTGCAAAACTAAAAACTAAAAGAAATAACTAAAAAAAGTACAATGGCACACAACATAAAACCAGGCGTAGCTACAGGAGATCAGGTTCAAGAAATTTTTAATTATGCTAAAGAGAAAGGATTTGCACTTCCGGCGGTAAACGTTACGGGATCAAATACTATCAATGGAGTTCTTGAAACTGCAGCAAAATTAAACGCACCAGTGATCATTCAATTTTCTAATGGAGGAGCACAATTTAACGCTGGAAAAGGACTTTCGAATGCAGGTGAAAAAGCAGCAATCGCTGGTGGAATTGCTGGAGCATTGCACATTCATACTTTGGCGGAAGCTTACGGAGCAACCGTAATCTTGCATACTGACCATTGTGCAAAAAAATTATTACCGTGGATTGACGGATTATTAGATGCATCAGAAGCACACTTTGCTAAAACTGGAAAGCCGCTTTATTCTTCTCACATGATTGATTTATCTGAGGAGCCAATTGAAGAAAACATCGAAATCTGTAAGGGATATTTAGCTCGAATGAGCAAGATGGGAATGACATTGGAAATTGAACTTGGAATTACAGGTGGTGAGGAAGATGGCGTTGACAATTCTGATGTTGATAGTTCAAAATTATACACACAACCAGAAGAAGTTGCTTATGCATACGAAGAACTTTCTAAAATAAGCCCTCGATTTACAATAGCTGCTGCTTTTGGAAACGTACACGGTGTTTACAAACCTGGAAATGTAAAATTGACTCCAAAAATATTGAAGAATTCTCAAGATTTTGTACAAAACAAATTCAATACAGAACCTAATCCAGTAGATTTTGTTTTCCATGGTGGTTCTGGTTCTACTTTAGAAGAAATTAGAGAAGGAATTAGTTATGGTGTTATAAAAATGAACATCGATACTGATTTGCAATTTGCATTCACGGAGGGTATTCGTGACTATATGGTGAAAAATATTGACTATTTGAAGACTCAAATTGGAAATCCAGAAAGTGCTGATGCTCCAAACAAAAAACATTACGATCCGAGAAAATGGTTGCGTGAAAGCGAAATCACTTTCAATACAAGACTGGAGCAAGCTTTTGCTGACTTGAACAACGTGAATACATTATAATAAAAAGTTTAAAGTTTCAGGTTTAAGGTTTAAAAACTTTAAACCTGAAACAACAAAAACAATAAATATGGCTTGGTTTAAAAGAAAAGAAAAAGGGATTACCACTGCTACTGAAGACAAAATGGACATTCCAAAAGGACTTTGGTACAAATCACCTACTGGAAAAATTATTGATGCCGACGAACTCGCGCGAAACTTATTTGTAAGTCCCGAAGATGGTTTTCACGTTAGAATAGGAAGTGCTGAATATTTCCAAATTTTATTTGACAATAATGAATTTGTTGAATTGGATAAAAACATGACTTCTAAAGATCCGTTGCATTTTGTTGACACCAAGAAATATGCAGATCGTTTAAAAGACGTTATGGAGAAGACCAAACTGAAGGATGCCGTGCGCACTGGAGTTGGAAAATCCAAAGGAAAAGACGTGGTAATTTGCTGTATGGATTTCGCCTTCATTGGTGGATCCATGGGTGCTGTTGTAGGAGAAAAAATTGCACGTGGAATTGATCATGCTATTAAAAACAACTTGCCTTTTATAATGATTTCTAAATCAGGTGGAGCTCGAATGATGGAAGCGGCATACTCGTTAATGCAATTAGCCAAAACATCTGTAAAACTGGCTCAACTTGCTGAAGCTAAACTTCCTTACATTTCACTGTGTACAGACCCAACCACGGGAGGAACTACCGCTTCCTACGCAATGTTAGGAGACATTAACATCTCTGAACCAGGTGCATTAATAGGATTTGCAGGACCAAGAGTAGTACGAGACACCACCGGTAAGGATTTACCAGAAGGTTTTCAAACTGCTGAGTTTTTACTTGAACATGGTTTTTTAGACTTTATAACACCACGAAAAGAATTGAAAGATAAGATTAACTTATACATCGACTTGATTCAAAACAACGTTATTCGATAAATGAAAATCCCGAGCAATCGGGATTTTTTGGTTAAAACAAATAGGCTATAAATAAAAACGACTTTCAAATAAATTTGAAAGCCGTTTTTATATGCCTTTTAGACGGTACTACTTCTAAATTTACATCCCAGTTCTAATTGCTTCCACAGGATCTAATTTAGACGCTGCAATAGCAGGAAGAATTCCAGAGATCAATCCAATTATTGCGGCCAATCCAGTTCCTAAAATAATATTTCCCATCCCTAAGACAAATTCGAAATCTAATGCTTTTGTTAAAATAACAGAAATAATCCAAACCAACAAAAGGCCAATTACACCCCCAATCACGGACAGGATTACTGCTTCAAATAAAAATTGAAACATAATAAATCGATTTTTAGCTCCTAATGATTTTTGGATCCCAATTAAATTGGTTCGTTCTTTTACAGAAACAAACATAATATTAGCAATTCCAAAACCACCTACAAGTAATGAAAAACCGCTAATAATCCATCCTACAAGGTTCATTTGTCCCAAAATACCATCAATAAGGTCGGTAAAACCGGAGAACACATTAATAAAAAAATTGTCTATCTCCCCTGCTTTCAAACCTCTAAAGCTTCTTAATTTTTGAGATATCTCACCTTTATAAGCTTCCATATCAACTCCTTTTTCCGGCTTGAAAATAATGACATTGGTTAAGGACGTATTATTATCCCCGTACAATTGTCGGACGAAATTGACTGGAATATAAGCGGACGTATCGTTACTGTCTCCAAATAAACCAGAGCCTTCTTTTTTAAGAACTCCTATTACCGTGAAACGTTTTCCATACAAACGTACATTTTTCCCAATGGGCTCGGCATCTTCAAACAAGGATTTTGCAATTTCATTCCCCAAAACAATGACCGTAGCTCCTGAATTAGCTTCGGATTCATTATAAAAACGACCTTTTTCGAATTCAAGACCCTGAATGTCTATAAATTCATGAGAAACCGGGACAATATTAATCGCACTTACCGTTTTTGAATCATATTTAATAGACTCTTTTCTAGTAAATATTTGATAGGCCATTTGGTCTGTATTAGTCATACTTCCTTTCATATAGGTATATTCATCATACTTAACATTAGGAAATTGATCTCTTTTCCATTGTGGAATTTCAGAAGGACCAAAAGAAAACTTGATTAAATAAATGGTGTTTTTATCCAAACCGCTCAAATCTTTGGAGATTTTTCTATCTAATGAATCTACCGCAGCAAGAACTGCTATAATCGAAAAAATTCCTATTGTAACTCCTAACAAAGAAAGCAAGGTTCTTAACTTGTTATTTGTCAATGCATTCATTGCAAAACCAAAACTCTCTTTTAATAATCGAAGGTAAACTAGCATACAATCTGTTTTGTGTTAAAGTAAAATTCAATAAATATTAATCAAAAACCTAATGAAAAAGCGTTTCCTTACCGTGTCGCGCTGTTATTTTGATTGAGCCAATGAAATAGCTACAAAATATATAATTATCTCAATTTCAAATGGCTTAATTTTGACATTAAAAAACTATTTTTGCATTTTATAACTATAACTACATAATGAGCACAACTAAAACAATTCAATCGGCCTTAATCTCTGTTTTTTCAAAAGAGGGATTAGAACCTATAGTAAGACAACTAAACAGTCAAAATGTTACACTTTATTCTACCGGTGGAACAGAAGATTTCATAAAAAACCTAGGAATTCCAGTAATCCCAGTAGAAGATGTGACTTCCTACCCTTCGATTCTAGGTGGTAGAGTCAAGACCTTGCATCCTAAAGTTTTTGGAGGAATACTAAATCGCCAAGATAATGAAAGTGATGTTCAACAAATGCAAGAGTTTAACATTCCCCAAATTGACTTGGTTATCGTTGACTTATATCCTTTTGAAAAAACGGTTGCTTCAGGAGCAGCTGAAGCCGATATCATTGAAAAAATTGATATTGGTGGTATTTCGTTAATTCGCGCTGCTGCAAAAAATTTCAAAGACACTGTCATCGTAGCGTCAGTAGATCAATATAGTTTACTACTAGATATGATTACGGAGCAAAATGGCGCAACAACATTGGAAGACAGAAAACTATTGGCGACAAAAGCATTTCATGTTTCTTCTCATTATGATACCGCTATTTTTAATTACTTCAACACAGACGAGACCATTTATAAAGAAAGTATCGAAAATGGCCAAATTTTAAGATATGGAGAAAATCCACATCAAAAAGGATTTTTCTTTGGTGATTTTGAGGCTATGTTCAAGAAATTACACGGAAAAGAGCTGTCCTACAATAATTTATTAGATGTAGATGCTGCAGTAAATTTGATCAATGAATTTAAACAAGAAGGCCCTACTTTTGCCATATTAAAACACAATAATGCTTGTGGATTAGCGTCAAGAACTACCATTAATGAAGCATATCTAGCCGCATTAGCTTGTGATCCAACTTCAGCTTTTGGAGGTGTTTTGATTTCCAACACCAAAATTGATGTAGCAACTGCTACTGAAATAAACAAACTGTTTTGTGAAGTTGTAATTGCTCCAGAATATGATGCTGAAGCTACCGCAATTTTACAAGAAAAGAAAAACCGAATTATATTAGTACAAAATGAGGTTGCATTACCAGAAAAATTAGTGCGAACTTGCTTAAATGGAATTTTAGTTCAAGAAAGAAATAACATTACTGACAATAAAGAAGCACTTAGAACCGTTACTATAACTGCGCCTACTGAACAAGAAATTCAAGATTTAATATTTGCTTCTAAAATTTGTAAAAACACAAAATCCAATACGATTGTTTTTGCAAAAGACGGCACACTTATTGCTTCAGGCACTGGACAAACCTCAAGAGTTGACGCCTTGCTTCAGGCTATTGAAAAAGCTAAAAGTTTTGGATTTGACTTGCACGGAGCGTCGATGGCCAGCGATGCCTTTTTCCCCTTTCCAGACTGTGTGGAAATAGCGCATAAAGCTGGAATAACTGCTGTAATTCAGCCAGGAGGCTCGATAAAAGATGAATTCAGCATTAATTATTGCAACGAAAATAAAGTTGCAATGGTATTTACTGGAACTCGTCATTTTAAACATTAATTTGTTTAACTTTGTCCGTCACAAATTTATAACTTTTAACCCTTAAAAAACTTATGGGATTTTTTGATTTCATGACCGAGGATATTGCGATAGACCTTGGTACCGCTAATACTTTAATCATACATAATGATAAAGTTGTAATTGACAGCCCATCTATAGTTGCTAGAGATAGAGTATCAGGCAAAATCATTGCTGTAGGTAAAGAAGCAAGTATGATGCAGGGTAAAACACATGAAAATATTAAGACGATTAGACCCTTAAAAGATGGTGTAATTGCTGATTTTGATGCTTCTGAAAAAATGATAAGCTTGTTTATAAAAAGCATACCCGCTTTAAAGAAAAGAATGTTTACACCCGCATTGCGAATGGTTGTTTGTATTCCTTCTGGCATTACTGAAGTGGAGATGAGAGCCGTAAAAGAGTCTTGCGAAAGAGTTAATGGTAAAGAAGTATATTTGATCCACGAACCTATGGCAGCAGCTATTGGGATTGGGATTGATATTATGCAGCCAAAGGGAAATATGATTGTTGATATTGGTGGTGGAACAACTGAAATTGCCGTAATAGCTTTAGGTGGAATTGTTTGCGACAAATCAGTTAAAATCGCTGGTGATGTCTTTACAAATGACATTGTATATTATATGCGTACCCAACATAATCTTTTTGTAGGAGAGACTACGGCCGAAAAAATAAAAATCCAAATTGGTGCTGCAATAGAAGATTTAGAAACTCCTCCTGAAGACATGTCGGTTCAAGGTAGAGATTTGCTTACTGGTAAACCAAAACAAGTTGAAGTTTCATATAGAGAAATTGCTAAAGCGTTAGACAAATCGATACAACGTATCGAAGATGCCGTAATGGAAACCTTATCTCAAACACCTCCAGAATTAGCTGCAGACATTTACAACACGGGTATTTACCTTGCTGGTGGAGGGTCTATGTTGCGAGGATTGGACAAAAGAATTTCTCAAAAGACAGACTTACCGGTTTACATAGCAGAAGATCCATTAAGAGCCGTTGTTAGAGGAACTGGTATGGCCCTTAAAAACATCGTGAAATTCAAAAGTATACTGATAAAATAAGAAAAACAAAATTCTAAATTCCACTCTATAGTTCAGAAAATTGGACTGCTGGGATTTAGAATTTAACTTTTGATTTATTTAAAATATTTAATTTTAAACAATGCAGCAAATATTTAATTTTATTTTTAAAAACAGTAACAGAATACTGTTTTTGCTGCTTTTAGGGATATCGTTATCTCTTACGATTCAATCCCATTCTTTTCATAGAAGCAAAATAATAAGTTCTGCAAACTTTTTAAGTGGTGGTGTCTATGAAAAAGTAAACAATCTAAATGAGTATTTAAATTTAAAAACTCAAAATGATGCACTTGCACTTGAAAATGCGAAACTCAAAAGCCTCCTTTTTAATTCTGAAGATACAACTGCAGTACGAAAATTAGACAGTTTGAAAGGCGTCAAGCTAGAAGACATAATTGTTTCTAAAGTAATCCACAACTCTTATAATGTCTATGAAAATTACCTGACGTTAAATTCAGGTGAATTGCAAGGCGTAAAAACAGACATGGGCGTTGTAAATAGCTTGGGGATTATAGGTATTATAGAAAACACTTCTCCCAAATATGCTACTGTGATCAGCATTTTGAACAAAAGAACTCAGATCAATGCTAAAATTAAAAAATCCAATCATTTTGGTTCATTGAACTGGAATGGAAAAAGTACAGGTTTTGTACAGTTGACTGATCTTCCAAGATTGGCATTGATAAAAATTGGAGACACCATTGTTACTGGAGGGCAGTCGGTTATTTTTCCTGAAAACATTAACATTGGAACAATAGCGAAGATATACAGAGATACTCAAACTAACTTTTATACCTTGGATATTAAACTTTTTAATGACATGACCAATCTGGGCCATGTTTATATAATAAAAAGTAAAGATCGCGACGAAATTACTAATTTAGAAAAAAGAGAAAAAGATGAATAGCACCTTGTTAGTCAACATTTTCCGATTTATACTGTTATTAGCCATTCAGATTATCATATTTAACAACATGAATTTTTTGGGCTATATCAGTCCATTTCCCTATATTTTATTCATCATATTGTACCCTGTAAATGGCAATAAATCTGGTTTAGTGGCGGCCAGTTTTTTACTTGGAATCATTATGGATCTTTTTAGTAATTCAGGTGGAACACATGCAACAGCGTGTTTAGTTTTAGCTTATTTCAGACCGTCAATTTTTAAGTTTGCCTTCGGATTGAGCTACGAATACCAAACTATAAAATTGAATGATGTTTTAACACCACAACGATTCTCTTTTATATTATTATCCGTAGTTATTCATCACTTTACCTTGTTTTTACTAGAAGCATTTCAATTGTCGTATATCCTAGACACCTTATTAACCACATTATTAAGCACTGTATTCACCATTATTATATGCATTATCATCATATACCTTATTAAGCCAAATAAAAGATGAGAAAAGTCTTGTTGCCCTCTTTAATTATTCTTGCTACTTCTCTACTTGTGATGCGAATTTTTTATTTGCAGGTGGTTGACGACACCTTAAAGTTAAAGTCGGAAAATAATGCTATTAAAAAAAAACACGAGTACCCTGAACGAGGTTACATCTATGACCGAAAAGGAAAGTTATTAGTAGCCAATCAGGCATCCTATGACATCATGGTAATACCTCGAGAAGTAAAAAAAATAGATACTTTAGAATTTTGCCAATTATTAAATATCACCAAAGAAACTTTTATAAAAAACATAAAAAAGGCAACAATATATAGTCCGCGTCTTCCGTCCGTTTTTTTATCTCAATTAAACAAAAGTGAATTTGCTGCATTTCAAGAAAAAATACGAAAATACGAAGGGTTTTATGTTCAAAAGCGTTCCCTTAGGGATTACGAAGTGGCTTTTGGAGCTAATGTATTTGGGGGTATTACTCAGGTAAATGAGAAATTAGTTCAAAAAAATCCATACTATAACAGTGGTGATTTAATAGGACGTCAGGGTGTTGAAGAAAGCTATGAAGAAATTTTGCGCGGAGTAAAAGGAGTCAAATACATTCAAAAAGACAAATACAACCGCGAAATCGGCTCCTACAAGAACGGGAAATACGATACTATTGCTGTACAAGGTGAAGACATTAATCTTACGATAGATGCGGAACTACAAAAATATGGGGAAGAATTAATGATAAATAAAAGAGGTGGAATTGTTGCCATTGAACCAAGTACTGGAGAGATATTAGCACTTGTAACCGCTCCTTCTTATGACCCAGGAATATTAGTAGGACGACAACGATCTAAAAACTACACTGAATTATACCGCGATTCTATAGCAAAACCTTTATATGACAGAGGATTGTTGGCGGAATACCCTCCTGGTTCACCTTTCAAAATTTTGACTGGCCTCGTTGCTCTTCAGGAAGGAGTAATTGACGAGAACACTACTGTCAGTTGTAATCATGGTTTTAGTTATGCTAGAGGTCGATTCATGCGCTGCCATTGCAGAGGTGGTGCCCTTCAATTGCACCGAGGTATTTATGAGTCCTGCAATTCCTATTTTGCGACGGCTTACATGAAAACCATAAATAAATATGCTAAACCGGCTCAAGCGGTTGATGTATGGAGCAATCACATTCGAAGCTTTGGACTTGGACAATTTATGGGATACGATTTGCCAACAGGTAAAAGAGGTAAAATACCAGATTCTAAAACATACAAAAGAATTTATCCTAATGGTGGTTGGAGAAGTACCACAATTATTTCAAATTCAATAGGTCAAGGAGAGGTTGTGATGACGCCAATTCAACTAGCTAATATGATGGCAGCAATAGCTAATCAAGGACACTACTATACTCCTCATATCATCAAAAGAATCGAAGGGCATACAATTGATAAAAAATTTACAACCAAACATGTAACAACGATTGACAAAAAACATTTCAAACCAATTATAAGTGGCCTTTTTGATGTTTATAATATGGGTACCGCAAGCGCTCTTAAAGTAGAGGGAATTGACATTTGCGGTAAAACAGGAACTGCTGAAAACTTCGCAAAAATAGGAGGTCAAAGAGTTCAATTAAAGGATCATTCTATATTTGTGGCCTTTGCACCAAAGGACAATCCAAAAATCGCGATTGCCATTATGGTTGAAAATGGAGGTTTTGGATCTACAATCGCTGGACCAATTGCCAGCTTGATGATTGAAAAGTACTTACGTCAAAAGATTACAAGACTTGATTTAGAAAAAAGAATTCTTGCAACTAGTTTGCAAAGTCAATATGCTAAATTAGGTGGACTTTCAGAGGCAGTCAAATTACAATTAAGAATTAGTGATTCTCTTCTAAAAAAGAAAACAATGATTCCAACTGCCAAAGTAAAAATAGATTCTACAAAAGAGAAAAAACAAGCTATTTAATCCGAATGAAAAACCAAAGTGTAACAAATAATATTGACTGGATAAGCATAATCATTTATGCGTCATTGGTTATTTTAGGTTGGCTAAACATCTATTCGTCTTCCCTTTCATCTATGGAAGATACTTATGAAAAACAATTGATTTTCATCGTACTAACCATTCCTTTAATTTTTGTTGTACTATCGGTTGACGGAAAATTCTATGAGAAATACGCCAGTATAATTTTCGGAATTTCTTTATTAACATTAGCGGGCTTATTTTTATTTGGTAAAACTATCGCAGGACAGCGCTGTTGGTATGCCATAGGGAGTTTCACAATACAGCCTTCTGAATTTGCAAAAGCAGCAACAGCATTAGCTTTGGCAAAATATCTAAGCGATACTCAAATCAATCTAAAAGATGTTGCTCGACAATGGCAGGCTCTCGCAATCATAATATTACCGGTTTTGCTCATTTTACCACAACCCGATCCTGGGAGTGCATTAATCTATAGTATATTTATCATTGTTTTATACCGTGAAGGACTTCCATCATGGTATGTTTGGACTGGCTTTGTAACTGTTTTTTTATTTGTATTAACGCTTGTTCTAGAGCCTCAATATGTCATTCTAATTGGATTAGCGGTTATAATTATTGTCCACTTTAAATCTCGATTAGCAGACAGAAATATCGTTTTAAGCAGTATTCTTTTCGTGCTGATTTCAGGATTCGTTTTCTCCGTGGACTATGTCTTCGATAATGTGTTTAAACAGCATCATAGGGATCGCTTCAATATCCTTTTAGGCAAAACTGTGGACATGAAAGGTATTGGATACAATACCAATCAATCAGAAATTGCGATAGGCTCTGGCGGTTGGTTTGGAAAAGGATTCCTAGAAGGAACGCAAACTAAAGGAGGATTTGTACCAGAACAGCATACCGATTATATTTTTACAACGGTAGGCGAAGAATGGGGCTTTGTTGGCTCTTTAACTGTTATAGCTCTTTTCGCAGGTTTATTACTTAGAATAATCTATTTGGCTGAAAGGCAAAAAACAAAATTCAGTAGGGTATATGGATATTGTGTAGCAGGAATTTTATTTATGCACTTTTTTGTAAATATTGCCATGGTTGTGGGTATTTTTCCAACCATTGGAGTTCCGTTACCTTTCTTTTCATACGGAGGTTCCGGTTTATGGGGGTTTACCATATTACTATTTATATTCATAAAAATGGATGCGAATAAAGTGAACGAATGGTAGCTTAATAACTTCTACTCCTGCGCTTTCCATTATAAAACACATAAAATAGAGTCGTAGACCATCTCCATTTAGAGGTAGACAAACCCTATTAAAACCAGTTGATGTCTCCTAAATCACTGCTAACTATAATAAGCAATCCGTTAAGTCCAAAAGTGAGTTGAAAGAAATTACAATCTTACTGTAGACTAAATTGAGCCCGCTATATTTCTAAAACAATAAGACTTGAACACAATTACAATCTTTAAATTCAGGCCTAAAAGACACTAGTAAACTACTATCAGCATCCAAATAAGCACTGACACCAGGCTACTAAAATAAAAATGCCCTAGAAATTCAATAGAATTTCTAGGGCATTTACAAATCGTATCGTTACTAAAAAACGACAAATACTATGACTTTGCTAATTTATCTTTTTTTAATTTTACAGGTAAGCTGTTTTTAGATACTGCTTTTGTTTGCAAATCATCTAAAACGTTAAGCGCTTCTTCTACATAAATATCTTTAGATAATGCTTCATGCCATCTTTCTCTTTTCTCTTTTAACGTAACATCTTTATTCATAGCATCCGTTTCATATGGTAGCGATGTAAATGTCAGCGCATTTTTATAATCTACAATTGGTTTGTATTTTTTTGCTTTCTCTTCAATTTCAGATTGAGCAATTTTAAATTTATCAATGTTCAAACTGTAGACATTCTCTTCACTTCTACTGTCAATCCATTTCGCATTTTCCTCAATCAATTGAAATTGTGAATTGGCACTAATTCTACTTTTACTATTCGCAATCGCCTTATTAAAGTTTCCATTTTTATCCCAAACAGAATATTCTGCTTGATCAATTTTATCCCAAGGCATTGCATTATCGACATCACGTTCACCCATCTTTAGATAAGCATATCGATCCGGCATAACAACATCACTGCGTACACCTTCTAATTGAGTTGAGCCACCGTTTATTCTATAGAATTTTTGAGTCGTCGTTTTGATAGCACCTAAATCTCCAACAGAACTACTACGAACAAATTGGTTTAGATCAATCACATTTTGAACCGTCCCTTTTCCGTAGGTTTGTTTGCTTCCAATAATAATTCCTCTTTTATAATCTTGTATGGCTGCGGCCAAAATCTCGGAAGCAGAAGCAGAAAAACTATTCACCATGATCACTAATGGGCCGTCCCATTCTATTTTTTTGTCTCTATCGTACAAAACCTCTTTTTTTCTACCAGCAGATTTGATCTGAACAATTGGTCCCTGTTCGATAAACAATCCTGCAATATCAACAACAGTTGACAAAGATCCACCACCATCATCCCGCACATCTAACACGATTCCGTTTACACCTGCTTTTTTTAATCGATCGACTTCAATGGCGATGTCTTTTCCTGCATCTCTTCCATCTGTGTTTTCAAAATCAATGTAAAATTTAGGTAAATAGATTACACCATATTTCAATCCGTTTTTGTTTACAATACTGGATTTGGCGTACGTTTCTTCAATTTCAACAATGTCTCTGACTATTGAAATAATTTTGATGGTTCCATCTACTTTTTTAACGGTAAGACGCACTTCTGAACCTTTTGGTCCTTTTATCTTCTTCACCACATCATCCAAACGCATCCCAACAACATCTACAGCTTCGCCACTTCCTTGGGCCACTTTCATGATTAAATCACCGGCTTCCAACTGCTTTCCTCTCCATGCTGGACCACCAGAAATTAGCTCTGAAATCTCAGTCAAATCATTCTTCTTTTGAAGACGAGCCCCTATTCCTTCTAATTTCCCACTTATACTTACATCAAAACGCTCTTTCTCTTCAGCTGCAAAGTAGTTTGTATGCGGATCAAAACGTGCTGTAATTGAATTGATATAAACTGAAAACCAGTCATTTCTATCCAAATCTTTTATAAATCCAAAATACTCATCAAGCGATTTAGCTGAACTTTCTCTGGTTTCTTTCTCTAAAACATCAAAGGATTTTATACTGTATTTTGAGTCGTTTTTCTTCTTATCTTCCTCTAATTTTTGTTTATCAATAAGAGATGAAAGTGTAGACAATTTAATTTGCTTTCTCCATTTATCATTGAGTTCTGTTGTGTTTTTAGGATAAGGCGCTTTCTCATAATCAATATTAAAACTTTCATCAATACTGTAGTCAAAAGGTTTACTTAAAACGTCTTTATAAATCGTTGTACTTTCCTTCATTCTTTTCATTAAACGATCATAGGTAAGATTGAAGAAACTCAAATCTTTACTCAATAACTGATCGTCTAATTGCAGCTCGAATTTTGAAAATTCATCAATATCCGATTGTAAAAAAAATCTTTTGGATGGATCCAAAGCTTCAATATAATCCTTGTAAATGCCTTTCGAAAAAGTATCATCTATTGTGGCTGGGCTATAATGTCCTTTTTCAATAACAAAAGTTAATAATTCCAAAAGGAGTTTGTCTTTTTCCGGATCATTTGCTTTTGGCGCATTGATTTTAAAAGCAAACAAAGTCACAGAAATAAATACGACAACGAGGATAATTTTATAATTTCTTTTCATAAAGTTAAGAATAGTATTCATGAATTTTTATTCTAATATAAGGTAAAAACTATGCCAACAGTAGCAGAACTCCCCTAATTTTTTGTTAAAGATATAAAATAGTTTTTTTTTATTAAGCTAAATGATTCAAGATAACAAATTTTTATCTTTTGTTTACTTAATCCCATTCTGTGTCATTACATTTGCCATCAATATCATAAAAATCAATCTTTTTTTGCCAAAATACTAATGAAAAAATCTAGACCTTTAATTTTAATAACGAATGACGATGGTGTATCAGCGCCAGGACTCAGAGCATTAATTTCTGTGATGGCTGAATTAGGAGAAATCGTTGTGGTTGCGCCAGATACACCACAAAGCGCAATGGGTCACGCCATTACCATTAACAGCACATTATATTTGAATAAATTATCTAAAGACAGCGATCCTTTCTTAGAATATAGTTGCTCCGGAACTCCTGTTGATTGTGTAAAACTCGCTGTTAACGAAATTTTAAAACGAAAACCCGATTTATGTGTTTCGGGCGTAAATCATGGTTCAAACTCTTCCATAAACGTGATTTATTCCGGAACGATGAGCGCCGCAGTTGAAGCAGGAATAGAAGGAATTCCCGCTATTGGCTTCTCGTTATTGGATTACGATTGGAATGCGGATTTCGACACCATAAAATCTTTTATACGCAAAATATCAGCAGAAGTTCTTGAAAACGGACTTCCGGAAGGCGTAGTTTTAAATGTTAATTTTCCAAAATTAAAAGAAGAAGACATCAAAGGGATTCGGATTTGTCGTCAAGCGAAAGCAATCTGGGTAGAGAAATTTGACAAAAGAAAAACACCGCAAGGAAGAGACTATTACTGGCTTGCCGGGGAATTTGTAAACCAAGACAAAGGAGAAGATACAGATGAATGGGCTTTAGAAAACGGTTTTGTATCTGTAGTTCCAGTGCAATTTGACTTGACTGCGCATCACGCAATTCAGCAACTTAACACTTGGAAATGGAATGAATAAAAAAAACCTATTGCTCGGATTTTTAATCGGGATTGCAACAACTTTGCTTGGATCGTACCTTTTTATAAGCTTTTTTTCGGAGTTCAAATTTATCGCCGGAATTCAAATCATGAAATTTCAAGGTAATTTAGGGAAACTAATCACATTGGGATCGATTCTAACGCTGATAGCATTTGCAATTTTACTCAAAATGAATAAAGAAATAATGGCTCGCGGTGTAGTTTTGGCAGTCATTGCCTTGGCTATACTTACTTTATTTATTTAAGTTTATCTTTGCAACTGTATAAAATGATTCCAACAAAAATGATTTTATCCGTTTGATTTTAAAAATTCAAAATCGAAAAAACATGAAATATTATATAATTGCGGGAGAAGCTTCAGGTGATTTACATGGTTCAAATTTGATGAAAGAGCTGTACAAAAAAGATCCAACTGCTGACATCCGGTTTTGGGGTGGTGATCTAATGAAAAATGTCGGTGGAACTTTAGTAAAACACTATCGTGAATTAGCATTTATGGGATTTATTGAAGTAATTTTTAATTTAAAAACGATTCTCAACAACATTAAAATCTGTAAAAAAGACATTCTTGAATTTCAGCCTGATGTACTTATCTTCATTGATTATCCTGGTTTTAATTTGCGTATTGCCAAATGGGCGAAAGCATTGGGAATGAAAACCCATTACTATATTTCCCCGCAAATCTGGGCTTGGAAGGAAAGCAGGATAACAGATATTAAGCGCGATATTGATAAAATGTACGTGATTTTGCCTTTCGAAAAAAAGTTTTACGAAGACAAACACCAATTCCCAGTGGAATTTGTTGGTCATCCACTGATTGATGCAATTCACAACCAAGCAGCAGTTGATCCCGTTCTTTTCAGAAAAGAAAACCAATTAAACGACAAACCAATTATCGCTATTTTACCCGGCAGCCGAAAGCAGGAAATCACTAAAATGCTAAGTGTTATGCTAAGCGTTGTAAAAGATTTTCCAGAATATCAATTTGTAATTGCAGGTGCGCCAAGTCAGGAATTTTCTTTTTACCAAAATTTTATCACTCAGGAAAACATAAAATTCATTTCTAATAAAACCTATGATTTATTGCGAAATGCAACTGCGGCATTAGTCACCTCAGGAACCGCAACACTGGAAACGGCACTATTCAAAGTTCCTGAAGTTGTTTGTTATAAAGGCAGTTGGGCTTCATACCAAATTGCAAAACGAATCATTACACTCAAATACATTTCATTAGTGAATTTAATCATGGATGAAGAAGTGGTAACCGAGTTAATTCAAGAAGAATGCACTACAAAACGCATTCGGGAAGAACTCGAAAAAATATTAAAAACGGACCATCGCAATACGCTTTTAGAAAAATATGCGTTATTAGAAGAGCAATTAGGCGGAATTGGAGCCAGTGAAAAAACAGCTGCATTGATTGTAAATGATTTAAATTAAGCTCCAATTTATTTCCGAATTTTAATATCAACTTAAAAAAACTCTTTTGAAACATATTGTATTCCTACTCTTCATTATCATTTTTTTTACTTCTTGTAAATCGACATCGCCAATAGTAACTTCGAAAAAAGGAGAGCCAAAAGAGAAATTATCTCGATCTGAAAAGAGAAAAACAAACCAATTAGCAGAACAATTAATTGATGCAGCTGCTGATAACTTGGGTGTAAAATACAAATATGCAGGAACAACAAGAGCTGGTTATGATTGTTCCGGATTAGTTTATACCGTCTTTAATTCAGAAAATATTAGCCTACCACGCAACTCGTTTCAACAATCGAAAATAGGAGTTGTTTTAAATCCAAAAAAAGATCAAGCTCAAAAAGGCGATTTGATATTCTTTAAAACCAATAAAAACAAAGCAATAAATCACGTTGGAATTGTAATTGAAGCCACAGATGAAGAAATAAAATTCATTCATTCCTCGACCTCAAAAGGAGTAATTATTTCCTCGACCAAAGAACCGTATTACCAAAAAACCTTCGTCCAAATTAATCGCGTACTTTAATTAATACTATTTTTGGAGAAAATTTAACTTTTAAAATTATAAAAATCTAAAAAAAATAAATCCGTTTCTTACTAAAAATGTGTACTTTAGAGTTATGAAAGTACTACAATTCCCACTGGCAAGAATTACGATAGGGTTTATATTAGGTTTACTTTTTGCTTTTTATCTGCATCCTTCTATTTCGGCTGTTTTTATTGCACTTATTACTTCTGTGAGTATTTTTATTTTATTTTATTTTTTATCCAAAAGCAGAAGTAAACTCTCGCTTTATTTTGGTGCCGGAACCTATTTTTTGTCTTTTATCATCGGAATTGCAACCCAAATTGCACATACCGATTATTTCCAAGAAAGCAATTACATTCACAATACGTCTATTTTTGAACAACCGCAATTCATTTCTTTAACGATTCGAGAAAAAATGAAAAGTTCTGCTTTTAGCGATCGTTACCTCGCTATTATTAATCATATCGGTCAGAAAGAACAAACCGGCAGAATCATATTGAACATACAAAACGACAGTTTGCACCATGTCCTACAAGTTGGGAATTCTCTGCTGATAAAAGGCATATTAACAAAAAACAAACCACCCAATAATCCGAATCAATTTGATTACGGCAAATACCTTGAAAACAAACAAATCTATGCACAACTATATGCTGATGTTGCCGACATAAAAATCGGAACAGAAATAGACAAAAACATCTGGTATTACTCATCCAAATTGAGAACACGGATCATTCGAAATTTAGAAAAAAATAATTTCAACAAAACAGAATTAAACGTTGCCATTGCCTTAATAATGGGACAACAACAAGATATTTCGCCAGACATTATTCGGGATTATCAATTTGCAGGAGCGGTACATATTTTATCCGTTTCTGGATTACACATTGGCTTTATTTTGCTTTTTGTAACCTTTATTCTAAAACCAATTCCCAATAGCAAGCGGGGTTCATTTGTTAAGTTAATCATTATTCTCCTATCGTTATCGATGTTCGGAATTATTGCCGGATTAGCCCCTTCGGTAGTGCGCTCTGTGACGATGTTTTCCTTTGTCGCTATTGGAAATCATCTTCGCAGAAGTGTCAATATCTACCACACCTTATTAGTTTCAGTACTGTTAATTCTACTAGTCGAACCTTCTTTCTTATTTGATGTTGGATTTCAATTGAGCTATATCGCATTGTTTTTCATCATTTGGCTACAACCGCTTTTATCCTCCACTTGGAAACCAAAATACAAGGTTTCAAAATATATTTGGGATACTCTGACGGTATCTTTTGCCGCCCAAATTGGTACTTTACCACTCAGCATTTATTATTTCCATCAGTTTCCTGGTTTGTTTTTTGTCACCAATCTGATTATTATTCCACTACTGAGCATCATAATGATTTTGGGAGTTTTGGTGATGCTTTTGGCGGCGTTTAATATCATTCCCGTATTCTTGTCGCAACTATTGGAGTGGAGTATTTATTATTTAAATAAAATCATAAATGCAATTGCCTCTTTGGAACAGTTCATTATTCAGGATATTCCACTTCATTTTTACCTGTTGTTTAGCAGTTATTTACTATTGTTTACCGTAATCCTTTGGTTCAAAAAACCGAGCTTTACTAAATTGGCTTTGGTTTTGATTGCTGTTCTCATTTCACAATTCTCTTATTTTAAAATACAGTGGAAAATTCAAACGGAACAAGAATTAGTGGTTTTCAACAGCAAAAAAAGCACCTTGATTGCGGAAAGAAAAGGCGAAAACATTTTGGTTTATGCCAACGACAGCACTTTGAAAACTGCACAAAAAAATAGTCTTTTAAAATCCTATCGTATTGGAAACTTTAGCACTTTGGAACAAAAAAAAAGACTTCAAAATTTCATATTCTTTAATGGAAAAAAGATTTTTGTGTTAGACAGCTCAGGAATTTATCCCAAAAACATCAAACCCGATATTATCGTATTGACACAATCCGTAAAAATAAATTTAGACCGTTTGTTCCAAATAATGAAACCCAAATTAGTTATCGCTGATGCATCCAACTTTAAGAACATACAAAAACTATGGAAAGCCAGTTGTGAAAAACAGAAAATCCCTTTTCACGCAACTGGCGAAAAGGGATTTTATAAATTGAATTAAGAATTTTATTTCTTCAGAAAACCATTTGCTACAGCCAACCAAGCTGATGGTCCACCGGCAACATAACCTGTACTTCCAATCCCTTCAAAATTGACTTTACCCTCTTTTGTCGTGGCATTTGCTAGTATAATGGTAGGGAATCCTTGAATTCCGAAAGCCATTTGTAACTCATTATTCTGCTTTTTAATATCATCTGTCTGTGGCGCTTTCCTTGGATAATCCAGTTCGACTAAAACTACATTTTCCTTGGCCCAAGCCGCAAATTCAGGCGTTTTCAAAACTTCTTTTTGCAAACGAATACACCATCCACACCAATCGCTTCCGGTAAAAAATAGCAATAGTGGTTTCTTGGTTTCAGTAGAAATTGCCATTGCCTTAGTAACATTGGTTTCCCAAACTAATTCTTGTGCTTCGGCGGCAAATGAGCCAGCAAACAATAACAAAGCAACTATGATTTTCTTCATATTTATAATTTTATTGATTTAAAATCAAAAATGATACCTAAAATTTAACGAACACCGTGCATCAGTTTTTTAATAACCGGAGTCATCGCTACAGAGAATAAAGCAACTACAATGGAGATTATAGTCAACATCCAAAAGAAGTAACTCAATCCGTGTTCATTGGCAATTTTATCAATATTCTCTCCAAACATACCGGCACCTTTCATCCCGATTGCTACCGCTAAATACCAAACACCAAACATGAACGCAATCATACGAGCCGGAACTAATTTACTCACATAAGATAATCCAACCGGCGAGATACACAATTCAGCCATAGTATGGAAAAGATACACTAGAATTAACCAAATCATACTTACAGAAGCGGTTTTTGCACCTGCTTCGATTCCGCTTGCGCCAAAAGCTACACAAGCCATCCCAAGGGCTAATAGTCCCATTCCGATTCCGTATTTCAAATTCGCAGAAGGGTTGTATTTACTTTCCCACCATTTAGAGAATAACGGTGCTAATGAAATAATAAACAAAGAGTTTAAAGTAGAAAACCAAGTAGCTGGAACTTCCGTTAAAGCCGTGGTAACTTTGTCAATTTTCAATGCTTGCAAAGTTGAATCTGATAATGATAAATAGCCTGCAGTATAATAATCTTTTGTCAACATCCAGATTGCTATAGCCCAAATAATGATAAAACTGACACTTAGAATAATATTTGCCAGTGCATATAATTTAAAGGTCTGTTTGAATAATAAAATCAATACCCAAGTAATAATTACCAAAGGTAAAATAGTGATTAATGAATTCATCACTAAAAACACCACACTCCAATTGCCTGTTAAAACACGATCCGTATAATCACTAGCGAAAATGGTTAAACTGTTTGGTGACTGTTCAAAAATGGCCCAAAAGAAAATAGTCAGAAATGCGAAAAATGTAACCGCAATTAATTTTTCTTTGGTGATTTTAGAATATTGAGTAAATCTGTAAATCAACAATATAATAAATACGACTAAAGCAGAAACAATAGCAATAGCGTTTCCATTAGGACCTAAGAAAGAAAAAATATTCACTTTACCTCCCGATATTTTTGAAGCGGGATCATTTACAAGCCATAATAAAGCTAAAATAGAAGAGAAAGCTATTGCTGCTAATTGTATAGAAGAAAAAGGATTTCTTTTATCTGTATCCAATGCTTCTGCTTTTGCTTTACTTTCTTTATTTGGTTTTAAACCAATGTCTCCAAAGATATCTTGAGACAACCAAAATTGTAACATTCCAAAGAACATAAAGATTCCGGCTAAACCAAATCCGTATGTCCAACCTACTTTTTCTCCTAAATAACCACAAAGTAAAATCCCGAAGAACGCTCCGGCATTCACACCCATGTAAAATAAAGTATACGCACCATCTTTCTTTTCCGGACGATCTTTGTACATTTCAGATACGATTGATGTCATGTTTGGTTTAAAGAAACCATTTCCAAAAACCAACAATACTAATCCTAAATAAATAGAAAATTCAGTTTCGACAGCCATAGAAGCATGTCCTAGTGTCATTAAAGTGGCACCAACAACAACAGCCCATCTAAAACCAATTACTTTATCAGCAAAATAACCACCTAACATAGTAGATAAATAAACCAAACCCACATAGGATCCAAATAATGCAGACGCATTTTCACGAGTCCATTCCCAACCACCATCTGTAAAGGAAGCTGTTAAAAATAAAATCAATAAAGAACGCATTCCGTAGAATGAAAATCGCTCCCACATCTCTGTGAAAAACAAAACGAATAATCCCGCAGGGTGCCCTAAAACGGTACTTTTAAAAAATTGATCTGTAGTATTTTCACTCATATTATTAATTGTTTAATTCTTTATCTACTCCGTGCATTAATTTTTTGATCACTGGTGAAAGTGCCAAGAGCACTACTCCAAAACCAAGTCCTGTATAAAATAAGTATTCAAAAAGGACTAAGTAACTCTGTTTTGCTAAGTTTAAATCTGGCGCTGTACCATTTGAAGTATCCACTGATGCAATGTTAGCTAAGATGGATGCAATAAATTCAGAACTGGCTGTAGCCAAAAACCAAACCCCCATCATGAATCCTACGATTTTTACTGGCGATAATTTAGTAACAGCAGATAGTCCAACTGGTGATAAGCACAATTCTCCGCAGGTATGTAAAAAGTAAGTTAGAATCAACCAAATCATGGCTACTTTCCCCAAACCCGAGAGGCTAATCCCTAAAACCAAAGACCCAAACCCCAAACCTACCAACAACAATGCCATAGAAAATTTTACTGCTGTATTAGGATTGTATTTCCCTAGCTTTACCCATAACCAAGCAAAAACTGGGGCTAACAAAATAATAAACAACGCGTTGAAACTTAGAAATTGCCCCGCTGAGATCGTATATCCAAAAATTGTTCTATCTAAAATACGATCAGCAAATAAATTCAAAGAAGTATAAGCTTGCTCGAATAATGCCCAGAAGATTATGGTAAAGACAATCAAAATTGTCAAAGCGATTAGTTGTTCTCTCGCTTTCTTGTCCAGTTGCGTAACTGCATAATAAACGATATAAATAAAAGAAACAGCACCAGCAACCATCAAGGAATACGAAACGACTTCATGACGTTGCACCATTTGCCAAAAAACAAGTGCAGAAGAAACACTTACTAAGTATATTAACCATTCATTTTTGATACCAAATGATTTTTTCTCTAACGTTTCTGGAGCTTTTGGCTCTCCTTTGCCCATCAATAACTTTCTTCCGGAAATAAAAGTTACCAGTCCAAAAAACATTCCCACTCCAGCAGCACCAAAACCGTAGCTCCAACCGTAGGTCTCTCCTAGCCAAACACAAATTAAGGTTGCCAAGAATGACCCTAAATTGATTCCCATATAGAACAACGTGAATCCAGAATCTCTTCTTTTATCACCTGTTTCATATAGTTCTCCTACTAAGGAAGAGATGTTGGCTTTCAAAAAACCAACCCCTACTATGATCAAGGATAAGGAAAAGTAAAATATTTGCAAAGCGGTTTCGTCCCGTGTAATTTCACCTGTCATCGATTGTGTTGCGGCATTTCCTTCATAAGCCATTCCTACATGACCTAAAACCAGCATAATCCCACCAAAAACAATCGCTTTTCTAAAACCTAAATACCGATCCGCAATAAAACCACCTATTACTGGCACGGCATATACTAAAGCGGCATAACTTCCTATTAATAAATTTCCTGAAGTATCTGAAAAAAGATGGTATCGTGTCAGATAGAAAATCAACAATGCTTTCATTCCGTAAAAGGAGAAGCGTTCCCACATTTCTGTAAAAAACAATATAAAAAGCGCTTTTGGATGTCCAAAAAATTCTTCCTGATTCAATGCGTCGTTTGTCATAAAGTGCTGTTATAAATTTTCTTTAATGAAATTAGTCATTTTCGTGTACAATTGGACTCTCGTTTTCCCACCATAAATCCCGTGATTATTGTCTGGGTAAATTTGCGAATCAAATTGTTTATTTGCCTGAATCAAAGCTTCCATCATTTGCATAGAGTTTTGAACATGCACATTATCATCTCCTGAACCGTGAATCAAAAGGAATTTCCCTTTCAACTTATCCACATGATTTATTGGTGAATTATCATCGTATCCACTCGCATTTTCTTGCGGTGTCGTCATGTAACGTTCCGTGTACACGCTGTCATAAAAACGCCAGTTCGTTACCGGAGCCACAGCAATTGCCATTTTGAAAACATCATTTCCTTTCATGATACAATTAGATGCCATAAAACCGCCATAAGACCAGCCAAATATACCAATTCTAGCTTTATCCACAAAAGCGTAATTTCCTATTACTTTGGCAGCGTCAATTTGGTCTTCTACTTCGTATTTTCCTAATTGCAATTGAGTTACTTTTTTGAAACCAGCTCCTTTGAAACCAGTTCCACGTCCGTCAACACAAGCTACAATATAACCTTGTTGAGACAACATCATAAACCAATAATCATCCGTGCTGTTCCATTCATTATTCACTTGCTGTGAACCCGGACCAGAATATTGGTACATAAAAACCGGATATTTTTTTGCCGGATCAAAATCTTTTGGCTTAATCATCCAAGCATTTAGTTCGTTTCCTTTTGCTGTTTTCAAAACAAAAAACTCTTTTGCCGGTAAATCATAGCTTTTTAGTTTCGCAGCCAATGATTCATTGTTTTCAATAACTTGAACTTGTTTTCCAAATTTAGCATCGTTCAATGTATAAGTCGTAGGTTGAGCCGCGCTAGAAAACGTGTTGATGTAGTATTGAAAATTCGGACTGAATGTCGCAGCATTCGTTCCTGTATTTTGCGACAAACGCACTTTATTCTTCCCGTCAAGACTTATTTTGTAAACATCTCTGTTGATGGATCCATTCTCCACCGACTGATAGAAAACCGTATTTGTCTTTTCGTCTAAACCATAATAATTAGTTACTTCCCATTTTCCTTTAGTAATTTGGTTTTTCAATTTTCCAGTTTTGTCATATAAATAGATATGGTTGAAACCGTCTTTTTCGCTAGTCCAAATAAAACTGTTGTCTTTCAAGAAAGTCAAATTGTCTGTCACATCAACATACGCTTTGTCTTTTTCATTCAAAACTACTTTTGCAGCTCCTGAATTACCATCGATAAACAACAAATCCAAATTATTTTGATGGCGATTCAATACCTGTGCTGACAATGTATTCGCATCATTAGTCCATTTCATTCTGGCGATATAAAAATCATTGTATTTTCCTAGGTTAATATCTTTCACCGCATTCGAATTTACATCATAAATGTGTAACGATACAACAGCGTTCTTCTCACCAGCTTTTGGATATTTAAAGGTTTGCATCATTGGGTACAATTCTTTTCCAAACATAGACATCGAAAATTCCGGAACTTGACTTTCGTCAAAACGAATATAGGCTACTTTTTTGCTGTCAGCGCTCCAATCAAAAGCTTTCACGAAAGCGAATTCTTCCTCGTAAACCCAATCCGTAATACCGTTAATAATACTGTTTTTTTGTCCGTCTGTAGTTATTGGAGTCGATGTAGCAGAAGCTAAATCATATACATACAAATTATTTTCTTTGGCGTAAGCAATCTTTTTCCCATCAGGTGAAAAAGTAGGCTCTTGAACCTGAAAATCGAATAGTTTTCTTAATTTTTTATTGGCGATGTCATATAAATAATAATCAGCTGTAAACGAGTGGCGGAAGATTTGATTGGTATTACAAGCCAATAAAATCATTTTTTCTGAAGCGTCAAAAGTGTAACTGTCAATCCCGCCAGACAATTCTCTGTATGATTTTGTATCGATTAATGTTGACACTTTTTTTAATGTTGCAAAATCGTACAAATCAATCTGCATGCTTCTGGACTGCCTGTCAGCATTTAAAACCGTGTATTGATTTGTGTTTTTCAACGATTGTAATTCATCCATTCCCTGAGCTCGAAATGTACCGTTAAAAAGTTCATCAATTGTGATTTTTTGTTGACCAACAACCGTAAAACACAAGAATAAAAATAATGCTATAATTTTTTTCGAATACATACTATTTATTTAAAGATAAAAACCGTCAATTTTAGTGAAAAAATTACAATTATCGGTCATTTTATATGTTAAATGTAAAAAGTATTATAAAAAATAACCTTTCGCTGAATATAATTTGATTGTAAATAAAACGGCTAAAACCGTATCTTTGCAACTAATTACACCATAATCAATTGAGAATGAACAAGGCTATTAGCGGATTTTCTAAATTATCCAAAGAAGAAAAAATTAAATGGATTGCCAATCAATATTTTTCAACACCTACAGAAGCCATCGCCTTGCTGAAAAACTATTGGAATAGTGATGAAAAAATACAAAAATTACACGATGAATTCATCGAAAACACAATAACCAATTTCTATATTCCACTAGGAGTTGCTCCTAATTTCCTGATTAATGGAAAATACAGCACCATTCCTATGGCCATTGAAGAAAGCTCTGTGGTTGCCGCTGCCGCAAAAGCTGCTAAATTTTGGTCCACGCGCGGCGGATTTAAAACAACCGTAATTAATACCGAAAAAATTGGTCAGGTTCATTTTATCTATAAAGGTGATGTTTCCAAACTGAATTTGTTTTTTGCTCAACACAAAAGCAAATTTTTCTCAGAAACCGAATCGATTACCACAAATATGCAAAAACGCGGTGGCGGAATTTTAGACATTGTTCTAAAAGACAAAACCGATTTATTACCAAATTATTTTCAGCTACATGCTACTTTTGAAACCAAAGACAGCATGGGAGCAAATTTCATCAATTCGTGTCTGGAACAATTTTCCAAAACATTAAAAGAAGAAGCGCATAATTATAACTTGTTCACAGAAACGGAGAAAGAGATTGAAGTCGTAATGAGCATTCTTTCCAATTATGTTCCAAATTGCATCGTAAGAGCCGAAGTTTCGTGTCCAATTGAAGAATTAGAAGAAAAACACATTCTAAACCCTAAAGAATTTGCCGAGAGATTTGTGCAAGCCGTTCAAATCGCCGAAGTAGAGCCGTATCGTGCCGTTACGCACAACAAAGGAATCATGAACGGAGTGGACGCAGTTGTTTTGGCAACGGGAAATGATTTCCGTGCTGTTGAAGCAGGAATTCACGCCTATGCTTCCCGAAACGGAAAGTATTCCAGTCTTTCCCATGCCAAAATCGAAAACGGTATTTTTACTTTCTGGTTGGAAATCCCTTTAGCATTAGGAACTGTTGGTGGTTTAACTTCCCTGCATCCGTTGGTGAAATTATCACTTGAAATGCTGGAAAAACCGTCTGCCAAAGAGTTAATGCAGTTTGTAGCCGTAGCGGGTTTGGCCCAAAACTTTGCCGCTTTACGTTCTTTGACTACAACCGGAATTCAGGAAGGACACATGAAAATGCATTTAAACAATATCATCAACCAATTTGAAGCAAATGATGAAGAACGTATTTTTATCCAGAAATATTTCAAAAAAAATACCGTATCGCATAGCGCTGTGGTCTCCTTTATTGAAGGTTTAAGAAAATAAATTTTAGAATAAGCTCAGAGTTCCTAGACTTTAAGGAGTAAAAAAGATACTGAAATAAATTCAGCATACATGAAAAAAACATTCTACAGTAACGGAAAACTTTTAATCACGGGAGAATACCTGGTTCTTGATGGTGCTAAAGCTTTTGCATTACCCACAAAAATGGGACAAAATCTCATTATAGAAAAAGGAAGCAACAAAGAAATCCTTTGGAAAAGTTACGATGCGGATAGAAGCATTTGGTTTGAGGACACCCTTTTATTTTCTGATATTTCTAAAGAAGTGAATCCTGAAAACGAATCGGTCAAGAATACACTTACGACGATTTTGCACGAAGCTTTTAAACTAAATCCTGACTTTATTTTAAATTCAGATGGATACACAATCACAACAGAACTAGGATTTCCAAAAAGCTGGGGTCTGGGAACGTCATCGACATTGATAAACAACATTGCCCAATGGCTGCAAATTGATGCTTTTACCTTGCTTAAAAACAGTTTTGGAGGTAGTGGTTATGATATTGCTTGTGCGCAAAACGATAGTCCAATTGTATATAAATTGGAACAAGGAAATCCTATCGTTGAAAAAACATCTTTTAATCCGGATTTTACGGACAACCTTTACTTTGTGTATCTGAATAAAAAGCAAAGCAGTAAAAGCGCAATTGCTGCTTACAATATGAATAAAAAGAACAACCTGCCTAGAACAATCGCTTTAAATGACGAAATAACTTATGAAGTTTTGAATGCTACTACAATTCAATCTTTTGCATCCGCAATATATAAACACGAAGTAAAAATGAGTAGTGTTTTGGAAACTCAAACAATAAAAGAATCTTTGTTCCCTGATTTTAATGGTGTGATAAAAAGCCTTGGTGCTTGGGGAGGCGATTTTGTGATGGTTATATCGGAGGACAACCCAACACCGTATTTTAAATTAAAAGGATATGAAACTATTCTTCGCTATGATGAAATGATCTTATTCTAATTGGATCGTTTTTCTTAGACACTAAATTTCTAGATCGTTTTTCAAACTCAATCTGTAAAATAAAAAAATCCCGATACATTCAGCATGTATCGGGATTTTTATTTTGATTAATTACTTTTTGTAACTAGTAATTAAAATCTTGTCTGTTATCTTCAATTTTAGCGTTAGCTTTCAATGCAGGAACAACTCTGTTCGCATCTGAAGCACCTTGCGCTTTCAATTTAGCAACGTAAGGCGCATGATTTTTCAATGCTGGCGCTTTTACTGTACTTGTATTTTTAACCACATATACACCAGTATTTCCTTCAATAGGAGCTGACATTTTATTTGCTGCTAAAGAAAATGCATTTCCTACTACTTTTGGTTCAGGACCTACATTTGGCAACATGGTATTTTCCATGGTGATGTCAGCTGCTTGTTGCACCGTTCCTCCTACTGATTTCGCGATTGCTTCAAGTGAAGAACCCGTCATTTTAGCTTTGATCAGTTCTGCTTTTTTCTTGTTTTTAAGTATTTGTTCTACATAAGGTCTCGCTACAGAAACGGCAACTAAACCAGATTTATCAATACTTTTTACCTTTGCAATGACGTGTCCAACATTAGCCACTTCAAATCTTTTTACAGATCCTTCTTTAACTCCGTCTTCAAAAGCCCATCTTACAATAGTTCTTTGATTTCCTAATGTTCCAAAGTTTTCATCCATCCCTTTTACAGAGACAGCTGGAGTAACTTTAAGACCCATTTCTTTTGCTGCTTTATTAAAATCTTTATCCGCTGCATCCATTTCAAATTTAGTTGCTTGAGTAAACATTTTATCAGAAGTAGCTTCAGATGCTTCAATTTTTTGAGCTACAGTAGCCAAACGAATTCCGTCTTGCTTGTCTGTTACTTTGATAATATGAAAACCAAAATCAGTTTCTACTAAACCTACTTTACCTATTCCATTACTGAAAACAAAATCATTAAACGGCTTCACCATTTGGTTTGGACCAAAGTAGCCTAAATCACCACCCTGTTGTGCAGATGAATCATCAGAAGCTGTGAAAGCCAACATCATGAAACTATCTGGATTTGCAGTTACTTGGGCCAAAATACTTTCAGCTTTAGCTTTAGCTTGCTCTTTCGTTCTTTTTTCTTTTTGATTTGGAACTTGAGTTCCTTCGTAACCAATTAAAATATGACTTGCTTTTGCATTTACACCGGACTTCATTCCCATAGATTTAGAAATACAGTAGTATTTTCCAAACATGTAAGGACCATAAACAGCCCCTGGAGCCAAGTTGAACAATTTATCAGCATCTACAGCTGGTAAATCTTTCTTAGCGACATACGTTGAATCGTAAGGAACATCTGAATTTGAATTCACAAAGTCGATTGCATTTTTAGTAGTTCTAAATCCAGCTAGAGTGTCATTTTTTCCAGTAGCTTGGTTGTACACCACGCTTCCTGTCAACAATGCATTTATTTTGGTTTTTACTTCAGCCTCATCTGCTGTAGAAGCTTTGTCTTCAATCAAGACATATTCTACTTCACGAGATTCATCTGCTTTGAATTTTTTTTCATTTTTCTTCATGTAGTCAACAATCTCTGCATCGGTGATTTTTACATCACTATCTTTAATCGTCGAATATAAACCGGCAACATAAGCAAAGTTCACTTTGTTTGCTTCCATTTCGTATTTCATTTTCCCTTCACTTTCCGTTGTAAAAACGGCCGCTTTGATCATTGTGTTGTACATTTGATATTTAGCGTTTAGTTCAGCGTCTTTTTCTCTATCCTTTAAAAATTGAGCTTGTTCAGGATTTGACTTGAAGTATTCTTTGAATTTAGCAACATCAAATACACCAGCAGCATTCATAAACAATGGATTTCCACCAATATTTTGATCTGCTTTTAAAACTTCTAACAAGTGCTTTTCACCCACTCTAAGTCCTAATTTTTCAAATTCAGAAGTCAACAAAGCAATAGAAACTTCTTGGTCCCAAACTCTGTTTGCCGCTTCTGTTGAAGTAATCCCTTGCCCACTTTTCTCTACATTACTCACTTTAACTCTAAAGTCTTCAAATGAAATATCTTTATCGTCAATGCTTCCCACATCTTTTGATGTACTGTTAAAACCACCACTGTTGAATATATCACCTATGATAAATGCTAATAAACAAAACCCGATAACGAGTATCAGAAGAAGTGAACGTTGTCTAATTTTTTGTAAAACTGCCATTTTATTGTTGTTAATTTTTATATTCAGTTTGCGAAAATACAATTATCTAATTAATAATTATACTAGTAGCGTTTTATTTTGCAAGAAATTTTATTTTCATAATAAAAATCAGTCTTGAACGCTCATTTTAACTAATTCTATTTTCTTATTTGTTGCTTCTTCTATTATAAAATGATAGATTCCTATTGGAATGACGTCCCCTTTTTGCGGAATTTCTTTTGTAAAATCGACAATAAAACCACCTAGTGTTCCGTAGGAATCTCCCTCCGGAATTTGTAATTTATAGATTTGATTCAAATATTCTACATCTAAGCGAGCTGAAAATATATAAACACCTTCTCCGAGTTCTTTTTCTACCAATTCTTCATCAGAATCATGTTCGTCTTCAATTTCGCCAAAAAGCTCTTCAACAATATCTTCAATAGTTATAATACCTGATGTTCCCCCATATTCGTCCAAAACTACCGCGACACTTTTTCGCTTTTTAGTTAGCAAACTCATGGCATCCTTTATAAAAATTGTCTCCGGAACAAACTGTACCAAAATCACAATTTCTTTGATACTCTTTGGTTTTTTAAACAAGTCAAAGGAATGCACGTAACCAATAATATCATCAAGAGAATTTTGATAAACCACAATTTTAGAATAGCCCGTTTCAATAAATAACGCCCTTAGTTCTTCGATTGAATCAAATAAATCAATGGCTATAATTTCGGTCCTAGGACTCATTACATCTCTGGCTTTAACACCTGAGAACTCTAATGCATTTTGAAACATGAGTATTTCTGAATCTACCGTTTCATTATCCTCCACCGTACTCATTTGTTCTGTAATGTAGTTTCCTAGTTCAATTCTACTAAAAAACAATGATACACTATCCCCTTGTGTTTTAAAGAATTTTTTTAGTATGAAATCCGAAATTTCTACAAAGAAAGCAGCTATATATCCAAAAATCTTGTAAAAAAAATAAGCTGGAATTGCAAAAAATTTAATTAATGAGTTGGCATAAATTTGAAAAAAAACTTTGGGAAGAAATTCTGATGTGATCAAAATAAGCATCGTTGAAACTAGCACTTGCAACAGGAGCAAAAATCCTTTGGATAGAGGATAGTCTACGGTTAAAAACCAACGCATCAAAACATCGCCCATTAAAAAACCATAAACCACCAAAGCAAGGATATTGCCTATCCCCATGGAGACAATAAAATTCGTAGGCTTCTCCGTCAGTTTAGTCAATATTTTTGACAGAAAATTATCTTGTTTTTTTTCAATCTCAAGATATATTTTATTCGAAGAGACAAAGGCTATCTCCATTCCTGAAAAAAAAGCACTTAGTATTAGACACAGTATGATAATACTAGCTTCCATCAATTAGGAATTTTTATTTCTATCTTCAAATTTTTTAGCAAATTTTCTTCTAAAGAAAAACATAAAGATAGCTAATCCTGCAATCATAAAACTCAACCACGGATTTCCCAATGCAGGATCATTTATTTTGGTAAAGCCATCATAAATGAAATAAGCTCCAAAAACAAGATAAACGTATTGTGTATATTTTAAGTAATTCATAATGTAAAAATTATTCGTTTGTTTCTACTTCGCCCGTTATTTTCTGAGAATTAATGACCTTGAAATCTTTACTGAAATCAATTCCTTGACCGTTTGAAACTCCTTTAGGGTCGGTAAATTTAAATTTTCTTTCGGTAAAAAACCATTCGTTTTTTTGATCAAAATACAGCTGCTCTGTTTCCAGCATTTGACCCTGTTCTGTAAAAATTTTCACCTTTCCTTGTAAATCAATTATGTTAGTCCCTTTGAAAGAGATTGCATAATTTGATCTTATAAAGGTTTTCTTTTCTTTTTTATCGTATAGTGTCACATCAATCCCTTTAGGGAATTCAGTAAAAGGAAAATCAACACTTGCGTAATCAAGCATTTTAAAACTTACAAGAACTGCAGTAATGCGACCGGAATCCGTATACTTGAGATTGACCTTATCCGCATCGCTGCTAGGTACAAATTCAGAAAAATTAATTTTTTGTATCTCTTTAAAATTACTTTCGCACCCAAAAAACAGAGTCACAGCAAAAACTGTGACAATCCATTTGATAGTATATTTTTTAAATAAAGTCATACGATTAACTTTCGAAGAACCTGTAGTGGCAATTCCTCTTTTAGTTGAATTTTCTTTTCACAAACCATTGTTCGTTAAGTGAAAAACCAACACTTACGTTCGCATAGTTTTCCTCTACTAAGTTGGCAGCAGTAGTTCCTCTTTTTCCCAATTCAAGACCAATATTTACATTAGAGAATGTTCCCGTCAACGGCAACCCTACTCCAACTGTTACTGCCATATCTTGGATAGGTTCTGTGTTAATGACCAAACCTGTATTCTCAAATCTAAAACCACCTCTATAAGTAATCCTTTTGGCATAGCTTGTAAAGGAGTTGTAATTAGGCATATAATAGCCTCCAATACTATATTTGGAGTGCTTCTCGTAAGTCACATTGCCAGGTGAATTATAATTATTACTTATAGAACTCGGTTCCTGAAAAGTATAACCAACTCCAATCAACCATTTTCTAGCTTCCCCAAAACCTGCTGAGGCAGCATATTTACTTGGCATTTTTAAATTTCTCTCTGTTTTCACATCTTCCAAAACATCTACAACTGACAAATCAAAATTTAAATCATATAATGCTGTAGCAATATTTCTAGTGTTTTTAGCCTTTAAAGTACTTTCTAAAGAGTAATTAAAACTACTGAAAAAAGATATTTTTTTATAAAATTTGGTTTGATACATTACTCCGGCATTGAAATTAACCCCAGATAAATCTACTGTATTTAATTCTCGAGTACCTATTGCAATATCCGTAATATATTCAAAATTATTAGTTTCAATTTTTCCGAAATTATAATTCACATCAGCCCCTATGCTTAAACCCTTCATTATTTTATAACCCAGACCAATGAATGCTTTGTTCAAGCCTCCTTTTCCATTAAAACTTTGATTGTTTTCAGTAAGCGATCCTGCTGTTCTAATTTTATAACCAACGGAAGAGTAGGGTATCAGTCCAAAACCTAAACCAAATTTACCAAGTGGTAAACCTACGGCCAAATAGTCTAAAGTGGTTCTACGCGCATTTGAAGACTCGGTGTCTGTTTTTAATTTTGTACTAGCCTGAGTACCGCCTAAAGAAAATGTGGTTAGTTTCAAACTTGCGAAACTAGCCGGATTTTGTAAGTTCATGTGAATACTATCCTGCTCAATAGCAATTCCACCCATAGATCGATTTTCTAAGGTTCCTTTGAATCGCACATCACCTATTCCGTAAAAAGAGTATGGCGATGATGTCCCCTCTTGAGCAAAAGATACTAATGATAAAAGCAAACAAGCGCTTACTATAATTTTTTTAATCATTTTTGATTTTATATTGAAATGTTTGGTTCAAACTTTCCAAAAGAAAATTTGAATTGGCAAATATGGTATTTTTTAATCGTTTAGCCAAAAAATCTGTGTCCCCACCCGTTAAAATTATTATAAAATTTGAATACCGTGTACTATATTCTGTTATAAAACCGTCAATCTCATAAACTAATCCATTGACTACGCCAGAATGAATAGAATTTGAAGTCGAGTTCCCTATTAGTTCTTTAGGACTTTTTAATGCCAGTAAAGGCAATTTTGCAGTGTAATTGTGCAATGACTCATACCGCAATCGCAGTCCTGGCGTGATAGCTCCGCCCAAATAATTATTTTGGTGATCAATAAAATCATACGTTATACAAGTTCCTGCATCAATAACTAGTCGGTTTTGACTGGGAAACTGAAAGACTGCTCCAGCTGCGAGGACCATTCGGTCTATCCCTAAAGTTTTGGGAGTACTATATCTATTTTGGAAAGGAAAAGGATCTTCATTGGAAACAAAACAAATATTTAGAACCGAATCAAATGCTAAAAACGACTGCTTTTCGACATCTCCTACGGAGGAAACAACCAAATGAGCTACTTTTTGAAATTTATTTAAAATATTTTTAATGTTTTTCTCAAGCTCTATTTTGGTAAAAACAAAAATCTCTAAAAGGATAGCACCCTCAAAGACAGCTGCTTTAATTCTGGTATTTCCCACATCGACAACTAAAATCATAATTTGGTTTTTGGTGCTGCGAAGGTACGAATTGATTTTTTTTAAAAAATGTTTTGGATAAACTAAAAATCATTCTATATTTGCACCCGCAATGAGCAAGCATTACAGCTTTCGAAAAGCACAAATAAGGTACCTTAGCTCAGATGGTAGAGCAATGGACTGAAAATCCATGTGTCCCTGGTTCGATCCCTGGAGGTACCACAAGACCCGAATAGAAATATTCGGGTTTTTTGTTTTAAAAATCTACTAAAACCATTAATTACACCTGAAATAGTGGATAAATTTCAGCAGTTTTTTACAGAACCATTAGCGCATCTATTATTATAAGCAAACAATTAGCTTCGGATTTTAATATACCTGATAAACGCTGCATTTTCTTTTTTGTCTCTTGAAAAAATACCTTACAATTTATTAAATTGGAACTTTTGCCCTCCAACTGATGCTTCATACATGAGCCCTCCTTTTTGCATTGTAAAAACCATCACACCATCAGCATACTTTACATTAGTTGAAGCACCGGCCGTCACAGCAACCGCCGAAGCTTGGGCAGAAAACTCGAATTGACTACCTTTAAATCGCTCCAAATCATTTTGTCCTTCAAAAAATATCACCTCTCGATAGGCTTGTCCACCAGCCTGAAACCCAATGCTTACTTGCGAGAGTTTAGCCATACCTATTATTTTTCCTCGCTCATAAACCACACCGTTACCCGCTGCACCACCAATTCCAAATCCGGCTTTACCCACATTGGGGAAAATAACGTAACCGTATGCGTCTTCAAACAGACCCTTCATTAGCGGATCCGCTTTAACAAACTCAACCTTTGCCATCTTACTATCGGCGATGATTTTATTTTTCTTTGCTTTAGATTGCCCAAAAACGGATGCTATACACAGCATACAAACCATCATCACTACCCAAATACTATTTGATTTTTTCATCTCTCTAGATTTAAATGTTACTAAAAAATTGAACCACACTACCTTACTTTTGCTAAACAAGAAGCGAAATATGGCTATTCAAATATACCATATTTTTTTAAAATAAATAATAAATAGCTTGATTATCAACACCATAGGTAAAAAAATTCAAAAAGACATTCCTCCGATTCGATTATAGCAGGAAACATTTAAATAAGTGGTATTGCCTGTTAAAAAACGGTATCGCACCAAAACGATTGAAAACACTTCGTTTTTGCTTTCAATAAAATAAACTAAGGATTCTTTACTAATCACCGTCATAGCTTTCCTTTATAATTAGGTTAAGAAATAAACGACTCATTGGTATAAACTCCTCCAATTCTTTTCAAAACAGCTAAAAACTATCAAAGATATTCTTTCGCAGGACCTTGGTTAAAACAAAAACTACGCAACGTAAAAGTTATACAAGAAATACTTTAAAACAGGCTACAGTATTGTCAAAACCATATCATTTTTTCAATAAAAATGCACCTTTCGTAAATATAAAACGATATAATTATATAATTCTCTTTTATAATGTTGCAAGATTACTATATTTATGCAAAATTTATATATATGGAGATTTTAAGCTGTCCAAAATGCCAAAGCAACCACATCATAAAAAGTGGTGTAATTAACAGCAAACAAAGGTACTTATGTAAAAAATGCAATTATTTTTTTACGGTTAATAAAATTGGAAAAAAGATAGATGACTATTACGTAACTAAAGCATTACAGCTGTACTTAGAAGGTCTAAGTTTTCGGGAAATAGAGCGAATAATAGGGGTTTCACATGTAACGGTGAGCAACTGGGTAAAGTCTTATAATATCAAAAAGCCCTCTCACGCCAACTACCATCCAACCTATAAGATTTTTAGCCACTTAGAACTGGTAGAATTTTTAAAAAACAAGGAATTACTCTCAGGCGCAGGGATGATTATTACCGAACTTGGCGATAAGTTTATGCTCATTAAATGGGAGCGATTTAAAGATTAACTATAGTACTTTACACAAAAATATATTCGAATTTTTTTCTAGAATAAAATAACTGAATTTGGCACTTTATTAACAAACCATTTAATAACCAATTTCTATTTATGAAAAAAATATTTTTTACAGCGGCAATACTACTATTGTCTCTTGAAGGATTTTCACAAGGCTCCACCGACTATGGTGCCGGACTGAAATTTAATCTGAACGAAGACGGTTCCAAATTCATGCGCGTAATTGCTTGGAACCAGATCTGGATGCGTTCCGCTCAGATGAATCCTGGAACAATGATTGGTGGAGAAGCAACATCCACAGCGACCGATATAGGCAACAGACGCTTGCGTTTTCTAGCCTATGCACAAATATCCAAAAGATACATGATCTTAACTCATTTTGGTATTAACAACCAAACTTTCATTAACGGTGGCGCAGCAGGAACCTCAGGTACTGGCGGCTACGGTGCCGGGAAAAAACCAGGTTTATTCTTTCATGACGCGTGGAATGAGTATGCAGTTGTATTACCAGAAAAAGACAAAAAATTTAGTTTCACTCTCGGTGCAGGATTGCATTATTACATGGGATTATCTAGATTAACAATGGCTTCTACTTTAAATTTTCTAACTATTGATGCTCCTATTTTTAACTGGCCATTAATAGAAAATTCAGATCAATTTGCCAGACAAGTAGGTCTATTTGCTAAGGGAAAATATGGAAAACTTGAATATCGCTTGAGTTACAACAAACCTTATGCTACCAACTTAACACCTGCAAACACCACGAATGCATCGAATGCCGTAGCTGTAGATAACAGTGGTATGACAAAATGGTCTAAGGCTGGTTATTTTGAATACCAGTTTTTAGATCAAGAAGCCAATGTATTGCCTTTTAAAGTAGGTAGCTATTTAGGAACTAAAAAAGTATTCAACATTGGAGCTGGTTTTTACACGGCCCCTGATGCCACAAAAACTTCTGTAAACAGTACTATCAACAAACATGACATCAAACTTTTCTCTGCTGATGTTTTTCTTGATATGCCTATTGGAAAAAAAGAAAACAAAATGGCTGTTACAGCTTACAGTGTGCTATATGATTATGATTTTGGTCCTAATTATTTGCGTAATGTTGGGATTATGAATATTGGCTCAGTAGATCCTAATTTTACAGGAAATAGAGCAATAGCAGGAGCTGGTAATGCACAACCTACTATTGGATCTGGAAACATATGGTATACACAAGCGGGTATTTTATTGCCTAATAAAGAGGCAAAACCTAAAGTTAGAATCCAACCCTTTGGTGCTGTTACATACAAAAACTTTGATGCTTTAACACAGTCGAGCACACAATTTGACGTGGGATCAAACTTTTTTATAGACGGACACCATGCCAAAATAACGGCACAATATTCAACTAGACCTGTATATACCTCTCTAACAAATCGTTCAGGATCATTAGGAGACTTCATAGTACAACTTCAAATCTATCTATAATCAATTTTAAAAATAACAATACATGAAAGAAAAATCAACAAAAGGAATTTGGAAAGTTATTTCCGCATCCTCAATGGGTACCATGATCGAATGGTATGACTTTTACATCTTTGGAAGCTTAGCAGTTGTAATTTCAACTAAGTTTTTCCCTTCGGATAATCCAACAGCTGCTTTCTTATCAACTTTGGCAACATTTGCAGCAGGGTTCGTAGTTAGACCGTTTGGAGCCCTTTTCTTTGGAAGATTAGGAGATCTAATTGGAAGAAAATACACCTTCATGGTTACTTTGCTTTTAATGGGTGGTGCTACATTCTTAATAGGCTGTATCCCAAGTTATGAAACCATTGGATTTATGGCTCCTTTATTAGTATTAATTCTTCGTTTATTACAAGGTCTTGCATTGGGTGGTGAATATGGTGGAGCAGCGACTTACGTGGCCGAACATGCGCCAGTAGGACAAAGAGGATATTGGACTTCTTGGATTCAAACTACCGCAACAGTTGGTTTGTTCATCTCTTTAATGGTAATCCTTGCCACAAGAAATATCCTAACACCGGAACAATTTGACGAATGGGGATGGAGAGTTCCATTTTGGTTATCCATTGTAATGGTTGGAGTTTCGTATTTGATTAGAAAAAACATGGATGAATCACCTGTTTTCGCCAAAGCTAAAAGCGAAGGAAAAACAAGTACAAATCCTTTGAAAGAAAGTTTTGGAAATCGATACAATATGAAATTTGTATTATTGGCTTTATTTGGAGCTACAATGGGACAAGGTGTTGTTTGGTATACTGGTCAGTTTTATGCAATGAATTTCATGAAAACAGTAATGTCCATTGATTCCTCTCAAGTGGATACTTTATTAGGAGTTGCTTTAATTCTTGGAACCCCATTTTTCGTGTTTTTTGGTTGGTTGAGTGATAAAGTAGGTAGAAAATACATTATGATGGGCGGTATGTTATTGGCTATTTTATTATACAGACCAATCTACAAACAAATGTACGAAACCACATCAGTAAAAAACAAAACTGAAATGGTGGAAAAAACTACGATACTTGCTGAATTGAAAGAAAATAAAAAGCAAACCATGGATTCTATCTATACGACTAACAAAGAGTATGTGGATGGAACTACTTTTCAAGAAATAAAAACCGTACATTTAGAAAACGGTGTAGCAATAGTAGTGGATGGGAAAGCGAAGGTTGATACTAAAACAACGGTAAAAATTAATTCTAGTGACAATTGGGCTTTAGTATTTTTAGTATTCATACAAGTGATCTTTGTAACTATGGTTTACGGTCCTATTGCCGCATTCTTAGTTGAAATGTTCCCAGTAAAAATCAGGTATACATCGATGTCATTGCCATACCACGTAGGTAATGGAATCTTCGGGGGTTTACTTCCTGCTATTTCAACCTATTTTGTTACCAATGCAAAAGACCTCGGTCATCCGGAATTTTATCTTGAAGGACTTTGGTATCCAATTGTTATTGCTGCAGTCAGTTTTGTAGTTGGAATGGTTTACATTAAAAATAAAGATAAAAACGCTCACGAATAAAAACACAGCTATGAATCAATTAAAAAGAATATTAGGACTAGTTTGGATTGCATTAGCAGCTGCCGCAGCCTATTTTTGCATCTTCACTTTTGGATTACCAAAATTGATGTCTGGAAAACAAGAAGACTTAGTTTTCGGAATAATTATACTCTTTATACTAACCCCATTAATTGTTTTGGGATTGGGAACCTTTGGGTACTTCTCCTTAATGGGAGATTACGATGAAAAAGACAATTAACCAAACCATTACCACAATAGACAGTCTCTGCATTAATTTGCAGAGGTTGTTTATTTTTTTAAACAAAGCCTCCAATTCTAAAACAGAATTTTAAAAAAAGGCAAAAGTACATTCTGCTGAAAAGCAAACCGCATCTTCTTATGAAAAAGAGACATGAACAAAAGTTGGTTATTCTTTCAATGCTAATGCTATTGGCTTTGAACGTGCCTCTTTTGCTACTATTTGACAGTTCAAAACCCCTTTTTGGGTTTCCAATAATATACATTTATATCTTCTCGGCATGGCTGTTTTCAATTGCTATCTCGTACTTAATTATAAAAAGATATTATGAATAGTATTGGACTTTTACTGATATTGGTGCTTTATTTGTCGATTCTTTTTTACATTGCCTATTGGTCTGAAAAAAGAAGCCACTCTAAATGGACAAATAATCCCTACGTATATTCCTTTTCCTTAGCCGTTTATTGCACTGCTTGGACCTATTACGGCAGTATTGGTGTGGCCGCAGAATCTGGTTTAAGTTATTTGCCTATTTACTTAGGCCCAATACTTATCGTCCCTACATGGATGGTAATTCTCAAGAGAATCATTAGAATTTCGAGAGTAAATAAAATTTCCAGCATTGCAGATTTTATTTCTTTACGATACGGAAATAGTAGATTTCTTGGGGCATTAGTGACCATAATTTGTGTTATTGGCATATTACCATACATTTCTTTACAACTAAAATCAATTTCAGACACTTTTCACATTGTTACAAAAACACAAGCAAGTGATAATATTTTTACTGATACTACAACCTACGTTTGTTTAACTTTAGCTTTATTTGCGTCATACTATGGCACAAAATACGTAGATGCTTCGGAAAAAAGACGCGGCATTGTTACAGCGGTTGCTATGGAATCTATCTTGAAACTCGTTTTCTTTTTAATTGTTGGTATTTATGTAACCTATTTTGTATTTGATGGATTTGATGATATTTACCAAAAAGCTTCAGTGCTTAAAGATTTTGACAAAAAAAATTCGATAGGTGGCATTACAAATGGAATCAACTGGTTTTTTCTTTGTATACTATCAATGTTTGCTATTTTCTTATTGCCAAGACAATTCCACACCGCAATTGTGGAAAATAATAAAGAAACTCACATTCGAACAGCCATCTGGCTATTCCCCTTGTACCTATTGCTTTTTAACCTTTTTGTATTTCCAATAGCCTGGGGTGGAAACATTCTTTTTGACGGTAAAGGCCACAATTCAGATACCTATTCACTGCTAATTCCTCAGTTTTTTAATAATAATGTATTGACTGTTTTAGTCTTTCTAGGTGGGTTTTCAGCAGCGATTTCGATGATAATCGTATCTTCCATTGCTCTTGCTACCATGCTGAGCAACAACCTACTGATTCCGTATGGCTTTATTGGATCATTGGAAAACTCATCACAGAAAAAGAACAGTAAGCGTATTGTAAACAGCCGTAAAATAGGAATATTTTCGCTTATCATTTTAGCTTATGCAATTTACCGAATATTCATTTTAGATTATTCATTGGTTTCCATTGGTCTAGTAGCTTTTGTAGTTATAGCACAATTAGCACCCTCCTTTTTTGGCGCTATATTCTGGAAAAGAGGCTCAAAAAACGGTGCGATTACAGGAATAATTCTTGGTTTTTTTATCTGCTTGTACACCCTTTTAATCCCGTATGCTATGGGGCTTACAAAATCTACAAGTCTTTTCATTCAGGAAGGACCTTGGAGCATAGCACTATTAAAACCGTTTCAGCTTTTTGGTTTAGATTATTTAGAACCCATTCCACATGCTTTTTTTTGGAGCTTACTAATTAATATCTTGAGTTATGCAGCGGTATCAGTGAGTTTTCAAGGAAATTACAGGGAACGTAATTATGCCGAAATGTTTGTAGATATTGACAAATACATCACCAATCATGAGAATGCGTTTGTATGGAAAGGGACCGCTTACATCTCGGATATACAAAAAGTATTGCAGCGCTTCTTGGGCGAAGAAAGGACTAAAAGAGCCTTGACTATTTTTAATTTAAAATACAATGTTGATAAAGACATCACCACAGCGGATGCTCGCTTTATAAAATTTGCGGAGAATTTATTGACGGGCCACATCGGTACGGCTTCTGCCAAAATATTAATATCGAGTGTTATTAAGGAAGACAAAATTAGCCTGCCGGAGGTGTTGCGCATTTTAGAAGAATCAAAAGAAAACCTTATCATTAATAAAAAACTGACAGATACTTCCAATGAATTAAAAAAAATATCGGAACAACTAAAAAATGCGAATCAGCAATTAGTCAATAAAGACATTCAAAAAGATGAATTTCTAGACACAGTTACCCATGAACTAAGAACACCAATAACCGCCATTCGGGCAGCAAGCGAAATACTTCACGACGATGACGACATTCCGGAGGAGTTGAGAAAACAGTTTCTACAAAACATCATATCTGAATCCGATCGTTTGAATCGTTTGATTGATAAAATACTGGATTTAGAGAAATTTGAAACCGGAAAACAAAAGATTTATTTGTCCAAAAACAATATTTCAAGTACCATAAAAAACACTTTGGATTCCGTACAACAATTAATAAAAAATAAAAAAATAAGTGTCGAATTTAACAGCGCTTCCAAGGAAATAAAAGCCTTTTATGACGAAGAACGAATCATCCAAGTCATTCATAATTTACTATCGAATGCCATAAAATTCAGTACAGAAACAGAGGGAAAAATAGTGATTTCGATTTATGAGAATAAAAATAATATTGAAGTCAGAATACACAATAACGGCAAGGGAATTAAGAAAGAAGATTTTGAAGCCATTTTTGATAAATTCTATCAATCTCGGAACCAGAACGTAAAAAAACCAATAGGAAGTGGATTGGGCTTAGCCATTTGCAAACAAATTATTGAGCATCACAAAGGCAAGATCTGGGCAGAGGACAATGTGTTGGAAGGCGCCACTTTCGTATTTACTTTACCCAATTATAACACAGCAGAAAATAGTTAACAAGATGAAGAAGATTTTAATTGTAGATGACGAACCTAATATAGTAATGTCATTGGAATATACGTTTAAGAAAAATAATTTTGAAGTTTTCATAGCACGAGATGGTCAAGAGGCTTTGGATATTTTAAATAAACAACTTCCAGACGTAATTATTTTAGACGTTATGATGCCCATGGTAGACGGCTTTGCAACATTGGAACAAATAAAAAAAGACGAACGCCTTCGGCATTGCAAAGTGATTTTTCTATCGGCAAAAAATAAAGAAAAAGATATTGAAAAAGGCCTCTCTTTAGGTGCAAATTTATATGTAACCAAGCCGTTTTCAATTAAAAAACTAGTCGATCAAGTTCATGAATTAATTCAATAAGAGACAAATTCAAAACAATGACATACAAGGAAGTTTATGAGGACAGCATTGACAAACCGGAAAAATTCTGGGCAGAACAAGCTGATGCAATTGAGTGGTACAATAAACCGGAGACGATTTTGTCGAAAGATGAAAACGGATATCCGCTTTGGTACAAAGATGGGGAATTGAACATTTGTTATCTGGCATTAGACAAGCACATTCAAGATGGTTGTGGCGATCAGGTCGCTTTTATTTATGATTCTCCGGTGACACAAACCGTGAAAAAATACACTTTTTCGGAAGTAAAAACCGAAGTCGCAAAACTCGCGGGAGGCATGCAATCATTAGGATTAAAAAAAGGCGATACCGCTATAATCTACATGCCAATGATTCCTCAAACTGCTTTTGCGATGTTGGCTTGCGCTAGAATTGGCGTGATTCATTCTGTTGTTTTTGGAGGTTTTGCACCAAATGAATTGGCCATCAGAATCGACGATTGCAAACCAAGAGCAATTATTACCGCTTCGTCAGGAATTGAAGTGGATCGTTTGATTGCATACAAACCTTTGGTGGATGAAGCCATTTCGTTAGCGAGTCACCGACCAAAAAAAGTAATCGTATTCAATAGAAAATTAGGCGCCAGAATTCCGTTTAAGAAATACGATGTAGATTACGATGCCTTGGTTTACGGTTCAGAAGAAACGCCTTGTGTTCCTGTTAATTCGAATCATCCGCTGTATATTTTGTACACATCCGGAACTACTGGAAAACCAAAAGGAATTGTAAGAGATACCGGTGGATATGCTGTGGCATTGAAATTTTCGATGAAATATATCTATGATGTAAAAGAAGACGAAACTTTTTGGGCAGCATCGGATATGGGTTGGGCAGTTGGGCACAGCTACATTCTTTACGGACCGCTATTGAACCGAAATACCACCATAATTTTTGAAGGAAAACCGATAAAAACTCCAGATGCGAGTACGTTTTGGAGAATAATTTCAGAGCATAAAGTAGGCACCATGTTTACCGCTCCTACCGCTATTAGAGCCATCAAAAAAGAAGATCCTGACGGAGAATTCATCAAACAATATGATTTGAGCACTCTTAAAAATCAATTTTTGGCGGGAGAACGTTGTGATAATGCTACGTTAGAATGGTACCAACAGCACATTCCTATTCCTGTAATAGACCATTGGTGGCAAACAGAATCGGGCTGGCCAATGATTGCAAATTCCCTTGGTATTGAAAAAATGCCGGTAAAATCAGGTTCCGCAACTAAAGCAGTTTGTGGGTATGATATTCGGATTTTTAATGAAAACGGTGACGAATTAAAAGCCAATGAAGAGGGCTTGGTGGTTGTAAAATTACCTTTACCTCCTGGAAATATGTTAGGAATTTGGGAAAACGAAGTACGTTTCAAAGCAGGTTATTTCAGCAAATTTGACGGATATTATCTCTCTGGCGATGGTGGCTATAAAGATGAAGAAGGTTATATTTTCATCACGGGAAGAACGGATGACGTGATAAATGTAGCGGGACATCGATTGTCAACAGCAGAAATGGAAGAAGTTGTTGCTTCCCACCATTCCGTTGCTGAATGTGCCGTTATTGGAATACAAGATGAATTGAAAGGGCAAATTCCTCTGGCATTGGTGGTAACCAAATCAGGAGATGAAATCGAACATTATCAATTGGAACAAGAAATCATTAAACTGGTTCGTCAGCAAATTGGCGCAGTTGCCTCGTTGAGAAATGTGGTTATTGTACAACGATTACCAAAAACACGTTCGGGGAAAATCCTGCGAAAACTGATGCGCAGCATTACCGATGGCGAGGAATTCCAAATTCCGTCCACCATTGATGACGAAAACATTGTGGAGGAAATCGTTACCACATTAAAAAAGTATAAAATAGGAGTTTATAATATTTAAAATTTACCAAAATCATGAGTTACTATAAAATTAATAATTTAGAAGAGTACTTTAAACATTACAAAAAATCAGTTCGTGAACCCAAAAAATTCTGGGACAAAGTGGCGTCTGAAAATTTTACTTGGTACCAAGAATGGGATAAAGTTGTAGACTTTAATATGGCTGAAGCCGATATAAAATGGTTTACCAATGCGAAAGTAAACATTGTAAAAAACTGTATCGACAGGCATCTTGCTAAAAAAGGAGATAAAACAGCCATCATTTTTGAACCAAATGATCCAAATGAAGAGGCATTGCATATTTCGTATAATGAATTGTACGAACGTGTTTGCAAAATGGCGAATGTCCTAAAAGAACAAGGCATACAAAAAGGAGATCGCGTTTGTATTTACTTACCCATGATTCCTGAATTAGCCATTACCACTTTGGCCTGCGCCAGAATTGGAGCCATTCACTCAGTTGTTTTTGCAGGATTTTCCGCTTCGGCAGTTGCAGCAAGAATCAATGACAGCGAATGTAAAATGGTAATCACTTCAGATGGTGGATATCGCGGGAACAAAACCATCGATTTAAAAAGTATCGTTGATGAAGCCTTACTGAATTGTCCTTGCGTTGAGAACGTTTTAGTAGCTAAAAGAATCAACTCAACTATTAATATGAAAGAAGGTCGTGACCAATGGTTGCAACCACTTTTAGACCAAGCTTCGGATAATAATGTAGCCGAAATAATGGATGCCGAAGATCCTTTATTTATCCTTTACACTTCTGGTTCAACAGGAAAACCAAAAGGAATGGTTCACACTACAGCGGGTTATATGGTGTATTCAGCCTATACGTTTAAGAACGTTTTTAATTATGAAGACAATGATATTTTCTGGTGTACTGCTGATATTGGCTGGATTACCGGGCATTCTTATATTCTTTACGGACCGTTATTGAACGGAGCTACCACGGTAATTTTCGAAGGAGTTCCGTCTTATCCCGATTTCAGTCGCTTTTGGCAAACCATCGAAAAGCACAAAGTGACCCAGTTTTACACGGCACCAACCGCCATTAGAGCTTTGGCAAAAGAAAGCATCGAGTATGTACAAAGATATCAATTGACTTCTTTAAAAGTAATTGGATCCGTGGGAGAACCCATCAACGAGGAAGCTTGGCATTGGTACAACAACCACGTAGGAGACAAGAAATGTCCTGTCGTGGATACTTGGTGGCAAACGGAAACAGGAGGAATTATGATTTCGCCAATTGCGTTTGTAACGCCAACAAAACCTACTTATGCTTCGTTACCATTACCGGGAATCCAACCCGTTTTGATGGACGAAAAACGCAACGAAATCGAAGGCAATCAGGTGACCGGAAGTTTGTGTATTAAATTTCCTTGGCCGGGAATAGCCAGAACGATTTGGGGCGATCACCAACGTTACAAGGAAACCTATTTTTCTACCTTTCCAGGTAAATATTTCACTGGCGACGGCGCTTTACGTGACGAAGTTGGGTATTACAGAATCACTGGCCGTGTAGATGACGTAGTTATTGTCTCGGGACACAATCTGGGAACTGCACCGATAGAAGATGCTATCAATGAACATCCTGCGGTTGCCGAAAGTGCGATTGTAGGTTTCCCGCATGACATCAAAGGAAATGCGTTGTATGGTTTTGTAATTCTTAAAGAAACCGGAGAATATCGTGATAGAGAAAACCTAAGTAAAGAGATTAACCAGCACATATCCGACCATATTGGACCAATTGCAAAATTGGATAAAATCCAGTTCGTTTCCGGTTTACCAAAAACCCGTTCCGGAAAAATCATGCGTAGGATTCTGCGTAAGATTGCCGAAGGAGATTACTCAAATTTTGGTGATACCTCAACATTATTGAATCCTGAAATTGTGGACGAAATCAAAGACGGTAAGATTTAATTTTTTAGTTTTAATTGTAGTTAAGAACTGCTTCAGTAATGAAGCAGTTCTTTTATATAAAAACGGCTGTCTTTTAAGGGACAGCCGTTTTTTACTAATTCAAGGATTCTTCTACCAATTGTAGTTATGCTAAAAGCGTCTGGTTTAGCGACAATAGCTTACACTTATTTTTAACTAAGCAGTTGAACCTATTTAAGGTCGTACTATAAAATGAGTGAAATAATATTTAACATAGAAGTCATATAAGCATTAAACCTTAAATGACCTTATTGTTGTTTAACGTATATAAGCCTAACAAATGAAACTTAAATGACTTATATGGTAAAAAAAATGCACCATTGTTTTATTCTTATTGCTTATCATTTTAAAACCCTATCTTTTTTAACCTTTTAGAAACGATAAAAATTTTAGTTTTTTAAAAGTTTCAATACTTTCATTTCATTATTTTCATCAAATGCTTTTACGATGTAGAGTCCTTGATTCAAATCACTAACTGAAAATTGAGTTCCTGCTGTCTTATTAACATCAAAACTTTTTACCAATTGTCCCGTGATAGAAAATAACTGCACTTTAGAAGTTGTTTCATTCAAAGTGAAATAATCAGAAGCTGGGTTTGGATACAACACAATCGTTGGTGATTTTTCGTAATCCGCAATAGCCAAGGATGCTGTTTTGTTACCGTAGATTTTAAATTCTCCCGGTTGCAACGTAATTGCCGCTGAAGTACTAATCACATTAATAGAGTTATTATCCATTAAGTTATACCAAGTTCCAGTATAAGGAAATCCTGAAGGGACGTTTTGAGGAATTACATTAAAGTTAGCGACAATCAAAACATCTTTCAGCTGGCTTGAAGCCAATGCGCTATTCGTGATTTTGATATTCGGAAATAACGAACTACTACTATTAATTGTTACAGTTCCTGAAAATACTGGTTCCATGGTTTTCATAGTAATCATTTTCGCCCAATCATCGTAAATTTTGCTTCTGTTAGTGTCTCCAAGCCAATTGCCTGTCCATTGCGGTTGTGGCTTAGTATCTAATTTACAGTCCCCTGATGTTGCATCAGTCGGTGAATTTACACTGCCATTGTTACAAGAGAATATAGACGTATCCCAACCTAGTTCTCCAAATTGCCAAATCATTTTTGGTCCTGGAACCAGCAAAGAAACAGCACCCAAAGCTGACATTCTAGACAACGCAACGTTTAATGTTTTAACATTATGATCCGGGTTTGAACTATTTCCTGACTGAATGTTATTATACATTAAGCGCTCTTCATCATGACTTTCAGCATAACCCATCAATCGGTGTGAGGTAAATCCTCGACTTGAAGAACTCATTCTAGAAATATTACCCGCATACCCTTTAGTTAAATTATTGTACTCCGAGGTCAATATTCCCCACATCATAACGCCTTTACTTGGCGTTTCGTTCAGCCTATAATTGGCCCATTGTTGTTCTTCATCATTACCGCCCAAATGTTCAAAAATAACGTAATGATTGGCATCTAAACCCCAAGAATAGTCTGCATATTTTTGCAACACTTCTACCCTATCTTGTTGTTTGCTACCAGTACAATTTTCTTGACCACCTGCTACATTAGCAGGACAATTTTGGGTAAAACCTTTGGTTAAATCCCAACGGAACCCGTCAATTTTATATTCTTCTACCCATTGTTTGATGACACGTTGCACATAGTTTTGTGTTCTAGGTTGCTGGTGATTGAAATCCTCGCCTACACTATAACTATGCATTGCTGTTGTATTAAAATACGGATTTTCAGTTGAAGGAGAACCCCAACCATCTCCGTCAGGATCATTCATCCACATCCGAAGCATTGGATTTCTACCAAAAGCATGATTTAAAGCGACATCAAGAATAACGGCAATTCCGTTTTGATGGCACAAATCAATAAACTCTTTCAATTTATCCGAAGTACCATAGAATTTATCCAATGCCATATGAAAAGAGGTATTGTATCCCCAGCTTTCGTTGCCTTCGTATTCCATTACAGGCATTAACTCAATCGCATTTATCTTCAAATTTTTGAAATAATCGATTTTATTAATTAAGTCTTGATAGCTTCTGTTGGCATCAAAATCCCGAACCAATAATTCATAGACTACTAATTTTTCTTTTGCAGGCTTAACAAAATTTGTTGAAGCACTACTCCATGAATACGGAGTTTTTCCAGTTTGTAAAACGGTAACTTCTCTTTCTTGACCAACTGGATAGACCGGCATATTTGGATATTTGGAAGCAGGAATCCCGCCATCATCATAAGGAGATAAGACTAAAGTTGAATATGGATCTGCCGTTTTCACCAATGAAGGTGTCCCAGCAATAGGAGTTTGGTCCACCACCCAGTATTGGTAGGTATAATTTGCACCTGAAACTAATCCTGTTAATTCCAACCAAAACTTTCCTGAAGCCGGATCTTTTTTCATCGCAAAAGAACCTGTAGGTTGCCAATTGTTGAAACTTCCAGCAACATATACAAAGTCTTTAAATGGAGCATCTACAACCAAAGTCGCTTTTGTAGCATCGGTTGTATTGTAATTAATTCCATCTATTAAACCTGCTGCCAATGCTGCACTAACCACATTTGGATTCACTATGGCACTAAACTTTTTGGTGATTATAGTTGTTCCTTGTGTAACTTGTAATTCGTAATTCTGATTTCCATTAATAGCAGAATGATTGAAAGAATAACTGGAAGTTGCCGCATTAGTATTTAAAGTTGTACCGTTTGCTTTTAATACATAACTGGCATTTCCACCGGTATTGGTAGCTGCAATACTCAAACTTCCGCCTGATGCAATTATGGTCGCGCTATTTTCCTTGGGAGCAGTTAAGGTCACTTGAAAACTACCTACTTCAGCTAGTATATCTTGTGATTTTTTATCTCCTGTACCGTCTTTGGCTTTGACCAAGAAACCGATCCTTCCTATTCCATTTCTGTTGTAAAAGGTAATTGGAGTAATGGTTTTTGTGTAGGTATCTGAACCAGCGTTATAGGTAAATAGGTTCGCTTCATTGGATGCAGTCCATGCACCATTTGTAGGACAATCAACAATATTGGCATCATTGATATCAAAAGACCATGCCCACATATACAATGCATTCCCACTAACACCCCAAGCGGCTTCATTTACACTACTACCGTTAATAGTAATTGTAATTGAAGTAGTTTCTTCGAAAGTAGCTGGATTAATGCTATAAGTAACTGCTTGTTGTTGAGCAAATGTTGCCATTGAACAAAAAAGCAACAATAATAGTATAATTTTTTTCATAGTTAGATTATGATTAAATTAAAAAATAAAAAAAAAGGCTACCCATAGATAGCCCTTTAATTTTTTGAAATAAATTATTTTTGATTAGGAATCATCAAATAACTACCATCTAAATCATTGAAATAGATTTTGTATTTTGATTTAGCAACTGGTAAGTCACCCCCGCTTGTTCCGTTATTTGGGAATGCTGAAAAAGCAGTGTTTCCACCCCAATTTACGTCCCATGCATTATTTGCTCTAAATTTAGCTTTACCGTCATTTAATGGCAAAACATTTATAGACCAAACATGTGAATTGAATGTAGATTGAGTTAATGCTGTTGAAGCATCCCATTTTAATGGTGTACTATCTCCAATGATACCTACGGTAGTAAATGTTGCAGCAGCAGCTGCATTATACGTCACTAAAGTGTATTTTAATGTTTCAGTATTCATTGTGAAAGTATAATATCCTTCCGTTGCAATTTCAAAAGATGATGGATCTGAATCAGCTTCAGTAGGTCTAGCTACAATAGCTCCATTATCCCCTTTACCATACATTGGAGCCCATTGTCCAGGTGTAGAAATTAGTTTGAATGCACCAGCTTTGAAAAAACCTGTAAACTGATATAAGCTTGGATTAGTTCCGCTTCTAAATAATGGTTGGTTGTTATTATTATTATTCCATCCCGAAGCAGTTGCATCACCTACAAAATACCAGTCAGTAAAAGCATAAGGAATTAATCCTGTGTATGGATTCACTAAAATAGTCAATGGAGTTTCAGACATCATTTTTTCCATTCCAGCTAAACTTGACATTACTTTAACATCATAAGAACCTAATACATCAGGTGTACCACCCAAGGCAATTATTGCGTTGTTTAAAGTTTTAACCGTAACCTCGATTTGGGTAGCGCCAGAAGTTCCGCCTATTTCAACTGCTTTTGTAAAATCACCCCCTTTAACGTCGATTAGAAGTTTGTATCCAATTTCTACATTTCCATCGTACGTAGCTTTCGTCCAAACAAAACGTTCTGCAACTTCTTCTGCATTATCTTCCAATAAAACATACGCTTTATCGTTTTCTGGCGCTACTAATTCAGGAGTATCAATTCCCTGAATTACTGGTCTATCTTCTACATCCTCTACGCTACAAGACAAGGCAAGTACCGCAAATAAAGCAATTACTGATTTCGTTATATTTTTCATTTTTTATTTATTTTTTATAGTTATTAATATCCAGGGTTTTGTTGTAATTTATTATTTGATGACAATGCAGTAGCAGGAATAGGAAATAAATTTCTAAACGCTTGTGTTGGAGCTCCACCAGATACGTTTCCTTTCCAAGGCCATAAGTAGCTACCGCCTGAAAATTTACCAAAACGAATTAAATCCGTTCTTCTGTGTCCTTCCCAATGCAATTCTTTTGCTCTTTCGTCAAGAATTAAAGTTGCACCTGTTGCATCAGCAGTAAGCGTGCTTATCATCGAAGCATTTGCTCTAGTTCTCAACGCATTTACATACCCTCTAGCCGTTCCAAGATCTCCTACTTTACCAACAACTGCACATTCAGCATACATTAAATATGCATCAGCTAAACGGAACATTGGAAAATCTGAATCAGAGAAATCACCTGATTTATCTGAGCCCGGAACACCGTTTACCGTTACATTTCTAAACTTTTGAATAGCATATCCATCTGTGAAATTACTAATATCAACAATTTCTTTCGTTTGCCCATCGGTGTAAAATTGACCCCTTGCGTCAGTAGTGTTTGCACTAAACTTGTCTACAAATGCTGCAGTTGTTCTGATTCCAGCCCAACCACCATTGATTCCAAATTCAGATGCTTTCATCGAACCACCCACTGGAGCGTGCGTCAAGAAAGTAGTTCCGCCGTACGTTTGCGTTCTAAGACCGTCAAAAGCAATTGTGAAAATAAATTCGTTTTGAGCTCCATTTCTATCATTATCTGCAAAAAATAATTGGTTATAATTGTTGTGCAATGCATAACCAGAAGCAATAACTTTATTGATTAATGGCAATGCTCCAGCATAATTATCAGTTCCAATGTATACTTTAGCATTCATATACAATTTTGCTTGCAACATCCAAGCAGCTGCTTGATCTACTCGATACGCTTCATTTGATTTTGGCGCTTTTAATTCTGGAATGATCGCAGTTAACTCCTCATCAACAAATTTGTATAATTCTGCTCTTGTAGCATATTCAGGATAGTAAAAGGTCGTTGGTGAATTTTCAGTAACCAAAGATCCACCACCAAACATATCAATTAAGTGCCAGTAGGTAAATGCTCTAATGAAACGTGCCTCGGCTCTATACGTCTTAATTTCTGCTATCAAAGCAGCATCAAGACCTCTTGCAGCTAATTTTTCATCTGTAGTTTGTCTAAGAAACTCGTTACAGTTTACAATTTGGAAAGAGAAACGAGCAAATGTAGCTGTGATAAATCGGTCTAATGAAGTCCATGTTTGTGAGTGAAGATCTTTTATAGTTCCGTCATTCCAAGCAATTACCGCTTCATCCGTAGTCAGCTCCTGCATCAACCAAAATCCTCTGATATACTGACTTTCTCCTTCATCAATTCCGGAGATATCTGGAGAACCAGCAGCCGTTTGACCTGAAGTAGCAAATCCTGCATATAATTTAGCCAAATTTTGTTTGTACGATTCTGGCTTGCTAAAAAATTCTTCACCAGGAACAGCAACGTTGCCCTCTGGAGACTGGCTTAAATCATCTGTACACGATGGGAATAATAGCACCAACAGTAACAATGAAATACCCCATAATTTTGTTTGTATCTTTTTCATTTTTCTTGATATTTGTATTAGAAATTAACGTTTAAACCTAACGTAAAAGTTATTGGTCGTGGGTATAAATTTCCATCTATACCTCCAGAAATCTCTGGATCCAAACCTTCATATTTTGTAATTATCAAAACGTTTTGAGCAGACAATGTCATTTTTACTAATGAAGAAGCTTTGTCTTTTTGATTGAAAGTATATCCAACACTTACGTTATCTAATCTTACAAAAGAAGCATCTTGAATGTAGTAATCGGATTCAAAACGTTTGGTATCATTAGATCTGAAACCCGTTTCCAATAGATTTTCAACACCGTTAGATAAATCCGTGTTTCTGATCAAAATGTTATTGAAAGATCCTTTGCTTGAATCTACGTTGTTGTAATTGTAGTTACCCCAAGATCCTCTCCAGTTCATTCCCATATCAAAGTTTTTGTAGGTTACACTTGTATTGAAACCGTAAAAAACATCAGCTGCTGGTTTGTGGAAACGGTATTTGTCTTGTTGTGTAATCAATCCGTCATTATTTCTATCGATATACACGCCGTCTATTGCTTTTCCATCTACACCGTACGCTTGCTCATATACATAAAATGAACTTGGCGCAAATCCTACTTGGTGATTTTGAATCGTATTTCCTGTAGCACCTTCATAACCGCCAATGTTTATTCCTGGAGTATTTGGTTGTGTAGTGGTCAATTTTGTGATTTTAGAATCTTGGAACGTTACGTTTCCACCAATTCTCCATTCAAAATTGTCATTGCGAAAAGGAATCACTTCTGCTGCAATTTCAATTCCTTTGTTTTCTATCGTTCCTACGTTGTAATTATCAAAGTTTGAGAATCCGAAGAAAGAAGGATTTTGAGTGTTCAATAATAAATCTTCAGTAGTTCTTTTGTATAAATCTACACTACCGTTTATTCTATTGTTTACAAATCCAAAATCTAAACCTGCATTAACCGTAGTGGTTTGTTCCCACTTCAAATTACTATTGTATGGTTGTGGTCTATATGTGGTATAAAAATCACTTCCAAATTGGTATTGAGCAGCTGTATTAGAAGCTAAGTATAAAGGAATAGAAGGATAGCTAATTCCAATATCTTGTTGTCCAGTAATACCCCAACCTCCACGAAGTTTCAAAGTAGATATACTTGTTACGTCTTTCAAGAAGTTTTCCTCATTCAATTTCCACGCTAAAGCAACTGCAGGGAAATTAGCCCAACGATTCGACTCCGTAAATCTTGAGGTACCATCACGTCTATAAGACAAAGTTAATAAGTACTTATCAGCAACTGAAATATTTGTTCTTGCAAAAAACGATTGCAAATTGATACGGGAAGGAAAGTTAGGATCAACAGTAGTATTATTACTTTGGAAATTAAAATTTGAAGAGTTAAACGACTCTCTAAAATCTTGGTACGAATACCCTCCAGTTACATCTACTTGTGTATCAATAGACTCCAATTTTTTATTATAATTAAAAAACAAATCCATCAATTTATTGAAACGGGATTGTGTTCTTTCGTAGGTATTGTTATACCCAGAACCAGAAAGCCCATTTAGATAATCAGCTTCAGTATTACCAAAAGATCTTCCTGTTAATTGATCGTAACCAAGATTAGCAACTGCTTTCAATTCTGGTAAAAAATGCATTTTATATTCTGTTTGGATGTTTCCAATACTTCTATAAGCAGTTCCAAAGCTATTTTGTTGTTCAATTAAAGATAAAGGGTTTCTTCCTGATAATTGGTTTATTTGAGTTGGAGAAGTATACCATTGGAAAAAAGTTCCATCAGGATTTCTGACCACTTGTGTTGGATCAAAACGAATCGCTGAACCAATAGCACCACGATTACTATATACACTATTTATAAGAGAGGTATTGTTGTTCACTTCAATTTTTAAATGATTATCTAAAAAGTTCCCTGTTACATTTGCAGACATGGTAGTACGCTCCATATTATCTCTTTTCAAGATACCATTCAAATTAGCATATCCTACCGATGCTCTATACACGATGTTATCAGAACCCCCGCTTAAAGAAACATTATGATCTGTACCAATAGCTGTTCTATAGATTTCATCTTGCCAGTCCGTATCAGCAGCACCCATTAATGCAATTTGAGCAGCATTTCCGTTCGCCGTTACAAAATCTCTGAACTGTGTACTAGATAAAGCATCTACTTTATTTGTAATTTCAGATACTTGAAAATTTCCGTTGTAGTTTATTTGTAAATCACCTGCTTTTCCTTTTTTGGTAGTAATGATGATAACACCATTCGAAGCACGAGAACCATAAATAGCCGTTGCCGAAGCATCTTTTAAAACCGAAATAGATTCAATGTTATTCTGGTTGATAGTTGTCAACGGGTTTCTACTTCCTTCTACTCCACCAGCAGCAACTGGCACACCATCAATTACGTACAAAGGATCGTTATTTGCTGATAATGAAGATCCGCTTCTGATTCTAATAGTTGCACCTTCACCTGGTGAACCCCCTCCGTTGATAATTTGCAAACCAGCTACTTTACCTTGAATCATCTGATCCGCAGAAGTTACTGGCCCTTTATTAAAATCTTTTGAAGTAAGCACCGTTACCGCTCCAGTAGCGTCTTTTTTCTTAACAGTTCCGTAACCCACTTGAATTACGACTTCTTTTAATTGATTAGCATCTTCTTCTAAAGATACGTTTAATGAATTTTGAGCAACATAATCCACTACAGTGTTCATGTAACCAATATAAGAAAAAACGATTTTATCGCCTCTTTTTACATTTGTCAGCTGATATTTACCATCAAAATCAGTAGAAACTCCATTAGCGGCACCCTGTACATTTACATTTACCCCCGGAATTGGTTGTCCAGATGCTTTATCCAGAACAGTTCCGCCCACCGTATTCTGAGCCAGAACACTAAAAGGGAGTAGCAGTAATAAAATTAACAACTTTTTATAAATTGTTTTCATACTTTTTGTTTAATTTAATTTAATTTTTCTTGAATTTTCAAGCTTAACTAGTACTTCGAATGTTAAATTTATGTAAATTTTAGTACTCCCGACAAAGACCAAATTTTAAAGGGTTACGAAAACGTAATAGTGTTGAAAACTTTCTGATTTATTTAAATTTTTATCACTTTAATTATTATTTGTAAAATTTAATTTTACCTTTAGTAAGAAATATTTTTTTACCAAAAACCACTATGAAAAGGAAAATAACGCTTAAACAAATTGCAAAAGAATTAGACGTTTCCATTTCAACGGTTTCCAAGTCACTTAGAAACAGTCTCGAAATAGGCGAAGAAACTAGACTTAAAGTGCAGGCTTTCGCCAAATTCTACAATTACAAACCCAATAATATTGCGCTTAGCTTAAAAAATAGAAAAACCAAAACTATTGGAATCATCATTCCAGAAATTGTGCACCATTTTTTCTCGACCGTAATCAACGGAATAGAACAAGTGGCCAACGAACATGGTTACAGTGTTATCATCTGTCTTTCAGATGACTCCTTTGACAAAGAAGTGCTTAATATGGAAATGCTTGCCAATGGAAGTATCGATGGTTTCATCATGTCACTCTCCAAAGAAACCCAGTTTAGAGGAGATTTTCATCACATTACAGAAGTTATCAATCAAGGCATGCCAGTTGTCATGTTTGATAGAGTCACGAATGACATCCTGTGCGACAAGGTGATAATTGACGACCAATCTGCAGCGTATGAAGCCGTTCAAAGCTTGATTGACAAAGATCGGAAAAAGATCGCTCTTGTGACCACTGTAGATTACGTGAGCGTAGGTAAACTTCGAACAGATGGTTACATTAAAGCACTTTTAGACAATGACATCCCCTTCAATGAAAACCTAATTATAAAGATCGAAGATGTAGACACTTGCGAGATTACCATTGGAAAATTATTAGAAGACAAAGCTATTGATGCTGTTTTTGCTGTCAATGAACTATTTGCTGTGACCATCATTAAAACTGCCAATAAAAGAGGCCTAAATGTCCCTAAAGATCTAGCTGTTATCGCCTTTACGGATGGAATAATTTCTAAATATTCTACTCCCACCATTACAACAGTGAGTCAAAATGGCATAAAAATGGGAAATAAGGCCGCAAAAATGCTTATTGAAAGACTCGAATCGAAAGAAGATGAGGAAGATGAAAACTATAAAACCGAAGTAATTGAAACCCATTTGATCGAAAGAGAATCAACGAATTAGCTTTAGTTTGTTAATTTTTGACTTACTACAACCTTGTAGTTAAAAAAGTTCTCTATTTTTTGTTTCTCAAAAACAAAAGTTTGAAATATATTTTTATATTTACCCCTCAAAACTTTAACTTTTACTTCGAAAATAAGATAAGTTTTGATAAGCATAGCGCTTATCGTATTAATTTATAAATTACGATAATGGAAAAGCGTAGATTAAGTTTCTGGGAAATTTGGAACATGAGTTTCGGTTTCTTGGGAATCCAGATGGGTTTTGCCCTTCAAAATGCTAATGCCAGCAGAATTCTCCAGATTTTTGGCGCAGATGTACATGAACTATCCTGGTTTTGGATTATTGCCCCGTTAATGGGTCTTATTGTTCAGCCAATTATAGGACATTACAGCGACAAAACGTGGGGGAAATTCGGAAGACGAAAACCTTTCTTTTTAGTAGGTGCTTTATTAGCCTCAATTGGACTAATATTAATGCCTCAAGCCGAAATTTTCATCGCTTTTCTACCTGCCTTATGGGTTGGTGCCGGAATGCTGATGATTATGGATGCGTCATTTAATATCGCCATGGAACCTTTCAGAGCTTTAGTGGGAGATAATTTAAGAACCGACCAAAGAACTCTTGGTTTTAGCGTACAAACCGCATTAATTGGTTTTGGTGCTGTTATTGGTTCTTGGCTTCCTTATGTTTTAACGAATTGGTTTGGCGTTTCCAATAGAGATGAGGATGGCGGCGTTCCCATGCACCTGATTTTATCTTTCGTCATAGGAGCGGCTATTCTGGTAGTTTCCATTCTAGTTTCCATTTTTTCTGCCAAAGAATATTCTCCTGAAGAGTTAGCACAATTTGAAGACGAAATGGCACATCAGGAAACTAAAGTGGCTGATGCCAATCCAAAAGAATCCAGTTTATTGGACATTTTTGATGATTTCAGAAAAATGCCTACCACGATGCGACAATTAAGCTGGGTACAATTTTTCTCTTGGTTTGGTCTTTTTGGAATGTGGGTTTTTACCACTCCAGCCATAGCCCATCATATTTATGGCTTACCCATTTCGGACAGCAAAAGTGAGGCCTATCAAAACGCAGGAGACTGGGTTGGAGTCCTTTTTGGAATTTACAATTTAGTTTCTGCATTCTATGCCTTTGCGCTACCGTATATCGCAAAAAAAATTGGTCGAAAATTAACACACTCTATATCCTTAATTATTGGAGGAATCGGGTTAATATCTATCTATTTTGTTCCTAATGAAGACTGGTTAATTCTTTCCATGGTTGGTGTAGGTATTGCTTGGGCAAGTATTTTATCGATGCCATATGCCATATTAGCTGGATCAATTTCTCCAATGAAAATGGGAGTTTACATGGGTATTTTCAACTTCTTTGTCGTTATTCCCCAAATTATCAATGCCTTAATTGGCGGACCATTAGTTAAATATGTTTACAATGACAATGCCATATTTGCATTAGTAACTAGTGGCGTCAGCTTCTTGATTGCTGCAATTTTAGTTGTTAAAGTGAAAGATGTTGATGACGTAATAAAACAATAATAATGAATACAAAAGCATTTATATTCGACCTCGACGGAGTAATTGTTGACACCGCAAAATACCATTATTTAGCGTGGCAAAAAATCGCTGCTGAATTAAATATCGAATTTACACACGAACATAATGAATTATTAAAAGGAGTAAGCCGCGTGCGCTCTTTGGATATCATATTAGAATTAGGAAAAGTAACTGCATCACAAGAAGACAAAGACAGATGGTTAGTTCAAAAAAATGAGGACTATTTATCCTATTTAGTTGACATGGATGCAAGCGAAATTCTTCCGGGAGTTTTTGAAATTTTGAAATTTCTGAAAGAAAACAACCAACCCATCGCTTTGGGTTCAGCCAGTAAAAACGCAAGACCTATTTTGGAAAAAACAGGATTGCTATCTTATTTTGACGCTGTTGTAGATGGAAATGATGTGACGAACGCCAAACCGGATCCGGAAGTTTTCTTAATGGCTGCAAAATTACTGAACATAAAACCCGAAGATTCGATCGTTTTTGAAGATTCAGTAGCGGGAGTTCAAGCGGCAAATATTGGAAACATGACCAGCATAGGAATAGGAGAAGCAAGTACTTTGCATGAAGCAAAATACATCTTTACCGATTTTACAGCCATAGACACCGCTTTTATAGAAAAATTAATTAAAGGATAAAGAAACAAATTTTAAAAGTAAAAAAGATAGATTGAATGTGGATCACAACAATCTTTAAATTTTTAAATGATTGAAATTTTAAATTAGAAAAAAATGAATCAAGATTATATAAAACCGGATAATTGGTCCATCATAGAAGAAGGATTTGATCCGGAGCGCGTAAAATCATCTGAAAGTTTGTTCAGTATTGGCAACGGTGCCATGGGACAACGTGCTAATTTTGAAGAAAATTATACTGGTGAAACCTTCCAGGGAAGTTATATTGCCGGAATTTATTATCCTGATAAAACCAAAGTGGGCTGGTGGAAAAACGGATATCCGGAATATTTTGCTAAAGTGTTGAATGCACCAAACTGGATTGGAATCGACATTGAAATCAACGGTGAAAAACTGGATTTAAATACCTCTTCCGATGTTAAAAACTTTCGTCGTGAGCTGAATATGAAAGAAGGTTGGTACCATCGTTCTTTTGAAGCGACTTTGAAAAACGGCACCGAAATTTCCGTAAATGTGCGTCGTTTTCTTTCATTGAACTTGGATGAAGTTGGCGTTATTAATTACGAAATCACCCCTTTGAACAAAGATGCAAAAATAATATACAAACCGTATATTGATGCTGGTGTAACCAATGAAGATGCGAACTGGGAAGAAAAATTTTGGGAATCGCTTGACGTAAAAAAATCAGGAAATGAGGCTTTTGTAACCGCTCAAACGTTCAAAACACATTTCAAAGCTACCACTTTCATGCAAAACACCATTTTGACAAATGGTGAGAAAACGGGAATTTCCCCTTCTAATATTGATGCAACAACTGATAAAATTCAGTTTAGCTATGATGTAATTGTGGCTCAAGGCCAAAAATCATCGATACAAAAAATTGGTGGTTACACGGTTTCCTTAAACCATGAAAATACCATTACTGCTGCTGAAAAAGTGATTCAATCCGCTTTAGCAGTAGGATATGACCAAATGTTGCAGGACCAAATTGATGCTTGGGCAAAAATTTGGGATATGTCAGACATTACCATTGATGGCGATGTAAAAGCGCAACAAGGAATTCGTTTCAATATTTTTCAGTTAAACCAAACGTATTTAGGAAAAGATTCTCGATTGAATATTGGACCTAAAGGTTTCACTGGAGAAAAGTACGGAGGATCTACTTATTGGGATACCGAAGCGTATTGCATTCCGTTTTATATGGCGACCAAAGACCAAGAAGTAGCTCGAAATCTATTGACGTACCGCTACAATCAATTGGACAAAGCCATTGAAAACGCTGCTAAATTAGGATTTACTAATGGTGCGGCTTTGTATCCAATGGTAACCATGAACGGCGAGGAATGTCATAACGAATGGGAAATTACTTTTGAAGAAATTCATAGGAATGGAGCCATTGCATTTGCCATTTACAACTTTTACAGATACACGGGCGATTACAGCTACATTCCTGAAAAAGGATTGGAAGTATTGATAGGAATTGCACGTTTCTGGCATCAAAGAGCCAATTTTTCAACTAATTTAAACCAATATGTAATTCTTGGTGTTACAGGCCCTAATGAATATGAGAATAACGTAAACAATAATTTCTACACCAATTATATAGCCAAATGGTGTTTGGAATATACCTATGAACAAATTCAGAAAGTATCTCTGGAATACCCTTCGGATCACAAAAGAATTACGGAAAAAGTAAAAATCTCGGATTCGGAATTACAATCTTGGAAAAAAGTTTCGGATAATATGTACTTCCCTTTTTCAGAAGAATACAATGTATATTTACAGCAAGACGGTTTCTTGGACAAAGAATTGGTTCGCGTAGTGGATTTGGACAAAAGTCAAAGACCAATCAATCAAAAATGGTCTTGGGATCGCATTTTACGTTCGCCGTACATCAAACAAGCCGATGTTTTGCAATGTTTCTATTTCTTTGAAGATCATTTTTCGAAAGAAGAATTGAAAAACAATTTTGAATTCTACGAATCCTTTACGGTTCATGAAAGTTCCCTTTCGCCTTGCGTACACTCGATTCAAGCCGCCTTATTAGACAAAATGGATATGGCGTATACGTTCTATTTGAGAACGTCGCGTTTGGATTTAGATGATTATAATAAAGAAGTCGAAGAGGGCTGTCATATTACCTCAATGGCCGGAACCTGGATGAGTATCGTGGAAGGTTTTGGAGGAATGAGAGTTAAAGAAGACAAACTTCATTTTTCTCCAAAAATCCCAAAAGAATGGGAAGGCTATTCGTTTAAAATTAATTTCAGAAACCAAATTTTGAAAGTAGCCATCAATCATAATGAAACTTCTTTCTCAATTGTTGGCGATAAAGAATTAGCTATCGTTGTAAACGGAAAAGCTATTGTAGTTAGGCCTGAGCATTTAATTACTGTATAAGCAATTATTAGAACTTGTAGTTTATTCTATCATTTGATTCAAGCCGCAACAAGCAAAATAACAATCCCAATTCGCATTGGGATTGTTTATATAAGTATGAGTTTTATTTAAATTATTTAGCGCACAAGCAATAAGAATAAAACAATGGTGCATTTTTTTTACCATGTAAGTCATTTAATTTTCATTTGTTAAGCTTATATACCTTAAACAACAATAAGGTCATTTAAGGTTTAATGCTTATATGACTCCTATATTAAATATTATTTCACTCATTTTATAGTACGACATTAAATAGGTCAAACTGCTTAATTCCTTGTAACAGGAATCTTTTTTTGTAAAATTCTCATTAAAATTAAATGTAATCAATGTATTTCACCATGAATAAAATTATTTCTTTACCTTTCCAAAATAGGGATTTTCTAAAAAAAATAACCTTATTCCTTTTTTTTATGTCTGTAACGTTACATGCTCAAATCGACAAAGTAGAACCGCCTTTTTGGTATGCAGGAATGCAAAATCCAGAACTGCAGATACTTTTTTACGGCAAAGACATTTCTCAAAACCAAGTCACCGTTTCTAATGGGATAAAAATAACCAACGTAAAAAGAACCGAGAATCCCAACTACATTTTTGTTACAATCGACACCAAAAAAGTTGTGGCCTCTGATTTCGTTTTTACCTTTAAAAGCAAAAACAAAGAAACGTTTACACATAAATATTCATTAAGAAAAAGAAGAGAAAACGCAGCCCAACGCAAAAGCTTTGATTCTTCGGATATGATGTATTTATTGATGCCGGACCGCTTTGCCAATGGAAACAGAGATAACGACAGCGAAAATTCGACCCAAGAAAAATACAATAGAGAATTGCCGGGCGGAAGACACGGTGGCGATATTGAAGGGATTATAAAAAACTTGGATTACATTTCGTCGTTGGGCGCAACAACCATTTGGAGCACCCCACTTTGTGAGGACAATGACGCTAAGTATTCTTATCACACCTACGGACAATCTGATGTGTATAAAATAGATCCACGTTATGGAACCAATGCTGATTATGTTCGATTGGCTTCCGAAATGCATAAAAGAGACCTGAAATTAGTAATGGATTATGTGACGAATCACTGGGGAATTGAACATTGGATGATGAAAGATTTACCAACAAAGGAGTGGATTAATCAATTTGACACTTACACCCAAACCAATCATAAAAGAACAGTTATCCATGACACTAACGCTTCCGAAATTGATAAAAAAATCACTATAGATGGCTGGTTTGTTCCCACAATGCCTGATTTGAATTTAAAGAATCCTTTGACTTTAAAATACTTGATTCAAAATGCAATTTGGTGGATTGAATACGCTGATTTGGATGGTTTCAGAGTAGACACCTATAATTATTCTGATCCAAAAGGAATTGCAAAATGGACCAAATCAGTGACGGATGAATACTCCAATTTTAATATTGTAGGAGAAGTTTGGATGCAAAGTCAAGCACAAATGGCGTATTGGCAAAAAGACAGTAAAATTGCTGCAATACAAAATTACAATTCGTATCTGCCCAGCGTTATGGATTTTACATTATATGAGGCAGCCACTAAAGTTTTCAATGAAGATGATGGCTCTTGGGACAAAGGAATGGTAAAACTCTATGACAATTTTACCAATGATTTTTTGTATCCAAACAGCAATAACATGTTGATTTTTGTCGAAAATCACGACACCAATCGCATCAATCAAACTTATGGAAACGACATCCGAAAATATAAAATGGCAATGACTTTGATGGCTACCGTTCGCGGTATTCCACAATTGTATTATGGAAGTGAAATAGGGATGGCCGGCGACAAAGACAAAGGGGATGCTGCAATTCGTCAAGATTTTCCTGGCGGTTGGGAAGGCGATGAAAACAATGCTTTTACGAAGGAAGGAAGAACTCCGGGACAAAATGAGTATTTTGATTTTACCGCTAAATTGTTTCAATGGAGAAAAACAAAAGCGGCGATTCATTTTGGAAAAATGACCCATTACATTCCAGAGAATAATACCTATATATATTTTAGATACAATGCAAATGAAACGGTCATGGTTTTAATGAACAACAGCAACGAAACCAAAACGGTAAACACCCAACGTTTCAAAGAGAACATCAAAGACTTTAAAACTGGAAAAGATGTCATTTCTGAACTCACCTTTGATGTGACGAACGAAATAATAATCGAACCTAAATCTGTTTTGATTTTAGAGCTAAAGTAATTCCCACTCTAAATACAAGAATCCGGAGAACGCACTGAAAAGAATACCAGACCCGTTTCCTGCTGTTTGAAAAGAAGCTTCAGCAGAAAAATAACTATTCAATTTATAAAAAAATGAAAAAAAAATCTTTACTATTAATGCTATCCGTACTCGCGTTTTGTGTGAGTTGCTCCGGAACCAAAACTGTAGCGGAAAACAGCACACCAATAAAAAAGACACGAAAAGCCCCTTTTGTCTGGGAAGGCGCTAATGTCTACTTTCTTATGACAGACCGCTTTAATAATGGTGATCGTTCCAATGACATAACTTTAAACAGAACAAAAACTACAGGAAAACTCCGTGGTTATGAAGGAGGCGATATCAAGGGAATTACTAAAAAGATTGAAGACGGTTATTTTGACAAATTAGGAATCAATGCCATTTGGTTTACTCCTGTAGTAGAACAAATTCATGATGCCGTAGATGAAGGAACTGGTTTGAGTTACGGCTATCATGGTTATTGGGCCAAAGATTGGACGGCATTAGATCCCAATTTTGGAACTAAAAAAGAGTTAGCCGAATTAGTAAAAAAAGCACATGCGCGAGGAATCAGAATTATCCTTGATGGTGTAATTAATCACACCGGTCCGGTAACGGAAATGGATGCTGTTTGGCCCAATTACTGGGTTCGCACCAATCCGGTTTGCGATTATACAAACTATCAAAATACAACAGCCTGCACTTTGGTGGCCAATCTTCCAGACATCAGAACTGAAAGTACCCAAAATGTAGACTTACCTCCTTTTCTTGTCGAAAAATGGAAAAAAGAAGGTCGATACGAACAAGAAATGAAAGAGCTAGACGCTTTTTTTATTCGAACAGGCTATCCTAAAACTCCAAAATATTACATCATAAAATGGCTGACAGACTACGTCGCTGATTATGGGATAGACGGCTACAGAGGAGATACCGTCAAACATACAGACGAAACCGTCTGGGCAGATTTCAAAACTCAATGTGACTATTCATTTGACACTTGGAAGAAAAAAAACCCTGCAAAAGTACTAGATAACAACTCCTTTTACACCATTGCCGAAGTCTATAATTATGGTATCAGCGGCGGACAATATTTTGATTTTGGAGACAAAAAAATAAACTATTTTAAAAATGGTTTCAACAACATGATCAATTTTGAGTTCAAATGGGATGCCCAAAAAGACTATGAATTCATATTCTCAAAATACTCAGACAAGCTCAACACCGATTTAAAAGGATACAGTGTTTTAAACTATTTGTCCTCACATGATGACGGCGCTCCTTTTGATGCAAAACGCACCAAAAGCATCGAAGCCGGTACAAAATTATTGTTGAGCCCAGGACTTTCTCAAGTATATTATGGCGATGAGAGTGCGCGTCCCTTAGTCATTGAAGGTACAAACGGTGATGCTACCTTGCGTTCCTTTATGAATTGGGAAGACATAAAATCTAATCCGGAAACTAAAAAAACACTGACACATTGGAGAAAATTAGGAAAATTCAGAAAGAACCATCCTGCTGTGGGAGCTGGAATTCACACCATGATTTCGGACACGCCCTACACTTTTTCAAGAACATACACTAAAGGAACTTTTACGGACAAAGTAGTGGTTGGTCTGGATCTGTCTACTGGTAAAAAAGAACTTATTGTAGCCACTGTTTTTAAAGATGGATCTAAAGTAAGAGATGCCTATTCCGGAAAAGAAGCTAAAGTTTCAAATGGGAAAGTAAAAATTCGAACCGACTTTGATATTGTATTACTGGAATTGAAAAAATAGTTTTAAGAAAAACTTAGTAGTATATTAAAGAACTTCAAAAATTTAATTTAAGACTTTACTAGAAGTATATTTACAACCAATAGGCACAGTTTCAAAACGATCTGTGCCTTTTATTGTAAGATAGATTTTATTAGAAGAAATAATATCTTCCATTTGTAACCTTTTGTAAAAAATATCGTCTACTTTAGACAATCAAATCATAACTATGAATTTTTTAGAAAATTACGAACCATTACTCAAGGCTTTCTGGTACATTGCTTTACCAGTAAGCTTATTCTTTGGACTCCAAACCGTTATGACCTTTATTGGTTTAAGCGACGGTGAAACCGATATTGATTCTGATGCTATCGACGGAGAATTACCTTTTGAAATTTTTACTTTACGTAACTTAATCAACTTTTTGTTAGGATTTAGTTGGACCGGAATTTCATTTTATAACAGTATCCAAAACAAAACAATTTTAATTATTATTTCTGTTTTAGTAGGATTGTTTTTTGTTGCTATATTCTTTTTCGTAATTAAACAGATTTTAAAATTGTCCGAGAACAATAGCTTTAAAATAGAATACGCACTTCATAAAACTGCACAAGTATACCTAACCATCCCTGAATCGAAATCCGGCAAAGGAAAAATACTTATTAGTATAAATGGAACTTTTCATGAATTAGATGCCATGACTTTTTCACCTGAAAAAATTCCTTCAAACAGTTCGGTAAAAGTCGTGGCTATCGAAAACAACTTATTAATTGTAGAAAAAAATTAAATTAAACTAAACCATGACTGAAATTATCATTATTGTTGTTGCCGTATTTGTTGTTTTTGTAACCTTCTTAACCCTTATTTCTCGATACAAGAGATGCCCCTCAGATAAAATTCTAGTTATATATGGCCGCACAGGTGGTACCTCTGCAAAATGTGTGCATGGTGGTGGTGCTTTTATTTGGCCTGTTGTTCAAGATTTTCAATACCTAGATTTAAAGCCCCTTTCTATTGATGCTAATTTGACAAATGCTTTATCGCGTCAAAATATTCGTGTTGATGTTCCCTGCCGATTTACTATCGCCATTTCAACCGAGGCAGAAAGTATGAATACCGCTGCTGAACGTCTATTAGGTTTACTACCGGAGCAAATTCAAGAGTTAGCTAAGGACATTTTGTTTGGTCAACTACGCTTAGTTATTGCCACTATGACAATTGAAGAAATTAATTCTGACAGAGATAAATTCTTGGCAAACATTTCGAAAAACGTTGATTCTGAATTAAAGAAAATTGGTTTAAAATTAATTAACGTTAACGTAACAGATATCAAAGATGAATCTGGATATATTGAAGCTTTAGGAAAAGAAGCTGCTGCAAAAGCAATCAATGAAGCAAAAATTTCAGTTGCTGAACAAGAAAGAATTGGAGAAACAGGAAAGGCATTGGCTGATCGAGAAAAAGACGTTCAAATTGCTGAAACTCATAGAGATCGTGATGTGAAAATTGCAATAACTAATAAAGACAGAGAAGTTAGTATTGCTGCTGCTTTTAAAGACGAAAGTATTGGTAAAGCAGAAGCACAAAGAGATACCCGCGTAAAAACATCTGAAGCCAATGCAGTTGCAATTCAAGGAGAAAATGAAGCGCGAATTGCTATTGCACAGTCAGAAGCAGCGCGACGAGAGCGCGAAGCGGAAGCGTTGCGAACTGCTTTAGCATCTGAAAAAGTACAAAGTGCAAGAGCATTAGAAGAGTCTTATGTTGCCGAACAAAAAGCAGAAGAAGCTCGTGCAGAAAGAGAACGATCTACACAAAATGCAAATGTGGTTATTCCTGCGCAAATTGCTAAACAAAAAGCAATTATAGATGCACAGGCGGAAGCGGAAAAAACAAGAGAATTAGCAAAAGGGGAAGCAGACGCCATCTTTGCAAAAATGGAAGCCGAGGCGAAGGGTTTATACGAAATCCTAACTAAACAGGCCGAAGGGTACCGTGCAGTAGTTAGTGCAGCAGGTGGCGACCCAACAAAAGCCTTCCAATTATTATTAATTGAAAAGTTGCCCGAATTAGTAAAAACCCAAGTTGAAGCAGTTAAAAATATCAAAATTGATAAAATTACTGTTTGGGATTCTGGTAATACAGGAGACAACGGGGCTGGATCCACTGCCAACTTTGTCGCCGGAATGATGAAAACCGTACCTCCCTTAAACGATTTGTTCAATATGGCGGGACTTAACTTACCTACTTACTTAAAAGGAGAAGATAAAAGTGAAGAAATAAAAACTACTACACCTGTTGATGACTTAAAGTAATTTTTTAATGCAAACCACCAATGAATCCATTTATGGTTTTGCGTTTTCAAAACTAAAAAGTTAGCTACTGAATCCATTTACAAAAGCACAAACCAATTAAGTTTGTGCTTTTGTATTTATACTACCTTTGTGAAAAATTACTTCCATGCTCAAAATTGGACATCGTGGCGCAAGAGGATATGAACCAGAGAATACTTTGGCTTCATTCCAAAAAGCTTTGAATATGCAAGTGGATGGCATTGAACTGGACGTTCATTTAAGTGCTGACGGCGAAATAATCGTTATTCACGACGAAACTATTGACCGAACGACCAATGGAAAAGGTTTTGTAAATGCATTATCTTTGCGCAAATTGAAGGCTTTTCGAATAGATGGAAAATACGACCCGAGGCATTTAGCCGAACTGGCGCAGCAAATCCCAACGCTGAAGGAGGTTTTTGATTTGGTAAACCAAGATTGTTTTATAAATATTGAACTAAAAAGCTATGAAGTAACGGACAAAGTAGTCGCACTTATTGAAAAGTATGTTACCAAAAAAGGCTGGAAATACGACCAATTTTTAGTTTCGAGTTTTGATTGGAATGCGTTACAACAAGTGGCGTTTTTAAATGATAAAATCCCTATTGGCGTTTTAACAGAAACCGATTTAAACTTGGCTTTGGCTTTCGCCAAATTCATTCAGGCCAAATCAATTCATCCGCATTTTCATCTATTAACCAAAGCAAATACGGCACAAATCCAAGTAAAAGGATTCGATGTTTTCCCTTGGACAATTAATGAATTAGAAGACATTCAAAAAATAAAAACCTTCAACGTAAACGGAATCATCACCGATTTCCCCAATAGAATATGAATCAAAATATTTTAGTTTAATATTGTATCCTCAACAAAATATTTTTTTTAAACCATTTAGTGATTTAAGTCAATTAAGTAACGAGGTAAATAATTCAGTTTATGACAAAAAAAGAGATAACACAATTATCCTATGAAATTATTGGTTACGCAATAAAAGTTCATAAAAAACTAGGGCCCGGTCTATTAGAAAAAATTTATGAAGAATGCTTGAAATATGAGTTAGAAAAAAATGGGTACAATGTGAAGCAACAATTTAATGTCGCAATAGATTACTATGATTTAGAACTTACCAATCCATTACGATTAGATTTATTAGTAAATGATTGTATAATTGTTGAGTTGAAAACGGTTGAAAAATTTCACCCAATTGATGAAGCTAAACTACTAACTTACATGAAACTATTAAGTATTCCACAAGGGCTACTCATCAATTTTAATACTCTCAATATAACAAAATCATGCAAACCTTTAATTAACGAATATTTTTCTCGGCTTGCTGATGATTAAACTTAAAAATCTTAACTCACTTAATGGTTAAAAAATGAATCAAAGTTCTCAACCATTAAGTGAATTAACGCTATTAAGAGCAAAAGTAAACTTATGAATAAACTTAAAATCTTAACTCACTTAATGGTTAAAAAATGAATCAAAGTTCTCAATAATTAAGTGAAATAAGGCTATTAAGAGCAAACGTAAACTTATGAATAAACTTAAAATCTTAACTCTCTTAATGGTTGAAAAATAAATCAAAGTTCTCAACCATTAAGTGAATTAAGGCTATTAAGAGCAAACGTAAAC
>NZ_FNDB01000003.1:168225-371764 GCF_900099915.1 Flavobacterium omnivorum
AAGCTCTCAACCATTAAGTGAATTAAGGCTATTAAGAGCAAACGTAAACATATGAATAAACTTAAAAAGCTTAACTCTCTTAATGGTTGAAAAATTAATTAGATTTCAAGATAATTACGTACATTAAGACTATTGAAAATTAGCTAAAACTCAGTAATAAACTTAAAAATCTTAACTCTCTTAATGGTTAAAAAATGAATCAGAATTTCGATATAATGATAGTAGGCGGCGGCGCTGCCGGATTTTTTACAGCGATTAATATTGTAGAGAAAAATCCAAAACTGAAAGTTGCAATTTTAGAACGAGGTGCAGAAGTACTACAAAAAGTTCGCATTTCCGGCGGTGGAAGATGCAACGTGACGCACGCTATTTTTGAACCGAATGAATTGGTAAAATTTTATCCGCGTGGCGAAAAAGAATTACGCGGTCCTTTTCATCAGTTTTGCTCTGGCGACACGATTGAATGGTTTGAGAATCATGGCGTACAACTCAAAATTGAAGCGGACGGACGCATGTTTCCTGTTTCGAATTCCTCACAAACGATTATTGATTGTTTCCTGAATGCTACCCAAAAACTGGGAATTGCAGTACTTACGGGACAAAGTGTACAATCTATTTTCAAGAAAGAAAATGAATGGAAAATCGAAACCCAAACTGAAAATTATCTTGCCGAAAAGCTGATTCTAGCTACCGGAAGCAATCCTAAAATCTGGGAAATGCTGCAGTCTTTTGGGCATGCTGTAATTACTCCAGTCCCTTCCCTATTTACGTTTAATATAAAAGATTCTAGAATAAAAGAATTACCTGGTGTTGCAGCTTTAGCAACCGTAAAAGTAAAAGATACCAAACTTACTTCCACGGGACCTTTATTGATCACGCATTGGGGAATGAGTGGTCCCGCAATTTTGAAACTCTCCGCTTGGGGAGCCCGAATCCTGCATGACAAAAATTATCAGTTTACCATTTTCGTAAATTGGTTGAATGACGCAGACAAAGAAGATGTGGAGAAAAAACTAAAAGCATTAAAGCAAGAACACGCTAAAAAAGCAGTTTCCAAAAAATCCCCTTTCGAATTAACCAATAGATTATGGGAAAATCTGGTGCTCGCTTCAGAAATTGAAGCCGAAACGAAATGGGCTGATTTATCAAAATTACAGCTACAAAACTTAACAAATCAACTCACAAATGGCACTTTTCAAGTCAACGGAAAAAGTACGTTTAAAGAAGAATTTGTAACTGCAGGCGGAATCGATTTAAAGGAAATCAACTTCAAAACTATGGAAAGCAAATTGCATGAAAACCTCTATTTTGCTGGGGAAATTGTTAATATTGACGCCATTACCGGGGGATTCAATTTTCAAAATGCATGGACAAGCGGGTTTATTGTGGCAACTTCAATTTAAATTTAATTAACAAGAGTTTAAAACTTCAGTAAGTTTTATTTAAGAAGATTCTGATAACTTTACCATCGTATTATCAGATCTTTATGAAAACAAAATTACTCGTTTCTATTTGTACATTTATACTTTATCAAAGTGGTTTTGCACAAGCAAGCGAACGCATTCAAGGACAAGTGCACTTTGATAAAACCGCCGCAACCAAAGTTGAGGTAATCAATGCTACCACCAAAACCGTTACTTTGACCGATTCTGAAGGAAATTTTACAATTAATATCGAAATCAATGATGTTTTGGTATTTGTTGCTAAAAATCATGAAATAAAAGAAATAAAAATTTCAGTCGCAGTCTTAAATCAAGATACTCTTAAAGTCACATTATCTTCTAAAATTGAAGAACTAAAAGAAGTAGTCGTGCAAAACATGCCGTCCATAAAGCTTAGTAAAGATGTGAAATGGGAACAAGCAAAATTGGATCAATACGCATTGGAGAAAAATGCAAAAAAATTGAAAAATCTAGGTGTCTACGATGGCACTATTGAAAACGGCATGGATTTAATGAGAATTGGCGGAATGATTTTTAAATTATTTAAAAAGGAGAAAGAGGTAGCTGCTGATAAAGGCCCACTTTTAGCTTTTACTGACGCTGCAAAAACGAGATGTAAAGCTGATTTTTTTACCGAAACCTTACAGCTAAAGCCCGGACAAATTGATAATTTTTTGGCTTTTTGTGCCAAAGACCCAAAAGCCGATAGTATAGCGAGCGAAAGAAATGAACTGACGTTAATGGAATTTATGAGTACAAAAATTTTACACTACAAACCCAATTAACCGTTGCATCCAATTAATATGAAAAACTTTTGCCTGAAACTAAAACCTACCAACTACCTATTCAACCACCAAATACTTCCATTTAAAACTGCGGCAAAACTGACCCACGCCAAATATGGAATGAATAAATAGCCTGCAATTTTATTGATTTTGGAAAACTGAATATATGTTTCAAAAATCATCAACCACAACACAATAATTTCTAATCCGGCTAACATCGGGTTGTGTAATCCAAAGAATAAATACGACCACAACGCATTTAGTGCTAATTGTATAGCAAATAAAATCAACGCTTTTTTCACTGCTTCTTTCTCAACTTCTATTTGGTTCCAAACTAAACCTGCTGCAACACCCATCATCATATACAACATGCTCCAAACGGGTGCAAAAATCCAATTGGGTGGATTAAAACTTGGTTTAATCAGCGTAGGATACCAAGTAGTAATCGCAGAGCGAGTTACGTTTCCTGAGAAATAACCAATAACAAGACACGTAACAACAACTGCTAATATTCGGGTGATTTTATTCATTTTTATATTTCTAATAGGAGCCAAATTTAATCAAATCTTCACTATGATTCAATAAAATGAAAAAAGCTTTCAATAGACCGGCAATATAAGCAAAATTGACACTGATTTTAGGAATTTATTCTAACTAAAAAAGTTTAAAAAAAAACGGTATCGATATACTCCATAAAAAATTTGACAACGAATTAAATTGAGAGTAAAAATTATGAAGAACAAAAAATAGAAAGAAGTCTCTTTTAGCTCAAAAAAACCTTGTAAACTTTACAGTTTTTTTTGTTGAATGATTTCAAATAATTCTTTTTTGTAGGTATCGCCAATAGGTATGCTTTTTCCGTTAATAAAAACACTTAATGAATCCGTTTTCGTGATATGACGTAACGAAACAATAAATGATTTATGCGTTTTGACAAAATCACTAGTTGGTAAAAAATCCTCAATACTTTTTAAGGTATTGTTAGTTATTACTTGTCTGTCCTTTAAATGGATGGCTACATAATTTTTTAGCCCTTCGATATAGCAAATCTCATTGACGTTCACTTTGTCAAAATTATTTTTTCCGTCGGTTTTGACAAAAATAAAATCATCCACCTCTTTTGGAACCTCTTTTACCTCAGCTTTAAAACTATTTTTCACTTTTAAAACAGCCTCGTAAAAACGTTCAAATTCAAATGGTTTTAATAAATAATCAACGGCATCCACTTCGTAGCTTTGTATGGCAAACTGCGGATAAGCAGTTGTAAAGATAATTTTTGTTTTCCCTTTCACGAGTTTAGACAATTGCAAGCCTGTTAAATCTGGCATTTGAATATCCATGAAAACGAGGTCGATACCTCCTTCTTCTATTAGCGAAAGCGCAGTAAGTGCATTTGTGGTAGAAGATATCAATTCCAGAAAAGGAACCCTAATCAAATATTTTTCTATCAATCGGATAGCAGGCGGTTCATCATCAACAATAAGGCATTTTATTACTTTCATAATTTATATTTTAAAGGGCAATTGAAGCAAGGTTGTAAATACATCATTAGAATTAGTGTAAAGTAAAACAAAATCCTCTTTATAAATCGCACTCAATCTACGTTCTAAATTGTCTTTTCCAATGCCAGTATTCGTATACTTTTCTGAAGATGATATCCTATTTGATGTTTCAATAATCACTTCACGCTCTGTAATTTGTATTTTAATTTTAGCTGGAAAGGCCGCACTATTAATCATGCCATGTTTGAAAATATTTTCGACAAAATGTATAAAAACAAGCGACGGCACTCTTTGTTCGCCAACAATTCCCTCAACGGTGTATTCTAAAAATAAAGTATCTTCAAATCTTTTTCGGTGCAAATAAATATAATCTTCTATGAATTTTATCTCTTTGCTGAGGGGCATAAATTCATTTCCAGCTTCATACGTTACATACCGAAGGAGTTGAGATAACCGATAAATATCTTTGGCCACCTTAGGTTGCACATCAATTAGGTCAGTGTAAAAAGTATTTAAGGTATTGAACAAAAAGTGAGGTTCAATTTGTGATTTAAGCAAATTCAATTCTGCTTTGTTGTAGTCGAGTTCTAGCTTGTGCAGTCGACTTTGGTTGGCCGCAAATTCAAAAAAGTAATACACTACGGCACTATACAAAATTGATTTTATAGCAAAAATCGAGTTATCAAAAGTGTAAAACCAAAACTTTCTTGATTCCTCGAAATAATTGTGTTTCCCAGTAAAATGATACAAAATTACTTCCTCAAGCAAGTATCGAACACGTCCAAAAATAATGATCAGGTATAGTACACCAATAGCAAATCTCCAATAGTGTTTCTTTCCTAAAGTGTATGGACATATAATATAATAATTAACAGCATACGTTGTAAATGTTGCCGTGTACATAATGATTTGATTGTAATTTAAGGGGAGTTGAAAATTCCTAAAGAATCCTTTCCCACCCCCATACACATAATCCGAAAAAAGGTCCATCAATACAATAATGAGCACGAGCCCAATATGAAAGTACCATTGTTTTTTATTTACATCCATGAATCGAATTTACGCATTCTTGTTTTACTTATTATTATTTTTTGGATGAACGCCTGATTTCTCTGTACGAACAGGTTTTTTTTGACCAAAACAATAAAAAAATTCTTATTTCAGGTTTCATGTAATAGAAAACCGCGATGGTGTAAATCGACTTTTTGCCTTTGTAATCTCATATACATTTGCTGATAACAAAACCAAACAACATGAAAACTACAATCGCCTTTTTATTATTTTTTAACATTAGTACACTGTTTGCGCAAAGCGCAAAAATTACTGGAATAGTTACCACAAAAAAAAGCACCCAGAAAGTAGCCTTTGCAACTGTTTCCCTTTTTGATGTAAGTAACAATTCTTTTATTTCATACACCACAACTGATGAAAACGGAAAGTATGAAATGCCTCTAACCAATACAGCATTCTACATCAAAATCGAGTTGTTAGGTTTTAAAACGGTACAGTCAAAAACCGTCCCATCGACTACTAAAAATGTAACGCAAAATTTTGATTTAGAGGAAGATTCAGTAGCGCTAAACGAAGTAGTAGTGCTGCAAAAAAAGAGCGTTATAAAACTCAGCAGAGACAAGATGATTGTAGATATTGACAAGGCAGGTTTTGGCAATGGCAATGACGGACTGGAAACGTTGAGTAAATTGCCTGGTGTACAATTAGACAAAGATGAGAATGTAGTTTTTAGAGGCAACGCCAACCTTCAAATTATGATTGATGGCAAACCATCTCTTTTATCAGGTGAGGAGTTAAAACAATATCTTAAATCAGTTGATGGCGCCAACATTAAATCGGTTGAAATAATAGCAAATCCTTCAGCAAAATATGATGCCTCGGGAAGTGCAGGAATTTTTAATATCGTTCTAAAAAAATCAGCCGCTACTGGTTTGACTGGAAATCTAAGAACCTCAGTAGGGTATGCTGAGTTTATCAGAAATAATAACGGATTAAACCTATACAATAATACCGAAAAATGGAATCTAAAATTTGGCATGAATTACGGCTATGTAGAAAGTGTAAATCGCAGAACGATAGACCAAACTGTAGTAACGCCAACAATTACCACTACTTTGCAACAAAAAAATGATTGGCTACCGGTTTCAAACAATTATTCAGGAAATTTTGGAGCAGGATATAAAATAAATAAAAATGCGAGCTTGGGTGCGTCCGCTAATTATTCCTTGTACAAAAGTGATGAATTTACAAAAGGACGAACCAACGAATTTGATGACACGGTGTACAAAAGATACACCATCTTAAACACTCAAAACGACTTGGTGAACAATACACTAACGGGAACTGTATTTTACAATTTTGCATCTGATAGTTTAGATACCAAGATAGATGCTCAAATAAATTATGCTAATTATAAAAATGATAACGACCGCATAACGACCAACTCCTACTTCACATCGGATACGAATGAAATGTACCGCAACACCGAAGATGTTAAATATCAAAACCCTACAAATTTCAATATTATCAGTGCGCGAGTAGACTTCGAAAAAAAGATCAATGACAAATTCAACTTTGAAACCGGTAGCAAACTGAGTTACGTAAACAATGACTACACCATTATTTTAAAAGATAGAAATGATCAAGGAGAATACATTACCAACACGAATAGAAGCAATCAATTAATTTACAAAGAATCCATTCTATCGGGCTATGGCATTACTAATTTCACCAAAGGGAATTTTGACATTTAAGCCGGACTAAGAGCAGAATATATCAATTACAATGCAACCTCATTAACCTCAAATAACACCAACAAAGACAATTATTTATCGCTTTTCCCTTCCTTCAGTATTAACGGAAATTTCAAAAACGATCAATTCAAATTTTCATACAGCCGCCGTATTCAAAGACCACGTTACTTGTACTTAAATCCTTATTTTGAATATATTGACACCTATAATGTATCTGTAGGGAATCCAAATTTAACACCTCAATTTACAGATGCATTTGAAGTGGTGTGGATTAAAAAACAAAAAACGTCACTTTCTCTTTTTGCTAATTTCTCGAAAGATGAAATGTACCAAATCATTGATTATGATACTGATACCAAAATAACTACTTTGTCCTATGACAATATCGGAAAGTCAAAAACTATCGGATTATCACTCAATACCAGCATTACCTTTAAAAAATGGTGGGAAGCACAACTCAGCAGCGAGCTTACATATGGTCAAGCAACTTCTGATTTAGAAAACTACAAATTTAACGATAGCGGCGTCTCCTTTTCGGGAGCGTTAAATCAATCATTTACTTTGGCTAAAGATTGGAGTGCGACTTGGAATAGTTTTTACAGCCAAAATGGCGCTTACGGAAACACGACTTTCAAACCATCCTATGACATGTCATTTACGATGAGAAAAGACTTTTTTGACAAAAAAATTCGCCTAAATTTGAGTGCTCAAAATGTATTGAGAAAAAGCCAGTGGATACAAAGCACCAAACAAGATAACGTAACTACTAATTGGGTCAATTGTTGGGAAACTCGCAAAATAACGGTATCCCTTACGTACAATTTTGGAACAGCAAAAAAGAAAGAAGTAAAAGAGGCCGACCTGAATGAGGAGCAAAACAGATTGTAAGGGTTAATCATTCCGTTTTACTCAAAAAAGGGTGACGATTTCAAAAAACTACGAATCAGTGGTGGCAAAAAAAAGTATCTTTGCGTAAATTTTATCATTCATGATTTCACCAAACGATTTTATTCCATCAAAATATACGCATTCGGTTGAAAGTGGTTTTTTTCAGTGGAGCGCACCCAGCAACATTGCCCTTGTAAAATATTGGGGAAAAAAAGACAATCAAATTCCAGCTAATCCATCGGTGAGTTTTACCTTGAATAATTGCAAGACGATTACTAAATTGGCTTTCGCCAAAAAAGAGATTTCGACTGCGCTCAATGTGGCTGGTAATAATTTCTCTTTTGATTTGCTTTTTGAAGGAAAGCCCAAAGAAGATTTCAAACCTAAAATTCAAAAATTCTTGGAGCGAATAGAAATCTATTTGCCGTTTTTAAAAGACTATCATTTTACGATTGACACGGAAAACACTTTTCCGCACAGTTCTGGGATTGCTTCATCGGCATCTGGAATGGCAGCTTTAGCCATGAATTTGATGAGCTTAGAAAAAGCATTAAATCCGGAAATGACCGATGATTATTTCTTTCAAAAAGCGTCTTTATTAGCGCGACTGGGTTCTGGAAGCGCTTGCAGAAGTGTAAAAGGACAAGTAGTGGTTTGGGGCAATCATGCAAATATCTCTGGAAGTTCTGATTTATTTGGAGTTGAATTTCCAAATGTTATTCATGCTAATTTTAAGAATTTTCAAGATACCATTTTACTGGTTGACAAAGGTGAAAAACAAGTTTCAAGTACCGTTGGTCATGACTTGATGCACAACCATCCTTTTGCCGAAAGGCGATTTGCACAAGCACATGAAAATTTAGACGCACTGATTACTATTTTTATAAGTGGCGATTTAGACGCTTTCATAAAAATAGTTGAAAGCGAAGCCTTGACTTTGCACGCCATGATGATGACTTCAATGCCTTATTTTATATTAATGAAGCCAAACACCTTACAGATCATAAATGCGATCTGGAAATTTAGAAATGAGACTAAAATTCCGGTTTGTTTCACATTAGATGCCGGTGCAAATGTGCATGTTTTATATCCCGAAAATGTTGCCGAAACAGTTTTACAATTTATTAAGAACGAATTAGTTGGCTATTGTCAAAATGGGCAGTACATTTGTGACGAAATTGGAAATGGCGCTGTGTTGATTTAACCTATTTTTTCCCTATCTTTATTTTTTAAAGAGCTAAAATTATGGATATTCAATCAGAGAAATTAGAATTGATTAAAATGCTGTTAGAAACTGACGATACGACTATAATCGAGGCTGTAAAAAATATTTTCAAAGCACAAAAAAAAGATATTTGGAAAGATTTATCTCCTGAACAACAAGAAGAAATTGATCTTAGAATTCAAGAAGCAAATCGCGGAGACCAAGTTGATTTATAAAAATTATAAAATAAATACCTAATTATCAACCCCAAATTGTTAATTTAAAATATCATATGAAAGGACCTTTGTTTTACTCAAAAATATTACTCTTTGGAGAATACGGAATTATTCGTGACTCAAAAGGGCTTTCAATTCCCTATAATTTTTACAATGGCGCGCTTAAGAAAGAAGAAAATCCTTCTGCCGAGGCAATAAAATCAAATGCAAATTTAAGGCGTTTTGTAACTTATTTGGAAACTTTACAAAAAGAGCAACCTAGCTTGGTTACTTTTGATTTGACAACTTTAAACAGTGACATTGAAACAGGAATGTATTTTGACTCCAGCATTCCGCAAGGATATGGCGTAGGAAGCAGTGGTGCACTAGTTGCCGCTATTTATGATAAATACGCACACAATAAAATCACAGTGCTAGAAAATTTAACACGTGAAAAATTATTGCAATTAAAAAATATATTCTCCCAAATGGAGAGTTTTTTCCACGGAAAAAGTTCTGGTTTGGACCCATTGAACAGTTATTTGAGTATTCCAATTCTGATTAATTCGAAAGACAATATTGAAGCAACTGGTATTCCAACACAAAGTTTTGACGGAAAAGGTGCCGTATTTTTGTTAGACTCCGGAATTGTAGGTGAAACGGCTCCGATGGTAAACATATTCATGGAAAATCTAAAAGACAAAGGTTTTCGTGCGATGTTGAAAAATCAATTTGTAAAATATACGGATGCTTGTGTAGAGAATTTCCTTGGCGGAGATATGAAATCTTTGTTCATGAATACCAAGAAATTATCAAAAGTGGTTTTGAATAACTTCAAACCAATGATTCCAGAACAATTCCACGGAATTTGGCAACAAGGAATTGACAGCAATGATTATTATTTAAAATTATGTGGCTCCGGTGGTGGCGGTTACATCTTAGGTTTCACTGAAGATTTAGAAAAAGCCAAAGCATCGTTGAAAGATTATAAACTAGAAGTGGTATATCAATTCTAATTCCTTTTTCTCGAAAAAAGAAGAATACACTCAAATAAACTTTAAAAAATTTACACCTTCCTGCCCTGCCTGCACTAGCCAGGTTCGTGGCTAACCAAAACAGTAATGAACAGAAAGAACAAACTTTTATTGATGAAAATTATAAGTTTGTTCTCGGTGGTTCGCGGATATAATATTCCAATAATTATTCTAGCGCAGTATCTCTCCGCGATCTTTATCCTTGCTCCCGACAAAAGAGCGCTGGATATTCTACTTGATTTCAATTTATTTATACTCGTTTTTGCCTCTTCGCTTACCATTGCTTCGGGATATATTATTAATAATTTTTATGATAGCCAAAAGGATTTAATTAACCGACCTAACAAGTCCATGTTAGATCGATTAGTAAGCCAGAAAACAAAACTAAGTGTGTATTTTACGCTTAATTTTATTGTGGCTTTGATGGCATTATTCGTTTCTTGGCGCGTTTTTTTATTCTTTTCAGGATATATCTTTTTCATCTGGTTTTATTCTCATAAAATAAAAAAATACCCTATTGTAGGAAATCTTACTGCGGCAGTATTGGCAGTTTTGCCTTTTTTTGCCATACTTCTTTACTTTTACACCCGTATTCCCTTTGAAGATATAGAGAATTACAAAAGACAACTTGGAGTTATTTTTTCGCATGCCAGTTTTTTATTTTTATTACTGTTGATTCGGGAAATGATAAAGGACTTAGAAAACCTAAAAGGGGATTTAGCCAATGATTATAAAACGATTCCTATTGTTTACGGCGAAGAGAAATCAAAAATAACCATCACGGTATTGACCATTCTGACTGTTTTACCCGTTTACGCTTTGATTGATATTTATGATGTGGGTTATATGGATATTTATTTTTATTCTTGTCTCATTATCCTAATCTTCTTCTTGCTTTACTTATGGAAATCCAATGCGAAACCACAGTTTTTGCTGCTTCACAACGTATTGAAATTTCTTATTGTTGCCGGAGTATTTTGCATTGTCTTGATTAACCCAAGTGTTTTATGGCACGGAAAAAGACTGTTGATGGTTTAATGTTGCCTTTTCCCAAATTATAAAAAGGATAAAAAACCATTCTCGAAATTCTCCTATATTCCCTGACAGGTTAGCCCCGATTGTAACGGCATCCTTTTTCTTTTTCCTTTAAAAAGAAAAAGATAGCGTGGAAAGCGGGACATCGAAGATTCAGCGCAGCTAAATAGCTCTAAAAAATCAAAAGAATCATATTAATTAGCTTATTAACTAGACAGTTAGCGTTTTTATAATTGGTGGTTATTGATTGTCAAGTATATAAATAGTATCTTTGCACAAATTATTGGAATATTATGAATAACAAGGAAGGCAATAATAAGAAAAGTGGTCCTAGAGCAGCTAGCTCAAGACCAAGTTCGAATAAGCCAAAACCTGCCATGCAGAAGCGCGCTCAAGGGCCGAAAAAAGTTAAAATTACTACTAAAGTTGCCGATATCGCTACTGATAAAGTAGAGAAAAAACCAAATCAAGCACCAAAGAGACCGAAAGTAAAAGACGAAATTCGTTTGAATAAATACATCGCTAATTCTGGTGCGTGCTCGCGTCGTGATGCGGATATTTACATTCAATCCGGGACGGTGAAAGTTAACGGAATTCCTGTTATCGAAATGGGGTACATGGTAAAACCGGGTGATGTTGTGAACTTTGACGGGTCTACTTTGACACCGGAGAAAAAAGTATACATCTTACTGAACAAACCTAAAAACTTCACCACTGCGATGGACGAAGGTCAGGAATATCGTAATGTATTAGAATTGGTTAAAGGTTCTACTACTGCAAAAATTGGCGCAGTCGGAAGAATGGACAAGAATACAACTGGTTTGTTATTGTTCACGAATGACACGGATATGATTCGTAAATTTACGTTACCAAGTCAAAAATCATCAAAAATTTACCAAGTTTCATTAGATAAAAACTTGAAATTTGAGGATTTAGAAAAAATAAATAAAGGTTTGACGCTTGACGGACATCGCGTTTTTGTGGAAGATGTAAGCTATATTGAAGGCGAAGCGAAAAGTGAAATTGGATTGCAATTAAGATCAGCTAATGTGAAAGTGGTTCGTAATATTTTTGAACACTTTAGTTATGACGTATTGCGTATTGACAGGGTAGCTTTTGCTGGTTTGACTAAAAAGAATTTGCCAAGAGGAAACTGGAGATTGCTTACTGACCAAGAAATTATCAATTTGAAGAACGTTTAATATTTCTTTGAAATTATAAAAATGAAATCCCATCCGTTATACGGAATGGAATTTTTTTAATTAAAAATTCAATCCTAATAAGTATGACACCAGAAAAATTACAATCAATTGCTTTTAAATGGTTTGAAACTTTCAATAATAAAGAATTAGAAAAATTATTATCTTTATATGATGAAGATGCCGTTCATTTTAGTCCAAAACTAAAAATATATAAACCGGAAAGTAACGGTTTTGTTACCGGTAAAGAAGCATTACGAGAATGGTGGAAAGATGCTTTTGAGCGTTTACCAAGCTTGAATTACCAAGTAAAATCGCTAACTGCCAATGGCGACCGCGTTTTTATGGAATACACAAGAACAGTTACTGGTGAAGAAGATTTATTGGTAGCGGAAGTATTGGACATTAGAGAAGACAAAATAATTGCTTCCCGAGTGTATCACGGATAAAAACCGATTTTGATTAAAAACAAAAAACCCTACGACAATCTATATATGTCGTAGGGTTTTTATTTTAGAAGAAAATATACTTATCCTTTTATTTTTTTAAGGGGTTCTTCTTTTTTGTCCAAGCCACGTTTTCTCAACAACGGCTCGATACTTGGCTCGGCGCCACGGAAACGTTTGTACAAAACCATAGGATCTTCGGTTCCTCCTTTTTCCAAAACATTCTCACGGAATAATTTTGCTTTTTCAGGATTGAACAAAGTAGTTGTTTTGAACGCTTCAAAAGCATCGGTATCTAGAACTCCTGACCAGATGTAACTATAATATCCTGAAGAATATCCTCCAGAGAATATATGGCTGAAATACGTGCTGCGGTATCTTGGAATAATAGATGAAATCAAACCAATTTTTGTCATTGCTGCTTTTTCGAAAGCGTTTGCATCAACAGTTATGTCTTTGGTTTGAGAATGGTATTCTAAATCCAATAAAGAAGCTGCAAGATATTCCGTTGTGGCAAAACCTTGATCAAAAGTCCCTGCTTTTTTCAATTTATTCACTAGCGTTTCTGGAATCACTTCGCCAGTTTTATAATGCTTTGCATACATTTTTAAAACCTCGGGTTCAGCCGCCCAGTTTTCCATAATTTGAGAAGGAAGTTCTACGAAATCTCTTGGAACACTTGTTCCTGCTAAACTTTTGTACGTCACATTCGATAATAATCCGTGTAAGGAATGTCCGAATTCATGAAAGAAAGTCGTCACTTCATCAAAAGTTAAAAGTGCCGGAGCAGTTGCTGATGGTTTTGTGAAATTACAAACAATAGAAACTACTGGAGCCACACGCTTTCCGTCAACAGTTTTTTGAGTTCTATACGAGGTCATCCAAGCGCCGCCACGTTTCGATTCACGCGGATGAAAATCCATGAACAAAACACCCAGATGCGTACCATCTTTTTCTAAAACCTCCCAAACGGTCGCGTCTTCGTGGTATTTTGGAACATTAGTTAATGCTTTGAATTGAATTCCATATAATTTTTCGGTTACCTGAAAAACACCTTTTCTAACATTATCTAAACTGAAATACGGTTTCAATTCCTCTTCGTCAAGATCAAAACGTTCTTTTCTAATTTTCTCCGTGTAATATCTCCAATCATACGGTTTTACCGCACCTTTAATTCCTTCTTTAGCCATCATTTTCTGAATGTCGGCGGCTTCTGTTTTGGCTATTTCCAAAGCTGGTTTCCACAAATCATTCAACAATTTGTTCACATTCTCGGGTGTTTTAGCCATCGACTCTTCTAAAATATAATTGGAATGCGATTTATAGCCTAACAATCTCGCTTTTTGTCCACGAAGATTTGCTAAATCCACTGCATTCTTCTTATTATCAAATTCATTATCTTGATTCCCTCTCGTTTGGTAGGCATTCCAAATCTGCTTGCGCAATTCTCTGTTAGAACTGTATTGCAAAAACGGCATTACACTGGAATTCGAAAGGGTAAAAACCCATTTTCCATCTTTGCCTTTTGCTTTAGCATCAACAGCCGCAGCGTCAATTAATCCTTGTGGCAATCCGGCCAAATCTTTTTTATTATCAATAACTAACTCATATGAATTGGTCTCCGCCAAAATATTCTGACCGTATTTTAAACTGGTCAACGAAAGATCTCCGTTTAATTTACGCAATATTTCTTTGTCAGCATTTGATAAATTGGCTCCACTTCGAACAAAATCTTTGTACGCATTATCTAAAATTTTAGCTTGTTCTAAATTTAAGCCTAATGCTTCTTTTTTGTCCCAAAGCAATTTTACTTTCGCAAATAATTTCTCATTCAAGTAGATATTATCTCTGTGAGCCGAAAGATTTGGCGCTGTTTCTTTGGCAATATTCTGAATTTCTTTATTGGTATTAGCCGAATTCAAATTAGAAAAAACCGTATTCACATTCGACAATAATTCCCCTGCATTTTCCATGGCAAGAATCGTATTTTCAAAAGTGGCAGGCTGCGTAGTATTTGCAATAGCATTAATCTCCGCTTGATGTTTACTAATTCCTTCTAAAATAGCAGGTTTAAAATGTTCATTTTTAATTTTGTCGAAAGGCGGCACATTAAACGGCGTGTCGTAAGCTTGAAAAAATGGGTTCATAGTCGTGTTTTCTTTTTTCTCTTGTGCTTCAATTGTTAGCATATTCCCAATGACTAACAAAATGAAAAAGGATTTTTTTCTCATTTGAGTTTAATTAATTAGAATCGTAAATTTAGCCGAAATCTATTCAAACCAAGAACTATAGCGGCGCCTTAACTTAATTTTATGAAAAAGAAATAGTACTTTACTAAACCTATACCTAGTCTACTATAGAAAATTAAAAAAAAAAGAATAAATTAGCTAAATCTATAATCAAACATTCATTATGAGAAAAATAACCATTCTTTTCTTTACAATAACAGCTTCTTTGCTGCTAGTTAATTGCAAATCCGAAGATAAAAAAGAAGATTTTACAAGTTTAACAAAAAACTATTTTGACGACAAAAATGCATTAGATCCTTTGGGAGCAACACAAAGTGGTCAAAACCAATACAACGATCAGTTGCAATTTGAGATGACGGATAGTTTTAGAAACTCGCAAGAAGCTTTTTTTGACAAATACCAATCTGCGTTAAATCACATTGATCAAGAAAACTTATCCGAGGAAGAAAAAAACAGTTACGAAATCATCAAATGGGAAGTTGAAATTGGTACAGATTTATTAAAACAACCTACCAATTTGCTTCCAGTTCATCAATTTTGGGGTACACACCTCACTATGGGTCAGTTTGCGGGAGGAACCAGCGCACAACCTTTTAAAACAGAAAAAGACTATACCAATTTCCTGAAAAGAATGGATAAATACGCTGTTTGGATCGATTCAGCTATGGTTTACATGAAAAAAGGATTAGACAAAGGCGTTGTGTTACCAAAATCATTAACGGTGAAACTGATTCCACAATTTGCAGAAATGGCTACGCCAAATATTGAAGACAATTTATTTTATTCGGCAATAAAATTAATGCCTGCTTCTTTCCCTGACAGCATCAAAGAAGATTTAACAGCAAAATACACGGCGACAATCAATACCAAACTGATTCCGCAATACAAGAAAATGGCTGATTTTCTGAATAAAGAATATCTTCCTGCCTCTAGAACAACCAGCGGAATAGGAAGTTTACCTTTTGGAAAAGAGCTATATGCAGCTTATGTAAAACAATGGACTACTACTAATATGACTCCAGAAGCCATTCACGAATTAGGACTAAAAGAAGTAGCACGACTGACTGCCGAAATGGAAAAGGTAAAAACGCAAGTAGGCTTCAAAGGCACATTATTGGAATTCTTTGAGGAAGTTCGAAATAAAAAGGAGTTAAAACCTTTCACCAAACCAGAAGAAGTTATTGCTAATTTCCAAAGCATTTACACCCGCATCAAACCGAATGTAGATAAATTATTCGCCTTGCAACCTAAAACGAAATTTGAAATCAGACGCACCGAAGCTTTTAGAGAGCAAACGGCTAGTGCGGAATACAACCAAGGAACGGCTGATGGCACGCGTCCCGGTATTTTCTATGTTCCAATTCCCGATGTAGCGAATTATAACATGTATGGTGATGAAGATTTGTTTTTGCATGAAGCGATTCCGGGACATCACTTTCAAATATCCTTACAACAAGAAAACGAAAGTCTTCCTGATTTCAGAAAATTCAATTGGTTTGGAGCTTACGGCGAAGGTTGGGCTTTATACACAGAAAGTTTAGGAAAAGAACTGGGATTGTATCAAGATCCGTATCAGTATTTTGGAATGCTGGGCAATGAAATGCACCGTGCGGTTCGATTAGTTGTTGACACCGGATTACATTCCAAGGGTTGGACCAGAGAGCAAGCTATTAAATATTCATTAGCAAACGAAGCCGAAAGTGAAGCGAGTATTATACCTGAAATAGAGCGTTACATGGCGATTCCAGGACAAGCCTTGTCTTATAAGATTGGCCAGTTAAAAATCATGGAGCTTCGCAAAAAAGCAGAAACTAAAATGGGAACTAAATTTGATATTAAAAAATTCCATGAAAAAGTATTGGAATCTGGAGTCATGCCTTTAGCATTATTGGAAAAGAAAATTAATGCATGGATAGAAAACAAATAATTCTTGTAAGTAGATACAAACAGAGCTTCTCAATTGAGAAGCTTTTTTTATGTGCGGATCACAGATCTTAAAAATTCCTTAAGGTATCCAAAAAGCTCAGGCCACCTTCTGAATACTGTATTTTCACTCTTATTGGATATACAATTACATCCATTAGTTCAATTACAGAAGAAATCGATTTATCTTGATGAATTTCTTCGAAAAATTTTCAATACTGTTTAGTTTCTCAAATATAATTTCAAAGGAAATTTCAATTTTAATCGTAAAGTGAAGAAAGAGACATTATTTAAAAGCTGATTTTTAACTCTTTTAAACCTAATAAAAACTTTTAATGCCATTGAATTTTACTTTGCTAAAGATATCCGATAAGACAAACGACAATTTCGTTCCATCGGACAAAAAATAAACAACCATACAGAGAGCGTTTGAATATTTCATTAGTGCAGACTTACTTCACGTACTTATCTATCATATATTGGGTAATCGGTTTTAACGTTTTATCATTTTCAGGATGAAAACCTGGGCCATTAAAAAAATCAAGATGGTCTCCATTTTTACAATACCATAAAACGGGTTTGTTATGCTTAAAAAAAGTTGTTGTGTCCGTTACCGCAATTTTTTTAAAACCTAGCATATTTTCATTTATCGGTAGTTTGGAGTACACGTTTACAATCCCGACTTCTTCAGTTTCACACTCCACCACTTCATAATGGTCTTTTTGCCATTGCATACATGTTTTTTTTAAAAAAACCCAATATCCGAAACCAACTAGGACTAAAATCAGAAGCATTGCTGGAATCATTTGCTGCGTCTGTAAAAATCGCATTTGCTTTTTCACCAAGAACGATGGTTGAATTATTCCATCATTCTCCCTGTTGTCATTTATAGCCCTTTTACCTTCTACGGTAACTTGGTGCACAACACTATTTTCATAATTATCTATAAGACTAAACTCTTTTTTTGAAGATTCGGTTTTTGAAAATTTAAGATAAGGTCTAGGATTAAAACCAACCAATATTGCCGCAATATTCACTGCTTCAATATCAGTTAAATCTGTTTCTCCTTTAAAAAAGGTTTCAATAGGCCTGAATCTATCTGTTTGATCTTTTAATTTGTTGGAGCAATTTGGAAGAAAATCAAATTGAAAAAAAACAGAAAAGCTTTTTAAATCGTCAGCGCTTGCCTCATTTTTAAATAACTCGGCACACAATTTCCTCAATTTAGCGCGAGAAGGATTTAGCAAAAAACTGGAATGACTTCCCCTTTTTTCTGTCTCATACTTCAATTTAATAGCTGCTTTATAATCTTCTAAAGTATTTTTCACCATAAGCTTAAAGGAATTTTTAGGAATTTTTAGGAATCCTTCGTCATACTGGGAATCATAGGAATTTCATATCAATTTTACTTCAGAAGCATCAGTACTTTGCCTCAGAATTAGTTGTTGTTCTATTTCGCGATACGAACAAATGTACAAAACTACTTCTATAAAAGTGACGCCATACCGAACAGAATTTTTATTCCGGGAAGTATAATCAAACGGTTCTGTACTAGCTCACTTTACTTCCCGAAACCAAAACAAACTGCTCTCATTTTACTGGTTTGGCCACTGCTAATTATTCGATTACAGTTATCGAACGGCCAAACCTATGTCTAATTTTTAACAATTACAATCATGAAAAAAATATTTTTTACAGCTGCTTTTGCAGTATCGGGCTTAGTTATGGTATCCTGTGATGCTGATGCTATTGATAGTACAACATCTCAAGCAAAGGAATACGCAATTCAAAAAGAAAATCCAAAATCAATGGGAAATGGCAGTATTTCTATTCTTAACACAAGCACGGCTAGCGCAAATGGCGGCCCCGGTGATGACGTAATTATTATACATCCGCCAAAAAATTAATAATAAAAAGTTTTTGTTTTATAATTAAATACTAATTTCGGGGAAAGTTACTTTATATGGTGCGTTCCCCGATCTTTATTTTACTACTCTTATTTTCAATTGTCTCTTGCCAAGAGGGTACAGAAACAATTTCTTCCAATCTTAAAAAGAATGAAACTGCAAATAGTGTCTTAGCTAAGAAGTTATCCGGTTTAGGCGACACTTATTACATGGATAAAAAATTTGATAAGGCATTCTATCATTATATGAAATCGAAAGATTTGTTTGAAATAGAAAAAAACGATGCTTTTGCCGCTTATAATTTAATTCAATTAGCGAGGATTCAACAAACATTTGGTGATTATAATGATAGTGAAGAAACCTTAACAGAGGCTTTACCCTTTATAAAGAATAATATTGAATATCAAATAGCAGCAAATAATCTATTTGGAATCTCTTCAAAAGAACTAAAAAATTATGAAGACGCCATTTTCTTTTATAATAAAATTTTAAAAACGGTAAACGATCCATTATTGAGAGTGACTCCTGTTAATAATATTGCAACGGTTTATATAGAACAAGAAAAGTATAGAGAAGCAGTAGCATTTTTAGAGCCCATTTCAAAATCTACTATTTTAGATACTATCCCTCATAAAAAAGCTATAATTATTGACAATCTGGGATTTGCTTATTATAAAGACAATGCTCTAGCAAAAGGACTAGCCCTAATGAATCAGGGATTAGCAATTAGGAAAAAAATTAACGATTCTTATGGAAGTATAGAAAGCTATTTGCATTTAGCGGATTTTTATAAAGATCGAGATCATCAAAAATCGAAGGAGAATGCATTGCAGGCTTATGAGGTAGCCACAAAGTATCAAAGTATCGACGAACGATTGGAGGCATTGGAATTTTTAATGTCCTATAATATGGAAAAAGGGGTGAATAGTTATGCCGCAGTGTTTGTAAATCTCAATGATAGCATTAAAACCATACGAAACAATGCTAAAAATCAGTTTGCTAAAATTAAGTATGATTCCAGAGAAGCGACTTTGGAAAATATAAAATACAAGGGACTAAGAGCTGAAACCCTTTTGCAACTTGAAACGCAAAAAAACGAAAAGTACTTGCTTAGTTTTGGATTAGTTGTACTACTTGGCGGAATCGGTTTTCTTATCCACTATTTTAAAAATAAAAGTAAACGAGAGCTATTAATCGCAAGTTACAATACTGAAACTCGGATTTCAAAACAACTCCATGATGAACTCGCTAATGATGTTTTTTATGCTATGACTTTTGCCCAAACGCAAGATTTATTAAACCCTATAAAAAAAGAAACGCTGTTAGACAATCTTGATAAAATATATGTTAGAACACGAGATTTCTCTAAGGAGAATAGCACTATAGAAACAGGAGAAAGTTTTGAACGCAATCTAAAACAAATGCTTAGTAATTATAAATGTGACAGCGTTGAAGTTATTATAAAAAATGGAAATTCAATAGATTGGTCAAAAATCGAAAACGAAAAAAAGATCGCATTGCAAAGAGTATTGCAAGAGCTCATGGTTAATATGAAAAAATACAGCCAAGCCAATTTTGTGATCATTGGGTTTGATAGCGATCAGAATAATGTGATAATTGACTATTCAGATAATGGGCTAGGCTTCACGGAAAAATTAATTTTAAAAAATGGACTGCAAAATGCAGAAAACCGCATTCAGGCAGTAAAAGGAATACTTATGTTTGATTCTCAAATCAATAAAGGATTCAAAGCTAAAATTTTACTTCCTAAATAATACAACACAAATAGGTTCACAAAAGTTTTAAATACTGATGAAATCGCTTTTAATGATGTGGGTTCAGCTCAAATACTCCAAGAACTTGATGTTCCCGCAATTCAATATGCAAAATATTGTGATGAAGCTTTGTTAAAAATTAAAAGAGCACATATCGAGGTACTCCTTTTCAACTGCGATGTAAAAATGCTGATAAATTAACCTTTTGCCGTTTGCAATTTTTTTCCTGCTTCTTTTTATTTACTACGTTTATTCTTCATACCCTGTTCAATTTCCTTAACTTGTGTATCAAAGTCGGCAGACGACAAAGTCTATTCATTATATCGAAAGTTGTGTCGATTCTGAAAACACGACCTTTGAAATCTAACTTTATAAGCCCGAAATCATATAACCTAAAAGTTCTCCTTTCTAGAATAATTTAAATTTAAATAGGTGTTCTAGGGCACAGGTTTAAGAAAGAGTGTTGTTTTTAGGAAAACATCCAAAACAAAAAAGACTTAAAAAACTGAATACCAGCTTATTAAGTCTTAATGTTTGTGCGGATAATAGGTTTTCAATTGCTCATTTTTATTAATCTTAATTTATTAGTAATAGTTATTGTTTGAATTTCCTTTTTTAATTGAACAATTAGGTTGTGGAGGACTTCTTGTTCTTTGATTACCAATCATCTTATGCTATTTTTAATTTTGATCTTTCCCAAGTATAGTTACCACCTCGTTCATCAAATTTTAAAGCATCATAATTCATTTGTTGAATAGCCGCATCACAACCAACTTCTAAAATAGGTTCACTGTAAAAATGTTTTCCAGTTGTATTGTCAAAAAAACGACCTGCCGGATCAACCATTACATAACTTCCCTTCATTTGATGATTAGTTTCGGATACTATTTTAGTAATATTTGCAAATTCCAGTGATATTGACCACCCAATTCCAATTTAAAGTGAGCACCTGATTCCAATTCAAAGTGACCACCCAATTCCGGAGCAAAATGACCACCCCATTTTTCATTAAAAACTACTCTTTTTCATCTGTTAATTAGTATTCAAATATAGTTAAATATTAGCCTTTGTTTAACCCTCTTTTTTTTCTCATAGATTCTCCATGTAATTCGAGTCGATGGGATTGATGTATGAGTCTATCCAAAATGGCATCGGCAATAGTTTTTTCGCCAATTATATCATACCAACCCTGCACTGGGATTTGTGAGGTTACAATAATGGAACCATTATTATGCCTGTCTTCAATGATCTCCAAAAGGGTAATTCGGTTGTGACTATCCAATGCTTGGAGTCCAAAATCGTCTAGTATAATAACATCTTGCCTTTCTATTTTAGCCAATTCTCGTAGGTAAGAACCATCTGCTTTGGCCATTTTTAATTTAGCAAACAACTTAGATGTATTAAAATAACTCACTTTAAAACCCTGTATACAGGCTTGATAGCCTAATGCAGTGCCTAAATAACTTTTGCCTACACCAGTACTTCCAGTGATTAAAATATTTTCGTTTTTTTCTACAAATTCACATTCTGCTAAACGCAGAACCATGTTACGATCTAGATTACGGGTTTGGTCAAAATTGATGTTTTCAATATTTGATTTGTAATGGAATCGGGCATTAGTGATACTGCGAGCAATACGCCGATTGTGCCTTTCATCCCATTCGGCATCAATTAGCATCGATACAAACTGATCGAGTGTGTAATGGTCTGTTTTTCCGCTTTCAATAGCTGTTTTAAAAGCATTGAACATGCCATAAAGCTTCATTTGTTTCATTTTTGTTACTGTGGATTCATTCATGATTACTTGGTTTTTAATTTAATTATAATACTGTTTTCCTCTTATGTTACCGTGAACCGGGAGTTCTTGCTCGGGTTCTTGTTCAAAATCAATATGGTCTAAGTTGTTTTCTAATATATTTTGTATGGTCTTAAAATTGTAAATTTTAAAATCAAGTGCCCGCCTGCAAGCATTTATTAATCGCTGCTTCCCCACCTTTTTCTCGAAATTTAGTATTCCTAAACAACTTTTATAGGCTTGTTCAGGATGGTTTCTACTTTCAATAATCTGTAAAATATATTCCCCTACAAAGGCATCAATGCTATTTGCCCAATCAATGAAGCGAGCAGCACTCCACTGGGCTACAAATTGATGCGTACTGGCCAAATGTTCTGGAGTTGTATTATAGATGTAAGGCTTGTAATTTCGCGCGTGAACAGCTATTCGGTTGTATTTGTAATAGATCTCTACGGTTGATTTGGTATATAATAGTTTCGCTTTTTTCTTTATATATTGATAGGGAACGCTGTAGTAATTTTTGTCCTGACTCAATTGAACATGTCCATTTTGCATCACTGTTGCAAAGGATTGGTATTTGATTTCAAAGCGTTCTTGTGGTAGTGGACGTAGTTTTTGTTGCTCGTCTTCTAAAAATAATTCTATACGAGAGTAAGGACGTCCTGTGAGTTTTCGGCTATTGTGAGCATCCAATAAATCCCATATCTGCTGGTTTAATTCTTCCAGAGAAAAGAATTTGGTTTCTTTTAGATTTACATAAATCCTTCGGTACAATATCTTAACGGCTCCTTCAACCAATGACTTATCTCGTGGTTTATACGCCCTAGCAGGCAAGATTGTGGTTTGGTAATGTTCGGCTAAATCAGCCAAGGTCTCATTAATTGTGGGTTCAAAACGACTGCTTTTTATTACTGCAGATTTTAGATTGTCGGGGACAATAGCCTCAGGAGTACCCTCGAAAAAGCACATAGCATTCTCAACAGAACTAACAAAATCTTCCTTTTGTTGGCTCATAGAAGCCTCTGCATAGGTGTATTGACTGGCTCCCAATATGGCTACAAAAAACTGTACTTCTTTGATTTCTCCTGTGTCTTTATCAATGATAGAGAGTGTTTTTCCAGCATAATCTACATACATTTTATCACCAGCTTTGTGATTCATATGCATTACCGGATTGACCCGTTTGCCCCATATTTTGTAGTGATGGCTAAATTGTGAACTCTTGTAGCCTTCAGGGTTTAGGGCAATATATTGCTCCCAAAGGTGCTGAATGGTAACGCCCACTTTTTTAAGTTCCCGTTCCATTTTAGGGAAAAAAGCATAAAGAATCTGCATCTTGGTACTTATTGATTCCACGGTAGTATGTGAAAACAAAAGTTCTAGTTCTGCATCTGTTTTTTCATTAAGGACTTCTAAACTTAATCCAAGGACTTCAAATAAAGAAATATACTTCTTTACTGTATTCCTAGAAAGGGATAAGTAGCTACTTATGAATAACTTACTCTTGCCGTTACAATAGAATTTAATTACTTTTCTAATTTTACTCATGTCTATTAATTTGTTTGCCATAATCCGTATTTTTTTAACGAATGTATGGTGCTAACAACATGAAAAAGTAAGTAGTTTTTAATGCTCAATTTTACCCCAAAATTAGGTGGTCATTTTGAACTGGAATAGGGTGGTCAGTTTACTCTGGAACTGGTGGTCAATTTGCACTGGAATTGGGTGGTCAATTTGACCGGTTTTTCCACCAATGCAACTTATGTAGGTTTCACCGGAACACCCATTGATGCCACTATTGATGTATTTGGAGAAGTTGTTGATGCTTATACCATGACCGAATCGGTAGCAGATGAAATCACGGTACGCATTGTTTATGAAGGACGTGCTGCCAAAGTTTTATTGAATAACCGTAAACTTCAAGAAATTGAAGAGTATTATAATCGCTGTGCAGAAGAAGGCAGTAATGAACATCAAATAGAAGAAAGTAAAAAAGTGATGGCGCAAATGAATGCGATCATCGGAGATCCAAAACGATTACAGGATTTGGCTGAGGATTTTGTAACACATTACGAGAATCGAATTGCCGAAGGAGCTACAATAAAAGCAAAAGCCATGTTTGTTTGCAGCAGCAGACCCATTGCTTATGCGTTATATAAAAACGTTTTAGAACTAAGACCAGAATGGGGAGAAATAAAAGTAGCTGATGATGGTGTAATCCTGACGGATAAAGAGAGAAAAGAGATCAAACCGATGGAGCGCATGAAAATGGTCATGACTCGAGGAAAAGATGATCCTGAAGACATGTATTATTTATTGGGTACAAAAGAGGATCGAAAAGAAATGGACCGTCAATTTAAAAACGAAAAATCTAATTTTAAAATAGCTATTGTTGTTGATATGTGGCTAACTGGTTTTGATGTTCCGTTTTTAGACACTATGTATATTGATAAACCAATACAACGACACAATCTAATCCAAACCATTTCACGGGTTAACCGTAAATTCGGAGAAAAAAATAAAGGTTTGATCGTGGATTATATCGGCATCAAAAAACAGATGAACTTGGCTTTAGCCCATTATAACAAAAAGGATTCTGATGTTTTTGAAGACATCGAGCAATCTATTGTAGTAGTAAAAGACCAATTAGATTTATTACACAAACTATTTCATAAATTTGACAATAGTAGGTATTTTAACGGCACACCGCTCGAACAACTCAATACTTTGAATAAAGGTGCTGAATTTGCACAAATAACACAAGAAATAGAAAAGCGTTTTATGTATATCGTAAAACGTTTAAAAGCCGCCTATGACATTTGTTCCGGAAGCGATGCTTTTACCCACGCTGTTAGAGATGAGATTCATTTCTTCCTCGCTGTCAGATCCATTGTATTCAAACTAACCAAAGGAGTTGCTCCTGATACTGCCCAAATGAATAATAAGGTTCGGAATATGATTCAGGAAGCAATTGAGAGTGAAGGAATAGAAGAAATCTTTAAGTTGGGAGAAACAGGTGAGAAAGAAGTTGATATATTTTCGGAGGATTATTTAGCCAAATTGGACAAAATTAAACTCCCGAACACCAAAATTAAATTACTGCAAAAACTGTTAGCAAAAGCCATTGAAGACGTTCAGAAAATCAATAAAATAATGGGGATCGATTTCACAAAGCGACTTCAATTTATTGTTGACAAATACAACGAAAGAAAAGAAAGCGATGTATTAAACAGTATCGTATTGGAAGATTTCACCGATGAGATTATTGATTTGTATTTTGCCTTAAAAAAAGAGAAAGACTCTTTCAAAGATTTAGGAATTGACATTGAAGAAAAAGCATTTTACGATATTTTAAAAGCCTTGGCAATTAAATATGATTTTGTATATCCTGAAGACAAACTCATTATACTTGCTCAAAAAGTAAAAGAGGTCGTAGACGACAAAGCTAAATACACCGACTGGAGTAAACGTGATGATATCAAAGCTGAATTAAAAGTAGGCTTAATTATTTTATTGGCTGATAATGGGTATCCGCCGGTTGATCGAGATGAAGTTTACAAAGAGATTTTTGAACAGGCAGAGAATTTTAAGAAGTATAGAGCGTAGAATAACATTAGACTTTTAAAGCAAAAAATTGAGAAAAATGAGCAAATTGAGTGACAATCAAAAATTAATTTTAAAAAAGTTTATAACTCACTTTCTTCCAAAAAGAGGTAACAACAGAAAATATACGACAAATGAAATTGGGTATGTTCAAAGAACATTGGACAAAGTATTTATTCAAAATTTTGGATTTAATTTATCCAGCAAAGATATTCTGGACGAATTTGAAGAGTTAGGTTATACTATATTTACAAAAAAGGGACTTTGGGACAATGAAACTAAAATAGTCAAGCCTTACAAAAAAGGTTCGCTAATCAATTCAATTGACTGCTATTCAGGATATGATGCTTCATTTGTTTATATTGATATTGATCAAGCAAAAATAAAGCAACTAATGATTTCAACAACTAGTTCCAAACTTAATACAAGTGAAATCAAACTCGAGAAAGAAGAAGAAATGAAAAAAGAATTACATTTTTTTAAAAAAACTACTTTATTAATTGCTGGATTCAATTGAAAAAATAAACATTATTTCTGTTGACAATAAAGAATTTATGAATCTTGATCAAACTGCAATTTTTACCGGTCTTTGTAAATCTGTGGTTTATGAATAAACGCATTATCTCTAATTTTAAAATTACAAAACGATTATTTTTTAAAAAATCTGATATTGTTAAATGGATAACTTCATCAAAAGTGACGACAAAAGAAGAACTAAACCAACTGGCAGATGGATATATTTTTAAAAATCCTTTGAGTTAAATCTTAGAGTCACATTTAAAAATAGAAGAAATGAAAGCAGAAGACGTATTTAATATTGCCATTCATCTTTCGGATTATGAACTTCAAAGATTGAATAATTTAATCGTGGATAAGTTAAAATTGAAAACTGAAAAAGTATTAAAGAAACTCTTTAAAACACAAGAACAAGAAGAAATGATGATTCATTTAATAAAACTTTGTTTTTCAAAAGTAAAAAATAAAAAATAATATTCCCGGCATTATTTCGGCAAAAAAAGAAACAAAAAATCCCTAAAACGTTGATTATAAACGTTATAGGGATTTTTAAAGTGCGGATAATAGGACTCGAACCTACACGCCTTGCGGCACCAGATCCTAAGTCTGGCATGTCTACCAATTTCACCATATCCGCGAAATTCTGAGTGCAAATATAAGCATTACTTCTTAAGTTCAAAGGAATTTCTTCAAAAATTATTCACTCAGTTTTTCGTACTTTTGAGATATAAATAAAATTCAAATAATGGAAAATATTAAAGCATACGTTCAAGAACACAAAGATCGCTTTATCAACGAGTTAATCGAATTATTAAAAATCCCATCCGTGAGCGCAGATCCTGCATTCTCGAAAGATATCATCAATACTGCTGATGCCGTAAAGGCCAGTTTAGAGAAAGCGGGCTGTGATTTTGTCGAAATTTGTGATACTCCAGGCAACCCAATCGTTTATGGCGAGAAAATTATTGATCCCTCCTTACCTACCGTTTTGGTTTACGGACATTATGACGTACAACCGGCTGACCCAATCGAATTATGGACTTCTCCCCCTTTTGAACCCGTAATAAAGAAAACCGAAATTCATCCCGAAGGCGCCATTTTTGCAAGAGGTTCTTGCGATGACAAAGGCCAAATGTACATGCATGTCAAAGCATTAGAATACATGATTCAATCCAACACTCTGCCTTGCAACGTGAAATTCATGATTGAAGGTGAAGAAGAAATTGGATCCAAAAGCTTGAGCTGGTTCGTAGAACGCAATCAGGAAAAACTAAAAAACGATGTGATTTTAATTTCAGATACCGGAATGATTTCGAATCAACAACCGTCTATCACCACTGGTTTACGTGGCTTAAGCTATGTAGAAGTTGAAGTTACGGGACCAAACCGCGACTTGCATTCTGGATTATACGGAGGAGCCGTTGCCAATCCAATCAATGTGTTGGCTAAAATGATTGCCTCGCTTCATGATGAAAACAACCACATTACCATTCCTGGTTTCTATGATAATGTCGAAGAATTATCCTTAGATGAAAGAGCTGAAATGGCCAAAGCGCCTTTCAATCTTGAAAATTATAAAAAAGCATTGGACCTTAATGACGTTTATGGAGAAAAAGGCTACGTAACAAACGAAAGAAACTCCATTCGTCCTACATTGGATGTCAACGGAATCTGGGGTGGTTACACCGGAGAAGGTGCTAAAACCGTTATTGCGAGTAAGGCTTTCGCTAAAATCTCGATGCGTTTGGTTCCAAATCAAGATTGGGAACAAATCACTGAATTGTTTACCAAGCACTTCACCAGCATCGCTCCTGCTGGCGTAACTGTACTTGTAAAACCACACCATGGCGGACAAGGTTACGTAACCCCAATAGACAGCATTGGCTACAAAGCCGCAAACATGGCGTATACGGAAACCTTTGGCGTTCCCGCCATTCCAGTGCGTTCTGGAGGAAGTATTCCAATCGTGGCGTTATTCGAAAAAGAGTTAAAATCAAAAACGATTCTTATGGGATTTGGATTGGATAGCGATGCTATTCACTCACCAAACGAACACTTCGGAATATTCAATTACTTAAAAGGGATTGAAACCATTCCGTTGTTTTACAAATATTTCGTGGAGTTGTCAAAATAAATTCCTTTCCTTAAATACTAAATCCGCTCTAATAGGGCGGATTTTTTTTGGGCGTTCCCCGCTGAAAATAGTGGGTCAGGCTGTCCGTTCTCAATCTTTTTATTTTTTGAAATAAAAAAATAAAAAGGATTTCCACTTCCATCCTTAACGCAAATTCGAAAATTATCCCATTGGTATCTATTTTAAAATCTGCGAATCTGCGGTTATAATCTTTTAAAATTAAACCAAAACAGGCAGATAGTGCACAATCCCGTAAGCTATTTGAAACCAAAAAAAAGGAATTTCACTAGAATCACTAACGCAAGCCACTGAATGACACTATATTTTTTATAAAAACTTGTTTATTTCAATTTTTATTCTACATTTGTAGAGCAATGTTTTAATCTGTAGAAATGAAAATTCAAAACCAGTATTCAATCATCATCATTCTTTTGTGTATAAATCTCACTAGCTGCAAAATTAATCAAACCAAAAACGGATTAAAAACAGGAAAATGGATTCAGACGGAAAAATTCATGAACACCGAATCCATTGCAACAGGAAGATACAAAAAAGGAGATAAAACAGGAATTTGGAAAGAATTCCTCAGCGATAAATTACTTTCAAAAGAAAAGTATAAAAAAAACAGTTGCCACGTCATCAAATATCACAATACTGGTAAAATTCAACAAATAGGTATTTCACATAAAGCCATTGTAAATTCAAAAATAGAATGGCTGCCCACAGGAGAATGGACATTTTATGACTCCGAAGGCGTTTTACTAGGAACAAAAATCTATGAAAAAGGAATACCCATTCAAGAAATTTACACCAAATAAAAAATAAAACATGCAACAACTCACGAACGCCGAAGAACAAGTAATGGAACACCTTTGGAAACTCGAGAAAGGCTTCATGAAAGACTTGCTTGAAGCCTATCCAAAACCAAAACCCGCAACCACAACCATTGCTACATTATTGAAAAGAATGATCGACAAGCAATTTGTAGCCTACACTGAATTTGGGAACTCACGGGAATATTATCCTTTGGTCAAAAAAACGGATTATTTCTCGAAACACGTCAACGGATTGATTAGTAATTTTTTCAACAATTCGGCATCACAATTCGCCTCTTTCTTTACCAAAGAAACCAATTTATCGCAAACGGAACTGGAAGAACTCAAGAAAATAATAGACAGTGAAATTCTAAAAAAGAAAAAATGAGCGACTTTCTAATCAAATCGACAATTACTTTATTTGTGCTACTGGCAGTGTATTATTTGTTTTTGGAAAAAGAAAAAATACACGTTTTCAATAGGTTTTACTTGCTATTCAGCCTTGTTTTTTCAATGGTGATTCCATTCATAACTATTGAAGTGATTCAGGAAATAGCACAACCTACAGTCAATCCGGGAACTATCCGAATACTGCAAGGAAGCGCTGTAATCATGGAGGAAACAAACTATCTGGCAATAGGATTATGGAGTTTGTATGCTGTAGTAACACTCGTTTTGGCGGTACGTTTTTTCAGTAATATCATCAAGATTTCGTCTAAAATGAAGTCGAATACACCAATTGATTATAAGAATGCTAAACTGATTTTGGTTCCAGAAAAAACGCTGCCTCACACTTTCCTGAATACTATTTTCATCAACGAAACGGAGTACAACAATCGTGAAATTGAAGCTGAATTGTACACGCACGAACTCACGCATGTAACCCAAAAACACACGTTGGATATTTTATTCATCGAACTATTGAAAACCGTTTTTTGGTTCAACCCTATTTTTATTTTTTACAAAAAAGCCATACAACTCAACCACGAATTTCTTGCTGACGAGAAAGTAGTGACCTCCTATAACAATGTTCCGTTCTACCAATCTTTATTACTATCGAAAGCAAACGAGAACCAAACTTTTTACTTGGCCAGTAATTTGAATTATTTAATAACTAAAAAACGATTAATTATGATGACAAAAACCACATCAAAAACAGAAGCTTTATTAAAAAAAGCAATGCTAATTCCTGTAGTAACTGCCTTATTGTTTTTACTGTGTACGAAAGTCGTTGCGCAAGAAACCAATGTAAAAAAAGAAACTACTCCTGCGAAACCAGGAAATTTATTTAAAACGTATTACGACAAAACTACTTTTAAGATCAAAGATGAAAAAGGAAAGATTGCCAGCGAAAAAAAATACAATGAACTAACTCCTGTAGAAAAGAGAGCGATACCTTCTATCCTATCCAAGCAAAAAGAATTACCTACAAACGAGGAACTTCTGGCAACATTAAGTAAAGGAGCTCCTGAAGTGATTGAAATTGATACGTATGATTCTAAAAATCAGTTTGTCCAAAAAGGTGAAAATGAAGTCTATAATACTGCTGGAATAACCGAAAAACCAGATTTTCCGGGAGGAATAATGGAATTTTACAAATTTGTCGGCAATAATTTTAAAACACCAGAACAACCTAACTTAAAAGGAAAAGTATACATCACCTTTATCATAGAAAAAGACGGCAGTTTAAGCGACATAAAAAACATACGAGATATTGGTTTTGGAACCGGTGAAGAAGCCATCCGTGTTTTGAAAATATGCCCAAAATGGATTCCCGGTAAAATGAACGGCGTTCCTGTTAGAGTAATGTATAGCTTACCAATAACTATCCAATCTGGAAAATCGTAATTGTAAAAAAAGAAATCCGCTTCTACTTTTGAAGCGGATTTATTAAATTAACGTCTTGGCGATTTGCGTGGTAGCAAACTTAGTAACCGATTACTTACCGTTACAGATAATATTTCTTGCGAAAAGCAAACGTGTATTTAACAGAAAATTCGCAGTATCGCAAAACTGCTACTATGCAAAACACTTTAATACAACATTCCAATTATATCTTCTACAAATGCTTTGATTTTTTGGCCTTTCGGCTTGTATTTTCCTGGATGTCCACATTTATTCCTTAAATCTAAACAAGTATTTTTAAGTTCTTCTTTTTTTGTTTTGTCTAATAATTTTAATTTACAAGCAAGTTCTAATAAATACTCATCTTTTATATAACCAAAATCATCAATTACTTTAATTTCTTTTGCTTTAGGGTATATTTTCTTTAATTCGGTATTTATGAAACCTAAAGATTGTGTTAAACACATTTTTTGAATTTTATAAACGGAAGCTGTCCATAGAAAAATGACTCCTGCACGTAAAGCATTAGCTTTGAAACATCGCAAACCCTCTTTTAAATAATCTCGCTCTTCTTCATCCGTTACTTTAGAAAGTATATATTCTAAATCTGTTGTGTCTAAAAAATCAGAATTATTTTTCTGTTCCATTTGTAGAGTATCAAATGGACTTGAGTTATATTTTTTAGTTGGAAAACATACGTCATTAAATAATTTTAATGTTTCAGTGCTTTTTATGTTTAACTCTTCTAAAATATTATTTAAAGGAATTCCGTCTTCAGTTAAATGCTTAATGTGTGAATTTTTTATTGAACGAGTTGTTAAAACTTTATTGAAGTTATTCTTTTCTACACTAATTCTAAAAGTATGTTGTATTGTTCTGTCTGATAGTTGACTTCCTTCATTTTGTCCTTCAAATAAGTATAGCGTAGGTTTGTATATTTTATAATAATCTCTCAAGTTTTCTAAAATTGATGCAGGTAAAAATGCTACTCTTTTTATTTTTGTGGTGTTATCTCTTATGGTAACAGTTCTTTTTTTACTGTTCAAATCTGTTATTCGTAGATTAATGACTTCACTTGTGTCTATACCTAAAGCGTACATGATTTCAAAAATTGCTTTATGCTTTTTGTTTGATATAGATTGAAAAAAATGTGCAATCTCTTGTTTAGTAAAATATTCTTTTGGTATTGAAATTGATTTAGGAATTGGTATTAAATTCACGTCTAAATTTTTGTTCAGAATAGTATTAAAGCCATAATTAATACCATATTTTATTGGGCGTAACGTTCCATTTTTTAATGATTTGTTTTTGAATAATGATTTAGAAAATTTAGCAAGATCATTATTGTCAATTTCATTAACATCATTTTTTTTTGTAAATATTGTAAAACGTTTTATTCCAGAAACATATAGCTTAATAGTTGACTCGGAAAAATTATCATTTCGTAGTCTACTTTCTATTGTGTCGTAAAATAATTCTGTATTCATATTTATGTGTTTGAATATTGTGCATAAGTAGTATACAACCAAAACAAACCTTCATACGTACCCATAAAACTAAGTATATTGACAAAAGTCTGTTTCGCTTTATGCTTTTCAAATATATTAAAATTTTCTTACAATTTAGTAAAATAAACGGCGCGTTATTAGAATGCGTTGCGTGAGGGATGGCAGCGAAAATCCTTTATGTTTTTTCTTTAAAAACATAAAGATTGCAGCGAACAGCCCGACCCGAAGTTGCTAGGAGGAACGACGAAGCAATTTGCAGGGTCACGCCAAAAAAACAGTTCTCAAAAAAAGAGGACACTAAATCCTCTTCGTGTTTTGGCTGAACTTTTTACGAAAACTCCCTAGTGTTAACGGACTTGCAATCGGTTCAGTTCAACCGGAGTCTCATTGTTCGTGCTGCGCAAGTAAAGAAACTCTAGCTTTTGTGGGAAGTGCTTGTTTACCACAGCATTTCTTCTTGCAATTCAGCATTCCAAAAGGTTCCTGTTTTCATTTCGGTTTCTATTAGTTTAAATATTCCGTTTGCAGAAAATTCAGTTGATAATGGTGCACCTTTAGTTGATAATTTTGTATTTACCCAACCTGGATGAATTGAATTCACATCAATATTTCTATCTTTCAATCTTGCAGATAAAGTTTTAGTGTACATATTTAATGCAGCTTTAGACATTCTGTAAGCAGTTGAATCGATTTTTGCTGTTCTATTCAGCGTTGCCATGATAGAAGAAATATTTAAAATTTTTCCGTTTTGATTTACTAAATCTAAAACAGTTTCGGTAAAATTCACAAGTCCAAAAACATTCGTTTCAAAAGTTGCTCTCAAACTTTCTAAATCTGGCTCCGTTTTATCTAAATCGGGCCCAATTCCAGCATTGTTAACTAAAATATCAATCCCGTTGAATTTATTTCTAATTAATTTGTTCGCATTTTCAATTGACTTTTGATTTGTCACATCTAATGCTACAACAAATAAGTTTTTAGATTTAATATTCTCAATTTTCCCATTTCTGGAAGTTCCAATTACATAATATTTTTCAGCAATTAGTTTCTCTGCTAGTGCATTTCCAATTCCTGAATTTGCTCCTGTGATTAGGACAATCTTATTTTTAAAATTCATTTTTCTTTTTTAGTTTTTTTTGGGCAATATAGTAGACAACTTTATACCACTTTAAGATGGCTGAAAATGCGTAACCTTTCAGTTTTCGGCTTAACGAAAACGTGATGCGAAACGGGAATTCCGGTAAATTCCAATAAGTTCAAAGCTGTTAGTCATAGTACTTTCTCAATAATTAATTCACCAAAATATCGCCATTTGAATCATACAAAAATATCCAACTTATATCATTTGTTGACATTAACATATCATTATCGTAATACATTTCGGTGTGTTTTCGGTAATTATTTTTTGAGATTGAACGATAGAAATACTCATCTGATAAATATAATCTTTTCCATGGATTTATAGAGTTATCATAATTTTCAAATATTCGAACAATTTTTTCACCTTTATTTATCCCGTATTCTTGCCTAAAATATTCCGTTCTTGTTAAATTACCATTAGAATTATAATAAAAATTTTCTATATAACTTAAATATTCATTTGGACCTGTAGCGCCATAAGCCATATCTGGAAGAGTAGTTTTTATCTGCACGAGTTTATTGTTGGAATAATTGTAAAGAAGTGTTTTAGAAAAATGGTTATTGGTTATAGCGGGGATTTCTTTTTTCTCAATTTGCATTGAGTTATTTAGCGTAAAGTATATTGAATTGTAAGGGACTACAAATAAATTTGTGCTTGAGAAGCTTTCTACAGTAACTCTATTATTATCGTATAATAATGAAGTATAGTTTTCAGAGAAAAAACGTAATGGACCAGAGTAGGTTAATGGCATAAACTCTCCTGTTTTTTTAACAAGTCGTTTACTGTTATCATATTCAAAATAAGTGTATAATTCAGTGGGATCTCCTGGCCTAAAACCCCGACTCATTTTACTTACTAAATAAGCATTATTTTGATATTTATCAATTTCTTCTTCATCACGAGAACAAGAAAAAAGTAAAATTCCTAGAGTTAAAAATGTTAAAATTTGTTTCATTTATTATTTATTTGGTATTATGCCCAACGTTTTGCTGCTTTGAGATGGCTGGAAGTTCGTAAACGCTCAGTTTTCGGCTTAACGAAAACGTGATGCGAAACGGAAATTCCACTAAATTCCAGCTAGCTCAAAACAGCTGTTATGTGACGTATTTCATTCTATATTAATTTGGTAAAGCTTCGCAATACTTCTTAAACGGTTAATTGCTTCTTCATTTATTTTTGGTGTCGATTCGTATGTTTTACTTTGTCCATTAGGATAATTAAAAGTTGTAGTACTTTGTTTTGGTTTTAATGTTTCTATGTAATGTTTTTTCAACAATTTTATTCCATCTTCAGCATTATTTGTTTTCATCAAAAATGTAAACATATTTAAAATTCCCATTGTGTTTTCTGTGATATTCTTTTTTTTAATTAAGCCACTTAATGATTTTAGTGATTCATAATCCGTAAAAATTTCAACTGCATTTGTCTCTATTTCACTTTGAATTTCATTCTTTAAACTTTCGTATGATATACTTTTATTCATTTTATACCATTTTGCAAATCCAACATTTAAAAAACAATCATATTCTTTTGGATAGTTTGGTAACGACCTAGATTGTGTTTCAAAAAATATTTCAGAATTAAAAAAACCAATATTAAAAGTAAATGTAATTTCGTCTGCTGAATTCCATTGGCTTTTTTGAATGTTAAATACTTGTACAATGTCATTGACACTCTTTTTATAATTCCGAGCATTTTTCTTAAACCCTAAATTTTTTAAAGTTGGATTTATAATTTCTTTTATTAAATTATCAAATTCAGTTTGAAAATCTCTTGTTGTCATTGTATCTGCGATTTTTTTTAATATGTCACATAACGTCTCGTGGTTTTGCTGATGGCGTGGACTTCGTAAATTTTAATTTTCTGCTTTGCAGAGTTATGATGCGAAACGGTAATTCCACTAAACCCACGCTATCGCAAAACCACTGTTGTCATGTCGGTTTTCTCTCCATTTTGGATTCGTAATCGATTAACACTTCCGCACAATGCAAACTACACAAGATATTTTAGATGAATTAATTTTTCATTTCGACAAGGTTACAGCTTTAATGGATAAATACCCAAACGCTATTCAAATTCTTAATAACGAAGAATATGGACTTTCTTTAGATGTTAATCTAAGTTTGATAGAAATTTATCCAAGGGAAGAATATTAAGTTCTGAAATAACTATTTCTAAATCTTTTGACATAGTTTTATTCATGTATTTTGATAAGCATTTTACTAAATATCCTTCTTCAGCCTTTGTTGTTTTTAATGATGAAATTGGGTAAGGATTAGAGTTTCCTGGAGGCATAATAGGTTTTCCAATCAGGATTTCTGAATAGTATTTAGTTACCGATTCGGCTTCATCTTTAGTGAATATTCTCATAATGTTATTAAAGGTTAAAAATTAAATTACTAATCATCGGTTCTTCGAAACCGTACTAAAACAAAAACAAATGCAAATTCCAGGAAACCCAGATTACTCGTATGTGTATTTAAGTAAAGCACAACAAGAAATTGCTTCTAAAGTAGAAGTAATGCTAATTGGATTAACAGTAAAAGAAGCACAAGAGTTACTTCATTGTGTACGTAAGGCTGTAGAACATACTAAAATCAGTTAATTTCTATTTACCGCAGACCATATTCTTTTTAAAAGAGTATTGTTTTCTGCATTATCGCCTTTTATTTCGTCGATTTCGCCACGTAATGATTGAATTTCTTCTCGTAGTCTTCTGATTTCGTCTTTTAATTCTTCCATAATTTGGTTATTTACCTTTCGGCTTTTGGTTACTATTTTCAGAGTTTTAAGATTGAGAGGGAGGTTAATCCCTCTCAGCAGTCTACGACTTGGCTTTAGAATACGATTTGATTTTATTTAAATACAGATTTTAATGTGTCTTAACACTTACACCAAAGCGATGCGACCACTTTAATCAGTTTCACCAAGGAAGTTAATAAATCAACCCACTTGGAAATCTTTTCGAGTTTCCACATAATTTTCTTTAGCTTTTGTACAGTCGCTGGACTGAAACAGGAAATAAGCTTCCTGTTCTTCTTAAAAACTTTGAGCATTAAACCCTATCATATTTGGTAGGGTTTTCTGTTTTGGTTCTCTAAACTGTATGACAACGTCCCCGCGCTACAAGCAGTTTGGGACTAAATTAAGCCTATTCTTCGGATTTGCCAAATCATCCAAATACAAAACCATATTTAAATTAAGCCTAATCCCCAAATTGCTTGTAGCGTGTGTTACTGGCTGGTTATTTTGTCGAAATTACAATTAAACCGCAATTTTTCACGCTTCAGCTGGCAGAATCCAACTTTCACATTTCTGCTTTTCTGCTCATAATTTTCAACGTTTTATTTCAATTATTTACTTTTCGATTTATAATTTCTGCGCAAAAAATTTCAAGTTTAGGCTTTTTAAGTTTCTGCTTGCAGATTCCGACTTTCACGTTTCTGCTTTTCAAATTCCAATTTTCACGCTTCTGCTTTCAGGTTTCAACTTTTCAAGTTTCTACAGGCAAGTTCCAATTTCACGCTTCTGTTTTGTAAACATTTTTGCGGAAACAAATGTTTTTTCCAAATCGAAATTACCTGCGTAATTTCGGCATAACTAGCCAGTAACTAGTATATAGACGAAACAAACCTTCGCATATACACCACAATCGGGTAGATTGGCGAAGGTCTGTTTCGCTTTGCGTTTTCCAAATATACTAAAATTTTCCTACAATTTAATAAAAAAAACGTCTCGTCAGTAGAGGCGTTGCGTGAGGGATGGCAGCGAAAATCCTTTATGTTTTTTCTTTAAAAACATAAAGATTGCAGCGAACAGCCCGACCCGAAGTTGTGAGGAGTAACGACGAAGCAATTTGCAGGGTCACACCAAAAAACAGTTCTCAAAAAAAGAGGACATTAAATCCTCTTCATACTCTGGCTAAACTTTATACGAAAACTCCTTAGTATTAACGGACCTGCAATCTGTTCAGTTCAACCGGAGTTTCATTGTTCGCTGCGCAAGTAACTCTAGCTGTTGGTGACAGTATTCATTCTATTTCTAATTTTTGCATAATATTATTTTCATTGCAGTTTAAAATCATATACACTCCTCCAGCCATAATAAATGCAAAAAAGATTGTGGTCGGTATTCCTGTACTCCAATCAACACCCATACCTTCCTTTACTGCAGATATTTCTGCTGTAACGGTCTTTAGTTCTCCAGAGCCAAAGCTAAAATTTACTAAAGCGTGAATAAAAGCTGGAATAACAATATTTTCGGTTCGAACCATTAGTCCGCTAAAAAAAACTCCAATAGATAAAGCAAAAAAAACTTGTGAGGTGATACCTATTAAGTTGGCTGGCTGACCAAATAAGTTAACGAAATGAACAATTCCGAACAAAGAACTTGATAGTATTGCTCCAATAAGAATTGGACGTTGAGAGTTTTTAAGAGCCTTTATACATAATGGAAAAATTGCTCCTCTAAAAATAAATTCTTCTACAACACCAACTGCTAATACTGACAACCCAAATAAAAGAAGTGTATGAAATTCAGAATTATAATAAATTTTCCAGTTAGTGAATAATCCCATTAAAATAAACATTAGAGGGATGAATAAGGCTTGGATATTTGTAAACTTACCTAGAGAATCCAAGCCAGTAAATTTTTCAAATTTTAACTTTTTAATTAAAAAATAAGCTACAAATATTAATATTACTCGAACTACTAAACCTGAACTGTTTTTAGCAGTAAGGTCATCAATTTGAAAAGATGATAATAGTTCTCTTAGTGGTTTTTCAATCCATAAGAAGGATAAAAATCCAATAAAAATTAATGTCGCTATTTTGAATTCTTTTTTCATTTTTATTGTCACCAACTATTATATATGCGCTACAGACTTTCGCATACACCTAAATCAAGATAGATTGGTAAAAGTCTGTTTCGTTTCGCACTTTCCAAATATACTAAAATTTTCTTCCAATTTAGTAAAAACGATTCGTCATTGCAATGCGTTGCGTGAGGGATGGCAGCGAAAATCCTTTATGTTTTTTCTTTAAAAACATAAAGATTGCAGCGAACAGCCCGACCCGAAGTTGCCAGGAGGAACGACGAAGCAATTTGCAGGGTCACGCCCATACTTCGGCTACGCTCAGCATAAAGAATTTAAAAAAACAAATCCGCTTCAAGAGGAGCGGATTTATCAAACTAAAAATCTAAAAAAAACTACTAACTAAACTCTTTATCCGGATTGTATCCTAAATACGGCATGGATTGTTCCTTGAAAACAACACCGTATTCCTCTAATTCTTTCAAAATAGGCTCATAAACTTCCTTACGAATGGGCAATTGCACTCCCGGAGTCGTGATTTTACCATTCAAAATTAATAAGGTCGCCATTGCAACGGGTAAACCCACTGTTTTTGCCATGGCTGTATAGGTTTGATCGTCACCAATGCAAACCATTTTGGAATCTATTTGTTCTTTTTTGCCATGTATTTTGTATCCAAATTTGTGATACATGACAATCATATCTTTATCATCTTGCTGAAGCGTCCAGCTGTCAGTCAATATTTTTTCCAGAATTTGTGCCGGAGTCGCGTTTTTCAAACCTACTTTTTTGTTTGGGTTGAACAAATCGAGTTCCAATAATTTGTCCCACATGATATCGTCCTGATCAATTTTTAGAATCAAACGGGTTTTAATTTCTACTGAATCCGTGGGATGATATGGCAGGAAAGAATTCACAAATTCTCTGTAACTCATATTCTCCGAATCCTCCATAACGTAACTGTCATCCGTCATTCCTAATTGCACAAACATATTCCAAGCTTTCGAGAAACCCACTCTTCTAATCGTTCCTCTGTATAACGTAAGCACATTATCTAAACCATACACACTGCGGTATTTCAATGAATCCCGATTCGAATAGCCTTCGAATCGACCATATCCTTCCACTTGCAAAAACTCAGTTCTGCGAAACAAATTACAATACGGAATGTATTTATATGTTCCTTCCTGAATAAACTTGGCAGCGCCACCTTGACCCGCAAGAACTACATTGCGTGGTGCCCAAGTAAATTTGTAATTCCAAAGATTCGTATCGGACTCTGGCGCTACAAGCCCGCCACAAAAGGATTCAAATAAAATCATCTCACCGCCTTTTTCCTTAATCTCATCAATCACTTTCATGGCACTCATGTGGTCAATGCCTGGATCAAGTCCAATTTCATTCATGAAAATAAGATTATTTTCCTTTGCGGCAGCATCTAATTCCTGCATCGCATCACTCACGTATGAGGCGGTAACCAAATGTTTTTTATAAATAATACAATCTTTGGCCACCTGAATATGCAAATAAGCTGGTAACATTGAGATCACAATATTGGCATTCTCAATCGCCGCTTTTCTTTGATTTTCATCAAAAATATCCAAAGCAATTGCAGTAGCATTGGAGTGATTGTTTGTCTTTTTTTGGGCCAATTCCAATGACAAATCACCAATAACAAGATGCAGATTCTCTTTTTCAGATTTACTTAAAAGATACTGAATTAAAGAGGATGCGGATCTTCCTGCCCCAATGATTAAAATTGTTCTCATTTTTATACATTTATAACACAAACATACAAAAATGTTTAATTTATAACAAACTAGCACTAGATAATTTAGAAAATTAAAATCGAAAAGGGAAACTTTCGCGATTCTACCATGCAAATTAAAAGTATCGGTCAAATTACTTTTAAATTGAGGTGGTATGAAATACTTTTGTAATAAAATCACTAATCTCATGGACAAAAAGATACTTTCAACAGGAGCAATTTTAGGAATGATTGCTATAATTCTGGGTGCTTTTGGCGCGCATGCCCTAAAAAAAGTACTGACAATTGAACAATTAGCCACTTTTGAAACCGGTGTACGCTACCAAATGTATCATGCCATTTTTTTATTATTTATTGGTCTAACGCAAGACCTCTCCCTAAAAACTAAAAAAACAATCTACTTATTGGTCGTATTTGGTGTTCTTTTATTCTCCGGTTCTATTTATTTATTAGCCACAAATGACCTTACTGCTTTTGATTTTAAAATTATTGGATTCGTAACTCCCATTGGTGGACTCCTGCTAATTGTGGCTTGGGGCATTTTATTACTGCGCATATTAAATAAAAAATCATAAAACTAGCAGAATGAAACGCTAACTGAAAATTAATTTCTACTTTTGCAGTCTATAAAAAGAAACCACACAACAACACATTTATGGACAATAACACACTTTTCACGCAATCGATTTCGTTAAAAGAATTAGGAATTGAAAATGCAAAAATTCATTACCAGTTATCCCCTGAAGAATTACACGACATTACAATACAATCAGGTCAAGGAATAGAGGTTTCATCAGAATCATTAGCGGTAAACACAGGGGAATACACAGGACGCTCTCCAAAGGATCGTTTCATTGTAAAAGACAGCATTACCGACGACAAAGTTTGGTGGGGAAATGTAAACATCCCTTTTGCGCCAGAGGCCTTTGATGCCTTGTATAACAAAGTGACTGCTTATTTATCAAACAAAGAAGTTTTCGTTAGAGATGCTTATGCATGTGCAGATCCCAATTACAGATTAAATATTAGAGCTGTTACTGAAAACGCATGGTCTAATTTATTTTGTTACAACATGTTTTTAAGACCTGAAGTACAAGAATTAGCTGATTTTACGCCAGAATGGACTTTAATATCTGCGCCAGGTTTCTTCGCAGACCCTGAATTAGATGAAACACGTCAAAGCAACTTTGCGATTTTAAATTTTACTAGAAAAATAGTCCTTATTGGTGGCACTGGCTACACTGGAGAAATAAAAAAAGGAATTTTTTCTGCTTTGAACTTTATAATGCCTGTTTTTAGAAATACAATGCCAATGCATTGCAGCGCAAACGTAGGGGAAAATGAAGATACTGCAATTTTCTTTGGATTATCAGGAACTGGAAAAACTACCTTATCTGCAGACCCTAACCGTAAACTAATAGGTGATGATGAACATGGATGGACGAATGAAAATACTATCTTTAATTTTGAGGGAGGATGTTATGCAAAAGTGATCAATCTTTCGGAAGAAAATGAACCAGATATTTTCAGAGCAATAAAAAAAGGGTCGCTTTTAGAAAATGTAATTGTCAATGCAGACACCAAAGAAGTTGATTTTGAAGATGTTTCTATAACAGAAAACACTAGGGTAAGTTATCCAATATTCCACATCGACAATATCCAACCAGGATCTATTGGGAAAAATCCAAAAAATATCTTTTTCCTAACAGCCGATTCTTTTGGTATTTTGCCTCCAATTTCTAAACTAACTCCTGGACAGGCTGCTTACCACTTTATTTCTGGATATACAGCTAAAGTAGCAGGAACCGAAGCAGGAATTACCGAGCCTCAACCTAACTTTTCTGCTTGTTTTGGCGCCCCTTTTATGCCTTTACATCCCACTAAATATGCTGAGATGTTAAGTAAAAAAATCAAAGATGCTAACGTAAAAGTTTGGCTAATAAATACTGGATGGACTGGAGGTCCTTACGGAATAGGGAGTAGAATGAAATTAAAGTACACGCGTGCTATGATTACAGCCGCTCTCAATGGAGACTTAGACGAAGTGGGGTATGAGAATCATAAAGTTTTTGGAATAGCCAAACCACAAACCTGTCCCAATGTACCTAGTGAAATATTAAATCCTAGAAATACTTGGGAAGATCCTGAGTTGTACGACAAAAAAGCCATTGAATTAGCACAGAAATTTAAAGCTAATTTCGCCAAATTTGAAGAATTTGCAAATGACGAAATTATGGCGGGAGCTCCAAAAGCGTAAGCCACTACTAATCTATAAACTATAGAGCCGTTCGTAAAGAACGGCTCTTTTTTTGTCTGTACAAAACAGTAATCAAAAACAAATCAACTATTTATACCAAGATTCATTTTTTGGCGTTAAATTTGAATCAATCAATCACCCGAGCTGGAATAGCAAACCGGCGAAGCAATCAAAAATCATCAATCATGTTAAAACAATTTTTCATCCTTTGTTCCGGAGCTGATAAAGACTTAATTGAAGGCTGTTCCGAAGGCGAACAAACTAAATATATAGGCATTGGAGCTACCGTTTTCTTTACCGCCGTAATGGCTTTTATTGCCAGTTCTTATGCGCTGTTCACTGTGTTTGACAATGTGTTTCCCGCATTACTCTTTGGATTAGTCTGGAGTTTACTTATTTTTAATTTAGATCGTTTTATTGTATCCACCATTCGAAAAAGAGATCGCTTTGGAAGTGAATTTCTACAGGCAACTCCCCGAATTATTTTGGCAGTAATTATCGCTATTGTAATTTCAAAACCATTGGAAATTAAAATCTTCGAGAAAGAGATTAATACCGTTTTACTAAAGGAGAAAAACGCCATGGCTTTGAGTAACAAAAAGGAAGTAGCTACTTATTTCAAATCGGATTTAGATAAAAATAAAACAGAAATCGACAATTTGAAATCAGAAATCACAAACAAGGAGAAAGAAGTCAATACGCTCTATGAAACGTACATCACTGAAGCTGAAGGAACAGCTGGCACCAAAAAGTTAGGCAAAGGCCCCGTTTTTAAAGAAAAAATTGCCAAACATAATTTGGCTTCTGCCCAATTGGATTCGATCAAAAAAGCCAACCTAGCTAAGATTATCACCATAGAAAAAAATTCTCAGACACTGCAAACTGATTTAGATAAAAAAGTTACCGAAAGCCAACCTATAATAGATAGTTTTGACGGTTTAATGGCTCGAATCAATGCCTTGGATAAGTTACCTTGGCTGCCTTCTTTTTTTATCATGCTCTTGTTTCTAGCCATTGAAACGTCTCCTATTATTGCTAAACTTTTATCTCCAAAAGGCGAATACGATTATAAATTAGAAGATCTGGAAACAGCATTAAAAGCAACAATTGAACAAGACAAATACCAACGTACTTTGTTGGTTAAAACTAGTGCAACCATGCACGATAAAATCTACGGAGACCTAGTAGACGACAAACATTTGTATGATTTACAACGCAAAAACGCTTCTGATTTAATAGAATTACAATCTAATAATTTTGTAGAAAAGCAGAAAAGAACACTTTAGTCTTAATGTTAGAAAGTCGAAAGTCCTAAAGTCAAAAGATAACGTATTACTTTTGACTTTAGGACTTTCGACTTTAAGACTAATTACATATAGCTCAAAATTTCTTTTTTGAAAGCATCGTACTCTCCTTGCAAAATCAAACCGTTGTCTAGTAATTTTTTATAATTCTGTAGTTTTTCAAAAAGTGCATCCTGCGACAAGTTGTGCAAACCATTTTCTTTTTGAAGATCAGCAGGTGCATTGAACTCCTCGGATTTCAAATTAAAAGGTGGAGGTGTAATGGTCATTATTTCAGCAAAGCTAGTCACTTCTTCCGTCTCCATTTCTTCAATAATTTCCTCTTCTTGTACCACAACCATTGGATCTTCATCAAATGTTGATGCATTAAAAACGGCACCATTTTTTAGTAGATCCAATTGTTCTTTAGCATAAGTAAAAATCTTTCTCGCTTGAATTTTTGGAATATAATCAATCGAAACCTCCATATTAGTTCGAGTTGTAAATGAAAACTCGGAACCTAAAATATTTTCTTTTACAAAAGTGCCTTCAATCTCATCCCAAGTGTAATCAATAAAATTCATGGAAAGTCCCAGATTTTTAGGCTGACAAATAATAATTCTTTTATTCGTCATCACAATACTATCTGGCAAAACAGTAATCGCTGGTTTTTTTTGAACAGCGATATATCCTATTTCCTCATTCTTCATCAATAAATCACTCAATTTTGAAGCTATTTTTTCAATGGCTTTTGGATCTTGTTCTTCGTTTAAAAACTTCTTAAATTGTTCTTTCATTTTTATGCTGAATTTATTTCAGTACCTGTTTATTATTTATATCTAAATTCCCTCGCAAAAGTAATACCTAATTTTCTGATTCTAGAATTTCGTTTTGCAATTTATTTGTTAAACTTTTGAAAACCAAATCATAGGAATGGTTGATCAACTCTTTGACCAAAGCATCCGAAACTGACTCATTTATAGCTATAGTGTTCCAATGGGTTTTACTCATGTGAAAGCCAGGCTGAATCGCATCATAATCAGCACGTAATTCCTCAGCACGCTCTGGATCACATTTTAAATTAACAGAGGGTTTTCCTTTTTCCCACTGACTTAAGGATGTCAATGCAAACATCTTGCCGCCCACTTTAAAAACTAAAGTATCTTCATCAAAAGGAAAATGCGCTGTGACTCCTTTTTTTGCAAGACAATATTCGTAATAGCTTTCTAAATTCATTAGATCCAAATTAGATATTTAGCATGGAGAACAAAACTGGTTTGCTCGGACTTGCATCATTTTCGAAAGAAGCAATTTGCAGGTTCAACAAATAACTCCCGTCTGGAATAGCATCTGGCACGTAAATCATTTCGGTAATCGTCGCCTCTACTCGGGCATCCGAATTTAAAGTATTCACGTCAGTCACATTCCAAAAAGCTTTGTGTGCCAAAAGTTTTCCTTCGTCCTTTTCTTTATCTACGCTTGGAAGATCAATTAGCAAGTGTTGGATCCCGCTTTCGCGAATGAAACGCGCAGCATCTTCCTCCAAATATGGCGGATTGGTATTCGAATATTTTAATGATTTTTTTATATTAAAATTAGGAAGCGTTCTAATGATTAGAGCTTCTTTTGGAACACCTAATTTCAGTGCCACATCGAGCGTAGTCGAAATACTATCCAAAGTAATCACCAAATCCTCTCCTTGCAATTCCGGCACAACCGAAATCAATTCAGCCAAAAAGAAAAACTGTTTCAACGATTGATTAATGCTGTAAAATTCTCGTGTAATATGCCCCAAACATTCCGTGTGAGTTCCATGTCCGTGAGGATTGAAGAAAATGTTATTGAAATTAGTGGATGATTTCCCTTCCGAAACTTTCCCTATCCAATCTCCAAAAACCACGGGTTCAATAACTGGTTTATCAATGTACCAAGCAATTGGATTGTCATCGGTATTTGTTAACGGAATCGAAATATCAATGGGTTTTGATAGATCGACTTTAATTGTTTGATTGTTATGTTGAACTGTTGCTAACACAAGTTGTTTTTTTATGCTACTCAGACGCGACTACACAAAATTCCTTTCAACTTTGCGTAAAACTTTGCGACCTTTGCGGTTACGTTACTATTCCAAATTTAAGTAAAATAAGTCTGATGCAATTCCATCCGTCAAAAACTTTCCTTTTACTGTTGGTTTCAAAATATTGTTTTCGACAAAAACTAAATCATCATCAAGGAATTTCTGAGTCTGTTTATTCAAATATTCCAAATACTCACTCCCAAATTCAGTTTTGATTCTATCCAAAGAAACGCCCCAAATCGTTCGTAATCCGGTCATAATATATTCGTTATAACGGTCCGCTTTTGATAGCGTTTCCATTTCGTTTGGTAATTTATCCTCTTGAATGGATTTTAAATAAAGGGAATTATTCGCAATATTCCAGCTTCTAGAAACACCGTCATAACTGTGCGCCGAAGGGCCAATGCCCATGTATTTTTTTCCCAACCAATAAGCCGAATTGTTTTTTGAAAAATAATTCTCTTTTCCAAAATTTGATAACTCATAGTGAATAAACCCTTTCGATTCAAGCATCTCAACCAATATCATAAAATGTTCCTGAGCCACTTCGTCTTTGGGCGCTTCCATTTTTCCGGTTTGAATCATTTTATTCATTGCTGTTTTGGGCTCAACCGTTAAAGCATAACTCGAAATGTGTGGCACCCCAACAGAAAGGGCCTTTTCGATATTCTGCTTCCATTTTTCATTGCTCATCCCCGGAACGCCATAGATCAAATCAAGCGAAATATTATCAAAATATTTGGTGGCTTCTTCTAAACATTTTTGGGCTTCCTCTGAATTATGCGCGCGATTCATCAACTTCAAATCGTCTTCAAAAAACGATTGAATCCCGATGGAAAGTCGATTGATTCCGATAGAACGATACTCTTCAAAAATTGTTCTCGACTGCGCTCCTACTGACAAAGTAGTCAAATCATCAGGATTGGCTTCAAGTGTGATTTCGGGATTTGGAGCAACAGTATAATTTTTATAAATCGTATCAATCAGAAGTTTCAAATCAGAAATCTGCAAAACAGAGGGTGTTCCGCCTCCAAAATAAATAGTTTCAATTTGGGTGTCACTTCGAGCGCCCTCGAGAAGCTCAAATTCGCTTTTGCGCATTTGGATTTCTTTAGCCAAAGCCAAAACCATCTCTTCTTTCTTATTCATCGAAGTCGAAAAATGAAAGTCACAGTAATGACACGCTTGCTTGCAAAAAGGTATATGTATGTAGATTCCGCTCATTTATTAGTATTCAGTCGCAGTCGTAGTTTCCAGTTGCTGAGACTGAAAACTGCGACTGAAAATTATTTTTTTACTCGTTCTTCATTTTGTTTGACAAAAGCATCCCAACCGGTATAGCTTTTCGTTCCAACGACCTTTCCAGAATTGAAAAAGTGACAAACAGCAGCTGCCAAACCATCAGTACTATCCAGGTTCTTAGGTAATTCCTTCAGCCCTAAAAGTTGTTGTAGCATCTTAGCGACTTGTTCCTTACTGGCATTTCCGTTTCCGGTAATAGCCATTTTTATTTTCTTGGGTTCGTACTCGGTTATGGGAATATCTCTCGAAAGGCCTGCTGCCATTGCTACACCTTGTGCGCGTCCTAACTTTAACATCGATTGCACATTTTTACCAAAAAAAGGCGCTTCAATTGCGATTTCATCTGGATTGTGTGTATCGATTAACTCAATCGTACGTTCGAAAATGATTTTCAGCTTTTGATAATGATTATCGTATTTGGACAATTGCAATTCGTTCAATTGCAAAAACTCCATTTTTTTGTTGACAATTTTTATCAATCCAAAACCCATAATCGTCGTTCCTGGGTCAATTCCTAATATGATGCGTTCGTTTGCCAATTTTAATTTGTTATTTTGCAGTAATGATTCCAATTCCACACAAAACTAAGCAATTCCTCGTACTTCTAATCAAAGTTTTGATTGTGGGCGGTGCGTTTTATTTTATTTACAATCAATTGGCCAATAACGACAAACTCGATTGGCAGAAATTCATTGTTTTATTCCAAAAAAATCAATCTATTGGCCCCATCGCGTTTATTTTGTTTTTGAGTGTTTTAAATCGCTTTTTTGAAATTTTAAAATGGCAAAACTTAGCATCTATTGTTAAACCTATTACTGCAGCTGAAGCTACAAAACAAGTTCTTGCAGCACAAACAGCAGGGATTTTTACTCCAAATGGCATAGGCGAATATGCCGGAAAAGCACTTTTTTTTGATAAATCAGAAACTAAAAAAGTAATTTTCCTAAACTTAATTTGCAACGAAATCCAAATGATTTTAACCGTTTTCATTGGGATCGTTGGTTTGTTGTATTTTAACACGCAATTCCAAGTAATTATGACGAAAACAGTTACAATCCTCTTTGCAATTCTGACGCTTGCTTTTATTGTTTTATTTTCGGTAAAAAAAGTAAAAATCAAAGGCTATTCTATTGAAAAACTACTTCATAAAATCAATGAAATTCCAAAACAAATCCATCAAAAAAATAGCTGTCTAGGAGTTTGTCGCTATTTGGTTTTTTCACATCAATACTATTTTTTGTTCCTCGTTTTTGATGTTGATTTGCCCTATCTATTAGTAATGTCGGCAATAACTAGCGTTTATTTTATTGCATCCTCCATACCTACTTTTCAATTTTTAGACTTTGCCGTAAAAGGAAGTGTTGCCGTTTATTTCTTTGGAATCCTTGGAGTAAATGAGTGGATTGTAATTTTTATTTCTACGTTGATGTGGTTTTTAAATGTAGTTTTACCCGCTATAATTGGTAGCTATTATGTACTAAATTTTCAAATTCTCATCCCATCCGTCTTCGATGGAGAGAGAGAAGCCACTTTATAAAGTACTTATGATTACAGTTATTTTATTTATGATTCTTGCTATTTATTCCATTTTAATTGGACTTTTAATTTATGGCTTTACCAAAGTAAATACAATTAATTTTACTGGCTTAAAGCCAAAAACAAAATTCTCGATTGTTGTTCCTTTTCGGAATGAAGCCGAAAATTTACCTATTTTATTGAACAGTATATCACAATTAGATTATCCAACAGAATTGTTTAAAGTGATTTTAGTCGATGATGAATCTGAGGAATCGTTTAAAATTCCAAGTTTAAAGTTTAAAGTTTCGGTCATAAATAACATTCGGGTTACTAATTCACCCAAAAAAGCTGCGATTGTAACTGCGATGCAAATTGTTAATACGGATTGGATTATCACCACCGATGCCGATTGTGTAGTTGATAAACACTGGTTATTAACCTTAGACAATCACATTCAACTTCATGATGTTGCCATGATTGCCGGCGCAGTAACGTATGATTGCGGTAATTCATTTTTGCATCATTTTCAGCAATTGGATTTAGCAAGTTTACAGGGTGCGACCATCGGTAGTTTTGGCATTAAGAAAGGATTTATGTGCAATGGCGCTAATTTTGCTTATACCAAATCTTTTTTTCAAAAACTAAATGGCTTTCAAGGAAATGATTCAATCGCTAGTGGAGATGATGTTTTCTTGTTGCAAAAAGCGATAGCACAATTTCCTGAAAAAGTACATTATTTGAAGTCGGAAAACACCATTGTTCATACAAAACCGCTGGATAATTGGAACTCTTTATTTCAGCAAAGAGTACGTTGGGCTTCAAAAACAAGTTCGTATCAAAGTAGTTTTGGGAAAGCTTTGGGATTAATTGTTTTTGCTGGGAATTTGAGTTGGCTCTTGGTTCTTGTTTCTTGGTCCTTAGGCTTAAATACTTTTCAAAACTTCTTTTTAGTATGTGTTTTAAAGTTCTCTGTTGATACCATTTTGATATACAAAACTAATTATTTTTTGAATAACAGTAAAATGCGCTATTTGATTTTAAGCAGTTTGTTCTATCCTTTTTTTAGTACAAGTGTGGCTTTGTATTCGTTATTTGGAAAATACGAATGGAAAGGAAGAAGATTTTAAATTGCAAGTTTTTGATTACAAATGTATTAAAAACTAAACTCATAGTTGTATACTAAAACCCTAGCCCAGATGGAAACGGCATCCTTTTTCTTTTTTTTAAAGAAAAAGATACAGTGAACAGCTGGAAATAGCTCCAAAAAAACCTACTCCACTTTGAGAATCACTGGAAGAATAAATTGCGTTTTTACAGGAATTCCGCGCTTAATGGCTGGATTAATTTTAGGAAAATCAATCAAACGTGCCTTCAAGATACTATCAATTTTTATCGTGTCATAAGCCACCGAATCTTTGGGGAATTGTGGTTCAAATTGCATAGTAGCATTAGGGAAAATTGTGACCTTCACTTCAATGGTATCTAATTCCGGATAAAGAACTGAAAGGGTGTCAACGCTTAGTTTTTCTTGAATTAGTTGCGTTAAAACTTCAAAAAAGCATTGCTGACGTTGCGCTTTATTGTCTATTTTTTCACAATCTACTACCGATGGATATTCATCAACTTCTTTCCAGTTGATGGATTTCAGTTCCTTTTGCAGCAATTCCTTTTCGGAAGGAATTTGCTTGTCAAAGTATTGACAGGAATTAAAAAATATAAATACTAAAAAGAGGTAATAGTGCTTCAAGGTTTTATTTTTCAATGGAACTAATATTTTATAAAAATACAATTATTTTTTTTGAGATGCTTTGTAAATTAAATAATCTTCGTAGGATTCAGCGAACCATTTCTTTTTGTTTGTATCGGCAATTTCCTTTTGATCAGGATACAAAGCTGCCAATCGGTCTGAGAAAATAGCAATTTGAATGGTATATTTAAAGTACTCCTGCTTTGTCAAAACTACATCAGTACTGGCTTTTTTGTCAAAAAATTCAAAAAAAAGTGCATCAAAGTCTTTCAATGAAAAATTTAATACTTTTACCCTATTTTCATTGTAGATAGTCTCTTTCAAGACCATGTCGGCATCCGCTTCCTTTTTTTCCTGAGCCTTTAGTGAAGAAATAGAAAAGAAAAGCGATAATGTCAATAATTGTATTAATTTAATTCCATTTATTTGATACATCCGTGTTGCTTTTATGTTGTCAAAATTACTAAAAATAAATTTATGGACATCTTACTTTTAACTCTTGGTTTCGTATGCATTATGGTAGGCTTATTAGGGAGTTTTTTACCAGTTTTGCCGGGGCCAAGTATGAGCTGGATTGGTTTAGCACTACTCTATTTTACAAATGCTGTTCCTGCTAATTATTGGATTCTTGGGATTACTTTGGTTATTACTGTAATTGTATCCGTTTTGGATTACGTGATTCCGGCTAAAGGCACTAAAAAATTTGGAGGCAGTTCTTACGGTATTTGGGGGACAAACATTGGCTTAGTTGTTGGGATTATTACTCCCATTCCTTTTGGCTTCCTTATAGGTCCGTTTGTGGGTGCTTTGATAGGAGAACTTATTTTTGATTACAAAGACCACAACAGAGCGTTGAAAGCAGCCGCAGGGTCTTTTGTTGGGTTTCTAGCGTCTACTTTTATGAAGTTTTTGATTTGCGTACTTTTTCTGGGATTATACAGCTCGATTGTTTGGCATTATAAATCTGAACTATTTTAACAGCTTCAAAAAAGGGAGGTGTCACTATTTACAAGGCGGCAAAAGTTTCCTTACATACTTTATTGTTAATCCACTCGTGATAAAAACAAATTGAAGATTACTATTTTAATCATGCTAAATATTATTTTATCAGAAAAATAGCTGTCGGAATCACCAACTGCGATAGAATGCTTTCCTTTTTAGTAATCAAGATAAAATTTTTTGCTAATTTAGATGAATATTAAATTGGCTTTAATAACTAAAATAACGAAGTTAAAGTTTGAACTTTGACCAATGTAAGGCGCTATGCTTTTTGAAATTTCAACATTAAAAAAAAGAAACATTAATTTATCTGTAAAATGATATTTTTAACAAGCTAAGATAAAATTTTTTTATTCTAAAAATTTAAATTATCGTGCGATACCATTTTTAATTTTCAAAAATATCAATTAAACCTATAAAAAATTACGGACTATATCATGCACCAACTTCACAATTGCCCCATTTGCAACTCGCAGACTATTAATCCTTTTATTCAAACGACAGCTCAAATGCATTCAAGCAAAGAGTTATTTAATTTTGATCAGTGTGCCGAATGTCAACTGGTTTTTTTAAACCCAAGAGTAGAATTAGACGTGTTAAAAAACTATTACACTTCTCATTACCTGCCTTACAGAGGTTCTGAAGCGTGGGGGAAATTTGAAAAATTAGTTGAAGGAAGCCAGCAAAAGTTAGATTTAAAACGGGTGCAGCGGGTAAGAGATGCTCATTTCATTTCATTAGAGTCTTTAATTTTGGATGTTGGTTGTGGTAAACCCTCTTTTTTGAAAGCGTGTCAACAAAAGTTACATTGCCAAACAATGGGGATTGACTTTAGCGACGAAGGATGGAAAGAGCAAGAGGCCAGCTTTGAAGGATTAGATTTGCGAGTAGCAGAAATTAAAGAGTTACCAAGTAATTTGCAGCCCGATGTTATCACGATGTGGCATTATCTGGAGCACGACTACACCCCATTAGAAAATCTCACCTATTTAAAATCTATTGCGAAACCATCAACAACACTTGTTATTGAAGTTCCCAATTTCGATTCTGCTAGTCGAAAAAAATACAACGAAAATTGGGCTGGTTGGCACACACCGCGTCATATTTCATTATTTTCTCCTAACAACATCGAAATATTACTTAATAAAAGCGGATGGAAAGTCACCAACCTATTAACTCATGGCACCATGGATCCTTACCTGCTCTATTGGATGAGCGAAATGGAAAAAAAGGGAATACAGTGGGATAAAAATATGGAAGACGAATTTTGGAACTTTATGGTTGGAATGGTACAATTCATGCCCAAAAAATGGATGGAAAAGAAATCATCTCTCGGCATTATGACCGTAATTGCAACACCAAATTAACGAATTTTATAAACTTAACAAATCTTTACCTTCCCAAGTTCCGGATGATTTATAGGGTTGAAACCTAGAAAAAAGTTCTTCTGAATACCATTCATATTGGCGTGTTTTCTTAATGGCTTCTTGATGTTGCTTGCTTTTATATGCAAATTGTTTTACCGATTCAAAATCCTTCCACAAACTGAAAGTTGCCATCTGAATAATGGGAACCTCACCTACACCTTTAGTGTAGATCAAGCCTTCATTTCCGTCTAAACCTTTTTCAGAAGTGGGAACGTATTTCCAAAACTTTACAAGCCAATTCCATTTTATGGTTGCTCGAGTAATAATTGCAATTGGTAAATTTTGCTCTAGTTCCGCCCCTTTTTCAAAAGGATTTTTACCAACCCAAGTCCCAACTGCTGAAATATTTTTCATGTAAAGTGTACATATTTCCTCTGTATGTTTCTCATACTGTTTAATCAAATCAGAAGAAGTAAAAAAGGTTTGGGCTGCTGCTTCTGATTCCCAAACTTGTAGTAAACAATAAACTGACCAATCAGGCATAGGGTTAAAACCTCTTCCTTTTCCACTACCCATCAATCTGTAGAAAGTCAAACCCTTTACTTTTTTTAAATCTTTATTAGCGAATTGCATCATACCAAAACCCCAAGCTTTATCGCTAAAAGAAGCATATCTAAAAAAGGTAATTGTACTAATTTGTTTGCTCATGATCAAATAATTTCTAATTAATTATAGTTGGAAGTTAGGAATATAGGTTGCAAATACTTTTTTATTCGACACTTAGATTTAAGTGATTAAAAAATACAATGCAACAAAAAAGACAAATTGTGCAAGTAGAATAACCACGCTAATTTTAGGATTTATTTTAGGACGAAAAAAGTAAATCAACCCATGAATAAAACTACTGGTTGCAAACCACATCACGTAGTTTTGAAATGGAACTACACTATTTTCCCAACCCCAAAAGCCCAATTTCATAGCAACCGGTTCAATGAAAAAGTCCAAGGCAGTCATCATAATAGAAGGGAAAATGACTAATAAAAATGGCTTTTTAGTAAAATATTGAACGAAACCATAAGAACTTAATGATAAAAATAACCAATTGACACCAATCACTAAGGGAGTTTCAAAAACTTTAAATCCAAATAAATTACCATACGAATAGCTCCCAAATAATACACCTGTCGCAACTCCAACTGCCTCAACTGTAAATCCTATCAAAAAAATTAGCAACGATAGGTTTAAAAACTTTTTACTAAAATCATTATTAACTTTGTAAAAAACAAATAGTGTTAGCAATAAATTAAGAGGTGTAAGTGGCAAAAATAAATTTTTAAATTCATGCAGCGCTATTCCGAGTGTTCCAAAAAAATAGAACAACAGCAAAATCCCAATCCAACGATTTTCTATTGATATGGTTTTTATCATTTTACGAGTTTATCAATAATTTTTGCAGATAATAAAGCTAAAGGAATTCCACCACCTGGATGCACACTACCACCACAAAAAAATAGATTCTTGTACTGCGAAGAAAAATTCTTGTGGCGAAAGAAAGCGGCAAACCTATTGTTGCTAGATGTCCCGTATAGAGAACCTTTATACGAATATGTTTTATCTTGTATGAGTTGTGGAGTTAATTGTTGCTCAAATTGGATCAGTTCCTCTATACTTTCACCTAAATTTCTTGAAATTTTGCTTAAAATATTTTTTCTAGCTTCGGCAATTAAACTATCCCAATCTTGACCGTAAACGGACGGGACATTAATCATTACAAACCAGTTTTCTTTTCCTTTGGGAGCGTCTCCTTCATTTTTTTTACTGGTAATATTGATATAAATAGTGGGATCTTCGTAGATTGTTTTGGCTTCAAAAATATGATCAAATTCCGATTTATAATCCTCTGTAAACATAATGTTATGCACATCTAATTGCGGAAATTCTTTATTAACTCCCCAATAAAAAATAAGTGCAGAACTCGATCGTTCTTGTTTATCTACCTCTTTTAATTTTTTTGCAGAAGGAATTAATTTTTCATAAACAGTATGAATGTCAGCATTACATACAACAAGATCAGCAGCGTAAATACAAGAAGCTGTAGTAACACTTTTTGCCAAATTATTTTCAGTTCCAATCGCAATAACTTCTTGATTATAATGAAATTCAACACCAATTTCTATGGCTAGTTTTACTAAGCTATTAGTAATCTCGTGCATACCGCCTCGAGGTAAGTAAGCACCAAGACCAAACTCCAAATGCGGAATTATATTCAATATCCCTGGCGCTTTATATGGATTTGATCCATTATAGGTGGCATATCTGTTAAACAACCGAATCGTTTTCGAATCGGTAAAGGTATTTTCATTGACCTGATTCATTGTATTAAAAATATTCAAAAACGGCATCTTGACTATAGCAACTAAAGTCGAAAAAGAAAGAAATGAATTTATTTTATGAAGTGATTTGTTTAGAAATTGATCTTTAGTAGCACCATAAATAAAAGCACTTTTATTTAAATGCTTCTTCACCTTTTCGGCAGAATCAGTTGTTTTTCGTTCCATTTCTGCTGCAAAAGCATCGATATCTGAACTTGCTATAATCTGTGTTCCATCCTCATAAAAATAATTACATAAAACATCAAGTTGATCAAAATTGAAATAATCAGACGATTTTTTTCCAGAGAGATCAAAAAGTTCAGTAACTAAATTAGGCATAGTAAAAAGCGAGGGTCCAGCATCAAACCTAAAATCATTCCCACTAATTTGGGTTAGCTTTCCACCAGGATAAGAGTTTTTTTCAAGAACTTGAACAGCGTAACCCTTGTTTTGCAATCGAATTGCCGCGGCTAGTCCCGAAATTCCAGAACCAACAATGATTGCCTGCTTCATAAAGGTTTTACTATTAAAAAAATGTCGATGAAAAATATAGTTTTGACGATGAGTTTTCCAGACTAGAAACTGCGGTTCTGTTGAAAATATTCATGATTAAAAAGATAAGCTAAGAAAAAATTGTTGAGCACTATTTTATAAACTTCCCATTTTAAACATTTACTTTTTTAAGCTCTTGTTTTAAAAACTTCCAGGGAACAATCAACATTCCAAAACACTCGCCTTCCTCTTTCCCCCTATGTTTATGATGCACTTTGTGCGCTCTACGAATCGCTTTTAAATAAACATTTTCAGTGTTTCTAAACCATTTAAATCTTTGATGTATAAAGACTTCGTGAACTAAAAAATAAGCTAATCCATACGCTAATATACCAAAACCAATATACATCACTGTCCAATAACCGTACATTGAACCCAACATAATGCACAACCAAGATGGAATTGCATAAATTAGGAAAAAAGCATCGTTTTTTTCAAAAAAGACTTCCTTGTTGGGGGTATGATGATCAAAATGTAAATTCCATAAAAAACCATGCATTACATATTTGTGTGTAAGCCAAGCCATAAATTCCATTCCCCAAAAAGTTAAAAAAATAATTATAAAACCCATACCTATTAATTTTAAAATCAAATAAAGATTACATGCATTTTTTAGATTGAACAATCAACAAAACAGGAACTATTGTAATGATTGTCCTTTTTTTATGACAAATCTGCAAGTATAAAAATGATTTATAAAGGTATGAATTTAAAAAGATAATTTTCGCCTATTTAATCCAGTATATTTGGATTAGTACTAAAAGTTTTGGGGAAATAGTAAAACATTGGTTTTTGCATTTTAGATTGATATCCAAATCAGAAAGTTTTGTACTTGATGCATTTTCGTTACCATTCCTGTTTACTAAAGTTATCAAAAGCAAAAAAGCCTTTCGGTTACGAAAGACTTTTTTCTTACTAGCGGTCTGGACGGGACTCGAACCCGCGACCCCATGCGTGACAGGCATGTATTCTAACCAACTGAACTACCAAACCAGTAATTTTTTTTTAATCTGCAATGCTCTACTGCTCTTTTCCAAGAATTCTTCAGAAACTGCCTCCTCCCAAACATCGAGATGACAGACATGTTTACTAACCAACATCCTTTATTTTAAATCAAAAAAGCTATTCGCCGAGGCGAAAAGCTTTTCATTGGTCTAACTACTAAACCCGCTACGAGTTACAAATTCGTAGCAAACAACACAACTAACGTTAAAAACCTTAAGGGGCAAAAAAGCCTTTCTGTTACGAAAGGCTTTCCCCAATATTGCGGTCTGGACGGGACTCGAACCCGCGACCCCATGCGTGACAGGCATGTATTCTAACCAACTGAACTACCAAACCTCTGCGTTATTGCGGTGGCAAAGATACAATAGATTTCCGTTTGCACAAGCGTTTTTTGAAAAAATATTTGATAAATATTCCTCGTTTTATCCAAAGTTTTGTTTTTCAACCAAGTATGTCATTAATATTTTTTCAAAACTTTCATGCACACTCACCGGAATGTACTTTATTCTGTTCTGAGAACAAGTCAGGGCCAACTTTTTAAAGTAACTTTCTATCTGTTTTTCATATTCTTCTTTTATATTATCTGCAAAAACAGCTACTACCTCACCTGTTTCAACATCGACAAACTTCCTTGGAGCGTTATCAAAATCAAAATTTAACTCTGTTTTATTATCCACGACGTGAAATAAGACTACTTTGTGTTTATTGTGTTTCAAATGTTGCAATGCATTAAACAGTGCTTCTTCATTTCCAGATTGAAACATATCCGTAAATAAGATAATCATAGAGCGTCGATGAATCTTTTCCGCTATTTGATGTAAAAATGTAATCGTATCGGTACTTTTTTGAACCACAGGTTTTATTAGCAGTCCTTCAAGAGCATTTAAAATCATTCGATGATGGCGATCACTGCCTTTTTCAGGCGCGTAGTACTCGTAAGTATCCGAAAACACGCTTATGCCTACAGCGTCACGTTGTTTCTTCAGCAAGTTCATTAAAACCGCCGAAGCCAAGACCGAGAACCCTATCTTATTTTCAAAAAACGGCTGGCTTTTCGTTAATACCGGATAGTGCATCGATGACGAATTATCGATAATAATATGACAACGCAAATTTGTCTCTTCCTCAAACCGTTTGGTATACAAACGATCCGTTTTGGCAAACAACTTCCAATCAATGTGCTTGGTGCTTTCGCCAACATTGTACACTTTATGTTCAGCAAATTCTGCTGAAAAGCCATGAAATGGGCTTTTGTGCATTCCTGAAATAAAACCTTCCACAACCTGATTTGCCAATAGCTCCAGATGCTGGAAACTAGAAATTTTCTCTATTTGCGATTCGATCTTCATCTACCAAATATATTAAAAGATTAAATGATTAAAAAATTACTCAAACAAAACTTAATCAAGAAGCTTAAATCAATTCCGCTTAAACAAAAAAAAGGTTTGACTTTCGCCAAACCTTCTCTCTGAACCCAAAAGGATTCTATATAAATCATAATCTACCGATTACAACAACGCGTCTAAACTATCTGCATACGTTTGCTTTGGAGCTACTCCTACTTGTTTACCTACAACTTCTCCATTATGAAAAACCAATACAGTCGGGATGTTTCTTACTCCATATTTAGCTGCAAATTCTTGATTTGCATCAACATCTACTTTCCCTATAACAACTTTTCCTTCGTATTCATTGCTTAATTCATCTATGATTGGACCTACCATTCTACATGGTCCACACCAAGCTGCCCAAAAATCTACCATTACCGGTTTGTCTGATTTCAAAACTACTTCTTCAAAAGTAGCATCTGTTATTGCTAATGCCATAATATTTAATTTAAAGTTTATCGTTTGATTATTTTAATGTTTCAAACTAGAATACAAATTTAGAAATTAAAAACAAATCAAACACTATTCACAAATTAGTTTTGACTATTAATCTATTGCCAATTTCTATCTATATTATCGGACAAATTATACCATTTGTTTTCTAATGCGATCTATCCTGATGAACAATGGGTTTCTTCTCCCTAAAAATTCAACACGCGCTATTCGCGCTAAAAAGTGCAAAAATTTCCATCTTAGTAGGTAAAGTCCTTTTTGTACTACAAGAAACTCAATTCAATAAGCAAAGTGTTTTTTTACAAAATGAAAAAAGCTACCTCTTCAGGCAGCTTTTCAATCTATACTTCAAAACTATTTTATTACAGACTGTATTTCATTCCAAGGGTTAATCCCAATCCACTAATTCCAACGTAAGAACTCAACTCATCTGTTGGCCTAGTACTATCAATCGTATTAAACTGTGAATTATTCGAATTACTATCCAAACGATCAGAATAATTAGAATGAATCTGTGCCGTGGTACGCGTATTTAATCGATCTGTTCCATTAACAGTAAACTCAGTAGTTTCTTTATCTTTTCCATGAACGGTAAAATTACGGTATTCTAATTCTGCAAAAGCAGAAAGGTTTTTAGCCAGTTTATAAGAAGTCCCCAATGCGGCTTGAAAACCTAAAGTAGGATTGGGTTTGATAACATCTTTGCTATACACATTTACACCGGGCGCAACAACTGCGTTTGTTTTAATGGTTAAATCACCATGCACAGGAACAATCACCCCTACTTTTGAATAAGTCTCAAATCCTTTCACTTCACCTAAAAATAACACAATAGCCGGAGCTAAATCAAAAGCTGTAATCTGACCCACAGATCTCAAGGTTACTAACCCGTCATCTATTCTTTTCACCATGGTCTTGTCATTACTATTGTAATAATTGATCCCCATTTCTACACCCAAACGATCTGTAAAACGATAACCCACTCCAGCTCCAGTTCTAAAACCTTCCCCAAAAGAACCTGTAATACTTTCTTCTGAAATTAAATTTCCACCCACAAAAACCTTGCTTAATGCTGCTTGTCCGCCTACAGTAGGAAATTCAGTTGCAGCAGTCTGCATAAAATAAGATCCGCCCAATTTAAAATACCAACTTTCCTTTTTTTCGGTTTGCCCTATCATCGTCATGGAACAAATCATAAACCCTAGTAAAAATAACTGCTTTTTCATAATTTCGTTTATTATCATTTATACAAAAATAACTCATTTTTACTTAAAATTTAATAACAAAGACAGTCAATTATATGTTAAAAATGATTAAAGTTTAATAGTCAAGCTATTGCAAACGTTTAGATATAAAAATAAAACTACACATCTGAAGCATAAATTGTAATGGAATTACTAGAACAAACACCTTACAAATAATTTTCAAAATCATCAGTTTTTAAGCTCTCAAAATTTTCATCTTATTAAAATTATGATTTTAATTTAATTTAAAGTTAATCTGCATTTTCTCTAACTCAACTAATAATTCATTTGAGATTTTAATTTTCAATTTCCTACTCGGCATAGTCAATTTAGTGACCACCTTTATCTCTTCAACTTCTTCCACTTTTGCTACAGCACTAGAACTCCCTGGAATTTCCAAAACTTCCATTTCAGGATCATCCTCACTAACATCAACAAAACTAACCTCATCATTTTCTAATTCAATGGGAGCGACAGTAACGAGTCTCTTTATTTTTTCCAATTCCATGATTTCAAAAGACACCGTATTATCTCCCTTATTCTCCTGAAAAAGACGACTTAGTCTATGAATAAAATCAGTTTCTAAATCCGATATATTAAGTAGCAAAATTAATTTCTTGGCAAAAGTTTCCAAAACATCTTGCAACTGCTTTACTTCTACAAATTGCAGTCTCGGCTCTCCTTTTTTTCCTGTATCTCGATCTGTCCAACCTTCTTTGACTAATACTTTCATGAATGTGAAATTATTTTGAATAAAAAAGTGACGAAACTTTAAATACTCCTCCCCAAAAATCCGGAATTCATAACTCTCATCGTAACCTTCTAAAGTAAACATCCCCCAACCCTTTCCGTTCTTGGCCACACGATGTTGAACATTATTGATAATTCCCCCAAAAGTTAAATTTTTACTCAGATGTAATTCCATATTTCTCAATGCATCTAATCTGGCATTACAAAAATATTTCATTTCAAATTTATAATCATCTAACGGATGTCCCGAAATATAAATACCAACCACCTCTTTCTCTTTGGCGAGCTTTTCCATTGTACTCCAATCTTCACAAGGTGGCACAATAGGTTCTGCAATTTGTACTTCGCTCGCATCCCCAAATAGGCTTACTTGCGACGAATTTTCGTTTTCCTGATACTTTGAGCCATACCGAATCGCTTTTTCATAAAACGTAATTCCATCCCCATCATCATGAAAATATTGCGCTCTCGTAGTTCCTAAAAACGAATCAAAACCTCCTGCTAAAGCTAAATTTTCAATTGCTTTCTTATTGGCCGCACGCAAATCAATTCGTTTGGCCAAATCAAAAATCGATTTGTATTTTCCGTCTTTTCTATTCTCTACAATCGTTGCCACAGCTCCAGAACCAACTCCTTTAATAGCTCCCATACCAAAACGAACGGCATAATCATCATTTACGGTAAACTTGTAAAAAGACTCATTAACATCTGGACCTAAAACTTGCAACCCCATACGTTTACATTCCTCCATAAAGAAAGAAACTTGTTTAATATCACTCATATTATTAGACAAAACCGCTGCCATATATTCTGCTGGATAATTGGCTTTCAAAAAAGCAGTTTGGTAGGCAATCCAAGCATAACAGGTAGAGTGTGACTTATTAAAAGCATATTCTGCAAAGGCTTCCCAGTCTTTCCAAATTTTTTCCAGTTTATCTTCGGCATGCCCTTTGGCCGCAGCCTGACTGATAAATTTAGGTTTCATTTTGTCCAAAACATCTTTCTGCTTTTTCCCCATCGCTTTACGCAAAACATCGGCATCCCCTTTGGAGAAATCTGCTAGTTTCTGGGATAAAAGCATCACTTGTTCTTGGTAAACGGTTATACCGTAGGTATCTTTTAGTAATTCTTCACAAGCATCCAAGTCATAAATAATCTCCTCTTCCCCATTTTTTCGCTTGACGAAACTAGGAATATAAGCTATTGGACCAGGACGATACAGTGCATTCATGGCAATCAAATCAGGGAAAACTGTCGGCTTCAATTCCTTCATATATTTCTGCATTCCAGCAGATTCATATTGAAAAATACCTACCGTTTCTCCACGCTGAAACAGCTCGTATGTCTTCAAGTCATCAATAGGAAAGGTATCCGGATCCAGATCAATACCCATTCTATATTTTACTAATTTAACCGTATCCTTGATTAAAGTCAGGGTTTTCAAACCCAAGAAGTCCATCTTTAGTAATCCGGCACTTTCTACTACCGAATTGTCAAATTGAGTCACATATAAATCGGAATCTTTGGCAGTTGCCACAGGTACAAAATCAGTAATATCACTTGGCGTAATAATCACTCCACAAGCGTGAATCCCTGTATTTCTTAGGTTTCCTTCTAAAACTTTAGCTTGCTGAATGGTTTCTCCACCCAAATCATCTTCATTAGCAAGACCTATTAATTCCTTAATTTTATCGTATTCTTCTGGACGAACTGCTTTCTTAATTACATCCTCTTTTTCATTTAAAAAACGAGCCAAATTCCACTTAGAAGGCATCATCCCCGGAATTAATTTCGCAATTTTATCGGCTTCAAATAGCGGTAAATCGAGTACACGAGCCGTATCTCGAATCGCTGATTTTGTCGCCATTTTTCCATACGTGATAATCTGCGCCACTTGTTTAGACCCGTATTTCCTAATCACATAATCCATGACACTGCTGCGTCCTTCATCATCAAAATCAATATCAATATCGGGTAATGACACCCGATCCGGATTTAAGAAACGTTCAAAAAGCAGGTTGTACATCAACGGGTCGATATTGGTAATTTTCAAACAATAAGCCACCACAGAGCCCGCTGCCGAACCCCTTCCTGGTCCTACCGATACTCCCATGCTTCTTGCTTCTGCAATAAGATCTTGTACAATTAGGAAATATCCAGGATAACCCGAATTAGAGATAGTCAGTAATTCAAAATCCAGCCGTTCTTGAATTTCCTCCGTAATTTCAGCATATCGCCTTCTGGCTCCTTCAAAAGTAAGATGCCTTAAATAGGCGTTTTCGCCCCGTACTCCGCCATCAACTGCGTCTTCGGGATTATTAAACTCCACCGGAATTTCAAATTTTGGAAGTAAAACTTCACGTGCCAGATCAAAGATTTCAATCTTATCGACAATTTCCGAAATATTCGAAATCGCTTCTGGTAAATTGTTGAAAAGTTGCTTCATTTCGTCTCCCGACTTGAAATAATACTCCTGATTGGGTAATCCGTATCGATAGCCTCGGCCACGACCAATTGGCGTAGTTTGCTTTTCACCATCACGCACACAAAGTAAAATATCGTGTGCATTCGAGTTTTCTTTGTCTATGTAAAAGGTATTATTAGTGGCTATTATCTTGACAGCATGTTTTCTTGCCAATGAAATTAAAGAAGCGTTTACGCGATTTTCATCTTCTTGATTGTGACGCATCACCTCAATATAAAAATCTTCCTGAAACTCATTTTTCCACCACATCAGTGCTTCCTCAGCTTGATTTTCACCTATGTTGAGGATCTTATTTGGAATTTCACCATACAAGTTTCCCGACAAAACAATAATATCTTCTTTGTATTGCTGAATAACATTCCTATCGATTCTGGGTACATAATAAAACCCTTCTGTGTAAGCAATCGAAGACATTTTAGCTAAATTATGATAGCCTTTTTTGGTCTTCGCCAAAAGCACGATTTGGTAACCATTATCCTTAACCGACTTATTTTTATGATCTTCGCAGACAAAAAATTCACAACCCACAATAGGTTTCATCGGAACTTCGGTAGGTTCTTCACCGTTTTCAATTGCCGCTTTATTTTTGGCTTCAGCCGCCTTATTATGGTATAAAATATCCCGAACAAAATGGAAAGCTCCCATTAAATTGGCATGATCCGTCATGGCAACCGCAGGCATTTTTTGTTGCGCTGCTGCTTTCACCAATGCTGCAATACTAATAGTAGATTGCAAAACTGAAAATTGAGTATGGTTGTGTAAATGAACAAAAGGCGTGTCCACAAGTACTTTTTTATTCTCAGAAAGTGCTGCCTTTGAAACCGCTGGATCTTGCTTCTCTCCAAATTGCTGACGAATTTTATCGGAAGCTTCCTTGAGATTGATATGTTTTAACCCTATGAGTTTTATCTCTGTTGGATTCTTACTTTTAAAATCTTGAAAATAGCTAGCAGGTACATCCAGCTCTTCTTTGGTAAAAACATCACGTCGAATTAACTCTAGAAAACAACGTGTAGTCGCCTCGACATCGGCGGTTGCATTATGGGCTTCACCAAAAGGTTTGTTGAAAAGATAAGAATGCAATTCTGTTAATGTAGGCAATTTGAATTTCCCTCCACGACCACCTGGCAATTTTAACAATGATGCGGTAACTTCGGTACAAGTGTCAAGAATAGGCATAGCACTCATTTGGCTCTCAACGCCCATTCTATAAAACTCACAGCCCATAATATTGATATCAAAACCTAGATTCTGACCCACAATAAATTTGGCTTTACCTAAAGCAATATTGAATTTTTCTAAAACTTCACTCAAAGAAATTCCATCGGCTTCCGCCAATTCTGTTGAAATACCGTGAATTCGTTCCGCATCATACGGAATATTGAAACCCTCAGGCTTGACCAAATAATCTTGATGCTCGACGAGTTTCCCCATATCATCGTGCAACTGCCAAGCGATTTGAATACAACGTGGCCAGTTGTCTGTATCAGAAATAGGAGCGCCCCAACGCTTTGGTAATCCTGTAGTTTCAGTATCGAATATTAAGTACATAATCCACTCCCCAGCCCTCCCCGAAGGAGAGGGAGCCAAAATCAAATGATTCCAACTGCGTATTTAACTGGATTTAAACACTTTAAAATTAATAAAAGTCACAAAAATTGAATTTCAAATTTAGTTTTTTTTAGGGTAAATATGGAGGTAAGTTATCAACAACCAAAAGAAATTTAAAACATAGTATAATAATTGAGCAAGCCACCATTAACGGCGTAAAGATAATATCGGAACGAAACCGATTGGTACTTTTCTTGCGAAAGCAAACAATTAAAAACAAAGAAGGCTACTTCAAATTACGAAACAGCTTTCTCTATGTGATAGCGTAGTATCTATAGAGTCATCATCTCCACCTCTTTTTTAGTGGCACTTTCTTGATTAGCGGTAACCCAACTGAACTTTTGTTGATAATGAATTATTGTATTGGCTTCTAATGGATCCATAACCATTAAATAAATCCATTTATTATCTAGAAGATTTTTAAGATGTTCATTTCTTGCAAGAACGGCGCTGACCCTTGATAGTGGCGCTTGTATTAGTACTGATAATCGTAAAGGCTGGTGATACATTTCTAGGTCAGACTCCATTACCGATTGCAGCGGAAGTCCCATTTTTAAATCTCCTCCATTACCTTGCACCACACCAAATTTACCAGTAATATTATGGGTGATTTTTGAACCTCCTCCAAAAACTTTATTATCCACCGTTGAAAAATAGTAGTGGTTGTTTAACCATTGCGTCACTACCATAGGACCTTGCATTATGGCTTTTAACGCTTTGCCATTTTCATCTGTTTCCCAGTCATAGGAATGTAGAAAGCATCGTCCGTCCAGATTATGATTTTTTGTTAATTCTCGCGGGCCAACAATAAATCCCGCATTTTTAGCCAAGCCCCATTCTGGTCTTGTTTCTCCCCAGTTATTCGCTTTTTTATGTGCCAAATCAACACTATTTTTAGTGACAGCAAGTCTTTCTTGAGTGGCCGTTTGTTGCGTCTTCACTAAATTCAATTTCAACTTTTGCAATTGCTCTCTGTGAGAATCAGGAACCTCTGCATCAAACAGTAAAATTTCATCCGTAGTCGTATTGTGTTCTGCTTTGTTTTCCCTGCAGGTAATATGGCTATACGAAAGGCTGTTCAAGGTAAAAAAAATGTTGGAAGAAATCAAGTAGACACCTACTATTTTGATGTGGAAAAATGCAAGAACTCCTCTTCAAAAGAAGGTTGCTTTAAAAAAGGGTCAAGAACAAAAACATACTTTGTATCAATAAAATCTGATTTACATCAAGAACAAATTGCCTTTCAAGAAACTGATTATTATAAAGAAAAAGCAAAACACCGATACAAAATAGAAGCGAAAAGCAGTGAGTTAAAAAATGTACATAGTTATAATAGAGCAATATCGTATGGCATTACCAATATGCAAATGCAAGGTGCTATAGCAATTTTCGCAATCAACTTAAAAAGAATGCTGAAATTAAAGTAGGAGATGTAATCTACATGCGCATTATGCAAAATGAACCAATATAAATCAAAAAATAGACGGTTACAGCCTAAAATAAAAAACAGTTATAAAAATAAAAACGCTTAAAACGGATATTTAAAATCCTGTTATAAGCGTCTTTTTATTGTCTAAAAAACTACGCTAATCAAAATAAGCGATGTTTTTCAGTGCCCTCGGAAATTCCAATGTATTCTTGTGCATTCAAAATCTCTATGTGACTCTTGAAAAGTTCTGAAAGCGAGAGAAAATAGTTTATTGGATGTCGTAGTATTTCATTAAAAAAAAACATTGTTTTTTTTTAATGAAAAATAATTGACGGCAATCCTTAAAAAAACTAATTATAAACATTCACTAAATAATAATCATTTAAATCCTGTTTTAGCGTGAAATGATCAACAATAACGAATAAAAAAGGCCAAAATAAGACAGATCAATAATTTATTAAAACAGCAGCAAAAAACAATACAAGCCGATTTACCATGGAACAAAATAAAAACACAAAAGGAATACAAAAAGATAATTATCGAAACGCAACTCTAGGACTCAATAAAAACAGTTTGGGCATCGTATATAATGAGTAATCCAAATTGACGCCTTTATTACTTTTATTAAATTTGCTTTGACCGTTACAACTACTACTGTTTTATGAGTTGTAAAAGAAGAAATACACTTAAAAAAATATTACAATGAGTACTACATTATTTGACAAAGTATGGGATTCGCACGTGGTGCGTAAAATTGAAGATGGACCAGATGTGTTTTTTATTGACCGACATTTTATTCATGAAGTTACAAGCCCTGTTGCTTTTTTAGGTTTAAAAGAAAGAGGAATCTCGGTTTTATATCCAGAGCGTACTTTTGCTACTGCCGATCATAATACCCCAACCATAAATCAACATTTACCCGTTGAAGACCCATTATCTGCTAACCAACTAAAAGCTTTAGAAGAAAACTCCAAAGAATACGGAATTAGCCACTGGGGATTAGGAAACTCAAAAAATGGAATCGTTCATGTCGTGGGTCCTGAAAACGGAATTACATTACCGGGTGCAACCATTGTCTGTGGCGATTCACATACATCGACTCACGGTGCCTTTGGTGCTATTGCTTTTGGAATCGGTACTTCTGAGGTAGAAATGGTACTTTCTACCCAATGTATCATGCAACCAAAACCTAAAAAAATGCGCGTTAGCGTCGCTGGTGATCTTCAGTTAGGAGTTACGCCAAAAGATGTTGCTCTTTATATTATATCAAAACTATCCACTTCAGGTGCTACCGGTTATTTTGTAGAATACGCAGGAAAAGTTTTTGAAAATATGACTATGGAAGGCCGTATGACCGTTTGCAATTTAAGTATCGAAATGGGAGCTCGTGGAGGAATGATAGCTCCAGATCAAACGACATTTGATTATTTAGAAGGGCGTTTATTTGCTCCAAAAGGTGCCGCATGGGATACAGCAGTTGCCTATTGGAAAACCTTAAAAACAGATGTGGATGCTAAATTTGATGAAGAAATCAACTTTGAAGCTTCTGACATTGAACCAATGATTACGTACGGGACTAATCCTGGTATGGGCTTGGGAATTTCTAAAAGTATTCCAAATGCTAAGGATGTTGTTGAAGGAGCAGAAACCTATGCCAAATCTTTAGGTTATATGGGATTCCAGCAAGGAGAAGCCATGATAGGCAAACAAATTGATTACGTTTTTTTGGGCAGTTGTACTAACGGTCGTATTGAAGACTTTAGAGCTTTTGCATCAATTGTAAAAGGCCGCCAAAAAGCCGCTAACGTTACAGCGTGGCTCGTTCCAGGATCACATGTTGTCGAAGCACAAATAAAAGAAGAAGGAATTCTTGATATATTGACTGAGTCAGGTTTTGTATTGCGTCAACCAGGTTGCTCTGCATGTCTAGCGATGAACGACGATAAAGTGCCAGCTGGAAAATACGCTGTTAGTACTTCCAACAGGAATTTTGAAGGACGTCAAGGACCTGGTTCCAGAACGTTATTAGCCAGTCCCTTTATGGCTGCGGCAGCGGCAGTGACTGGAATATTGACGGATCCACGAGAGTTGTTGTAAAAGATTACTACAGGTAGATTAACGATTTTTGATTTCAGATATCGAAAAACTACTCAACTTTCAACTTCGCTTTTTAATAGATATATAAAATAGTGGCGACCAAGATTTATTTTTTCAACGAAAATCAAAAATCAAAAATCGTTAATCAAAAATCAAAAATCCAAAATTACAATGGCTTACGATAAATTTACGACTCTTACCAGCACTGCAGTTCCCCTTTCTATAGAAAATGTAGATACGGATCAAATTATTCCCGCACGTTTTCTAAAAGCAACAGAACGCGTTGGCTTTGGTGACAACCTTTTCCGCGACTGGAGATATAATAATGATGATTCTCCAAAATTAGATTTCGTTTTAAACAATCCCACTTATAGCGGACAAATCCTTGTTGGCGGGAGAAACTTTGGATCTGGATCATCCAGAGAACATGCGGCTTGGGCAGTTTATGACTATGGCTTCCGTTGTGTAGTTTCTAGTTTTTTTGCTGACATTTTTAGAAACAACTGCTTAAATGTGGGCGTACTTCCTGTTCAAGTAAGCGCTCCATTTGCCGATAAAATTTTCAAAGCGATAGCAGCAGATCCTAAAACAGAAATAGAAGTCAACCTTCCAGAACAGACCATTATACTTAAAGCAACTGGAGAAAAAGAATCTTTTGATATTTCAGGATACAAAAAAGATAATATGATCAATGGATTTGATGATATTGACTATCTACAAAACATAAAAGAGGAAGTAATCGCATTTGCAAATGAACTTCCCTACTAATAACTTAAAAATGCAGGTACTTCAGCGTTAAAAAGATCGCTGCAATTCGAAACTGCTTTTATTATTTTATAAAAAAATTGTACGGTTTTAAATCTATCCGTCAAAAATCGTATTAGCATCAAATTTAGAAATGGAAAAAAGAAAGATTGAAATAATGGATACGACACTACGTGACGGAGAACAAACCTCTGGAGTATCTTTTTCTGCTGCCGAAAAACTAACCATTGCGCAATTGTTGCTGGAAGAATTAAATGTTGATCGAATTGAAATTGCCTCTGCACGAGTTAGCGAAGGCGAATTTCAAGGAGTGAAAGGGATTATGGCATGGGCTTCAGCCAAAGGATACAACGACCGAATCGAAGTTTTGACCTTCGTAGACGGCGGGCTTTCCATCGAATGGATGAAAAAAACGGGAGCTAAAGTTCAAAACTTATTGACTAAAGGATCACTTAATCACCTAACACATCAATTAAAAAAGACACCAGAACAACATTTTTCTGAAATCGCCCAAACGATAGCTTTGGCCGCAGCTCACAATATTGAAACTAACGTGTATCTCGAAGATTGGAGCAATGGCATGCGAAATTCACCCGAATATGTTTTTCAATACCTAGATTTTTTAACAACGCAACCCGTTAAAAGAATCTTATTACCTGATACACTAGGTGTTTTAATTCCTTCTGAAACGTTCACGTTTATTTCGAAAATTATAAACAAATACCCAAATATCCATTTTGACTTTCACGCCCACAATGATTATGATTTGAGTATTGCTAACGTAATGGAAGCGGTAAAAGCAGGGATTCAGGGGCTTCATGTCACCGTAAATGGAATGGGAGAACGTGCTGGAAACGCCCCTCTAGAAAGCACCGTTGCTGTCATCAATGACTTTTTACCAGAAATAGAAATAAGCGTAAAAGAATCTTCCTTATACTCTGTCAGTAAGTTGGTTGAAACTTTTACAGGCTACAGAATTCCTGCTAACAAACCTATAGTTGGCGATAATGTCTTTACACAAACAGCAGGAATTCATGCTGATGGCGATAATAAAAATAACTTATATTTTAATGATTTACTACCAGAACGCTTTGGGAGAAAACGAAAATATGCACTTGGAAAAACATCGGGAAAAGCTAATATTGAGAAAAATCTGCAGGAACTGGGATTACAATTGAATCAAGAAGACCTAAAATTAGTTACCCAAAGAATTATCGAATTAGGCGACAAAAAAGAAACGGTCACGAAAGAAGATTTACCATATATCATATCAGATGTTTTAGACAGCCAGACCTATGAAGAAAAAATCGTAGTGGAATCATATATCTTATCCCATGCAAAAGGAATGCGCCCATCCACCACCCTCTCTTTAAAAATAGATGGAGAAGTTATCGAAGAGCATGCACAAGGTGATGGACAATTTGATGCTTTTATGAATGCATTAGCAAAAATTTACAAAAGCAAAAATTTAGAACTACCTAAATTGATTGATTATGCAGTACGAATCCCACCTGGAAGTAGTTCAGATGCATTATGTGAAACCATAATTACCTGGATCAACAACGGAAAAGAATTTAAAACAAGAGGATTAGATTCCGATCAAACGGTGGCAGCAATTATAGCCACGCAAAAAATGTTGAATGTCATCCCCTCCCCAACCGTACTCGAAGGACAGGGAGACAAAACTGAAAAAGAACTAAAACACTAAAAAAAACATTTCTACTACATCTCAGCTTTCTTTTCTTCGAAAGTGGCTGAGAACAGAAAAATCAAACTTTAAGACATGAAATATACAATCGCACTTTTAGCTGGGGACGGAATTGGACCCGAAGTAATCAATGAGGCCGTAAAAGTTTCCGATGCTATTGCAAAAAAATTCAATCACGAAATTATTTGGACACCAGCACTTACAGGTGCTTGTGCCATTGATGCCGTTGGAGTTCCTTACCCAGACGAAACGCATGAAATTTGTATGAAAGCAGATGCAGTATTGTTCGGAGCTGTTGGACATCCAAAATTCGATAATGACCCAAGTGCTCCTGTTCGTCCCGAACAAGGATTGTTATTAATGAGAAAAAAATTGGGCTTATTTGCTAATGTCCGTCCTACTTTTACATTTCCTTCACTAATTGACAATTCCCCTCTAAAAAGAGAACGTATCGAAGGAACGGACTTGGTTTTCCTAAGAGAATTAACTGGTGGGATATATTTTGGAGAAAAAGGAAGACTAGATGGAGGCGAAACTGCTTATGACACGTGCACATATACAAGAGTTGAGGTACAACGCTTAGCCAAAAAAGGTTTCGAATTAGCAATGACCAGAACTAAAAAACTCTGTTGTGTTGACAAAGCCAATGTTTTAGAAACCTCTCGATTATGGCGAGAAACGGTACAAGCAATGGAAAAAGACTATCCTGAAGTTACAGTAAGTTATGAATTTGTAGATGCTGTTGCTATGCGATTAGTACAATGGCCTAATTCGTATGACGTATTAATTACTGAAAACCTATTTGGAGATATTTTAACGGATGAAGCATCCGTAATTTCTGGATCGATGGGATTAATGCCGTCAGCCTCTGTAGGAGAACATACTTCATTATACGAACCCATTCACGGCTCCTATCCGCAAGCAACTGGATTGAATATTGCGAATCCGTTAGCGACTGTTTTATCTGCAGCGATGATGTTTGAAGATGCGTTTGGATTAAAAGAAGAAGCAGAAGCTATTAGAGCAGTGGTGAATAAATCTTTAGAACAAGGAATTGTAACTGAAGATCTGGCCACCAAAGATGCTAAAACCTATAAAACCAGCGAAGTTGGTGACTGGTTAGTTGCTAATTTGTAAAACAAATTGTTTTTTTGTAGAGACGCACTGCAGTCTCTACAAAAAAATTAAAACAAAAAAGGTGTCAATTTACATTGACACCTTTTTTTATAGTTGTAGAAAAAAATATTAATATCCTCCTCTGTTTCCACCACCACGGTTTTCTCCACCACGGCTGTTTCCACCACCATAACCACCGCGTGAATCTCCACCACGACTGTTATTGTTAAAACTTCTTCTTTCGCCTTCTGGTTTAGGCTCAGATTTGTTTACTACAATTGCACGTCCTTGAACAGTTGCACCGTTCAATTCGTCAATAGCTTTTTGAGCTTCTTCATCATTTGGCATCTCAACAAAACCAAATCCTTTACTTCTTCCAGTAAATTTATCAGTAATAATTTTAACTGAATCAACTGCTCCGTAAGCCTCGAAAGACTCTCTTAAATCTGCTTCCTCAATACTGAATGGAAGGCTTCCAACAAAAATATTCATATGTACTTATTTAAATAATACAACAAATGTACTGCATTTTTTTTCTAATCTACTATATATTAGCTTATTTATGATTTTATTTTAAATTTAAAATGAAAGTAGTGCGGATAAAACAGCAAGTGCATGTGGTTAGTAAACCTTAAAACCTATATTTTAAGGAACAAGGACACTTACCGGAACCTTGTAAAAAACGCCTTGCTGAAAATTCAAAACGGGATCTGCTGGGGAGTTGTCATCAACATTTTCAGCATTAAATTTAAAAGTTCCTGATATTGTATTATTTTCAGAATCATATTCGGTTATTATTATTTCACCATTTCCAATATCAATTCCTGTTGTATATTTGATTTCGCTATTTCCTTGATTTACGACATAAACAGCCGTTTTTGAATTACTTGAGCCCAAAGGATATTTCTGCGTTGTGGTAGAAGTCATTTTCAAAGACATTACTTCGGTTCCAGTGTAGGCTTCGATCAATACAGATCCATCGGACGCTAAGGTCGCTTTTGCCTGCACGGCCCTCCAAAACACATTGTTCTTCATACCTTGAAAAGAAGGATTATTAAACCTAACGTCTTCCTCACAAGAAAGTACTGCAAAAAACACCACAAGAAACATGATATATTTTTTCATAAAACCAATTTTGAAGTAACAAAAATAAGGTATTAAAGTTTAAAAAAATAAACTCCGTATAAAAAAATAGCCATCAAAATCACACGCGACACAATACCATCGATTAAAACACGACTTGGATTAGCGATTATCAATAAAAAATGTATCTTTGCACCCTTAATTAATCGAGGTCGAGTACCTCAAAATTTAATCACAAGATTATGTCAGTAAAAATTAGATTACAAAGACACGGTAAAAAAGGAAAACCTTTTTACTGGGTTGTAGCAGCAGATGCTCGCTCAAAAAGAGATGGTAAATACTTAGAAAAAATAGGTACTTATAATCCAAACACAAACCCAGCAACTATCGACTTAAACCTTGATAGCGCAGTAAAATGGTTGCACAATGGTGCTCAACCAACTGATACTGCAAAAGCAATTCTTTCTTACAAAGGAGCTTTATTGAAACATCACCTTGATGGTGGTATTCGTAAAGGAGCTTTAACTCAAGAACAAGCTGATGCAAAATTAGCGACTTGGTTAGAAGCAAAAACAGGAACAGTTGATGCTAAAAAAGACGGTTTAACTAAAGCACAAGCTGATGTTAAAGCTAAAGCTTTCAAAGCAGAACAAGATGTAAATGCAAAACGTTTAGCTGCAGCTGCACAAGCTGAAGCAGATGCCATTGCTGCTGCTACTCCTGCTGTAGAAGAAGAAGTTGAAGCTGTGGCTGAAGAAACTCCTGCTGCAGAAGAAAATAACGAAACAACTGAAGCATAATTTTAACAGCGAAGATGCGTAAAGAAGATTGTTTCTACTTAGGTAAAATCGCTAAAAAATTTAGTTTCAAAGGGGAAGTTCTTGCCTATTTAGACACGGACGAACCTGAGTTATACGAAAACTTGGAATCAGTGTTTGTTGAATGCAACAAACACTTGGTTCCTTTTTTTATTGAAAGCAGTTCCCTGCACAAAAATGATTTCCTCCGAATTCGTTTTGAAGACATGAATACTGAAGAAGATGCCGATGCCATACTAGGAAATGCCATCTACCTTCCTTTAAAAATGTTACCGAAACTTACTGGTAACAAATTCTACTTTCACGAAGTAATTGGTTTTGAAGTCGAAGACAAACGCTTAGGAGTTGTTGGAAAAATTCAATCCATAAATGACACTACTGCCCAACCTCTTTTCGAAGTGCTTAATGGAGAAGTAGAAATCCTCATTCCTATGATTGACCATTTCCTAGTTAAAATAGACCGTGAAAACAAGAAGGTCATCATGGACTTGCCTGAGGGACTTATCGAAATGTACTTATAAAAAAATGTTCAACTTTGAATGATAGTGTTTAGTCCCACAAATACCCATTCACATATCGTTGATCATCTACAAAAATATTCCGGTTTTAGTATTCAGTTCAAAAAAAATCTGAAATCAGTAAACGCTAATCCTCAATCTTAAATCATTGTGTTCCAATTCAAAAAATTTACTGTCCAACAAGATCGTTGTGCCATGAAGATTGGTACTGATGGTGTTTTATTAGGTGCTTGGACTCCAATAACCAATAATCCTATTAGCATTTTAGACATTGGCACAGGAACAGGTATCATAGCCTTAATGTTGGCACAAAGAACCAATGCGGAGCAAATTGATGCACTGGAAATTGACGAAGAAGCCTATGAACAATCCGTAGATAATTTTGAAAACTCTCCTTGGAGCGATCGCCTCTTTTGTTTTCATGCTGGCTTGGATGAGTTTATAGACGAACCCGAAGACGAATACGATCTCATCATTTCTAATCCACCTTTTTACTCAGAAGACTATAAAACAGAAAGTGCAAAACGTGATTTAGCGCGTTTTCAAGATGCGATGCCTTTTGAAGACCTTATTGAAGCTGCTGATTTGTTACTATCCGAAAACGGAATTTTCTCCGTAATTATTCCCTTTAAAGAGGAAGCTCCTTTTTTAGCTATAACCAAAGAATATGAGTTGTATCCAATACAAATCACCCGAGTGAAAGGAACTCCAACTACCGAAATAAAGAGAAGTTTATTGGCATTTAGCCGCAAAGAAAATGTAGATTTTCCAATTGACGAATTAATTATCGAAACTGCAAGACATATTTACACTCCAGAATATGTAGAATTAACTACCGATTTTTATTTGAAAATGTAAAAAACTTCTTTTAAACAAATCCTAAATTTTCTTGGTTTCCCATTTAATTTAAACTTTCGTTGTACTTTAGAACTTAATTGTGAGAAGAAACAAATCAAATATGGAAAAATATAACAATTGTTAATGCTTTTGTTATATTTCTTTATGTAAATTTGTACTCTATAAAATTCATAAAACCATGAAACCAGACTTATTTCAATCTCCAGATTACTATAACTTAGACGATTTACTAACCGAAGAGCATAAACTAGTTCGTGATTCTGCCCGAGCGTGGGTCAAGAAAGAAGTTTCCCCTATAATAGAAGAATATGCTCAAAAGGCAGAATTCCCAAAACAAATCATAAAAGGTTTGGGAGAAATTGGCGGATTTGGCCCTTATATTCCTGAGGAATATGGCGGCGCAGGTTTAGATCAAATTTCCTATGGACTGATCATGCAAGAAATTGAGCGTGGAGACTCTGGTGTTCGTTCTACATCATCTGTGCAATCTTCTCTAGTGATGTACCCAATTTGGAAATACGGAAATGAAGAACAACGCGTAAAATATCTACCTAAGTTAGCTACCGGAGAATACATGGGCTGTTTTGGATTAACGGAACCAAATTACGGTTCAGATCCAGGAAGTATGATTACCAACTTTAAAGATATGGGTGACCATTATTTATTGAATGGTGCAAAAATGTGGATTTCAAATGCTCCCTTTGCTGATATTGCTATTGTTTGGGCAAAAAATGAAGAAGGAAGAATTCACGGTTTAATTGTAGAACGCGGAATGGAAGGTTTTTCTACTCCTGAGACACATAATAAATGGTCGCTTCGTGCCTCTTCAACAGGGGAATTAATTTTTGATAACGTAAAAGTTCCTAAAGAAAACCTATTACCCAATAAATCTGGATTAGGAGCGCCACTAGGCTGTCTTGATTCTGCGCGTTATGGAATTGCTTGGGGTGCAATTGGCGCTGCCATGGATTGTTACGATACTGCTTTGCGCTATGCAAAAGAGAGAATACAGTTTGACAAACCTATTGCAGGAACGCAATTGCAACAAAAGAAACTAGCCGAAATGATTACTGAAATCACAAAAGCACAATTATTAACTTGGAGATTGGGTGTTTTAAGAAATGAAGGACGCGCAACAACCGCTCAAATTTCGATGGCAAAAAGAAATAACGTAGACATGGCCATTAACATAGCTCGAGAAGCCAGACAGATATTAGGAGGAATGGGAATAACCGGAGAATATTCTATTATGCGACACATGATGAATCTAGAATCTGTAATTACCTACGAAGGAACTCATGACATACACCTACTAATTACTGGTATGGATATTACTGGAATTCCAGCCTTTAAATAGTAATAAACGACTATTAAAGTATTTATAAAATTGATAGTAAAAGCTTCTTGGAAACAAGAAGCTTTTTTATATTTACACAAAAAATACCACCTATGAATATTGCAAAAATCAACAATAGTATTCAGCCACAAAAAGAACTATTGTTACAACATTCTTTATATAAAAAAGTAAAAACCGTAGAAGATCTCCAGTGTTTTCTTGAAAATCATGTTTATGCAGTTTGGGACTTTATGTCATTGTTAAAGGCATTACAATCTAAATTAACCTGCACAACAACACCATGGTTTGCCACACCCAATCCTCAGACTAGGTACCTTATAAACGAAATTGTAGTAGCAGAAGAATCTGACCTGACAATTGATGGGCGACGATCTAGTCATTATGAAATGTACATTGAAGCAATGCAAGTTTGTGGAGCGAGTACCGCTGGAATCGAACAATTTCTTCAGGAAGTAAACTCCCTTAAAAACATATTTGTTGCTATAAAAACAAGTAATTTACACCCTAATATCAAAGCTTTTTTAGATTTTACTTTCCGCGTTATCGAAGAAGGAAAAGCGCATGAAATTGCAGCTGCCTTCACTTTTGGAAGAGAAGATTTAATTCCGAGTATGTTCACTGAAATCCTTAAAAATTTTCAAGCCAATTTCCCCGAAACTGACTTAACTAAATTGATCTATTATTTCGAAAGACACATCGAATTAGATGCTGACGAACACGGACCAATGGCAATGGAAATGATCACAGAACTTTGCGGTACGGATGCACAAAAATGGTCGGATGTAGAAGAGGTTTCTAAATTAGCCTTAGAAAAACGCATTGGTCTTTGGGATGCTATTGAAGAGACTATTATAATGAATGTAGAAATGGCATAGACCCAATTTACCCAAATAAATGTAAGTATCGTTTAGAAATGAATTAGATCTAAAATTAAATTAACAAAAATAACTTCTTAAAATAAGAACCAATGAAAAAATAGCTTTATTAGCTATTTTTTTTATCTTTATTTTTAAATTAAATAAATGTCTTCCCAAGAACGATTAACTAGAGCTTACAAAGAAGCCCACAGAATTCCTTTTGATGATCAATCAAAATTTATTCTCTTTAGTGATTGCCACAGAAGCGACAATAGTTTTGCTGATGATTTTGCAAGCAATAGAAATGTTTATTTTCATGCGATGAATCAATATTACAATGAAGGCTTTACATATTGCGAATTGGGAGATGGTGATGAATTATGGGAGAATATTTTTTTTAAAACCATCTTTGAAGCGCACAAAAATGTTTATCTTTTACTAAAGAAGTTCCATGATTCCAATAGATATCATAAAATTTGGGGCAATCATGAAATGACTTTTCGAAATAAAGATCATGTAGCAAAAACACTTACCACCTATACAAATACCCAAAACGACAGAATAGAACCTTTATTTACTGGGATACAATGCCATGAAGCTCTTGTTTTAGTCCATCTGGAAACGAATCAAGAATTGTTTTTAACGCACGGCCATCAAGCTGATTTCATGAATTACATCGGTTGGAAAATCAATCGGTTTATGGTACGAATATTATGGAAACCATTGCAAATATGGGGCATTTCTGACCCAACGAGTCCAGCTAAAAATTACATTGAACGAATAAAAATTGAACTCCGTATCAAAAAGTGGATTGAAAACAACAATCGAAAAATTACTATTGTGGGACACACCCATCGCCCCAGTTTTTCTTATCCAAGCCCAAATTCAACTCCATATTTCAATGATGGAAGTTGCGTACATCCCAGAAGCATCACCGGAATCGAAATTGCAAATGGAACGATAACATTGATAAAATGGTTTATAGACACTAAGGAAAATGGCATTCTTCAGGTAGTTAGAGAAGTGCTGGAAGGTCCAACCAACTTAAAAGATTATAAATAAAAAGCGAGAATCTCTTCTCGCTTTCTTATTAATTCTCCGGAGCCAACTCCAGTTCTAATCCATCAAGGCTTTCGGTGATTGGTATTTGACAGCCCAAACGGCTGTTTGATTTGACATAAAATGCCTCTGACAACATGGCTTCTTCATCATCACCCATTTCTGGCAAGACCACATCGTTCAAAACATAACATTGACAAGATGCACACATGGCCATCCCGCCACAAGTTCCTTCTACAGGAAGCTCATAAGCTTTACATAATTCCATGATATTCATAGCCATATCCGTAGGAGCTTGCAGTTCATGTACAATTCCTTCTCTGTCTTTAATTTTTATTAATACATCCATTTATTTAAATTTGGAATTGGTTGGTTATCAATTTATAGCATACTGGAAGTCGTGGAAGATTTGAGCGCCTTAGTTAGAAAAACCATTAGAAATTAGCGATTTTAACAGTACAAAAAAACCACGAATAAATCATCAAAAAAATACCCCTTTTAAAAAAATCTAATACCTATTAAAACAGGTATTTTCTTTTAAAGGGATAATTTTAATGTATTTACATGATATTTACAACAGTTTCAATTTGGGGAGCAAACTTTTTGATGGTAGTTTCCACACCAGCTCTCAGTGTCATTTGGTTCACACTGCAACTAGTACAAGCTCCTTCAAGGCGAACTTTTACGTGTTTACCATCCTCGATAGAAATCAGCGTAATGTCCCCACCATCTGAATTCAAAAAGGGTCTAATTTCTTCTAGTGCCTTTTGAACTTCTATTGTTAATTCTTCTGTTGTCATTTTGTTTGTTTATAGATTTAAAGAGTAGAAAATGTAAAGAGTAGAAATCATTTAAAAGATCCTAATTTGTACTTTTTCTACTTCTCTAATTGTCAATTTTCTAATTTTTTTTCACTGCTGAACAACCCGCCATCGTTGTAATCTTAACCGCTTCTGTGGCTGGTAAACTTTCATTTCTGTTGATAACTTCGCGTACTACATTTCTCGTAATTTCTTCAAAAACAGTTTCAATTATTGAACCTGCTTGCATTGCTGCAGGTCGGCCGTAATCTCCTGCTTCTCGAATGGATTGTACTATGGGCACTTCGCCTAAAAACGGTACTTCTAAATCATCTGCTAGATTTCTAGCTCCCTCTTTTCCAAAGATGTAGTATTTATTTTCAGGTAGTTCTTCTGGTGTGAAATAGGCCATGTTCTCTATAATTCCTAAAACTGGAACATTTATCGCTTCAGACATAAACATGGAAACTCCTTTTTTGGCATCAGCCAAAGCAACCGCTTGGGGCGTACTTACAATTACAACACCCGTGATAGGCAATGATTGTACAATCGAAAGATGAATATCTCCAGTCCCCGGTGGCAAATCGACTAACATGAAGTCTAATTCTCCCCAATCAGCATCAAATATCATTTGGTTCAACGCTTTAGAAGCCATGGGTCCTCTCCAGATCACCGCTTGACTTGGCGCTGTAAAAAATCCAATAGAAAGAATTTTAACTTCGTAACTTTCAACAGGTTTCATTTTTGATTTCCCATCAACGGTTACAGAAATTGGTTTCTCGCTTTCAACATCAAACATAATAGGCATCGACGGCCCATAAATATCAGCATCAAGAATCCCAACTGAGAATCCCATTTTTGCTAAAGACACCGCTAGATTAGCAGTAACAGTAGATTTCCCTACTCCTCCTTTACCAGAAGCTACTCCTATGATATTTTTTATTCCAGGGATTTGCTTCCCTTTGATTTCTGGTTTGTCCGGAACCTCTACTTTACTATTGATTTTTATTTTTGCACCAGAAGATACTAATTCAAGAATTGCTTTTTTAATGTCATCTTCTGCCCGTTTTTTAATATGCATGGCTGGTGTGTGCAAAACTAAATCAACTACAACCTCATCACCAAAAGTAATTACATTTGCAATTGCTCCACTCTCCACCATGTTTTTTCCTTCTCCAGCTATAGTAATCGTTTCTAAAGCTTTAAGAATATCTTTTCTATCTAATTTCATTTTTAGTTAACTGTTTTCTATTGGCAATGTATCGCCAGAATATTATCTTTATTTAAACTGATTTCAGATTACAAAGATAGCGGATTAAGTTCTTTAAATAAAGGAATTGGATTGGATTTATTGATGAAGAAATTGGTGGAGATTATCAGGAACCAATCTATTTTTTCGACCATGAATACTTAAGTAGTGCTCCATTATCGATTACTCAATCCTAACTTCCGGCTGCCAAAAATGCTTTTCGAAATCTACAATCTGATTTTCAACCACAACTATCCCTTCATTTTCTAATAATTGCTGCATGAGATTCGTTCCGTCAAAATGCAATTTCCCTGTCAGCAATCCCTTTCTGTTAACTACCCGATGTGCAGGAACATCGTCCAGATTATGCGAAGCATTCATCGCCCAACCCACCATTCGAGCTGAACGAGCAGTTCCTAAAGCTTTAGCAATTGCTCCGTACGAAGTGACTTTCCCAAATGGAATTTGCCTCGCAATTGCATATACTTTTTCGAAAAAATTATCGTTTGCCATACTTCTAAATGGATAAAAAAGGTATCTATTTTTAATTTACAGAAATTACTTTAGATAATACCTTATGATATTGATCAAGGTAACTAATGATATTAATCCTGTGATGCTTCCAATAATAGTATTCATATTGCGCATCAAATAATCTGTTTTATCTTGTATTTTTTGGAAAAAGGTAATATAGAAATAGAATACCAAAAAAGAACCCAATACCACTCCTGAAACAAAAATAAAAACGTGTGCATTATCAAAGTAAAAGAGATTGTACGACGCTAAAGTGACACTTACAAAGACGTAATAAGGAATAGGAAAAAAATTCAGTGCTGAAAGCAGCATTCCGAGAAAAAAACGGGTGGAGGTACTCTTTTTTTTTATTTTACCTTTTTTCTTTTTTGGCTTTTTAGCGATCAACAAAAAATAGATTGTTAATGCTGAAAAAATCCCAAAACCTACTTCCCGCAATAAAACAATTACATCTGGTCGTTCCTTAATAAACTGGGCAAAAAATATGGCTAGTGCAGCTTGAAAGAAAATTACAATTACGGCTCCTAAAACAAACCAAAAAGCACTTCTCTTTCCTTCTTTAAGATTCACTTTGGCAGCTGTCATATTAATCAATCCCGGAGGTGTAATCCCTACGAAGGCAGTAACAAAACCCAAAAACAAAGAAGTAATTAAATTCATAGGCCAAGTGCAAAATCAAAAAAATCTATTTCAAATACAAAACTACTGTTTAATTTTGAATCGAATATACGTAATTGCTTTGTTAACTTGCAAATATTGTTTCTCATAAAAAGTTTGAAAAGCAGTCACTTCCTCTGGACTTCCTTCATTTACATATACATTATGATTGGCATACAGCACTTCATGTCCTTCCCCGTGCAACAACCCTAAAGTATAACCATGCATAAACTCACTATCGGTTTTTAAGTTCACAACACCGTCTTTCTTGAGTACTTTTTTATACAATTGCAAAAATTCAGAGTTGGTCATTCTGTGTTTTGTCCGTTTGTATTTGATTTGTGGATCTGGAAAAGTAATCCATATTTCGTCCACTTCGTTTTCGGCAAAAATATGATTGATTAATTCAATTTGAGTTCGGATAAACGCCACATTATGAAGGCCAGTTTCAACTGCAGTTTTGGCACCGCGCCAAAAACGGGCTCCCTTAATATCAATTCCAACAAAGTTTTTATTAGGATATCTTTCGGCAAGACCTACCGCATACTCTCCTTTTCCGCAACCTAATTCTAGCACTAAGGGATTATCATTTTTGAAAAATTCAGAATTCCATTTTCCTCTAAGGGGAAATAAATCTCCTACTACTTCCTCTCTCGTTGGTTGAAAAACATTTGTGAATGTTTCGTTTTCCTTGAATCTTTTTAATTTATTTTTGCTTCCCACTTTTTTACAATATTTCGGCAAAATTAAGGAATTATATAAGACCGAATGCCATCGCGGTAAAAAAATGAAAAAACGTTTTAAACAAATATCCTATTTACGTCCTTTCACACTATGCCCTTATTGTTAATTCGCTTTCTATCTAGGAATTTTTTGTTTACCTTTAGATAAATAATCAGGCCATGAAAAACCTTATTTTATTTATTACACTACTGTTATTTAGTTTTTTACATTCTAGTGCTTTCGGTTTAAGAAACACGACAAGTAACAAAACTTCTTTCAACCTACCGCTTCCTGAAAAGAAAAACACCATCTCGTATATCAAAGTGGATAGTTTAGTCATTACTAGATTTTTTAAAGTATATGCTAATCTAAAAAAACACAAATTGGATGTACTGGCTTTGTACAAAAAACGAAACTACCATTCCGTATGGTTTGACAAGGAAGGAATTATAGAGTTTGCTCATTTACTCCATTCCAAAGTAGATCAACTCGAGCAAGAAGGCTTAAAGTCAAGCTTTGCTTACAAAGATAAAGTTGCTCTCATTTTTAATAAACAAGTAACGCCAACTCTCACTCCTACTGAAACTGAATTACTGCTATCCACAATGTTTGTTTTTTATGCCAAAAAAGTTTACAAGGGCATTGATCCTGAAAAAATAAGGGGAATTGGCTGGTTTATACCTCCAAAAAACCTTTCTTACACCACCCTGCTACAGTCTCTATTAACCGATCCACAATCATTAGATAAAGATGATAATTTGCTATTTGGACAGTATTACAAACTCCGCGATGTGTTAAAAAAATACCAACAAATGGAACAAAATGGAGACTGGAACGTAATTGTTAAAGACTCCTCAATACGGGAATATAAGCCAGGTGACACTTCCAAAACCATTGCTCAAATCAGGCAACGACTTGCTATCACTGGTGATTTAAAAAAAGACTCTAAAAACAATCGCTACGATGAAGAGCTGCTGACTGGTATTCTAAATTTCAAAAAAAGAAATGGCTACAAATCAGATCCAATCATTACCTCAAGCCACATTCAAAGGCTAAATATTCCTATTGAAAATTATATCAAAACAATTATGGTAAATATGGAACGTTGCCGTTGGATTGCGCCAGAACTTAACAAAGCACCGGAATACATTATTGTGAACATCCCTTCTTTTAAACTATTTTTTAAAAGAGAATGCAAAACCGAATTAGAATCAAATATTTTTGTCGGTAGTACCATGAATGAAACCGTTATTTTTAGCAGTATGATTAGTCATCTGGTATTTAGTCCCTACTGGAATATCCCAACAAGTATTGTTCAAAGCGAAATAAAAACAGCGATGGATGGAGATAAAAACTACTTAATTGAGAATGACATGGAGTGGAATAAGGGTCGAGTGAGACAAAAACCAGGTCCAAAAAATCTATTAGGAAAAGTAAAATTTATCTTTCCCAGTTCAAATGACATATACTTACACGATTCACCATCCACAACCTTGTTTGAGTCGGAGTACCGCGCCTATAGTCATGGGTGTATCAACATAAATAAGGCACAAGAATTGGCTTATTTAATTTTAAATAACGATCCTGATTGGCCCGTGGAACGCATTAAGAAAGCGATGGATGGCGGTAAGGAAACTACTTGCTATCTAAAAAATAAAATTCCGGTTCACTTGGGTTATTTCACTACTTGGGTCAATGATTCTGGCGAAATTAGTTTTTTTAATGATATCTATCAACGTGATGATCGCTTAGCAGAACTCCTTTTTGACACTGACTCGAAATAAATTTTTTTACCCCACTATTATTTCTTTAATAGAAGATCCAATAATATACTTTTTACCCTCTTTGTAGCGGAATTTCAATGAAGATGTTACCGTGTGCATGTCTAAACGGGCGATACCTACAAGCCGGTTTCAAAATACGTAATTTTTATTTTTAAACATTAAAAGTACTAAAAAATGATGAGTAGCTCGGGCGTTTGTTCATTGAGTTCAAATCAGCACAATTTAAAAAAAAAGCTTCAAAAAGCCAGCAGTATCTATCGCCGTCACTCTTCAAATTAAAATTAACAAAACTTCAACTTATTAATAATCAATACGTTATAATTAAACCACTTTTTTTAATTACATTTGATTCTCTAAAAAATCAAAATCATGAAATCCAAACCAAACCCGTTTAAAATTCTGCTTTTAGCACTAGTACCCATTGTTTCGTTAGTTGCTTTTACTACATTGGAAAAAATCGAAAAAGTACTTTCCGGTATTAATACAGGAAACATGGATACATCAGTTCAGCCAGGGGACAATTTTAATGCCTATGTTAATGGTAATTGGATGAAAAACACTAAAATACCGGATGACAAGGCCTCATATGGTGCTGGTTATATGGTTTATGAAAAATCCCAAGAAGACGTAAAAGCTATTATCGAAGCTTCTTCCAAAGGTGTTTTTAGAGCCGGTTCCGATGAACAAAAAATCGGAGACTTTTATGAAGCCTACATGGACACTAAAATGAGAGATCAAAAAGGAATTGCACCCTTACTTCCGGAATACAAAAAAATTGATGCCATTACCAATTACACTGATTTAGCAGCATATTTTGGGTATGCAAACACTTCCGGAAGCAATATTCCTTTTTCCGTTTCGGTAATGGAAGATTTAAAAGATCCAACTCAATACATGCTCATTTCTTGACAAGGTGGCTTAGGATTACCTGATAGAGAATATTACTCGCTTCAAGATGCCAAATCTAAAGAAATACAAAAAAAATATGTAATCCATATCGAGAAAATGCTGCAACTAGGCGGAATAGCCAATGCACCTGATTTATCTAAAAAAATCATGGCATTAGAAACTGTTTTGGCTGCGCAACACATGAAAAAAGAACAAACGCGTGACGTCGTAAAACTGAACAACAAATATGCTATTAAAGATTTGAAGCAACTCATGCCTGATTTTAATTGGGCTAGCATGTTACAGAACGCCAGAATCCAGAACCAACAAAATATAGTCGTTGCACAAGTTGATTACATTAAATCACTAAACACAATTATAAAAACTACCCCTTTAACTACTTGGAAAGCCTACCTGAAATGGAAAGCCATTCATGGAGCGGCAACATCATTGAATACCGCTTTAGACAATGAAAATTTTGACTTCTACAGCAAAACGCTTAGCGGAATACAAGTACAACAACCAATGTGGCGAAGAGGTGTTGACAGAGTAAATAACAGTCTTGGTGAAATCGTTGGAAAGGTCTATGTGAAAAAACACTTCTCTCCTGAAGCGAAAGAACAAGTGACTCTTTTAGTTAAAAACCTTCTTAAAGCGTATGGAGAAAGCATCAAGAATCTGGACTGGATGAGTCCGGAAACTAAGAAGCAAGCTTTGGACAAACTCTCTAAATTCACCCCAAAAATTGGTTATCCAGACCAATGGAGAGATTATTCTACTTTGAAAGTCGTGAAAGGCGACTTGTACGGAAACCAACAAAAAGCCACCGCTTTTGAATACAACAGACAAATTAGGAAAACCGGTTGACAGAACCGAATGGGGAATGACTCCACAAACCGTAAACGCCTATTACAATCCACCACTTAATGAAATCGTATTTCCTGCCGCTATATTACAACCGCCTTTCTTTGATGTAAGAGTAGAAGACGCAGCAAATTATGGCGGAATCGGCGCAGTAATTGGCCATGAAATAGGCCATGGTTTTGATGACCAAGGAAGCACCTTTGATGGTGACGGAGTGCTGAGAAACTGGTGGACACCAAGTGATTTAGCAGCTTTCAAACAAAAAACAGGCGCATTAGTAGCACAATACAATGATTTCAAAGTATTTCCAGATCTCAATGTGAATGGTGAATTTACCCAAGGGGAAAACATTGGTGATTTAGGCGGATTATCCATTGCTATAAAAGCGTATAAAATGAGCTTGGAAGGAAAAGCATCGCCAGTTTTAGATGGTTTCACTGGCGAACAGCGCGTTTTATTAAGCTGGGCGCAATGCTGGTTGGATAAAACTCGTGAGGAAGCTCTACGAAATCAAATCGCTACTGACCCACATTCGCCGGCAAAATTCAGAGTTAATGGTGTAGTGAGAAACATTCCTGAATTTTATACCGCTTTTAACATCCAACCGACAGATTCCTTGTATTTGGCTCCGGAAAAAAGGGTCAAAATTTGGTAATCATAGAATTTACAGCTCATAAAAAACCTCTGCTAAACAGAGGTTTTTTTATGCTAAAAAAGAGTTCTATCAGAAATACTAGATGAATTTATTGTTTAGACTTCAATGTTTTTATCATCGCATCTTCCAAGGCGGATTTGACTTTTATAACTTCATTCGAATTTTCATTAGGTATTGTCATTGACAACACATACTGCTGTATTTTCCATTCTTTACCTATTTTTACCAAAACTCCAGAACCCCGGCAAATCTTCATTTGGGTATTCAACAATTCATCAAACCAAGCTATTTTACCCGTTGCATCAAAATGAAGATGCCGTTCCAAAGTAGTAAAACTCCATGCTTTTCCCTTATCAAAATGCGGCTTTGCATACGTTTGAAAAGCTGCTTTATTCCAGTTTTCGGTTGCATCTGTACCAATGAAAACAGCATCATCAGTCATTAAATTAAAATAGGCATTGTAATCCGCATCTGCTGCGGCTTTGTGCCATGCATCAAGCGCAGCAGTGCTGTTTGCTTTTAAGCTTGCTTGATTCTCAATCGTACTTTTGCAACCTGACAAAGTCATAATAATCAGTAAAATCACTACTTGTTTCATACCTTTTTGCTATTTATTCATGGTTTTTATCCCATCGGATTTTTATTTTCCCCTCTTCATCAACTGCTAGTAAATGCAATACAATTCCCTTATTGCGTTTTTCAGCTCTTTCAATTTTATCGGTGATCAACTCATCCTTTTTAGGATTTCTAAGCGGTATCGTCAAAGCCAAATTTGTCCCTCTGCCAAACGAATAAACACCATTCACATCCAAATTCAAAACGGTAGAGCTTACTTTCAAATCTTTTACCCCAACTAAAGCACCATTTATTTCAAAATTACCAGATAGGTTTCTAAATACAATATTATTGACGTCTCTAAACGGAAAAGCATATTTACCTATCGCAGTGATGGGTTCAAAATCAATCAATGCTCCTTGGTCTACCTTAAATTTAGCGCTGCCTGCCAATGAATTTGTTTTCAATTGTCCTCCAGAAAGAAGCGTTCCTTGCACGGAGGTGGAAGCGGAGAGAAACCCTTTAATGTTTTTAGGTTGAAAAGATTGAATTCCAAAATTATTCAGCGACGTCAGGAATCGGGCAATATCGACACGATTGATTTGTGTGTTCGACTGTAAAAAGAAAAGGTCATCTTTTGGGACCAATTTTCCGTCAAAGGAGATTGTGCCGCCAGAACTTTGCACCCAGCCATCCTTTACGATTAACTGATTATTGACCAATAAAATGGTGGCTTTAGCATTAGTCGCCTCCAGTTTACTGTAAACCATCTGATCTGCTTTCAAATTCAGCACCACTTGGCATTTATCAATTACAGCATACAATTCCGATGAAAAATCATCTTTTGTATTTTTCTTTTTAGATGCTTTTTGACCTGAATTAGTGATACTACCTACAAATTGTTTTATATCCAGAAAAGGAGCATAAATATCCCAATTGACAATCATTTTTTCAGGATTTTCATAATACAACGTCAGAAAATTATCAATCTTTCCCTCCATAAAAATCTTATTCTTACGGTCTTTGAAATTAATTTTTTTTATCAAAAGTGCTTCTTCAGTAAAATCAAGCTCAATATCTGTTTTTACGAAAGTCAAATTTCTTGGTCCGTAATTTACTGTTGCATTTTTAACGTCAACATTTCCAGTAAACAATGGTTGTTGTATTTTTAAATCCAAGATATCAAATTTAAATTCCAGATTAACTTTGGCTTGACCATCAGAAAAATGGATAAAATCTTTAGTCACAATCTCATTCAATCGAGACACATTAAAATCTGATTTAAAACTTCCTGCCGCAGTTGTTTTTTCAAAATTAGAAATAATTCCGATGGGAATTTTAAAAGGAATCGTTTTGTATTTCCCTGAAAAATCGGTCAAGGTAATCGTAGAATTAATATCATTACAACCCGCTCCTTTTTCATATTGGTTGGTGAACGTTGCGTCAAAAGTACAGTCGGTAATAATCCCGTCCGGTATTTTGAGTTCATTATCCCTAATGTTTGTCTTCACAATAATTTCTGGATCTCCCTTAGCACTCATGTCCCCAATAATGGAGCAACTCACATTTATAGGGTTTTTCAAGTCAAATTGGTCGATTTTAGTACTAATATTAGCACTCAATAAAGCAGAAGCTTTGCGCCACAATATCACCGTTTTAATGGCAATATCAAAAGGAGATTTTTTTGCATCCAAACTAAAATGAGCCTTGATATCAAAAAACTCAGGGCCAATTCCAAAATTAGTGGTCGATACACTAATCTGGTTTTTAGCGTTGGAAAAATCAACTTTCAAAACACCTTCTGCCATGCTGTTCTTGATAAAACTTCCTCTTTTGGTATTGAAGGCCATACTTTTGGCTAGTGTTTTCAAATACAGATTCGTCTGCCAATTTTCGTCATTAAATGCAATTTTACTTCGTAAAGCCAGAATATCAAAATCAAACAACTTGTTTCCCATTTGATTTTCAGAAATAAAATGAACTTGATCCATTATGACTTCATCAAAGGTCGAAGTAGTAGCGCTTTTTGTTTTTTTACCTTTTGGCTTAGCCCTAAAGATGTGTGTGTTTACAATTCCATTTTTTCCTTTAAACAAGTGCAAAGTAGCTTGCTGAATTTCGATTTTGTTGATGTTAATCTCGTTTGAAACCAAGTCCCAAGGATCAATTCTAATCTCAATTTGTTGTGCCTTGAGTAGTGTACGTTTGTGAAAGACCCACAAACTGTCCTTTAATTCAACTTGGCTTAACGCCAAAGTCATATTGGGAAAACCTTTTAAGAATTTATATTTAATATCTCCAATGTGGATTGTGCCGGTAATATTTTCGTTGATCTTAGCATTGATTTGGGATACAATTTCTTCTTTATTAGTATTAAAATAAAGTGCCACAACCGCTGAAGATATCAAAATAAGCGCAACTACTCCCGCAAAGAAAAAACCAATTCTTTTGCTTACTTTCTTAAAACTTGCCGTTTTAAAATAAGTTCTTGCGCCCTGCCAAAATTGATTCATGCGTACTCCTTTACTGTTTAAAATACAAGATACTATAAAAACTAATGCTCTTATTAATTTCAAACTACAAATTACAATTGAAATTTTTACGCTAGAATTCGAGCGCAGTACTATTAATGATAAAGAACTTAGAAAAACACCTTATTTATTGGCGAATAACAACTGTTTTAAAAAAGGCAGTACACTCTAAAATAAGGCTTTAACCTGCAGCCATAAAAGATAAAAACAGCCAAAAATTTACAAAAACGAATACTATTTATTTCATAATTTTTGGATTAAAAAAAAAATTTTGATGAAAATAATCTGCTAAACAACAATCTTTAAATCTTAAATATTTTATTATTAGATACTTATACGGTATTTTCTATTATTTACACCTCTTACTAATAAGCACGTGTTCCATCTTCAAGACTACAGCTCCTTTGCAACCGATACTACCGCACTTGATTTGATGTATTTTTGTACTGCCAACCATCCATTCTTCACGAATTAAAAATGAATCATGAAAAAATTATTTTCCCTATTATTCGTTGTTGTTTTTACACTACTGTTTACTGTTGTTTCTTGCAAAAAGAAAAATAAAGAGGTTGCGATGGCACCAACGCGTTTAAACGAAATCGAAAAACCTTTTGACAGTACTCAAATTGGGACCTTCTTTGGTAAATATCCAAAGCTAAAAAACTATCGAGGCGATGTTGAGCAATTGTACCGCAAACATGAATTTCATTATATCTGGTTTGATAAGGACGGCCTAAATGAATTTGCTGGTTTACTTTACAACAAAGTAAATAGCATGAATCTGGAAGGAATTGAAACCGCCATTCCCTACAAAGAAAAATTAGACGATATCTACGATAATCCGGATGACAATCAAAAGGCTAGTATTGAAACGGAGTTACTGAGCTCTGCCCTGTACTTTTTTTATGCTGATAAAGTATATGATGGAATCGACATTCAGAAAACAAAAGATTTAGGTTGGTTTTTACCTCGAAAAAGACAATCTTACGTAAATTACCTAGATTCATTGTTAATCAATCCTACGTTAATTAACAAAGAAGAAAAGGGTGTTTTGAAGCAATATTTCCTTTTAAAAGATGTTTTACAGGAATACCGCAAAATAGAAAAAAAAGGCGGGTGGAAAGCGATTGCACTTGATCCAAATGTTAAATCCTATAAACCTGGCGACAGCGCCACTGCCATTGCGCAAATCAGAACGCGTTTGTTTATCACGAATGATATGTCCCGAGATTCAAAAAGTGCTGTGTATGATGCCGAATTAGCGACAGGAATTTTGAAATTTAAAAAGAGAAGTGGCAATCTGCTGAACAAAACGATTCTGCCGGAACACATCAATTATATGAATGTTTCAGTTGCGGATCGCATCAAAACTGTTATGGTCAATATGGAACGTTGTCGATGGATTTCGAATGACATTACCAAATCCAAGGAATTAATTGTTGTCAATATTCCAGCATATGAACTGACTTTTTTCAGAGACGGAAAACCGGAATTACGCTCGAAAGTTGTGGTGGGAAAAGCGATGCACAAAACCGTTATTTTTAGTGCGCCAATGAAATATATCGTATTCAGACCGTATTGGAATGTGCCAACCAGTATTTTGAAGAAAGAAATTCTTCCTGCCATCGAAAAGAATCCAAATTATTTAGAAGAACATGACATGGAATGGAAAGACAATAATGTAAGACAAAGACCCGGACCGGAAAACTCCTTGGGATTAGTGAAGTTTTTATTCCCAAATTCGAATGCGATCTATTTGCATGACACGCCATCCAAAAGTCTATTTGGCAAGGAAGATCGCGCTTTTAGCCACGGTTGCATTCGTGTCGCCAAGCCAAAGGAACTTGCTGCCATGATTATGAAAGATGACAAGAAATGGAATCCTGCTAAAATAGAAACTGCAATGAATGGTGGAGAGGAATATTGGTACACGTTAAAAAATAAAATTCCGGTATACATTGGTTATTTTACCGCTTGGGTAGATGCGGACGGCGTGGTTCATTTCTATGAAGATGTCTATAAAAGAGACGAAGCATTGGCAACATTATTGTTTGATAAATAAAAACACATGCTCTTTTTCCAGAGAATAACAACAAAAAAAATGACACTGTCTTATTTAGACAGTGTCATTTTTTTGTTTGCCAAAAGGCAACTATTTAATATGTTTTCTTTTTTTCGAAAGTTGTTTCCAACACTTTTTTGATTTTGTCTAAGGCACCGTGAAAGGCTTTTTCAGTAGTATCCGCATGATTGGTCACCGCTACAGGTTGCATATTATTTGGTCTTGCTTCGATCAGGCATCGTTTGTCGTTTACGCCACCTTTATCGCTGTTTTCGTCACCAAGGTGTACTTCTAAACGGGTTATTTTATCTTCAAAACGTGCTAAAGTCGTTGCTATTTCATCCGCTATATACGCTTTCAAACGTGCGTGTCCTTCTACATTGTTGTCTGTGTTGATTTGTACTGTCATGTTTTTATTTATTTAATGTTCTATTCTCAAATTTAACGATTGCAGTATGAAAAACCGAACCAATTAATAAAACATTGGGAAAATAAAAGAGAGAATTTATGCTGTTAATGAAAGGAATGGATTAACCATTTTCTAAATAATTATAAATGAAGTCATTCTCAGTTTCAAACTCTGAATCAAATTTCAGTACAAAGCGAGAAGTCAATTTATCAACCCAAATTTCAATTTCTTGTTTTGAATTTAGATTATCCAAAAAAAGCAACTGTGAATTTTCTTCAGAAAAATTATCATCAAAGAACATTGTAATGTCTGCTTTGAAAGTGTCAGCATAATTCTCTTCTGTTTGATGGAGAAATTGTTCTAAATATTTGATTTTTTCGAGTCGTGTCATTATTTCAAAGGTATAAAAACCGGACTGTACTCCGTTGTAATATAGACCACATTTTGTAATATTTGTTAACATGAATATTAAGCAGAAACTCGGTCTAAAGATAAAAGAGCTAAGAAAAGCAAAAGGTCTTTCACAAGAGAGACTTGCAAATCTTGCTGAAATTGACAGAACCTATTTACCAACTATTGAAAAAGGCGAAAGAAACGTTTCTATTGAAGTTGTTGAAAAGTTAGCAAAAGCTCTTGATGTAAGAATTAATGATTTGTTTGATGAATAGAGCTTACTATTCCAATCTCATTGATGCCTTTATTGATGAAGATTCCCAAACTATTTACGGCAAGATTTCTGGAAGCTACGATTTAGACAAATTATCTATTCAACAAAAAAATGCTTGGATAGCTCAAATAGAAATTCTAAAAAAAACTGTTTCTGTTTTTAGCGGGAAAATATATTTTGAATTTACTATTCCTAGAATGGGAAAACGAGTTGACAATATATTAATCATTGACAACTGCATTTTTGTTTTGGAGTTTAAAATTGGGTCAAATACCTATGACAAGTATGCAACCAACCAAGCTTTTGATTATGGTTTAGATTTGAATAATTTTCACGAAGGAAGTCATAACAAAATAATCATTCCAATTTTAGTTGCGGATAGAGCAGCTTCTTCAGAAAATATTTACCGTCCTAGTTTTGATAATTTACATGAAACAATTTACGCGAATTCTAGTAATTTGTCCGAGGTCATTAATGCAACATTATTACATTTTGAAGATACAGAAACAATTGACATCGAATATTGGGAAAATTCAATTTACAAGCCGACTCCGACTATAATTGAAGCAGCAACGGCTTTATATAAAAAACATAATGTCAATGAAATTTCAAGAAGTGATTCGGGAGCAGAGAACTTATCAGTAACATCGGAATGTATTTCTCAAATCATTGATTTTTCAAAAGACAATAATAGAAAATCAATTTGTTTTATTACTGGAGTTCCTGGCGCTGGAAAAACTTTAGCAGGATTGAATATCGCAAATCTTCGTTCCAATTATAAAGAAGAAGAACACGCTGTATTTCTATCTGGAAACGGACCTTTGGTAGATGTTTTACGTGAAGCTTTAGCCAGAGACAAAGTAAAAACTGCAAAAGAAGAAAATGAAACAATGACAAAATCTTTGGCATCATCTCAAGTAAAATCATTTATACAAAATATCCATCATTTTAGAGACGCTTCTATAAAAGATGAAAAAGCACCAATTGAAAAAGTAACTATTTTTGACGAAGCGCAGAGAGCTTGGACAAAAGAACAAGCTTCTAATTTTATGAAACGAAATAAAGGAATTGCTGATTTTGATAAATCAGAACCTGAATTCCTTATTGAAGTTATGGACAGACATAAAGATTGGTGCACAATAGTTTGTTTAATTGGTGGTGGACAAGAAATTAATACTGGCGAAGCTGGACTGGAGGAATGGATTAGACCATTTTCGGATAAGTTTAATGATTGGGATATTTATTATTCCTCAAAAATAATTGAAGATGAAAATTATATTAAAGATCAAAATGCTTTAACAATTCTAAAAAATAGAAAAGCCACAAAAAAAGACGAATTACATCTCTCCATTTCATTAAGATCTTTTAGAAGTGCTCAACTATCAAATTTCATTCAAGAAATTATTAACAATGATATTGATAAAGCTAAAAGTATTTATTATGATTTTATCAAAAAAGATTATCCAATTAAAATAACCAGAGATTTAGACAAAGCCAGAGATTGGTTAAAAAAATCCGCTAAAGGTTCCGAAAGAACTGGAGTTGTAGCATCATCAGGTGGAATTCGCTTGAGACCTTTTGGATTAAATGTGAAAGCTAAAATTGATGCCCCAATTTGGTTTTTGAATGATAAAGATGATATTCGTTCTTCTTACTTTTTAGAAGAAGTTGCAACAGAATTTGACATTCAAGGCTTAGAATTAGATTGGACTTGCGTCGCTTGGGATGGTGATTTATTCTACGATAATAATCAATGGAACTATAGAAAATTCAAAGGTACAAAGTGGCAAAATATAAATAGTAATGACATTACTAACTATTTAATTAACTCCTACAGAGTTTTACTTACAAGAGCAAGACAAGGAATGGTAATCTATATTCCATTCGGTAATAATGAAGATATTACAAGACCAACTTTCATGTATGATGGTACTTTTGATTTTTTCAAATCATTAGGAATCGAAGAAATTTAGCGAGAGCTCTATTCCACAAAAAAACGCTACTCTTTCGAATAGCGTTTTTTTTAAAAATTTATCAATTTATGATGTGATTGCTTCGTTTCTCGCAATGACAATCGTCTAAGAAATCGAATGCCCTAGCCCTGATAGCAGTGAAAATCCTTTATTTCCGCCTTTTCGGCGGATATAAAGATTGCAACGGATAGCAGGAAATAGCTCCTCCCTTCGACTGCGCTCAGGGTAAAATCGGTATCACAATTGTTGTTATTCCAACTCTGGCAATAACACCACTCCCATGTTGAATAAGGTAAAGGCCTGAAGATCGACATTTTCCTGAATGGTTGCCGCTACGGATTTTCCGGCGCCGTGTCCTGCATTGATGTCAATACGGATTAGGGTTGGGTTGGTTCCGGTTTGTTTTTCCTGTAATTCGGCAGCAAACTTGAAACTGTGTGCTGGTACTACTCTATCATCGTGATCGCCCGTAGTGACCATAGTTGCCGGGTATTGAATCCCTTTTTGTATGTTGTGTACAGGAGAATAGCCTTTGATATAGGTAAACATTTCCTTGCTGTCTTGTGCTGTTCCATAATCATATGCCCAACCCGCTCCAGCTGTAAAAGTGTGGTAGCGCAACATGTCCATCACGCCCACTGCCGGTAAAGCAACTTTCATTAACTCTGGTCGCTGTGTCATGGTTGCACCTACAAGCAGTCCTCCGTTTGATCCACCACGAATAGCAAGATACTGCGGAGAGGTATAATTTTGAGCAATTAAATATTCAGCTGCCGCAATGAAATCATCAAATACATTTTGTTTTTGCATCTTGGTTCCTGCATCGTGCCATTTTTTCCCGTATTCGCCACCACCGCGTAAATTTGGAACGGCGTAAACGCCTCCATTTTCCATCCAAACTGCATTGGCTATGCTAAAACTTGGTGTCAAACTCACGTTAAATCCTCCATAACCGTACAGCATCGTTGGATTTGTCCCGTCGAGTTTCAATCCTTTTTTATGGGTGATAATCATCGGGATTTTGGTTCCGTCTTTAGACGTATAAAACACTTGTTTAGACTCGTATAAATCGCTATTAAAATCTACTTTTCGTTTTTGATATACTGCAGAAATTCCCGTTGCTGGCTCAAATGAAAAGGTAGAACCTGGAGTGATGTAATTCGTGAAAGAATAATACACGGTTTTCTCTTTTTTCTTTCCGGCAAAACCACCGGCAGTTCCCACGCCTGGCAATTGGATTTCGCGAACTAGTTTCCCCGAATAATCGTATTGTTTCACTATTGAAACGGCATCTTTCATATAATTCGCAAAGAAATATCCACCACCTGTTGAAGGAGATAAAACGTTCTCAGTTTCTGCAATAAAATCTTTCCAGTTTTCTGGTTTTGGATTATTCACATCAACAGTAACGATACGTTTGTTGGGCGCATTTAAGTCGGTTTCTATGAATAATTTACCGCCTTCGTTTTCGATAATGTTGTTGTCGCTCTTGAAATTATCCACAATAGTCACCATAGGACTGTTGGGTTTAGTCAAATCTTTGATGTACAATTCGTTTCCATAAGTAGAATTAGACGCTGTGATTACTAGAAAACGATCGTCTTCTGTAACTCCGCCCCCAACATAACGTCGTTTTTGATCGGCACCAAAAATAATTTGATCTACTTTTTGTGCGGTTCCTAACTTGTGAAAATACAATTTGTGTTGATCTGTTTTTGCTGACAACTCGCTTCCTTTCGGTTTGTCATAACTGGAATAATAGAATCCTTCATTTCCTTTCCAAGACACGCCACTGAATTTTACATCGACAATAGTGTCTTCAATAATTTTTTGGGTAATGGCATCCATGATGATAACTTTTCTCCAGTCGCTACCGCCTTCTGAAATAGAGTAGGCCACTTTAGAACCATCTCTAGAGAAATTTAATCCCCCAAGCGATGTGGTTCCGTCTTTAGAAAATGTATTGGGATCTAAGAATACGGTTTCGGTACCTTTAACATCTTTTCGGTACAAAACGGATTGGTTTTGCAAACCGTTATTTTTATAGTAATACGTAAAATCTCCTTCTTTGAAAGGCGCTCCTATTTTTTCGTAATTCCACAGTTTTTCCATTCTTGCTTTTAGCAAATCCCGAAATGGAATCTGAGCCAAATAACCATAGGTCACTTCATTTTGTGCTTTTACCCAAGCACCGGTTTCAGCAGATTTGTCGTCTTCGAGCCAACGGTACGGATCTGGAAGCTTGGTGTCGAAATACACATCAACTGTCTCTCCTTTATTAGTTATGGGATAGGTTAACGTTTTCGCTTTTTGGTTTTGCCCAAAAGATGCCATTGCAGAAGATACAGCCATTATTAAAAAAGTTTTTTTCATTAGATTCTGTTTTAGGTTATTACAAAAATAAGGAATTAGTTAGTGTTGTAAAGGTGGTAAAGTCTTAAATAAAACTAAAAATACTAGTCTTTCGATTAGGATTTACTTTCAACAAGAAAACCACTGCTACTTATCTGTTGATAAAATTAAACATATAAGTCATGTAAGTTAAAAAAGCTTGATTAATAAATAATTGATTTTAACGATAATTCAACAACTAGGTATATGACTTATATGTTAAATAATTAAATACTTAGGTCATGTAAGTTAAAATCGCTACTCTTTCTAATAACATCAGCTTTCAACATGAAAATGACAATTGCTTATATGCGTTATATGTTGATAAAATTAAACATATAAGTCATGTAAGTTAAAAAGCTTGATTAATAAATAATTGATTTTAAAGACAATACAACAACTACCCATATGACTTATATGTTGAGAAAATTAAACACTTAAGTTATGTAAGTTAAAAACTAAAAAAAACGCTACTCTTTCGAATAGCGTTTTCTAGAATGGTTGACATCAGAACGAAGCACTTATTTGACCTGAACCGAATATGTAATTTGTGCGTCCGTTGCTCCACCGGCATTTGTAATATCTCCCGTTGCAACACCCGCTGCACTTTTAGCTGGTTCGTGTCTCAACACAACCACTATATTTCCAGTTGCTGCTACTGTTCCTGTTTTCAAAGTAAAAGCCAATCCAATGGGCTTCCCGTTAACATCGGCATCAGTATATGTAAATGCTCCAATTGCTGCTGGTGCCTGAAAAAACAACTGGTGCTCATCGCCTTCTTCTTTTATTTCCAATGTAATATCATCAACTGGTGACACGGACTCGTTTAAGAAACGTACTGTTCCTGTATACGTTGTGTTCACTATTAAATCTCCCGAAACAGTAATTACCGGAGCATTTGGTCCGTCTCCATCAAGATCTCTAGAAATCAAAGTTACCGTTTGGCTTCCAGCGGTAAGAGTCGTAGTCACTGTTGTGATTACTTCTTCCTCATTTACTGCAATTGGATCGTCGTTAGTACAAGATGAAAAGGTGAATACTGATACTAATGCGATTGCTATAATTTTTGAATTTTTCATTTTATTGTTTTTTGTTTACTTTTTAATAATTGAATTTTAATTGAATTTGAAAGTTTCTACCCATTTCATCAGCAAAAAAACGTTGCCTGTTGAGGTAGTCCCTGTAAGTAGTGTTTAAAATATTTTGAACAGAAAACGCGATTGTTGCATTGGTTTTACCGAAAGTTTTAAATCTCATTTCCGAATAAAAATGCAACAGCTGATACCCTGGTGGAGGTGTACTGATATCCACCAGAACGGGCACCAACTCATTATTCTTAATAATGTTTGCGATGAAATTATTGTCAGGAAACTGATTCTGGCGCAAGACGATTTCGCTTTTTAATTCAAGTTTCAAATCGTGCCATTCTCTATTTAAAAACTGAATTTTGTTGCTCAGGTTCAAAGGTGGAATATCGATTAACGATTCCTTGTTCGAGATATCTTTCCCATTGACATAAGCCAAAGTAAAATCATGCTGCCATTGTTTGCTTATTTTCCAATGGGTTTGCACATCAACTCCCGCCAATCTTGCATTAGTTTGTTGGTATTCCCAAACAGGGAAAGCACCACGAGTTGTGGTTTCAAAATCAATAGGGCGCAAGAACATAAAATTACGGATGCTATTGATAAAAGGATTCACCTCAACCGAGAAAGCATTCCATTTTTTCTGCAATGTTGTCGATAATTTGATTGCCTGTTCTTTGTCTAACACTAAATCGCCTAACTCGATAATCCCAGTGGAATGATGCAAACCATCACTAAAAAACTCGGAGGGATTTGGGTTTCTTGTAGCAAGACTGATATTAGAATACCAATTCAGATCTGCCTCAAATTCCTTGTGAAACCCTGCACTGGCTGAAATATTGTGAAATGTAAAACTAGGCTTTGTCAACCATTGATTGCCTTGTTCTCCCACTATGAAATCAGCAAATTCAGTTGCATAGCCTCTTTCCTCCCATCTGGATTTCAAATAAAACTTCGTAGCATCCACTCGCGAAAAGTCATAACGTAATCCTGCATCGACAGAAAAGCTGTCGGACAAATCATAACTGGCTATGGCATACGTACCAAATTCGATTCGGTCAAAATTAGGAATCAAAGGTTTTATTCCCGTAGCCGGATTTGCAAAATTATTCTGGAAGGAAGTACTGAATCCTGTTTTTAAAGTCCAGTCATGCACCGTTTTTTTGAAATCTACATTAACGGCATTGGTAGTTAACTCCAAGTCTAAAGCTGCTATGTCATTAAAACCTCCTCTGCGTACATCAAACTCCAATCTTTTATTAAACTGAAAAGAGTATTGCACGGCTAAAGAAGCCGTTTCATCGAAATAATAGTTGTAGTTCAACTTAGCCAAATGATGCTGTACCTTCTGCTTTGGATTTTTTATCGTGTACGTAAAATCATTGACAACCGAAGGTATTTTATTGGTAATGGAATTGTACAAATCGTTTACATTTCCGGTATGCGAGGCACTCAAAATACCAATCGTAGTATTGTACAAACTGTAATAACCGGAAATATCATATTTTTTTCCAGTGAATTTTACATCTCCAGAAAAATTAGCTTCCCGATTTCCTGAATTGGACAATACATAACCCGGTGCTTCTTTGTCGCCTGAATACTTGAAAGTTCCTAAAGCGTTCCAACTCCATCCTTTGTCGTTTCCTTTATGCAAACTTGTACTAACGGAACCGCCTCTGCCATTAGACGCCAAATTCAGAATGGTTTTACCAAACAGCGTGTCCCTTTTTACCGAAATCGGTTCTATAATCACTAAACCTCCTACAGCATCTCCGCCATACTGCAGCCCGGAAGCACCTTTGATAACCGTGATTTTACCAGCTGCGTTTATATCAAAATTGGGTGCGTGTTCCGTTCCCCATTCTTGATCTTCTAATCGCACATTGTTATTGATAACTGGAACTCTACTTCCAAACAAACCATTAATAACCGGCTTCACCACGGAACTTCCTGTTTTCAAACTGGAAACACCTGCAACTTCTTTGAGAATATCTCCAAGTGTCTGATTGCTGAATTTTTCAATTGTTTCCGTTTTGATCTTTTGTTCCAATAGGGATTTATTCAGCGTATTGGCTTTTTGCCTTATGACTACTTCCTGAAGTTGGTCCGCATTTTCTTTTAAAGTAAAGTTCAAAACTTGATCACCCGATAAATTGACTAATGTATCAACAGATTTATAACCAACATAAGAAACGAATACTTTGATATTTCCAACAGGCAGTTTTTTGATGACATAATTCCCCGCAGCATCTGAGGAAACTGTCTTTTTTCCAATGTGTATGTGACTCCCGGAAAGAGGTATTCCTCCCAGAGTAGTGATTTTTCCGCTAACGGTGTTTTGCGCAAAACTTAAGGTGCAAAACAAACAGAAGCAGAAAACAATATAGATTTTTGTTTGCATTTTCCTTGTTCAAAATATATAAACATGTGAATCATTTCCAAGACTTGAAAATAATATAATACTATGAAATATGTTTTAAACCAAAGGAGGAGCTCGAAGCGCAAAAAGGCTTCCTTTAAAGAATTGTGTGATTTCACAAGATACGAAATCAACATTTTTTGAATATAAGGTTAATCCGTTTAATTCAAAAGCTGGGAAAACTAAAAAAGTAAAACTACTTACTTTATAGGCACAAACACCACAAAAATCATAATTATGATGTTGATGGGTTATTTCAGTGCTAGAATTTTTCTCGTGAACACATTGAATTTCAGAAAGTTGTTTTGCTATATGTTCGTATTTATGCACCGATTGAAACAGCATCGAAAGCAATACTGTAATCGTTAGCATTAAACTAAATATAGAAAATTTCTTTTTCATCTTTGGCAAATATAGCGATACTGAAATAGAAATCCATTTGTTTTTACAAAATATACATTTCGTAAAAACAAATGGATTTCAAAATTCAAACCAAAAATTAAATTCCAACACTCTTTTTGAGCCTTATAATTTTTTTTTATTTGGTATGTAAAAAATTACACCAATTTAGCTGCAATCAAATATTCAGCAATTTGGATTGTGTTTGTCGCTGCTCCTTTTCTCAAGTTATCTGCAACAATCCACATATTCAATGTGTTTTCTTGGCTTTCGTCACGACGAATTCTACCTACGAAAACGTCATCTTTTCCTTGTGCGTACATTGGCATTGGGTACGTATAAGTATCATTGTTGTCCTGAACCACTACACCATCGGTATGATGCAAAATATTTCGTACTTCATTAACGTCAAAATCATTGGAGAATTCCACGTTTACCGCTTCACTGTGTCCGCCTACAATAGGCACACGAACCGCAGTGGCTGTAACGGCAATTGTATTATCACTTAAGATTTTTTTAGTTTCACGAACCAGTTTCATCTCTTCTTTAGTGTATCCATTTTCTTCAAAAGAATCGCATTGTGGAATCGCATTTCTGTGAATTGGGTACTTATAAGCCATTTCACCTTGAACACCTGCGTATTCATTTTCCAATTGCTGCACTGCTTTTACACCTGTTCCAGTGATGGATTGGTACGTAGAGACAATGACACGTTTGATGTTGTATTTTTTGTGCAAAGGAGCCAAAACCAATACCATTTGAATCGTAGAACAGTTTGGGTTTGCAATGATTTTATCCTCTTTTGTTAATTCGCTAGCATTGATTTCCGGCACAATTAATTTTTTAGTCGGATCCATTCTCCAAGCTGATGAATTATCGATAACAGTTGTTCCTGCTGCCGCAAACTTTGGAGCCCACTCCAATGAAGTTTCCCCACCTGCAGAGAACAAAGCAATATCTGCTTTCATATCTACTGCTGTTTGTAAACCCACAACCGTAAGCATATCTCCGTTATAATCTATTTGCTTGCCAACAGATCTTTCCGATGCAACAAGAATCAGTTCATCAGTTTTACCAATGAAATTTCTTTCTGCTAAAACTTTCAACATTACTTCGCCGACCATTCCGGTAGCACCAACAACTGCTATTTTCATAGTATATTTTTAGTATTGAATATTAAATTTAAAGTACAAAAGTAACTAATATTGAAATCAAAACAATCAGCTTCACAAAAAATAACAAAATGTTACAAATGCAACATATCATTATTTTTAATTTTTAAACAAAAAGAAAAACCGCCTCAATTAAGAAGCGGTTTAGTCCTGAAACGCATTCAGGATAAATTAGAATATATAATGTAGCGGAAATTACTTTTTTAACAAATCTCTAATCTGAATCAATAATTCTTCTTGTGTTGGTCCAACCGGAGCAGCTGCAACAACTACTTCTTTTTTCTTCGCTTTTTCAGCCGCTCTTAAAATCACAAAAACAAAAAAGGCGATTATAACAAAGTTAATAATTGCTTGTACCAGATTTCCATAAGTGATCACTGCCGCACCTGCTGCTTTTGCTGCAGGTAAATCAGCATAACTATTACCATCTAAAGTGATGAATTTCTGGGTGAAATCGATTCCACCAGTTATTAACCCTACTATTGGCATAATGATATCATCCACAGCAGATCCAACAATTTTACCAAATGCACCCGCTATAACAACTGCTGTTGCCAAACTTAAAACATCTCCTTTCATTAAAGAAGCTTTAAAATCACTGAAAAATCCCATAATTTTCATTTTTTGATTATCCCTATTTTCGATACTTAATAGCTAAAATAAACAAAAAATGAACATTTGTAGCTTTTACAGAGAAAAAAGAATGTTAACGAAAGAACACCCGTTTCACACGCTGCGATATACTAGTAAGAATTTCATACGATATGGTATTTAATTTTTGAGCCATATATCCCACAGTTGGACTTTGTCCAAAAACAATTACCGCATCGCCCTCTTTACATTCTATACCAGTTACATCTACCATTAGCATATCCATACAAATACTCCCTAATATACTCGCTTTCTCCTTTTTGATGGTTACAAATCCTACTCCATTTCCCCAGCCTCTGGAAATTCCATCGGCATATCCAATAGGAATAGTAGCAATTTTTGTTGGTTTTTCAGCCATAAACTTCCTTCCATAACCCACACTTTCTCCCGCAGCAATGGTTCTTATTTGTGAAATCACCGATTTCAATGTGCCAACATCCTCCAGTTGTTTCTGTTCTTCGGGATCGTTTGAAATTCCGTAAAGACCAATTCCCAACCGAACCATGTCGTACTGTGATTCCTGAAAATTACTGATACCCGACGTATTCAAAATATGTCGCAAAGGTTTGATGTGTAATTCAGACATCAACCTAGAAGATAATTTTTCAAATAAAGCAATTTGTGAATGTGCAAAATCCATATGTTCGAGATCATCACTGGTCGCCAAATGAGATAAAATACTTTTAATTTGAACTGTATTATTCCCTTTGAGGGTTGTTATAAGTTCTTCTAACGTATTTTCTTCAAACCCCAAGCGATGCATTCCAGTATCAAATTTAATATGAATTGGAAACTGTTCTAAGTTTTTTTGTTTCGCAATTTTCAAAAAAGCATGCAATCCTTTCAAGCAGTAAATCTCCGGCTCTAACTGATGTTGAATAATGGCTGCAAAACTGGTATTCTCTGGATTGAGAACCATGATAGGCACTTGTACACCTCCGTTTTTAAGCGAAATTCCTTCGTCGGCGAAAGCCACTCCTAAATAATCTACTTTGTGATGCTCCAGTAATTTGGCAATCTCCAATCCACCGTTTCCATATCCAAAAGCCTTCACCATTACCATAATTTTGACCTTTGGCTTGAGCTTAGATTTAAAAAAGTTTAAATTATAACTGATCGCATTGAGGTTAATCTCCAGAACTGTTTCATGGGTTTTCTCTTCAAGTAAATAAACGATTTCTTCAAACTGGAAAGATCGCGCTCCTTTTATCAAAATAGTTTCATTACTGAAGTCTAAATTTTCAAAATCATCGATAAATGCAGCTGTGTTTTTAAAAGTAATACAATTTGTAAATTTATCTTTAAACTCCGAAATTGTTTCTCCTATACCAATAACGCGATCCATTTTATTCGAGACAATTAACTGAGAAACTTTAGTATACAATTCGTCCTTAGACAAGCCACTTTGAAAAATATCAGATAAAATAATTGTTTTCTTTTCATACTGCTTTTGACTTTCAAGAAAATCCAATGCAATCTTTAGCGATTGAAAATCGGAGCTATAACTGTCGTCGATAATACTACAATTATTGATTCCGTTTTTGACTTTTAGACGCATTTCGACTGGAAACAATAGTTGCATTCGATTTTGAATGGTACTAATATCGTATTTAAAATACAATAAAACCATCAGACACGAGCTTGCATTTTCTATGGATGCCTCGTCTTGAAAGGGTATTTTTAGATCAAAATTTTCAGCACCGTATTGCACATTCAAAATAGTATTGTCAGAACCCCTTTTTTTAACAATAAAAACATCTGCCTCTTTGCTGACAAAACTCCAGGTAAATGCCCTAGTTTTTGGAAAAACAAAAGGATCTACCCTTTTATCGATTTGGTAAATCATGACCTTCGAATTTTCAAAAAGCGACATTTTCTCCCTTATTTTCTCTTCGACATTTAAAAAACCTTGATCGTGTGCGGAACCTATATTGGTAAGAACTCCAACGGTAGGTTTAATAATTTCCTCTAATTTGGCCATTTCTGAACTAGTTGAAATACCTGCTTCGAAAATTCCTAGATTGTGTTTGTCATTGATTGCAATAACAGATAAGGGAACACCAATTTGAGAATTATAACTTTTTGGACTCCGAATAACATTAAAATCAGGACTTAGTAAAAAATTTAACCATTCCTTTACTATTGTTTTTCCGTTACTTCCTGTGAGTCCAATGATAGGAAATTCGAAAAAATCGCGGTAGTTTGCTGCAAATTGCTGCAAGGCTACTAAGGTATCCTCGACAACATAAAAATTAGCTTCGGTCTCACAATTGCTTGGAATGTGCGTCACAACAAAATTACGAACACCAGTCGCAATTAGATCCTTGATATAAAGGTGTGCATCAGTATTTGCTCCTACTAAGGCAAAAAATAAGGTTTGAGGACCATTTTGCAAAGACCGACTGTCAATCGAAACAGCGTCTAAGGCTGCGTTTTCTTGGTTTCCTAGGAATGTTGCAGGAATTTTTTGAATACTATTTAAGATTTTCTGGCTCATGAAATTAGAAGAGATTGAGGTAAATTTCTTTTCTGGAAAGCATGCGATTTACCGTTTATGCGTTTATAAAACTTCCTCAAAAATACCACTTCTTTTCAAAACGAAGGGTTAGAAATACTTTAAATATAAGCCATCTCGTTTATTTTTGAAAAAGAAACAGTCGCAATAGCTCTACTAATTTTAGCAGATTACTTATATTTGTTTTCAGCTAAAAATGAGTCCTCTTGAAAAAAATTCTTCCATCTTTTTCATATATTTTCCATCCGATGTTTATACCGGCCATGGCAACGCTGTTTTATCTTTTTTATAACGATGCTGATTTTGTTACTCATGAAAAAATATTTGTTTTTTTTCAAGTTGTCATCGTCACAGTATTCATTCCCATCCTAGCATTTTTACTATTGCGAGCAACAGGAAACATAGATTCTGTAATGATTTCAAAAATATCACAACGCAAAATCCCATTGATCATTCACTGTTTTTTGATTATTTTACTGGTGCGCAAGAGCATCACCATTGATCGATATACCGAATTGCATTTTTTTTTATTGGGAGGACTTTTAAGTACTTTGTTAGCCTTGATTCTATTATTTGCTAATATTAAGGCGAGTCTTCACCTGATTGCTATTAGTTCTTTGACCGTTTTTGTTATTGGCTTAAGCCTGCATCTTCGTGTTCAGAGTATATTCACGATTACAATTTTAATTCTCCTCAACGGTTTCATAGCCTCTTCCCGGTTAGAAATGAAAGCGCACACCTATAAAGAACTGGTTATAGGTTTTTGTATAGGCGCTATTCCACAACTGCTTTTATTGGTTTTGTGGTTATAAAATGTAGAAAATAATTCCGAAATTTAAGGACTTCATGTTAATGGATTCGCCATTTACCTTAGCCGATTGAAACAATGGATTCAATCCATAGTACAAATAAAGATTTATCGTGTTGTATCCTGATGAAACATACGCTCCATATTGAAATTTAGTAAAATCTTTATTTCCAGTAACTTCAACTTTACCCGCATTGCTATCAAAAATAGACTTGTCATACAGTAAATAACTGAACTTTATTCCGGTATAAATTCTCCAAAATTTATGACTTTCATAAGTCGAAGTTCGCCACCTGAACTCAATAGGAACATCAATAGAAAGCAAGGAAAACTTGTTTTTCTTATACTTTGTTTCCTGATCAATAAAGGCATAAAATGGGGTTTCAGCTGTTGAAGAAATGGCCAAGTTCTGATTGTGATTCGTGTAGGTAAAACCTATACCGGAAGCAACAGCAATGGTTCTTTTCTTATTGATTGGCATGTCTCTTAAAAATCCTCCTGAAAATCCTGAAGAAAATTTACTTTGCGACAACCCTTCTGGCTTATCAGTAAGTGTATTGTATGTAATGGCAAAATAAAACTGATCTTCTCGGTACAAGGAATCGACTTTCAAAACAAGTGTATCTTGAGTTATTGTGTTTTCTTGAGAGAAAACAGGAGCAACTAAAAGCAGCAGAAAACAACTAAGAAAAATTCGCATATTTTGATTGATTTAATTTGCTATATGATTGTTTCAAACAAGGTCCGATTCTAATTCTCATTATAACACTACAAATATAGGATTTTGACCGTTTTCTAAAGTATATTACAGACAAATAAACTTTTACTTTTCTACTTTAAAAAAAATCTGATATAAAATGATTGAGACAACCTCTGTAGCCATTATCAACGGGTTCCTGCGGCAACCCTTGAAACGACATCTCACAAACAAAATACATTTGGCTTTTCAATCCTAACCTTTTACTTTTATACGCTTAGCCAAACTAAAAAGTTTGGTACGCTATAAAACAAAAAATGCTCCCCTTGCAGGAAGCACTATTTTATTTTGCAGAGAGGATGGGATTCGAACCCACGATGCAGTTACCCACATACTAGCTTTCCAGGCTAGCTCCTTCAGCCACTCGGACACCTCTCTATTTTGGTTTGCAAATAACACGAAAAAATCTGACTTAGAAAAGTAAAATCTGAATATTATATCATTTCACCACGCAAAGAAGTCTCATACACCGTTTTGAAATCCTTTGCAGGAATATTTTGCCCCAATAAATACATCAATTTTGTAATTCCAGCCTCTGTAGTGATATCTTTTCCAGAGATCACTCCTATTTCTTTCATGCCAGTACTGGTCTCGTATTGTCCCATATTAACACTTCCGCCAGAACATTGTGTCACATTCACGATGTGTAAACCGCTAGTGATGGCTTTTTTTAATAAATTAAGAAACCATTCTTCGGTTGGGGCATTGCCTGCGCCGTAGGTTTCTAATACAATCCCTTTCAGATTTGGAATATTCAAAATTGCCTCAAGCACAGCTTCACTAATCCCAGGAAACATTTTTACAATAGCTACATTCGTATCTAAATTTTTGTGAACTATAATTTCGTTATTGTTGCTTTTAGGCAAAAAAAGATCAGCACTCCATTTTAAATGCACGCCTGACTCTACTAATTGTGGATAATTAGGCGAAGTAAATGCTTTAAAATGTTCGGCATTGATCTTTGTCGTTCTGTTCCCGCGGTATAATTTGTATTCAAAATATAGCCCCACTTCACTAATCACAGGTCCGTTTTCATTTCGCAATGATGCGATTTGAATAGCCGTGATTAAATTTTCTTTAGCATCGGTGCGTAGATCGCCAATTGGTAATTGAGAACCCGTAAAAATAACTGGTTTCGCTAAATTTTCGAGCATAAAACTCAATGCTGATGCCGAATAAGACATGGTGTCCGACCCGTGCAACACAACAAATCCATCAAATTCTATATAATTATCGGCAATAATAGTGGCTATTTTAGACCATTCTTCCGGGTTCATATTGGAGGAGTCGATGGGATTTTCGAACGAAATAGTTTCTATCTCGCAGTCCAATTGTTTCAATTCTGGAATTCGCTGTAATAATTTACTAAAATTAAATGCTTTTAGCGCTCCTGTCTCAAAATCTTTCCTCATCCCAATGGTTCCACCGGTATAGATCAACAGTATTTTAGCCTTATACAACATCGTGGTATTTTAACTTATTCACAACTGGATTGGCATACATGGCGAGAAAACCATCCAAAGCTACTGGATTATCATGATCAATGCGCATTTCTAGTCGGCGTTCGAATAATGATTTTTCATTTTCAGTGTATAAATGTGCGTAGCGGTTGGTTTTATATACAATATCATAAGCAATAAAATTGGTAGGCCACAACTCATAATTACCTAGTATAGCATCATCAATAACTTGTGCTACGGCAACTATCTGCTTGTTTGTGCTGTCCTTTTCGGCTTTAATTTCGTCGATTTCAGTATCCAGCACTTTCCCTACATGAATATGAATCCGTTTCTTTTGTCCTAAGGCACCACTAAGAATCGTCATGAAATCTTCATTTTTTTCTTTGATGTACACTTCATTATTGGCTTCAGCCATCAACTGTGGCATTTTCAAAGCATCAGTAGGATCGTATTCGTACGAAATAGAAACGGGTACAATTTTTATTTTTCTGAAATAATCCATCAAATTCTTTTCATCTGAGCCCATTCCTAACATTTTTAAAATACCAGGATTGGTTTCATCATTGCCATCTTTCGTTCTTCCTTCGCGTTGAGCGATCCAAACCGACCGATTTTCGTGAAGCAACAGCTCACCAATATATTCTGAAAGTAGCTTTGAACTTTGCAACATTTCTCTTGGCGTTAAGCCACGCTGCACAAGAAAGTTCCGATTTAGTTTTGCTAATGTATTTAAAAATGATTTCTTAACTAAATTATCTCCTATTGCTGAAGCAGTCATCACTAAACCGTGCTCAAACAATGCCGTATTCAGTAATGTAGTATCCAATAGAATATCGCGATGATTCGAAATGAATAAATAAGAGGTGTTTGGTCGTAAGTTTTCAAAACCAGAAGTCGTTAACCCGTCAGAGCTTTTTTCCAATACTCTTTGCACGGATTGGTAAATGAAATTACATTGAAAATCCCGAATAGAATGTGTTTTTCGAAGTTGCTCTTTCCAAACTTCGTCTGCTACGCCGGGAAAAGTAAAATTCATCAATGCTTTCATCATTGGATGATTAACAACATTCTGAAGTGCTTCGTTTATTTCGGAATTATAAAATGGCCGAATAGCGTCAAATTTCTGCATTGGGGTTCTCAATTTTTGTGTTGGCAAATGAACAAAAAAAATATCAAAATAATGTGAATTCTATTTTAAATCCCAAAAATAGCTTTAGAATTCTCTGTGGTTAAGGTAGCAATTTCATTTTCTGACAGACCGTAAATCTGAGCAATCTTAGCCGCTACATTCACAATATAACTACTTTCATTTCTTTTGCCTCTAAAAGGAATCGGTGATAAATAAGGAGAATCGGTTTCCAGAACGATGTGTTTTAAATCAATTTGGTTCAGGAACTGATCGATTTTTCCATTTTTAAAAGTCACAACACCACCTATTCCCAACTTCATGTTATAAGAAATCGCCTGTAAAGCCTGCTCATAAGTTCCTGAAAAACAATGAAAAATACCAAATAATTCCGGTGATTTTTCTTCTTCTAAAATTTCAAATACTTCATCAAATGCATCCCGACAATGAATAACAATGGGTAATTTATACTGTTTCGCTAGTTGTATTTGCTTTTTGAAAGCAATTTGCTGCTCCTTCAAATGGGTTTTATCCCAATATAAATCGATTCCAATTTCGCCTACCGCATAAAATTTTCTTTTGGCCAATTCGTTTTCCACATGTTGTACTTCTTCAAGATAGTTATCTTTAACGTAGGTAGGATGCAAACCCATCATCAAGAATACCGTATCAGGATGCTTTTTTTCCAAATCATACATCACTTCAGTATAGGTAGAATCGATGGCAGGAATAAAAAAACGCGAAACACCAGCATCAAGCGCACGCTGTATCATTTCGTCTCGGTCTTGATCAAATTCTTCGCTGTAAAGATGTGTGTGGGTATCGGTAAGTATTGCTTTTGTTTCCAAGGGTATCGTTTAAGGGTACAAAATTACAAGAATAAAAGTTGGCGAAAAAATGGTTTTAAAAAGATTCGTTGGATTCCTTCGGAAACTCCATGTATCTTTGTGAAACATAAAAAAGTTACTGAAATAAATTCAGCTTAAATGAAAAACCTCCACTATATCCTTAAAAAGGAAAATTATAAAAAAGTAAAATTTAAAATCACTAAAACACAGCATCTTTTGATAAGAGCAAAAATTAATGGTGTGTTAGGAAATTTTATTTTAGACACCGGAGCGTCAAGCAGTTGTGTGGGATTTGAAAGTATTGATTTATTTCTCTTGGAAGCAAAAAAATCTAAGACTAAAGCTTCGGGAGCAGGAGCAACTGGGATGATTACGCAACTCGCTTTAAAAAATCAATTACAGCTTGGCTCATGGAAAGATACTAACTTTGAACTTGTAATTTTTGATTTGTCTCACGTCAATGAAGCGTTAGTGCAACATAAGTCAAAACCAGTTCATGGAATTATAGGAGCCGACATTTTGATGAAAGGCAAAGCGATTGTAGACTATTACAACCACTATTTGTATTTATTAAAATTCTAAAAAAAAGAGCGCATCGAAATTCGATACGCTCTTTTTATACTACAAAATGCAATACTGCTACTCTTTAATCATTTTAGTGGTAATTACCTTTCCGTCAACCAATGTTCTAACGATATAAACTCCTTTTGAAAGTTCGCTGGTTTGAATGGTTGTGGAATTACTTTTTGGATTTTTCACTAGCACTTCTTGGCCTAATATAGTGTAAAAACTCACCTTTTCGATTGCACTATCTGCTTCAATTGTTAAATAATTGGTAACTGGATTAGGATACATCATCACTCTTGAAGCTTCAAAATTAGTAACGTTTAAAATGGTGGCTACTTTGCTAAAATAAACATTGTCGATATAAACCGTTCCTGCTGGAGTTCCTGACATTACTAACTGAGCAATATGTCCTCTGGTTGATAATCCAGTAAAGTCAGAGAATGGAATATCGTAGCTGTTCCATCCTGATAAAGTTGGCGTACGAGTCACTTCAAACTCTACATCATCACCTCCTTGATACACTCCATTTGCTCCAAAATCTACTAATTTAACTCTGAAAGCGGTCAAATCCGTTGTCCACACATCAATATGGAAGTACAACATTTGTGATGCATCTATCGTACCGGTAACGTCAACACCAAAATAATTCAAATTTGTGTATTTCTTTGTGTCATTCCCAGCAATTTGCAGATCAGTCAAACTACTTCCAACTGACCAGTCCGTTCTCCAAGTAGTAACGGGAACATTTGCATACGCATTACTGAACATTGAAATGACATTTGCTGGGGCTGTTGCAGGCGTTGGTGCCGCAACAGTAGGTTCTGTTGGAGCAACAACTACTGTAGATTTGTAAAAATAAAAATTATCCAAATAAACCGAGGTTCCCGAGGGAGTAGAAGACAAACTCATTTGAAATACGTTACTAAAGTTTATCCCAGGAAAATTAGCAGCGTTCAACGTCATATCGAAACTATTCCACCCTGGCGCAATTGTTAAAGTTACTCCAGATTCTACCGGACCCGGATTTATTAGATTAATTTTAACTGAAGTTGCAATGGAAGACCATAAATCTACATGCATGGTCGTCATATCAGAAAGATCAAAAACCTCTGCGCCAGGCAAGGTAATTCCCTGATAATTGAAATTACTTAATTTTCTTGTATTATTAGTCGCAATAAGTTCTTCAGTAACATCCGTAGACTGGCCCCAACACTTGCACCAATCTCCTGCTTTGTAAACCGCATAAGCATCGCTGTACAAAGATTTCACATCTGCCACTGCTCTTGCTGGAGGAGTGGGCGCAGCTACAGTAGGAGCCGTTGCGGCAACCGGAGCAGCTATTTTTGCAGAAAATGTAATATTATCAACATAGCATACATGATCAGCGCTTCTTGTTGTTCCTTCAGGAATAAAATCAGGAAATATAATCATTTGATCGATTCCGGCAGAAACTCCTTCTCCTATTTTAGAGGCAAAATTAAAAGTTAGTTCCTCCCATTCGTTTATTTTAGTGTTGGTAACCGTGATTTCTCCCGTTGATCCACCATCAGGACGAGCAAACTTTATACCTACTTTACTAATTACATCCTTATATACCATTATTTTAACCGTACTATTAGTTTCATTTAATGTAAATGTTCCAATTCCATTTGTACCAGAAGCATGAGCGGTTTCAAAACCTGTATACCAAGCACCTGCAACCAAAGCGGTAAATTTAGCAGCAGTATTGGAGGCGTTAATTCCCGTTTTATTAGGATTTGAAGCCAATAAAGATGCTGTAGATCCTCCCGAAGGATTATCAAAAGAGGTCAAAACCCACGTAGACCCATATTCGCCCGTTTCAAAAGTAACCGGAGCATACGGTGCAGCAGCAGGTGGCGCTACTATTGCCACTTTATTAAAATAAACATTATCTATAAAGATTGTTCCTGCTGAACCTGAGAAAACAAACTGTGCGATATGCGCTTTTGTTGTAAGTCCTGTAAATTCTGAAAGCGGAATTTCCAAGCTGTTCCAACCGCTTAATGTTAAAGTACGAGTAATTTCGAACTCTTTATCATCTCCGCCTTGATAAGCACCGTCAGCACCAAAATCGACTATTTTAATTTTAAATGTGGTCACATCAGGTGTCCAAACATCAATATGGAAATTAAGCATTGAAGAGGCATCAATTTTATTAGCTTCAGTTATCACTCCAAAATAAGTTAAGTCTGTATATTTTTTAGTGTTATTTCCAGCCACTTGAATGTCAGATAGTACATTTCCTGATTGTCCCCAATCTGCTCTCCAATTGTCAACTGTAACATTGGTGTAAGCATCGCTAAATAATGAAATCACGTTAGCAGCTGCTGGGATAGGCGTTGGTGCAGCAATCGTAGGTGCAGTCGCTGCTGGCTTTGCTGAAAAGGAAACGTTATCAAAATAACTAGTAGTTTCAACTGTTCTGGCATTGAAATCTAAAAAGAAAATAATTTGATCAATATTGATAGTTTCAAATAACCCTATTTTTCCCGAAAAATCAAAAGTTAATTCTTCCCACTCGTTAATTTTAGTATTCGCCACTTTGATTTCTGGTTGCGCACCACCATTTCCTATTGCAAATTTTATAGCTACATCGCTAATAACAGTCTTATAGACCATTATTTTAATGATACTGTTAGAAGCGCTCAAGGTAAAAGTACCTATTCCATTTGCACCCGAAGCATGAGCGGATTCAAATCCCGCATACGGCGCTGCATTTGAGGCACTAGTACCAGCTACAAATTTTCCAACCGTGGCTGAATTATTGATTCCGCTGGGAAATGGATTTGCAACCTTAGAGTAACCCGCTCCTGATCCATTTTCAAAAGTAGCAAAGGACCATGTTGAACCAAACGCTCCAGTCTCGAAGGTAATTGGCGCATTTTGTGAGAATCCTATTGAAAAAACCAACAGGAAAAGGAATAAAGTAATGTTCTTCATAATTTTGAGTTATTAGTTATTCTCAAATTTATGAATGTATTGTCCTAAGATTGAATATGCCACCCATCTAAAAACTATACACTGTAATAAAGAAATTACTTAACAGTAATTAGCCCCAAATATCGACATTGCTAGGACTTAACATTATTTTAGAAGTATTTTAAATAAAAATATGATGCTAATTAATTCACGATGTTGTGGTAATGTTAAGGTAAATTATCTGTTTTCATGATTTAAATTTATACTAAATGCAATTTATTTACTAATAAAAAACAATAAACATAAAAAATTATACGAATAAATGTTTATTTACTAAATTAAATTTAGATGCATAAAAAATCCCGTTTTGTTATTGAACAAAACGGGATTAAGATGAGTACTTTAAAAGTGTAAAAAGTACTTATGACTACAATTCGAATGCTTTTTTAGGATTGTTCTCTAACAGTAATTCCATTGGATTTTCTAACGCTTCTTTTACAGCTACTAAGAAACCTACAGACTCACGACCGTCAATAATTCGGTGATCATAAGACAGCGCTACATACATCATTGGGTGAATTTCCACTTTTCCGTTTACGGCAATTGGACGCTCAATAATGTTATGCATTCCCAAAATTCCTGATTGTGGTGGATTGATAATTGGAGTAGACAACATACTTCCAAAAACACCCCCATTGGTAATTGTAAAGGTTCCACCTGTCATATCATCAACTGTGATTTGACCATCACGCGCTTTGATAGCCAATCTTTTAATATCAGCTTCAACACCTCGAAAAGTCAAGTTCTCCGCATTACGAACTACAGGAACCATTAAACCTTTAGGTCCGGAAACCGCAATGGAAATGTCGCAAAAATCGAATGCAATTTTGTGATCACCATCCATCATAGAGTTTACATCTGGAAATAATTTTAAGGCTCTGGTTACTGCTTTCGTAAAGAAAGACATGTATCCTAAACCTATTCCACCATGTTTTGCCTTGAACGTATCTTTGTATTCATTACGAATTAAATTTATTGGCGTCATGTTTACTTCATTAAAAGTAGTCAACATCGCTGTTTCGTTTTTAGCGGCAACCAATCTCTCCGCTACTTTACGACGCAACATAGATAATTTAGTACGCTCCGTCCCACGAGAACCACCTGTAGGCGTTCCCATTGAAGGCACTGCATTTACTGCATCATCTTTAGTTATTCGTCCGTCTCTTCCAGTTCCTGAAAGGGAAGCTGGTGCTATATTTTTTTCTTCTAATATTTTCCTTGCTGCTGGAGAAGGTGTTCCCGCAGCATAAGTCGCTGCTGGAGCTGCCACTACCGGAACCGCTTTTGGAGCTTCTGCTTTTGGTGCTTCCGCTTTAGGAGCTTCCTCAACGGGTGCGTCACCTGTGGGTTTGGCTCCGTCCGTATCAATATGGCAAACAACTGCTCCTACTGCTACAGCATCGCCTTCTTCTGCTTTCAACGTAATGATTCCGCTGGCTTCTGCAGGCAATTCTAAGGTTGCTTTGTCAGAATCAACCTCAGCAATAGCTTGGTCTTTTTCTACATAATCTCCATCTTTTACCAACCAAGTTGCAATTTCAACTTCTTTTATAGATTCCCCTGGTGATGGGACTTTCATTTCTAAAATCATCTTTTTTTTGTTTAAGGTTTGAATTGTTTAAAGTTTAAATTCACCCGAGAGCAACTTTAAACCTTAAACTTTAAACTATTTTTTTATCTATATAAATTTTTATCAAAAACCATTCGCAAAGCATCTGCCTGACGACGTTTTGCTCTTGTATAACTACCTGAGGCAGGAGCTGCGTATGCTTTCAACGATGCTAATCTCCATTTTACTAAATCAAAATTCATCAACATGAAACTATAGGCTCCCATATTTTTAGGCTCTTCTTGTGCCCAAACATAATCGTCAGCATTTGGATATTTAGCAATAATATCTTTCAATTGCTCCACAGGCAATGGGAATAATTGTTCGATTCTGACTACCGCTACATCATTCCTACCCAGATTTTCTCTTTCAGCAGTAATATCATAATAGAATTTTCCGGTACAGAAAACTAATGTTTTTACCTCCTCTTTATTCACCGTAATATCATCAAATGTTTCTTGGAAACTACCTGTTGCAAATTCCTCAACTGTAGAAACCACTCTTGGGTCACGCAACAAACTCTTTGGTGTAAACACGATAAGCGGTTTACGGAAGGTTGTTTTCATTTGTCTTCTCAACAAGTGATAAAAGTTTGCTGGGGTTGTACAATCCGCAACATACATGTTATGTCTGGCACAAAGTTGCAAATAACGCTCCATTCTGGCTGAAGAATGCTCTGCTCCTTGTCCTTCATATCCGTGAGGCAATAATAAAACAATTCCGTTCTGGTTGTTCCATTTATCTTCTCCACAAGAGATGTATTGGTCAATCATAATTTGGGCTCCATTACTGAAATCTCCAAATTGTGCTTCCCAAATGGTTAGTGTATTTGGGTTTGCCAAAGCGTATCCGTAATCAAATCCTAAAACTCCGTACTCAGATAAAAGTGAATTGTAAATATTGAATTTTCCGGTTGCTCCTTCTAAATTACTCAATAAAGTAACTTCTTCTTCTGAATCTTCCACTTTTACAACAGCGTGACGGTGAGAGAATGTCCCTCGCTCCACATCTTGCCCGGAAATACGAACATCGTATCCTTCTTTTAAAAGTGAACCATACGCTAAATGTTCGGCCATAGCCCAATCCAGCTTATTCGTTTCGAAAAACATTGTTTTTCTGTCGTTGATCAGTTTTTGTATTTTGCTAATAAATTTCTTGTCAGTTGGCAAGTTACAAATCACGTTTGCAACTTCAGTAAGTCCTTCTTTTGGGAAAGTGGTATCTACTTTTTTTAGCATTTCAACATCAGAAACTTGCTCGAAACCTTTCCACTCATTTTTCATGAATGGCGTAATTATAGTTAAATCCTTCTTGCGGGATTCTTCTAAGTTTATTTCCAAATTTGATTTGTATTCTTGCTCTAATCCTTTTACAAAAGTGTTGTCAATTACTCCGTCAGCAAGTAATTTCTCCATGTAAATATCTCTTGGATTTTTGTGCTTAGCAATGATTTTATACAATACGGGCTGTGTAAAACGAGGCTCATCACCTTCGTTATGTCCGTATTTTCTATATCCTAATAAATCGATAAATACATCTTTACCAAATTGCATTCTGAAATCCAAAGCAAATGACATGGCGTGAACTACTGCTTCAGCGTCATCCGCATTTACGTGCAATACTGGCGAAAGCGTTACTTTGGCAACATCCGTACAATAGGTAGATGAACGTGCATCAAGGTAATTAGTCGTAAATCCTACTTGATTATTGATTACAATATGGATTGTTCCTCCGGTTTTGTAACCGTCCAATTGCGCCATTTGTACAATTTCATAAAGAATTCCCTGACCTGCAATTGCGGCATCACCATGAACGGCGATTGGCAATACTTTAGAGAAATCATTTGGGAAATATTTATCTTGTTTTGCTCTTGTAATTCCTTCGATTACAGCACCTACTGTTTCAAGGTGTGAAGGATTGGGAGCTAAATTAATATTGATTTTTTTTCCTGTAGCGGTCACTTTATCAGCCGTTAGCCCTAAGTGGTACTTCACATCCCCATCAAAATATTCTTGATCGTAGTCTTTACCGTCAAACTCACCAAAAATATCTTGCGTTGACTTGCCAAAAATATTGGCCAAAACATTCAAACGACCACGGTGTGCCATTCCCATTACAAATTGTTCCACCCCTTTTTCGGCTGCTTTTTCTAGCAAAGCATCCAAAGCGGGAATAATTGACTCTCCACCTTCAAGAGAAAAACGTTTTTGACCCACATATTTTGTGTGTAAAAAGTTTTCAAAAGAAACAGCTTGGTTCAATTTATTCAGAATTGATTTTTTTTCATCTGCAGAAAAATTAGGCTGATTATCATTGACTCCTAATTTTTTCTGAATCCACTCCACTACTTCCGGTTTACGAATATACATATATTCCACCCCAATGTGCTGGCAGTATATAGTATCTAGGTGTTTGATGATTTCCTGAAGCGTACAAGGCTGAATATTTATCACCTTAGCGGCATCGAATACAGTGTTCAAATCCGCGGATGAAAGTCCAAAATTAGTAATTTCAAGTGTTGGCGATGTAGTACGTCTTTCTCGAACCGGATTCGTTTTAGTAAACAAATGGCCGCGGGAACGATATCCATCAATCAATTTCAATACATTAAACTCTTTTTGAAGTTTATCAGAGACCAAACTTACATCCGTATTACTAGAGGCAAAATTTGCAATTTGATCCACTGGGTTCTCCTCATTGTAAGTGGTCATCCCAAAGTCGAACCCTTGAAAAAAACTTCTCCAACTTGGCTCTACGCTATCTGGATTCTCTAAATATTGATCGTATAATTGTGCGAAAAATTCTGTGTGTGCTGCGTTTAAAAATGAAAACCTATCCATAATGTTTAGTGAATATACCTTTTTTGTTAAAATAGTTTCGCAAAAGTACGATAATACAATAAATTTCTAATTTATTTTAAGATACTTTTACATTGAATATTGTTAAAAAACTAGAAACTTATGACAAAGAATTGCTTTTTGAATTATTCCAAATCATTTTTGGTGATAATCACTGTGTTTTTTTCAAGTTGTCTCTTTGCACAACAAAATGACGTGCCGGTACAATTGGAAAACCAGTTCTGGAGAAATGTACAATTTGGAGGCGGTATCGGCTTAGGTTTTGGTTCCGGCTATACGGATGTTTCAGTGGCGCCAAGTGTGATTTATAATTTCAATGAATATGTCGCTTTAGGTGTTGGACTACAATATAAATATTTAAAGCAAAAGGATTTTTACGCTTCTCATTTATATGGAGGGAGTGCAATAGGTTTTTTTAACCCCTTACCTGAAATCCAACTTTCGGCTGAACTAGAGCAATTAAGAGTCAATGTGAATTTAGATGGTTCCAACAGTATTTCAGAAAATTACTGGAATACAGCTTTATTTATAGGGGCTGGTTATCGATCTGGAAATGCTACAATTGGCGCCCGCTACAATGTTTTGACAGATAAAAATAATATTTACGGCAGCGCATTTATGCCATTTATCCGATTCTACTTTTAAATACATCCCATGAAAAAAATCATTCTTTTACTATCAATTTTATTTATAAATCTAAGTTTTGCCCAAAAGTCTATTTTACAATCTGGACCTATGGTTGGCTATTGCGAAATAAAAGAAGCTGTTATTTGGCTTCAAACCAATAAAAATGCCACTATCAAAGTAGAATATGCTACAACTGACAATCCGTCTAAAGTCTTCCATTCTGAAAATTATACCAGTTCAAAAGAGTTTGGATATACCTATCATATTATTTTAGACCAATTACAACCAGGCAAAAAATACAATTACACTGTTTTCATAGACAACAAAAAAATAATCTTGCCTTACGAAACTTCTTTTTCATCAAAAAAATTATGGGAATGGCGCGAAGACGCTCCTGATTTTACAGTTGCATTTGGCAGCTGCATGTATATTAACGAACCCGAAGTCGACAGACCGGGAAAACCTTATGGTAGCGGCTATACCATTTTTGAAAGCATCAGTAAAAAAAATCCAGATATCATGATTTGGGGTGGAGACAACACCTATTTAAGGGAATCAGATTGGGACAGTAAAACGGGGATTTATCACAGAAACACTCACTCTAGATCGATTAAGGAAATTCAGCCTTTGCTAGCAAAAACTCAAAATTTTGCTATTTGGGACGATCATGATTATGGACCAGACAACAGTGATCGTAGCTTTTATAACAAACAAATTACTCAAAAAGCTTTTAAAGATTTTTGGGCGAATAAATACTACGGAATGAACCCAAATCAAAACGAAGGTGTTTTCTCGACTTTTACTTGGGGAGACGCACAGTTTTTTCTAATCGACGGACGGTTTTTCAGATCACCGGAAGCACGAATTACAGGAGATAAAACGATGTTAGGCACCACGCAGTTTGAATGGTTGATTGACGCATTGAGCGCATCGGAGGCGAGTTTTAAAATAGTGGTTATTGGAGGCCAAATTTTAAACACCGTACTCGATAGCGAAAACTACAGCCATTTTCCAGAAGAAAAAGAAAAACTACTGCAAGAAATTACAGCCAATAAGATTAAAGGTATTTTCTTTTTAAGTGGGGACAGGCATTTTGCTGAAATGTCAATGCTGCCTAGAAATAATAGTTATCCTATTTATGACTGGACTGTTTCTCCATTAACATCCGATATTGCTTCTCAAAAGGTTTTAAAGGAAGATAATAAATACAAAGTTCCAGGAAGCGCCTTTGTACAGCATAATTTTGGCACCATCTCCTTTTTGGGCACCCAAGAAAACCGACAAATGAAACTTACTTTATTTGATGCAAACGGAAGTGAATTATGGAACAAAACAATCTTAAAAAAGGAATTGCAATAACTAATACTTATTTCTAAACCATACTTTCTGCCATTCTCTTTTCAAAATCAAAAAGGCAACTTGCTCAGCGAGAATTACTAAATCAGAACCGTCGAGTTTTTTTATTTCTTCTTCGGATACATCTATAATGTAAAGCAAGTTGAGATATTCGGCAAACTTGTATTGTATTAGTCGGTAAATTTTTTCATGCAATTGCATTTTCAATTCATCTGGAGTACTGCTCAAGGCAAGATCAATTGCTTCATTAGCCAAATTGAAATCCTTGTTTATCTGTTCAATTAATTTCAAGTATAAATTTTCACCTGCTGCTTCGGTTAGCAATAAATCGGTATTTTTTGGAACTATAAACATTTGATTTCAGATTGTTGATTAACGAATTTAGATTTTTGATTTTAAGAAATTGCTTTAAATGTTTGATTTTTTTTAATTATACTGATTTTTGAAATAAACCATTATTTACCCAAAGTAAAACTTCTGCGATCAAAAATCGTTAATCTAATCAAAAATCTACACTTTCCGTCCCATTAGGTTTTCACCAAAAGCCTTCAACATCTCTTTTTTATCTGTGCTAATATTCATTTGATCTAAAGTTTGAAAAGCCTTAAACGTAAAATCTTGTATCGCGTCTTGAGTTGCTTTTGAAGCACCAGAACTATTGAAAAGCGCTTTCACTCGTTCAATTTTATCCGTGCTGTCTTCAGGTTGAATCGAAAATAATGTTTTCAATTCCTGCGCTTCCATTTCATTTGAAAACGCAACCGCTTTTAGGTACAAATACGTTTTCTTGTTTTCAATAATATCACCACCTACTTGCTTTCCAAAGGTTTCTGGATTACCAAAAGCGTCTAAGAAATCATCCTGCAATTGAAAAGCCAAACCTAAATTGAGACCGAAATCATAAATTAAATTAGCGTTTTCTACAGAAGTTTCCGCAATAATCGCCCCCATTTTCATGGCTGCTGCCACTAAAACTGCAGTCTTATATTGAATCATTTTCAAATATTCCGCAATAGTTACATCGGTACGCTCTTCAAAATCAACATCCCATTGTTGCCCTTCGCAAACTTCGAGTGCCGTTTTGCTAAATAACTTTGCTAAATCCCTAAATATAAGAGGTTCGTATTGTTCGAAATATTGGTACGCTAAAATTAACATGGCATCCCCGGATAAGATTCCAGTGTTCAAATTCCATTTTTCATGCACGGTTTCCTGTCCTCTGCGCAAAGGAGCATCATCCATAATATCATCATGAACCAACGAAAAATTATGAAAAACCTCAACCGCCAGAGCAGCAGGAAGCGCTTTTTTATAATCAGCGTCAAAAACCTCAGCACTCATCAAAGTCAATACCGGACGCATTCTTTTTCCACCAAGATCTAAAATATAATGTATAGGTTCATATAGATTTCTAGGCTCTTTGGTTTCATATTGTGAGTGCAAATATTCCGACAGAAACTCTTGATACTGATAAATGGTATGCATAAGACAAATTTTTCGGCTAATTTACAGTATTCAATTTGTATTACAAACTCCCTTTTACGATCAAATGTTAAATAAATCAAAATACACAGGAAACTATTTTGGTATTCAAAGTTTCCATTATACATTTGCACTCGAATTTTACCATTCAAATCCTACGATACTTTTTTCAAATGATTGTGAGATCAATTAAATTTTTAATACACCCGACGAATTATGAAAACTAAATGGACCATTGACTCCAACCAATCTGATGTTCTGATTAAAATGAGGCATTCAATACTGGCGTATCTAGCCGGTTCCATAAATACATTCAACGGATACATTGACGTTAAAGACAATGAAATTGAAGATGCTGCTATCGAATTTTCATTGGATGTAAAAAGCAAGGATGCAAAATTGGAACAAATAGACACGCATTTAAAAATGAATGACCTTTTTGATGTCAATCAATATCCTATTATTAGTTTTAAATCGACCTCATTCGAAAAAGTAAACAAGAACATCAATTTCTTGAAGGGGAATTTGACCATCAAGAACATCACTAAAATGGTGGAACTAGATGCAGAATTCATTGGGATAAATACTTATAATGGCGATCAAAAAGCAGCGTTTGAAATAACTGGTAAAATTAACCGTAAAGATTTTGGACTAACCTTTAACTCCTTCAATCAAAACAGCGGCTTGCCTTTAGGACAGGACATCAAACTAATTGCTAATCTAGAATTTACGGCTTAGCATAGCTATTTTAAATAAACGTTAAATAACCGCAAATAAAAGGAAACTATTTTAGTGTTCAAAGTTTCCTTCTTATATTTGCACTCGATATGGATTTGAATTTACAATCGAACTTAATTAAAACGTACTGAAACTATTTCAGCATAAAAAGATGAAAGAAAAAATTATAAATAAAGCGAAAGATATGTTTTTGAGACTGGGTTTCAAAAGCATAACGATGGATGATATTGCCGGTGAAATGTGTATTTCTAAAAAAACAATTTATAAATATTTTGCCAATAAAGAATTGTTGATACAGGAAAGCACACAAGTACTTCACAAAGAAGTTCACGAAATTATAACCGCAATTATTTCTCGAGGTTATAACGCAATTGAGGAAAACTTCCAGATTAGAAAAATGTTTGCTGACATGTTCAAATCTTCAGATACCTCTCCTATTTATCAGCTAAAAAAGCATTATCCGGAAGTATACGAAAAGGCTTTAGAGTATCAAGTTCAAGAATGTGAAAGCTGTTTCAAACAAAACATTGATAAAGGAATTGCTCAAGGCTTGTATAGAAAAGACATTAATATCGACGTTTATGTCAAACTTTATTATGCTTTGATTTTTACCATTAATGAAAATACCCGTTCCGAAAGAGAAGCTGCTGCCTTAGAAATGGAAGCACTGGAATACCACACCCGAGCAATGGCGACAGAAAAGGGAATTGCCGAATTAGAAAAAAACTTACTTAACCCAATTACATAACAATGAAAAAAACAATTTTTTTAATAATATTGTCATTTGCTCTGGGCGCGAATGCACAAGAAGTAAAATCACTTACGCTTAAAGAAGCCATAAACTATGCGTTAGAGAATAAAGCCGATGCTAAAAAAGCAAAACTCAAAGTAGAGAACAGCGAATATCAAATTCAAGAGGTACGTTCTAGAGCTTTACCTCAAATCTCGGCAAATGGCAATTTGACGTACAACCCTGTAATACAAACAACCGTTATTGATGGTGCAGGATTTGGACAGCCAGGAACGATTATTCAAGCTGCTTTTGGCCAACCTTGGATTTCTACCGCTGGAGTTTCTTTGACACAAGCCCTATTTGACCAAACGGTTTTTACGGGTTTAAAAGCGGCAAAATCGACTAGAGAATTCTACCAAATCAACGAACAATTAACAGAGGAACAAGTAATTGAGCGCGTAGCCAATAACTATTATCAGGTTTACGTACAAAGACAAAAACTAACGGTTATTGACAGTACGTTTAAAACCACCAATAAAGTTAAAGACATTATCAAAGGGCAATTTGACAACGGATTAGCTAAAAAAATTGACCTAGATCGAATTCTAGTAAAAATTTCAAACATCAGCACGCAGCGCCAGCAAGTATTAAATGCAGTTCAAATTCAAGAAAACGCGCTTAAATTTTATATGGGAATGCCTATAGAAACTCAAATCGAGATTCCACAAACTGCATTTGAAGTAAGTCCACAAGCATTGTCTGAAATTCCAAATACTTCGAACAGATCAGAATTTTTACTATTGAAAAAGCAAGAACAACTTTTGACCTATCAAAAAAAGGCAATCGAAGCAGGATATTACCCCACTTTATCATTGAGCGCCGGATACAATTATATTGGTCAAGGTCCTAAAATGCCTATTGGCGGAAAACCAGCCGATGGCGTGTATTGGTCGGATTTCTCTTCTATTGGTTTGAATTTAAAAGTGCCCATTTTTACTGGATTTGGTACTCGTGCCAAAGTAAGACAAGCTGATATTGATTTGCGCTCGATAAAAGAAGACTTGGTTGATACCAAATTATCCCTTGACTTGGCTTTCGCCAATGCTAAAACGCAAATTGACAATAGTTTAACCACTATTACCAGTCAAAAAGAAAATGCGCAATTAGCCAAAGAAGTTTTAGACAATACCAGAAATAATTATGTTCAGGGATTAGCTTCTTTAACGGACTTATTGGATGCTGAAAACTCTTTGACAGAAGCACAAAATAACTACACCTCAGCTATATTAGACTACAAACTGGCAGAAATACAATTAATCAAATCAAAAGGCGAATTAAAAACACTTATAAATAATTAACAAAATGAAAAAAAGCATACTTACCATAGTACTAATTGTTGCCACTTTAGGAATTATTGCCTACGTTTTAACCAATAATAAAAAAGAAAATGAAGCAAAAACTGCTATAGTAGCAGAGAAAAATGCTAGCATTTCAGTAAAAGTAGCAACGGTAAAAACCGAAGAAGTTTCCCTTGATTTTGTGGCCAATGGGAATTTTGCACCGCTACAAGAATTAAGCTTTTCAGCAGAAAAACCAGGAAGAGTAGTTCGTGTTTTAGTTGATGAAGGCGATAGAGTACGTATTGGTCAAACGCTAGCCATTGTGAGAAGCGAACAAATTACAGCTGACTTGCAAACTGCACAGGCCTCCTATCAAAATGCTTTAACAGATTACAGTCGTTTTGAAAACGCTTTTAAAACAGGCGGAGTTACTAAACAACAATTAGACCAAGCTAAATTGAGCTTGGTAACTTCAAAATCAAGATTACAGCAAGCAAAAATAAACATCGGGGATACCAATATCAAGGCCACAATCAACGGCATTGTAAATAAAAAATATGTAGAACCCGGATCTGTTCTTGGGGCTGGAACTCCATTATTTGACATCGTAAATGTTTCCAAATTGAAACTGAAAGTAAATGTCAATGAAAATCAAGTAGCAGGTTTAAAATTAGGCAATTCAATTAGTGTTACCGCTAGTGTGTATCCAGATGCTCAATTCTCTGGAAAAATTACCTTCATCGCCCCAAAATCAGATGCAAGTTTAAACTTTCCTGTAGAGATTGAAATTACTAATACTGCATCCAATGACCTAAAAGCTGGAATGTATGGAACGGCAGCTTTTACTGCTAGTAAACAAAAACAATCGTTAATGGTTGTTCCTAGAAATTCTTTTGTAGGAAGTGTAAGCAGCAACGAAATCTTTGTAATCGAAAACGGAACTGCTAAACTGAAAACAGTTACAGCCGGAAGAATTCTTGGTGACAAAGTAGAAGTTTTAAATGGACTTTCAGATGGTGAAACTGTAATTGTTACCGGTCAAATCAACCTTCAAGACGGATCTAAAGTGGAAGTTATTAAATAAAGTAATTAGTGATTAGTGAACAGTTATTAGCCAAAAGCTTTTTACTATTTACTATTCACTAATCACTTATCACTCTTTTAAAATAAAAAAATGAAATTAGCAGAAATATCCATAAAACGTCCGTCATTAGTCATCGTATTGTTTACGATACTAACTTTAGGAGGATTGTTCAGTTACAGCCAATTAGGCTATGAATTGATTCCAAAATTTGAAACCAACGTAATTTCAATCGCTACTATATATCCTGGCGCATCACCTAGCGAAGTGGAGAACACCGTTACTAAAAAGATTGAAGACGCGATTTCTTCTTTAGAAAACATTAAGAAGATCGACTCTAAATCCTTTGAGAGTCTATCCTCGGTTTCGATAACATTGACATCTAATGCTGATGTAAATATTTCGATGAACGATGCGCAGCGAAAGATAAATGCTATCATAAACGACTTACCGGATGATGCGGAAGCCCCTTCCCTAAACAAGTTTTCTTTGAGCGATTTACCAATTATGACCATTGGTGCCAACGGAAAAATGGACGAAGTTGAATTTTACGACTTAGTTGATAAAAAATTAGCGCCCGTATTATCTCGTGTACAAGGAGTCGCACAAGTAAACATTACCGGTGGACAAGAAAGAGAAATTCAAGTCAATCTTGATGCTGTAAAAATGCAAGCCTACGGACTTTCGGTACCGCAAGTGCAACAAAACATTTTATCCTCCAACTTGGATTTTCCTACTGGAAATATTCAAACCCGTGAGCAAAAAATATTAATCCGTTTAGCCGGAAAATATAAGAATGTTGAAGAGTTAAGAAACTTAATTGTCTCTTCTAAAAACGGAATCCAAGTTCGTTTAGGCGAAATCGCTGATGTACAAGACACTCAAAAAATCACGGAGAAAGTAGCTCGTGTCAATCAGAAAAGTGCTATTATTTTGCAAATCATAAAACAGTCCGATGCTAATGCAGTGGCTGTAAGTGAAGAGTTGGTGAAAACAATTGCTAAACTAGAAGCGGAGTACAAAACGACTGAATTAAAACTAGAAATCGCAAAAGACAGTACTGTATTTACACTTGAAGCTGCTGATGCCGTTGTACATGATTTACTTATTGCAGTACTTTTAGTAGCGTTTGTAATGTTGTTTTTCTTACACAGTATTCGAAACTCATTGATTGTAATGGTTTCTATCCCAGCTTCGTTAATTGCTACTTTCATCGGAATTTATTTAATGGGATACACCTTGAACTTAATGAGTTTATTAGGACTGTCGCTCGTTGTTGGTATTCTTGTGGATGATGCTATTGTGGTATTGGAAAACATTTATCGACACATGGAAATGGGCAAAAACAAAGTTCGTGCTGCCTATGATGGTACGGCCGAAATTGGTGGAACAGTAGTGTCGATTACGCTTGTAATCGTGGTTGTGTTTTTACCAATTGCATTGAGTTCTGGACTGGTTTCTAATATTATTACGCAGTTTTGTGTAACGGTAATTATATCTACTTTACTATCATTAGTTGCATCATTTACTATTATTCCTTGGTTATCCTCCCGATACGGAAAATTAGAGCACATCACTGGTAAAAACCTTTTCGGAAGAATCATCCTTGGTTTTGAAAGTTATTTAACGCGTTTCATCAACTGGATTTCTGGATTATTGACCTGGAGTTTAGATCATTACAAAACAACACTAGCTATTGTTTTAGTTATCTTTTTCAGCTCAATTGCATTGGTTCCTGCAGGCTTTATTGGAGGTGAATTCTTTGCAGCATCAGACAGTGGTGAGTTTTTAGTTCAAATTGAAATGCCAAAAGATGCCTCGCTAGAACAAACTAACTTCATGACACAAAAAGCTGAAGCTTTTTTAGAGAATGAAGCTATTGTCGAAAGCCAGTTTACTATTGTGGGTCAAACCAGTGGTGGGCTTGGAGCTTCGCAAGCAACTGCATACAAATCAGAAATTAACGTGAAAATGGTCCAATTAGACCAACGCGATGAACCTGCAAATGTTTACGCTGCAAAAACCAAACGTAAATTAGAAAAATTACTAGTTGGCGCAAAAGTAAAAACCGTTCCGGTAGGTATTTTAGGAACGGCTGAAGATGCTACTTTAGGACTTATTGTAACGGGTCCAGATGTAGCAAGTGCCATGAAATTTGCCATTGCTGCTGAAAAAGAATTGCGTACTATTCCAGGAGCAACAGAAATCGAATTATCTGTAGAAGATGGAAATCCTGAAGTAAGCGTAAAAGTAGACAGAGATAAAATGGCGGCACTTGGTTTGAGTTTACAAACCGTAGGTTTGACTATGCAAACGGCTTTTAGCGGGAATACTGATGGACGTTTTAGAGCTGGGGAATACGAATATGATATCAATATTAAATACAATGCATTCGATAGAAAAAGTATTGCTGATGTAAGCAACTTGATTTTCATCAATGATATGGGTCAACAAATTAAGTTAAATCAATTTGCAACCGTTACGGAAGGTTCTGGTCCAAGCCAATTGGAACGTAGGGACAAAACGGCATCGGTGACAGTAAAAGGGCAAAACGTGGGAGTTGCTTCTGGAACAATTGTTACGAAATGGCAAGAAAAATTAGATCAACTAAAAAAACCTACCGGTGTCAACTACATTTGGGGTGGTGATCAAGAAAACCAGTCAGAAGGTTTTGGAACATTAGGAATTGCTTTATTAGCTGCTATTATCTTGGTTTACCTTGTAATGGTTTCCTTATACGACAGTTTTGTGCATCCATTCGTAGTATTATTTGCTATTCCGCTTTCATTCATTGGAGCATTACTAGCATTAGCTTTAACGAATAACACCTTGAACATCTTTACGATTCTTGGGGTCATCATGCTTATTGGTCTAGTATGTAAGAATGCGATCATGCTTGTGGATTACACCAACCAACGTAGAGCCGCTGGTGAAACCATTAGAACCGCATTAATTCAAGCGAATCATGCGCGTCTTCGTCCAATTTTGATGACAACCATTGCGATGGTATTTGGTATGTTCCCAATTGCATTAGCTGCTGGAGCTGGAGCCGAATGGAAAAATGGTTTGGCATGGGTAATTATTGGTGGATTAATAAGTTCCTTATTCCTAACCTTGATTGTCGTTCCAGTAATTTACGAAATCATGGAGAAGCTAATTGCTAAATTCAGCAAAGGAGAAAAAGTGGATTACGAAGCGGAAATGGTTGCTGATTATGACCACATCGAGTTAAGCGAAGATGGTTTTAATCCAAAACATACGGTATAAAACGTAATTATATTAAATAGAGAAAGGCTTCCAGTATCATATTGGAAGCCTTTTTGTTTTTAATAATTCCAATTCGAAATAAAAGATTTAATTATAATTTCTTAATTACATATGTCACAATCCCCCAAATAATTAATTGATTTTCTTCAGTGACTTTTATAGGAGCATAATTGGGATTTTCAGGCATCAGAAACAAACAGTCTTTCTTGACTTGTATGCGTTTCACCGTAAACTCACCATCAATAAAACAAATCGCAATTTTATTGTTTTGCGGTTCCAAGCTTCTATCAACCACGAGAACATCTTTGTCATTGATTCCGGCATCAATCATGGAATTTCCTTTGACTTTTATATAAAAAGTCGCCAACGGGTTTTCACTCAATTGTTTGTTCAAATCAATGCTCATTTCCATAAAATCAGCTGCCGGCGATGGAAATCCTGCTGAAACACCTTCGCTGATGAAAGGAATTCGCAATTCACCTTCAAAATCAGGCAGGAAAAAAGTCAGTTTTTGATCTTTGTTTATAGACATTTGATTTCGAGTATATCTTTAAAATTAGTAGTGTATCTAGGCGACAAATGATTCTGATTCATGTTCCAGGTCAAACTTAAATTTTGGGTAGCCAACTTTACTTTCTTGTCACCAATCTTTTTATTCAGGCCGTCCATTACTTTCATCAATAGCAAATGTTTTGGATTTTCCTCATCAAACAGCTGCAACTGTTTTTTATTTTCATCAATCAATTCAGTGACAATAACGCCCGCTTTTTTGAATTTTAAATGCTCATTTCCTTGGTGCAGCTTTTTCAGCATCGAGACCGCAGCATTAGAAATTGTCAACGTAGAGTTTGACCCATAAGGCAATGTAACCGCCATATTAAAATGATATTTGGAGGTTTGAACTGTATGTTTATCCACCACAAGCATTACAATAATGGTATGACAGCAGGAGTTTTGTTTTCGCAATTTCTCGGCGCAAACGGCTGCAAAAGTAGCTACACGTTCGCGTAGCAAATCAAAATCAGCAATTTGTTTAGGAAAACTTCGGGTCGTAGCGATACTTTTCTTTTGGTCCACAAGAGGCTCTAAATCCAAGACTGATTTGCCTTCGAGCTCGTATTTTAAACGCATACCAATCACGCCCATTTCTTTTTTAATCCACGCTTCGTGTTGTGGCGCCGTAAAATCCAGTGCAGTCACAATATTTTTGGCTTTCATCTTTTTATTCATGCGATACCCAATTCCCCAAACGTCTTCAATCTTTGTCCATTTTAAAGCTTTGATTCGTTTTTCTTCGCTATCAATAACGTAAACACCTTTCGTTCTGTCTTGGAATTTCTTGGCTATTTTGTTGGCTACTTTTGACAATGCTTTGGTTTGGGCAAAGCCAATGCAAACGGGAATTCCTACCCATTTTTGCACACGGGTTTTCATTTGGATTCCATAATCATGATAATCGGAAATCGTTAAACCATCAAAATTCAGAAACGCTTCGTCTATGCTGTAAATTTCTAGATTGGGTGTAAACTGACCTAAAATTGCCATTACGCGATTACTCAAATCACCATACAACGCATAATTTGAAGAAAATAATTGTACGTTTTTTTCTTTTACCAATTCCTTGATCTGGAATGCTGGTGCTCCCATAGGAATACCAACCGCTTTCGCTTCATTACTTCTAGAAATGACACAGCCATCATTGTTTGATAAAATCGCAACTGGTTTTCCGTTGAATTTCGGCTGAAAAACACGTTCGCAGGAAGCGTAAAAATTGTTACAATCGACTAATGCATACATGCTACAAAATTACTTAATATCCAATGATGGGAGTTTGTAACTAAAGTTAATTTTAAAGTAATGTTGATAAATAATTTGATGTGAAACGGGTTTTACAAATAAGAATTTTTCACTTTTATTGTGATTTTTTCTTAGACTAAACCATAAAAAATACATTTGGACTACCAAGAATTCTATTAAAGAAATCTTAATATTAGCTTCTGGATAAAATTATTTTATTTCTTTTTAAAATTTTAACTATTTGATTTAAAGTTAATTAAATAGTTACAATCAATCTACCACTTAAAAACACAAAACCTATATTTCAATTTCTGGCACGCTACTTGGATATGCCTAATCAAATAAGTAAAAAAGCGAAAGCCGAAAAGCTTAAGAGTAGGCAAAATTCAAAATAACTGTATCATGAAAAAAATTACCTTTTTAGTTGCTAGTATCTTCGTATTGGGAGGTAGTGTAGTAAACGCAGCAGAGAAAATCGATTTTTCTGTAGAAAGAAGATCTCCAGTAGATTTTAGAAACGCCGATCCAATTGTGTTCACAGAAAGAGGAATTGAGTTCTTCGTGTTCCCTGACGGACAATTAGATTTTAATACACGTCCTACAACAGGACGAGATATGTATTACAAATCAACCCGAAAAAATAGTGTCAATAAAACATTTGGCGCTCCAGGCAATATACGAAATGGGAATTATGGCGTAAAAGTGGAACACGATAATATGGGTCGAGTAAGACAAGTTGGGAATGTTTTCATCAATTATGATGCGAATGACAGAGTAAAAAGAATCGGCTCTGTTTACATGACCTACAACCGTTTTGCATTAGAAAGAGTAGGCGGATTAGAAATTATCTACAACCGTCGTGGTCAAATTGTTGATACTTTTGGCACCGTAAAAGGAGGTAGAGTCTACCAATATGGACATAACAGTTTTGGTGACAATGATTTTGGTGACAATGATTTTGGTGACAACCAAAACTCAAATGAACAGGACTACTACTATTACAGATCAAATGGCACAAAAGCCAAAATTGAAAAAACTAAAGTAGTTGATAACGCTGTCATTGTATTAAATAGAAGATAATTATTTGGTTTGAATGGTTTGGTTTGAAAATTCCCGTTGGTATTCGTATCAGCGGGTTTTTTGTATAAAAGCACTCTGAAATAGTACCATTTGCACTACTTCAGCACCAACCGTAACTCCTGACGGTATTGCGAAGCGCTTTTACCCGTAAATCCTTTGAACGATTTATTAAAATAACTAAAATTGTTGAAACCACTTTCATAGCAAATCTCAGTAATACTGATGGGTTTCTCCGCCAGCAATTTCGACGCATGAACCAAGCGATAATCATTGACGAATTTGGTAAAAGTTTTATTCGTAATCTTCTTGAAATACCTGCAAAAAGAAGGTTCTGTCATACTCACTAATTCTGAAACTTCTTCCAGCGTAATATGTTCCTGAAAATTATCTTTTACGTAATTAAAAACAGCATTGATTCGGTCATTGTCCTGCATTTGCATTTCCATCGAAAATCCATCTGCATTCAAAACAGTCACTTCTTTAGATAACTCCAACTCATTCAGAATACTTAGCATGGTCAACAAGCGATTAAATTGCGACTGTTGTTCCATTGATTCTATTTTCTTCCCGATAATTTTTTTGGTTTCACCATGAAAAGCAATTCCGGCTTTGGCTTGACTAAAAAGATTCCGAATATTCGTCATTTCAGAAATATCAAAAAAACCATTCCCTAAAAAATCTGGTTTCATCTGGATTACTGTTTCATTTTTATTGCCGGTTTCTTCATTGGTAAACCCACAGTGCGGCAAATTACTTCCTATCAAAATCAAATCACCATCGGTATAATACGAAATATGGCTTCCAATCAGGCGTTTTCCGGAACCGCCATTTACAAAAACCAATTCAATTTCAGGATGATAATGCCACAAGTGTGCTTTGCTATTCGCGTTTTCGACATATTTCGAAAAGTAAAAAGAACTCCCAAACGAAGGCGTAATAATTTCAAAAGCTGGCGGTATAATCTTCATACGGATCCATATATAATTAGCACAAATTTACCAAAAATAAACACTCAATTAACTTTTTTAACCTTAATCGATTTCGTAAAAGGTAAAATAGCACACAAATTAGAAAATTCAGCACTCCTCATACTGAATAGGTTACAGTAAATTAGCTTTAGATAAGTATCATTATAAATCTAAAAATTTACAAGTATGAAAAAGATTTTAAAATTTAGTTTAGTGTTAGCCGCAGTAGTATTGACTGCCGCACAAGCACACGCCGGAAACGCAGATTTTTCACTGGATTTAATAAAAGAAGAGGGGAAAACGGTAAGTTTTAATTTGAAAGAGACAAAGAAAATTAATTTGTCCATTTATGACACCAATGACAGTTTAATCTATCAGGAAAAAGTTACTTCTGAAGACAATATCAGCAGAACATACGATTTGACTGCTTTGCCAGACGGAATCTACTTCTTGAAAGCAGAGAGTGATCTTAAAATTTCAAAATATAAAATTGAAGTTGTAGGTAACAAAGCTAAATTATCAGCTGATGCTATTTCTGAAGTGTACAAACCAGTTTTGGAAAACAAAAACGGAATGGTCACTGTTAACATTTTAAACCTTGGAAAAGCTCCGGTTACTGTTGCCATTTACAACTCTGAGGAAAACGAAGTGTATAATGAGACTTTGACCGTTGATCTTTATGTGGGTAAAATATTTGATTTAACTAGTGCACCAAGTTCAAAATATACGTTTGAGATTACTTATAACGGAAATACATATATTGAAACTGTGACTACCAAGTAGTGATTAAATAAATAGTCGTAGTTAAAAGGCTGTCTTTTAGGACAGCCTTTTGTTGTAGTGAAAAATTGAAAACACTACAATTTATAGTTTAATTACAACCATCTATCCCGCAGCTGTTTCCATCAGTAGTGTTTAATAGCGTTGGTTTAGCTTCAAATTTGCCCTCTTCCCATACTTTTTCCAATGTTTTCACAAATGTCTCCACATGTTGCGCACCCGAAACTGCATATTTATTATCGAAAACAAAGAATGGAACACCTTGAACACCGATAGATTGCGCCTCATTAATATCTTGCTGTACTTCATCTGCGTAAGCATTAGAATGCAATACTTCATTAATGGATTCAGCATTCAAACCAACTTCCAGTCCAAATGCTTTCAATGTATCCAAATCATTAATATTCTTACCATCCGTTAAATAGGCTTTAAACAACAACTCTTCAAGGTCATTTGCCATATTATACTTTTTAGCCAAATGCAACAAGCGATGTGCATGCAATGAATTGGCCATAATCGCTTTTTCAAAATGAAAATCCAATCCTGAATTTTTAGCATTCTGCGTCATATCATCAAGCATTCCTTGAGCCCAATCTGAATCTTTTCTATATTTTTCTGCCAAATGCTCGACCATATTATCTTCTGGAGAAGCGATAAAACGTGGGTCCAACTGAAAACTCTTCCATTCAATCTCGACTGCGTCCTTATGTTCAAAATTTTGTAAAGCACCTTCTATTCTTCTTTTTCCGATGTAACAAAATGGACACATGATATCGGACCAGATTTGTATTTTTAATGTATTCTGCATCTTCTTTTATTTAATAATGATTAAATCATTTGTATATACAAATTTACGAAAAACAAACAGAAAATGAGCATACATTGTATTTATATTATGAATAGACAAATTAGAATTAGTTTACAATAGAGCATAAAAAAACCATCAACATTGCTATTGATGGTTTTTGAATTATCTTAAAATTTGGCTTATGCCAATAAATCTAGTACTAAAGAAGGAAACAATCCTAACGCGATGTTCAAAACAATAGCTACAACAGCCACTGCATAAATTACAAATGGCGTTTGTTTCTTATCTTCATTTGGCTCTTTGGAATACATTGCTAAAATCAATTTAAAGTAGTAACCCACACTTATAATAGAGTTCACCACGGCAACTAGTACTAACGCTAAATAACCCGCCTGAATCGTTTGGCTAAATAAAACCAACTTACCAAAGAATCCCGCAAAAATAGGAATACCTGCCATAGAAAGTAATGAAGCAGTAAGAATAGCCGCTAACAAAGGATTCGTTTTTCCTAAACCATGAAAATTCACAACATCTTCATTATCTCTATTTTTACAAACGTATAAGATTACACTAAAAGCAGCGATTCCAGATAGCGAATACGCTGAAGCATAATATAACAAACTTCCGGCTGAAGTGGATAGACTAAGTAAAGTCATTAACATGAATCCTGCATGTGAAATACCGGAGAAAGCCAACATCCTTTTTACATTTGTTTGTCTTAATGCCATAATATTTCCTATGGTCATTGACGCCATAGAAATCACTACTACAACAATTTTGAACGACTCCGAAACATCAGCATTCATAACGGATAACAATTTGTACAAAGTAGCCATAGCAACTACCTTAGCCAAGGTACTCATTAATGCGGTTGTCAATGCTGGAGAACCTTCATATACGTCTGGTGCCCAAAAGTGAAATGGAACTGCAGCCACTTTAAACAACATTCCTATCGTCACTAATACAATTCCAATAGGAAACCATACAGGCAACTCCGCTGATTGTGATAATTCACTGATTTCAGTAACATCAAAACTTCCCATCGCTCCATAAATCAAACAGATACCAAAAAGAATAATTCCTGAAGCAAAAGATCCCATTAAGAAATACTTCATTCCCGCCTCATTACTCTTTAGATTCATACGATCACTAGCAGCAAGTACATAAAGGGAAATAGACAATACTTCGATTCCTAAAAAGAACATGGCTAAGTTTCCAAAAGAAACCATTGCCACTGCCCCAGCCAATAAAAATATTTTTATGGCAATGTAATCAGAGATTTTAGATTGGTGATTTTCGTAAAAATTATGTCCTAAAGTCACTAAGAAAATAGTTAGAACAATAAATAAAGAGGAAAAAGCAGTCGAAAATTTACTCACAACAATCATATTGTTATAGTAACTTTCTGTTGAATTAAATTCAGAGATAGTCAAACCAAGAACTCCTAACAATCCAATAATTGTAAGTGGCACAATGGCTTTTCGTAAATTAAAAATTTCAAATAAAAGGCATAAAACACCTAATCCTATTATAGCTATTAATGTATTCATTTTTTTACTTGACTTAGTTTATTCGGTTTATTTGAATTAAAATTTCTTCAAGACTTGGTGTGATCAAATCTATAATCGGTTTTGGATACATTCCAAAAAAGAATAACACGGCGATTACTAGTACCAAAGTTATCCCTTCGTTGCCACTTACATCCGTAAATATTCGTGTATTAGTTTCACCTAACATGGACTGTTGAAACATTTTCAACATATAATAGGCTCCTAATATTATCGTAGTTCCTCCTAAAATGGCAAACCAAATATTAATTTGTGAAAGACTGTATAAAACAGTAAATTCTCCAACAAAGTTAAACGTAGATGGCAAAGCCACTGAAGCCAAAACCAAGATTAAAAACATGGAGGTGAATTTCGGTGTCTGCGAACGAATACCTCCCATTTCAGCAATTACTCTAGTTTCATATCGTCTAAAAATGATTTCTGCAATATAAAACAATCCAACAACTACAAATCCATGAGCAATCATTTGTAAAACTGCTCCACGTAATCCGTCTAAAGTCAAAGTGTAGCTACCTGCAGCAATTAAACCCACGTGCGCTAAGGACGAATAGGCCAATAATTTCTTTAAATCTTTCTGTTTCAAAGCCACGATAGATCCGTAAATCACACCTGCAATCCCAAGTCCAATAAAAACATACATGTACTCTTTGGCTGCTAATGGCGCCAAAGGCAATTGCCAACGAATAACGCTATACAATCCCATTTTTAACATGATCCCAGATAAAAGCATGGTTCCAACGGTCGGTGCTTTTTGGTACACATTGGCTTGCCAAGTATGAAAAGGAATTAATGGAATCTTTATGGCGTACGCCAAGAAAAAAGCAAGGAATATCCACAATTGTTCTGTAGCAGACAAATTTACTTTGTACAAATCCTCTAATAAAAAGCTTCCCGCTTTTTGATACAAATAAACAAATGATACTAGCATGAACAAGGAACCTGCTAGGGTATAAATAAAGAACTTAACAACTGCTTTTTTACGATCTTCTACATCTCCGTTACCCCAGACAAGTGCGATGAAGTAAATAGGAATTAAAGATAATTCCCAAAAAATATAATACAATAAACCGTCTGATGCTAAGAATGTTCCTGCCATTGCAAACGACATAAACAAAATTAATGCATAAAATGATTTGGAATTTTTATATTGGTTCCCGAAAGAAGAAAATATAATGATAGGAGTTAAAATAGTAGTTAGTAAAAGCATAGCCAAAGACAATCCATCTGCTTTCAGCGCAAAAGATATATTAGGCTGTGTGATCCACTGATTGATGAAACTAATATTTTCACCTAAATTATAGTGATTTAATAATGCAATAGAAGCGCCTGCAGCAGCTAAGCTAAAGAACAATGCTACTTTTGAAGCTAGTTTATCACCCGCGAGAAAGGTTGCAAAAGCACCAACTAAAAGAATAATTAAAATAAGAGATACGTTCATAATGAAAAATTATTGAGCTAAAAATAAATAAGAAACAATGGCACAAAGTCCTAAAACAAAGGCAAAAAGATAAAGACCTATACTTCCGTTTTGTACTTTCTTTCCTTGATAACTTATTTCGTTGGTCAGTTTTCCGAATCCAAAAACCAAAGCTGATAAACCTGATTCTACTGTATCTCTGAAAAAACGAGACAAGAAATTAACAGGTTTCACAAAAATAGTATCATAAAATTCATCAACATAATATTTATTGTAAAGCACTTTAGAAAATCCTGTAATCATTGCATCTTCACTTGGGACAGCATTTTGCTTTATGTATTTGGCGTAAGCAATACCAATCCCAACTAATCCGCCTATAACAGCAATAGCCATCAAGATATATTCAGTAGTTCCTAAATGGTGTTCAGCAGTTGCTAACTTAGGTAAAATAGGCGTCAAATATTCATTCAACCAACTATTTCCAGGCAAACTAATCAATCCACCGATAGTAGCTAAAAATGCTAGAACAATCAACGGGATGGTGATCAACGGAGAACTTTCGTGCAAATGGTGTTTTTGCTCTGCAGTTCCTCTAAATTCTTTAAAGAAAGTCAAGAACATTAAACGGAACATATAAAAAGCAGTCATTATAGAGGCAATAGAAGCCACAACCCATAACGGTATGTTATGATGAAACGCCACTAATAAAATTTCATCCTTAGAGAAAAAACCAGAAAACAATGGAACTCCTGAAATAGCTAATGACGCAATTAACATCGTAGCAAATGTAATTGGCATGGCGCTTTTCAAACCACCCATGTTGCGCATATCTTGTTCTCCGTGCAACGCGTGAATAACAGAACCGGATCCTAAGAACAAACAAGCTTTGAAGAAAGCGTGAGTGATCACATGGAAAACAGCCACTTCATAAGCGCCCAATCCCAAGGCAAGAAACATTAATCCCAATTGTGAAACGGTAGAATAAGCCAATACTTTTTTAATGTCATTTTGAACTAAACCAATTGTTGCAGCTACTAAAGCTGTAACAGCTCCCACTATGGCAATTATATTTTGAACATCCGGAGTCAAATCAAACAAGAAATTTAATCTGGTAATCATAAAAATCCCTGCAGTAACCATCGTCGCTGCGTGAATCAATGCCGATACTGGTGTTGGTCCTGCCATCGCATCCGGTAACCACGTATATAAGGGTATTTGTGCGGACTTACCACAAGCTCCAATAAACAAAGCAAAAGCAGCTACAGAAAGCCAATACATATTAAGATCAGTTGCACCAGAAATAGCCGTTTTCAATGTGGCAAAATCTAAAGTAGAAAATAACATTCCTAAAATAAAAATCCCAATCAACAACCCTAAATCACCAATACGATTCATAATGAATGCCTTTTTTGCCGCATCATTAAATTCTTGGTTTTTATGCCAGAATCCAATCAACAAATAGGAACAAAGACCAACGCCTTCCCACCCTAAAAACATCACTAATAAGTTGCTTCCAATTACTAGTGTAATCATGAAAAAAACAAACAGATTCAAATAGGCAAAATATTTATGCATATTCTCATCATCATGCATGTAATTGATCGAATACAAATGAATCAATGAACCAATTCCAGTAACAAATAGCAACCATAAAACAGATAATTGATCTAATTGAAATCCAAAATCAACTTTAAAATTACTAATTTGAATCCATTCAAAAAGTGAAATATGAATTCCTTCTGGTATTGCAGCAATTGCTCCAAAGAAATAAAATGTCACCGCAAATGAAACAGCAACAGCAATTGTCCCGATTATTCCGGATACTGTTTTTCCCAAACGCGATCCAAAGAAAATATTTAATAAAAATCCTAAAAAAGGAGCTGATAATAAGAGTAAAGCTAAATTCGTATTCATTATAGTTTATCCTTTTAAGTTTTTTAAATTATCGATAGTAATGGAGCCCAAGTTTCTAAAAATAGAAACTAAAATTGCTAATCCCACGGCAACTTCTGCGGCAGCAACAGCCATCGAGAAAAACACAAAAACTTGTCCTTGCGCATCTTGATGATAAGTCGAAAATGCTACGAACAAAAGATTCACGGCATTCAGCATTATTTCTATCGACATAAATACGATAATGGCATTTCGTCTGTACAATACTCCGAAAACACCAATACAAAAAAGTATTACGCTTAGGAATATATAATTTTCAATACCAATGTGGTTTAAAATATTGTTCATCTTATTTTTGCAATTTTTCTTTTTTAGACAATAATACCGTTCCAATCATAGCAACTAAAAGTAGAATAGAAGCAAATTCAAAAGGAACCATATATTCATTCAATAGTACTTTACCCAATACTTTTATAGACTGATAATCTTCGCCAGTAGTTACATATTCTCCAACAATAGGTTTTGAGTTGATGAAGATTGCGATCAATATTAAACAAATTAAGCAAAAAGAAACAATTGCTCCTAAGCGCGTAATCCTAGGTCGGTGCACTTCTTTTTCTTCATTCAAATTCATCAACATAATGGTAAACAAGAACAAAATCATAATCGCTCCAGAGTACACAATAATATGAACAATCGCTAAAAACTGGGAGTTTAATAAAAGATAATGACCAGCTATCGAAAAGAAACAAATCACTAAATAAATAGCACTATGTATTGGATTTCTACTGAAGATTGTCAAAAAAGCGGTTGCTAAAGTCACCGCGGATAGTACGCAAAAAATTATAAGTATCGTAGACATTAATTAGCGTTTTTAAGTTGAGCATTTTTCATTGCGATATCTAAAGGCATGACTAATTTATCTTTTCCAAAAATAAAATCTTCTCTTTCGTAACTCGAAGGAACTAATACTTTGGAGGTAGTCAAGTAAATTGCATCTTTAGGACAAGCCTCTTCACACAAGCCACAAAAAATACAACGCAACATATTAATTTCATAAATAGAAGCATATTTTTCTTCTCTGTACAAATGTTTTTCATCGGCTTTGCGTTCTTCTGCCTTCATCGTAATTGCTTCCGCTGGACAAGATAAAGCACACAAACCACAAGCGGTACAGTTCTCACGACCTTCTTCATCACGTTTCAGCATGTGCTGACCGCGATAAACCGGACTCATTTCACGCACCTGCTCTGGATATTGAATCGTTACTTTTCTGGTAAACAAATGCTGAATTGTAATTATCAATCCTTTGACAATCGCAACTAAATACATTCTTTCCCAAAAAGTCATCTCCTTGTTAGAGACTAGCTTTTTTCTCCCCGATAAGGATATACTTTCTATACTCATTTTTTATTTTATTTGAAGCTGCTTCCTGCTATCCGTTTCAATCTTTAATCCTGAACTTGTTTCAGAATCCTGAAACAAGTTCAGGATTAAAGGATTTTCACTACTATCAGGGCTAGGGCTTTTTTGTCTCAATTCAATTTTACCTTACTATTTCTTACTCGCCAATAAGATTGTTAAAAACCAAAATAGGCTGCAATATCTGCTCTTAACATGACAATTCCAGTAATCATAATATTTACAATCGATAATGGAATTAGTATCCTCCATCCCAAATGCATCAATTGATCGTATCTGAATCTTGGAATAGTCCATCGAACCCACATAAAGAAAAATATAAACCCACACAATTTGATAAACAAAGCACCAAATCCCATTATATTGGCAATATTTACACCCCAATTTTCAACAACCCAACTCATTCCTGGATAATTATATCCACCAAAAAATAAAACTGCTAAAATGGTAGAGGAGATAAACATATTGGCATATTCAGCAAATAAATAGAATCCCATTTTCATCGACGAATATTCTGTGTGGTATCCTCCAATTAATTCTGTTTCACATTCAGCTAAATCAAAAGGTGTTCTGTTGGCTTCTGCGAAAGCACAAATTAAAAAGATAATAAAAGATAAGGGTTGGTAGAAAACATTCCAATCCATTCCAGCTTGTTGCGCCGAAATTTCTCTTAAACTTAAAGTTCCAGTCATCATCAATAAGGCAATCAAGGAAAGCCCCATGGCCACTTCATAAGAAACCATTTGTGAAGCAGCACGAACCGCCCCAATCAAGGAGAATTTATTATTTGAAGCCCAACCTCCAATCATAATTCCATAAACTCCCACGGATACAACTCCAATAAAATATAATAAACCTATATTCAAATCAGTGGCTTGTAATAAAATATCTCTTCCAAACAGGTGCAATCTGTCTCCCCAGGGAATAACCGCGCTTGTCATCAAAGCCGTACTCATTGCAATGGCAGGACCTACAAAAAACAAAAACCGATTTGGTGTATTAGGTTCAAATTCCTCTTTAGAAAATAATTTTAAACCATCTGCTAGCGGTTGAAACAATCCAAAAGGACCCGCTCTATTAGGACCAACACGATCTTGAAGCCAAGCGGCCACCTTACGTTCAGCCCAAGTGGAATACATTGCCATCAACATTGTTAAAGCAAAAACCGCTACAATAATGACACCTTTTTCTATGATAATAGTACTATCCATTATTGCCCAAACTTTTTTGATTTATAATATCTTCTTCGGTCAATGGAAATTCAGCCATACTAATTTTTTTACGATCTTCTTCTCTACCAATAAGGATATGCGATTCAGTAGCTATTTCAACTTTTTCTAACTTTCTGTTGTATTTATTTTGATTGATAACCGAGTCTTTTTCAAAAGCTCTTGGTCCTTCAATGATCCAGTCTTTCACTTCTTTGTGATCAAAACGACAACCATTACAAATAAACTCATCTACTTCATGGTATTCGTCTTTTCTTCCAGTTACACGTTGAATTTCGTCACCAAACATCCAAACGGTAGTTTTTCCAGAACAAGTAGGACAATCTCTGTGTGCGTTGTACGGCTTACTGAACCAAACTCTAGATTTAAATCGAAACGTTTTATCGGTTAATGCACCTACCGGGCATACATCAATCATATTTCCAGAAAACTCATTGTCAACTGCTTTTGAAATACAAGTCGATATATTCGAATGATCTCCTCTATCCATAACTCCGTGAACACGATCGTCCGTCAATTGGTCTGCAACCATCACACAACGGTAGCAAAGAATACAACGATTCATGTGCAACTGAATATTTGGACCTATATTCTCTGGTTCAAAAGTTCTCTTTTCCTCAATAAAACGAGTTTCTGACTTTCCGTGCTCAAAGCTTAAATTTTGCAAATCACATTCCCCAGCTTGGTCACAAACTGGACAATCTAAAGGGTGATTAATCAATAAAAACTCTGTCACCGATTTTCTAGCTTCGGTTACTCTTGGTGAAGATTTACTGTTCACTTCCATTCCGTCCATACAACCGGTTACACAAGATGCCATTAATTTTGGCATTGGTCTTGGATCCGCTTCACTTCCTTTGGCAACTTCCACTAAACAACAACGGCATTTTCCACCGCTTCCTTTTAGTTTAGAATAATAGCACATCGCTGGCGGAACTACTTCTCCACCTATCATACGTGCTGCCTGCAGGATTGTTGTTCCTGGTTCAACTTCTATTGAATGTCCGTCTATTGTTACTTTCATTATCTAACTCTATTTAACTCCTAAGGAGTATCTTAATTCTGAAATGCTACGCCAGTTCGCTGACGCTCGGGTCAAAAATCGTTAATCCGTAATTTTAAATCAATTGTTTGGCTACCAAATGCTTTACTTTTTCAAAAGGTTCAGCAACAAAATGATCTCTATTTTTTATTTTTTCTGGGAAACGAATGTGGTATTCAAATTCCTCTCTAAAGTGACGTATTGCTGCTGCCACTGGCCAAGCTGCCGCATCTCCTAATGGACAAATCGTATTTCCTTCAATTTTACTTTGAATACTCAACAGCAAATCGACATCTTCTTCACGACCGTGACCATTTTCTATTCGGTGCAATACTTTTTCCATCCATCCAGTACCTTCGCGACATGGGGAACATTGTCCACAGCTTTCATGGTGGTAAAAACGAGAGAAATTCCAAGTATTGCGAACAATACATGAAGTATCATTATACACAATAAATCCGCCTGATCCTAACATCGATCCTGTTGCAAATCCACCGTCACTCAACGATTCGTATGACATCAAACGATCCTCACCGTTAGCCGTTTTGTAAATTAAATGCGCTGGTAAAACCGGAACAGAACTTCCTCCAGGCACAAATGCTTTCAAAGGTCTATCCGAACTCATTCCGCCCAAATATTCATCAGAATTCATAAATTCGTACACACTTAAACCTAATTCGATTTCATACACACCAGGATTTTTGATATGTCCTGAAGCTGAAATTAATTTAGTTCCTGTAGAACGTCCAATACCAATTTTGGCATATTCCGCACCTGAATTATTTACAATCCAAGGCACTGCGGCAATCGTTTCTACGTTATTTACAACTGTTGGATTTGCCCAAAGTCCTGAAATAGCAGGAAATGGTGGTTTGATACGAGGATTTCCTCTTTTTCCTTCCAATGATTCAATCAACGCGGTTTCTTCACCACAGATGTAAGCCCCAGCACCACAATGAACATAAAGTTCTAAATCGTAGCCAGAACCTAATATATTTTTACCTAAAAATCCAGCAGCTTTTGCTTCGTTGATGGCTCTTTCTAATATTTTATAAACCCACATGTATTCTCCACGAATGTAGATATAAGATAGATTTGCTCCCAATGCATAACTGGAAGTAATCATTCCTTCAATCAATAAATGAGGGATAAATTCCATCAAATAACGATCTTTGAACGTTCCCGGCTCTGATTCATCCGCATTACAAACTAAATGTCTGGGTTTTCCTGATTTTTTATCAATAAAACTCCATTTCATTCCAGCTGGAAATCCAGCTCCACCACGACCACGTAATCCAGAAGTTTTCACTTCCTCTACCACTTCATCAGGTGTTAATGTTTTCAAGGCTTTTTCTACAGATGCATATCCTCCGTTTGCACGGTATACTTCGTAGGTTTTAATTCCTGGAATAGTTACTTTGTCTAATAATATTTTTTGTGACATATTATATATCGTGTAGTATTATTGTATCATTTTTGCAATCTTCAATTAGCTGATCTACTTTTTCCTTTGTCAGATGTTCTTTGTAAAAATCACCTAGTTGCATCATTGGCGCATAGCCACAAGCTCCTAAACATTCTACACCTCTTACCTCAAAAAGGCCATCTGGAGTAGGCTCGCCTAGTTTTACACCTAGCTTTTCACAGGTATAATCCATAAGATCCTCAACACCATTCAGACAACATGGAGAAGTTTGGCAAAATTCAAACATGTATTTCCCAATTGGTCTTTGATTGTACATGGTATAAAATGAAACTACTTCATAAACCTCAATAGGTTTTATTTGAATAATTTCAGCTACTTTATCCATCAATTCGATACTCAACCAATTTTCGTGCGCATCTTGAACTTCATGCAAAACCGGCAATAAAGCCGATTTTCTTTTGTCTTCAGGATAATGACTGATTAACTCATTGATGCGAGACATCAATGCTTCAGTTATATTTATTTCTTGTTTGTAATGTGTTCTTTCCATTTTAATTATTTTAAATTTTGAATTATAAATTTTAAATGTTTCGAATAATTTATAATTTAAAATTCATCATTTATAATTTTACTATGCGTCTAGCTCGCCTGCAATAACATTTAAACTCGACAAAATAACAATCGCATCTGAGAGCAAAGCTCCTTTAATCATTTCTGGATACGCTTGGTAGTAAATAAAACAAGGTCTACGGAAGTGCAACCTATAAGGTGTTCGACTTCCGTCAGTAACTAGATAAAAACCTAATTCTCCATTCCCACCTTCTACAGGATGATAAACTTCAGCAACTGGAACAGGAACTTCTCCCATTACAATTTTAAAATGATAAATCAACGACTCCATACTTGTGTAAACATCTTCTTTTGGAGGAAGGTAATAATCCGGAACATCAGCATGGAAGTCATTCCCTTCCGGCATTTTTGCTAATGCTTGACGAATGATACTTAAACTTTCCCATACTTCAGCATTACGAACACAAAAGCGGTCGTAGGTATCACCCGATTTCCCTACAGGAATAATAAAGTCAAAATCTTCATAAGAAGAGTAGGGTTGCGATACTCGAACATCATAATCCACTCCTGCAGCACGTAAATTCGGACCAGTAAAACCATAAGCCATAGCTTGTTCAGCGGATATTGGTCCAACATTTACCGTTCTATCAATAAATATTCTATTTCTTTCAAATAAGTTTTCAAATTCCTTCCAAGCTGCCGGAAATTCTTCTAAAAAAGTGTTTAGTAATTCAAATGCCTTTGGTGACCAATCTCTTTCGAAACCACCAATTCTCCCCATATTAGTAGTCAAACGTGCTCCACAAATTTCTTCGTAAATTTCGTATACTTTTTCTCTAAATTGGAATACATATAAAAATCCAGTATAGGCTCCAGTATCCACACCAAGGATAGAATTACAGATGATATGATCTGTGATTCTTGCCAATTCCATTACTATAACTCTTAAATACTGTGCTCTTTTAGGAACTTCAATATCCAACAATTTTTCTAATGTCATCCACCAACCCATGTTGTTTATAGGTGACGAACAATAGTTCATTCTATCCGTAAGCGGTGTTATTTGGTAAAAAGGACGGTTTTCCGCAATTTTCTCGAAAGCTCTGTGAATGTAACCAATGGTTGGTTCCGCTTCCAGAATTCTTTCTCCATCCATCAGCAAGATATTCTGAAAAATACCATGAGTAGCTGGGTGTGTTGGTCCTAAATTCAAGATAGAAAGCTCGCTTCCATCTTCATTTAGTTGTTCTTTAATTCTTTTAGCATAGCGATGCTCTGGAGGTAATAATAGTTCTGACATTTATTTAATGTGAAAAATTATAATAGTGTGTGTTTTTAATAATTGTCGGTTGTTCTTCCAAAGAAACGATCATCTTTATCTGTTCTTCCGCTATCTTCCATTGGGAATTCTTTTCGCATTGGAAAAGAAATCATTTCATCCATATTTAAAATTCTTTTCAACTGAGGATGTCCTATAAAGTTTATTCCATAAAAATCATACGTTTCTCTTTCCATCCAATTGGAGCATAAGAAAATATTTGATATTGATTTTATTTCGGGATTTTCACCATTTATATAGGTTTTGACCTTAATTCTTTTGTTTTCATACCAATTGTGTAAATGATATACCACTGCAAATTGGTGCTCTTCATCATTGTCCGGATAATGAATCCCACATAAATCTGTTAAAAAATGAAAACGTAATGTTGGATCATTTTTCAAAAAAAGAATCACTGCAGTTATTTTATCCGCAGCGACTTCAAATGAAAATATATCTCTTTCTTGCTTGAATTCAAAAACAGCTGAGTCAAATGATTCAACTAATTTTTCTTTGATTTGTATTGTTTCTAGCGCCATTATTTATTTTATATTATAAGAAGCTAATAATTCTTGGTATTCTGGAGAACTTCTTCTTCTTACCGATTCTGTTCTCACCAACTCCTGCAATTTCATAACGCCATCTACAATTTGTTCCGGTCTTGGTGGACAACCAGGAACATAAACATCAACCGGAATCACTTTATCAATCCCTTGCAAAACCGAATATGTGTCAAAAATTCCACCAGATGAAGCACAAGCTCCAACGGCGATTACCCAACGAGGTTCTGACATCTGTTCGTAAACTTGACGTAAAATAGGAGCCATTTTCTTTGAAATTGTTCCCATTACCATTAACATATCCGCTTGACGAGGTGAGAAACTCACTCTTTCCGAACCAAATCGTGCTAAATCGTAATGCGAAGCCATCGTTGCCATAAATTCAATTCCGCAACAAGAAGTGGCGAAAGGTAAAGGCCACAATGAATTTGCACGAGCCATTCCCACAACGTCATTAAGTTTTGTAGCAAAGAAACCTTCACCAACAACACCCTCTGGAGGGGCAACCATATTTATATTTGAATCACTCATTTTTTGTTATTTAGAATTAAAAATTCTGAAATATAAATTAAAAACCAAATTCTTTATTATTTATATTTCAACATTTAAAATAAATTTTACTCCCACTCCAACGCTTTCTTTTTGATGATGTAGAAAAAACCCACCAAAAGCAAAAGCATAAAGATCACCATCTTCACCATTCCTTCCATTCCCAACTCCTTGAAATTTATTGCCCATGGGTAGAGAAAAATAACCTCAACATCAAACAAAACAAATAAAATCGCAACAAGAAAATATTTTACTGAAAATGGTATTCTAGCATTTCCAACGGACTCAATACCGCATTCGAAGTTTTTATCTTTGTTTTCAGAAGAACGTTTAGGACCTAATTTCCCTGAAACTATTATCGTTCCTACAACAAATCCTACAGCTAAAATAAACTGCATTAAAATAGGAATATAATTTAATTGATCGGATTGCATATGGCAGTTATTTATGAATAAGAATAAGCGACAAAGATAACTTTCAAATTATTAAATAACAATTAAAACAAAGAAATACATCGCCACTACATCGATGTAAATTTACAATTTTTATTTATTATAAATAAGAAACGACGGCTCTATTAAGATGTGTTTAACGTTTAGAGGATTTAACAACACTAATACATCGCATTATTATGCCGATTAAGGATGAATATAAAACAAAAAAAAACGTTTCGAATTTAATCGAAACGTTTTACACATTCTTAGACAAAAAAATAAATTTTTTGCTTAGATAACTGCTACTTTCGCAGCAACTTTTCCTTTTCTTCCTTCTTCTTCTTCATAGCTTACTCTATCACCTTCGCGTAATTCTTCCGCGTTGATTCCTGATGCATGAACAAAAATGTCTTTTCCTGTTTCTTCGTCTGTAATGAATCCGTAACCTTTAGATTCATTGAAAAATTTAACTGTACCTGTACGCATTGTAATTGTAATAATAATTTATAATGAGGCAAATGTAATATTTAATATAATACGAAATACTATCTTATGTTTTTATTTTGTAAAAATATTGATATTCAACGTTTTCTAACAAATTTTACCGATGAACAACAATTAAACTAATTTAATATGAAGCTCTTTCAGCTGCGATTCATCTATTTTAGAAGGAGCATCAATCATAACATCTCTTCCCGAATTATTTTTTGGAAAAGCAATAAAATCACGAATAGTTTCCTGCCCACCTAAAATTGCGACTAACCTGTCCAGTCCAAAAGCCAAACCTCCATGAGGTGGCGCACCAAATTGGAACGCATCCATTAAAAATCCGAATTGTGCTTTCGCATCTTCTTCGGTGAAACCTAAATATTTGAACATTAATTGTTGTGTTGCTTTATCGTGAATACGAATTGATCCACCACCAATTTCATTTCCATTTAAAACCATATCATACGCATTGGCACGAACTTTCCCTGGATCTGTTTCTAATAAGTGCATGTCTTCCGGTTTTGGAGAAGTAAATGGATGATGCATGGCATGGTAACGTCCACTTTCTTCATCAAACTCTAATAAAGGAAAATCAACTACCCAAAGCGGAGCAAATTCAGCTGGATTTCTCAATCCTAAACGAGTTGCTAATTCCATTCGCAATGCACTCAACTGGGTTCTTGTTTTATCCGTTGGACCAGAAAGCACAAAAATCATATCTCCAGGTTTTGCTCCGGTAATTTTTGCCCATTGCGCTAAATCATCTTGATCGTAGAATTTATCAACAGATGATTTATAGGTTCCGTCTTCATTACATTTTACATAAACCATTCCGGTCGCACCTACTTGAGGACGTTTTACCCAATCAATTAATCCATCTATTTCCTTACGGGTATAGTTTCCAACTCCCGGAACTGCAATACCAACCACAAATTCAGCAGCATTAAAAATAGGGAATTCTTTGTGTTGTGTTACTTCATTTAATTCCCCAAATTCCATTCCGAAACGGATATCTGGTTTATCATTCCCGTATGTTTTCATGGCATATTCGTAGGTAATTCTTGGGAATTTTTCTACTTCGAGGCCTTTTATTTCTTTTAGTAAATGTCTTGTCAATCCTTCAAAAACATTCAAAATATCTTCTTGCTCCACAAAAGCCATTTCACAATCGATTTGTGTAAATTCCGGTTGTCTGTCTGCACGTAAATCTTCATCACGGAAACATTTCACGATTTGGAAATACTTATCCATTCCACCCACCATCAATAATTGCTTGAACGTTTGTGGCGATTGTGGTAATGCATAAAACTGACCTTCATTCATTCTGGAAGGCACCACAAAATCTCTTGCTCCTTCTGGAGTAGATTTAATCAAATAAGGCGTTTCTACTTCACAGAAATCTAAATCCGAAAGATATTTACGCACTTCCATGGCTACTTTATGACGAAACATCAAACTGTTTTTTACCGGATTTCTTCGAATATCAAGGTAACGGTACTTCATTCGGATGTCTTCTCCACCATCCGTTTCATCTTCGATTGTAAAAGGTGGCGTCAATGATGCATTTAGAATAGTCAACTCCGTAACTAAAATTTCAATATCACCCGTGGTCATGTTTCTGTTTTTGGCTTCCCGCTCAATAACAGTCCCTTTAACTTGGATTACAAATTCACGACCCAATGTTTTAGCCAACTCAAAAACAGATTTTTCCGAACGACCTTCGTCAAAAATTAACTGCGTAACTCCATAACGGTCGCGTAAATCAACCCAATTCATAAATCCCTTATCTCGGGATTTTTGAACCCATCCCGCAAGTGTAACTTCTGTATTAATATGTGAGGCGTTTAATTCGCCACAGTTATGACTTCTATACATGTTCTAAATTTTTGATTATTCTGCCCTTTGGACACGACTGCAAATTTAGGACTAATTATGAATAATGAATTGCGAATTCACAAATTTTAGTAATTGGTTTTAAAGCCCTTTTTATTTGCAATGTTAAATTTCATTCCAATGTTACTAAATTGTTAAGTAAAAGTTTTTTTATTGTAAAATGTTTTATATATTTGTTAAGCTAATATGAATTTAAAAATCCAAACGACATGAAAAAATATATAATATTAACCGCATTACTCTTCTCAGGAATAGCATTCGCTCAAGAAAACAATCCAAAATTAGAAGCTGTAGGTGACTTAGTCAAAACTACATACTACTATGAAAACGGAAAAGTACAGCAAGAAGGTTTCTTTAAAAATGGAAAACTAGAAGGCATCTGGATTTTATATGACGTAAACGGAAACAAATTATCTGTTGCTAATTATGAAAATGGAGAGAAAACTGGAAAATGGCTTTTTTGGAATGGTAACAAACTGAACGAAGTAGAATATTCTAATAGCAGAATAGCTTCTGTAAAAACTTGGAAACAAGATGCTTTGGTTAACAACTAAAAAATAAATTAAAATACCACTAAAGCTTTCGTTATTCGAAGGCTTTTTTTGTGATTTATATTTTTTATTCAAACTACACTTTAGAAGATTATTGCTTCTAAAAAAACACGTTGAGCATAAAACAACCTTTATAGTACTCTATATCATTTGCAACAATTGTATTTCAACCTTATTATCAAATAAAAAAGCGATGAATTCAATTCAATTGAAACCATCGCTTTTTTGAATTTAGGCTATTTTCTACCAGAAAATCGTATAGAAAGCGGCAATTAGCGAAAGTACAATCAACATTCCGACTGTAAAACCTGGTGACATTTTAAACATGGTACGGTCAATTTCCAGACCATTTGTTTTAACGCCTCTCGCTGTTTCATACATACTAATGGTGTACATTCCGATAACGCAAATCAAGAAAACAAATCCCATGCGATCAATAAAAGGAATTTCATAGACACCATTCCCATTTGGAACTGAAAAACCGGTAGAATGAAGGAACGATAAATCTACAAAAGCCGGCATGAATTTGAACAGGATAGAAAACATAAATCCACCAATTGTTGCAAACAAAGCCGCATTAGAAGTTGTTTTTTTCCAAAAGAATCCTAAAATAAACATGGCAAAAACACCCGGACTTACAAAACCCGTATATTCCTGAATGTATTGAAATCCTCCTTTTTTATCAATTCCAAGAAAAGGCGCTACAACAACTGCAATTAACATCGCCACTACAATAGCTTTCTTCCCCACATTAACTAATGTCTTTTCATCGGCATCTACATTCAATTTTGTTTTGTAAATATCCAACGTAAAAATTGTAGCAATACTATTTGCTTTTCCAGCCAAAGAGGCAACAATTGCCGCAGTCAGCGCTGCAAATGAAAGTCCTTTTAGGCCTACGGGAAGCAAATTTAACAAAACTGGATACGCACGATCAGGATTTACTGTACCATCTTGCAACATTTCAGCACCAAAATGTCCGTTCTGATACAATATAAAAGCAGCTATTCCGGGCAAAACAACAATTATAGGCATTAGCAATTTCAAGAAAGCAGCAAACAAAATTCCATTTCTAGCTGTTTTTAAATCTGCCCCCAACGCACGTTGCGTGATGTATTGGTTACATCCCCAATAATTTAAATTGATGATTAACATTCCTCCTATCAAAACTGACAATCCTGGTAAATCCATATAATTAGGATTCGTTTTTTCAAAAATCATGTGAAAATGGTCGTTTGCATGAGTCGTCATCAAATTGAACCCATTTATAACTCCCGTAGAACCAAATTCTTCGGCTACTAAATTCAATGCCAAATAAGTAGTTACCAATCCGCCCAAGATCAAAAAGAAAACTTGAACCACATCCGTGTATCCAATCACTTTCATTCCTCCTAGCGTAATCATCACAGCAAAAAACGCTAAGAAAATCATACACAAAGTAATGTCCAGGCCAGAAATGCTACTTATCGCTAAAGCGCCCAAATATAATATAGAGGTAAGATTGACCAAGACATACAACAACAACCAAAAAACAGCCATAATCATAGCAACATTACTGTTATACCTTTGATTAAGGTATTGTGGCATGGTGAAAATTTTATTTTTCAAATATACCGGAATAAAGAAAATGGCAACAATAATCAGAGTAAAAGCCGCCATCCATTCATACGTAGCAATCGCCAGTCCCATTTTGAAACCGCTCCCACTCATTCCTATAAATTGCTCCGCACTAATATTACTGGCAATTAATGATGCGCCAATGGCCCACCAAGTGAGTGATCCTTCTGCTAAGAAATAATCTTTACTGCTCGTTTCTTCTTTCTTTTTCTTCCTATAAATCCATATTCCATAACTGACGATCAGGATAAAATAGAAGAAAAAGACAATATAATCTTGGATTGCTAAAGTTTGCATTGGTTAAATGTATTTGGTTATTGGTTAATGGTTATCTATTTTTATAATGAACGTTCGACTGTTCCCTTAAAAAGGCAGCACTTTTCTCCGGCGTGATGTCTCTTTGTGATTCTCCCATCATTTCATACCCTACCATAAATTTCTTTACGGTAGCAGAGCGCAGCAATGGCGGATAAAAATGCATGTGAAAATGCCATTCCGGATGCAATTCTCCGTCTGTAGGCGATTGATGAATTCCGGATGAATACGGGAAAGACGTTTCAAAAAGGTTGTCGTACTTGGTCGTCAATTGTTTTAAAATAACCGCAAAATCGGTTACTTCTGTTTCCGTAAAATCCGTTATTTTACTTATATTTCGTTTGCTGACAATCATAGTTTCATAAGGCCAAATCGCCCAAAAAGGAACCAATACCACAAAATGATCATTCTCAATCACAATGCGTGCATCTAACTTCAACTCTTCTTTTACATACTCTTCTAAAAGAGTTTTGTTATGTTTGTCAAAATAGGCTTTCAGGTTATTTTGCGTTTTCTCTACCTCGGTTGGCAACGAAGATTGCGCCCAAATTTGTCCGTGTGGATGCGGATTACTGCAACCCATAACACTTCCTTTATTTTCGAAAATCTGAACATGGTTGATATAATCTACATTCCCTAAATCTGTATATTCTTTTTGCCACGTATGAATGATATTTTCAATCGCTTCAACTGGCATTTCTGGCAAGGTCAAATTGTGTTTTGGCGAAAAGCAAACCACTCTAGAAATTCCTCTTTCTGGTTTTGCTCTAAAAAAAGTTGCACTACTATTTTCTTCAAAAGCAATTTCTTCTTGCTTTAAAGCAGCAAAATCATTTTCAAAAACAAAAGAACTTTCATAATCCGGATTGACCATTCCATTCGCTCGAACATTTCCTGGACACAAATAACAAGTTGGGTCATATTCCGGCAATGCATCCGAAGGTACTGTTTCATTTTGTCCTTGCCAAGGACGTTTCGAACGGTGTGGAGAAACCAGCACCCATTCGTTGATTAACGGATTATAACGTCTGTGCGGATCTTCGTTGATGTCAAAATTTTTCATTTATTTCGCAATATAAAGTGATGTTCCGTTTCCAATTTTTACATCGTAAATTTTTAATTCTATTCCAAATTTATCTAAATAAAGAGTAGAAAGCTGTTGTTTAATTCGCTCTTCTTGTCCTTTTTTAATCAAATTAATGGTACAACCGCCAAAACCGCCGCCCATTAATCGAGAGCCTATCACTGATTTATCTTCTTTCACCGTGTGTACTAAAAAATCTAATTCGGCACAACTTACTTCATAATCCAATGATAAACCTTCGTGCGTTTCGAACATTAATTTACCCAAGGTTTCGATATCTCCTTTGTCCAAAGCATCACAAGCCTGAGTTACTCGTTTGATTTCTTTTACAACAAAAAGACACCTTTTATAAACATTGGCGCTCATTACATGCTGCAATTCTAAAACATGTTGTTCGTTACAATCTCTAAAACTAGTTATCTCAGGAAAATTACTTTTTATAATCGCAATACCTTCTTCACATTGCTGCCTTCTCTCATTATAAGCCGATGTCATTAAGGAATGTTTCACGTTCGAATCGAATAAAATTAAGGAATAATCATTAAAATTAGCCTCATGGTATTCGAATTCCAAAGTTCTGCAGTCAATTTTTATGACTTTATTTTCTAAACCCATCACACTGGAAAACTGGTCCATAATTCCGCAATTGATTCCTACCCAATGTTCCGCTTTTTGTCCCATAAGAGCAATATCTATGGTTCTAATTTTCAAATCGAAGAGTTCATTTAAACCAAACAAAAAGCCACATTCTAAAGCTGCCGAAGATGACAAACCGGAACCAACTGGAATATTACTACTAAAAACACAATTGAAACCCTCCACGGAATAACCGTTCATTTTCAACTGATTCAGAACACCACGCAGGTAATTTGTCCAAACACTATCCGTCTGCTTTTGATCGTCATTTACACAAACTTCGAACTCGTCGTTCAAATCTATGGCCACAATTTTAGCTGTATCCGAATTGTTTTTTTCGAAAGCAAAACAAATAATTTTATCGATTGCTGCAGGCAAAACAAAACCATCGTTATAATCAATATGTTCCCCGATAATATTGATTCTTCCAGGCGAAAGAACCGTTTTTGATGGTTCTGAGCCAAAAGTCTGATGAAAAAAATCAGTTGTTTTGTGTATTAAAATGTCATTCATGATTTAAAAATTATCCATTCCCTTTTTTTAGGAACTCGCTGTTATTATTGTTATTTTTTTAAAATATTCTGTAAAAATTATATGGATTTTTCGTCTATTTCAAGGCATTCAATGTCAATTTTCCGCTCTTAAGCCCTGCTCCATTCACCTCAAGTTTTATATCGCCAGCAGTTATAGTCGATTTTACTAGCACTACCAATTTACCGCTAAACAATTTCATGGTATCTTTATTAAACATTTCAAGCGAAGTGGCATCGCCATTGCAAGCCGCTCTGTAAGTACCCGCTCCAGTAACCTTGAATTTTAGCTGGTTCGTCGCCGTAGGGCAAGGAATTCCGTTTTTATCCACTACCGATACAGTTACAAAAGAAATATCCTCGCCATTGGCAGTGATTGTCTTTCGATCTGCGTTTAGAACAATTTGGCAAGGCTTACCAGCAGTACGTACTTCTTGTTCTGCAACGGCTTTCCCATTGTCATCAAAAGCCACTACTTTTACCTTTCCCGGCTCATATTTTACATCCATCCACATCAGACGGTAACGATTTTGTGGAGTGTTTTTGTTTTTTTTCTGGACTCCCATACTTTTGCCATTGATAAAAAGTTCTGCGCTGTTGTAGTTCGTATATACAAAAACGGGGGTAATCTCTCCTTCACGGCCTTCCCAGTTCCAATGCGGTAAAATATGCAGAGTGGGTTCCTTCGTATTCCAACGGCTTCGGTATAAATAATAGCGGTCTTTAGGCAAACCCGCTAAATCGTTAATCCCAAAATAAGAACTTCGGGACGGCCAGCTTTCATCATAAGGCGTAGGTTCTCCTAAATAATCAAAACCGGTCCAAACAAACTCACCAATCACCCAAGGCTTATCATCTTGAAGTACAAAATCTTCATCGGGCACATTAGACCAGCTACAGGCTTCTAAATCATAAGAGGAAGATTGAAAATCAGGATATTGTTTCATTTTTTCCTGAACGACAGGGAATTTATAAATCCCTCTAGAGCTAACCGTTGAAGCGGTTTCTGAACCTAAAATAAACCCTTGCGGAAATTTTTTATAGGCTTCATCGTATAAATGTACCCGATAATTCAACCCTGGAATATCTAGCAAAGCGCCAAAACCAGATTCAATAGTTGCTTTTACTTGATCCATACCAACTGTAACGGGACGAGTTGGGTCTTCCCTATGAAAAATTTCTTGTAGCCATTTTGCGCGTTTCACTCCTTCTTCTCCCCATTGATCCGGCACTTCGTTTCCAGAACTCCACATCACAATCGAAGGATGATTTCGTGTCGCTTGTACTAAATTGACGATGTCTTTTTCGGCATATTCCTCAAAAAATCGATGATAGCCATTTTCTACTTTTGGCTTTGCCCATTCATCAAAACTCTCTGCTAAAAATAGAAAACCCATTTCATCCGCCAGTTCCAATTGCTCGAAAGAAGGCATGTTATGCGAGCTGCGAATCGCATTACAGCCCATATCTTTCAATATGGTCATTTGCCTGCGCAACGCCGCTTTATTTACTGCAACTCCCAGCGGACCCAAATCGTGGTGTAGACAAACGCCTTTAAATTTGGTACTCTTTCCATTTAGGCTAAAGCCTTTATTGGCCTCGTATTTTATTTCTCGAATACCAAAAACAGTTGTATTCTCATCTTTAAGTTCATTTCCAACATACAATTGGGAAACTGCTTTATACAAATAAGGAGTTTCGGGACTCCACAATTTTGGCTTTACTACCTTTATATTTTGATCAAATTCTTTTCCGAATTGAATAGTCGACTCCGAAGAATTTAGTTTATGTCCTTCGGCATCAAAAATAGTGGTGACTAAACGCGTATTTTCGCCGGAGACTTTAGTTTTAATGTTGACTTTTGCCAATTCTTCACTGATAAAAGGTGTCTTTATAAACTGTCCCCATTGGTCAATACTTTCATTATTTTTTATAATAACACTTACATTTCGATACAATCCTGCACCCGGATACCAGCGAGAAGCAAATTCTTTATTGGTTAGTTTTACTGATAACGTGTTGGCTCCTTCTTGTATAAATTGGGAAACATCAAAATAGAAATAACTATAGCCATAGGCCCATTCTCCCACTTTTTTTCCGTTTAAATAGATTTGAGGCTCGCTCATCGCACCTTCAAAAAGTAAAATTATTTTTTTGCCTTTTACATCTTTAGGCAAGTTGAATGTATTGCGGTACCAAGCAGTTCCAATATGCGGCAAAGCGCCTGTTCGTCCTGTTTTTTCGGTAGCTATGGTTTCTCCATTTTGAACAATAGCAACTTTTTGTATGTCTACATTTTTATCAAAAGGTCCGTAAATGGCCCAATCATGCGGAACGGTTACAGATTCCCATTTCGAATCATTAAAATTTACTTTATGTGCCGCTTCAAAATCGCCTTTTTGAAATTTCCAATTGGCTTTTAGCACTTTAACTTCTCGTGATTGAGACAAAGCAACTTGTGTACATGCTAAAATCACAACAAGAAAACATATCAATTTCTTCATTTTTATAATAAATTAGAATTTATTTTTTTGAAACACATAAGTCATTTAAGCTTTTAATTTGAGTAATTAAAGTGAAAATCCTAGTGAATTTAAGTAATATCTGATGGCTTTGTAAAAAATAATTTCGGTCTATACTCCCCTTATACCTTTGACATAAGTCAACTGATTTTAAACACTTAAATGACTTATATGTTTACAATTCTTTAAACGCGTCTAATGCCATTGATGGTTTACCGTCAGATTGCCAAGCACTCAATGAATAACCGCTCCAACTTTTTTCTCCCTGCGGCTCCCAATATATCACGCCAAGTCCTTTATTATTAGGCACAGCTTTTACCGCTTTGATTGTTGCTGCTAGCATCTCGTAGGTATTTTGCACTTTGTCATATTCACCACCAACTTCAACAACCATAACTTCTTTGTTGTATCTGGCAACCATATCGTTTAGATTATACGCTAAATCCGAAATAGTTTCCGTGTAATCTTTCTTGATCCAAAAAGGGTAATAAGACAATCCAATCACATCGTACTTTACATTATTTGCTGTAGCATTATCAAAAAACCAGCGGAATTTTTCATTATTATTTCCTTCGTCAAGATGAACAATTACTTTGATTTTAGCATCAATGGCTTTTGTTGCTTCATAGCCTTTATTGAGTAATTGTGCTAGTTGGCTCCAATTTTTGGTACTTCCTTCCGGCCACAACATTCCTCCTGGAATTTCATTTCCTACTTGAACCCATTCCGGAGTAACTCCAGCTGATTTTAAGGCACTCAAAACATCAAAAGTATGGTCGTACACATCCATCATTAACTCCGGGAAAGTATGATTTTCCCATGCTTTTGGTTTAAATTGTTTAGCAGGATCGGCCCACGAATCACTATAATGGAAATCGATCATGATACGCATTCCCATTTTTTGAGCACGTAAAGCCATGACAACAGTTTCTTTCTTGCTGCAATGTCCACTCGCTTTGTCATCATTTGGATTTACCCAAACACGAAGACGAATGGTATTCATTCCTCTGTCCTTTAGGAGTTGCAAACAATCTTTTTCAGCGCCATCGGTATCGTAAAATTTATATCCTGTGGCTTCCATCTGCGGCAACCATCCCACATCAGCTCCTTTTGCAAAAGAATTCTTGGCTGTTGATTGCACATTTTTAGATGTACTGCAAGAAAAAAGTAGTGAAACCAGTGCAGAAGTGACAACGAATCGGAAATACATCGGTATGTTTTTCATTTTAAATTATTTATTAAACACCTGCAAAACAGGTAATGCTTTATTATTAAAATCATAAAATGCTTGGTTTTCAAATGTAGATCCATTTGCGGCTTGATTCCCTTTGAAAGAAATCCATTCGCCTCCCCAATACGCAAATCCCAAACCGTACTCTGACTCTTTTACGAGTGTTTTTACTGCCAAAACAAAGTTTTTTTGTCCATCAGGAGTCGCTGGGTAACCCGAAACGAGTTGCGAATCTAAACCCACTATATTATTCGTCCAGTCATTATAGCCTAACGTAAAAGGATAAGCGGTTTCAGCAATAATCACTTTTTTACTGTATGTTTTTCCTAATGTATTAATGCCAGTTTTTATAACTTCTAAATCTTTTCCGTGCCAAATGGGATAATACGACAGCCCAATGTAATCGTAATCTATACTTTTAATTTTGTTGAAAAACCAATTCGTATCCGAAGCTTTCACACCTGCATAATGAATCATGATTTTGGTATTTGGCGCTTTGGCACGAATAGTTGCGCTGGCAGTTGCCAATAAAGAAATACTTTGTACTTCTTGATTGATTAAATTTCCTTGTGGCCAAAGCAATCCGCTGTTTATTTCGTTCCCAATCTGGATAATATCTGGATTAATTTCAGTGAGTGTTGTCGAAGTATAATTGGCAACAGCCGTTTTCAAATCGGTAAATGATAAATTTTTCCATTCTGCTGGCGTAGTTTGAACCGCAGGATCAGCCCAAGTATCCGAGTAATGTACTGTTAGCCAAACTTTCAGTCCGGCTTGTTTGACGCGTTGCGAAAGCGCTTTAACTTCGGCCATACCAGAACGTCCATTTGCTGGATTTTTCCAAAGACGAATTCGAACCGTGTTACAACCCGCATTTTTCAGAGTTGTAATCATATCTTCTGCTTGGTTGTTGCTGTTGTATAAAACCGCCCCTGATGTTTCTATTTCCGGTAAAAAAGAAAGATCAGCACCTCTAATAAAAGAATCAACTGCAACTGGTGATTCTACTGCTGGCGTTTCTGCTGAATCATTACTATTAGAACAGGAAAAAAGAAGTACAAAAAGAGTCAAGAACCCTGAAATTAGAATATTTTTTTTCATCTTAAAAAGATTGAAATTTATAAATAGTTTTATGATAATATAATTCTCCTTTTCTCAAAACAGAAGATGGGAAATGTTCGTGATTAGGCGCATCAGGGAAATTTTGAGTCTCAAAGCAAATACCGCTTGTGGGATGATAAGTAGCATTTTCTTTCCCTTTTATTGTATTATAACAATTTCCGCCAACATAGATGTGAACCGCAGGCTGATTAGTATAAACAGACATCTTCAATGTTTTGTCACTATTATAAAGAGACGCTGCGTATTCCTTTTCCTTGTTTAAAACGAAAGTAGTGTCAATTTTTGACGGACAGGTTCTGGCCGAGGTGAAATCAAAAGGACAATTAGCAACATTCAGAAACCGTCCCGTAGGGATTCCCGAAGTTGCGGTTTCCAATATTCGTTGAGAATTTACACGCATTTCCTGATTAGTAACGGAGGATTGATGACCATCAAGATTGAAATAACTGTGGTGCGTTAAATTTATAACGGTATCTTCTGTTGTGCTGGCGATGTATTCTATAATTAATTCATTATCGTCAGAGAGCATATAAGTCAAATCAACCGACAGTTCACCTGGAAAATACTCCTCATTATCCGCACTTACACACGTAAAAGTTACTGAAGGATTTTTGCCTTCACTGTACTTTTTTATTTTCCAATTTTTCTGGCTAAAGCCAATGGTGCCGCCATGCAATGAATTCTCATTGTTGTTTTTATTAAGGCAATTTGTTTTTCCGTTCAGTTTAAATTCGCCTTCATTTATTCTTCCGGCAAATCGCCCTACGGTTGCTCCAAGATAAGGCGCGCTTTCTAAATTAAAGGACTGCATGTAGGCCTCTAAAGTGTCAAAACCTAAAACCACATCTACCAGATCTCCATTTTTTAATGGAACTTTTAAGGAAGTAAGTGTAGCACCATAACCCATCACTTTCATTTGTATACCATTCTTGTTTGTAAGTTCACATACAGAAACCTCTTCCCCATCTGGCATCAAACCAAATGATTCCATTGCATAATTGGTTTTAAAATGTGATATGTGTTTTATTTTCATGGTTTAATTATGAAATGTGAAAAACCAAAAGTAAAATATTTGTTACCATTAACATACCAGTACCTACCAGTTTTTTTGTATATTACCAAGAAATTCACTGCTGTATGAAAATAATTTCGATTCAAAACAATCTTGGAGTTCCTAAATACCGACAAATTATTAGTTCCGTCGAGAAGGCAATAGAATACGAAAACCTACAAAAAGGAGACAAACTCCCCTCCGTAAACAAAGTTTGCCTTGAATTCTCCTTGTCCCGTGATACGGTTTTGCAAGCCTATGAAGAATTGAAGAAAAGAGGAATTATTTATGCTATTCCGGGTAAAGGATATTATATAAAAAGCGTTGAAGTCACCATAAAACAAAAGATATTTTTACTTTTTGACGAATTAAATATTTTCAAAGAAGACTTGTATAATTCCTTCTTAGAAAATATTGGTACAAATGTTCAGGTCGATATTTTCTTTCATCATTTTAACACGCCTGTTTTTAAAAAACTTATCGATGACAGTAATGGCAATTACACTAAATACATTATTATGCCGACCAATTTAGCCGAGGCGGCAACGGTGATAAAAACCCTACCAGTTAACGAAGTATACATATTAGACCAAACCAATCCCGAATTAAAATCCTTTCCGGCAGTGTATCAAAATTTCGTAAAAGACATTTATGAAGGCTTACTGAATGGCAAATCCAAATTAAACAAGTACAAAAAACTGATTATGATTTTCCCGGGTTTTCGGGAACCGCTGGGCATGAAAATAGGTTTTGAAAATTTCTGCAAAGACTTTGCATTCGATTATGAAATTATTACTGAATTTAAAAATCAGGAAATTAATAAAGGCGAAGTCTATATCATACCGAGTGACCGGGATTTAGTAAGTGTTATTGAAAAAGCAAAAATTCAGAAGCTACAATTGGGTACTGATTATGGTATCATTTCATATAACGAAACCCCACTTAAAAAAGTAGTAGAAAACGGCATCACAACGATTTCAACTAATTTTGAAGTCATGGGAAAGGTATTGGCACAAATGATTTTAAAAGGCAAAAAAGAACAAATCGAGAACAAGTGTGATTTGATTATCAGGAATTCGTTGTGATATAAAACCAAAAAAACCACCTTCCCGATTTTTTTGTACACGGAGCTGTAATAAGCCACTTAATATGGTCAATACTACAAACTCAAACCTATTTTAGATAATAAGAGAAACCTTGTAGATGATAAAAAAAATATTACAACCATTATTGAGATTGCTATTCATACTAAGGATTAGAAACTATCATTTCATTATTTAACAAAATCACTGATTATGTTACTCGTTCGAAAGCATCTCTAATAACTTACCTCTTTGGGGAACTTTTAATTAAAATCTATTAAACCTACAACTAACTATCAATTAAATCTATTGAATATTCAGTGATTTAATAATAAAACTAATTACATTTGCAGCATCAAAGTTATCCACAATTAAGAGTATTTATTCACATTTCATACACAGAAAGATGAAAATTATTTCAAAATTCTTGAAAAAATCAAAAGAACTAACTAGCACTAGCGTTGCAGGTAAAGATATTAGAGATATCGATTTTACTTGTAATGTAGTTCATGTAGGCCACCTTTTAACTGAAAGTGATATCAATAAAAACAGATCAAGCAAATATAGCTACCTTTCTTTTTAATATTTCAATTATTTATAAATGATATTAAAAGGCTACCCTTATATCCCAAAGGGTAGCGATTTTGACTCAAATAACACTCCATTAAATCGATTTACATTTAAATCTGACATAGTAAATCAACAATATATTGTTGAAGCACTAATGCTTAAACACGACATATACGTAGTTCAATTTTATCTAAAGAGTCATAGGCTATCAGGTAAAAGATTCAATCTCCTCCTAGATAATCCAAAGGAAAAGAATAATAAGCATGTTTTTTATGTTTTAAATACGATTACAAATATTTGTTTAGAGATATATAAAAAAAATCCGAATGCGTCTTTTGGATTTATGGGCGCCCCGACTTCAAAAGAGTCAAATCCTAAAAAAAATAAAGCAAATATAAATCCTGACCGAACGATTAAAGATACTAAAAGACATAGAATATATTCTCTATATGTAAAAAGATACTTTTCCCCTGAAAAATTTTCACATATAGTTTTTAATCAATCAAGCTGCTATCTACTAAAAAATAATTCAAATAAAAAGTTAGATACTTCGCTTTCTAATGATTATCATAACGAATTGATAAAAACTAAAATATCCAATAGCTAAACAAAATATTATATTTTATAAAAAGAGAACTAATAATTTTTACTTACAATAACAAAGATGATTAGCCAAAAGCAAAAGAAATTATAACTCTAAAAATTATAAACCCCATAAAACCAAAAAAACCGCTTCTTTCGAAGCGGTTTTTGTACCCGGAGCCGGAGTCGAACCGGCACGGTTTCCCACAGGTGTTTGAGACCAGCGCGTCTACCAATTCCGCCATCCGGGCTTAGCTAGACATGAAATAACGACAGTTACCTCAACGCAATAAAAGAGATGATTGTGTTTAAATCAACCATTAATTCCTTTAACACGGTGCAAATGTAAAAAATAATATTAAATGTTCAACTAAAAATACTTAATTTTTTCCTTTCAGAGTTGAATAAATTTTATAAATTTGCACCTCGTTAAAAACACAACACACAACTAACTACACCCGAGGCAAATACGCACACAAGGCTTTAATCAATAGACAAAGCTAAACTGTATGGAGCGCAGCGGAATAAAAACAACAAACTAAATGTTACACCTAGAACCAGAAGCTAAAATTTTTGCTTGTTCACAAAGTGTCTATCTTGCTGAGAAAATAGCAAAGGAATACGGAATCCCGTTAGGGAAAATTACCATGTCAAAGTACAGTGACGGTGAGTTTCAACCTTCGTATGAAGAGTCTATAAGAGGATTGCGCGTATTTATTGTTTGCTCTACTTTTCCAACAGCAGATAATTTAATGGAAATGTTACTAATGATTGATGCTGCAAAACGTGCTTCGGCAAGACACATTACGGCAGTAATCCCATACTTCGGTTGGGCAAGACAAGATAGAAAAGATAAGCCAAGAGTTCCGATAGGAGCTAAACTAGTAGCTAATTTATTAGATGCAGCAGGCGCAACAAGAGTAATGACCATGGATTTGCACGCCGATCAAATTCAAGGATTCTTTGAAAAACCGGTAGATCATCTTTTTGCATCAACCATCTTTTTGCCTTACGTGAAAAGTTTAGGTTTAGACAATTTGACTATTGCTTCTCCAGATATGGGAGGATCAAAAAGAGCGTATGCGTATTCTAAATTTTTAGAATCGGATGTGGTAATTTGTTACAAACAAAGAAAAGAGGCCAACATTATCGATACCATGGAATTAATTGGTGAGGTAAAAGGTAGAAATGTAATCTTAGTAGATGACATGATTGACACCGGAGGCACTTTGGCGAAAGCCGCAGATTTAATGATCGAAAAAGGAGCATTGAGCGTAAGAGCGATTTGCACCCACGCGATTTTATCCGGCGATGCTTATGAAAAAATAGAGAATTCTAAATTATTAGAATTAATCGTTACCGATTCTATTCCGTTAAAGAAAGAATCAAACAAAATAAGAGTGTTGAGTTGTGCGCCACTTTTTGCTGAAGTTATGCACATGGTACATCATAACAATTCTATTAGTGGAAAGTTTATAATGTAACCCCAAACAAGTAATATTATTTAATAACTATATTTTTTTTACAATGAAATCGATTACAATTAAAGGATCAGAAAGAGAAAGCGTGGGTAAAGTTGCGACTAAAGCCCTACGTAATGCTGGATTGGTTCCTTGCGTATTATACGGAGGAAATCAGGCAGTTCATTTCTCAGCAGAAGTTATGGCTTTCAAAAACTTGGTTTACACTCCAAACGCTCACACAGTTGAGATCGATCTTGGAAAAGGAAAATCATTTAACGCAATTTTACAAGACATCCAGGTTCACCCGGTGTCTGACAAGATTTTACACATTGACTTCTTTCAATTATTTGATGACAAAGAAATCACTATGGAAGTTCCTGTAAAAATTGTTGGAACCTCTAAAGGTGTTCTTGCAGGTGGTGTTTTACGTTTGAACACTCGTAAACTTAAAGTAAAAGCTTTACCAAAAAATCTTCCAGATTTTATTGAAGCTGACATTACTCCACTTGAAATGGGAAACAAATTGTACGTTACTAAATTAGCAAACGACAACTACAAATTGATTCACCCTGAAAACACGGTTGTTGCCCAAGTAAGAATCTCTCGTGCGGCTATGAAAGCAGCTCAAGAAGCAGCCAAAGCAGCGAAAGCTCCAGTAAAAGGAAAGAAAAAATAATCTTTTTTCTATCAAATTTAAAAGCATCAGTTTTACAACTGATGCTTTTTTTATGATTTATAATGGCTACTTATTTCGTATTTTTAGGAGCAACACTCCTTGGATGTTACACCCTAATCGTCCCGCTTTTCGTTGCAATCTTTTTGCACGCTAAAAAGCGAACAAAAAGGATTTTCACTACAATCTGGGCTACGCTACACTTATATTATTCTTTATGTAAATCCTCCCTAACATCTGGAAATTATCTAAATATGTCATAGTCAAATCATGTAATTAAGTTTACTTTTGCAATATGATAAAATGGATTTCAAATTTAATCTCATCACCACAAATAGAGGACAATACAGCTAATATGAAGAAATTTTTAATAGTTGGACTTGGTAATATAGGCGCTGAATACGTCAATACAAGACACAACATCGGATTTAAAATAGTGGATTTCTTTGCTAAGAAAGAAGGAATCAATTTTGAAACTGTCAAACTAGGCGCACTAGCGGAATACAAATTCAAAGGAAGAACGTTGCTACTTTTAAAACCAAACACTTATATGAATTTGAGCGGTAAAGCCGTTCAATACTGGATGGATAAAGAGAAAATTCCTTTGGAAAATATTTTGATAATTACTGATGATTTAAATCTCTCTTTTGGAACCATTCGCATCCGTCAAAAAGGAAGCGATGGTGGACACAACGGATTAAAAAACATCAACTTAGTACTAAACACGCAGAACTACGCTCGATTCCGCTTTGGCATCAGTGATGAATTTAAAAAAGGAAAACAAGTAGACTATGTGCTTGGTGACTGGGATGATACAGAAAAAACAGCACTTCCAGAAAGACTAGAAGTAGCATCAGAGATCATAAAATCTTTTGGAACCGCAGGATTAGAAAATACCATGACTGCTTTTAATGGGAAATAAAAAAGTCTTAATGTGCATCGAAAAGAAAAATTATTTAATTTTACACTAAAATAGCGTATTTAACTTCAAACCAATCAACGACTTACCTATAAAAATACAACCCTAATCCTATTTAGGAGTCTCACCAATAACTGAGCTGATTTCGTTAAATTCAAAAATACTGATACCATGAAAAAAATTACTTTTCTTTTATTAATAACTCTCCTTTTTGCGGTCAGCGCTACTTTCGCTCAGGTCAGTAACACAAAGGAGGTAATGCTTTTTGGCAAAAAGAAAGTAATCAAAGCAGGCTCCATAATTCGATGTGCCACCACGGAATATGAGGACTATTTGAAAGCCAAAAATCCTAACCGATTGTCTACAGCTGAATTTGAACAATGGATTGCTCCCAAAATCAACTTGGAGAAAAACAAACCAGTAATTTCGCCTAAAGAATTTAAAACAAAAGCAGTAATAACAATTCCTGTAGTTGTGCACGTGATTCACAACGGAGACTTATTAGGTGCAGATGAAAATATATTTGATGAGCAGGTAATTTCTCAAATTCAAGTACTAAATGAAGATTTTAGAAAAAAACTAAACACTCCAGGCTATAACACCAACCCCGTAGGAGCTGATGTAGAAATTGAATTTGCTCTAGCAAAACGAGATCCTGCAGGCGTTTTATCAAATGGAATAAACCATGTGAATTTAGAGCAAGAAAGCTGGTCTACCGATGACATTAATACTATTGTAAAACCACAAACACAGTGGGATCCTGAAAAATACTTAAACATTTGGGTAGTGAAATTTACTAGTACAGAACTTTTGGGGTATGCACAGTTTCCCAGTGGATCTGGACTTTCTGGCATAAGCGCAGATCCTGGAACAGCTGCTACCGATGGGGTCGTGATTGGATATGCTTTTTTCGGATCATCCAGCTACTTTCCCGGCGGAACTTATGTAACAAATTATGACAAAGGAAGAACTACTTCACATGAAGTAGGACATTGGCTCGGCTTAAGACATATTTGGGGAGACGGAGGCTGCGGTGTAGATGATTTTTGTAATGATACACCCAACGCAGGACAAGCAAATGAAGGCTGCCCAACAAATATTGACTCCTGTCCCGAATCCCCGGGATTAGATATGGTTGAAAATTATATGGACTATACCGATGATGCGTGCATGAACATATTTACGGCAGATCAAAAAACACGTATGATAACCGTTATGAATAATTCCATAAGAAGAGCCGCTTTAAAAACCTCTGATGCGCTTACCCCAGGCGTTGTATTTGCAAATGATGCCGCTACAATTGTTCAAAACTTAAATATCATTCCTTGCAACAATTCTTTTATTCCAGTTATCAAAATAGTCAACAAAGGAAGCGCAAGGTTAACCTCGGCTTCAGTCACTTACGGAGTTGACAATGCGAACTTGCAAACGTATAATTGGACCGGTAATCTTGCCAACAACGAATCCCAAAACATCACTTTAAATAACGTGACTTCAAGTGGAGGAAATCATAATTTCAATGCAACAATCATTAGCGCAAATGCAACCACGGATCAAAATTCGAATAACAATAGCAACACGGTAAATTTTGACATTACCAAAAACTACGCTACTAACACAGTAATATTTTCATTACAATTAGACCGTTTTGGAACAGAAACTACTTGGGAACTTACCAATGCAACAGGGACTAAACTGTATCAAGGTGGTCCTTATACTGACACGCCTACAAGCAGTCCACTTCCCGCACCTATAAAAACTAGTTTCGACCTACCAACTAATGGCTGTTATACCTTTACTATTTACGATACTGAAATGGATGGTATTTGTTGTGATTACGGAGTTGGATCTTATACCTTATCGACACCATCAGATGAAATTATAGCTACCGGTGGAAAGTTTGGCGAAGTAGAGACTAAAAGTTTTATAATTGGATCACTCGCTACAGCGGACATAACAAACTCAAACGCTGTCTACCTGTATCCCAATCCTACATCAAATATATTGAATCTTGTTGTTCAAAATAAATTAGAAACTCCGGAAGCCTACACCATTATCAATAGTTTAGGTCAAATCATAAAAACAAAAAAGATAGAAACAGAGGAGGATCTCCGCATAAACGTTTCCACTTTGTCTCAAGGTATTTATTTTTTAAAATTATCTAAAAATCAAGCCGAAACAAGCACCGTTAAGTTCATTAAGAAATAAAATAACACCTAATTATCTAAAAAGGATTGAAGTTTTCAATCCTTTTTTAGTTATATCGATTGGATACCTTAAATTTGCGCTATTATAAAACACTTGCTTTGAATATTTTTCATTCTATAAACGATTTCAGTTCCACAAAAAAAACAATTATAACGTTAGGAACCTTTGACGGAGTTCACATTGGTCACAAAAAAATTCTGGAAAGAGTACTTCAAAACACTGATAATGAAAAATACGAAAGCTTAGTGCTTACTTTTTTTCCGCATCCTAGAATGGTCCTACAAGAACATTCTGAAATACAATTGCTCAACACCATCAATGAAAAAATAGATTTACTAGAGAAAATCGGCATCGAAAACCTTGTCATTCATCCTTTTGACGAAATATTTTCAAGATTGACTGCTGAGGAATTCGTAAAGACGATTCTTGTAGATTGCTTTCATATCCAGAAAATCATTATTGGTCATGATCATAGATTTGGAAGAAATCGAACAGCAAACATTGATGATCTGATTGCTTTTGGAAAACAATATGATTTTGAAGTTGAACAAATATCGGTTCAGGAAATCAATGAAATTTCCGTAAGTTCAACCAAAATTAGAAATGCCTTATTAGAAGGAGATATGACTTTGGCCAACGAATATTTAGGTTATGATTATTTTTTAACTGGAAATGTTATTCAAGGAAAACAACTGGGAAGAACGATTAATTTTCCAACAGCCAATTTAAAAATCGAAGAAAACTACAAACTGATTCCCAAAAATGGAGTCTATGTTGTAAAAAGTATATTGGACCAAAAAACTGTTTTTGGAATAATGAACATTGGATTCAACCCCACAGTTAATGGAGATATTCAATCTATTGAAATCCATTATTTCGATTTTGATAAAGACATTTACAACAAATCTATTTGTGTTTCAATACTAAAAAGAATTCGTTCCGAACAAAAATTTGAATCGGTTGACCTCCTAAAAGAGCAACTACAAAAAGACAAAAAAAGCGCACTTACCTTTATAGGCAATTTATAATTTTACAATAAATTCTTTCGTTTTTTGATAAAAAATTCCCTTTTTTTCTTTAATTTTGATTGTCATACCTTTTTTATCTAAAAAAAAAATGATTTTTCAACCTTTAAAACCAGTCTTATGAAAATACCGAAAGAATTAGTAAATGGATTCATTATAGTAGTAGGCATTGGAATTTATTTCTTAATAATGGAACTTTTAGGTCTGGCAGACATTTATCTTTTGCGCCTTTTCAATGTCCTTTTTATTTTTTATGGCACCCATAAAACGCTTAAGGAAAATTTTGCTCAAGGAAATACCACACTGGTTTCTAATTCCGTTGCCGCACTATTCACAGCTTTAGTAGGAGTTGTTTTGAGCATAATTGCACTAATTATTTATAGTTATGTAAGAGGTGGGGAAGCCTACATTGCATCATTGTCAAAAACCTTCTTATTTGGCGGACAACCTTCAGTAATGACCTATTCGATATCTTTATTATTTGAAGGAATTGTATCCGCGGTAATTGTAACATTTATGCTTATGCTCTATTGGGATACCCGTTATACCTCAGATAAACACGGTGCTGAATCATAAAGTAAAACACACATCAACCTTAATTTTTAGATCCTCGCAAAAGCAATAGTAAAGTCTTTTCGAGGATTTTTTAATCTGTGTTTTTCTAAAATATTCTTATTACTTTAAAACCACTATTAGATTACAAAAATACTTGGACCCTCTTTTAAAAATTAATTTGCTGAAATTTTAATGCGTGGCTTTTCAATACTATTGCATTGCTTCTTTAGAACAATTTAACTACTTTTGACACATCATAAAATCGTATCGATGAGCATTACAAAACACAACTGGACTAAAGAAGAAATTATTGCACTATACAACAAACCTATGATGGACTTGCTTTATGAAGCAGCTTCAATTCATAGAGAACATCACGATCCTAACGTGGTTCAAGTTTCAACTTTACTATCTATAAAAACAGGTGGCTGTCCAGAAGATTGCGGGTATTGTCCGCAAGCAGCTCGGTATCATACTGCTATTGAAGGAAATGATCTAATGTCTGTCAGTCAAGTAAAAGCACAAGCTTTACGTGCAAAATCAAGTGGTTCGTCCCGTGTTTGCATGGGAGCAGCATGGAGAAACGTAAAAGATGGTCCTGAATTTGACCAAGTTTTAGAAATGGTTCGCACCATTAACAAACTAGATATGGAAGTGTGCTGTACTCTTGGGATGATCACTGAAAACCAAGCACATCGTTTGGCGGAAGCAGGTTTGTATGCCTATAATCACAATTTAGATACCTCTGAAGAATACTACAAAGAAGTTATTTCGACACGCGGATTTGAAGACCGCTTGCAAACCATAGCCAATGTTCGCAAAACCAACGTTACCGTTTGTAGCGGTGGAATCATTGGAATGGGTGAAAGCATCGAAGACAGAGCTGGGATGCTAGTGGCGCTTTCTACGTTAAATCCACAACCTGAATCAGTTCCAATTAATGCCTTGGTAGCCGTGGAAGGAACTCCAATGGAAGAAGAAAAACCAGTTGAAATATGGGAAATGATCAGAATGGTAGCCACTACCAGAATCATCATGCCGGAAACCCAAGTTCGTTTATCTGCAGGAAGAATGAACATGAGCCGTGAAGGTCAGGCCATGTGTTTCTTTGCTGGTGCCAACTCCATTTTTGCAGGAGACAAGCTGTTGACAACCCCAAATCCTGACGTAAACGAAGACATGAAAATGTTTGAAATGTTAGGTTTAAACCCTCAAAAACCATTTACAAAAGTTTCTCAACCGCAAACCGTTGAGGCTGAAAATTCTCAATTTGCTCCACTTGGTGAAAAACCAAAATGGTCCAGACCCGGACATACTATCGAAAAAAACATTGAGGCTTCTGCTAAAGAAAAATAATAATTTTTTAAAATCAATACTAAAAACCATCTTGTTTAAGCAAGATGGTTTTTTTATGAAAATTAGTAGCGCACTTTCTTAGTAACAGACAGCCCGTTTTGCATACCTATTTTTACCAGCACTATTTGAGGAGCTAAAAACCAACTTGTTATGGAAAAATCGGTCTTATTTATACCGTTTTTGTGGTATATTTTTTTTCCTTCTACACTATATATTGTAATCTCCTTTATGACTTCCTTTGATGAATTTACTCGCAATTCTTTGTTTTTACTCGAAACAAAAACGGACTCTTTATCCCTTTCCGTATCATTAACAGTCAAGGTTTTATTTATAAAACGAACAACAAAACGGTCATCAAAAGTCCCAATTGCAGTAGTAAAAGCATAACCTGTTTGGTTTAAATCCACTACGGTATTACTCCATTTATCCTCAATAAAAATACTTTGATTTGATAAAAGCCCATCCGTTTCATCGATTTCAATTGTAAAGTTCCCCGCTACTGTACTAGTGAATCCCAATTTAATTTCATCTGTTGGATCAAAGGGTAAAGCTCTCCCTTGTATCACTAAATTCTTCTCTTGATTAATGCTGTAAAAGTCTAAATACTGATTCCCATCAAAACTCTCTCCATCAATAGAAGGATCAAAATCATTTGTAGCTCCCTCGGCATATCCTATCAAAATCTGTTTGAAAGCTCCATCGCTATTCGATAAATTGAGCCAAATACGATGCTTTTCCATCGCGCTGGATTTGGATTTTTTTGATGAACCTACTTTAAAAAAATTAGTATTCTGACCCACTAGCCGCATTGTATTGTTAAAAACAGCAAATCCACCGCCATTACTACTCGTCACAAAAAAAGACTGTCCCGAGGCTATTTTTCCATCTGGTTTTGCATTATTAACTCCTGAATTTAAAGCAGCACTTGTACCTACACCTCCTAGAAGATTGTATACTGCATAATCATCTGAAGTATATACGTTTTTATTAATGGCAGTATTATGTGTCCAGAAATAAATGGTTCCATCTATAACTCCTTTGTTCCCATTTATAAAGGAATCTGCATTTATGGCTGAAGGGTAAGGATTACCAATTAAGTTGGAAGTATCGGTTGCCGCAATTGGAACTGAAACCAATCCATTATTTGGAACTCCTTTAAAAATAGCTTCGTAGTTTGCTGCGGTAGTTTCGGAAAAAACCCTTGGACCACGTATAATATAACCTCTACCGACGGACATTAAATTACTTGCATTCTCATTAAACCAGGAATCTCTCAATGCATCAAACGAATAAAATTTATCTATAGGCGTGTCGGGAGATACGTCAATCAATTTTTGACTTGAAACGGGTGAGGACCAATACGTGTAGTCAGTCACGAGCATTGGAGTTGTTTTTCTTTTCTGCTCAATGGTGCCTGAATTATTGACTTGCTCTTCAGATTGATACAAAGCCGCATTATTTTCTAGAATTAACGTACCTAAACCACCGTAGTCAAAAGCCAAACCTAAGGTGTTTCCATCTAGAACTGTAACTGTATTTCCTGCACTGATAGTACAAGAACAGGAATTTAGGTTACTTGCTGCGGTATAATTTTTGTTAAAAATTAGAGTCTTTTCTACCGAAGGGATTCCATTGTTCCAAAAAGACCCATCCCAAACAGAGCTATTTGTACACAGTTTGACTCGGGCAACCCGATGCTTTGCTACACCAGAAACAGAATTAAAATTTCCGCCTATCATTACTTTATTATTTGATGTAAAATCTATGCTAAATAACGTATTATTCAAATTTACAGTAAAGGTAGTATCATACATACCACTGGAAAGAAGACGTACCATTCGCCTTACCGCCGCTCCATTATAATTCCCAGAGAAGGTTCCTCCAATTAACAAGCGGTTGTCCGGTTGAACCAAAATAGCCCGAATTTCTCCATTGCTAAAACTGGATCCCGTTAGAAAAGAGGTGTCTAAACTACCGTCACTGTTCAATCGCAAAAGTCTTTTTGCAGATAGGCCTTTAAAATTCAAAAACGTCCCGCCTACAATTAGCTTTTTATCCGCTTGTAAGGCTAATGAAAATATATTTTTATCAAAACCAACACCAATTTCAAATGACGAATCTATGCTTCCATCGGAATTGAGTCGAACTATTCGATTGCACGAACTTCCATTAATGGTGGAGAACCGCCCACCCAAAACAATTTTTCCATCTAGTTGAACTATAACGACTTCTACAATAGCATCCGCTCCTAAGCCAGGATTAAAACTAGAATCTCTCATTCCATCAGGTAACAACCTTATAATTCTATTGCTAGCCGTACCATTATAACTCGTGAAATTACCACCCACAATTAGCTTTCCATCCGCTTGAATCGCCACGGAATACACTATATTGTTAAACCCCAACCCCATTACAAATGCAGGATCAATAGCTCCATTTGGGAACACTCTAGCAATTCGGTTTGTAGTTATACCATTATAACTTGTAAAACTTCCCACAAAAACAATTTTAGCATCCGTTTGTAGAGCGGCGCTTCTAATACTGTTATTTGCACCAATACCAGAGGAATCAAAGGACATATCGATTGTTCCATCTTCTCGTAATCGCGTAATTCGGGAAGCACTCACTCCGTTAAACTTTGTAAAATTTCCGAAAACCATTGTTTTGTTATCCAACAATGAAATCACCTTCAAAACCGAATTATCAAATCCAACACCTGCAGTCAAATAGCCAATATCATGTGTTCCCTCCCCATCGATTTTAGCTAGTCTACCTTGATTTTGAGAATCAAAAGCAGTAAAAGTACCACCCAAATAAAACGAACCTACTGCATCGTTCGTTAAAGTATAAACAATGCCCGTTGCTGGTCCAGAACCAATATCGAACACAGGATTTAGTACGCCATTAGCATCAAATAAAACTAATCTATTGACGTCAACTCCATTGTATTTTCCATTAAATGAGCCTCCAACCATAATGGTTCCAATAGAATCTAATTTTATAACATACACTCCCGAATCACTAAATCCTGTACCAGAATTAAAACTGTTATCAATTGATCCGTTTGCATTTAATCGAACAATTCTATTGGCTTCAGCTTCATTGTATGTTGTAAAATCACCTCCAACCAAAATTTTCCCATCCATTTGAATTGCAAGAGTTCGAGCGGCGTCATTAAAACCTGTTCCGGCATTAAAAGTAGCATCTATACTGCCATTCGCATTCAATCGAATTATTCGATTACACGAAATCCCATTGAATGAAGCAAATGATCCTGCTATCACTATCTTACCATCGGATTGAATTTGTACTGTATTTATGACACCACTTGCCCCTGTTCCACTTGCAAAAGTGGTATCGAGATTTCCATTGGGTAAAATTCTAGCAATCCTATTAACAGTGGTAGTATTGTATTTTGTGAAACTACCTGCAAGGACCAAGCTTCCATCAGCTTGCAAAGCGACTGAATATACTATCCCGGGAGTCGCTGCAGTCGAAGTGTCAAAAGTGCTGTCCCTGGAGCCATCGGCATTCAACCGAATTAATTTTCCGGCACTCGACCCATTAAATGATGTAAAGTTTCCCCCTACAATTATTTTACCGTCCGGTTGTATCAAAGTACAATACACCCCAGACTGGAAACCGATACCCAATGTAAAGGAAGGATCTTTAGAACCATCCGGCAACAACCGACATAAATAGGGAGTTGAACCTCCATTAAAGTTCAAAAAATCTCCCCCTACAATCAGTTTCCCATCAGCCTGCAACGCAGTTGTTCTAACGGCATTATCAAAACCATCCCCTAGCAAACCGTCATCAAAAGTATTGAATGTAGGATCAGACTTTCCTTGCTGGGAATAAGCTGCGTTTAAGATCGAAAAAAGAAATGCAATCCCGAAGTAAAGTAGTTTTGTTTTCAAATTTAGAGTGGATTTAAAATTCTATTATAAATAGCGATAGTAGCAATACTAAAGTATTTTTAATAAAAGTAGAAACAATCTTTATCTCTCACAATACCCACATTTAGTGATATTTACATAAATAAAAAACCCATTCAGTCTAAACAGAATGGGGTTTTTATAGGATTCAAAATTTAGTTCCTTGAGTCTAGAAAACAACTTTTTTTGAGAGGACCTGACCGTTGGTCAATATTACTTTTACTATGCCTATTTGGTTTTTCAGAGCATTATTTGAAGTTCGAAATTCAGTGCTGTTTACTGCTGGATTATCAAAGATTATTCGACCCAGCATATCAAAAACCGTAATTCGTTTTATGGTTTCCAATTCTGATTTTATCTTTAATTCGTTTTTATCTTTAGCAATCAGAACACCATTCACATTTAATTCAAAATCAGCCGATGCTAATGTTTTATCCTTAAAACGCAATTCAAAACGCTCATTGAAAGTTCCTTTTTCAGAATTGAAAATGTACGGATCTTCTTTTAGATTGTGAACGACATTTAATACTTTATCTTCTAAATAAATATTTTGATTGTCTGAAAATAATCCATCCACTTTATCGATGCTTATTGTTGCATCTCCGGCAACATTTATACTGTAACCAAAAGAAATTACATCGGTATCAACAAACGGCAGGGATTTACTTTGAATCGCCATCTTTGAAGTTCCAATGAAACTATACAATGAAAACGCTTGATTTTCATCATACACATAACTATCATAACCTGGATCAAAATCATTGGTAGAATTGGAACCATAGCCAACTAATGTTCCGGTCAAATCACTTGTTCCTTTTTGTAATTTCAGCCAAATTCTGTGCTTTTCTTCTTCTGTATTTTTGGTCTTTTTCTGTCTGTAGAAGTTGTTATTATTTGAAATAACTCTCATGCTGTTGTCAAAAGTAACATTGCCAGCCAAATCGTTCTCAATAAAAAATCCTTGACCCGATGCAATATATTGATTTGGATCAGTTATGTTCCCTGTTCCGGAATCTACTCCAACGCCCCCAAATAAATTATAAGTAGCATAATCCGATGCTAAATAATCGTTGCCTGACAAAGTGTGATTGTGTGTCCAAAAATACAACGTTCCTGTAATGGTCTGGTTGATTGTACCTGTTCCTACAAGATTAGCATTGATAAAAGCATCTGCATCAATGGCTGAAGGATAAGGGTTTCCTACTAATCTCTCGCCCACACCATCTGATGTTCTGACCGTAACCGGAATATTAATTGTACCATTATTAGGTACTCCAATAAACCGTAAAGAATCATCAACCGCTGGCATACCAGGCGGAATCAATGTCCCTTCTGCACGAATAGCATATCCTATTCCGGGTGCAAAAACAGTTGATGATGCATTTACATTAGCCCAATCATTATTGTATTCAAAATATTTATCGCTTTGAGTGTTTGGCGAAAAATCGCGTAATGTTTGTGTTCCTTTTGTTGGCGAAGACCAATACGTAAAATCATCTAAAACAATTGGAGTTGTATTTCTTCTTACGGTAACGTTCCCAACATTATTTCCTGTAAAAGTAGTTTGGACTAAACTTGAATTGTTTTCTAAAGTCAGTGTCCCCGAAGAAAGCACTGTTATTGCACTATCAAGGTTTAAAGAAACAGAATCATCAACAGTTACATCTCCATTAGTAATTGTAAATGTGTTTGCGACATCAATATCAGTAACAATTCTATAATTGCCTCCAATACCTGAAAATAACAGATTGTAGTAATTTCCGCCAGCTACAGTTTGTCCTATACCGTAATAATCTACAGTACCTGAAGGGAATGACACTCCATTTGAAACTCCTGAAAAACGTACAGTTCCATTCATGGCGTCAATAACAGTAAATGATAAATTGCCGTTTTTCATATCCAGTACAGCATCAGCTGCAGCGATATTTAAAATAGTGGCCGTTAAATTAAATCCATTCATATTGAATACCGTTGTTCCCACAGCCTCAATATTTAACTTATTACCGGCAATAATATTCCCTGATGCAGTTTGAGTCCCGGAACTATTTTTAAATTCTAAAGAAGGTGTTCCGTTATAAGTACCACTAACAATAGTTTGACCACCCACTGCATTATTAAAAATCACTGTGCACGTCCAAGCTTTACCTGCAGGAATTGGAGTTGCAGAGCTATTAGCTGTTAGAATTTTCCCGCTACCCGAATTTAAAAAAGTCCCTCCACCAATCAAGACAAAAATTGACATATCAAGCACAGATGATGAACTGTTTATGTTTAAAACATTATTTACTGTAAGTCCTATTGCAGCAGTAATACTTGAAAGCACGTTTGAGTTTGTAAGGTTATGAAAAGTAGAAACTATTGTCCCTTCAATTATTTGAGGTAAAGTTCCATTAAAGTTCACAGTACTGCTATTTGGAATAAATGTTCCATCATTTTTCCAGTTGCCACTAACGTTTAATGTATTAGTACCTGATAAGGATAAAATCGCACCATTAGAAATAGTTAAATTTCGAACATTCCCATTTGTGCCCAATGCTGGTTGATTGGTTGATGCTGATGTAATTACAACATTGGTAGACGACGATGGCAGTATTCCTCCACACCAATTTCCCGGAGTATTCCAATTGGAACTTATACTACCTATCCAAGTACCTTGAAGACAAGAAACATTCACGTTCAAAATACCGTTTGTAGTAGAGCCAAACCTTGTTGCATCTACGTTTGTTGCTGCAGATGTAGTACCTCCCCAAGATCCATTGCTTTGCAATGCTATACCAAAAGTCAAAGATTGCGAAGAAGAAAATCCACTTGAAAGTAGTGCAATAGCTGACCCGCTAATTTTTAAATCTCCCATTATAGTTGTAGCTGCGGGGAATGTTTTATTCCCAGTACCACTTAGGATTAAGTTCCCATAGGTTCGTGTAGCAACCGTTTGAACATTTCCACTATATTCCACTGTACTTAGGGCAGTTAAATTAGTATTATTAAACGACGGTAATGTGCTTGTAACTGTAACCTTCAATAAACCACCATTATTAACATTTAGCGTTAAACCTCCAGAAATTGCGAAACCTCCATTTTCCAAAGTTGCTCCACCAGCAATAGCAAGAGACGAAGAAGCTCCAAAAGTTTTAATCCCGCTTACCGTAATTATTCCCGTATTTATGATCGTAACTCCGCCAGTTGCGGTGAATGGACTTCCCCACTCTAATCCTGTAGGCAAAGAAACAGTTCTATTGTATTGAAGCGTAGCTGCCGAACCATAATTTGGAACCGCCGAAACCGTTGCTGTTCCTTCCATAGAAAGAATACCATTGATTATAGGAATACCCGTAAACGTTTTTATCCCGGAATTTGAAAATATCAGATTATTAAATGTTGTGGCTGTTGCCAATGTCTGTGCGGTTCCACCAAAATTTACAATTCCGATCCCTGCTACAAAATTAGCTCCTATACCATTCCAAGCTGTGGCACTTGTCGCATTTACATTAAGCCTGCTTGAACCACCATTCAATATTCCGTTTGATAAGGTTACAATACCTGATAATGTATGTGTCAATCCTGAACCTAGATTTAAAGTTCCGCCAGTTCCATTAATTGTTAATGCACCTCCGCTAACAGCACCTGTAAAAATTGCTGTTGCTGCAGTCTTTACCATAGATATTGCTCCTGTTGTTGAGAAAGCTCCAATGTTTTGAGGAACTGTCCCAGCTATTGTAACACCGCCTGTAGTTCCGGTTATACTCCCGCCATTATTGATAAGATCTCCATTTAAGGTTAACAAAAAAGTAGATAAAAGTAACTTTCCACCACCGTTTACGGTTAAAGGAATTGAGTTATTGAACGTTTTAGCCGAATTTAGTGTTACGTTTTGGGTTGTGTTAATCACAACACCTCCAGAAGCAGCAAAAGGACTTATCCACTCTGCTCCAACGTTCCTTATAGTTGAGGTATTGTATTGCAAAGTAGCCGAAGCGCCATAAGTTGGAGCTGCCGAGGCGGTTGCTGTTCCTTCCATGGAAAGAACTTTATTTATAAAAGTTGTTGCTGTTGTTATGGTTTTTGATCCGGAGCCAGAAAGCGTCAAATTATTATAGGTTACGGGAGCTACTGTCTGAGCAGTACCAGTTGCTCGGTAATATTCTACCGTTCCTGTGCCAGCATTAAATGTTCCAACAGTTCCCGAAGCACTTAAGCCAATCCTAAGTAAACTTGAGCCGCAATTAAGCGTTCCATTTGTTCTTGTCCACGTTGAGCTAAAGGAATGTGTTCCTGACACTAAATCTAAGGTTCCACCAACTCCATTTATAGTCAATCCACCACCATTTACATTCCCTGTTAGAGTGGCTATCCCTCCTGTTTTAAGCATACTAACTATTCCTGTTGTGGTAAATCCTTGTATGGTTTGATTAGCTGTACCCGTAAATTGAACTAATGCGGAGCTTAAAGTAACCGACCCAGAAGTGCTATAATTCCCTCCCAACAACAATCTTCCCGCACCACTTAATGTAAAATTTCCAGAGTTATTGAAATTTCCAGATGCAATCGTTAAGCGACCAGTAGTGAGCGTAAAATTACCTGAATTTGTAAAATTACCTGTCAACGCTACAATTCCTGTTGTTCCCGTCAGCGTTCCGTTATTTACAAAAAACCCGGTAGTAGTAAGTGTTCTATTCGCTATATTCAAGGTTGCTCCTGCATTAATAGTAACGTTGACAATACTGGCACTTGTTCCTACTGTAACTACATTTGCTCCCGTAGTGGCGATAATAACATCATCACCCGCAACTGGCGCAACGCCTCCAACCCAAGTAGAACCTGTTGCCCATGTTCCTCCTGCAGCGGTACTCGTTCTAATGGCTGCACTAGCCCCTATAAAAGAAAAAAACAACACAACAAAGAATATTGTTTTTCGAACTGTAAAACTAGAATGAATCGCACCCAATAGATCACCAAATTCGCAAGTAAGATCTGCAATACTACTATTGTTTTTTTTTGTTTTTGGGGTTTGTAATGAAGCTGCGAGCTGCGCTAAAAGTATAAATAATGGAGAACGTAATTTTTTAATCATAAGGATGTAAAATTGATTTGCGGGGCGATTATAAAAAAACAACTAAATCTGTTTTAGCATAATAGCTACAAAATCAAATTATATTCCCCACAATTCAAAATTAATCCGATTAAAGGCAATTTATATAGACTAAATACACAATAATATGTATTTTGTTTAAAATTTTACGTGCTTGAAAAATTATAAAACAAAAAAAAATCCCATGTTATTAAACATAAAATGGGATTTTAACTCGATTCATGAACTTTTATAAAGTGCTAAAAAGCGACTTTTTTAGAGATTACTTGCCCATTAGCCAACGTCACTTTTACAATTCCCATTTGCTTAAATAAACTAACATTTGAAGAACGGAATTCAGTTTCATCTAAAGCTTCTTTATCAAATACTTTTTTCCCTAGTAAATCAAAAATAGTTACTCGTTTTATCGTTTCGGTTGCTGATTTTATCTTCAATTCATTCTTGTCCTTAGAAATAATCACTTGATCCTCTAATTGGTCCAAATCAGCTACTCCTAAAGTTTTATCTGTATAACGCAATACAAAACGATCGTCAAAGGTTCCTATTGCGGTTGTAAAGGTATAAGCCTCCTTTGTTAAATTGTGAATCGAATTATTCAATTTGTCTTCTAAATAAATATTTTGACTAACTAACAATCCGTCCACCTCGTCAATACTAATTGAGAAATCACCTTCTATCGCAGAACTGTATCCTAATGCTACAAAATCATTCTCGTCAAATGGTAAAGTCCTACCTTGAATCGCCAAAAATTCACCTTCACTAATACTATAGAAATCAATAAACTCATTCCCGTTATAGCTTGGCCCGTCAAAAGAAGAATCATAATCATTAGTAGCGCCTGTAATATAACCGACTAACATTTGCTTGAACGCACCTTGCGTATTAGTAAGGTTTAACCACACGCGATGTTTCTCTATTGTGTTTGTCTTTTTTGTTGAATTTTTCACTTTGAAAAACTGAGAGTTATTCATAATAGCATCGTTTACGTCAAGCCTCATCCTATTATTAAATACAATAGTATTATTGGTTGGATCAAGTCTACTACTGGTAAAAAAAGCTTGTCCTGCTGCTATTTCTCCAGTAGGCTTTGCACTAATGCTTTGTGATGCTGCACTACCAGGATTAGTTGCAAGTCCTCCAGTAAGATTATATGTAGCATAATCATTTGATGAATACGCATACACTCCAGATCCGGGATTAAAGACTGCATCTCCTATTGGAGTCATATGTGTCCAAAAATAAAGCGTACCATCTAGCACAGCACTATTGTCGTTTATAAACCTATTAGCGCTTAATGCCGAAGGATATGGATTTCCCAAAAGATAAGATCTGTCTTTAATAATTCCGGGAAGCTCTATTTTACCATTATTTGGAGTTCCTTTAAAAGTAGCTTCATGAAAAGCCAAAGGAGGAGGAGGCGTCGCAACAATTTTGGGCCCTCTAATAATGTAACCCGTTCCAACCCCCATAACAGTAGATGGAACCGCATTATTCCAATTATCGTCCGCTGCATTAAATGAATAAAAGAAGTCCGAAGGTGTTTTAGGAGATACATCAATCAATTTTTGCCCCGCTACTGGTGATGACCAATACGTGTAATCCGTCTCTCTGGTTGTACTATTACTACGAATATAGGATATAACACCTGAATTAACCGCGGCATCATTGACCTGTACCAAGCTCGCATTGTTGTGAAGAGTAAGACTTGTACCCGCGGCTGTATTTACTTTTACAGCATTCGTTATTTTTAACGTATGACCAGATTGTACAGTCACTTGAACTCCAGAATTCACGGTACAATCGCAGCCTTCCAGATTTCCAATAGAGGTATAGTTACCTGAGAAAACGATGCTTTGTTCAATTGTTGGCGGACCATTTGTCCAAGTACCATTGTATGTTGCCACCAGTGGCAACGGATTAATCGATACATTAGAACTAATAGGAGAAGTACAAGTACCATTAGACACTGAAAAAGTATAGGTTGTTCCCGCTACCAAACCTCCTACTGTTGCCGTTGCTCCTGTCCCTGTTAATCCTGTTAAGCCTGCTGTATTTGGAGTTGCAATAATGGTTCGAGATCCAGTTGCTGGCAAACCGCTTAATGAAACACTTCCTAATGCTAGTACACAAGTAGGTTGCGTTATCGCTCCCACAACTGGTACCCCTAGTGCTAAAAATGTGGATAAAAACCGCACACGTGACTGTCCTCCATTTTCAAAATACTCTAAAACAAAATTAGTAGTACCGCTAAGGTAAACCGTAGAGGTAGTTTCTTGGTACGAATGTGCATTCCAGTTATTTATAACATAAGTTAGGCCTCCGTCTAAACTTAAACGATAACCATCGTCGCCACCTACCGTAAAAGTATAGCAACCTGCTGGTAAATTTCTGTTCATTTTAAATCGTACGGCAAAATTATCAGCATAACTGCCACAGACATTAGGTCCTGAAAGCGCTCCGACACCTAAATTTAAATCAAAACTCTCCGTTTGCGTTACATACCCTCTATAGGTTGTACTAAAGGCATTGGTTGGCGGATTACCTCCATTTGTGTTGGCATATACAAAACCAATCCACGAGCCCGCACCATAGGTAACTTCATCTCCTTGTGGTGGAACTACAGAAATAGTTACTGGTGCTGTGTAAGGAGAATAACAAGTAACTCCTCCACTCACTGAAACTGTCCTCCTTTGATAACTTGTAGTTGCAATTAAGACTGGCGGAGAGTAATTTGCTGTTGTTTCCGCTGCAATTGTAACATAGCTTCCGCTAGCATTTGTTTGCCATTCGTAAGTAATAGCTCCTGAACCTGTTCCTACAGCTGTTGATGTTAAAGGAGATGGTGCTGTGTTACTACATATCGTTTGATCAGAACCAATTGTTCCTTGAGTTACTGCAGTATTTACTCTAACCATCACAATTGCGGAAGTGCTGGAATAAGTACATGAGGTTACCACTCTCCTGAACCAAGTATTTTGAGTCAATGGACCAGAAGTATAATTTACACTATTATTGGAACCTACTGCAGCTGCAAAACCTGCAGTGGCACTTGTAGTGCTACTTTGCCATTGGTATGTAAAGGTTCCAGTTCCTCCCGAAGGTGTAGCTCCAGTAATAGATACAATGCTCCCATTACAAATAGGTTGCGCGTAAGTTGCTGTAACAAACAATCTTTTACCTGTTCCTTCACAAGGATCAGTAAAAACTGTATTTGTAGCAGGAATCGTAGCTGTTGTGTTGCCTACTACATAACCCTCTGCTACAGATTGACTCGTTATGGAATGACAAGCACCTAATGTAAAATTTGGAGCTGTGCCATTTGGAGTGCCATAACTAGCAAAATTAACTGTAGCAAAATACGTATTAACTGGCGCGTTCAAAACCAAATTATTCCCTTCATTCGCAGTGGCATTAACTGGCATAGAAGTACCATTTGAATATGATACATTATTATTAGATATTGGTAGGTTAACAGTAAAACTAGTTGTACTTGTAGTTGTACCGCCAGGAGTAATAACTGTTATTGTACCAGTAGTGGCTGTATTTGGTAATTGTGCAGTTATTTGTGTACTACTATTTACTACAAAAACCGCAGCCACTCCATTAAAGTTAACTGTAGTTGCATCTGTAAAATTTCTTCCTGTTAGAACTACTGAAACTCCAGAATTTCCACAAGAATTGTTTGGTGTAAAACTGGCAATCACAGGTTTAGGCGTCCAAGTGAACGTCAATCCATTTACAGGCAATTCCCCTGATCCACTTCCAGTTCTACAACTAGCTGTATTAATAGTCCCTTGAGCAGACGAAGACCAGTTATTAGTAACTGATCTATTATTAAAATCACTGTTACTAGAGCCACGCAAACCCACCTGAGCATTCAAATCAGTATCATAATTTGTGGCACTGCCACCGTAAACAACTTGAACTACATTACTTGATTCATTCAATCTTATTTGAAAATTAAAATCTCCATTTCTAAGATTCCTACCCTCATATCGTCTGGTCTCCGTCCACTGTACTGTAAAAACTCTATTTGGCGCTGTGCCAGTTATACCATAAACTATATATTTCCTACTCTCTAAATCCATACCTAAAGCGCTAATTGACCCAGCATAACCTCCATTAGTAGAAATAGGCAAGTAACTAGTTGCTGAAGAAACAGTTGAACCAAAAGTAATATATCCATTAGAGTTAATAGAGCAAGTAGTGTGGGTGATTCCGTTAAATTCAAAAGAAAACCCAATTGGTATAGTGTTTTCAGTAACAAAATCATCCCAATTATAATTTTGCACTCCTGAAAAAGCTGTATAAGTACCAGAGAATTGTGAAAAAGAGTAATCCGCCACTTGTCCATAACCTAAAACAAAACTAAAAAAGAATGCAATTAGTAAAAGTAATTTTTTATTCATGTGATGATATTTTTTTATGTATCTTATATTTAAATCCTTAATTCGCTTTAACAACAAAAAAAGTAAAATCAGCTACGTTTGTAATATCGCTCCGTTTTTTAAATAAATTCTAATTTAATCGACCAAGTACTTAATAATCGGTTGAAATACATGTTTTAAGAGTTTGAAATATATAATTTTTAGCCTTTTTTTAATTCATTTTTTTAAGACTAACTCCCTTTAAAATAAGACTTAATATCAATAAAATGACAATCTGTTTTTTTGCGAAATCAACAAAAATTAAATTACTATTTGCCCTTAGAAGCAATATCAATTTAAAGACTTATTTTTGAGATAAAATTGTTGAAATCATATATCAACTTTAAGCTCGATAATACTGTTGTAAAACCAAGAAAATGAACCCCATATATACCGTAAAAATAGCCATTCCTAAAATTGAACACTACTGCGCCTATCAGGAACGCTGTCACGAAGAAGTGGTACAAAAACTGTGGAGCATGAAAATGGACTCTGATGAAATCGACACGATTGTAGTACATCTGATCAAAGATAATTTCCTGAATGAAAGTCGGTTTGCCTGCAGTTTCGCAAGAGGAAAACACCGCATCAAATTTTGGGGAAAAATCAGAATTGTAAACGAATTGAAATTTCGAAAAATCACACAATACAACATCAATCTGGCACTTAAGGAAATTACGCCTGAGGAATATGCAACAACCTTTGACTCCCTTTCCCAAAGACAATGGGAAGCCATCCGGGAAACAAACCGATTGAAAAAACGCAAAAAATTCTGTGATTATTTACTCCGAAAAGGTTATGAGAGTAATTTAGTTTACGAAAAAGTAAAAGAACTGGAAAGTTGGAACACGGATGACACGGATATAGCGGATTAACGCTGATTTATTTTTAGGTTGCCCAAAAAAAAGCTACTCCAAAACAATTAATTTTAGCCCAAGATTCAGTTCTAAGTCACATTGAAAAAAAACCAAAACCAACAATAGAATTATTTGATTTCATTCAAATGGTATTCCACACAAAAATACAAACCCGCTTAAATCTGCGGCATCTGTGTGTCATTAAACCTTGACCTATATATACAGCTCGCACCAATTAACAATGATTGCCAAAATTTGTGAAATTAGAGTAATTCGTAGCTCCCTTTTTACAAAAGCACACCTCTTATAAATTGCATCGTCATACACTCAAAAGTATACTCACGGCATTACCTCCAAAACCAACGGCATTAATCAATACTTTCTTAATCGGCTTGGTTTGAATTTGTGCTTCTGCAAAAGGAACTCCGATAAATCGATTGTGTTGCATCATCAGTATAGCGAGTTCCATACTCAAAATTCCCGATGCGCCAAAAGTGTGACCAATTTTCCATTTATTGGTGGTCAATAATGGGAGGCTTTCGCCAAAAACTTTCTCTATGGCTTTGTACTCAGTCAAGTCGCCTTTGATGGTTCCCGGAGCATGCATCACAATGACATCAACTTCGGACAAATCAGTATTTTGTAATGCCATTTTCATTGATTTTTGGAAACAAGTTGCTTCTGCCGATATTGAAATACTATGTTCCAATAACTCTGTAGCATATCCAATTCCTTCAATGTAAGCCAATGCGTTTTCTTTTTTTCCTATTTCGAGGCAACACACGCCGGCACCTTCGCCAAGAATCATGGTATTCTTCTTTTTTTCTAAATCAAGTGCCCGATTGGGATATTCTTCGGTACTGTTCGAATAAATTTTCAACGCGCGCATTTGGGCAATTGTAAAATCAGTTAAAGGCGCTTCAGTTCCACCCACTAAAAATTTATCGGCCATTCCTGCTTTTAGCCACGCCACTCCGTTCAGAACGGCATGCAACGCGGTAGAACACGTAATAGAATGTGAGATTTCCGGTCCGGAACTTTGCAAATCATGAGCTACCCAAGAAGAAATATTGCCCAAAGTAGTCGTTGGAGAAGCTAAAGTTTGTGCTTTCCCTGATTTTAAATATTCCTGATAATGCGTTTCAAATAAATCAGTAGCACCACGAGAGGAACCAATATTGATTCCGAAAACGTCTTTTGAAGTCCAACCTGCATTTTGCATGGCTTGTCGCGAAGCAGCCATGGCATACAAAACCGATTGGTCCAAAGATTTATATTTACTGTCTGACTGTTTCAATTTGCGAATTATTTCACTGGAATCAGCATCAATTTTGGCTGCAAATGTGTTTTTTTGGTCTAAAAAATGTTCGGATAAACAATGATTTTCCTTTAGATAATTTTCCCATATTCCTTCAGGTGTGTTTCCTAAAGGCGAAATGGAAGCTATGGCGGTTATGGAGATTATTGTTGACAAGATATTTTATTTTCCGCAAAGGTCGCAAAGTTTTTCGTGAAATTGGCACACGGATGACACAGATTTTAATCGATAAAAACGGATTTTTTTAATATGTGGAAATCCGTTCAATCCGTTTAATCTATGGCCAAAAAATAGCACACGGATGACACGGATCTAAACCGATAAAAACGGATCTTTCTAATCTGTGTAAATCCGTTTAATCTGTGGCGAAAAACTAGACTATTTCTAAAGCATTTTCGACTACTTGATATACTGTATCTAATTGCTCATCCGTAATAATGTAAGGAGGTAATATGTACACAATATTGCCAACCGGACGCAGAACCACGCCGTTTTCGATAAAAAAATCGTAGAGTTTGTTGCGTAAACTTCCATAATAAGTAGCTGCACTTTCTGTTTTTATTTCTAAAGCAAAAATAACGCCCAGCACACGAGTAGCAGTTACTTTTGCATGGTTTTTAATGCGCTCCTGAAATTCCAGATGATTTTGATTTACCCGAGCAATATTCGCTTGCATTTCATCGGATTGTAACAACTCCAAACTAGCCAAAGCCGCCGCGCAACCTGTTGGATTTGCTGTAAATGTGTGTCCATGAAACAACGCTTTATTTATATCATCATCATAAAAAGCATCAAATAAATCCTGCGTAAAAGTTGTAATCGCCATAGGAATTGTTCCTCCGGTCAATGCTTTGGACAAACACATCATATCTGGTTTTTCAATCAAATAATCCGTTGCAAATGTTTTTCCCGTTTTCCCAAAGCCCGTCATCACTTCATCTGCAATGGTCAGTACATTACTCTGCTGACAAATTCGTATTAATTTATCTAAAGATTCTGGCTCATACATTACCATTCCTGCAGCTCCCTGAACCAAAGGCTCAAAAATAAAACCCGCACAATTATTGTTTTTTATAACCGATTGTAAAGCATCATAACTTTCCTGCTCAAGTCCTTTTACAGGAACCGGAATCCGAATCACTTCAATCAAAGAATCCTTAAATGCTTCGACAAAAAACGATATTCCGCTTGCAGCCATAGCGCCAAAAGTGTCGCCGTGAAATGCGTTTTCGAAAGCAATTATCGCAGTTCTCTTTTCTCCTTTATTGAAAAAATATTGTAGTGCAACTTTAATCGCAATTTCAACAGCCGTAGAACCATTATCGGAAAAGAAAATTTTTTGTTGGTTTTTGGGTAAAATTTCCATCAACTTCTCGCCAACCAAAATAGCAGGTTCGTGTGTAAAACCACCAAAAAGCACATGCTCTAATGTTGTGAGCTGTTTGTAAATGGCATCAGCAATAAATGTATTCGAATGTCCATAAGGATTCACCCACCAAGAGGCAATTGCATCGATGTATTCTTTATTATTTTCGTCCCAAAGCAATGCGCCTTTCCCTTTTTTAATGGCAATTGGCAGCGCTGCAGTTTTGTGTTGGGTATATGGATGCCAAAGATTTTGTTGATCTCTTTCTGTAAGCCCCCTAGTCACCGAAGTAGATATATTTGTGCTCGTCATAATTATAAATTCAATAGATTTTCTCTAAATCGGTCTGCGTATTCTTTGATGACATTTTGATCAAAATAGGGTTCTTGTTCTATTCGTCCAATGCATTTTACTCCCGTTTTACTCAATATTATTGCTTCAGTAGCTTTGTTTTCATCTCCCGAAAAAACTATTCCCGCGACTGTGATTTTTCTATTTTGCAAGGCCTCAATTGTCAATAACGTATGATTGATGCTTCCTAGATAATGTCTGGATACCACAATAACTTTATAATCAGGCTGGATCAAATCAATCACGCAATCCTTTGAATTTAAAGGGACAAAAACGCCTCCCGCACCTTCAATGACCAAATGATTTTCTGTTTTGGGCTCGATGATTTTATCTAGATCAATGGAAATTCGGTCCAATTCAGCAGCAAAATGCGGACTGGCTGGTGTATTCAAAGCATAGCTATTGGGATGAATCACCGTCTTTTTATTTGACAAAAAAGACTTGATTTTATGACTATCAGAGTTTTCTAAATCGCCTGCTTGAATAGGTTTCCAATAATCAGCTTCTAAAGCTTCTGTAATAATAGCTGACGAGATGGTTTTACCTACATCGGTTCCAATTCCTGTTATAAATAGTTTCATATAATTAGCTCATGGATGACACAGATTTAACTGATTGTCACGGATTTTTAAAAAATTTATTTTAGTTTTTTTCTGTCGTTACTGTAAATGGACCTTTTAAATTCTGGAGTTGTTCCAAAGTTCAATAACAATCCAATTTCTACATCAGTTGCTTTTAGATAGTTTAAAAGTTGGGCTTTATGCTCGTCTAACAAACATCCACAGGCTTTAAGTTCAAGAATAATAGAGTCTTCAACCAATAAGTCCGCAAAATAGTCCCCTACCAATTGACTTTTATAATATACTTTAATTTGTTTTTGAGCTTCTACTTTATACCCTTGGGATTTTAACTCTAAATACATGGCATTTTGATACACTTTTTCAAGAAACCCATATCCAAGTTCGTTGTAAACTTCAAAATAGATTTTCAAAATAATCTCGCTCAAATTCTTGTGCAATAAGTCACCCATTGTCTTTATTTTAAAAATAAAATCCGTGTTAATCAGTTAAATCCGTATTATCCGCGTGCCATAAAAACAAAAGTACTCAACAATCGCAACACTTCCGTGATTTCCTCACTGGAATTATAACTGTGTAAACAAAAACGCAAGCGTTCCTGCCCTTCGGGAACGGTTGGCGAAAGTATCGCTTTTACATCAAATCCTTTTTCTTGTAGTTGGTTCGCAATTGCTTTTACTTTTTCATTTCCCGGAATAATAGCCGATTGTATCGCTGATTTGCTTCGAACGAAAAGCGGCTTTAATCCCAACATATTCTTTTCCTGATTAAAATGAATGATGTTTCCTCGAAGTACTTCTATATTTTTTTTATTTTTTTCTAAAAATTGATAGGCAACCAAAATCGTAGCAACCGAATGCGGCGAAAGCCCCGTGGTATAAATAAAACTTCGAGCGAAATTTATCAAATAATCCCTTAATTCAACTGAACCTAAAATCGCTGCTCCATGACAACCCAATCCTTTACCGAAAGTCATAATGCGAGCAAAAACGTGATCTTGCAAGCTCAACATTTGAATAAATCCTTGGCCTTCTGCACCAAAAACTCCTAAAGCATGCGCTTCATCAACAACAAGATAACACTGGTGTTTATTTGAAACCAAAATCAATTCTTCCAGATTTGGACAATCACCATCCATCGAAAAAACAGATTCGGTGACGATATAAATCGTGGTGTCTGGATTTCGTAAAATCAATTCTTCTAAGTCTTCAAAATCATTATGGTTAAACTTATAGGCTTTCGCATTCGACAGTTGAATTCCGTCCCGAATAGAAGCATGACACAATTCATCGTATAAAATCAAATCTCCTTTTTGTGGAACCGAGCCAAAGAATCCAAGATTAGCATCATACCCGGAATTAAAAATTAGCGCTGTTTCTGATTGATGGAACTCAGCAATGAAGTCTTCTGTTTCTTGATACAATTTATGATTTCCAGACAATAAGCGGGAACCGGTTGCTCCGTTTTGAGTGATTTTATTGCGAATTAAAAACTCGTGCGTTTCCTCAAAAATAATTTCGGATTGTGAGAACCCAAGGTAATCATTGGAAGAAAAATCAATCCTTTTGCTTGATGAAGGTAATTTTCGTAACGCATTATGCTGCTTTCGAATTTCAAGTTTAGCAGACAAATTTTCTGGAAAATGTTTCATAGACCACAAAAATAAGCATCTTTTTTGGTTTATAAATTTTGTGTCCCAATTGTTTAATTTTCTATCAAAAATTTATAAAAAACAAGCTGTTTTTATCTAAACCCAAATTTGGCTTCTTCATCAATGAAATCATATCCATAATAAATTAACGCCAAGAGTAAACCTATGAAAACAATTTGTGTAAATTTTTCCGAAAACGGTTTCGATTTACAACTTTATTAAATTTATGTTAATAAAAACTTAAAATTAACATTAAAGATATTAACCTATGAAATAGTTTTCTACTTTCGGCTACTATGAGACGAATTGCATCACTTTTTCTAATAGTAACGTTGTTTTACAACGTGATGGGATACTATCTGATGTTTGCTTATCAAGAAGAGCAAGCATGGGTATCATCTATGGAAAAAAGAAATGATTCAGAGTTTCAAGTAATTCAATTGAACGCCACTTTATACTCGTTTATCGAAGACACTGATTTTGAATATGTCAATGAAGATGTGGTTATCAACAATAAAAGTTACCATATTTTCAAGAAAAGAATTCAAAACAACATACTTAGTCTGTACTACCTACGCAATTCACATCAAGATGCGATCAGTCAAGATTTAAAAGACATTGTTGACAATCAATTATTTAACGGTTCCTCATCTAAAGAGTCACCGGTAAAAAAACTCATGAAGTCTTTTCTAAAAGATTACGTACCAAATACAGCCGATTGTTTTACTTTTTCACCCAAAATAGAAGCAGTAGTTGTCCCTTTTAATGAAAGTCCTACACCGTCCTTACACTCAGGACACGTTGCCAAAGCTTATACTCCACCCGATTTCGTTTAAATCTTTTTTCATTTTAGTAAAGTTGTTCGCTTTTATCTGGCATTTGAAGTCTAGATAATTCACGGTTGCTTTTTAGCTAAATCTGTACATTTATTAAACCCTTTCATTAGAAATTACGCCTGCAAAAAATGCAAAACAAACTTTTGTGTTTTAGGATTCCTCTTTTTAGATGACTTCACCGGCATACTATATTTCAATTCTGGTCTGTTTTGTACCACTAGCTTGTAGCATCCTGAATTAAATTGATTGGCAAATTCAAATATGGATTTTTGAATAACATTCTTTATTTCAAAGAAAAGCTTTCATCGATCAGCTTTGTGTTGTAAAATCACGCATAAATTATTGGCGAAAGCCAAAAGTAAATCTTGTTTTATAGCGACACAATTGATCAACCAACCTAATTTTTAGCACATACTTTCTCTCCGGAAGAAGTTCTTGTTACCCTATTTTATCACAATTGACCATTCAAAAAAACTAAACCATTAACAAAAATCAGTTATTAATGAAAAAAATTTATCTGAGTTGCCTGCTGTTCGCACCCTTATTTATGAATGCTCAAACTGAGATTGATGGCATTATGATGAGCAAGAATAATTTTTGTTTTGGAGCAGTGTACCAACAAAGCACTTGGGACGAATATTGGGAAGGAACATTTAAAAGAGAAAATCTTAATCTTGGCACTGTTTCTACAAAATCAGTTACTCTAAATGGAAACTACGGAGTTTCTGATAAATTGAACATTATTTTCACTCTTCCGTATGTAGAAACAAAAGCTTCCGCTGGCACAATGGAAGGCCAAAAAGGATTACAGGACCTATCTTTAACCGTAAAATATATGCCTTTTCAAAAAACGATTGGAAAAGCAAGTTACTCTTTATATGTCTTAGCAGGTTTTTCAGTTCCAGTTTCTGATTATTCAGCAGATTATTTGCCTTTAAGTCTTGGCATAAAAAGCAAGACTGCATCTTTACGATTGATGGGTGATTATCAAAGAGGGCGTTTTTTCACCACCTTATCTGGTGCGTATGTAAAAAGAGCTAATATTACCATTGATCGAAATTCCTATTATACTAACGAAATGCATTACACCGATAAAGTGGATATGCCAGACGCTATTTCCATTAACTACAGAATAGGCTATCGTTCCAATAGATTAATCGCTGAAGCAGTACTTGATAACTGGGTTACGCAATCTGGAGGATTTGACATTACAAAAAACAACATGCCTTTTCCAAGCAATACTATGAATGCATTAAAAATAGGTGTAAACACTAAATATACGCTCAAAAAAATACCAGCATTATCTATTATTGGAGGATGTAACTTCGTAACACAAGGTAGAAATATTGGACAATCAAACACCTTTTATGGTGGTTTACTCTACAACATTAATTTAAAAAAAGCAGTAAAGGAAAATGAAAAATAAATTACAAAAAGCAGCCTATACCAGCCTTTTAGTTTTGTCACTTACGTTGAACTTTTCTTGTAGTGACGAGTTAACAGAACGCAACGAACTATTTCCACAATTGAACCCAGCCAATACAGACGAATTAGCAGGAACCTGGAAAACATTTCTATTGACTAAACCTGATGAATTTTCTTTGGATGCACCAATAGAAACTACTACAGCTGCATTTACAAGAGAAATTAACGAAATAAAAAGTTATCAAGCGAGTATAACGCCACAGCAGAAAAAAATAATAAAATACTGGAGTGCCGGAGGTGTTTTACGTTGGAATGAAATCATGCGAACATTAGTGGCAAGACACAATCGTCCACCGTATCAAAATGAAGACGGAACTTATCCGGCACCATCTGCGGGAAATCCATTTTCGAATCCTGAATTTCCTTTTTCAAATCCTCCATATGCAGCCAGAGCTTATGCTTATGTAAGTGCGGCGCAATACGATGCGATGATTGCGACTTGGCACTATAAAAAACTGTACAATAGAGCTGCACCTTTTACCGTTGATGCTACTGTGCCGGTTTTAATCCCAAAAAGCACGTTACCTTCTTACCCATCTGAAGATGCAGTTCTAGCAGGAGTTACTGTTGAATTATTAAAATTATTATTCCCAACAGAAATTGCTTACATACAAGAAAAGGCTGAGGAACAAAAATTATATCGCATTATCAGTGGTGCCAATGTCCGAAGTGATGTTGATGCAGGGATTATTTTAGGCAGAAAAATTGCAGGCAAATTTATCGCCAGAGCGGCTTCTGATGGAACTGGAGCAGCTATTGGTAATCAAACGCTTTGGACACAACTGGAAACTCAAACTGCTGCCACAGGAGAAACTCCTTGGAAATCATTAGATGTCCCTGCAAGACCTCCAATGTTACCATTATTTGGAAAAGTAAAATCATTCTTGATGTCTCCTGAAATGGTTGTTGCCAATCGCCCGGTTCCACCGCCTTCTACAAAATCAGAACAATTTGCAAAAGAATTAGCTGAAGTCAAAAGATATGGACAAAATGCGACCAGAAAGAACATGCAAATCGTTACTTTTTGGGCTGATGGTGTAGGAACTTATACGCCCCCCGGACACTGGAATGCAATTGCCTCAGAGTCATTTGTAGCACTAAATTATAGTGAAGTACGATGGGCAAGAAATCTTGCTCTATTAAATATTGCTATGATGGATGCTGCAATCAGTTGTTGGGATGCTAAATACACCTACTTCAACCCAAGACCTTCACAAGTAGATCCGTCTATAAAAACATTAACAGGAACGCCTAATTTCCCTTCCTACGTGTCAGGACACTCCACGTTTAGCGGTGCTGCATGCATAGTTTTATCACATATCATTCCCACAAAAAAACAAAGTTTTGTAGCTATGGCAAAAGAAGCTTCGGATTCTAGAATGTTTGGATGCATCCATTACAGAAGCGATTGTGAAAAAGGACTTCAACTTGGTGAAAAAGTAGGTGGTTTTGCTGTAGCAAGAGCTCTTATTGATGGTGCAGAATAACTTAAAATAATTAAATTGATAATTTGTTTAAAGGTTTGTTTAAAAATTCTTTATCAGCTAAAGCCTAACAGATATTGGAAACCTGTTAGGCTTTTTTTTATAAAATTTATTTAAAAAGGACTTTTTCCTGAAGCATTTTCAATTTTAAAATTAGAATAAAAGAAAAGTTCCTAAAATTAATCTTTAAAAAATTTTTATTGTTTTAGAATATTTAATTATTGTTTATCAATAATTATTATATATTTGTTGAAACTTATAACTTTATAAAAATGAAAAAATTACAAATCTTGAGAGCTATTTTGGACTTTTTCTGGTTTTTTTCTTTAATCAGCGAAATTGGAATTTTGATATTCTTAGCATTTTATTTGTTTGATCCTGATATGGAAATCCCTATAAAAATAAACGGTCACGTAATAACACCTACTACGCTACTTTCTAAGTTGATTATTTTAGCCAATGTGATCAGTGGAATTCTCTTTTTATACAGCATCTACGTATTGAGAAAAGTGGTTGGGTACTTCCAAAAAAAAGAAATCTTTAAATCTGAGGTTATAGAAAATTTTAATTTAATCGGTAAATTAGTTATTAGCTCTTCACTTATTAGCCATTTATCCTTGTTCATCTTCAATTACATCAATCGAGGCCCTGTAGTCTTCTCAATAGAATTTGGAAACTATGACTCCTTCTTAATTTCAATTAGTTTGGGGATGTTTTTCATGGTGATTAGTGAGGTTTTCAAAATAGCTAAGAATATAAAAGAAGAAAACGAATTAACAATTTAGTACTAATAATCAATTACAGTCTCCGATTAAAATCAGCAATTAACTATATTAAAAAATTGAAATAAGATGAAAAAAATAATTATTCTGAATTGGGTATTAAAAATATTTATAGCATTATTAATCTTAGCAGTTCCAATAAACGAGGTTTTACGGTATAACCTATCTAATGAAGCAATAACTTTAATGTACAAAGATTCCATTTTCGGAAATTTTAGTCCTTATGTAATGTTCTTACGCATCGCTATTTTAATATTTGCACTTTTTAACATACAAAAAGGGTTACAAGGATTTATTAAAGAAGGCTTTTTTAATTTCAAAAGCTCAGAAAGATTTAACAGAAGTGGTTATCTTTTATTATTTTTAAGTGTTTCTGGAATTATAATTACATTGTTAGGCATGAATCAATCACAAGAAGTCGAAACACTATCTAATATAATTATTGATTTATTATTACTAGCAATTGGTATTGGGCTATTAGCTTTTTCTGATGTTATCAAAAAAGGAAATAGTATCGAGACAGAAAATAATCTTACAATATAACCATGTCTATTATAATTAACTTAGACATAATGCTAGCTAAACGAAAGATGCGTTCCAATGAATTAGCGGAACGAATGGGAATAACCACTGCCAATCTTTCTATTTTGAAAACCGGAAAAGCAAAAGCAATTCGGTTTTCGACTTTAGAACTGATTTGTGAAATTCTGGAATGTCAACCCGGAGACATTATGGAGTTTACAAAAGACAAATAATTTCCTGTTCTCTGCATTTTAGCCCAGATGGCAACGGCATCCTTTTGTAAAGCTACAAGCCTTTGGCTGGAAGTTCTACAAAAGATATAGTGGACAGCTGGAAATAGCTCCAAAAAAAAAGCCTCACAAATTGCGAGGCTTTCATTTATTTAATCAAAATTACTTTAGTCAACTAAAACAATAACTTTGTTATCTTTCATTTCAATTGTTCCTGAATTGATAGCAAGGGTGTAATTTTGGGCATCCAGCTTGGTGAATTTACCTGCAACCTCTTTTGCAAATGTAAAGTTAGTAGCTGTAATTTTCACTACACCTTTTCCTAAAATTGAAACGATTGGTGCGTGGTTATTCAAAATTTGAAAGCTTCCATCAACTCCGGGCAATGTAACCGAAGTTACTTCTGCTGAAAACAATTTTGCTTCTGGTGATACTATTTCTAATAACATATTTCTTTTTAGTTTAAAGTTTAAAGTTTAAAAGTTTAAAGTTACGAGTGAACCTTAAACTTTAAACTTTTAAACTAATTTTAAGCTTCCGCTAACATTTTTTCTCCAGCTTCGATAGCTTCTTCAATTGTACCTTTAAGGTTAAAAGCGGATTCTGGCAAGTGATCTAATTCACCGTCAATAATCATGTTAAATCCTTTGATGGTATCTTTGATATCAACTAAAACTCCTTTCAATCCCGTAAATTGCTCAGCAACGTGGAAGGGTTGAGATAAGAAACGTTGTACACGACGTGCTCTTGAAACGGCTAATTTATCTTCTTCAGATAACTCTTCCATACCTAGGATCGCAATGATATCTTGTAGTTGTTTGTATTTTTGTAAAATCTCTTTTACTCTTTGTGCACAGTCATAATGCTCATCACCTAAAATTTGAGGAGTAAGTATTCTTGAAGTAGAATCCAATGGATCAACTGCAGGATAAATACCTAACTCAGCAATTTTACGAGATAATACTGTTGTTGCATCAAGGTGAGCAAATGTTGTAGCCGGAGCTGGATCCGTTAAATCATCCGCAGGTACGTAAACCGCTTGTACAGATGTAATAGAACCTTTGTTTGTAGATGTGATACGTTCTTGCATCGCACCCATTTCTGTTGCTAATGTTGGTTGGTATCCTACTGCAGATGGCATACGACCTAAAAGTGCCGAAACCTCAGAACCTGCTTGAGTAAAACGGAAGATATTATCCACGAAGAACAACACATCTTTCCCTTGATCAGTTCCTGCTCCATCACGGAAATACTCCGCAATAGATAATCCAGAAAGTGCTACACGAGCACGAGCTCCAGGAGGCTCATTCATTTGACCGAAAACGAAAGTAGCTTTAGACTCTCTCATTCCTGGCATATCCACTTTAGATAAATCCCATCCTCCATTTTCCATAGAGTGCATGAATTCATCCCCGTATTTTATAATTCCTGACTCTAACATCTCACGAAGCAAGTCATTTCCTTCACGTGTTCTTTCTCCTACTCCTGCGAATACAGAAAGTCCACCGTGACCTTTTGCGATATTGTTAATCAACTCCTGAATCAATACTGTTTTACCAACACCTGCACCACCAAACAATCCAATTTTCCCTCCTTTTGAGTAAGGCTCAATTAAATCGATTACTTTAATACCGGTGAATAAAACTTCAGAAGAAGTAGATAGATCTTCGAATTTTGGTGCTTGTCTGTGAATAGACATACCGTTTTCTCCTGTTTTTGGTAAATTACCTAAACCGTCGATTGCATCTCCAATTACGTTGAATAAACGACCGTAAACATCGGCACCAATTGGCATTTGGATCGGATTTCCTGCTCCAACTACTTCATAACCTCTGCTCAAACCATCTGTTGAGTCCATCGAAATGGTACGTACTGTATTTTCACCAATGTGAGATTGTACTTCAAGTACCAATAAAGTACCATCTTTTTTTGTGATTTCTAACGAATCATAAATTTTTGGAAGTTCAACATCTTTACCGTTGAAAACTACGTCAACTACTGGTCCAATGATCTGGGCAACTTTTCCTATTACTTTTGACATTACTTATGTGTTTATTAAATAGCTATTTAGGTTTATGAATTAGTACTAATCGAAACGTATCGATTAAATGCCTTTTTCAGAGCGCAAAGATAATTTTTTAAAATAAAAAATCAACACCTTTTACGATAAAAAAAGGATATTTTTAATAGCTCGCGTAGAAATGACCAAGAAACGGACAAAAGAGCACAATATCCTTAAAAATAAACAACCACCACGTCAAAAGACGGGTGGCTGTTTATTGTAAAAAAATGAATTTTAATTATTGAATTGTAGCTGGATATTGAATTCCATATAAACCTAAGTCAACCCCTTTAAGATTTGAACCGTATTTAACATTAATTGCTTCAATGAATTTATTCGCAATCAGAGCATAACCTCTAGGACTTGGATGAACTCCGTCTAGAGAAAAAGTACCCCCAGTGACATAAGCAGCAGTCATGTGAAAATTACCAAAGCGAATTCCGCCATTGTTTAGCTGATTCAAAATAGAAGCAGCATCAACGAAAGCCAACCCATTAGATTCGGCAGCAGCTTTAATTGTTACATTATAAGCATCTGTAGCTACTTTTATCTCCAAAACCTCCGAAGCTGTTAAAACTCTATTATCTTGCAAAGGATAAGTTACTCCAACAGTATTAAACGGAGCAGGAACTCCAGCTTGTGATGTTCCAATAACCGTTCTAGTTGTTAATAATACAAAATCCTTATTGGCAACATTTGCACCTCCGTTAGCATGACGCGCTTGCCCGTATAAACTACCCATTAAGCCTGCTTGACCAGCAGGAACTCCAGCAGCTATTAATGCACCAGTAATTTGAGCGCTATAATTTACTAAGGTCTCATCTCTTATCAATAGGGGATTTGTAGCCGAAGCAGTTAATGTTTTAATTCTAGTGCCTGCACCCAAAGCCGTAAGGATTTGTTTGACAGGTCCCAACAACTGCGAGTTCAACTGCGTTGCTGTAGCTGCATTTAACGGTACTGGATTATAAGGAACTGTTGTGAAAAACGGAAGATTATTAATATACGGTAAGTTTGCAACAACTCCTTTTCTGCCTCCAGTGGCAAGAGCAGTCGCTAAGGCGTTATAAGCAGCATTAAAAGTACCTGCAGGAGTTATATCATTTCCTAAAACAGGATCTTGTGACGTTGGCACACCTCCATTAGTTGCATATCCTAAAACATCATTTCCACCTATAAATAAGGAGAAAAAAGTTGGGTTTTGATCCGTAGCATCTTTAAGCATACTTGACATTGCCGTTTTAGCAAATCGTCCAAAATATGGATTTGCTTGACCGTAACCTGCCACTCCTAAATGAATTGCTTTTGCACCTGGAACACCCATATTACTGTAATATCCAGAGATACTAGCACCAAAAACAGTCCCTGAAACACCAGAAACATTTACGGGTCCAGCTCCATTAAAATACAAACGCGTTGGGAACTGAGGGATTTGATTCCCACCAATAGAAAAACCTCCTCTATTGTCCTCTGCCATGAATGGATTTGTAAAAGCACCTCCACTAACCAGAGCAAACTGCTCAGCCATGATGTTTGGATATGAATTTTTTTGACCCGCTTTAAAAAGTGCTCCATCACTGTATCCAGCTGCAAATGAATCTCCTAAGGCAACGAATTTCGAAAAATCTGCTGTACCCGCTGTTAACGGCTCTTCGACAACTACTTCATCGTCGTTATTACATGCTGCGAAGGTTAGCGAAATCAACAACAGCCATTTGAAATTTTTTATCATAATATATTTTTTAAAATTATTGCCCTTTTTAGTTTTATGGGTTGATTGTCCATGAAGCAAACCATTGTTGACCTATAGCACCCGCTCCTATTACTTGAATATAATCCTTTCCACCAATATTAGTAGCACCTACTTTAAGTACTGATTTTAATTTAGGAAAACCATAGTTAATTTGAGCATCTAACACTGTGTTTTCTGGAACAATTCCATCAGCAAAAGAAGACTGCCATAAATACTCCGTGTTGTATCTTGCGTTTATATTGAACCCAAAGTTTTCAAACAATCTTGAATTTCCAATTGAAGCTTTTACTCTGTGTTTTGGAGTGTTGAAACCAGCTATAAAACTAGGATCTTCTTCTTGGTTAAAATTAAATTCAGCATAATTGTAATTCACACCCAATTCAAAATCTTTATATACTTTTTTAGATAAACCTACACCAAAACCTAATGAAGTAATTTTTGCAGTTGTATTGGTATATACTTGATAAACTCTTCTATCACCATTAGCTAAAGCGGATAATGTAGCTAATGTAGCTGGATTACCAAAGTCAAATGTTGTATTAACATCTCCATAATACGGACTGATTACTCTTGATGTATTCATGAAATCATTGTAAATATTATAGTATCCATTCACATCAATTGACAAATCGTTGTTTACAACAGAACGATAACCCAATTCGATTGCCTGCACCTCTTCTGGCTTAACTAATCTAGGATTAGCTGTTTTCAACAAAGCTGCTGCTGCAGGAACATTTGTTGGATTAGCAGCAATAGCAGCACTAAATGCTTGTACCGAAGTCAAAGTGTATGAATTATTATATGCATTTTGACCTGTTAATGTCAAAGTTGAAGGTATTCCCAATGCTTGACCTGCGGAACTAACTCCTCTAACCTCTGTAAAACGATCTAAATTCTCTGGAGCAGAACCAATCAAAGCAAACGGTCCTAAGTCAAGACCAATATACTGATCTTGTGTTGTAGGGTTTCTAAATCCTGTTTGATAAGAAGCTCTAAAATTGTGTCTTTTAGTTGCTCCTGCAGAATACACCAATGATACACGTGGCGAAATGTTTCCATTAAAATTTTGACTTTTATCGTAGCGCGCTGATCCTGTAAATTTCAATCGGTCATCCATGAATTTTTTAGTCAATTGACCGTAAGCGCCATATTCGTTATATCTTAAAGGACCATCAAAATCAGTAAAGATTGTTCCTTGAGAATTCATTTCATATTGCCTGAAAGAACCACCTAATTGAATCTCAGCAAATTTTACTAAATCTTTGAAATTATAGTTCACATCTGAATGATAAATTTTTGACTGATCAATAAACTTAGCCCCTTTGGTTAGATCTGGCTCAGCAATTGCTGCAGCCAAAGCATTTTTGAACTGTACAGAACCCGGCTCAAATCTCGCACTTCCTGTTGGAGTTGGTAAAAAAGGCAACCCTGTTGGTTTAATATTGAAATCAGCATAATTTCTTGCATTCGCAGCTGATTGTTGTGCGTTAGTACCTAATACTGCTCCCGAAAGTTGATATGCAGTAGCATAGTTCGTAAACCATTCTGTATCTGATTTTGCAGCTCTGTTAACATTCCAAGCAGCAAAACGCATATCATAAGAATTTCCCGCATCCTCGTCAGTCACATACCCTCTTACAAAGAAATTTTTTCCTTTTATTTCTAATTTAGATTGTTGCATAAAGAAATCCCCTAATGCATATCTATTTGCTCCTTGATATATTGTACTTCCTAAACCTATTTTATGTTGTAAAATAATTTCGGTTTCCCCTTCCCAAGGTTTAAAATGCAAAGAAAAATCAGCTTTTACACTTCTTACTTTGTTATCATTTAAATCTTGCTCACGGTACCCTGTTCTGCTTACTTGCCCTACATTAGTTATGAAGGTTGTAACCTCATCTCCATACAAGTTTAAACCATCATAATTTTGATTATTAGCATGTCCGATGGAGCCTCCAGTGACACTTCTTTGATCAGCAGCAATCCATTCCGTAGCTCTCAAAAAATTAAAATTTCCTTTAGCAGCAAAATGTTTACTAAATGCTTTGGCAGCTCTTAATCCAAAATCAAAATAGTCATTAGTACCCGCAGCCTGTTGCGTGGTCTGACCATATTTTACATACGTACTAATCCCTTGATTTGTAAAAGGATTTTTACTGTTCATAAACAAAATACCATTGAAGGCATTTGCACCATATAAAGCTGAAGATGCTCCTGGAAGTAACTCCACACTAGCAACATCAATATCTGATAGTCCAATTAAATTCCCTAGTACAAAGTTCAAAGCAGGTGATGAATTATCCATTCCGTCTACCAATTGCATAAAACGTGTATTTGCCACTGTAGAAAATCCTCTAGTATTAATGGACTTGAAGGAAATACTACTTGTATTAAAATGCACTTCTTTAAGATTTTCTAAACCATCATAAAATGTTGGTGCGGTAGTGTTTTTAATTTGTTGAATACCCATTCTTTCAATAGTAACAGGTGACTCAATCACTCTTTCAGGAGTTCTTGAAGCTGAAACCACAATCTCGTCTAGCTTATTCTCTTCATCTAAAAGCGTAACAGCAATTTTTTGATTGTTTGAAGAGACAGCAATTTTTTGGGATCGGTACCCCACACTTGTAACCTCAATTGTAAATGGTGGCTTTACGGTAGATTGCAACGTAAATGCCCCGTTTAAATCGGTAGTCGTACCCGAAGAATCTCCAACAATCTTAATGTTGGCTAAAGGAATAGGCTGGTTGTTACTGTCTGTAACAATACCTGAAATTGAGTTTTGAGCAAAAGTTAGGCTACAAAAAAACAATGACAAAAAAAGTAAATACACTCTCATTGGGTTATTATTTGTTGGTTTATGAAGCCAAAGTACAAATATTTTTGATATTAATAAAAAAGTCCCTTAATAATTTCATATTTATCAGCTAAATTGCCTCATTTGCACTTATTCTACATTTGATTCTAATTTTTTAATGTTAAATTTTGCAATAAAAAAACAAAATATCACTATGCATGCATATAAAAAATACAGATATCACAAAATTTTTATTAATTTTTAGATATTTGATAAAAGTGATTGAAAACTAAAAATTTATCTATAATTTACTACGATTGAAAAGTATCAGGACTTTACCATATCTCGATAAAACTGTCTTGTCCTGAATAACCGATACAGATTATTAGATAAAAATATTTAATTAAACACTTGCAAAAACGTTTTTGCAAGTGTTTTTTGTTTTATATGTCCTCATTTTAATTTGACTTTGTATATGCATTTTGTTTGGAGTCAGCATGAAATTAGAATAATGAGGTCTTAATTCATTGTATATACTGATTGATTCTTTTACAATTTGTTTCATGATTTTTAAATCTAGGTTGTATTTATCAATCATGAATTCCTGTTTTAATATTCCATTTATTCTTTCTGCTACTGCATTTTCATATGGGTCA
>NZ_FNDB01000002.1:0-39082 GCF_900099915.1 Flavobacterium omnivorum
CTCCTATTACAAATACAGCAGTTGAAACAAACCGTATGAACCACTAAGAACCACTAATGGGACGCTAGAATAAAAGCAAAACAATTGATAATTAATAATTTACAATTGATAATTGTCTTAGTGTTCCAAGTTTCAAAAAAGTACAACCATAAAAGCATCATAGGTATATGGAAGATGAAATTTATGCCTTTAGAAAAGAATTACAAACCTTAGGATACTGCAAGACTGTAATCAACAATTACCCCAAATATGTATGTCATTTTTTAGTTTTTGCTCAAGAAACAGTTCCTAAAATAAATGATATACATATTAAATCGTATCAAAAACATTTACAGCAAAAACCTAGTAGAACTAAGGGCAAAACCCTAAGTGAAAGCCACGTTCACAGCCAGTTATTAGCTATCAAAATGTGTTTTGGATATCTGGAAAGAACCCATAAAATCAATACAAATCCTTTTACTTTAAAGCTAAAAAGCCCTAAAAATGAAGTAAAAAATATTCTTACCCAAGAACAAATACAAACCCTTTATAATCATTGTCAAATCCAAGAGCAAAAAATGATTTTGCACTTGTGTTACGGTTGTGGACTTAGAAGAAGCGAAGCGGTAAGCCTTAATAAAAACGATATTAATATTGAAAAGAAACTACTTTTTATCAGAAATGGAAAAGGAAAAAAAAGAAGGGTTATCCCCATAAATGAGGTTATTACAACAGATTTTAAAATATTTTTAGAAAGCAAAATAAATACTGAAGAAATATCCTTTTTGACCAACAAACAAAACAATAGAATGTCAGGCAATACAATGTATAGTTTCTTTAAAGAACTGCTTAAAAAGACTGGAATTAAAAATGTAAGCCTGCATCATCTGCGCCATAGTATTGCTACGCATTTACTCGAAAATGATATGAGCATTGAAATGGTACGGGATTTTTTAGGACACTCCCAACTCTCCACAACTCAAATTTACACCCAAATAAATAACTTAAAAATGAAATGAATTTACAAACCTACCTTAGGAATCATTTACAGGAATCCACCGCAAAAAGTTATTATTACCACATCAATAAATTTAAACTTCTAAACCGAAATACGGAACATTACAATTATCAAAAGGTAATGGAATACATAGAAGACTTACGGAAAAACTTCCACTCCAAATACCTTAAAAACGATCCTTTTTGCATTAAAAAAATATTACGATTATTTAATTGAAACAGGTGTCAGAAAAGATAATCCTACACAAAGTATCAAATTTAGGGATGCTAAAGAAACCCCAATACAACATCAAGATTTATTTACGGACAAAGAACTGCAACAACTTTTAGAACCTCGAAAAGAGCGGTATCCCTTTTTGACTTTACGAAATAGAATAATTATAAGTTTGCTTATCCATCAAGCCCCAACATCAGGAGAACTTATACAATTAGAGCTTAGTGATATTGATTTAGAAAAGGCAACTATCCAAATAAAACCAACTAGTTCAACTAATAATCGAATATTGCCTTTAAAAGCAGAACAAATCCTTTTACTACACAAATACGTCAATACGGATAGAAAAGCCTTAAAAACACATAGAAACGATAAAAACGCTTTGTTGTTGGGCAAACTAGGAACGCCAATACAAATAGAAGACATTGGTTATTTAATTAGCACTTATCAAAAACGATACACTAAAAGGCTAACTTCAATAACTATCCGCCAAAGTGTAATAACCAATTTACTCAGTAAAGGAAACGATTTAAGACGGGTTCAAACCTTTGCAGGACACAAACACCTAGACACTACCGAAAAATACAAACAGACAGGAATAAAAGCCTTGCAAAATGCCATAGAAAAACACCACCCGATACAATAAAATATTCTTACAAATTATTAATTCGTTAACCGCCGTAGGCACATCAAAAATCCCCCTTGATAATTATACGGTTTTGGTACGCGGCTTTGTACAAAAAAAGGGTCGAAATAGTTATTTTTTTTATCTCTTACCCTCTACTTTTGGCTCTAAAAAATATCAAAAAAGCCAATTTATAAAAACACGCAAATCCCGACTAATGATAGTCGGGATACAATTAACAAATATGCTAATTTACCATGCGTGCATAATAAATAAAAACAAGGCAAAATATCCTCCGAAAACAGTATAAAAAACAAGCACTAAAAAGAGATTAAAACTACCTTAAAATAGGCTCTCTTTTTTTTTCAATTGAAAGAAGAAAAAAAGCTATTTTTGAAATCAATACGTTCTTACAAAAAGTGATGCTCGGGCGAGCAAAATATTGCACAGTTGAGTATGAGTATAAGTTCCAAGGTCAAGAGCGTCAGGACGAGCTAGGCTTGGGTTGTACGACTATGGCTTTAGAAATTATGATCCTGCTATTGGTCGATGGGTGAATATTGATCCATTATTGAATGATCTTGATTTTAAGTTTGATCCGAACGATATTGATAAAGATGATGATGACGAAGTAGATTTTGCCATGAAGACTACTTTAGGAAATGGTGGAGGAATATTTAATACCGACAATTTAAATCCATATTCTTACGGTTATAATGACCCTATTCGATTTGATGACCCAGATGGTAGATGTCCAATATGTGTTTATGTTGTTGCTGCATTACTTTATTCTGAATTTGCAAACGCACCATCAGGTAATGCAAAGACAGATTCTCGAAATTATAATGATTCGAAATCAAATAAGGCACTAGTATCAGGGGCAGTTTTAGCTGGTGGAGCAAAAACGATAATAAATTCTGCTAAAGCTAAAGCGGTTGAAAAGGCTACTGAAACAACCAAAGGAGAAAAGACTCACCAAACTTATACTAAAACTAATAAAGAAACTAAAGAAACCTACTCTGGAAGAACTAGTGGGAATAAAACTCCAAGGGAGAATGTTGCAGCAAGAGATGCAAAACATCATAAAAACAAAGATGGATTTGGTCCTGCCAAACTTGATAAATCATCAACTAATAAAGATGCAATTAGGGGAAGAGAACAACAACTTATAAAGCAAAACGGTGGTGCAAAATCAGAGGGGGGTACTTCAGGAAATGCTATAAATGGGGTAAGTCCTAAAAATCCAAATGCTAAAGTATATGAGAATGCTGCAAAAAAGGAATTTGGGCAATAATAAAATATAATTATGAAAAAGCAAAAAATAACACAAGGTTCAATACTTGAAATCAATATTGAAAATCAATATTATACTTACGCCCAAATATTAGATAAAGGGGGGTATGTTTTTTTTGATTATAAAAGTGAAACGAGATTAACGGATTTTTCAGTATTAGAAGACAAACCAATTTTATTCATTATAGGTGTTTATAATGATGTAATAACACAAGGGCATTGGCCGATAGTCGGAAAAATGAATATTAGGCAAAATTTAAATAGTCAACCGATGCAATTTATCCAAGATGCATTACATCCAGATAGATTTGAATTTTACAATCCAAACACAGGTGAAAGTACACCAGCAACGAAGGAAAAAGTAAAAGGTCTGGAAAGAGCAGCAGTATGGGAGGCTAATCACGTTGAAGACAGGATAAGAGATTATTATAATGGTGTTCCTTGTATATGGCTTGAAGATGACTTAGAATTATTTAAAGATTAATAGGTTTCTTAAGTCTAAACTAAAAATTAAATTTATGATGAATAATAAGGAAGTATCAACTCGAGAACTCATAACTAAAGGTTATTTATGGGTTAATATACCATCCGTAGCAATAATATTGGTAGTTTGGTTTAGTTTATCCAATGTTTTTAATTTAAACAATCTGATTAGTATTTTTATAGGAGGAGCAACAGGATGGGTATACTGGGAATTTTCAATAAGGAAATGGATAGAATGGGCTTTAAATAATAATGTTGATCAAGATAGGTTGTTTAAAATTGGGAAAATGTCTTTGCTTTTATGGGATAGAAGGAAGATAGATTCTATATTAAATCAAAATAAATAGGTTTTGTTCAAAATTAATGATGTATGATTTTATATTATCAATGTCATGAGAATGAAATAATCTAAAATAATTTATTTAAAGGATGAGCATTGTTCATCCTTTTATTTTTTATGATGTAGAGGTCAACGGTTTTATTATATTATTGTAGATGAAATAAAAATATGCAAAAAGATTTGAATTATTCTAATTATAACAAAAAAGGATTAAGTAGAAAACTATATGACGGTAGCAACTAAACAAGATTTTTATGAATATTTGAATAATAACGATTCAATAGATATTGATATTACTGTTGATTTTGAGGTCATTCTCGATCAATCAGTTGTAAATTGGAATCATCGGAAATTAAAAAATGTAATATTTAAGGAAAAAGTAATAGTTAAAGATGTCGAAATAAACTCGGGGTTTTTATTTATTAACTGCAAGTTTGAAAAAGGAATAGTGTTTCAAAATGTAAGATCAAAACTTCTTGAGAGCCCTTACAATTATAGTATTGCATTTGAGAATTGCGACTCAGAATATATTGTTATCGAAAACAATTGCACTTTGGCAAAAAGAGTTTTAATTGCCAATAAATGCGATGTTGGAAGGATTACTGTAAGTGAGACGATAGTAGTTAATGGTGGTATTAACATTCATGAATCAACAATTTCATACTTACATATTATTCAATCAGAATTTGTTTTGAATTTACAGCGCTCAACTTTTAACAAGCAAGTTAGAATTGAATCTTTAAAAGGTGATATTGGTCTTTTGGCAAATGAATTTAATAAAGATATAGCATTTTGGAATATCGAGTGTCCATTCAGCTTTTCATCAAATCAAAACATTTTTAAGGAGGAATTTGAAATAAGTGCTTCCAGAATTAAGAAGCTTACTTTATTTGGAGATCATTTTTATAAAAAAGGAGAATTAGAAAATAGAGATTTAACAGGAAATAAATTAGAAACTTATATTAAAGAAATATACATCTCAGAAACGAATTTCACACAGGGTTTTGATTTTAACGGTTTAGGTAAAAAATTGGACAGACTTGAAATAAAAAGTAATCCTGAATTAAAAGGAGTATTGAAATTTGAAGGATGGGAAATAGACAGTACTTTAATAACAGGGGTCAATCAAAATTTAAAATTATTGTTTAAAAGAATGTCGTTTCGCTTTTTTATGATTAATGATTTTACAAATTACAGCGATATTAGTTTTGATAAATGTAAAGGATATGATGACAGCACTTTAAACTTATTGGATTGTGATTTAGGAAGTACAAGATTCAATGAATTTGCTTTCAATAGTTTTGTAGGGTTACGCTTTGATAATGTTACTTTAGATAAAATCAAACCAACAAATAACAAATGGTTTGCAGATGATGTACTTAAAATAGAAGTTGCAGAACAGTCTGAAGAAGATAGGTTCAAAAGGAAGCGGGAAATATATAGGCAATTGAAACAGGCCTTGAAGAATAATGGAAATCAGATTGATAGTCTTTTTTTTCAAGCTAGGGAAATGGAATCCTATAGAAATGAACTTAAGCAATCCAAAAATTACAGTTGGAGTGATAAAATAATTATGTCATTTAGTAGGTTCAATGATTATGTGCAAATTCCAGTGATATTGACCACCTAATTCCAATTTAAAGTGAGCACCTGATTCCAATTCAAAATGACCACCCAATTCCGGAGCAAAATTACCACCCCATTTTTCATTAAAAACTACTCTTTTTCATCTGTTAATTAGTATTCAAATATACTTAAATATTAGCCTTTGTTTATCCCTCTTTTTTTTCTCATGGATTCACCATGTAATTCGAGTCGGTGGGATTGATGAATCAGTCTATCCAAAATGGCATCAGCTATGGTTTTTTCTCCAATGATGTCATACCAGCCTTGCACTGGGATTTGTGAGGTTACAATAATAGAACCGTTATTATGCCTGTCTTCAATGATCTCTAAAAGGGTAATTCGGTTACTGCTATCCAAAGCTTGGAGTCCAAAATCGTCTAATATGATAACATCTTGCCGTTCTATTTTGGCCAATTCTCGCAGGTAAGAACCATCTGCTTTGGCCATTTTTAATTTAGCAAAAAGCTTCGAAGTATTAAAATAACTTACTTTAAAACCTTGGATACAGGCCTGATAACCCAATGCGGTACCTAAGTAACTTTTACCTACACCGGTACTTCCTGTGATTAAAATGTTTTCGTTTTTTTCAACAAATTCACATTCTGCCAGACGCAGTATGGTGTTTCGATCCAGATTGCGGGTTTGGTCAAAATTGATATTTTCTATATTTGACTTGTAATGGAATCGGGCGTTGGTGATACTGCGCGCAATACGCCGATTGTGCCTTCCATCCCATTCGGCATCAATGAGCATCGATACAAACTGATCGAGCGAGTAATGGTCTGTTTTACCGCTTTCAATAGCTGTTTTAAAGGCATTATGCATACCGTAAAACTTCATTTGTTTCATTTTTGTTACTGTGGATTCATTCATGATTACTGTGTTTTAATTTAATTATAATACTGTTTTCCTCTTATGTTAGCGTGAATTGGAAGTTCCTGCTCAGGTTCTTGTTCAAATTCAATCTGATCTAAGTTGTTTTCTAAAATATTTTGGATAGTCTTAAAATTGTAAATTTTAAAATCAAGTGCCCGCTTACAGGCATTTATTAATCGCTCTTTCCCTACCTTTTTTTCGAAGTTTAATATTCCCAAACAACTTTTATAAGCCTGTTCAGGATGGTTTCTACTTTCGATTATTTGTATAATATATTCTGCTACTGACTCGTCAATACTACTGGCCCAATCAATGAAGCGGGCAGCACTCCACTGGGCTACAAATTGATGCGTGCTAGCCATATGTTCTGGGATTGTGGTATGGATATAAGGTTTGTAATTCCTTGGATGAATGGCTATTCGATTGTATTTGTGATAGATCTCTACCGTTGATTTGGTATACAATAGTTTAGCTTTTTTCTTGACATATTAATACGGAACGCTGTAGTAATTTTTGTCCTGACTTAATTGAACATGCCCATTTTGCATTACTGTTGCAAAGGATTGGTATTTGATTTCAAAACGTTCTTGTGGTAATGGACTTAGTTTTTGCTTCTCATCTTCTAAAAATAATTCTATACGAGAATAAGGACGTCCTGTGAGTTTTCGACTATTATGAGCATCTAATAAATCCCATATCTGCCGGTTTAATTCTTCCAGAGAAAAGAATTTAGTTTCTTTTAGGTTTACATAAATCCTTCGATATAATATCTTAACAGCTCCTTCAACTAATGATTTATCTCTAGGTTTATAAGCCCTGGCAGGCAAGATTGTAGTTTGGTAATGCTCTGCTAAATCAGCTAAAGCTTCATTGATTGTGGGTTCAAAACGACTACTTTTTATCACTGCAGATTTTAAATTATCGGGAACAATTGCCGCAGGAGTGCCTTCAAAAAAACGCATTGCATTTTCTACAGAACTAACAAAATCTTCTTTTTGCTGGCTCATGGAAGCTTCGGCATAGGTATATTGACTGGCTCCGAATATGGCTACAAAAAATTGTACTTCTTTAATTTCTCCCGTGTCTTTATCAATGATGAAGAGTGTTTTTCCAGCATAATCCACATACATTTTATCTCCCGCTTTGTGATTCATATGCATCACTGGATTGACTCGTTTACCCCATGTTTTGTAATGATGCCCAAATTGTGAACTCCTGTAGCCATCAGGATTTAGGGCAATATATTGCTCCCACATATGGTGTACGGTAACTCCAACTTTTTTTAGTTCGCGTTCCATTTTAGGAAAAAAATCATAAAGTTTCTGCAATTTGGGACTAATGGATTCCACTGTAGTGTGTGAAAACAAAAGTTCCAGTTCAGCATCTGTTTTTTCGTTAATTACTTCAAAACTTAATCCTAGCACTTCAAATAAAGAAATACACTTCTTTACCGTGTTCCTGGAAAGAGATAAGTACTTACTTATGAATAACTTACTTTTCCCGTTACAGTAGAATTTAATTGCTTTTCTAATTTTACTCATGTCTGTTATTTTGTTTGCCATAATCCGTGTTTTTTTTAAACGAATGTATGGTTCTAACAACATGAAAAAGTCAGAAGTATTTAATGTCCAATTTTACCTCAAATTCAGGTGGTCAATTTGAACTGAAAAGTGGTGGTCAGTTTGCTCCGAAACTTGTGGTCAATTTGCACTGGAATTGGGTGGTCAATTTGACCGGTTTTTCCAAAGCACTGTATGTTTCATAAAATTGCTTCATCCTCCAAAGGTTTTTATCTGAAAATCCTTTTAAACCTGATTCGTTCTTCTGTATATATTCAGCCAAATCCTTAACGACGGATTGTCCCCATTCAGAACTTTCAACCTTCTTGCTAATATACTCACCAATATTCCAATAAAGCTCAATTAGCTCGGTATTGATAATTTTAATTGCTTTGAATCGTGACTCTTTTATAAATTTCACAATGTCTAAAAACTGATTTTGCATTATTTCCATAATTTTAATTTTTTTTAACTGATTATATAAATGAACAGGTAAACATTCCCAGGCCAGAAGAAGTTCTAAAAACGATGGGGATTATTTTTTTACGACTAAATGTGCCAGTCCAAAATCATTTAATAGTCTTTCTTTTTCAGAATAAATAATATCCTTGATATCCTGTTTTATCTGCAAGTAGTTGCGTTGCACCATTGCGTTATCGACTTTCCGAATAACAGGAATATCTTTATAATCATCCTGTTCGTTTTTCAATGCTTTATGGTCATTTACAATTTCGCAGTGAAATGTTTTGAGTTCAATTTTACAATCAGGATCATCGGCTACTATTCCAACAAATTCACCAGAACTAAGTCCAGAAATTTTGGAAGGAGGCACTGCGGATTCCAACTGTTTGGAACGACTGATCGAGGTGTCCCCGCTATTAATAGACAGGCTTTCCCTATCCTGCATGATCTTTCCGAAACGCTCTGATAATTGCTTGGCTGTATCACCTGTGACCTGTCCGCTGACGATATTTCCGGTAATGTTCATAATCACGTCGGCCTGTTCACGTCCATAGTCTTTTCGCAACTGACTAAAGTCCTGAATACCCAAACAAGTAGCTACTTTATTGCTTCTGGCAGTAGCAATCAAACTATCCATATTGTTGAGGTAAATTGTTGGAAATTCATCGAATATCAGGCTGCTTTTCTGTTTGTCTTTTTGGTTGACCAACTTTACTAATCGGCTTACATACAATGATAATACGGCCCCGTAAATTTGTATTTTTTGTGGATTATTTCCCATGCAAACAATTTTTGGTTCCTCTGGATTATTGATATCCAATGTGAAATCATTACCTGATAAAACATAATACAATTGCGGAGAGGAAAGCCTCGCCATTGCGATTTTTGCAGATGCGATTTGACCTTCCAATTGATCCATTACATTATTGAGGTAGGCATTTACAAAAGGATTGATGAGTACCTCAATCTCTTTTTCAGTTCTAAGTAACGTAAATAAGCTATCATAGTCTGCTTGCATCAGTTCTATAACATGGGGAAGCGTACAAAATTCGCCGTCTTTGTATTTTCTCAAATACCATATTATAGCAGAAAGGAAATTGATCGGTGATTCCACAAAAAAATCTCCCTGACGTTTGATCCATTCCCGATTTAATCCTAACAGAATGGTGCGTGCAGATTCAGAAGCATCGGTAATATCACTCATTGCTGAAGGCTCCAATGGATTGCATCGGTGCGTTCGGGTCAGGTCATCAAAATTAATAACATAAAATTGTGGCGGCTTAGGATAAAGATGTTTGTATTTGAGCCAGGTATTATAAGCGATTTTGGAAAGGTCATCGAACTTGAAATCATAAATAAACATAGTAAAACCTTTGCGTATGTGCTGGGTAATCACATGTCGAATTACAAAGTAAGACTTTCCAGAGCCAGGAGTGCCAAGAACCATCAAAGCTCGAAAGGGATTAATGATGTTTATCCAACTGTTTCGCACCTTATTCTTTAAATGATATCTGGCTGGCAGGTTAATAGAATACTCATTCTCCAAAAGTCTTTCTTCTTGGGGGAAAGTTTCATTTTCGGTATTAAAAATATCTTTGTGGTTGAGACTATTTTTTATGATTCTTGATAATAATGTTCCTCCAGAAAGCATCAGAAGAAACCCAATTGCCGTAATGCTCATATAAGCAATCGCTGCCTGTACTATTTCTATTTTCAGATATAATGAAAGATAGCTTGTAAAGTAAATTAGGATGCCAGTAATAATATAAGCAAAGGCCGTTTTATAATTCAGTTTTTCATCTTTACGTCCCTTGGTACCTATTAGGGAAATCATCAAAAATCCCAATGCAAAGAGTTTGGATTTATGAAAATTACTGAACAATCCTGTATGGTGAATATTGCCCATAATTTTATCACTGAACCCGCTAACGAGATGCCACTCCCGAAAGGCAGCATAGCAGTAATAATAAAAATGGATCACCAAAATAATGATACTGATTAGTCTGGTCATGTCGAGTATCTTCCTCAATGCCTGTTCGTTTTCTCCTGTCTGCATAGCCATAATTTCGAATTTTATTGATTATTAGACTGTCCTCTTCTTTTTTTCTTTTTGCCTTTGAGTTGATACGGAACGTAATTAGCAGCCTGTTCGGATTGCGTAAGCATATCCAATAATTGCCCCATTACTGAATCGGATCCAACTGATTTAGTATTCTGAAAATCATCACCAAACGAAGTTGTATTGATTTTCGAATGAGTCGTCTGAGATATAATTCCTTGTGATTTTTCACTATCTGAACTTCCCATTTTTTGTCCCACTAGGCTAATTGATTCACAACGTTCCTGAATAGCTTTAGCGCTGTATTGTTTGCCCAGCTTACTACCGTTAAAAACACATTTTGTGGCATGGTCTACATAAGTAATCCCATAAAGTAATCCTTCTGCATTTTTTCTAAAAACAGTATTGATTCCATCTTTTTCCAGTAGTTGCACCATTTCCGTAAGTGATATTTTCGTTCTTAAAAATGCCATATCAATGGCGTTTTTTACCCTTCTCATATCGGAAATTTGGCCAATGGTATTGGATGCAAATTTTCCTTCTAAAAATTTCAGGGTTGGCTTGTTGTAAAAGAGACTGGCCTTTATGGGTACACCGATAAGTTTGCCATTTTCATCTAGTATCCGGTACATTAATCCTTTTGTCTTAAACATTCTTGAATTTTCATTGCCTCTGTCTGCCAAAACATTGTATTGTTGTAACACTGCATTCAGCTCCGGAAGACTGGTATATTTATACGATGAAAGCACCTGGGCCAATACATTTGCAATAGCTTTTTTGGATTCGTTTCGCCCATAGTGAACCTTTCCTGAGATGATAGGATGTAGTTCAAAATCTTGATTATTTATGCGTCCTTGCGCTTTAACAAGTCCGAAAAGTTCTTCGATTTCTTTTCGCGCTAGTTCAGATCGGTTTCGACCAATATTTTGCATGTCGATCCGCTTGCCATCCCTCTCTACATTTATGGAGACCAAATGGAGATGCGGATGCCCGGAATCGTGATGCTGGTATATCAGATAAGGTTGTTCTCCAAAACCTATTTTCTCCATATAAGTATCCGCGATAGCCATTAATTTTTCTTTGGAATGATTTTCCGAACGATGAAAATTCAATGAGATGTGCACACTGTTTCGCTTTACATTTTCATTTAATTCCAACTGTTTCAAAAAACGATTCAGTTTTATAGTACCGCTCATTTTATCCACATCAATTGGATAATTTCCGGCACCGATACACTCTGCTACGTCCTCTTTTACTTTGTTTTCATTATAATAGAAAACCTTGTGAATAGAGTGTCCTGTTTTTATGATTGCAACCATTTTTCCGAGATTTTTTGGATGCATATCTTGATTTCTTCAACCTTATTCAAAAGGATTTTTTTATCTTGTTCAGAACTGATAATCCAGACTTTAAATTCAGAAATTTGGTCAAGGGTATGCAGCTTTTTTACCGCTTGGTTGAAGTTGTTTCCGATAGCATTTAATTGCTTATTCAGCAGCATCATTTCAAGGGTCATATCATCTAAAGACTGATTCCTAAAAGTGGTGTTTATCGGTTTGTCAAATAGGTGTTTACGAATGTAGTCACTCAGCTTACGGCAAGTACTTGCTTTCCATTTACGTTCAATTTTAGCATACTCTTCGGGTGTAAACCGTAACCCGACAATGCGTGTTCTGTTTGAATTTTCTCTTTCCATCATCTCTCATTTTACTCATTAATTCAAATTGTTTTTTATTGGTATTCTTGAATTCGTTGCACTTCATTTGCGTGTTATCAAACTCTTTTAATCCTTTCAGTGTCACTGCTAACGAGTCCCGAGTATAGAGCAGCAAGAATCTGTTGTTTAACAACAGGACATCTTGCCGATTGCAGAAACGTTGCAATCTTCCTGATACTTTTAACGTCTATTAGACTTTTCAATATTTCCAAAATATTCAAAACTCAAATTCCTTACTTCTACGTCTTTTTATACTATGTGATATATTAATATTGGTATTTCAATCATTCTTAGGGACTATCAATTCAATCATTAAAATCTCGATGACATATATAAAGGGTATTTTATCATCACTTTCAATAGTCAAGGAAAGTGCACACTGCCAATAATTTAAAAACCATTATAACTGGATAATTATAAAGCCGAATTTACTCCCCAATTTTAATAAAAAGGATGTGCTCTTTCCAAGCAATAAACCAATTTTAAAACAACCAAATCCTGACTTGTTTAAGGAAGGTTTTGGTTGTTCATTTTGAAAGATAATGATTGTCATTAATTGCTTAAATAAATCATCTTTTCAGAACTTCGTTATGCATTCTGAACTTCCCTTTGAAAAACCGATTCTTTTGAAATATGATTTTCATATTTTAAACTCTTTCAAATCGTTTTTTTTAAACCATTTTTAATTGACACATTTTATACCAAATTTAAAGCACATTATTCTAACTCTGTTTATCTAAAATTCTATAGTCCATTTGGATTTTCTGCATTTAAATCAGATACAAAATTAAGTAAGTGCTATGGATTCTGCCTATCATAGGTAAATTTTACCTATCAAAATTCATAAACGACTTTATACCTTTGTAAAATAAATTATTAATTAAAAACGTGAAGATTATGACAACAAATGATGTAGCCAAGGTTTTTGATACTGTACTTAGTATCCCTGGAATGAATGATGTAGTGAAGATTGATTTGAAAATTTCACGAAAAAATGTGCTGTTATTAAACCATGTCATTGAACGTGGATTAGCACCTAAAGACGATGATAAACCATCAATTCTCATAACAAGTGTTCCAGAAGAAAATCTCCAGGAATTAAAACTGTTTGGAGATGAGTGTTTACAAAAAGCCGGACTTATAGAACTCAATGAAAAATTGAAAACATTGAGCGAAACCGTGAAGTAATAACAAATTATAAAAGAAGAAAATAAAAGGGTGTCAAATAAACATACATTGTTTATTTGACACCCTTTTTATTCGTCAATTTTATTTCTGCACACTTTTTTAAAACTTTAACTAAACTAGCGGATTTTGACAAATCCATACCGGATTTCGGTAACACGTTATCAAACAGACTACTGTAATTTTGTTTCAGTTTCAATTCCAAATAATTAAATCTTAAATAAAACACTTTTTTTCATTCAATGGAATTTGAATACAATGGTGAAATTTAATACCTCAAATGCAGTAATAAAATGGATAATAGTATATAAAAATTTAATAAGGATTATATACAAATTAAGCATTTCATAATTAGATCCGTTTAAACTAAACCTACAGATAATATGAAATTGAATATGAATATTAAGAGTATAATTTTGGACATAATTTGTTTACTGCTTGTCCTACTATTTGTCTATGCCGCGGTTAGTAAATTTCTTGATTTTGAAAATTTTCAAGCCCAACTTGGACAGTCACCATTATTAAGTGCCTATACCAGTTTCATTTCGTATTCCCTTTTAGCGGTCGAATTTACAATTGCTTTACTGCTTGTTATCCCAAAGACACGCTTTCTTGGTCTCATGGCCTCTTTTACGCTCATGATAATGTTCACAGCCTACATAATCGTAATTCTTAATTATTCCTCCTTTATCCCATGCTCCTGTGGAGGCATCCTCGAACAAATGGATTGGAAAGAACATTTGGCTTTTAATATCGGTTGTATCCTTGTGATAGCATCGGCTATTTTGATACTGACAAAAAACACAAAATATACTATTGTAAAATTGTCCATTATTACGTTTTTAAGCACGGTTCAAATCATAGCAATTTACCTTGCTTCGGAAAATGCAATGCACCGCGAAAATCCATTTATTCGCCGTTTTATCCTAGGTTCAGCAACCAAAATAGCAACAACCGACTTAAACAGTAATTCCCAATATTTTGCTGGCACCGATGGCAATACGATTTATCTTGGAAATAGTTTGGCACCGCTACACATTACTGCTTACGATAGCACTTTAAAAATAAAACACCAATATAAGATTGAATTGGAGCGGGAAGACTTTCCCTTTCGTTCCGTTCAGGTACGAGTATCACCGCCTTATTTTTATCTAATGGATGGAACTGTACCAGTTATTTACAGAGGAGATATAGCGCACTGGAAAGCAACACTACTTATGCACAATAACAATTACTATTTTTCCAAAGCTGAAATCATCGCGCCAGACAAAATTGCGTTCCGCGCACAGGAATTAAAATCGCGAAATAACATACTGGGAACCTTTGATTTCTCGGATGCCTTAAAAGTTCAATATGCTCCTACCCTGCTTCAAAAACAAATTGATGGTTTCTTTGATACTGATGGTATGATGCATTATGATACCCAATCGCAAAAATTCATTTATGTTTATTATTACAGAAACCAATTCATAGTAGCAAATAAAAACCTCCAACTCAACTATCGGGGCAATACTATTGACACAACCACACATGCCAAACTGAAAGTGGTACATTTAAAAGAGACTGGACAGCGGAAAATCGCTTCTCTTCCAGCCACCGTCAATCAGCTTACCGCTGTTTCTGGCAATTTACTATTTGTGAATTCTAAACTTATCGGGCGCTTTGAACCAAGAGAAATGTGGAAAAAAGCTTCCATAGTAGATGTGTATAACATTCAAAGCAACGCCTATTTGTCAAGCATCTATATCTATGACATCAATGAGACTAAAGTACAGTCAATGCTACTATCTGGAAATAATCTGTATGTTATCATTGGGCATCAGCTACATAAATACCGCTTGAGCAAAGATTTTTTCAATGTTTCCAAAGCGACAAGACAAACTACAAAACAACATAAAAAATTTACTGGCCAGTAACAGGACCGAGACTGAAAACCTGTAAAAAAGAGTAAGTCAAATTTGTAATTTAATTCTATTACCATGAAAACGATTGTAAAAGTGATCCTGCCTGTATTGGCATTCACATTGGCGAGTGCTGCTGCTGTTAGCACCAACGGAGCAAAAATCAAGGAGTCAAAAAAAACGGTATTGATTACTGGATTTATCCAGAATCCTAATCCGTCAAATTGTCTCTCAGTTTCGGTAGACTGTACGACCGTAAACACAGGACAAAGCTGTATGTCCAGTGAGGCGACTCCTAGGCAAGTTTGGAAAAAAAATGCAGCCAATGCCTGTGTTGATAATTTATTCAAAGTGATTTAGTAATCACTAGAATTTTAATGTGCAGTTTCCTGTGAAGGAAACTGCACATTTTTAATTTTGCTCTTTATCTATTTTCATCCACATCGCCTTTGCCTCTCCCTTTAAATAATGCCCCAACCAATCCTGCATTTTACGGGTTACATCTTCTTGATTTTTGGGGTTGTAAAAAATATGCCCATCATTAGGATACACCAACATAACATGCTCTTTTTGCAATCGCCTCAGCGCTGCATAAAAAGTAGCCGCCTGTCTGGGCTGTACATTGCTATCCTGTGCACCTGCCCAAGTCAATAAAGGAGTAGTGATTGTTTTGGCATTAAACAACGGGGAATTGCGATAGTATGCTTCTTGATTCTCAAAAAAAGAAAAACCCATTCGATATTGCTGATTCTCATATCTCCAGCCATCAATATCTTTGTAAACAGTATTAAAGTTAAAATAATGCCCCATCGTATCCGACACCCCTGCACCACTTATGGCCGTTGCGAACATATTCGTCTGCGTAATAATAAAATTTGTTTCGTAGCCACCAAACGAATGCCCCATTAGTGCTAACCTCCTGGGATCTGCTATTCCCATTTCCACAACGGTACTGGCTGCCTTAGTCACACAATCTACAGCGGAAAATCCTGTATTGCCTTTCTCAAAAGCAATATCGGCCAGCAGTACGGCATAGCCGCTGGTGGTCAGGTTTGTTATATTAAATCCCAGAGTATTGTGTAACGTTGGATTCACATAGTTGTTGACACTATGCGATACTATATCATAAATATAAACCACCATGGGATAGCGTTTGGAGGAATCATAACCCGATGGATAAAATAAAGCCCCATTCAATACCCTTCCTTTACTATTTTTGTAATGAATCATTTCCGATTTTCCCCATTGGTATAATTCCTGCTGGCTATTGCTTTGCTTCAAAATAACGGTTGGTCTATCAATCTCTTTTCGAAACATCAGAGTAGGCGGGTGATCAAATCGTTGCGTGACATAAACAAAAGCATTACTCTCTTTGCCCTTTTGCAGTTTTGTGATAGCACTATTGTCCATCGCAACGGGCACTGCCACTTTATTTGGATGCAGCAAATAGTATCCTGTAGCACCACCATATAAATCTTGCGCTGTCAGTAATACGTTTTTAGAAAGGTCATAACGATATATACCTATCCCCAAATAATTGAAGCCCTGTTGATCTGACACTGCCGAAGCATCAAACCGAAAACGCAACTGCTTTTCTTTCCCCCGCGTGAGCCGTTTACGCTCCAATCCATCAGGAGAAATGGCCCAAATATCATTGTAATCATAATATAAACTCCATTGATCATCTATAGTCCAGCCTGGCTGTCTCCAAACATTCAATTCGTTTCCTGGGTCAGTGGCTCTGTTATCCCAACTTACGTCGAGCCCTTTAGTAACATTAGTATGGGTTTGTCGCTTGATATCATAAACCCACCAGTTACTCTCTTTATAGTAGTTAATATAGCGTCCATCTGGCGAAATACCCATATGATCCATAAAGCCAGATTGTTCCTTTAGGAAGAATTCCCGTTTACCAGTTTCAAGATTAACCAAATAGTAATCCATATCGGCAATCCATTTGTATTTTGGCACATACTGTAAAAGGGCAGCCACAAGCGCATACTCTTGGTTGCCGCTCAGCATGACCCAGGGCTGTTCTGCAGTGCTGATTTGACGTACAATATTCAGTTCAGGATACCAAACAGCAAGGTATTGCGGATGCTTTACCGAAGCCAATAGCGTCCGCTCAGGATAAATCATTTTATCTTTAGCATTCCAAATTTCCACAGCACCCGTTACTACTGTAGTGTCTCTCGCAACAACAGGGGTAATCCCAAAAAACACTTTTTTTCCATCCCGTGATACCGTCAGCTCCACATTTTGGTCGGGAGAAATTTTCATGAAGTGCGGAAAATTAGCAGCTGTACTTTTTAAAATATGCATTCTCCCAGAAACAATATCATAACAATACAGCCTCTCTTGACCTTCATTTACTCCAAAAAAAGAAACTTTTTTTCCTTTATGCTGCCATTTGAGCGCCTTAAAAGATTGCATCTTTGGTTGTATTATAGAACGTCTGCTATAATTCCCTTCCAAAGTCAGATAACCAACTGCCCCTTCACCATTTTCCGTAGTTGCATAAAGTAACATATTGTTAGCATCGTCCCAATTGTATTCTGTCACATTAGCAATACGATCGATAATCTGACCGTATTTCCGCACCACAAGCTGACTCCCTTTCTCCATCGTTATCAGATTATTTCCATCGGCCGAAAAATCATAGCGTTCTACCGCAGGAATCTGACTTTCTTTTCCAGTAGCCAAATCAACTAATACGAGCACCTCTTTCTTGGTATACGCAAATGTCTGTTCCCTATTAAATCGGCCTACGCTACCTCCCGCCAAGATATAGCGTTGTTTTGTTTGTGTATTAACAACAAACAAAGTATCTATATCATTTTCGTAAGACATCCGATAACTGCCCCATTTGCCTTTAGGGGAAATTTGCTCCCCTCCCATCGTTCCCCAAAGCAAATAATCCGCTTCAAGAAGTTGCTTTTTGGCCAGCTCTTGTCCCATAACGGGACAGGGGGCTACTCCAATTATGAGTACGGCAACGATGCCGTAAAACATTGATGAAAAAGAACACCTCATTAATAGCCTGGATTTTGGGTAAGATTCGGATTCGCTAACAACTCCGTTTCCGGTATTGGCCATAATCCATCAGACGTATTCCATCCCGGTTTTACTATTGGTAGTATTGTATCAATTAAACCACTTCTCTTCAAGTCAAAAAAACGGTGTCCGTATTCAGTAAACAATTCAAATCGCCTCTCCATTAAAACGGCTGCAATAATATCAACTGAAGTAACAGCATCGGTATCAGGCAATCCTGCCGTATGTCGTACTACGTTCAGGTCTTCTTTCGCCCCTATCAATTCCCCTTGTCTCGCACGGGCTTCTGCCCGAATTAAGTATTGTTCTGCCAACCTGAAAACAATCGAATATTCTACTGAACTTCCTGTATTGCCATTTTGTTTGTACTTATTGGCATGATACCAAATGTCCGTACCATTCGTTAAGGAGGTAATCCAATGTGTTTTTCGAAGGTCATTGTCAGCAAACGAATGGAACAGTTCAGGACTCAAACCCACAAAGGGTGGTGGCCCGCTTTCAAAAATAAAAGTCGAACCTTCATCCGCATTATTCCCTTCTAGTTTGGGAGCAAATTGCCATATGGTAGACTTACATTCCTTTAGAAATATTTTCTCAATATCATTTTCCAAAACATAGTCTGTGTTATTCAACACCGCCGAAGCAGCATTCGAAGCTTCAGCCCAATCCCCAGCATAAAGATAAACCCTCGCCAGCATCGCACTAGCCGTCGAACGGTTAGGTCTAACCCTATCAGCTGTACTATAGTTTTCAGGCAGTGATACAACTGCCTGATTCAAATCGGCAATAATGGATTCATAAACCGTAGCGACAGGCATGCGCTCCACCATTGTGTTGGTTTTATAGTCAGTGGTAGTTATATATGGCACATCGCCATACAGGTTCGTTAGATAAAAATGCACCAATGCCCTTACGAAGATTGCCTCTCCTATAAACTGCTTCTTATCTCCTGCGGAAAGTGCAACCGAGTCCGTACAGCCCGCGATAACCGCATTGGCACAATAAATAATGTGATAACTTTCATTCCATAGTTGTGCAACACTCGGTGTATTGGCCAGCAGCGTATTATTAAATAAAAACGAGCTGTTTTCATCACTGGTGCCGTAATACACCTGTTCGTCCGCATACATACCCAAACTAACGCTCGTGCCTGTCGTCAATCCGGTCAACATACCACTATCCCGCAGTTTAGAATAAATATCCGCTATAGCGGCATTGGCGGTGGTGCGGTCTTCAAAAACAAGGTTTCCCGTAAGTTGAGAGTCAGGAACATCCACATCCACGAAGTTGTCGCATCCCACAAAAGGGAACAATGCTAAAAGCATCACTAGTACTATTAAAAAATATTTCATAATTTAAAAATTTAGATTAAAAAGTCAGCTTTACCCCTACGGCATTTACTTTCAGCGGTGGTAGATATCCTCCGAATTTAAACTCGGGGTCACCATTAGTATAATTAGTAAAAGTCAGCAGGTTTTGCCCTTGCCAATACAATTGACAACGCAAACGATCACCAACTTTAAAAGGCAAATCATATGTTAGTGAAATGTTCTTAAGTCGGATATAAGAGGCGTCTTGTACAGCACCATCACTTAAACCATAACGATAATAGGCGTTAATAATAGCTCCATTCGACCCTGCCGTATAAGGCTGTTGTGCTGCTGAATCACTCACACTCGCCAATTGGTTGACTCCTGTTCCGGGAACTCCAGGTAGCGCACCAAAAGCCTCCTGCTTCACAAACTGAAAAAGGAAATTCAATTGTACCCCTTTATATTGGAACTGGTTCTCCAGCCCTCCAAAATAACGTGGACTCAAATTAGCCAGAGTATGCCTGTCAGCGATAGAGCTGATCGTTCCATCACCGTTCACATCTTCAAACTGATAAATACCAGTTGTAGGATTCATGGCTATATAATGATACAATTTCATAATATTAATAGGCTGCCCCACTACATAAGTATTGGCATAAGTCGAACTTTCGAGCCCAGGAAAAGAAATCAGTTTATTGCGATTAATTGAAATATTAAAATTAGTTGTCCATTCAAAATGTTCACGAGAAAAATTAATGGTTCGCAGCGTAAACTCCAGCCCACTGTTCTCCACCGTTGCATCAAGATTGGCGTATAGCGAGCTATATCCTGTTGTGCCCGGTAGCGGAATACCTACTAGTTGATTCGAGGAACGATTTAAGTAATAGGCAGACGTCAAGAAAATGCGGTCTTCCAAAAAGCCTGTTTCCAGTGCCACTTCAAACTTTTTATTACTTTCCCACCCAAACTCAGGATTAAACAACCGTACAGGCTGCAATCCTATCGTCCCCTGGTAATTGTTTCCCGAGGAAACATACGTATCCAAAAACTGGTAATCCCCTATCTGATCGTTACCTGTAATGCCATAACTGGATCGCAATTTCCCAAAACTAAGTACCGTATTGTCTTTCAAAAAAGCTTCATTCGAAAACAGCCATGCCCCTCCCACAGCCCCAAAAGTGGCAAACTGTTTCCCGGGACCAAAACGACTCGAACCATCACGGCGACCGGTAATATTAAGGATGTAACGAGTATCCCAATTGTAATTCAGTCGGGCAAAAAGGGCTTGGTATTTATAAATTGTAACATCACTCAAGTCAACAGTCTTGATAGAAGCCGAAGCCAAATCATGGATCAGGCGGTTACTGGCAAACCCAAAACCGTTCTGAAAAAGCCGCTCCGTGCGTTGGTTTTGCAATGTACTCCCCAACAATACGGCAAATTTGCCTTTACGAATAGTGGTATTATAATTAAGTTGAGGCTCCACAATCCAAGAATTTCTATTCGTGAAATTCGAACTAAGAGCCGAAAATTCAGAGCCCAAACCATACGACGGGTTGTACATGGTTGAAGGCTGTGTACGACTCTCATTGTTATGCAAATCCGTAAAACCAAAACTCGTTTTAAACTCCAAATTAGGAAGGAAACGATATGAAAACACTGTGTTTGCTACAAGATCGTTAATCCGTGACTCAAATTCCGAATCCAATCCGGCCAAGGGATTATTCCAAGTGCCGTTCTCCCAGTTCAAATTACCGTTTTCATCATACAACTCCGGTGCATTGGGTGCCAAAGTTCTGGACACTGCCGTGAGATCTATAGCAGGTTGGCTATTATTTTGCGAAGTATAGTTTCCCGATAATGTCAGCTTAAAACGTTCATCTTCCGATGTATGGTTCATGCTAAAATGAGCTGATCCTTTAGTGTATTTAAAATCACCCGGAAAAACAGTTGTTTCCGTTCTGTAATTACCGCTCAGCAGGTATTGGGTTCGCCGGCTGCCTCCTGATACCGAAGCCTGTAAATTGTGAATTTTAGCTGTGCCACCAATAAGTTTTTTTTGCCAATCTGTATTACGTTCCGGACTCCAAGTGCCGTTTACATCATAAGCATAACTTGGATAGGTGCTTACGCCATCATTATCAAATGCCAGTTGCCGCATAGCGAGATACTGCTTGGTATTCATGAGTTTAGGCGTTTCGCCCACAGTACCAAAACTGCTGGAGGAATTTATACTAAAACGAGTCTCCCCTGCTTTTCCTTTTTTGGTAGTAATAAGTACAACACCATTGGCACCACGGGATCCATAGATGGCAGTTGCATCAGCATCCTTAAGCACTTCAATGCTTTCAATATCCTGCGGATTTATCGAATTTAAGGGGCTGGTCAAGGTCGGTGCAGTTCCCGAGGTAGCTATCGAACCAATAGTTTCCGATGAATAAGGTACACCATCAATAATATACAGCGGTTGGTTACCATCGGCACGCAAACTATTTGTCCCCCTGATTTTGATGCTAAAAGCACCACCCGGTGAACCGCTGTCTTGCACAATAGAAACCCCGGCTATTCTGCCCTGCATTGTTGCAAGGACATTTGTAACGGGTTGTTTTTCAATATTTTTGGCAGTGATTCGACCAATACTTCCTGTGCGTTCGCTTTCTTTTACGGAATAGTAACCCGCATTGATTTTTACTTCCTGCAGTTGCGTAGCGTCTTCTTGTAGGTGTACACTAACTACAGTACGTCCTGCTATAGGAATATTTAAGGTGGTGTAACCTACGAAAGAAAAAACAAGAATATCAGCGGCCGTAGCCGTTATACTGTATTTACCTTGATAATCAGTAATGGTGGCTGTTGATTTTCCGGCTACAGATATAGTAACACTAGGCAGTACACCCTGACCGTCTCTTACAGTTCCTGTAATAGTATATTGTTGAATAATGGATTTGGGCAATGGCGTTCTAGCCATAACGGGAAGACAGCATAGATAAAATCCAAAAATAATAGGATAATAAAGAGCCAGCCACCCTTTGTTTAATGAAATAATTTTCATAATATTGGTTTAGTTAAATGAAATGTAAGTTTTGTTAGCTACGGTCCTCTAGTTTAGCTTGCCGGCGAGTTAGGGGACTTTTTTTAAATCTTAAAGTCATCAAGTCGAATGTCTTAAAGTCTTTAGGGATGGTGTTTTTTTTACTATAGCATAAGTATACGAGTTTAGGTGTTAGTTTATGGTTGTTCGGTATGACTAAATTGCCTGCACCTTTTATTAACAAATTCAAATTAAATTAACTAGGTGTTTTTATTCAAAGGACCTTTCGGTGCAGGAGTTTATAGTTATGAGGACTTATATAAATACAGAATTTTTTTAAAGTTTTTAATTCAAGTTAGGCGCAAGTGAAACCACTTTTGCTTCCCTTTCAGAAACAAACTCTAAAAATTTTAACATACCATTTTGAAAATAAAAATAAAGGCAATACTTTTAAACTGCGAGTTTAAAAAAGGAAAAGCTTAAATGTAAATGCCAAAAGCATTTTAGGTTTGGGTTGAGGTTAGTTATGCAGGGGTTATTATTTTATATAATTCACTTTTTTACATCAAGGTAGAGTTAAACACATAAGTACTTAAATTCTGATAGTTAAAGTGTCTCTAATAAGAGTAGTTACCCGTGTTTCCCAATCCTAAGACAACGTCTGTTTCTGTTTTGAGACAACAAAAGACGTCTTGCTTTTATCAGGTAGTTAAGGTGGTTTGGTGAAGGTTGTACATAAAAAAATCGTTCTCATAATTTATAGGTTTATGGTTATGGAACGATGTATTTCGGGTATGAAGGGTACTTGCTGAAAAAAGCAAGGAGCGGTTTCACACTTTAGGACCGTGGGCGACCAAACCCGTCTTTTAAATCTTTCGATTGAAAAGTTACCTCCTAAAGCTAACGTGAGAACCGCTCGCATGCCGTATGCAAAAGTAATAAACTTTTTGACATGGAGCGACTTCACGATACTCTCGAGGTAAAATTGGCCGTTTCGGTTCGAGAAAACATCGTTTTAATTATGCCAAAAAAGGCTAATTGTCAATTCGCTAGAACAAATATAATAATAATATTTAAATATCCAACAAGTTGGATATTATATTTTACTTTAAATGGAAAAAACATTTGCATTTCAAACTACTCAATTCGATTTTGAGTTGATAAATCACATTAGAACTTTGAGAAAATCAAAAGGTTTTACTAAGGAAGATTTAAGCCTTGCGATGGGTGTAACAAAAACATTTGTTGGAAATGTTGAATCATTTACTCAACGACACAAATATTCTACGCGTCATATTGCATTATTGGCAAAGGCTTTTGGGTATAAAAATATTTCAGATCTGATGAAGTTCCCTACTCCTCAATTTGATAAAATTAAAGTAACCGTAAAGCAAACTATGAATGAAAGCGGTACTAAATCTTTGAGTTCGGAGGTGGTGAAGATTGAGCATTTGAAATGATCCTTTAAATGTATTTACGGAAAACCGTAAAGGATAACTAAAATGGTTTTGTGGGTTTGGTGCAGCAAAGTAAAAAGCTATTTTATAGCTGATATATACAAGTTAGGAGCCAAGTATAAACAAGAAGTAGAATAAAAAACTATGATTATAGAATTTTCCAAAAAACACAGGAAGAATTAAAATCCTACATTTATGCTTTAATTGACCCGCGCGACAATAAAATATTTTATATTGGGAAAGGTAATACTAACCGAATATTTGTTCATATCAATGAAGCAATTGTTAGCCCAAGAGAATCCGAAAAATTGGAGACCATTAAAGCAATAAATAATAATAATAATAAAGTAAAACATTTTATTATTTGCCACGGTTTAGAGGATAGTGAAGCGATATTATTAGAATCTCTTTTAATTGACTTTTTAACATTCAGAGATTTTGCAGATGTTGCTGAAATTACAAATATAGTATCAGGACATCATTCATTTTATCACGGCATTAAAATAGTCGAAGAGTGTGAAATACTGTATAATTGAAAAGAATTAGACAGAAAATAAATTTACTACAACATACTAGTAATCAGCATATAAAATACTTTTGACAATAAAAGAAGAAATATAAAAACCGAAAATCCAATATACGCTAGACCTAGTATTTATGAAGGAACTATAGGTTGGTGGGTATTAAATAAAAATAGAGCACAAACCATAGATTACGTTTTAGCTGAATATTAGGGAATAATACGAGCAATCTTTAAACCTCAAAAACGGTTACAAGATATAGAGAACAGAGGTGCTAAAAGATGGCGATTCGAAGGATCTTAAGTTACTGATAAGGAAATCCTTCAACTTTATATGTTTAAAGAAGTACCTAAAATTCAAGGAATGGCCAATCTTATCCGATACTTTAATAAACTAAGGTTACAATGGCATACTGGCTCCAAACGCCGCTAGCCAAAATCGTTGATTTTTTTGCATCCGAAAATCGTTAGTTCATGAAGAAATTTTTATCTTGGCAGACAGAACTCAGTCCGCTTAAAAAAACGATGTCATAGAAAATGAGTAAGATTAAAATTAAATTAATAATTCTCGGACAACTTCCTGTTGATCTTGACAAAACAAAGTTATCAAATTGGAAATCTGACGTATTTGAAATTGTCGGGCAAATTGATAACTATTCAATAATTAATAATGCCGATGGTCTAAGTTGGGAATTTTCAGATGAAAATATTGTAGAGCAACTCCCTGACACTTTTGAAGGAGACTTTTTAATAGCAATGACCCATGTTCCATTAGAAGATAGTTACTACGCAAGGCGTTTTACAAATAATAGAGTTTGTATGACATTTTATGAAATGGCTGACATCCTGAACAATAATAACATTCCGATTGAAAACCTTGTTTACAGACTTCTTTATTCCTATACCCTTATTTACAAAAGACACGGAAATAATATTCCGTCAAGAGACGAAATAACAACCTTTACTCATGACGAAAGCAGAGGCTGTTTATTCGACATGAATGGTATAAAAAGTGACGTAGTTTATTCAACCAACAAACCTACCGTTTGTGACTCATGTGTTCAGAGATTGACCACAGAAAGAGTACCTTTAAATACAATATTCAAGATTCAGGAAGAACTGAAAGCAATAAAAAAGGGGTTATATTATAGACTTGCTGACTTAATTAAAAAATACCCTGTTTGGACGCTCATATTATCTACAATTTCAGCATTCATGATAGGAACTTTGGGTTCGCTGGTTGCGTCAATAATTTGGGAGAAACTATTAAAATAAAAATAGTAAAGGAAGAAGTACGAAGTCATTATATAGATGCTTAGCAAGATTAGGGTTTTTAGTCCTTATTTGAAGTTGGTTTTGTACTTACAAAGTTCAGTCTTAAACCAAAATGCAACAAATGATAATTTTTATCTTTGTTGAATTATGGAAAAAATACACAAACGATTATCCTATAAAGAACGGATTTCAATTGAGACTTTACTTATAGAAAATAGATCCAAAGATTAATTATTGTATTTGAAGGAAAGACGGATAATACTTAAAAGCACTAGCCACAAGTTGAAAGTGATTTTAAACTGAATATAAAAATTGTAACAAAAATAAAATTTATTCGTCTTAATATAAACTTATTAAAAAAATGAAAACATACACTGGACTACTATTTTTTTCTTTATTTTTAACTTCATATTCTTATTCCCAAATAACAGGAAAATGTGTTGACAATTACGGAATAGGAATTCCTTACGTAAATATATCAATTAAAGGGAAGTCTATTGGAACTGTAAGTAATATTTCAGGAAACTTTTTTATTGAAAATTCCTCTATAAATGAAAAAGATTCTTTAATCTTTTCGCATTTAAATTTTGAAAAAAAGACAAAAGGAATCTCTTTTAAAACAAACGAAATTCAACTCGACTCTAAAGTTGAGAATTTAAAAGAAGTTGTTGTTTCAAGTAAAAAAAGAAAAGTTAAGGAAAAAATTGTAGGTACTAAAACAGCAAGCGATAATATTGTAACTTACTATAGTTCAAATCATTTAGGCACAGAAATAGGCAAAATAATTACCGTAAAAAAGAATAAAATTTATGATTTAAAAAGTGTTCAATTTAATATTCCTGACTTTCAATATAAATCTACAACTTTTAGAATAAATTTTTATAATATTACAAATGATACTATTCATTTACTAAAAGTAAATGGAAAAGATAATGTTATTAAAGTCACTAAAAGCGGCATGGTTAAATTTGACTTATCAGATCAGGATTTATCATTTGAAAACAACTTTTTAGTAGCTATAGAATGGATTGATTTTGAGAACAATGGAAACATTGAGAATGAATACAATATGATTAAATTTTCTTCAACTGTTTTCAGTGGTCCTTATGTTTCTAGAGACAATGTTAATATTGAATGGGAAAATAAAAAATTACCATTGAATATAGGAATCGGAATTCATTTAAAAGTGAATGAATATTCTAACTAAAACTATCGGAAACAAGTGCTTTTCTATTTTTTTTTAATGTCCTCTCTAGCGAAAAAATTGATTTTCGGGCTCTTACATTGAACTGGATATTCCGCTACAAAGGTCGCCACGATTCAGCTACAAAGTGGTTCTTCATCAATTTTGGTAAAATTAAAAGCTATATATAGTGATGCAAAAAACCAAACAACCACTAACATAATTCAAGCAAGATGTTCAGTAATATACGATGTTAAAAACTATCATTTAGAAAGCATTTAGGTCATAAGCAGGGAATAATTCCAATCTTTACATTAAGTAAATATCAGCATTGAAATGATCCAAAATAAATTAGACATATATCTAAATTTACATTACCAAGTGTTGATCCATCATGAAAACAATTATCAGTTGGAGCAATATAGTATTGATATGGTTTAAGGTCAATCTTTAAAACTGGATAATCGGGGAAATGTTCAAAGAAAATTTGTGGGATATTAGCAATGTTAATATCATTTTCTTTTAAACTCACTTTCTTTTTTAACATATTAAAAGCTTGTATCATAGAAAGATTAACAAAAATAAAAGAACGCGACTCACTACTTAAGTTTATAGAAATTCTATTTCCAAATTTATGAGCAGTATGTATCGTCATTAATTTTGTTCCATCATTATGTAACCCCATATATCGGATATCACTAGGCTTAAAATTTGGAGGTAGTTTGGTAGTGTCACAAGCTACCATCTCTATATTGGGGTGATTAAGACCTATACAATGAAAACTGTATGGCTTTTTATTGGTATAATTCAACAAAAAAGAATCCAATTTAACACTTAATTTTTTAGTTTTTTGAGCATCATTACTAAATTTTTGCAACACCTCATCTCTGTTTTTTGAGCCGTCCAATTCTAACTGTTCGAAGCACATTTTAAGAGCATCAGGAATATCTCCTAAATACACCGTATTATAATCAGTACACTTACTCGTAGGACGTAGTATTTTTTCTTCCGCAGTACATAACTTTCTCCAGTCTCTTTTTACTACATACGCATCTTCATTGTATTTAGGAATATACTGTAATCCATTAAAATTTACAGCATCAGCAATTCTGTTGTTATGGAATACCGATCCAGAATTAATGCTTATTACATCGTAACCCTCTGATAATTGATTATAAATCATTATCCCTCTCTTTAGTTTCATGTTATTTTTTTAAAGTAATTGGGTAATTAAACACTTAAAATTGAAAAGCCCCGAAATAGACAATTATCACATCTAAATCTGTATTACCCAATGTAGAACCATCATGAAAACAATTATCAGTTGGAGCTATATAATAATGATACGGTTTTTGTTTTATCTTTATTATAGGATAATCAGGAAAATATTTGAAATAATATTTAGCAATATTTGTAATGTCAATTTCATGTTCTTTTACGCTAATTTTTTCCTTCAACATGTTTAACGCTTGGGTCAAAGTTATATTGATAAAGAAAAAATAACGATCTTGATTGCCTAAATTTATTGTTAACCTGTTTCCGGATGTATATAACTTATAAGTAGATACATATTGTGTACCATCATTATGGATTCCAAGAAATTTCATGTCCTTTTCTGTATATCCTTTTGGCAAAACGGTTGTGTCACATGCGACAACTTCTAAATTTGGGAAATTTGAACCCAAAAAATGAATTTTAAAAGGTTTGTTATTTGATAACGTCATTAAAAAATTTGCCATTGAAGAATTTAATTCTATTGTGGCTCTCTCATTTTCTCTGAACTTGGCAAAGACCTCATTACGATTATTACAATCGGTGAGTTTCATGTTCTGATACAATTTTTTCAAATCATCTGGTATTTCCCCCAAATAAATTGTATTTGAATCATTTTTCTTTTTATTCGGTTGAAGAATCTTGATTTCCTCAGCGTTCAATTTCCTCCAATCTCTTTTAGGGAGATAAGCATCCTCATCGAAATTGGGTTTAAAAACAATTCCATTAAAATTTATGTTCTCTTGTACTTGCTCACTATAATGAATTACCCCAGAATTTATAGAAATCGATTCAGATCCCTCTGAAAACTGATTGTGAAGCATAATTCCTCTTTTTATTCTCATAATTGATTGCTATTTTCGTATAACAAATCGAAAACTCCCGTATATACAATTGTAATATCAATTTCAGTATTATTTAGGGTCGATGCATCATGGAAAAAATTATCTGTTGGCGCCACATAATACTGATACGGTTTTTGCTCAAGTCTTACTGCTGGATAATCTGGATAATATTTAAAAAATAAATAAGCTATATTGCTAGAATTAATATCAGTTTTTGCCACATTAATTTTCTCTTTTATCATATTAAAAACCTGTATCAATGATAAATTAATAAAAATTAACGACCTCGTTTCATTACTCAAATTGATAGACATGCGATTTCCTGATTTGTGTGCTGAATGAATTGTAAAATCCCTGCTCTGGTCAATATGTAAACCAATATATATAAATTCTTGATTAAAATAATGACAGGTTATCGTTTCTCTTTTGGGCATCGCTCTAGTAATACGATGAAACTTATAAATTTTATTAGATGAAAAATTGTTTAAAAAAAGATCTAATTCTTTACTTAAATTCTTTACAATAGTTTCTTTATTCATTATCTTAGGTTGTACTTCATCTGGATGACTACATTCCTTTAAGTTGAGCTCCTCTACAATGTTTTTAAGCCTTGAAGAAATGTTTCCTATACTAATACATTTACTATATTGTAGTTGAGTGTTATTTGAAATTAATAATCGTTCTTCTTTTACGTTTAAACTTCTCCAATTATGTTGAGGCACATAGGAACCCTCTAAAAAATTTAATTCAGATTCCGGATTGGAAGGATTTGTACCGTCATTAATAAACAATTGTTTAGAAATTGAAGGCAAATCACTATGTATCTTAAGGCCTTTTTTTAAATTCATTTAGTGATTTTGTTTAAATGAAATAAGTTTTTCTTTTACTTGTTTATTAATTAGTTCTTCACCTTGATTTTTTAGTTCCCCCATCATCCATTCGTAAGACAATGGCTCGACTTCTAATTCATCCAAAGTGTTGGCGGGTAAAGTCTCTAATATGTCGTTTTGAATGTGACTTAAAAGTCTGATTATATCTTTACAATATATTGTTGGATTGTCAAAACCGTTTTTTAAAGCATACCTATTTCCTAAAAAACCACCCCCACAAATATCGTACACAGGACAATTTAAACACTTTTCACATACTTTTTCATGAGAATTATAATAAATATCAAAGATGTCATCTTCAAAAATGTCCTGAATTTTATTAGTATGTACATTTAAATTATTTCGAGTTATACCTTCAAAAGAAGCTCTTAACGAATCAACTACTTCAATATTTCCGTTTGTTTCAATTACAACAACTCCATTTTGTTTTTTGCCAAAATTTTGATTTCCTGAATGATTTCCCCCTAAAAGCATTTCTACAAGATCTTCAAAAAAGCGAATTGCGGGTCTATCTATATCTTTCTTCCAAATTTGGAATAATTCAATTAACCAATCAGCATATGGAGTATAATCCTCATCTCCAAACCTTAGTTTGTCAATTCCAAACGGGAGTTGGTCGTAGTGACCGTCTGGAAATAATAAATTCAGACTTTCCACTTCTAATTTTTTTATTTCATCATAAAAATCTTTTGCTGGTAATTCTGGATTCAAGACCATTAAAATAGCAACAAAACCATTTTTTTTTGCTAATTTAAATCCTTTAACTACATCCTCATAGGAGCCTTTGCCATTGTGAAATACTCTATACTCATCGTGATATTTTTTTGGACCATCAAGGCTTATCCCTAGTCTTATTTCATGTGATTTAAAAACATCAAACCATTCTTGATTTAATAGCACTCCATTGGTTTGCACCGTAAAGCTGAATTCAACATTAGGAACAGTCTCCTTAATTATGGTAACACAATTTTTAAAATACTCAGGATTTAACAATAGCGGTTCACCCCCATGAAAAACAATTTGTGCATATTTGATACCTGCTATATTAGAATGCAATTCAAATTGATTTGCAAATGCTTTTATAGTCTCGATAGACATAAATTTAGGTTGGTTCAAGTATGTTTTATCCCCTAAGTTGTACATATAACAATATGAACAATTTAGATTGCAACGGCTTGCTATTTTGAGTACAAATGAGGTTATTTTTATCATTATGAATTGGTAATTATTTTATAGAAAAAACAATTATTTATTATTAGTAGTTATTTAAATTTTATATTGATTTTAATATGCCTTTATAAGGTGGATGTCTTTACTTTTTTTTTAGGAAACATAGATAGCCAATCTCCTTGTTATGAAATCATTAATTAAAAAGATTTAGCTATCTATGTTAAAAAATTAAACCGCTGCTTTTAAGAAAGTGTCATGCTTGTCATAAGCAGAAGCAATGGCTTCACCTGTTGATAAGCTACTGACAGCAACAACTGCACAACTAGCGACTCTACCTGCAAAAATTGCACTGTAAAGGTCTAATTGATTATCTTCAAAAGATTTAAAAGCATCGCTAACGGTTTTTTTCTCTTCTGAATTTTTAGCAACTTTAACATTTTTTTTCATAATATAAATATTTGAAATTAAAAAACTGCCATCAGTAAGGACATGGCGACCGCCCTTTCATTTTTATTCGTGAAATGAAAAAACACTACAATTTTTACATTCTATTTTTAATATCTGAAATCCCAGTTTCCCTGTCTCTTTTATCCTTAATTGTAGATTTGCCAAAACTATAACTCAAAGCAAGCGCTACACTTCTGGTATCATGATAGTTTTCGTCAGTAATTCTAAGATCATTCACTTGAATTCTATATTTATCTTTATTACTTTTTAAAACATCTTGAGCAGACAAGGTTATATTTAAATTTCCAATTGATTTTCTTAATCTAATTTCAGTTTCAAGTCTATTACCAATATGAGTATTAACAATTGTGTTAGGAAAAGTATTGCTTACAATTAGTGAACATGTTAAACCTTTTTGATTTGATATAGTAAAGTTTTGATTTGCAGAAACACTAAACAGATATGTTTTATCATTTATATTTATATTTTCCGCATAACTTCCTTTAGTGTTAACAAATGCGGATAATAGCGTGCTCGTAAGTTTCCACCATGGTTGCAACTGGCTATAGTAGGTAACTGTATTTGAAAAGCCATATTTGTTCCCATAATTCGTTTTTTTATTTGAAATTATGTTTTCCGTTGGATTAGACGGTAAAGAGAAAAATTCATCAAATGTTTGACTTGTTGCTAATTGTATTGTTAGGGTTCCTTTAGAACTGCTTGACATATAACTAATCTCTTGCCTGTAGTATTTTGAGGGAAGCAAAAAAGGATTTCCTTCAAAATAAGTCTCATCTGTAGTGTAAGTGCGAAACGGATTCAGATCCCAATAACTCGGACGTGTTATTCTGCTGGTAATGGCTAATACATAACTTTTATCTTTACTAGTTGCATACTTAAGAAATGCTGTTGGGAAAATATTATTGTAATTCTTATCAATAACTTTAACTTTTTGCAACCACCCTTTTGAAATTGTATTCTCAAAACGAACACCAATTTGATAAGACCATTTAGAACTTAATTCATGATTAAACAAACCATAAACAGCATTTATATTTTCATCGTATTTAAACAAGTTACTTCTAAGAATATCATTTTCCCATACATTTTCACTACTTCGATTCTCAAAAATTAAATTATTATCAATTACTGAAATAGACGATTTTAAACCAATATCAAAAGAGAATCTCTCATTAACTGGATATTCTAAATCCATTTTAAAAGACCCAATAGTATTTTCTTGAGGAGATGAACTTCTAAAAGTATTCAAATTGAACAACGGATTATTAGTCATTTGGTCAATCATGTCGGTAGCACTCACAGAATTATTTCTAGAAATAAATTTCAAGAAATCCAGATCAAAAGTCAAAGCTTTACCCAAAGAATCTATTTTTTTTTCATAGTTTAAATTAATCGAAAAAGTTTTAGATTTTAATTCATCTTTATTATGTGTTACGTAAACAGAACCAGAGTTTTTAAAGTAATCATTTCTAAGCGCTATACGTTTCTCATTATGCCAACTTCCAGAATAGTCAAATAACACACCTATGATATTTTTTGAATTAATTTGATAATCTGAACCTAAATTGAAGCCAGGTGATTCAATTTCAAAATCATTAAACGAGTTTATTACCCTATTTTCTAGTTGATTGTTATTACGAGAATATAGTATTTCTTTACTAAATTTAGGCTGCCTATTTCGATTGCTTAAATATGCAGTTGTAAAGACATTCAATTTACCTTTTCTATAGTTTAGAGAATTACTGATCGCTTGAGAATTAACTGCAGTTTGCCTTGAACTTAAAGATAGATCACCGATTAAACCTTCTTCTTTATTTTTTTTAAAAACGATGTTTAATATTCCAGCACTGCCTTCTGAATCATACTTACTTGGAGGAGTCGTTATTATTTCAATGCTTTTTAAATTCTCCGCGGGAATACTGCCCAAATAGTTTTTTAGAGCAGTTCCAGAGAGCATTTTTCTTTTATTATTTACATAAACTATTGCCCCTGAAGTGCCATTAATTTGAATTTCACCGTCTGAAGTACTACTTACGAGAGGCGTTTTTTCGATTACATTCCAAATATTATTTCCATAAACAATATCTGTATCAGAAACATTAAAAATTAATCTATCAATTTTCCGTGTTAGTGTTGGATTCTTATATTTCACTATGGCTTCGTCAAGCAAATTAGCTTTTTGGAGTCGGAAATTAATTATTGTGTCCGTTTTCAACCTCACTAACGGAATAGAATCATTAAGAGTCGAGTAACTATAAATAATAGTGTAGTTATTCATTTTTAAATTTTTAAATGAATAACTTCCAATACTATCTGTAATGGTATTACTAATAATGTTTTTTTTGCTATAAATACTAACTAAAACCGACACTAGTGGTTTTTCATCTTCGTTTGTAACCTTCCCCGTGATTGACAACTGAGAATAACCTATAGAGCTACAAAACAACACTAATAAAGTAAAATAATTCTTAGACCTTTTTACGGTTATTGATTTAGAATAGTCAACAGCTATTCTAATAAAAAATTTAATCATAAAAACAATATTTTTAAGTATCAGTACTTGAGTAGTGATCGAAAATAATTCAGAATTAAGGACTTTTGTTAGACTTCAATTACCCAACTCTAATTGGTTTTTTACCAAGTTAAAGTAACTCGCTTTATTATACACCAGCTCATGGTGGTTTCCTTGCTCTACAATTTTGCCGTCTTTGAGGACTATAATATTGTCGGCCTTTTTTACGGTGCTCAAGCGATGTGCAATGATAACAACCGTTTTGCCTGTAAAAAATTCTTGCAAATTATCATGAATTACCTTTTCATTTTCAGCATCAAGAGCCGATGTTGCTTCATCAAAGAAAATATAATGTGGCTTTTTGTATACAGCTCTTGCTATTAGTATTCTCTGTTTCTGTCCGCCAGAAATTCCATTACCTGAGGCTCCGATTTTTGTATTGTAGCCTAAAGGTAATGATTCAATAAAGTCTTTAATATTGGCAATTCTGACTGCATTTTTAAGCTTTTCTTTATCAATAATTTCATCTCCCGTCGCAATATTTCGCTCTATGGTATCAGAAAAAATAAACCCATCCTGCATAACTACCCCACAATTTTGCCTTAAATTTTTGGGTAAAATATCACTTATAGAAACTGAATTATAAAAAATGCCGCCTTTTGAAGGATCATAAAATTTTAAAAGCACCTTCATCAATGTTGTTTTCCCACTACCGCTAGAACCTACAATAGCAGTAATTTTACCTTCTGGGATGAATAAATTAATGTCTTTCAATATATAGGGAGATTTTGGACCCTCATATTGAAAACTCACATCTTTAAGCCCTATTCCTTTTTTGGATTCATCACCATTTTTTCTATTATTAATCCTTATTTCGGAAGTCTCTTCTTCTTCTGTGGGATGCTGTTGTACTTCATTCAATCTTTCTACGCTTATCTTGGCATCTTGTAACGATCGAAAAAAACTGACTAACTGATTAACTGGTGAGTTCATTTGTCCAATTATGTAGGAAACACTCAAAAGTTCACCAACTGTCATATGCCCTTTTACAACGTAAGTCGCTGCTAAAAAGGTAACTAATATATTTTTAATTTGATTGATAAATTGGAAACCTGAAAGTTGAAATTGATCCAGTTTTAAAATTCTTATATTGATTTTAAAGAGTTTTTGTTGGATTGATTCCCATTCCTTACGTTTGAAATCTTCGAATTGATTGAGTTTGATTTCAGTTACCCCGTTGATGATTTCGTAAATAGATTCTTGGTTTTGACTTCGTATTTGAAATTTAAAATAATCTAAAATTTTTCGTCTTTTTAGCCAAAAGATGGACCAAAATATTGACAGCACCGTAAGTAGCAAATAAACTAACAAAATAGTAGAATCATAATACCACAGCACGCCAAAAAACACCGAAAAAGTAATGATCGAAAAAAAAGTAATCAAACTTTGTGAAGTTAAAAAATGTTCTATTCTTTCGTTGTCTTGAATTCGTTGATTAAAATCCCCCATCATTTTAGTATCAAAAAAACGAATAGGTAACTTCAAAATCTTATTTAAAAAATCCGAAATTATGGTAATACTTATTTTTGACCCTACATAGAGCATCAGCCAATCCCGGACAATCTCTATAGAAAGTGTCCCTAAATAAACCCCTAATTGTGCTAAAAGCAATATTGAAATCAAATTAATATTTTTTCCATTTACCCCCTTGTCTATCAAGTTTTGCGTAAGAAATGGAAATATTAACGTAAGTGCACTCCCTATTAGCAATAATAAAAACATACTACTTAATTGCTTTTTATAAGGATTCAAATAACTCTTAATGTATTTAAGTGTTAATTCTTCTTTAAGGGGAGGAATTCTTTCATAAAACTCATCAGTTGGATTAAGAAAAAGTGCAATACCGCTATTCTCATCTGCAAGCCACAACTTATTGAATTTTTCTTTGTTTAGTTTTACAAAACCATATCCTGGATCAGAGAGATAAAAAGCTATTTTTTTTGTTACTGCATTTCTTGTTATTTTATTTAAAACTACAAAATGGTTCTGGTTCCAATGTAAGATTACGGGTAAATTGGTTCTTTGTTCAATTAATTTTTCGACACTCAACTTTACAGAAAGAGTCTCTAAACCAATGGTTTGCGCAGCTCCTGTTATGCCCAATAGCGAAACTCCCTCTTTTGTTATAAAACATTGGTCACGTAAATATTGTAAGCTATATTTTTTACCATAGTTACTGGCTATCATAGACAAACAAGCGGGACCGCAATCCATTTGATCGTGCTGGGGAGTAAAAGTAATTGCCATTTAATCTTGTTGAACTAAATTAGTATTTAAACTTCTTATTATTGATGCCGTTGGTGTTTTATCGCTGAATTTTTTAGAAGACTCAAAATAGTTACTAATTAGAACTTCCGACAGAACCTTACCATTCAATAAATCATTTTTGATAGCTACCCACTGAAACACCCCTATTAACTCGTCAAAAATAAATTCATCTGTATTGTCGATAATCGCTTTAAAACATTCATTAAAATGTAGCCTTTCGTTTTCTGTATTTTTTTCAATAAAATGAATTACTTCAAAAAAAACTTGATAGGTCATAAGTATTCTTAGGTCTAAATAAAAATTAACATCTTTACTTTCAAATGTCTGATTTTCAAAATTAACACTGCGGTTTAATAATAGATTCTGTAGCAATATATCTATCGTGTGAGTAAATTTTTTAAATTCATTACATTTTAAATAAACCCGACTTATATTATGTAGCTGCTGGATTTTATGAAAATAAATAAATGAGAATTGTTTTTCATAAATATTATCCAATTCCATCACTTCAATAGTTTTCATTATTGATCCTCTGAAATCATCCTTTTTGTATAGCATATAGGCATCTACAGTAAATGCCAAAAGATTAAAAATATTTATTTCATCTTTTCCAAAATCTGTAAAATCAACATTGCTTTTTGCTTTTTTTATATTTCTTTCGGCTAGTTTAAGGTTGTTTTTTCTTGCTTCGTTTAGCGCATTATTATAATAATTCATATAAAAGAAATATAAAGTGCTATTTTTACAATATACTTTAATTAGCTTTTTCAAATTTTCAGAAAAAATTTCTGAATTAATAACAATTTCTTCTGAAAAATGGTGAATACTTTGACTCCCCTCCAAAATTTTTAAAATCACATCTTTATTCATAAATTTAGTTTTGCTTTAAATAATCTATTCCTTTTTGAGTTACGAGGTACGAAAGTGCTAATTTGTCTTCGATATTAAATTTTGAGGGAGGACAGGCTATAATACCTTCTTTCCATGATTTAGGACATTGTCCACCGCAAACAGGAAGCATCTTACACGTCGTACAAGGTAATTCGCTTTTGTTGCTAAGAATTATTTCATTCCAATCTAATAAAGGCTTGCTTTCAAATTCATGACCTTTAGAAATATCTTTTATATTGCCTAACATATATTCAGAGCCTTCATAAGAAGGAACATATGAAATTTCTGTACAATTAAATATGTCACCACTTGCATCGATTAACTCAGAATTTGGATTTACTATCATACAAACTTGATGGTTCCGTTGCGGTATAATGCCAGACACAAAATCATTTTTATACAAATCAATCAACCACCCGATTTCCCTATCTGCAAATTCAGATTTTTCTAAAGAAACTAAGTGAGCTTCATTTCCCCAAGAATGGATTGGCGCAACATAAAATGCAGAAATCTTTTCATGAAAGTTATTTTTACGGAGCAACTCAATTAATGGAGTTACTCCTTCATAATTGGTCTTATCAACATTACATCGTATTGATATGCTAGCCCCAATTTCATGATAGTTTTCTATATTGAAAATATCAATTAAATTACCCAAGATTAAATCAAAAGATTTATTACCACCTTTCACAAAGCGTCTTGCATCATGAAATTCTGCAATACCATCTAGTGTAACATCAAAGTTATTAATATTGTGTTTTGTAACTAATTCTAAAAATAAATTCTTCTTAAGTGCAAGACCATTGGTAACCATCTTAGCAGAATAAGAAACATTGTGCTTAGATGCCAGATTCTGAAATTTTAATGATAAATCTCTTATGCTTTGCAATCCCATTAAGGGTTCTCCTCCAAACCAACCTATATGCAATGCTTTCAACTTTTTGTTTTTTGATAATTTATAATCTAACCTGTCTAATAGAAGGTCATAATTTTCTTTTTCTAATTGATTTTTAGTATGAACTTGTCCACAGTATCCGCAACCTAATTGACAATTGGCTGATGGTTGTATTATTTGGTAAAGTGTACTATCATCTTCTACAGAGTCTTTATTTTGCTGAATAATTTCAGCTAATTCATCTTCTAAATAAGGAACTAATACCTCTATTGATATTAATTCATGTAAGACGTCTGCCGGTAACATCTGAAAATTTTCGTTTTCCAATAAAAATAAAAACTCACTTTTTAAAACTAGTGTTTTTGAAGTTCTTGTTGAATAAACGAGAATTACATCCTCTATTGGGGTTATAATTGTGTAATAAGATAATTTTAGTTTCATCTGACTTAAATATTTAGTGTTATTTTAATAAAATTGAAGCCGCTATTGCGGCTTCAATAGGTAGAAATTTGAAAGCTTTATTCCGCAACAACAGTTTTACCACAAGCCGTGTTTACAGTACAAACAAGATTATTTCCTGTTATTGGACCAATCCCACCTTTTACAGCTCTAATCATTTCACTATCAAGAGAGATCATATCT
>NZ_FNDB01000002.1:39909-387098 GCF_900099915.1 Flavobacterium omnivorum
TTTAAATTATTGAAGTTTTCTTTTAAAGTCTTTAACTTCTTCTTGGACCGCGGCTGCGCAGCCTATCTTAAATTCTTTTCTTTTATATTTGCAACTACAAAATAGTCAGAATACTAAAATCAATTTCCAATTCTGTTTTTCTCTTCTTGATTCCCAACGCTTCGTTGCCTTACATTTATTTTATCACTTCCAAACTTGTAAGAAACAGAAATACGAAAAGATTGTGTATCGTAATATTGTCTAAAAGACTGATTAACATCTAGTGATCTGTTGTAAATCGTATACTGGTTCGTTTTTAGAAAGTCATCGATGACAAATGATAATTGCAGTTTTTTGTTTAACATAGCGTATTTAATAGCTATGTTTAAATTGGAGTAGGAGGAAATATTAGACTCTCCATAACTTGTGGGGAAACTATAACTGTAAGCTAGTTGCCCGGTAAATGTCTTGCTTTTATTGAGTACAAAACTATTTGTTGTTGATACATAGCTTCCCCAACCTGAATATTTGGGTTCCAAATATTCAGAATAAACATTGTTTTCTGAGTAAAATACCCCAGCATTGTTGATTGAATTCCACCATGTAAAAAAGTCAAACGTCAGTGTTTCATCTAAACCTATAAAATTAGTCGTAAAATAATTCCGTCGTATGAATCTTTGAATTCTATTTATTTCGTCATGGACAGTAAGTTGACCAAAACCATTTTCAGTTTTAGAAAATGAAAGTGTAGAAACTAATAATTGTTTGAAGTTGTGCGAAAATTCTAGATTATGTGAAAATGAAGGTTGCAAAAAAGGATTACCCTCCTCATAAGAATTGGAATTGATATACCATCTAGCAGGATTCAGATCAGAATAGGAAGGCCTATTTATTCTGCGGGAATAATTGGCCGAAAAAGTGTTGTCTTCATTGCTCTTATAGGAAGAATATAAAGTTGGAAAAAATTTATAATAATTGTATCTCTTTGTGCTTTGAGTAGTTTGTAAAAAACCGGTTGTTTGCACAAATTCTGTTCTTAATCCTAATTTTAATTCCCACTTTTCTCCAAGTTTTTTGCTTGAGGAAAAATAGAGTGCCTGATTATTCTCTTTGTATTTAAAAACATTTACCTGGGTTGAATTAATTATATAAACTCCGTTGTTGTTATCATAACTTAATATTTCCACATCACTATTACTGTTTGTAGCACTTATTTTTGCACCAAAATTTATACTTGCCCACTCGTGCGGCATCTCAAAATCAATATCCGTAGAAAAATTACTTATTTTTTGATTATTTCCATTTTCATTATATTGTCTTTCAGTGATTAAATCTATATAATTATTATTTTCGTTTTGAAAAGTGTTCGCTTTGTTAGAACCGTAAGTAAAATAATCCGTATTGATTGTATATTTTTTACCTATACTATCGAGTTTAGTTGTTAAATTCAAATTTAAGGAATGGTTGTCGATATTTCTGTCTGTAAAACCGCTAGAATTTAAATAACGATCCAAAGAGTTCGTTTGATTGTTATATATATTACTTAAGTTATTGTCATTTACATTAGATCTATTAATACTCCCTAAATATTGAACCCCGAATTTTGATTTATTCGTTAAGTCATAAGTAAGCCCAATTAATGAACTGAAAACATTTTGACTAGTTTTGTGAACTACTTCGTTTTTCCATTTTTCTAGTGGATATTTATATGTTACATCATTGGTGTAAATACTTTTTCCGTTTCTTTCGGATAAATCCAAAACTAACCCAAATTTATTTTTTTGATAGGATAAATTTCCGCCAGTAGTCCCAGTTGCATACGTCGCCTGTTTGTAGTTAGCTCTTGTAGTAGCACTCCAACTATCTTTTTTTGCTTTTTTTAATTTAATGTTTATCAATCCACTATTGCCCTCCGCGCTATATTTTGCAGGTGGAGCGGTTATCACCTCAATACTTTTTATAATATCCGACGAGATGGTTTTCAAATAATTTACTAAATCATCTCCAGAGAGCAGTATCATTCTATCATCCACCATTACGCCCATGCCACTTTTGCCAATCATTTTTATGGCATCATTTTGCACTTTTATTCCCGGTGTCACTTTCAATGCATCGATAGCATCACCGCCAGCTGCAGCAACAGAATTCTCAACATTGAATACCAATCTATCTACTTTTCTTTCTATGAGTTTCTTTTTGCCCTGCACGACAACCTCAGCCAGCACTTCATTCCTTTGACTAATTTTTATGTTTCCCAAATCGAAATCTTGGGTTAAATCTATTTTTGAATTATATAATGTCTTTCCGAATTGTCTTATTTGTAAAAGATAGTTACCTTTTGTTATTGTTAATACAAATTCCCCTTTAGAATTAGTCAACTCACTTTTTTGAGCGATTGAATCTTTATTTATCAACAAAACTTCTGCTAAGTCAATAGGATTGTTTTCATAGTTGAAAACTTTACCAGTTACTTTTATCTGTGAAAACGAAACAGAACTATAAATAAGAACTAAGGCAATAATAATTTTTTTCATTGAAATAATAATTTGATTTTCTAAAACCAAAACTAGCCGAAAGACTATATTCAAACAAACGACAGTAGTCTAGATTTATAAATACAGAGTCTGAATTTATAAATTCTTCAAAAACACTCCTGTAATCAACTGATTTTTAAAAACATTATAAAATTATTTTTTTTTAAGGGTTTCACAGGTGTTTTACGGAAAATAGGAATTAATTTGTAAAATAATTAACTAATTTTGGCACATACACTCTTACAAGACAACATTTTTTATTCTTTCTATGTCAAAATCAAAAATAAGTTATTGTTCCTTTTCTTCCTTTATAATAAGGACCCCAGCTTATCCTATTGATTTTTATAAAAATCTCACAAAAGGACTATTTATTGAGTCAGATGCAATAAAAGAAATACTGAAAAACACTCCAATAAATGAAGGCCTGTTTTTGGCATCGCCTGAATTGTATGCCGAAATCCAAAAATGGATTATACAAGAAGATTATCCTGTTGAAAAATCAAATAAAATTAAACTATCGGGATTAAAATACCTTTTCCGGATGTCCACCAGGTGCACTCCTTTTGGACTTTTTGCTGCTTGTGGTGCGGGTAAACTGGCTAATGAAACGATTATCAACATCGATAAAGAAAAAAGCTTTCATAGAAAAACCCGTTTCGACATGCAGTTCCTTACTAATTTGGCCAGTGAATTAACCGCAAATCTAACTATCCAAAACCAAATCCTTTTTTATCCCAATTCGACACTTTATCATTTAGGTAACTTTTATAGATATGTGGAGTATACTTTACATCAAAATAAACGTAAGTATTCTCTTGAAGCATTAAAACGAACGGATTATTTAGATTTGGTATTACTGAAATCCATTGCCGGTGCTAGCAAAAAAGAATTGACAACTGTTTTGGTTTCTGACGAAATAACCAAAAATGATGCGAATACCTTTATCGAAGAATTGATAACCAATCAAATCTTGGTTTCAGAATTAGAGCTTACGCTGACAAGCCCATCCAAAAAAAAACTCTCCCTCCTTAACCCCTCTCCGGAGGATTGCTTCGCTGCTCGCAATGACAGAGAAACCAGTTCTGAAAATAAAACGAATGGTTATAGTTTGGAATTGGATGATTTAAATAAACAATTATTTGAAATTGATACTAAATTTGACAACCCAATTTCTTGTTATGAAGACATAATAGAAACTGTTGCAAAAACAAACATTCCTTTTGATAAAAAGTATTTGCTTCAAACTGATTTATTTCTGGATTCTAACGATTTTCAACTGGACAAGAAATATACCTCGGAATTGCTTAAAGCAATAGATGTTTTGAATAAAATTTCTGAAAAACCAAAAAATACTCTATTAGAAAATTTTAAAAAAGCTTTTGTTGAACGATATGAAAGTGAATCTATTCCATTAGTTAAAGCACTCGATGTAGAAACAGGAATTGGTTATTTACAACATAATGATAGTTTTGATGTTACACCATTATTAGATAGTATAGGAATAAGTCAAAAAAACGAAACTCATAATCATCAAATAAGCTTGAATAAAGCGGAGAAAATTATCTACAAAAAATTGCAATATGCCTTGCAAAATAATGACCACTCAATTGAATTAAAACAATCTGACTTTAATAATAATGATTTTTCAGGACAAAATTTACCTGCTACTTTTTCGTGTCTTTTTGAAATTGTTGAAGAACAAGGAAAAGAATGGATCATAATTCAAAGCATTGGCGGTTCAAGTGCTGCCAATCTATTGGCTCGGTTTTGCTATGGAGATCCTGGAATAAATGATTTAGCAAATGAAATTACCCAATACGAATCGGAAAATTATTCCGATAAAATCTTAGCTGAAATAGTTCACTTGCCAGAAGCAAGAACTGGAAATGTTTTACGTAGACCCAGTTTTAGGGCTTTTGAAATACCTTATTTAGGACAATCTAGTTTACCTGTTTCAAACCAAATAAATATTGAAGATTTAGTACTATTTATGAAAAATGACCGCTTAGTTTTGTGGAGCAAAAAACATGATAAAGAGGTTATACCCAGATTGACTAATGCGCACAATTATTCCTATAATGCGTTGCCCATTTACCATTTTTTGTGTGATATGCAATTTGAAAATTGTAAATCGGGAATAGGGTTTAATTGGGACAACTTGGAAATTTTTTTTGATTATTTTCCTAGAGTGACTATTGGGAATTGTATTGTATCAAAAGCCAAATGGGTATTTAACAAAGAAAAACATCCTGAATTTTTTAAAGTTTTGACAAAAAAAGAAATAATTTACGACAAAAATATTTTTAGTTTTGCGACACATATTCTTTCTTTTGAGGATAATGAACTTTTACCTCAATATGTTTCGCTGGCAGATGGAGATAATGCACTGATAATTAATCTAGAGAATAGTACTTGTATTGAAATGCTAGTTGAAACTGTTAAAAATAGATCGCAATTTGTTTTGGAAGAATTCTTATTTCCTTCAAGCAAAGTGGTTACCGGAAAAACAGATTGTTATGCAAATCAATTTATTGTAGGAATGAAAAGGGATAAGAAGTAATGATAAAATGAAAGAAATAAAAAGAACTTTTATTCTGGGAGAGGAATGGCTTTATTATAAAATTTATTGTGGGAGTTACTCTGCGGATGCTGTTTTGATTGAAAGTATATTACCAATCGTTAAGGAGCTACAAGAAAGGAAGCTTATCGATCATTGGTTTTTTATCCGTTATAATGATCCTAAAAATCATTTGAGAGTGCGTTTTCATTTGACTAATGTAGATAATCTTCAAGAAATCATAAAATTAATGCAACTCTATTTCGGTAAGTTGGTTGAAAAAGATATCGTTTATGACATAGCAACGGCAACCTATAAAAGAGAAATAGAACGATATGGTAAAACAATCATAACAGCAGTTGAAAAATTGTTTTATTACCACAGTGAGAAAATATTACAACTTATTGAGAACACCACTCCGGAAGATGATGAAATAGCCAGAATATTTGCTACTTTGCAAATGATAGATGATTTATTGGAAGAATTCGAGATATCTTTGACTCATCGACAAGAGTTTATACATAGTATGCAATTGCAATTCAAAGAAGAACATAATATAGGAAAGGACAATACAAAAAAACTAGACCAGCTGTATAGAAATTATAGAATGGAGATTTCATTGTTTATTACAGAAAAACAAGAACCATTATATTTAGAAGGACTCCTTGAAATAATAAAGACGAGAGAAGAGGAAACCAAAATAATAAAAACTATTTTGAGTAAAATTAAAGAAAACAGCACTATTACCTCACTTGATTTGACTGCCTCACTCATTCACATGAACATCAATAGAACATTTAGATCTAAACAAAGACAATATGAAATGTTATGTTATGATTTCATGAACCGATATTACAAAACCAGACTAGCCAGAAAATGAAAAATTCGATTATAATTATTTTATTATTGATTACGACAACTCTTTTTTCTCAAAAAAAAGAAAATTTTATCATTCCAGATTCTTTAAAAAAAATGTCTTTTGAAGACTTGGAGAAGCGTTTTGACAATTCTCTTTTTAATAAAAAAATCCTTGCTATTTATGCTAAAACCTATTATAAAAAATCTAAATTACAAAACGACGAAATACTAATCGCAAATGGAATGTATATGGCTGCTTATGTTGCTGTAAATGACGTAATTTCATTACAATATGCCGATTCCATCATAGCATTAACCAAAAAAGGTAATGATTTAAAATATCCAGCTAAAGGGTACATATTTAAGAGTAATATTTTTTTTACTAAAGATCAGTTAGACAATGCATTATATAACATTTTAGAAGCCAAAAAATATTCCAATAAAGCAGGAAATGCAGAACAGAAAATATTGATAAAACAACAAATAGGTTTAATTAAAATAGAATTAGGCAAACCCAAAGAAGCATTACCTTTGATTTTAGAGAATTATGACTATTTTAAATTAAAACATATAAACTCTCCTGAATTTATATATTCTGCTTGGATATTATCCGATATATATAATCGATTAGAAAAACCCAACATTTCTTTATTTTACATAAATATTATTTTAAGAGATATTAAAAAAGATAATCGTTATTATAAGTATTTCTTAATGAATAAAGGAGTTTCCTATCATTTAAAAAAACATTACCCTAAAAGCAATGAATTATTAGATCAATCAATATTGTTGTTAAAGAATGATAAATTGAATCTAGCAATCAGTTATTATTATAGAGGAGAAAACGTTTTGCAAGGTGAAAAAAATATACTTAAATCTAAACAATATTTTGAAAAAGTTGATTCGATATTGATTACTACAGATGAATTTACAACTCTTTTACGAAATAATTACATCAACTTAATTCAAATCACTAAGAAGTTAAAAGAAGACAAACAACAATTGTATTATTTGAATCGATTGATTGAAATAGATAAGAGATTAAATAATAACAATATTGTTTTATCTGAAAATATCAATCACAATTATGACACTCCACTTTTATTATCTGAAAAAGAAAAGGTTATTGTTAAAATAAATCAAGAAAAATACATCTACATTATTATTGGGTTTATTGTTTTTGCTGGTTTAGTTTTTTCACTCTATTGTTTAGTAAAAACTAAAAGAGAAAAACAACTTTATGAAAAAAGATTTCGTGAATTGATGGAGCAACCGATAAATGAAGTAATACCAGACAACATAATAGCGGAAGAAAACAAAACCAAATTGTTTGTAGATTTGCCAATAGTGATTGTAAAAGAATTATTAATAAAGTTGGCAATATTTGAAGAAGAACATGGCTATTTGGAATTGAATTTAAAATTAAATGATCTTAGCAAACGGTTGAATACGAATAGTAGCTACTTGTCTAAAACCATAAACCATTATAAGGGTAAAAACTTTACCCAATACCTTAACGATTTAAGAATTACTTATATAATAAACAAATTGAAAGTAGATAAAAAAATTAGAAAATATACGATAAAGGCCATAGCCGAAGAAGTAGGTTTTAGTAATTCTGAGTCATTTGCTAAGGCTTTTTTTAATAAAACGGGACTACAACCCTCCTATTTTATAAAAAAAATTGAGGATAATAATGAAATTTAATTTTTTTAACGTATTGAAATTAAAGTACATACTGTTATTTTAAATCGAAATTTATAAATCTAGACTACGGTTATTTTTTTATGAATAAGTAGCTCCTTACATTCGCCCAAATTTAATTTAAAAACAAATCATGAAAAAAAAGGCAATTAAAACCGAAAAAAAATTATCGTTAGAAAAATTTAAAGTAGCTGAATTAAAAAATCCCAAAATGATTATTGGGGGAGACCCAATTGATATAAAAACAATTACTACTCATGTTAATATATAAAGATATTTGTCTAAATAATTTTCATTGTAAAACAACCACTTTGTTAGGATTAACATACTGAAATTAATAAAACCTAATCACAAATAATACAAATCAATTATGTCAAAGATTATCTTTTTTATTACACTTTTAATTTGCCTAGTAACTAATTTTCTATTTGCACAAAACATTAAATCACCGGAAACACCTATGGAAACAACCGTTTTTAAGAAAAAGATAGTAGACACTTATCAATATCTTGAAAATACCAACGACACATTGGTTCAAAAATGGTACAAACAAAACGGTATCCAAAGTAGGGATGTTTTAGATAACATTTCAGGAAGAAAAGAAATTGTAGCTAAATTGCTTGAGATTGAAAATAGAAAATCATTTAGTGTAACATTATTGAATATTACAAATAATAATTATAGCTTTTATTTAAAGAAAACAGAGGATGATAAAACAGGAAAACTCTATTATAAAATAGCTGAAACAGGAGAAGAAATATTACTTTATGACCCATCTGAGTACAAAAAAGACCTTGATAGCAAGTATATTATAAATTACATTAAGCCTTCATGGGACTGTAAAACAATTGCTTTGGGTTTGTCTAAGAATGGAGAAGAAATAGCCGAAATAGCCTTTTTAAATGTCGAGACAAAAACACTTTTACCAGAAATCATAACGCATTGTTGGCCCGCTGAATTTGAAGTTAATTGGCTTCCTGATAATTCTGGAATCATGTACTTACACATTCCTGTAATTGACTCTAAAGATAAAAACTATATCCTAAATACTGAGTCGGTAGTATATAAATTAGGTAACAATCCATTAAATCATAAAGCTTTCTTCTCTAGAAAAAACAATCCAGAAATGAATATAGATCCTTCGGATTTTCCAATGATTGATAGTTATGATTTTGAAGACAAATATATTATTGGAACTTTAAGTGGTGCAACATTCTATGTAGATAGTTACTATGCTGATATAGAAGAGTTGAAAAATTCAAACGTAATTTGGAAACCACTTTTCAAAAAGGAAGATGAGCTTTTAAATCCTATAGTTTACAATGATGATTTGTATTGTATGTCTTCTAAAAACGCATCCAATTTTAAAATCATCAAAACCAAAATAACGAGCCCTGATTTTCAAAATGCAGAGATTGTTGTGCCGGAAAATAAAAATGAAACTATTGATGACTATGCTATAACCAAAGATGGATTATTTTATTCCACCACAATAAATGGTGTGGAAGCCAAATTGTATTTTGTTGCTGATAACAAAACACAACAAATAGATTTACCTATCAAAACAGGTATGCTATCTATAGTAACAAAAAACAAATTTAGTTCTGAATTATGGGTAACTCTTAGCGGGTGGCTGAATTCAAAGCAAAGATATAGTTATGACGTTACAAAAAATAAATTTACAGAAGCTGATTTAACTCCAGCCATTGTTCATCCTGAATTTAAAGACTTTGTAGTTGAAGAAGTCGAAATTCCTTCATACGATGGAGTTTTAGTTCCTGTCTCGTTGATTTATAAAAAAGGACTTCAAAAAAACAAACTGAATAATGTGCTAATCGATGGTTACGGTTCTTATGGAATCTCTATGACTCCCTCATTTCAACCAATTTATTTATCTTGGGTTCTTAATGATGGCGTATATGTAGTGCCACATGTGAGAGGCGGTGGCGAAAAAGGTGACGATTGGCATAAAAAGGGTTATAAAACCACAAAGCCCAATACTTGGAAAGATTTAATTGCCACTGCTGAATATTTGATTAAAGAAAAAATTACTACTAAAGAAAAAATTGCAATTTATAGCGGAAGCGCTGGAGGTATCCTAGTAGGAAGAGCTATAACCGAAAGACCTGATTTATTTAAAGTAATGATTTCTAGAAATGGGATATTAAATCCTTTAAAAATCAATGAAGCACCAAACGGACCAAATAACATGAAGGAGTTTGGCAATCCAGACATAGAGAAAGAGTTTAATGCGCTTTATGAAATGGATGCCTATCATCATATAAAAAAAGGAGTGCAATATCCAGCCTGCCTTATTTCGATAGGGATGAATGATGCACGTGTAGCACCGTGGATGTCTGGCAAATTTGTTGCCAAACTAAATGCATCAACAACTTCAAATAATCCAGTTCTTTTTGCTGTGGATTATAAGGCAGGGCACGGAATGGACAGTTCTAATTTACAACTTTATAATGATTTTGCAGATAGATTTGCTTTTGCCTTTTGGCAAATGGGGCATCCAAAGTTTAAGTTGATGAAAAAGTAATTTAGATTGAAACAATTCCCTCATTATTTGCAGAATGATTCTAAAGACTGTGGACCAACCTGCCTAAAAATCATCGCCAAACATTACGGCAAAACTATAAACATACAAGAGTTACGCAATTTATCAGAAACCACTCGCGAGGGAAGTAATCTGTTATTTCTAAGCGATGCCGCCGAGAAAATAGGTTTTCGAACATTAGGTGTAAAACTCAATTTAGAAAGATTAGATGAAGCACCATTGCCTTGCGTATTGCATTGGAACAAGAAACATTATGTTATACTATATAAAATTAAAAAAGGGACCTATTTTATTTCGGATCCTGGATTTGGTTTAATAGAATACAACCAGAAAGATTTTATAAAATTATGGATTGGCAACAATGCAGACGAAACCACAGAAGAAGGCATTGCTTTATTAGTTGAGGCTACTCCAAAATTCTTCCAGTCTGAGTTTGATAAGGAAGAAAAAAAGGGATTGGGATTTGGCTTATTATCCCAATATGTATTGCGGTACAAATCCTTTTTAATGCAATTAAGTGTTGGTTTGTTGGCGAGCAGTTTATTGCAGCTTATTTTTCCTTTCTTGACGCAAAGTATTGTAGATGTCGGGATTCAAAACCAGAATATTCATTTCATTTATTTGATTCTATTTGCACAATTGTTCCTATTTGCGGGAAGAACAGGATTGGAACTCATCAGGAGCTGGATATTATTGCATCTTTCCACACGAATCAATATCTCCTTGATTTCGGATTTCTTTATCAAATTAATGAATTTGCCGATTTCCTTTTTTGATGTTAGGATGACGGGCGATATTATGCAACGTATTAATGACCACCATCGTATTGAGCGAATACTTACCACTTCATCATTAAACGTACTGTTCTCGGTAATCAATATGTTCATTATGGGTGGGGTTTTGGCGTATTATAACCTACAAATATTTTTTGTGTTTTTTGCCGGAAGTTTATTGTATTTCGGCTGGATTACCTTATTTCTTAAACGTAGAGAAGTGTTGGATTACAAACGTTTTTCAGAAGTGAGTCAAGAGCAAAGTAAAGTTATGGAGCTTATTAACGGGATGCAAGAAATAAAACTCCATAACGCTGAGAAACAAAAACGTTGGGGATGGGAATATGTGCAGGCACGATTATTTAGAGTGTCTATAAAAGGCTTGGTTTTAGAGCAGACACAGACCATAGGTTCCACCGTAATTAATGAGTTAAAAAATATTTTCATTGTTTTTCTATCAGCAAAATTGGTTATCGACGGACAAATAACCCTAGGAATGATGATGGCAATTACCAGTATTGTGGGGAGCTTGGACGGTCCAATTATGCAACTAATTAATTTTGTTAGAGAATTACAAGATGCCAAAATATCGCTTGCCCGACTTTCTGAAATTCATGACAAAGAGGACGAAACTCAACAAGAAGTCCATCAAAAACAGGATATTCCGAAAGATTGTGCTATTCAAATAAAAGATCTTTCCTATCGTTATTTGGGATCGGATTTATCGGTTTTAGAAAATTTGAACTTGATTATTCCTGCTCATAAAGTAACCGCTATTGTCGGGGTAAGCGGAAGTGGAAAAACCACCTTAATGAAATTATTGCTTAAATTTTATGAACCTGACAAAGGAGAAGTTAGCATTGGTAATACTTCTTTAAAGAATGTTTCCCAGAAGGCTTGGCGCGCTAACATTGGAGCCGTAATGCAGGAAGGATTTATTTTTAATGATACCATCGCAAATAATATTGCAGTGGGAGTGGATATTATTAATAAAGAACGACTGGTTTATGCCGCAGATGTTGCCAATATAAAGGAATATATTTCGGGTTTGCCTTTGGGATATAATACCAAAATAGGCTCAGAAGGAGTTGGCATGAGTACGGGACAAAAACAGCGTTTGTTGATTGCGAGAGCGGTCTATAAAAATCCTGAAATGCTGTTTTTTGACGAAGCCACTTCGGCATTGGATGCCAATAATGAAAAAGAAATTATGAGAAAACTGGATATTTTCTTTAAAAACAAAACAGTGGTTGTGATTGCTCATCGATTAAGTACAGTTATGAATGCGGATCAAATTGTTGTTCTGGATAAAGGAAAAATTATTGAAATGGGGAATCATTCCGCATTGGTGGAACAAAAAGGGAATTATTTTGAATTGGTTCGGAATCAATTGCAATTAGGAAATTAATAAGATGGCAGATAACAATACTACATTCGAATTACGAAGTGAAGAAGTACAGGATATACTTACCCGTGTCCCGCATTGGATGATACGTTGGGGAACTGTTTTGATTTTTACGATTATCTTAATGTTATGTTTTGTCTCCTGGTTTGTAAAATATCCAGATATCGTATCGACTGAAATTATCATTACAACGATTATTCCCCCCGAAAAGTTAGTGGCTAGAACTTCAGGAAGAATAGAAACAATCTTGGTACAGGACAAATCTATTGTAAAAGAAAATACATCATTGGCTATTATTCAAAATACGGCTGAATATAAAGATGTGTTTTTACTTAAAAGCATCCTAGAAGACCATTCGCAAGGAAATGAATTTGATTTTGAAAAGTTAAAAAATGTACAACTCGGAGATATAGAAAGTGCCTTTGCTCTTTTTCATTCAGCCTATATTGCCAATGAATTGAACACCAATTTACAACCTTTTCAAGTAGAAAGGAATGCACAAAGTTCAGAAAGTATTCAAATTAGAGAAAGGTTAAACCTTTTGCAGCAACAAAAAACTATCAACGAAAGCGAATTGCAATTGCAGAAAAGCAATGTAAATAGATATGAAACTTTGTTTGAAAAAGGTGTTATCTCTGCGCAGGATTTCGAGAGTAAAAAATTAGGATATCTTCAAGCCGAAAAAAGCTACAAAAACTTATTGAGTAGTATTTCGCAATTAAAATCCTCTTTGATTGAAAATGAAAGAACCAGTAAAAGCACAAAAATCAACGGAACTAAAGAAGAAGTTAATCTGGAGAGTAGCAAAATGCAATCTTTTTATCAATTGGAGAAAGTAATAAAAGACTGGGAATTGGCTTATGTATTAAAATCATCTCTTCCCGGTAAAGTTTCGTTCTTACAAATCTGGACAGAAAACCAAACCATAAATGCGGGTGACAATGTCTTTTCTATAATTCCCACATTAGAGAAAGGATATATTGGAAAATTGAAAGCTCCAGCACTAAATTCCGGAAAAATAAAAATAGGACAAGTCGTAAATATTAGATTATCAAATTTTCCCGACAGAGAATTTGGAATGTTAAAAGGAAAAATTAAGAACATTTCTCTTACTCCAGACTCAGCCGGTAATTTATTGATTGATGTAGCCTTGTCGCAAAAACTTGAAACTTCCTATCACAAGATAATTCCTTTTCAACAAGAAATGAAGGGTTCAGCTGAAATTGTTACAGAAGATTTGAGGTTGACAGAACGTTTATTATATCAGTTTCGAGATATTTTTAGGAGGTAAATTAAAAAAAACTGTAATATGTAGGACGGGACAATTTATTATTGCTCTTTTAAAAGTTCCTCAATAAAGTATGATGTTGGCATCTTTGCTCTTGAAAAAAAAGCAGTAGCAAAACGTTGTGTGCTACTAAACCCAACTTCTTCTGCTAGTGCTTTATTTGTATAATTTCTCATCATCTTATCTTCTTTCAATAAAATAATCAAATAATCTACTTTTAGGTCATTGAGATAATCAACAAATTTTTTATCTCGGTAGTGGGATATTATTTTGGAAATATACCTTGTGTTTGAATCAAAGGCTACTGCAAGCTTTGTCAGAGTCAAATCTTTTTCCAGAAATTTTTTATCCTTTTCAAATTTCTCCAATTGCTTTAAGACTGCTGCTACCGTGTCTTGATTTATGTCTTCTATTCCATTGGCTATGTTTTTGGATTCAAGTTTAGTGGCGACTTCACTTTTTTTCATCAATTCATCAAATCTTTGCCTAAAGACCCTCTTGTTTCTAATATGTCTATAGATTAGAAATAATACAGATAAGAACAAAAAGACTATTACACTTGTAAAAATGAGATCGTTATACTTTCTCTTGTCGAGTATTTCTTCGATTTTTTTCTTCTGTGTCAGCAATTCTTTTGTATCGTATTCTTTGTGAATTTTACTGGACAGATACTGGTATTTAAAGTCTAAAATACTGTCTGCTTTCAGTAGTTTTTCAATATAGTAAAGTTGGAGATTCGGATTGTTTTTTGATTTAAAAAAGCTGATCAATAATTCATAGTTCTCGCGAAGATCAGGACGAATGTAGCCTCTACCATCAAAAATTGAATCTACTTTTTTGAAATAGGATACAGCCATTTGGGGTTTCTTAAGATCCCAATAGCTTTTTCCAATATAGAAATACCCAACAGCTTCATTTGCGAAATCCTTCTTTTTACGTATGGCTGGTAGCGAATAGGTGATTTTTTTAATAGTTACGGCATAATTGCCTCGAAAATACTGATTAACTCCTTCCGAGTGAATGAAGTAGTCCTTCATTTCATCATTAGCCAATCTTCCCCCTTCTACAATGCCCTTCTCATTTGTTTCCGTACATAATCCGTAATTGCCAACACGGTTATAGCACAAACCAAGCGAATGAAGAGAATTTAAATAAGCCCTATCATTGTTTTCTTTAAAATAACCAATGCATTCCCTAAACAAAGAAATCGCCTCGTCATAAAATCCGAGATAGTATTTTATATTCGCAATATTGTATTTTACCTTGTAGACCAAATATTTGTCATTGGTTTTTGAAATAAAATTATTTGCGATAAGATAATTATCTAAAGCAAAATTATGTTTTTTCTGAGCATAGTATACGATTCCCTTTGATAGATAGGCTGAGCCTATCAAAGCGTTGTCCCTCGATTTCTTCGCTGTATAGATCATACTGTCAGCATACACCAGTTTTAAATTTTCTGGTGAGCGACGGAGATAATTTTTATAGCCATTTACGATCTCCTCCGAATTTTTTTCTGATTTAGCTTTCGATAAAAAGGATTGCAGGTAAAGCGACTGTTTAACCTGGTCATTTTCTGATTCCTTTATCCGTTCAAAGAGATAATCATAATCCTTATTTCGAATCGTATCAGGAATTTTAAAATGGATTTCCTGCGCGCAAATTTGATCTCCCCAGCAAAGAGAGAGTAAAAAAAGATACTTTTTAATCATAGGTCAAATTAAAATGAGGGACTATTTCTTCGGAAAAACCTTTTTTGGAGCCAAGTAATTGGCTTATTAAAGAGTCATAGGATATTTTACTAGAAATCACCTCAAATATAACATAAACAATTAATAATGAGTGCTTTTTTTACAAAAAACAGGGTATGGATTTTCATAAAATCCATACCATAAATTATGAAAATCCATACACAAGGTGTTGCGGGGTTGAAATTCGACTTCTAGATTTGTCTCGAATTCAAAAGCAAAAACGTTTAGCATCGTGCTAAATTAAAGTTCTGCTTACCCGGGTGAAATGAACTGACTACAAAAGTAGTCGGACACATTTAACACATTTTAATCATGAAAAACATCTCATTAAGATTAGTGATTTTACCATTGCTAATCGTCTCTTGTACTACTGACTCTATTGATAATACTGAAAGTATTAATGGCAAGGTTAGCAGCAAGAAATCAGAAAAATTAGCACGTTTGATGCAAAACTTAACCCCAGAAAACCCGGCAAACATATATGACCTTGCGGGTAATTTGCATAATGACATCCTTGATATTTATTTGGCAGGTAATTATCAGTACACTACAATAGCACAAATTAGCCAACAAGTCGAAGCCATCGCAGCTGCGAATAATGATTTAATGCTTTTAAACTTAGGAACAAATCTGCCCATTAATCTTGACATAATACAAGAAACTGTAAATAATCCTCAGGCTAAATTAGATGAAGCTATTGCAAATTCCACAATGACAAATCTAGCAAAAGGCAGTCTTTCCAGTTTTATGAATGATGTCCTTTTATGGGAAAACGATGAATATGGAGCCATTTATCAATCTATAATTTCATATGAATCATCTGTGATGACTAATCCTCAATTTAATAACGAGGAGAAGAGAATTATCCTCACCACTTCATCTATAGTAAGGCATTCACTCTACTATGCCAAGGAGCGCAAAGATGAGGATTGGGACTCCTCTGTTGGCAACCGTGTTGGAGGACTTAGTGGTGCTTTTAATAATTCATCTATTGCGATAAGGAGGTCACTTGTAACAGGAATTATGATAAATAATCTTGTAACGGAGTGATAATGCACCGTATCCTCCTCATTGAAAAGGAAATAATATCCACATTTAGCGTGTTTTTGATTCTCTTCAATATAGTTTGCCTTTATTTCATCATAGATCTATTATCCTATGATGAAATAATTGGCTACCTCACAAATGGCGAGATAAAAAGTAGTAACCCACGGAATCTCGCCTACTTATTTTTTGTGAGTGGTATGTTTAATTTACTTTTTGTTTCAGTCTCATTGATGTCCGAATTACTTTCTAAGTATCCTCTCAAGCCACTTAAACCAAAGTAAAGTTTATTTGACTGATTATAATTCTATAAAAGAGTATTGTTTTGGTAAGTAAAAATTCAAAATATCGTCATTTAGGTTTACAAGTCTACATTTTTGAAAACTTTACATCTAAAATAGCTTTTAGTGAGCTACTTATGCTGGATCACTTTTCTATACTGATCGTAAATTCTGGTTCTTTATCCATACGACTAAATAATAGAGAAGTTGCTGTCTTCGAAAATGAGCTATTAGTGGTTCCAACACGAAGTTCATGTGAAATTTTGATTATGAGTGACCAACTGCAAATTTGTCTGCTATCATTCACCCCAGAGTTTGCTTTTGAGAATAGTATTAGGAGACCTCATGTTGGATATTTTGAATTTTTTATTACTAAATTATCTTCCAAAATCTTTCTCAAGAGTAAAGATGTGGTATTACTTATTGATCTGTTTAAACTACTTAATAGTAAAGTAATGCGGTCCAGTATCCATATTTTTAAAAATGAGACAATCCTATTTAGTTTTAATCTGTTACTGTATGAATTAGCAGGAATGTATCATAGATACTCCTGGCATATTACAGTAAAACACACACGAAAGGAAAAACTGGTCATGCAATTTATTACCAATTTAGAAATCAATTGCAGAAAACAACATAGTGTAAAATTCTATGCGGATACTTTACTGGTCACGACAGACCATCTTAGCAAAACTGTCAAACAAGTTACCGAAAAAACTGCCAAGCAGCATATAGAGCAAGCCATAGTCTTAGAAGCTAAAATTTTGCTTCACTATAATCATTTAACCATTTTGGATATTTCCGAAGAATTGCAATTCAGCAATTCTTCTTTTTTTAGTACTTTTTTTAAAAGACATACATCCCTGTCCCCTTCTGAATATCGTTCAAGATTAAATTTCCATTAAATACTACGAAATAGTATTTTGATCGGGTTATACATGTTCTACAAGCATTGATTTAGAGTACTATCGATCTACGATCGAGAGAAAGATTTACTAAGTAAAAGTAAAAAACATGACTCAAACCTATCTTTTAGAGTGGTTGGATTTAACGGTGACTTCGACCCTTAATCCCAATAAAACGGATCTTACTATGATTACTCCAATTCAATCAAGAGCGATTATTGAAAAAGCAACTGAGCAAACAGTTTTCATTCAGTCACAGTTTACCATACAAGTTTTTTCGCTTACCAAGGAGAAACAAATTAAAATTTTAGTTGGAAATTATTACTCTTCACTGCTATTCCTTTTAGATAAAATCAGAGAAATAAATAATCGCAACGATTTTGATGGAGATAGTCTAAAAGAGGTTGCAACAACTTTAATTTCTTGTTTGGATGAATTAATAATCTTTGTACAGTCAAGATTTGCAAATTATTTAGGTGCTCCCTCTCAAATTATACAAAGCAAAACCAATAATCTCTCTGTAATAGATTCCCCTTCCGGTAAAGTTTTATGTAAACTTTCGACCGATCAAACAGCCCTAATCCTAAGGGCTTCTGATGAATTAAAAATTCTTATTTCAAAATCAATGAATCATTTATTTAAAACAATCGTTCCTTTTTTATCGACTCCAAATAAAGTAAATCTGTCTTATAATGCTATGCGAAGCAAAGCATATGTTGCCGAAGAAAGAGATAAGGAAATAGCAATTGAAACATTGGAACGTATGATTAAACAGATTAAAGAATATTAACTAAATACTAATAATTTAAAATTTAAAGACATGAAAAACCTACCCTACATTTTAACAGTGGTGATTCTGATGATAACAGGCTGCCAACCTAAAACGCTAAATGAGAAATTGGCTATTGCCCTTATTATAGAAAAAAACCATTATCCTACTATTGTTGACCATGATGTTTTCTGTAATGATCCTGCACACGCTTACACCATTTTTAAATCCGGATTGATAGAAAAAGGGCTTGTAAAAGTGCTTGAAAGTAAGAAACTTGGCGATACTGCCTCTTTCGTGAGTTTTACCTCTGCAGCGAAACCGTATCTGCTGCCTACACCTAAAGCTCATAGGATATATAAAATTAAACGTGTAAAAGTAGCAGATGAAGAGTTTGGAGCAATTACAGCAATCAGGATTATGAGTTCCGGTAATAAGGCTGTTGTGGCTTACAATACTATTCTTAAAAAGAATGTTTTTGCTGCTGCTGTTAAAAATGGTTTGCGAGACACATTGAATTATGAAGTGTATTTTATACGAAACGATGATGGCTGGAAGATAATGGATAAAAAGTCGGAAATTGAATTTTTATCATTTTAAAATAGTAATAACTATCCTAAAATAATTTATTTCATCATCAAATAGCCTCCCATTGTGGAGGCTATTTGATTTTTTTATACATTTTTTTTTATTTTTTCCCTTGATTTTACTTAGGGTACAAAGGGGTACAACTGGGGTACAACAAAAAGTTGTACTTGTGGCAGTTTCTTGTCTATCGTTTCTTTGCCCTGTAATGATGAACATCCGGATTTGGAAAAATTTCCATTAAACGGATTGTAAAGAACTAATGTAGAACGATAAAATGAAGAAAGTATGTTTACAAACATTTCATGGGACAATTACATAGTTGTAGTTGTTCTGCTATTAGCCATTTGGTATTTATTTGTTGGATTGCGATTTTATTTTGATGACATCAAAGAAATCGTGACAGGAAAGCGGAAACTTCAATTCCACAGATTAGGGCACCCGAATTACCAGGAACCTCAATCCGAATTAAACTATCAGAATTCACCTGAAGTGACTTCACCCCAATCTTCATTTGGAGAATTTGATACTACTTTTCAAGACGTAGATAGTCTGGTAGAACGATTGAAAAACGTTATCGCAGATGCTGCCAAAAGAAAATTTCATAAACAGGAATTCCTGGATTACTTCAAATCAATTCTTAGGGAGTATCCTACGGTAAAAGATTCTCCATTTCGCTCCTCAGTAAGCGAGCTGATTGTCTCAGAATGTGACAAACTCGAATCCATCACTTTAACTCAGACAGAGGCGGAAGGATTGTGGGATGAAAAAGACTAAAACAAGATAGCGAAGGAAATGCCCCTGTCCGTCCCTACGCGGTATGGCTTATGTAACAGAAAAGTGGAATTGCGACAGTGGCAACCCCTTCGTTTTTTTATCTAATTATTTGAACTTTAAAATAATGTGTCATGAAAAAGTGCAACTGGAATTTTAAAATATTTACCCGACAAAAGACTGCTATCACTACTATCGTCCTTCTATTACTGGCCTTTAATTATCAGACATACGCCCAAGACGGACTAGCAGGAATTAATGAAGCCAATCAACTGGTGCGAAGCTACTTTGATGCAGGTACCGAACTAATGTATGCTGTTGGTGCCATATTGGGATTAATAGGTGCGGTCAAGGTATATCAAAAATGGAATGCGGGTGATCCTGATACCGGAAAGGTGGCTGCCGCCTGGTTTGGCAGTTGCGTTTTTCTGGTTGTTGTGGCCACCGTAATACAATCCTTCTTTGGTATTTAAAAAAAATCACTATGGAAGATATACTAAAAGAAAAGTTATGGTTTTATATTATCCATAACAATCCCGAGCTGATGTTTACGCTACAGGAAGAGTACAATGCATTGAGTTATCTCAATGAAAAAGTAAATGGTATAAAATCCATATTGGAGGATATGTTATCAGAAGGTACGCCCCAATATATCATAGAAGAAATTTGTCTCAATGTACTTACCGAAGATCTGAAACCATCCCGATTTATATATATCCGTTCCATATTGGCTGAGGAGTTTGAGAAAACCTATACTATTTTTTATGAATCAGGCATCCTCACTTATGAGGTAATCAACCTTATGGAAAGTTGTAGGAAAGTTTTTGAAACTATTGGTTTTACAAATGAAAATGTAGAGGATCCTACTTTAAGGAATGCCCTTATTGGTCAGATTGCTGACTATCTGAGTTGAGCTATTTATGGAAGTTAACAGTATGAAAATGAGTAATTATGGCTTACAATCTATCCCAAAAACTAAGTACTAATATCAAGGCGATTATTATTGCCATGCAATGGCAGCAGGGCGACGTTCTTACTGAAGAGGCAGTCGCAGCACTAAAGGCATACGCTGGTTTTGGGGGTATCAAGGCTATGTTATATCCATATGGCACTACCGAAGACTGGATGAAGTCCGGAGCAACAAAAGAAGATCTGAAGCTGCATCCAGAGATGATGCGCCTACATGAATCGTTAGAGGAACACTATTCTAAAAAGGATTATAGTACAGTTGTTTCGTCGCTGCGCAATAGTGTTCTCACTGCCTTTTATACACCAGAAATTGTTCCCAGAACATTGTACAATACTTTAAAAGGACAAGACATTGCTCCTAAAAGATTATATGAACCATCGGCTGGTTCAGGGATTTTTATCACAGAAGCAGAAAAAGTATTCCCGAAGTTGGAACAAATTAGCGCTGTTGAAAAAGACAAGCTTAGCGGACTAGTGCTTTCGGCAATAAACAGTACGCTGGTAACAAACACTACTACGCATATAACAGGATTGGAGGAAACCCCAACAAATGATAATGGCAGCTATGATCTTGTGGTCAGCAATATTCCTTTTGGTAATTTTTCAGTTTATGACCAGGCTTATCCTGATAAAGCTATTTCAGGGAAAATCCACAATTATTTTTTTGCAAAAGGACTGGACAAACTAGCGGATGGCGGCTTGTTGGCGTATATCACTACTGATGGTTTTTTGAATAGTTCTTCGAATCAGAGTGTACGTGAATACCTTTTTCAAAATGCAGATTTTGTGAGTCTGGCTGTTATGCCTGATAACCTAATGAAGGAAACAGGTAATACGGAAGCTCCTAATCATTTGCTTATTGTGCAAAAAAACGAGCGCAAGGAAACGTTATCTGACAATGAAACTGACCTATTGCAAACTGTTGGTATGGAAAACGAGTTTGGAAAATACAGTATTAATAAATACCTGTCCCATCGACCGGAACTACTAATTGGTAATGAAGTACAAGCTGGTAAAAACCAATATGGACAAGCACATCAAAGGGTATGGCAAAGTGGCGATATCAATTCAATTGTAGACAGGCTTGCCCAATCAATCACTGATGGATTAAAAGAGAATTTTAACAAGGAGCGCTTTGAACAGTCTCAACAAATAGGTATTGTTAAGCAGCCCGAAGTACTAGGACAAAAATTTACCTACTTGACAATGCCGGAAAGCAAGGCAAGCGGAATTTCTGTTCAGCTAGGATTGTTTGACACCGTGCCAGCGGAGAATATCAATCGTGCGATGGACTATATCAATCCATTGGATGAAATGGTAGTTGACAAAAAAACATCAAGAATATTAAGCACCATCCGCACAACGGATAATCCCTCACATGAAAATGTGGTGCTTATGACCGCCAAACAAAACAAGACTAATAGATACTTGTACAAGTTATATTCCAATGTAAAAGAGATAGATAGTTTTTCAGCCAATTGGATGAATGGTGGATTATTACCCCATGAACTACTGGCTTTATCCAATACGCTTCAGCAATATAACCATGCTTATATTTATGAAGGAGACAAAACGCTGGAGTCAGCCTTTAACCTTGAAAGACAGCTTTATAAAGAAGTTACCGGCTTCAAATCCTTCTATAAAGAAGGAACACTGGTTCGGCTAGGAGAAGCAATTGGAACGATCAATGATATAAATAACGACCATAAACAGGCTTTTTTCCAGCCATTACTGTTGCAAGGGAATCTGAAATTTTACGATTCCTATATTGTTATTAGGGATAACTACTTGGAACTGTTTGAAAAAGAACAATCAGATGAAGCCGCGAGTGATGAAGTGCGAAAAAATCTTGATGAGCAGTATACAAAATTTGTTTCTCACTATGGCATTCTTAACAGTGCTGAGAATCGCAGATTAATTATGCAGGATTCGGCTTTTGGCTTCACAATCCTTTCTTCGCTAGAACGAAAAGAAGGCGAGCGGTATGTAAAGTCCGATATTTTAAGCAAATCCATAGTAAAACAACAGGGTAGGTATTTTACTAATGATCCAATCGAAGCACTTGCCCGAAGCCTGAATGAAAAAGGAAATGTAGATCTGGGATTTATAACTGCTGCAACAGGACTTGACGAAAGTGAGGCCATAGAAAGCCTCAACCATCATATTTATCTAAACCCTATCCGTCAGGATTGGGAGACTACAGACCTGTATCTAAGTGGTAATGTTGTAGAAAAGTTACAACAGGCTAAACAGGCGGTGCAGCAAAATCCTGAAAACATCCAATATTATAAAGGAATGCAGGCACTGGAAAAAATACAGCCAGAGCGCATACCTTTTGAAATACTCGATTTTAACCTTGGTGAACGATGGATACCTATCAATTACTATGAGAATTTTGCCAGGCAATTGTTTGAACAGTCAACTGAAATTAATTACTTCCCATCGCTAGATACATTTAAAGTCAGTACGGGACATAATACCAAAATTGACAGAGAATTTGCGGTAACACCTAAAAGTGGAAGAACCACTTACGGTTATACCATATTGGAACACGCTTTGGAAAACACGACTCCATTTTTTACCTATGAGGTTAATGGTCCTGGAGGCAAACCACTACGACTACCCGACAATGAGGCCATACAATTGGCACATCAAAAAATTGAGAATATCCGTAATGCTTTTATAGAATGGCTGCAGGAATTACCAGAAAGCGATAAGAAGGAATTGGAAAACCTGTATAACGAAACGTTCAATTGCTTTGTACTCCGTGAATATGATGGAAGTCATCTCAGTTTTCCAGGATTGGATAAAAAAGCCCTTGAAATTAATGATTTATACAGTTCGCAAAAAAACGCCGCATGGCGTATTATTCAAAACCGAGGTGCTTTAATTGACCATGAGGTTGGACTCGGTAAAACACTTACCATGATTGTTGCAGCCAATGAAATGAAGCGCTTAGGAATCATACACAAACCAGCAATACTTGCCTTACATGCAAATGTAGATCAAATTGCAACTACCTATCGCAAGGCCTATCCCAATGCCCGAATTTTGGCTCCAGGTGAAAATGAGTTTACACCAGCTAAAAGGGTAAGATTGTTTCATGAAATTAAGAATAATAATTGGGATTGCATCATTTTGACACACGACCAGTTTGGAAAAATACCACAATCACCAGAAATCCAAAAAGAGATATTACAAAATGAATTGGACAATGTAGAACGTGACTTAGATACGGCGAAAGATTTGGGTAGGGACATCTCCAAAAAAATACTGAAAGGACTTGAGATACGCAAAAATAATCTGGATGGAAAGCTGAAAGGTATATTAAAGGATATTGAAGAAAAGAAAGACAGCGGTATCAACTTTAGCGAAATGGGAATTGACCATTTGTTTGTAGATGAATCACATAAATTCAAGAATCTGACTTTCACGACTCGTCATGACCGTGTTGCAGGAATTGGAAATATACAAGGAAGCCAGAAGGCACTTAACATGCTGTTTGCTGTCCGTTCGCTTCAGGAAAAATTTGATTCAGATTTGTGTGTAACTTTTCTATCTGGAACACCCATTTCAAACAGCTTAACGGAGATGTATCTGCTTTTTAAATACCTACGTCCAAAAGAAATGGAACGTCAACATATTGAGAACTTTGATGGATGGGCATCAGTTTTTGCAAGAAAAACAACTGATTTTGAGTTTTCGGTTACCAATGAAATCATCGCCAAAGAACGTTTCCGCCATTTTATTAAAGTTCCGGAATTGGCACTGTTTTATAATGAGATTACGGACTATAAAACGGCTAGGCATATTGATCTAGACAAACCGGAAATTGATGAACAGCTTGTCAATATAAGCCCGACACCAGAACAAAGCGAGTTTATTACACAGTTGATGCAGTTTGCAAAGACAGGTGACGCGACACTTATTGGAAGAGCACCCCTTAGCAGAGAGGAAGATAGAGGGAGGATGCTTATAGCTACAAATTACGCTAAAAAGATGGCTGCCGATATGCGACTCATAGATGAAGGATACGACGATCATCCCAACAATAAAGTCAATACATGCGCCCGAAATGTGGCTGAAATTTATAATACTTCAACCAAACATAAAGGTACTCAGATTGTTTTTTCGGATATCGGAACACCCAAGCCAGACGCATTTAATATGTTTGATGCCCTTAAAGAAAAACTAGTGACGGACTTTAATATCCCTGCCCATGAGATTACCTACATACACGATTGGACGGTTAAAAAGAAAGCGCAACTGTTTTCCAAAATGAACACGGGCGAAATACGCATTCTTTTGGGGAGCACGGAAAAAGCAGGCACTGGGCTGAATGTACAAAAACGGGTTGTGGCTATGCATCATTTGGATATTCCCTGGAGACCATCGGATCTAGGGCAACGTAATGGACGAGGCAGCAGGCAAGGAAATGAAGTTGCCAAACAACATTACGAGAATAAAGTAAAGAACTTTATATATGCCACGGAGCAGTCGCTGGATAATTACAAATTCAATCTATTGAAAAACAAACAGACTTTCATAAGCCAGATGAAAAACTGTGAACTGAATGTCAGATCCATTGATGAAGGTGCTATGGATGAGAAAAGTGGAATGAACTTTTCAGAATATATAGCAGTATTATCAGGTGATACTTCCTTACTGGAAAAATCAAAATTGGAGAAAAAAGTAGCCGTGATGGAAAGCCTTAAAAAGGCACATTATAAGGAAATTTCAAGAACCAAGTATCAAGTTGAATATCTATTGGAGGAAAAAACGGTCACTACTAAAACATTGGATAAACTCACTGTCGATAAAGGCTTTTATAAAAAGAGCTTGAAATATGAAAGTGACGGCACAAAGGCAAATCCAATACAATTACATGATTTTAAAGCGCAAGATACCGAGAGTATCGGCAAGCAGGTTATTGATCTCTATAAAAATTGGAAACCTCCAGATGGAGAAAGCGAAGCGAAACAAATTGGTAAGCTGTATGATTTTGGACTGTATGTAAAAAGGGAACGCGAAGCCTATCAGGGTGATGGTCTTTACCAATACCGCTACTCCAACAGCTTTTATGCGCAACGTTCGGATCAAGGCATTAAATATACTTTCAATGGAGGAACGCCTAATGTGGACAATCCAAAATTGGCAGTCCGTCACTTCCTAAATGCAATTGACCGGGTAGAGCACCTCAAGGAAAAGTACGAAAAATCCCTGAATGATATTGAAAATCAGTTGCCAGAATTACAACAATTAACTGCAAAACCCTTTAGCAAGGAGAACGAATTGCAACAGATGAAAAGTGAACTCTCCAGCCTCGAAAGGGAAATAGCATTAAAAATTCAAGAGAACCAATTAATGCAAGATAATCCGCAAGATACCAGTATCAATGGAGAAACAGCAGAATCTAACGAAGTCTCAGTGATTCAATTATCTATAAAAAGCAGTAAGGAGCATACAGAAAAATCAGAGCGTTTTTCAACTGTAGAAAGTGACAACGATAAATGGCAGCAACAATACTTTGCCGAAATGAGACGAAGTAACAGGATGAAATTTTAAAAGAAATACCATGACAAATAGTGTGTATCAAATCAACAAAGGAATTAACCAAAGTATTGAATTTAAAGGGTTAAAAGCACAATACATATGGTATTTGGGTGGAGGTGTCATTGTTCTTATTATGCTGTTTGCTGCTATGTACATTGCAGGTTTGCCCTCAATAGTCTGCGTAGGAATTGTAGGCGTTTCAGGGGCACTATGGGTTTTAAAAATATACAAGATGAGCCAGAAATACGGCGAACATGGTATGATGAAAGCCTTAGCAAAACGACAGGTTCCTAAGGCAGTCAAGTTCCAAAGCAGGAACATTTTCAAAATGCAAAAATAGCATTTTGTTAAAATTACTAACAGGTAAATAAAAATGAAGATGGAAAAGAGGATAGATGATATTTTACCAATTATGGATGTTGAGCATGACTGCATCCTGTCCAAACAGGGTGACGTGACAGTAGTTTTCAAGGCAGATCTGCCTGAGATATTTACCTTGTCGGATCAGGAGTATGAAACATTCCACCAAACTTGGTTGAAAGCAATAAAATTACTTCCTAAGTTCAGTGTATTCCATAAACAGGATTGGTTTATCGACAGCAAATTTCAAGCGGACTTTACCAATGAGGATAATAGTTTCCTGACCCGTAGCAGTGAGCGTTTTTTTAATGAACGTCCCTTTCTGGATCATTCGTGTTACATTTTCCTGACCAAGAAACCGCAAGGCAGAAAAACATCCAGTTCCTTATTCTCTAATTTACTTAGGAGTTCAATAGTTCCGGAAGAAACATTAAAAGCGCAACTGCGCCAAGAATTTATTGATAGTACTGGACAATTTGCACGAATCTTAGAAGACAGTGGTTTTGTAAAATTGACACGCCTTGGAAATGATGAACTCCGAAGCCACAGCCGAAAGATTGGGATTATAGAACGGTACTGCTTTCTTTCTGAAAAAGAAAATTCGTTTGTTTTTAAAGATATTACTTTCAATGATGGGCTACAGGTTGGCGACAAACATTGTCAAATTTATACCCTAGGTGATGCAGCTGACTTGCCTGCACTTTGCGGTTCCAGAATTAATTATGACCGATATTCCACGGATAAGACCAAGTTTAGTATCGGTTTTGCCTCAACACTAGGTCAATTGCTTTCCTGTAACCACATTTACAACCAGTATATTTTTATAGAGGATTTCCAAAAAACGTTGAAGAAACTGGAAAGCAAAAGATTGCGATTACAGTCCTTATCCGCGTATAGCAGAGAAAATATGATTGCACGTGATGCTACAAATGATTTTCTTAATGAGGCTATTAGCCAGCAACGGTTACCTGTCAAGGCACATTTCAATGTATTGGTCTGGACTGACGATAAAGAAGAACTGAAAGACCTGAAAAACAAAGTTTCTTCCGCACTAGCGCAGATGGATGCGGCCGCTAAACAGGAAACTGTGGGTGCTGCACAAATTTTTTGGGCGGGCATTCCTGGAAACTCGGCAGACTTTCCAATGAATGACACCTTTGATACTTTCGTAGAACAAGCCACCTGTTTTCTGAATTTAGAAACGGGTTATCGTTCTTCCCTTAGTCCAATTGGAATCCGACTAGGAGATCGTTTGACGGGAAAACCTGTTCATGTGGATATCAGTGACGAGCCTGTTAAAATGGGGATTTGTACCAATCGAAACAAATTTATTCTGGGGCCTTCTGGTAGCGGAAAATCCTTTTTTACCAATCACATGGTCAGGAGCTACTATGAGCAGGGAACACATATAGTTCTTGTTGACGTCGGCCACAGCTACAAAGGATTGTGCGATATGGTGGGTGGTTATTATTTCACTTATGATGAAAAAAATCCAATACGATTCAACCCATTCTATATCAGCGAGGGAGACACCTTGGATACAGAGAAAAAAGAAAGTATCAAAACTTTGCTACTGGCTTTATGGAAAAAAGACAATGAAACATTCAATAGAAGTGAATATGTGGCATTATCCAATGCGTTACAACTCTATTATGAAAAACTAGATGCCAATCCCGATTTGTTTCCCTGCTTCAATACTTTTTACGATTTTCTGAAAGGCGATTTTGTAAAAATATTGGAAGGAGACAAGGTTAAGGAAAAGGATTTTGATGTGAACAATTTTCTTTATGTACTTCGTCCATATTATCAGGGAGGTGAATTTGATTACCTGCTCAATGCTACCGAAAATCTCGAACTATTAAAAGAACGCTTTATTGTATTTGAACTGGATAACATAAAAGATCATCCGATACTTTTTCCAGTTGTGACTATCATCATTATGGAGGTCTTTATCAATAAGATGCGCAAGCTTAAAGGTGTCCGTAAAATGATTCTTATTGAAGAAGCCTGGAAAGCTATTGCTAAGGAAGGGATGGCCGAATACATTAAATATCTATTCAAGACGGTGCGAAAGTTCTTTGGCGAGGCAATAGTGGTTACACAAGAAGTGGAAGATATTATTTCTTCACCGGTAGTAAAACAGGCAATTATCAATAACAGCGACTGCAAGATATTGTTGGATCAGAGTAAGTATCAAAATAAATTTGAGCAAATCCAGGAATTACTTGGACTTACAGAAAAGGAAAAAGCACTGGTGCTTTCGGTAAACAAAGCCAATGACCCTGAAAAAAAATACAAGGAAGTATTTATCTCCTTGGGAGGAATGCTATCTAAAGTGTATCGTACTGAAGTATCCCTTGAAGAGTACCTCGCCTACACCACCGAAGAAACTGAAAAAGTAAAAGTACAAGCTTACACTAAAAAATTTGATGGCGACATCAAAAAAGGGATAGCGGCACTGGCTAATGATTTGCGGGCGCAGGCTTGATGATGAAAGTTAAATAACATCGTAGAATAAATAAGAAACGCACACTAAAATACAAAATTATGAAATCAAAGAAAAAAATCATGGTTTGCCTGCTGTGCCTATTACTCCTAAGCACTCCTGCAAGACCGTCAGCAACCTTTACAGCTTTTCCAATTATTGGATTGATTAAAGAGGCAGTAAAAAAAGTCATATTAGCAATTGATCTGCGGATTCAAAGGCTGCAAAACAAAACGATATGGTTGCAGAATGCCCAGAAGAAATTAGAAAATACGCTCTCCAAATTAAAACTGGATGAGATATCAAATTGGACCCAGAAGCAAAAAGACCTGTACCAAAATTACTATGATGAACTGATGAAGGTTAAAAACATCATTACCTATTACCAACGTATTAGGGACATCACCAAAAAGCAGATACGTCTTGTGGATGAGTACGAAAGGGCTTGGAGCCTATTTCAGCAAGACAATCATTTTAATGTGGACGAATTGGGCTATATGCAAAAAGTATACTCAGGCATATTGAATGAAAGCATGAAAAATATTGACCAGATCTTTTTAATCCTTGATTCATTTAGCACACAGATGAGCGATGCAAAAAGACTTGAAATCATCAATGCCGCTGCGGATCATATTGATGCCAACTACGATGATCTTATGTTGTTCAATAGGCAAAATGCACTCTTAAGCTTGCAGAGAGCGAAAACAAAAAATGACGTGGATGCTGTTAAGAAATTTTATGGGATTCCATTCTTAAAACCTTAAAATCATGAAAAAAATAGTTTTATTCCTGCTCTTTGCAGGATTCTTAAATGGAAATATTTATGGGCAAGCAAAACAAAGAGAAGCACTCCTGAAACAAATCGCATCCCTTCAAATCTACATTGGCTATGCTCAAAAAGGCTATTCCGTAGCCAAAAATGGACTGAACACTATTGGAGATTTCAAACGTGGAGAATTTAATCTCCACACTGATTATTTCAATTCGCTCAAGAAGGTTAACCCGAAAATAAAAAAGTATGCAAGGATTGCTGAAATCATATCCCTTCAGGTAAAGATTATAAAAAATTACGGTGGTATTTACCGGCAAATCAAGCATGATGATCTATTCCACGGGGATGAAATGGATTATATCAAACGGGTATTCGATCGCCTAATTCAAAATTGTGACGGCAATTTAAAGGAACTCATCACAATTATAACAGACGGGCAGCTCAAAATGAAAGACGATGAGCGAATGAAACGAATCGATGCAATCTATCAGAACATGCTGGAAAACGACGCTTTTTGTGAGAGTTTCAGCAATCAAACCAGATTGATATCCCTTTCAAGGACTACCGATACTAAAGAGGTAAAAACTAGCCGTGCCTTGCGTGGCACTAATACTTATTTACCATGAAAAAAATACTAATTGTAGGAATTCTGCTTGTCGGTTTGTTGTTACCGTCGAAGGTAACCGCCCAAGCACAGGAAATGCAGCAATTGATTTTAAACATAGAAAAGCTTGCCCAATTTAGGCAGATTCTCAAGGATATGAAAAAGGGCTATGAAATTCTTAATGGCGGTTATAATACGTTAAAAAAAATATCTCAGGGAAATTTTAGCCTTCATAAAACATTCCTTGATGCGCTAATGCAAGTAAGTCCAACAGTTAGGAATTACAGACGTGTTGGGGATATCATCACCTATCAGGTGCTTTTGTTAAAGGAATACAAGGCTGCATTTAGTCGTTTCAGAAACAGTGGGAATTTCAATCCCGATGAGATTGCCTATCTCGAAAGGGTATACAATAATCTTTTTAAGCAGAGCCTTAGAAATATTGACGAGCTCACCTCTGTCATTACCGCTAACAAAATGCGAATGTCCGATGATGAAAGATTGGCTGCAATTGATAAAATTTATGCTGATATGCAGGATAAGCTTTTATTCCTGCGAAGCTTCAATAACAACACTTCAGTGTTAGCGATACAACGTGCAAAAGAGCACAATGATGTGAATGCGATGCGTAGCATTTACAAGGTAAATAACTAAATACTCACTACCATGGTAAAGATAAATAAGGGGGCATTATCTGCTATCCTAGGAATAGCATTGCCTTTTAAGATCCAGGCACAAGGGATGGCAGACGACATGAACAGTCTGCATAGTGTATTGGAACAATTGTACGACGAGATGATGCCTTTATGTAGCAACTTGTTGGGTGTTGGGCAGGGAATCGCTGGCTTTGCGGCCATCTGGTATATTGCCTCTAGGGTTTGGAGGCATATCGCCAGCGCGGAACCTATAGACTTTTATCCGCTGTTTCGCCCATTTGTTATTGGCTTTTGTATTATGATTTTTCCTTCAGTGCTGGACATGATTAACGGAGTTATGAAACCTACCGTTACAGCAACTGCCGCAATGGTTGAAGGATCGAACAAAGCTATTGAAGTACTGCTTCGACAAAAAGAAGATGCGCTCAAGACTACCGATCCTTGGCAGATGTATGTTGGTGCAGATGGAAGTGGTGATCGTGATAAATGGTACAAATACACCCATGATGATAAGAATCCTAGTACTGAAGGAGTATTTGCAAGCATTGGAAACGATATCAAATTTGCCATGTCCAAGGCATCCTATAATTTTCGCAATTCTGTAAAAGAATGGATGAGCGAAGTATTACGCGTACTTTTCGAAGCCGCCTCACTTTGTATTGATACGCTTCGAACTTTTCAACTAGTAGTACTATCTGTTTTAGGACCACTCGTTTTCGGTATATCGGTCTTCGATGGATTCCAACATACGCTGACCGTCTGGCTGGCACGCTACATCAATATCTACTTATGGCTTCCAGTGGCTAATATTTTTGGTAGTATCATCGGCAAGATTCAGGAGAACATGCTAAAAATTGACATAGCACAGGCCAATGATTATGGGGATACCTTCTTTAGTAGAACGGATATTGCGTATCTGGTATTTATGATTATTGGTATTGTGGGCTATTTTACTGTACCATCAGTTGCTAATTACATTGTTCACGCAGGTGGTGGCGGAGCTTTAGGCCAAAAAGTGACCAGTATCTTCAGCAACTCCACAAATTCAGCGGTTAACAGCGCATCTGCTGGTGCAGGGATGGTAGTGGATGCAATGGGCAATGCCGCTGGACGCATGTCCCAAAACATGTCCAGTTCGAATACTTCGGCTCCTTACTTCAAGAGTAAGGACAGCTACATGGGCGATAAGTTAAAAGGCAATTCATAATCCTTAAAAAGAAAATATCATGTTTAGCAAAATGAAAAATATTGACACCGCCTTCCGGCATGTTCGCGGCTTTACTATGTTAGTGATTGCTGGTTGTATAGTAATCTCCTGCTTCGCCCTTTACAAGAGTTTCAGTTTAGTATCCCAAATGCAGGGTAAAGTCTATATACTGGCTAATGGAAAAGCGCTGGAAGCCTATGCTTCGGACAGGAAAGATAATATACCCGTTGAAGCACGAGATCATATAAAGACCTTTCATAAGTTATTCTTCACCCTTGATCCGGATGATCAAGTCATCAAAACCAATGTTACCAAGGCACTTTATCTTGCTGATGACAGTGCCAAGCGGATATATGATGATTTAAAAGAAAATGGGTATTACGCTGGAATCATATCAGGCAATATCAGCCAGACTATACAGGTGGACAGCGTGACAATTGACATTAATACCTATCCCTATCAATTCCGATGTTATGCTATCCAAAATATTACCAGAACTACCAGCATTGCATACCGAAACTTGATAACGGAAGGAAATCTTCGTAATGTATCGCGTAGTGATAACAATCCACATGGATTTTTGATCGAACGATGGAATACAATCGAGAATCGTGATTTAAGTACCGAAAATAGAAAATAATAAACCTGCTGATTATGGAATTTAACTTAAAAAAAAACAGCAAAAATAGCCCTGCTGAGACTGATAGTTTCAGGAGTAGTTTATTACAAAGATTTGATGAAGCGAATCTTCGCTTGCAACTTAAGTGCGCTAATTGGTTAGAGCGCAAGACAGCACATGTATCACGCAAAAGTTGGATTATTATCCTGTTTAGTTTTATAGTGTTTACAGGCGGCTGTAGCATTTACCTGATTGTGAATAGCTTTTCAGGAAATAAAACTAAAAGCATAACTATGACTCCGATTACCAGACCAACCAATGCGGTACCATTTAAAGAAAAATCCATCCAGCTAAATGTTGCCATCAATACAACCGAATTTGAAAAAATTGTTCGCTTTCACAGGTATATGGATAGCCTGAGCCGCAGTCCCACAGGGAAAAAACGGCATGACAGTATTGTGCACTATCGTCCCGGACTGCTGGACAGTATTGCCATAGTAAAACAGTATTATCACTCACAATTTAAAAATTAATATCATGGAACACAAAACAAAATCATTAAAAATGTTAAGACAGCGCAAGCTGCTCGTTGTATTACCGCTACTAGTTCTCCCGTTTGTAACCATTATGTTTTGGGCATTGGGTGGTGGAAAAATGGAGGCTGCAAATTCACAAGCATTAGAAAAAAAGGGTTTCAATATAAAGCTACCGGACGCGAATCTGAAAGAAGGACTTCCATTGGATAAGATGAATTATTATGATCAGGCTGCCCTTGACTCTATAAAGCTTGATGAACTCATCAAAAAAGACCCCAATTATTTGAGCCAATCTTTTCAGATTGATTCTACAGAGGGTCTCAGTGACGTTACTTCTAGAAAAGGAAATACAGGTTTAAATACATCGGTGCATCGTGACCCGAAAGAAGAAAAAGTACGTCAAAAATTGGAAGCATTGCAGAAGGCGATAAATACGCCTGCACCTCCTCCAGCACAAAATCGGGATTTTGATAAATATGCAAAATCAAATGAAACTTCGATGCATTCCAATGATGTTGACAGGCTCGAACAAATGATGCATTCCATGAACGGTAAAATTGATGATCATGATCCTGAACTGCAACAGCTCAGCGGAATGTTGGAAAACATCCTTGATATTCAACATCCTGACAGGATGCAGGAGAAATTGAGAAAAGCCTCGAAACAACAACGAGGACAGGTATTTGCCATTGCTACTAGAACGCATGAAGACAATATTTCTTCCTTGCAAAGTGCTCCCGTCAATACTACTGCCTCTCCTGGACAGTCCGGACACAATGGATTCTATTCTTTAGATGAACCGGAAAGTCCTGACTATGCACAAAATGCCGTAGAAGCTGTCATCCATGAAACCCAGACTATTGTAAATGGTTCAACAGTTAAGTTGCGACTTTCTAATGATGTTTTTATAAATGGAATAAAAATTCCAAAGGACAATTTTCTTTTTGGTACAGCTTCTCTAAAAGGAGAAAGACTGGCAATTACCATAAACAGCCTAAGATACAACAACTCCCTATTTCCTGTTGACTTGTCTGTATATGATATAGATGGACTCAGTGGGATCTATATTCCAGGCGCCATCAACCGTGATGTGGCCAAAGCATCTGCTGACCGTTCTATGCAAACGCTCGGTGTTGCAAGCCTTGATGATTCTTGGGGAGCGCAGGCGGCGGGAGCTGGAATTGAGGCCGCTAAAAGTCTTCTCGGTAAAAAAGTAAAACTAGTCAAAGTGGTTGTAAAGGCGGGCTATATGGTACTGCTTCGTGATGAAAATCAGAAACAAAAAGATTCAATTAAAAACTAAAAATTATTAACTATGAAAAATTTTAATCTATTGGTGATGGGGTTTCTACTACTTCTTACCATCAGTGCATTTGCGCAACAAACAGAAAAAAACCGTCTATCTAAAATTGAGCCTGATTCTTTAACAATAGCCTATTCAAAAACGACCAATATCGTATTTCCTTTTGCTATCAAAAGTGTTGACAGGGGAAGTCAGGATATACTGGTACAGAAAGCGAAAGGTCTTGAAAATATACTTCAGATTAAGGCTGCTCAGAAAAGATTTTTTCAGACCAATCTTACAGTGGTCACTGCCGATGGTAAATTATATTCTTTCGTGTTAAACTATGGTGAGAACTCGCCACAATTGAATCTCACCGTGAATAAGAACAAACCCGAAGGACAGGAAATTTATTTTTCGTCTAGAACGGGAAACGAAGAGGATGTTCAAGAGTATTCCAAATTGGCTTTTTACGACAAGAAAAAGATACGTGGTGAAAAGGAAAGAAACTATGGTATTGATTTTCAACTCAGCGGAATTTTTATTCATGATGAGGTCATGTACTACCGAATTAAAGTAAGGAACAATTCTAAAATCAATTATGATATTGACCAGCTTCGCTTTTTTATACGAGATACTAAGAAGGTAAAACGAACCGCTTCACAGGAAATCGAAATTACACCAATCTACATTCTAAATAATGTAGTTAAAATTGACGGGGAAGCGGAAAACACATTTGTATTTGCTCTTACAAAATTTACAATTCCGGAAAAAAAATACCTATCCATACAGCTAATGGAAAAAAATGGTGGTAGACATGTGGAACTGCATGTGAAAAACAAGAAACTAGCAAAGGTGACCGTGCTACACAAACTATAAATTATTAATCATTTAAAGAATTTAGTCATGAACGAGAAAAATTTTGAATACTTAAAAGACCAGGTTAAGTACACCGGTTTCGGTGAAGGACTGGAAAGTGAATTAAAAGCAAATTTACAAAAAGAGGAACCAAATTTCACCTTAAGCCACAATGCACAATACGGCAACGATACCGCTGTGGCAACATTGAATTTTAAAAAATCAGATCAAAGCGATATGTGTTTTTTTAATTCATACAAGGTTGAATTGCAAAAAGAAAATTCCAAGGAAGCTCTGGAACAAACCTTTTATATCAATAAAGGCAGCAACATTACCATGAAAGAAGCTTTTAATCTTATGGAGGGAAGATCCGTAAACAAAAACCTTACCAATAAAGAAGGAGAAATATACAACGCATGGGTGCAGATGGATTTTAAACAAGCCGATACTAACGGAAACTTTAAGTTAAACCAATACCATCAGAATTATGGTTATGATCTTGAGGCAACATTGGCTAAACATCCAATCAAGGAACTAGAAAATCCAAAGTACAAAGAGGATCTGATGGATTCCATGAAAAAAGGAAATCTGCAATCTGCTACTTTCTTAAAAGAAGACAATGAGGTCAAACAATATATTGAGGCCAGTCCACAATTCAAAACTATCAATGTGTACGATGGTAATATGCAACGAATTGACAACCGTCATTCCAAAGAGGAAAAGCAGTCCGAAGTCGAAAAAGCTTCGGTTAAACAGGATAGTAAAAAGCAAAACCAGAGTGTTGACGACGATGGGCCAGAAGTACCAAAGGAAGCTAAGAAAAAAAGGAAAAGCCAGTCTAATTCCATGTAGCAAAAAGGTTGATAAACAAACGCTGCTTAAAATTAATAAACTAGCATTTAATGGAAACACTAAAACCTTTATCCGATTTCTTTAAGGCGATAAAGAAAGATTGCCGTATTAGCATCACGCATATTGGTATCTATGCTGCATTGCTTCAATTCAGGGCGGATAGAGGCTTTATTAATCCAATTCAGGTATACAGTTATGAAATTATGGAAATAGCAATGATTTCTTCTCCAAAAACATACCATAAATGTATGCATGAACTAAATGAGTATGGCTATATTAAGTATGTGCCAACCAGAAACAGAAACCAAAGGAGCACGATTTATTTCCATATATAAGCAATTGAATCAATCAAAGAAAATATTAGTAAAGCCCGTTCGCGAGTATTTACTATAAATAACTTGAAAAAATCTAAACAAAGCTCATCTATTTTGATGTAACAAATGCACAGACGATAAAGTTTAATGTATTTAAAAAATAAAAGTATGGAACAATATGTAAATACTAAAGAAGCAATGGTGATTTTAGGAATAAGAAGTCAAACCACAATCGGGAAATATGAAACAGATGGAAAGATTAAAGTATACAGACCCTTTAGTAATAGAAAAAGGTATAAGGTCAGTGAATTATTAAAAATTCAACGTAAAAGATAGTGTAAAGCTATCTTTTTTTGTTTGATTCAAAAAAGGTATCTTTGCACCGTCCATATTAAACTCCTATTTAAAATTAGAGACCTAATTAGAGACCTCTTAATTTTAATAACCAGAAAAGCCCTGTTTTAGGCACTATTACACCATGAATTACCTATCAGTCGAGAATATATCCAAATCTTTTGGGGAAAGAACACTTTTTGAAAACATTTCTTTTGGAATTAACAAAGACCAAAAAATTGCTTTTATAGCCAAAAATGGTTCGGGAAAAACCACTATTATGAGCATTATTAATGGCTTAGACGAGTCGGATACCGGACAAGTGGTGTTGCGAAAAGGCATCAAAATGGCTTTCTTGTCGCAAAACAATAATTTACAGGAAGAATTGACTATTGAAGAAAGCATTTTTGCCTCTGATAATGAGATTTTGAAAGTTATTGAAGCCTACGAAAAAGCATTAGAAAATCCAGAAGACGAAGAAGCGTATCAAAAAGCTTTTGATGGAATGGACCAACACAATGCGTGGGATTTTGAAACCCAATACAAACAAATTTTGTTCAAATTAAAGTTGGAAGACTTTAAACTGAAAGTAAAAAACCTTTCTGGTGGCCAGAAAAAACGTTTGTCATTAGCTATTATTTTAATCAACCGTCCCGATTTATTAATCCTGGATGAACCGACGAATCACCTAGATTTAGAGATGATTGAATGGCTAGAAACTTATTTTGCCAAAGAAAATATTACGTTGTTTATGGTGACGCACGACCGCTTCTTTTTGGAACGTGTTTGTAACGAAATCATCGAACTCGACAACGGAAAATTATATTCCTACAAAGGAAATTACTCCTATTATTTAGAGAAAAAAGAGGAACGCATCGCTTCCGAAAATTCGAGTGTTGATAAAGCACAGAATCTTTTTGTGAAGGAATTGGAATGGATGCGCCGTCAGCCAAAAGCGAGAACGACCAAATCAAAATCGCGTCAGGATGATTTTTATGACATCAAGGAAAAAGCACAAAGTCGCCGTCGCGAAAATAAAGTGGAACTTGAAATCAACATGGAACGAATGGGAAGCAAGATTATCGAGCTTCACAAAATCTCCAAAAAATTTGATAACCATGTGATTTTGGATAATTTCAGTTTTGACTTTCAACCGGGAGAACGCATTGGGATTATTGGAAAAAATGGTACAGGAAAATCAACTTTTTTAAATTTATTGACTGGTGGAATTCCGCTTGATGGAGGAAAAGTAGTGATTGGTGAGACCATAAAACTGGGCTATTATACCCAAAGTGGTATTAACCCAAAGCCAGGACAACGCGTTATTGATGTTATTAAGGAATACGGAGAATTTATTCCTTTAATGAAAGGAAGAATGATTTCGGCTTCACAATTGTTAGAGCGCTTTCTTTTTGATGCCAAGAAACAATATGATTTCGTTGACCGATTGAGTGGTGGTGAATTAAAGCGTTTGTACTTGTGTACCGTTTTGATTCAGAATCCAAATTTCTTGATTCTCGATGAGCCTACTAATGATTTGGATATTGTGACTTTGAATGTCTTGGAAAGTTTTCTTTTGGATTACCCCGGATGTTTGGTCGTGGTATCCCACGATCGTTATTTTATGGATAAAATTGTAGATCACTTATTCATTTTTAGAGGAAAAGGTGTTATTGAAGATTTTCCGGGGAATTATTCTGATTTTAGAGCCTATGAAGATAGTGCTGATGTAGCTCAAAAAGAGGAAAACAAAGCGGAGAAAAAAGACTGGAAGCAAAACAACCCAACAGGAAATTTAACTTTCAATGAGCAAAAAGAATACCAAAAGCTTGAAAGAGAAATCAAGGATTTGGAGCTAGATAAAACTAAAATCGAGCAGTTATTCGCCGATGGTAAAGTGGCTGATGCCGATATTGAAAAGAAAGCCAAAGAACTCGAAAATATCATCAACAAAATTGAAGACAAAGAGGAAAGATGGTTTGAGCTGAGTGCGAAGATCGAGGGGTAAATCCCGCTTATCCCGCTAACAGTTCTCGGAAATATAAAGATATAAAAAAACAACCTAGCAGAATTTTATTCCGCAACAAAGGTTAAAAACAAAACCCACAACGAAATTTACTTTTTGTTGTGGGTTTTATATATTTGCATCTATAAAAAATACAAATAACAAAGAACCAATAAAATCAAAAGATAAGCATACAAAACCAATGAGTCTAAAAACTACTTTATCTAAATATTCAGGAAAGCCGAACTCATTATTTAAGAAAATTATTATAACGTTTTCATTTGCTTACTTACCCTTTTTAATCTTATTTTCAATCTTAGTAAGTTTTGGTTTTATGCCCGTAAACTTTAACGAGCAAAATATTTACGGTCTGAAAGGCGTAGTTATTTTAGTTTGCTTTGCTCCTATTTTTACTTTTATGTTTAGTGCTTTTGCTTACTTGTGGTTTGTCTTTGGAAATTTTGTTTTACAACTATTTATTACACTTTTGCCAGATAAGAAATCATAGCCGAATCGTTCATAAATACAGTCATTTATCTCAAAATAATACTTACAAAAAACCACAGAAAAATCCGATTCTGATGTGGTTCTTTTATTATACAACCTTTTTAATTCCCCTTTAGAGGGTAGGAGCCTGCTACCATGGAATAGGATTGTAATCCTTCAAAAACTTCCCACACCAATGTTTTCCAGTATTGATACCATCAAACAGCGGATCCATCACGCGTGCCGCACCATCTACAATATCTAATGGAGGTTGAAAATCTTCTTCTTCCTGTTTTCTTTTGGCTAGTTCAGCTGGATCTTCATCAGTCACCCAACCGGTATCCACAGCATTCATGAAAATTCCGGCTTTCGCCAAATCTCCTGCTGCAGTGTGTGTCAGCATATTCAGAGCCGCTTTAGCCATATTGGTATGCGGATGACGGGCTTCTTTAAAAAAACGGTGAAACTTACCCTCCATTGCTGAAACATTAATAATGTGTTTTTTTTCCGTATTGTCTTTTTTCATCACTTCCGAAAGGCGGTTGCACAATACAAAAGGAGCAACGGAATTAACGAGCTGCACTTCGATCATTTCGGTGGTTTCGATTTGGCCTAGTTTCAATCTCCAACTATTAGTTTTCCGCAAATCGACTTGCTGCAAATCGGCATCAAGCTCTCCCTCTGGAAAAACTTCAGTCGCCACCAATGCATTATCAAACGAATATGGAATTTGAGATAATTTGGCGGAAGCCCGCAAACCAATTCCTGGCTCTGGTCCGTGCCAAGTCACCGGCATATTTTGATTGGAAGAAATCCCCGTGGTTAAAACCTTTAATTCCTCTAAACAATCCGTATGATCTAATAACAATTCTTGCGCTTGTTTAGGCAAAGATGCGATTTGACGTTCTTCGTTTTCCATCAAATGCGCATAAAATCCTGCTGGACGCCGAACCGTTTGTGCCGCATTATTGATCAGTATATCCAATCGTTCGTATTTTTGCTCAATAAAATTGCAGAAAATTTCCACGCTAGGAATGTGTCGCAAATCCAAACCATGAATTCTGAGGCGATGTCCCCATTCCGTAAAATCATCTTCTTTAGAAAATCGCAAAGCAGAATCCACTGGAAAACGAGTCGTAGCAATAACAGTAGCTCCACCACGCAACAACATCAACGTAATGTGGTACCCAATTTTCAAACGCGAACCTGTGATAACGGCAACTTGCCCTTTTACATCTGCCGTCTGGAACCGTTTGGCATAATTGAAATCACCACAATCAGTACACATGGTATCATAAAAGTGGTGCATTTTAGTAAACTCGGTTTTACAAACGTAACAATTTCGCGGAGTTTCCAGCTCCAACTGCTCTTTGTGGGCGAGATCATTAAAAGCCAGTAATTTTGGCGCCACAAAAATACTAGCTTCGCGAGCATATCGGATTCCTGTCTCTTTTCGGGCGGTTCTATCTTGCTTTTCTTTTTTGCGTTTTGCGATTAATTTTCCGTCTTTTTTTCTACGTGAAAGCTCTTCTCGATCGGGTTTAGAAAACTGACCTGCCGCTTTGATTAATGCCGTTCGTTGTTCTTTTGGAATCTCAAAAATTTGATCCGTGTCAGTATTCAGTTGTGCCAAAATAGCGATACATCGATCAATTTCTTCTGAGCTAATCGCAGTTTTATGTTCTATTTGTTCAATCATTATTGTGAAAAATGGGTAATTAGTATGGTACAAATTCCAAGGGCGCAAAGATAGGTTTTAAAGTGAATAGTTAGTGGTGAATAGAAATTATTCAAGCACTAGACTTCTCACCATTCACTTCTCACTCCTTCTGACTTTTTTGTATCTTCGCACCTACTTTGAACTATCCTTATGTTATTCCAAATAAAATCATATTTACAATTTCTTTGGCACTCCAAAAATGAGCATGCCGTCCATTCTCCGTTTGTGTTTTGTTTACTGACGAAATGTTTCTATGATAAAAAATCTAAACCGGAATACGCTGTTTTAAGAAAGTATAGAAACTCGCTTCTAGCAAACAATAATACGATTGTAGTCACTGATTTTGGTGCGGGTTCGAAAGTTTTCAAATCCAATACAAGAGTAATTTCCAAGATTGCAAAAACGGCAGGAATTTCTTCGAAGCGAGCCGAATTATTATTTAGAATCATCCATTATTTTCAGCCTGACTCTATTTTAGAAATTGGAACTTCGTTAGGATTAGCGACGGCTGCGCTTTCATTAGGGAATTTAAAAGCAAAAATAACAACGCTGGAGGGCTGCCCGGAAACAGCAAAAATTGCTCAATTGCAATTACAAACATTCAATTACAACAATGTAGAATCTATAGTAACACCATTTAATTCTTATTTAGAGAAACGGAATTCATCTATGAATACTGCAACTGAACACGCTATACAAAACACGGAACACTTTTCCTTAATTTACTTTGACGGAAATCACTCTAAAAAAGCAACACTGGAGTATTTCAAATTATTACTTTCAACCGTGACCAACGGAACCGTTTGGATATTCGATGACATTCATTGGTCGAAAGAAATGGAACAAGCTTGGGAAATTATTAAAAGCCACCCGCAAGTCACAGTCACCATTGATACATTTCAGTGGGGATATGTCTTTTTTAGAAGAGAACAGCCCAAAGAACATTTTGTGATTCGGGTTTAAGCCAAAAAAAAATGACAGCCATTGCTGACTGTCATTCTTACTTGAATTAATTATTCCTTATTCTTTTGCTCTTTTCATTTCTCCTGATTTAGCTCCCATTCTATTCAAAGTATACATTGGGCCAAATTTCACTTTCAAACCAGAAATTTTTCTATTGTCTTCAGCTGAAAGCCCTTCTTTTTCAACAGTATTTTTTCTGCTGTCTAGTGCTTCATACATCAATTTGATTTCATCCCAGTCTTCACGAGAATATACATCTTTGTTATCTTCAACGGTATGAATAAATTGTTGGTACACATTATGAATGTTTGCAGCATTTACCCAACTAAAATTCATATCCTCACCCATTTTACCTTCACCAAACAAGGCGTTCCTCATTTGCTGCTTACTGTTAGGTGCGGTGGCTACTGCAGCTGCTTGTGCTGCCATTTGTTGAGCTTCTACCTTCGCTTTCAACGCTTCATATTTTGCTCTACTTGCATCAATACGTGCTTGCGCATCAGCATTATCTTTCATGTTAGCAATTGCCGCTTCAGCTTCTCCTGCTCTTAATTGGTACGATGCTTCTATGCCTTCCCAGTTTCCTTCAGCATCTGCTGCTGCAACATTACCTAATGAATCTACGTACATTACATAGCTATCCACTTTTTTTTCTGCTTGCTCCGCTTTTTCATCTTTACAAGATGTAAATCCAATAGCGATTACCGCTAATCCTAATGCTAATTTCGTATTTTTCATAATTTAAGTTTTGATTAATTATTTCCTAAACAAATGTAAATAAGATTGCTCTATATTCAATAAATAACAAAAAATTATATAAAAAATCAATATAATTGTGAAATAAAAAAGATAATAGTGTGAATTATACAAAACAAGACTAGAATTGTGTAAAACTTTAAATTCAGATTATGCTTATCAATAAACTTAAAAATCAAATTAAATGAAAAACTATTGAAAAATTCAAAATTATACAGGGTCTAAATTTCAGTGCTTGCAGACTGTAACAAATTTAAAAAATAACTACTTATTAGTAATTCAAAAGTTTTTGTACTTTTAAAATCTAAATTAATAGCAACCCGCGCACCGTCAAAGGTTAAAAATCATACATTCTAATGGCAAACCCGCTAATAAAAATAACTAACATCAAAAGAGATTTTGTATTAGGAAATGAAATCGTTTATGTTCTTAAAGGCATTGATCTAGAGATCAACAAAGGAGAATATGTAGCACTAATGGGACCTTCAGGATCTGGAAAGTCTACCTTAATGAATTTACTAGGATGCTTAGACACCCCAACTTCCGGAACTTATATTTTGAATGGAAAGGATGTAAGCCAGATGAAAGACGATGAATTAGCAGAAATTCGCAATAAAGAAATTGGATTTGTTTTCCAGACTTTCAACCTTTTACCACGAACAACGGCATTAGACAACGTGGCTTTACCTATGATTTATGCTGGATTTTCTAAATCAGATAGAAACAAGCGCGCCTCCGAAGTATTGGATCAAGTAAATCTGTCTGACCGAATGGATCACCAACCCAACCAACTTTCAGGAGGGCAACGTCAGCGTGTAGCCATCGCTAGAGCATTGGTAAACAAACCTTCAATAATCCTTGCAGATGAACCTACTGGAAATTTAGACAGTAAAACATCATTAGAAATCATGAAACTTTTTGGAGACATCCACGCCAATGGAAATACTGTGATTTTAGTAACACATGAGGAGGAAATCGCCGCTTATGCCAATCGCGTCATTCGTTTGCGCGATGGACTCATAGAAAGTGACACTACCAAATAATTTTTTTTCAGGAGCTTTTTCCGGCAATCCGCTACAATCTTTTCAAAAATCTTTCAGCCCTCAAAAGGCTGGAAGCTTTTTGAAAAGGATTTCCACTATTATCCGGGCTAGGAAATCCGAATTACAATTGCGTTAATTACTACCAAACATCACTTTAAAAAATGAAAATCGCCCTATTAACCTGCGAAAAACTTCCCGATTTAAATCCCGAAGACCAAAAAATAATTCCAGCACTCGCCCAACACAATATAGAATCTTCCGCTGTTATTTGGAGCGATAAAACCGTGAATTGGACTGATTTCGACTATTTAATTTTTCGCAATACTTGGGATTATTTCGAGAAAGAAACCGAGTTTAAAATTTGGCTAGACCACATAGAAAATTTAGGAATCAAAACACTAAATCCAATCGAGGTGATTAAGCAAAATATCCATAAGTTTTACTTACGGGAAATGGAGCAACAAGGAATCACAATATTGCCAACTCTTTTTATAGATAAAACAGCCCATCTTGATCTTGCAAAACGAATTCCTTCCCATTGGAAAAAGGCAGTTATAAAACCTGCTTTTTCTGCGGGTTCGTATCTAACAGAAGTTTTTGATGTATCAAATAGTACACAAATAGACCAACAATACGAAAGGATTGCTTTAGAAAAAGAATTACTGGTGCAGGAATTCATGCCTCAGATTCAAACATTAGGAGAAACTTCCTTTATCTTTTTCAACAAAAAATTCTCTCATGCAGTGAATAAAAAACCGGTTGAAGGCGATTTTAGGGTTCAATCTCTTTTTGGAGGAATTTATACCTTGGTGCATCCAAGTCAAGACTTGATTCAAAAAGCGCAAAAAGTAGTCAATACCTTTAAAGAAGATTTACTATATGCTCGCGTAGACGGTATTTTAATAGACCAAGAACTTTACCTCATGGAAGTTGAATGTATTGAACCCGATCTGTATTTCGATCTAAGTGAAAATTCATTGGAACGATTTGTTGCATCAATAGTAAAATTAATAGCCTAAATTTGTTTTTTTAAAAAAATCAAACACCCAGTAGATGAAAGTATATACAAAAACGGGAGATAAAGGAACAACGGCCCTTTTTGGAGGAACTCGTGTCCCAAAAGACCATGCCCGTATAGAAAGTTATGGAACGGTTGACGAGTTGAATTCTCATATCGGTTTAATTCGCGATCAGGAAATGAATGCGCATTATAAAGAAATTCTTATTGAAATTCAGGATCGTTTGTTTACCGTAGGAGCTATTCTTGCGACGCCACCTGAAAAAGAAGTGAAGAAAAACGGAGAACTTCGTTTGAAAAAATTAGGAATCATTGAATCTGACATTGAATTATTGGAAAATGAAATAGATGCTATGGAAGAGGCCCTTCCGCCAATGACTCATTTCGTGCTTCCTGGTGGACATACTACTGTGTCATATTGTCATATAGCACGTTGCGTATGTCGCAGAGCAGAGCGTTTAGCAGTCCATTTAAGCCATAATGAACCCGTTGCAGAGATCGCTATTAAGTATCTAAACCGACTTTCTGACTACCTTTTTGTGTTGGCACGGAAGTTGTCTCATGACCTGAACGTTGACGAGGTGAAATGGATTCCTAGGAAATAAGATTTCAAATTGAAGATTAACGATTTTTAAATTTAGATTTATTGAAAAATAAAAACCTTATTTACTTCAATAATTACAAGTTATTTAAAACAGTTACAAATCATTTTTTTTAATCAAAAATCGTTAATCTCAAATCAAGAATCAGCAATCAATAAAACGTTCTTAACTTTAACTAAAAATAAATCATTTTTTACTTGTTTTTTTCAGTAAAAAATTTATTTTTGCACAAAATTAAATCGACAACAGATGTATTGGACATTAGAATTAGCTTCCTATTTAAGTGATGCCCCGTGGCCTGCCAACAAAGACGAACTTATTGACTACGCTATTAGAGCAGGAGCTCCATTAGAGGTGGTAGAAAACCTTCAATCTATAGAGGATGAAGGCGAGATATATGAATCAATGGAAGAAATATGGCCAGATTATCCTACGGACGAAGATTATCTTTGGAATGAGGATGAATATTAAAAAGTAAACCAATTAAAAAGTCTCAAAAGAGGCTTTTTTTTGGTTTAAATTTACAGAATTACACAATTAGAAATAAAATATATTATGAGTTTCATAAACAGTATTATCAAAGTCTTTGTTGGCGATAAGTCACAAAAGGATGTAAAAGCATTACAACCCTATCTTAATAAAATTAAAACTTTTGAAAATCCTTTAATGTCATTAACAAATGATGAACTTAGAGCGCGTACCGCATTTTTCAAAGCTAAAATAAAAGAAGATCGTTCTGAAAAAGATGCCAAAATTACTGCCCTTAAGCAGGAAGTAGAAAGCATTCTTGATATAGATAAAAGAGAAGATCTTTACATCGCTATTGATGCACTGGAAAAAGAAGCATACGATATATCAGAAAAAACATTGATGGAAATTCTTCCTGAAGCTTTTGCTGTGGTCAAAGAAACAGCAAGACGTTTCAAAGACAACTCACAAATTGTAGTTATTGCTACTCCAAAAGACCGAGAACTATCTGCTACAAAAAGTTACATTACTTTAGATGGAGATACTGCTATCTGGGCTAATTCATGGAGTGCAGCTGGGAAAGAAATTACTTGGGACATGATCCACTATGACGTACAATTAATTGGCGGAATGGTTTTACATGAAGGAAAAGTAGCCGAAATGCAAACAGGAGAGGGAAAAACATTGGTAGCCACTTTACCACTTTACTTAAATGCATTGACTGGAAATGGAGTTCATCTCGTTACCGTGAATGATTATTTAGCAAAGAGAGATAGCACTTGGAAAGCACCTTTGTTTGAATTTCATGGTATGACAGTAGAATGTATCGACAATTACCAACCTAATTCTGACGAAAGAAGAAAAGCATACGACGCTGATATTACTTACGGAACCAATAATGAGTTTGGTTTTGACTATTTAAGAGACAACATGGCGCATTCGCCAAATGATTTAGTGCAAAGAAAACACAACTATGCCATTGTCGATGAGGTCGATTCTGTATTAATTGATGATGCTAGAACACCATTGATTATTTCAGGACCAGTTCCACAAGGTGACCGTCATGAATTCAATGAATTAAAACCAAAAATCGAAAATCTAGTTGCGCTACAACGCCAACTGGCCAACGGTTTTTTATCTGAAGCTAAAAAATTAATCAAAGAGGGAAATACTAAAGAAGGTGGATTCCAATTGTTAAGAGCTTATAGAGCATTACCAAAAAACAAAGCATTGATCAAGTTTTTAAGTGAGGAAGGAATTAGACAATTGCTCCAAAAAACTGAAAATCAATACATGCAGGATAACAAAAGAGAAATGCACAAGATTGATGAAGCCTTGTATTTTGTTATTGAAGAAAAAAACAATCAAGTAGAATTATCAGATAACGGTATCCAATACTTATCTGGAGATACCGATTCTGATTTTTTCGTTCTTCCAGATATTGGAACTGAAATTGCAGCTATCGAAAAGAAAAAATTAGACAAAGACACAGAAGCTGAAGAAAAAGAAAAATTGTTTCAGGATTTTGGTGTAAAAAGTGAGCGCATCCATACCTTGACACAACTTTTAAAAGCGTATGCTTTATTCGAAAAAGATGTAGAGTATGTAATCATGGACAATAAAATCATGATTGTAGATGAGCAAACGGGTCGTATCATGGATGGGCGTCGTTATTCTGACGGATTGCACCAAGCGATTGAAGCTAAAGAAAATGTAAAAATTGAAGCGGCTACTCAAACGTTCGCAACGGTTACATTACAAAATTACTTTAGAATGTACAACAAACTAGGCGGAATGACTGGAACTGCAGTAACAGAAGCTGGTGAATTGTGGCAAATCTATAAGCTAGACGTGGTAGAAATTCCTACGAACAGAGCAATGGCAAGGTTAGACAAAGAGGATTTTATTTATAAAACCACTCGTGAAAAATTCAATGCCGTTATTGAAGATGTTACGGAATTATCTAAAGCAGGAAGACCAGTACTTATTGGAACAACCTCTGTAGAAATCTCGGAATTACTGAGTCGAATGTTAAAAATGAGAGGTGTTGCGCACAATGTATTGAATGCAAAAATGCACAAACAAGAAGCTCAAATTGTAGAAGAAGCAGGAAAACCAGGTGTGGTAACTATTGCTACCAACATGGCTGGTCGTGGTACCGATATTAAATTATCTGCTGAAGTAAAAGCAGCAGGTGGATTAGCAATTGTGGGCACGGAACGTCATGACTCCCGTCGTGTTGACCGTCAGTTGCGTGGTCGTGCAGGACGTCAAGGTGATCCAGGAAGTTCTCAATTTTACGTTTCTCTAGAAGACAACCTAATGCGTCTATTTGGTTCTGAAAGAGTCGCTAAAGTAATGGATAGAATGGGCTTGCAAGAAGGAGAAGTGATTCAACACTCGATGATGACCAAATCGATTGAGCGTGCGCAGAAAAAAGTAGAAGAAAACAATTTTGGTGTTCGTAAGCGTTTGTTAGAATATGACGATGTCATGAACGCACAACGTGAGGTAGTTTACAAACGTCGTCGCCATGCCTTGTTTGGAGAGCGCTTGAAATTAGATATTGCCAACATGCTTTATGATACTTGCGAGTTAATTATTGATCAAAACAAAGCAACCAATAATTTCAAAAACTACGAATTTGAATTGATTCGTTATTTCTCTATTACTTCACCAGTTACCGAAAGTGAGTTCACAAAGTTGAGCGAAATGGAATTGACCGGAAAAGTATACAAAGCAACATTAGAATATTACACCGAAAAAACGGAGCGAAGTGCCAGAGAAGCTTTTCCAATTATAAAAAGTGTATACGAAGATAAAAACAATCAATTTGAGCGCATTGTAGTTCCGTTTACAGATGGAATAAAATCGTTAAATGTAGTTACGGATTTGAAAGCCGCATATGAGTCTGAAGGAGCACAACTGGTTGCTGATTTCGAGAAAAACATCACTTTAGCTATTGTTGATGAAGCTTGGAAAAAACACTTGCGTAAAATGGATGAATTGAAACAATCCGTTCAATTAGCCGTTCACGAACAAAAAGATCCTTTGCTTATTTACAAATTGGAAGCCTTCAATTTGTTTAGAGCTATGATTGAAAACGTGAATAAAGAAGTAATTTCATTCTTGTTTAAAGGAGATTTACCTGCTCAAGAAAACCAACAAATTCAAGAAGCCGTTGACGTTACTCCTAGAGAAGACTACGAATTGAGTAAAGATGAAATTGTAAGTAGCGAAGCTGCAAATCGTGAAGCTGGCGAAACCCAACAACGTCAAGTTACTGAAACTATCGTGAGAGATATGCCAAAAATCAATCGCAACGATACCGTGACCATTCAAAACGTGGCTAACGGACAAGTACAAGAAATGAAATACAAAAAAGCCGAAAGCCTAATCGCTTCAGGACAATGGGTATTGGTGAACTAAGCCCTTTTTATTTCAGGACAATCCAAACTCCACTACGCAAGTAGTGGAGTTTTTTTTATATCTTATTTTTTTAGGAGCCACTCCCGCCCTTCGCTAAAAAGCATTTGGTCGCCCACCCTTTTTCTAGGCGCTGGCAGGAGCTTCCTTTGGTCGCTCTGCCACCACCAGAAAAAGTGGTTGGCAACCGGCATGCATTTTTCGCTGCGGTCAGGGCTAGGGGTTTTGCTGTAAATAACTCTGTTTACGGTTTCCCGTAATGATCCTGTAAGGAAAGAATATACCTTTGAGATAAATGAATTACTGTTTTATTTTATAAGTATTTTCAGCGATTAATTTATATATTTGAACCCGTTGGGTGTAATTATTTAAAGTAAAATAAACTGATTAGATATTGGTCAAGATACTGAAATTCAGTATCTTGGAGTCGCTAAACAACCAATATCTATGTCAAATATAGTAAAAAATTATTTTAGAGTTTTAGAAGTTATAAGTTCTTTGAATTGCGAATTAGAATATAAATCAGATGTTGGTAGAAAACAAAAAATGTCTGATTTAGAAGTAGTTGCATTGAGTTTGACAGCTGAATTTATGTCTATCGATAGTGAGAATTCTTTATTTAAAGAGATTGATAAGCAACAAATTCCTAATTTATTCGAGCGAAGTCAATTCAATAAAAGAAGACGAAAATTGTTTTTATTTTCAGAAGAAGTAAGAACAAAATTAGCCTCACGGTTTTTAGAATTTGAAGATTATTATATAGTCGATAGTATGCCGTTGGAGATTTGCAAATTTGCTCGTCATAGGAGAATTAAAATCTGTAAAAATGAGTTCGAAACAGCTCCTTCAAAAGGGTTTTGTGCTTCTCAAAACAACTGGTTTTACGGATATAAATTACATGGAGTTTGCTCCATCAATGGGATTTTTCATTCCGTAGATATTACAAAAGCAGAAGTTCATGATGTTCATTTTTTAAAAAATATAAAACAACAAATGTCTGATTGTGTGTTGCTTGGAGATAGAGGTTATTTATCTCAAAGCATTCAATTAGATTTATTTCAAACAGTAAATATCAAATTAGAAACGCCAAAAAGGAAAAATCAAAAAGACTATAAACCACAACCTTATATTTTTCGAAAGTCAAGGAAAAGAATCGAAACATTATTTTCGCAATTATGTGACCAGTTCAGAATTAGAAATAATTATGCTAAAACTTTTGAAGGTTTTAAAACAAGAATTTTAGCAAAAATAACAGCATTAACATTGGTTCAATATATCAATAAATTTATCTTTGATAGACCAATAAATAATATCAAAAATCAAATCATTTAATTACACCCAACGGGTTATATTTGAAAATAAATATAATGTGATGTTTGTCAGATCTATCTATCCCATTTTGGGGTGATTAGTATTATTAAGTGATACCTATATACAAGTTGGTTTCAATTTTAACTCAGGGTCAAGAATCTAACGCAAAAACAAGTACTAAAAAATATGGATATAAATAAATATTACGAAAAATTATCTCGTCAATCTCAAGAAATATTTGAATTAACATTGTCTGATTTTAATAAAGAATTATCCAAATCTCATTATTTATGTGGATGTATATATGATTTTACTGAAGAAATTATTCGTGTAAATGAAGAACCTTGTGCATTAAAAAATGCTATTTCACAATTTGAAACAAGTTTGTATTGCTTAACAATGGGACTTTACAGACAGGCTAACTCTTGCTTAAGATTAGGTTTTGAACTTGCATTAGGTTCTATTCAATTTTCGGCCAACAAATTGGAATATTTAGAGTGGCAAATTGGAAAACAAGATGTTAAATGGCATAAAATTATAGATGATGAAAACGGAGTTCTTTCCATAAGATTCTGTAATGTTTTTAATTCTGATTTAGTTGAAAATACAGCTGTATTTAACAAAAGAGCAAGTGCAATATATAGAATTTTATCAGAATTTGTACATGGTAATAATGAAACATGGAATAAGGATGGTTTGCAACTTACATATCATAAAGACTTAGCAAGTAATTTTTTCAAATCATTTAATGAAGTTTCTGAAATTATACTTTTTACATTATCTATTAGATATTTAAAGAATTTAGATCTTGATAATGTCGATTTTATTAGAACAGAACTTTCACATATAGAAACAATTAGAATATATTTAGGCGGTCCAAAATAACAAATTATGTCAACATTTTATTTAAGAACAGAAAGCATAAAAACAGAAGACATCAAGAATTTATCAGTAGTAAGTAATCAAGATAAAGAAATAATTAAAAATTTATTACTTCCTGATCCATGTTTACTTGAAGGTTCTCGAGGGACAGGAAAATCTTTTTTATTGAAACTAACAGAAATTGAGGTTGATGAAAATCATCCTAAATCTATGTGTGTTTATATGTCTTTCAATATTAGCTCATTAGTAACTACAGAAGATCCTTTACAATTCTATCATTGGATGTTAGCAAAAACATTAAAATCATTGCTTAACACTTTGAGAAAAAAAGGAATTAGTATTAATTCAAATTCAGCGAGCTTACTAAGTAATGATGAAAACGAAAAAGAAGAAGATATATCAAATAATCTTAAGGACATTATTAAAGTTTACGAGAATTCATATAAAGGAAGATCGTCAATTAGTATTGATTCATTACCAGATATTGAAGATGTAAAAGAAGCTATTGAAATTATATGCAAGGAGAATGATTTAGAACGTATTTATTTTCTATTCGACGAAGCTGCTCATGTATTTAGACCAGAACAACAGAGACAATTTTTTAGTTTATTTAAAGATTTAAGATCTCCGTATATTACATGTAATGCAGCTATCTATCCAGGAGTAACATATTTTGGAAATTCGTTTGAACCATTACACGATTGTATTTATCTAAAATTGGAAAGAGATATAAGAGATTCAAATTATAATCAATATTTTAGAGATATTGTTTTCAAACAATCGGATGACTCTTTAAAAAAGCTTATTGAAACTCAAGAATCTAGTTTTATCACATTGGCATTATCAAGTGGAGGAAATCCAAGATTTTTGCTTAATACTTTACGAGATATCCAAACTTTTAATTCGAAAAATTTAGAACAAACTATAAAAGATTTTTATCGAACTAAAATTTGGTCTGAACATACTGATTTAGGAGATAAATATTTTGGACATAAAGTTCTAATTGATTGGGGAAGAGATTTTCTTGAAAAAAATGTTATACCTGCTATAGTAAAGTATAACGAAACAAGGATTACTAACAATAAAAATGAATCCACAATTTATTTTTGGATTCATAAAGATTCCCCTGAAACTGTAAAAGAATCTCTCCGGTTTTTAACATATACTGGAATCATTAGAAAAGTAGATTCAGGAATAAGAGCTACAAAAGCAGAATTAGGAGACAGATATGAAGTCAAATATGGATGTATTTTAAGTTTAGACGCTAAACCTCTAAATATTTCTAAAGATTTTTTTAATAATTTGACAATTACAAAATTTCCTGAATTTGGAAAAAATAGTCCCGCATATTCTTCAATTGTAGACTTAGTTGAAGTCATCAAAGATGATGAAGCAACTTTCCAACGGTCAATATCATATATACTTTTAAAGCCTATTTCCGTCCTTCAATTATTAACAAATTGGCAAAAAAGCAAATTAAGTGAAGTCGGAATAAATACAATTTCTGATTTACATAATAAAACTGAAGCTGAACTTATAGAACAAATATATAATGTTGGACCATATAGAGCAAGAATTATGAAAAGTGCTGTAGATGCAGAATTATTAGAATATATTTCAGGATAAAAACTACCGCTACCCGCCATTTTGAGCTAGCTAGAATTTAGTGGAATTACCGTTTCGCACCACGTTTTCGTTAAGGCGAAAACTGAAAGGTTACGGATTACTAGACAACTCAAAGCGTCTAAACGATAACTTTCAGGCTGACATGCAATAAAAATAAGAACAGCAAATCAAAATACATGCAAAGACAAAATTTGACAAAGATAAAAGCCCCTATTGTAGGTGTTGTGACATTTTTAATTTTCAGCTTCCTTTTTTGGGAGCATTTTCATGGTGGTGTCACTAGTCATCATTTGCTACACCAACAAGACCTTCCTTCAATCTCAAATTGGTGGAGTGGTATACTATTGCCTATTCTTACTTGGTTTCTTTTGAGTAGGATTGAAAAGAGACTTGATAAAAATATTTCACAGACAAAACAGACGAATAATGCTGTTAGCACCGTTTTTTGGCTTTTTATAACAGGGTTAGTGTTTGGAATTTTGCTTTCAACTTCTTTCACCAATGAGTATAAACCGTTTTTAGACAATGTTCTTTATGTAATAATTATACTCAGCTTTATTATCCCAGTATATTACTCAGAAATTATCTTAGGTTTTATTCTTGGTATGACTTACACCTTTGGAGCAGTAATTCCAACAGGATTTATACTAATAGTAGCAGTTATTGGTCTGGTAGTTTACAGAATAATCAGACCAATTGTTTTGAGTTTGACAACGAGACTTGGGAATAGTTTTACTAAAAGCCCAAACCGATAACATCAATTTGGCAATATGGCGGCTGAAGTACTTAGAGAACGCGGATTTGCAATCCGTGCCCACAACAGTAAGCAACAATACCATAAAATTTTAGCAATTTATGAGAAAGAAACAATTTACCATTTCTCACATCTTAAACCAAACAGCAGCACCTGCAAACAAAAATAGATCTAAAAATCGCGACCGCTACCAGAAAGTATTTTTTAGCGTAAATTGCTTGAAATAAAATTTTATATGCGACTACTACTTATTTTTATCTGTATGTGTTGTTTCAGTTGTAAAATTGAAAAAAATGTAAAAAATGCAGTACCAGACCTAGAACTAGAAAAGAGAGTTAGGCCTGTGCATGATACGATTGGTTTTACAAAATACAATTGGCAATTAGATTCTATTTATAACCGTTTAGGTATTAGGGATTCTAAAAATAATATGCAGTGGAAAGCAGCTATAACTCCGCATGACGATTATAAATACGCGGGACGTTTGTATTACGAATCGCTTAAAGGAATTAATGCCAACACGATTATTTTGATTGGTGTTGCTCATCGCGCTCGAAACTTTAATCTTCAAGACAAAATCATTTTTGGAGATTTCACACATTGGAAATCGCCTTATGGTGATTTAAAAATGTCTGATTTAAATTCTGAAATTATGGCGCGACTGCCAAAATCTTCCTATCTAATTCATAACGATATGCAAGAGTTAGAGCATTCATTAGAAGCTATAGTACCTTTTTTACATCGCAAAAACAAGAACTTACAAATAATCCCAATATTGGTGCCTTATATAAATTATGAAACGATTGATAGTATTAGTTCTGCTCTTTCTGATGTTATATCAAAAATTTTAAAAGAACAGCATCTTAAATACGGAAAAGATGTCGCAGTTGTCATTTCTAACGATGCTGTACATTATGGAAATGAAGAGTGGAGTGGCGATTTAGCACCTTTTGGAGTTGATGCTGAAGGCACTAAAAAAGCCAGAGCTTTAGATATGGAGATTATTGAAAAGTGTTTAGTAAACGAAATTAGTCCTGAAAAAATAAAAATATTTACAGAATACACCGTGCAAAAGAATGATTACAAGGAATATAAATGGGTTTGGTGTGGTCGTTATGCTGTGCCTTTTGGAGTGAGTTTTGCAAATAAATTAAATCAGGCAGTGTATAACAAACCTTTGACAGGGACTTTTTTAGATTACGCATCAAGTGTAGATCATGATCTTATAAAAGTAGAAGATTTAGGAATGGGAACTACAGCTATAGCAACTCAAAAACACTGGGTCGGATATGCGAGTATAAAATATGAATAAGTATGTCATTGTTGATGGTGAAGACATAAATTAATGATAACAAGCGATTTTGCTTTTGCTTACCTCAAGTACCATCCTAGAAAATCAAGTAATTACAAACAAACCTATATAAAAACAAGAGGAGAGTTTAGCGAAATTTTTTTCACAGACTGCCGTTATAAGCCATTTTATAAAAATCGTTAAAAATCAATCACCTAAAGCAAAAAATGAAATCTATAATCATAAAACCTAAAAATGAATTATTGAAAAGATATGTGCACTATTTTCTGTATTTTAAAAAGAAAGATAACAATATCTTGAATTACACCACTTTTCCTAATAGCAACTTGTGTCTTGCCATTTATAGAGAAAACAAAATAGAGTACGGAAACCAATCAAAAACAAACAATTGTATTATTACTAAAGACAATAAGTACTTTGTCAGTAAACTTTATGGATTTCATAAAATGCCATTTCAAGTTGATATTAATTCTCCCCTGGCGCTCGTTTGCAACGAGTGCCAACTTAAATTATAAAAAACAAATCATAGCGTTTGCATCGCGACTAACTTGTATAGAATTATTTTTAAAAAAGAAACTTCCCCGCTTCTCTAACAAGTTGTAAACCGTTAACGAAAACCGTGAAAACCAAGTATAAATAGTAAACCTTAAAATAAATTACATAATGAAAAACATGATTAAAATTAGTTCGCTTTTAGTTTCTGCAATGCTTTTGAATAGTTGCGCTTCCGGGTATAAAAAAATAAATCCTGAAACAATAAATTACGCTTCAAAAAGTATTGAAAACAATATTTTACTAGAATACAAATATGATTTGTTAGGAAAAAAATATAAAAAGAAAGAAACTAAAAATAACATCAAACTAATTGCAGTTAAGATTACAAACAATACCGAAAAAGAAATAGTTTGGGGTAGAGATTTTAAACTTTCTTATGCAAACGGTAATGAAGTTAGTTTAATTGAAACTGAAAAATTATTTAAAACTATCAAACAAAGTCCAGCTTCCTATTTATGGTACTTACTTTTAGCTCCAGTTCAATTACAATCAGGAACTACAACAACCTCGAATGGATTTTATACTGAAACTAAACCTGCAAACACATTTCCAATTGGATTGATAGCAGGCCCAGGATTAGCTGCTGGTAATATGATTGCAGCAAGTTCAGCAAATAAGAATTTTAAAAATGAATTAATGCAATATGATCTTAATGGAAAAACAATCAAACAAGGCGAAACTGTTTATGGATTGATAGGTTCAAATTCGAATAGTTATGATTCAATTAAAATAAAGAAAGTGGAATAACGGCTATCCGCTAACCGCCGTGTGGCAATATGGCGGGTTTAGGCTTAATTTAAAGTTGGTTTTGTGCCTGAAAGTTCAGTCATTAGCCGAAAGTTAGGCTACCTTAATCCGCCACAATGCCAAACAACCAAACGTTGTGCTTAATTAAAAAAACCGAACTAAATGAAAAACCAATCAATATCAACTTTAATTATTTTACTTCTATTTGGCTACAACTTAACTGCTCAAAATAGCGATAATAATTATCCAGCGACAAGCGAAGAAATTACAATAAGAATCGGAAATGATTCGATTGCAGCTTTCGGAATGTTCGCAGCTGGAAAAGAGAAAAAAGAAACTGTTATTCTTCTTCACGGGCTTCCAGGAAATGAAAGAAATCTTGATTTGGCTCAAGAATTAAGAAGAAATGGAAGAAATGTAATCTATTTTAACTATCGAGGAGCTTGGGGAAGTCAGGGAGAATTTTTGTATTCGAATTGTTTAGAAGACATAAAACAAGTTATGGATTTTTTCTCAACAAGTGAAAATTCCGAAAAATTTAGAATTGAATCAAAATCATTTATACTTTTTGGACATAGTATGGGTGGAGGAATTGCCCTAATTAGTGGAGCAAAAGACTCAAGGGTTCATAAAATTGCTGTATATTCACCTTGGAATGTTGGTTATGGACCAAAGGATAATAATGCACAAATCGAAGAATTCAAAAAAATGCTGAATTCATATTTTATGCTAAATATAGACTCTCAGAACTTTATTGAAGATTTAATTCAAAACAAAGATGAATACGATATTCTTAGTCATAAAAAGCAACTAGCAAATAAGCAACTTTTAATTATAGACGAAAATGAGAGGAATAAGGTTTGGATAGAAGAACTAGATAATACCGAATATATTTTGATAAAGACAGACCATTCATTTTCAGACAAAAGACTTGAATTGATTGAAAAAGTATGTAAATGGATAAATAACTAAGCACAACAACCAGATAGCGCGTATTTACAATCCGTGCCCACAACGATAAGAACTCAATCAAAAAAAAACTAAATATGATTGTTTCGTTCCTCGCAATGACAAAGTACACCGTTAAAATTCGATAGCGGATTTGCTATCCGCGCCCACAAAGCACACCTAAAAGAAAAGGACTAAATAAAACTATGTGATTGTTTTATTTGTAGCTTTTTATGTATTTTTAAATAAAAAAAGATGTCAACAAAATATAAAGCAACAACTACAGACCAAGCATATTTTATAACCATAACAACTGTAGGTTGGATTGATATTTTTACACGACTCAACCAAAAGTACAATATCGTTAATGCTTTGCAATATTGTCAGGAGAAAAAAGGACTTGAAATTTATGCCTATTGTATTATGCACAGTCATATACATTTGATGTGCAAAGCCACAAATGGTTTTATTTTATCAGAGGTCATGCGTGATTTTAAAAAATATACTTCTAAGAAAATTATTCAAACTATAATGGAAGAACCAGAGAGTCGCAGAGAATGGCTATTGGATTATTTTAAAAAAGCATGTGAGCATCTTAAAAGAGATCAAAGTTATAAAGTATGGCAGGACGGATATCACGCTAAAATAATAGAAACCAATTGGTTTATAAAACAAAAGATTGATTATATACACAATAATCCTGTTAAAGATAAAGTAGTTACCTTGCCAGAGGATTATTATTTTAGTTCTGCAAGAAATTATGCAGGCTTAGAAAATGATTTGGATATTGTAATGTTGGATTTATTTCGTCAGTTCGGCTAAAGCCTCGGGTGTTTTAGACTGTTGATTTACGATGTGGGCACGGATTGCAAATCCGCGCTATCGATGGGTTACAATCTGCGCTATCATGTAAGAAATGATACAGGCTTAGAAAATGATTTGAATATTGTAATGTTGGATTTACTTCGTCAGTTCGGCTAAAGCCTCGGGTGTTTTAGACTGTTGATTTACGATGTGGGCACGGATTGCAAATCCGCGCTATCGATGGGTTACTTCGTCAGTTCGGCTAAAGCCTCGGGTGTTTTAGATTGTTGATTTACGATGTGGGCACGGATTGCAAATCCGCGCTATCGATGGTTGCACTTATAGTATCTTCTAAACTTGAAAAACGCATTTGCTGACGGGAAATACCTATGATGTGTTGTATTCTTAAAAATACGAAAAATCTTCTTTTTATACAAGTTTTTTGTTATATTTGGGCATAAATACAACGGAGGTTTTTTCACATACTGACGTTAGCTGCCATTTAATCACGATACTATGAGAAACTACTTTTATACATTAATGTTCAGTTTAATTTTAATACAGTCATGTCAAAGAAAAATAAATTCTAATAAATTTATTGGAACTTGGAATGGAACTCACACTGAAGGGGGTTACGCAAAACTGAAAATTAATAAGGAAAATACTTTTTCATACGAAAGTGCTGGAAATGGAAATAAGACGTTTTCAAGTGGGCATTATAAAATTGTTGGAGATTCGATTGCTTTGACTTCTAAAAATGCAACAGAAGTTGACGGATGTTATATTATAATACAATATGGACAATGCTTTTTTAAAGAATTACGACAAACTCAAATGAATTGCCAACCTTCCAAAAATGAATTTTATGAGTTTTTTGATAATGATATTTTTTATTTTAAGAAGAATACTTTAATTCATAAAAATAATCCAGAAGAAGAAGAAAAGTGTCCTGACAAATCGGAAGATGGATTTGTAAAAAGTAAATAAATTAAAAAAACGGCAGCTAACAGCTAGGGATTCGTTGCGTGCGCAGCACGAACAATGAAACCAGATAGGCGTATTTACAATCCGTGCGCACAACGATAAGAACTCAATCAAAAGAAAACAATAAATATGATTGTTTCGTTCCTCGCAATGACAAAGTATACCGTTAAAACCCAGATAGCGCGGATTTACAATCCGTGCCCACAACGATAAGAACTCAATTAAAAAAAAACTAAATATGATTGTTTCGTTCCTCGCAATGACAAAGTACACCGTTAAAATTCGATAGCTAATGTCGCATCGCACATCCAACACAAACAATAACGGTGTCATAACGCAACCAAATCCCTTTTTTGCTATCTTTATAAAAAAATTTCGCAATGAAAAAAATAGTACTTCTCCTGCTGGTTTCATTTCTATTCATTTCCTGCTGGCCAACAACGGATAACGGTGAATTTGCTCGTCAAGAATACAAACCGGTGATTATTTCCCGAAGTACGCTTGAAAGTTCCATTGCTTTTCAAAATGCGCAGCCCATTATTAAATCGGGGAAAATCTACATCAAGGACGATTTGATGTTTATCAATGATGTGAATAAAGGATTTCATGTTTATGACTATGCGGATCCTACTAAACCTGTCCGTCTCCATTATATTAAGGCGCCAGGGGCAACTGATTTAGCCATCAAAGGAAATACGGTTTACATCAATCAAGCAGTGGATTTAGTTACTGCCACATTCAATCCTACTACAAAAATTTTTACGGTCACCAACAGAAATAAAAATGTGTTCCCGCAAAAGCAAGCTCCAAACGGCTTATATGGCTATACCAAAGAAAATGAAATAATAATCGATTGGACTTTAATCAAGTAACAAATGAAAAAAATTATATCCCTCCTATTACTCGTATTTAGTATAGGTTGCTCGGACAGTGATAGCGCGCAAAATAGCGACATAGGGCAAGGTGGCTCACTTGCTGTTTTTGCCATAAAAGGGAACTATCTCTACGGTGTTGACCAGATGAAGTTGAATGTATTCTCATTAATTGATTCCGAAAAGCCGGTAAAAGTCAATGAGATTTCAATTGGTTTTGACATAGAAACCCTATTTTCATACGGAGATAATCTTTTTATTGGATCCAGAAACGGGATGTTTATCTATTCGATCAGCAATCCTGAAAACCCAACGAAATTGTCGAGTGTGCAACATTTTACAGCTTGTGATCCTGTGATTGCTAATAGTACGCATTCCTATGTAACCTTGAATTCAAACACAACTTGCGGCAATAATACAAACGTGTTACAGGTTTATGATACTAAGGATCTAAGCAATCCCAAATTAATTCATAGCAGAACTTTAACGCAACCCAAGGGAATTGGCTTTTACACCTCTGATTATTTATTGGTTTGCGATGATGTTATTAAAATCTTTAACATTCAAAATCCTGCTGAACCCATTTTGGTTCATGCTATTGACAAAAATTGTTTTGATGTAATAGTGCGAGACAACACCTTATTTGCCATAGGAAATGGTGGTGTGTATCGCTATGAATTGAATCCGAGTAACATAAAAGATATAAAAGTAATTAGCGAAGTCAAATTTTAATTTTCCAAGAAATACCGTTCTTCAATCCTTTTAATGTCTTTTATAGAATTTTTGGCCCAAGCCAAACGTTTTTCTAAAATTTCATCTTCGGTTAAATGCCAATTGATGTCGGAATTACGCAATCGGTTTGTCAAATTTTGAATAATGATTGCAGCAGAAACCGAGATATTCAAACTTTCTGTAAAACCAACCATAGGAATTTTTAGAAAACCATCAGCGCGTTTCAAAATCTCTTCTGATAATCCGTCTCGTTCTGTTCCAAAAAATAATGCACTTGGTTTCGATATATCAAAATCTTCCATCAAACAATCATTCTCGTGAGGTGTTGTGGCAATAATTTGGTAGCCTTTATTTTTAAGCGTATCCACACAATTCGTGATACTATCGAAGGTGTTAATATCTACCCATTTTTGAGCGCCCATGGCAATTTCTTTATCGATACTTTTTCCATAGCGTTGCTCAATTACATTCAATTCCTGAATTCCGAAGATTTCACAACTGCGCATCACCGCACTTGTATTGTGCATTTGAAAAATATCCTCCACAGCAATTGTAAAATGCTTGGTTCTGTTTTCCAATACTTTAATAAATTTTTCTTTTCGGTTGTCTGTTAAAATGTTTTCAAGAAAAGTAAGGTAAGCGACATCAATCATTGGGAATTATTTTTTGCAAAAATAGTAAAAAAGAGTAGTTTTATAACTTCAAATTGAGTTTTGACTTCTCTTCGGTTTATAGTGTTCAACAGTAACGGAATCGTGATTGTTTACGGAATTTGCGTGAGGGATAGAGGCGGTATCCTTTTTTGGGGTTTTTTTGGCCCTAAAAAGATAAAGCCGAAAGCCCGACCCTTGTGGTCACGCCCAAATAAAAAAATATGAAAAAGAAACTAGTGGTTTTGACAGGAGCCGGAATTAGTGCAGAAAGTGGTATCAAAACTTTTCGAGACAGCGACGGACTTTGGGAAGGTCATAATGTTTTGGATGTTGCCACTCCGGAAGGCTGGCGTAAAAATCCGAGTTTGGTACTTGATTTTTACAATCAAAGACGAAAACAGCTTAGAGAAGTGCAGCCAAATTTAGGTCATCAGATTCTCGCTGAACTAGAAAGAGATTTTGAGGTGTACATTATTACGCAAAATGTAGACGATTTACATGAACGCGCCGGAAGCTCGAATGTGTTGCATTTGCACGGCGAATTATTGAAAGTAAGAAGTACCAAAAACCCAAATTACATTCTGGATTGGCACGACGATTTGAATTTTGGTGATTTAGACGAAAATAATAATCAATTGCGGCCGCATATCGTTTGGTTTGGAGAGGAAGTTCCAGCGCTTGACCAGGCCATAACAATCACTCAGAGTGCGGATTATTTTGCGGTAATTGGAACCTCATTGCAAGTATATCCTGCGGCTGCACTTATTGATTTCGCAGCTCGTGAAACGCCTATTTTTTATATTGATCCAAAACCCATAAAAATCCCAAATCTCCGAAATCCATTGGAAGTTATTCCAGAAGTAGCCTCAAAAGGAGTTGCTTTTTTAAGGGAAAAATTGCTCCAGAACTTGTAATAAAAAATGGCAATGGCAAGAGCAAAAAATCAAATACAATTTCAATAAAAATCCAAACTTATACCCCATAACTTATAACTTATAACTATTTTTGTCGCTTTCGAACAAACAACTAAACAATGACTACTTTAAACGAATTGAATGCTATATCTCCAATCGACGGTAGATATAGAAATAAGACCATTTCTCTAGCTCCTTTTTTCTCAGAAGAGGCTTTAATCAAATACCGTGTATTGGTTGAAATTGAATATTTCATTGCTTTGTGCGAAGTGCCTTTGCCACAACTAAAAAACATAAACCCGAACTTATTCGAAAGTTTACGTGACATTTATAAAAACTTTTCGACTGAAGATGCGCTTTGGATTAAAGAAACAGAGAAAGTAACCAACCACGATGTAAAAGCAGTAGAATACTTTATCAAAGATGCATTTGAAAAACTAGGTTTGTCCCAGTATAAAGAGTTTATCCACTTTGGATTGACTTCTCAGGATATTAATAATACCGCGATTCCATTATCTACAAAAGAAGCTTTCGAGAAAGTATACATGCCTTCCTTGATTACTTTAACTTCTAAATTAAAAGATTTAAGTGTGGAATGGCGCGATATTCCAATGCTTGCCCGTACCCATGGTCAACCGGCTTCTCCAACGCGTTTAGGAAAAGAAATAGGTGTTTTTGTAGAGCGTTTAGAAGAGCAAATGCGTTTGTTATTTAATATTCCGTTTGCGGCTAAATTTGGTGGTGCAACCGGAAATTACAATGCACATCATGTGGCGTATCCACAAATTGACTGGAGAAAATTTGGAGGTAAATTTGTGGAAGAAAATCTAGGTTTACACCACTCTTTCCCTACTACTCAAATTGAACATTACGATCATTTTGCCGCCTTTTTTGATGCTTTGAAAAGAATAAATACGATCATCATCGATTTAGATCGAGATATTTGGACGTACGTATCCATGGAATATTTTAAGCAAAAAATCAAAGCAGGAGAAATAGGTTCTTCGGCTATGCCGCATAAAGTAAATCCGATTGATTTTGAAAATTCAGAAGGAAATTTAGGAATTGCCAATGCAATTTTTGAACATCTATCAGCTAAATTGCCATTATCAAGATTGCAACGTGATTTAACGGATAGTACGGTTTTGAGAAATATTGGCGTTCCCATAGGACATACATTAATCGCTTTTGAAGCTACTTTAAAAGGATTGAACAAACTGCTATTGAACGAGCCGAAATTCCACGAGGATTTAGAAAAAAATTGGGCAGTAGTTGCTGAGGCTATTCAGACTATTTTACGTCGTGAAGGATATCCTAATCCATATGAAGCATTGAAAGGATTGACCAGAACCAATGAAGCGATTGATAAAAAAGCAATTCATGGTTTTATTGCAACCTTAGACGTTTCGGATATAATTAAAGCCGAATTGATGCAAATCACACCTAGCAATTTCTTAGGAATATAGATTAACAAAATTATTCGATTTTGTAAAATCCCGTTGAAAAGAAACAATAAATTCTTTTCAACGGGATTTTTGTTGCTAAAAAAATCATAAAAAGATGTTTTTAGTATTAATTATACTTTTAAAATTAAAGTTTTTTTATATCTTACCACAATACACAAAAAAACAAAAAAAACAAGTAAACGCCGATGAATACCGCGGAAACAGTAGCAAACGTATCGCAACACTTACAGCCCCTAATTAGAGATTTAGGATTAATCTTGATGACAGCAGCAGTAGCCGTTTTATTATTTAGATTAATAAAACAGCCACTTGTTTTGGGTTATTTAATTGCCGGATTTTTAGCTGGCAATCACTTTGATTTTTTCCCTTCCGTAAAAGACATTAAAAGCGTTGAAGTTTGGGCAGAAATCGGAGTAATATTTCTACTATTTAGTTTGGGACTCGAATTTAGTTTCAAAAAATTAATGAAAGTAGGAGGAACCGCTTCTATCACTGCTGTAACACAAATCGTTACGATGGTTTCACTCGGTTATTTGGTAGGACAATGGATTGGATGGAAACCCATGGATAGTCTCTTTTTAGGAGTCATTTTATCGATATCTTCTACAACTATAATTCTGAAAACCTTTGAAGAACTTGGTGTGAAAACTCAAAAATTTGCGGGAATTGTCGTTGGCTCCCTGATTGTGCAGGATATTGTCGCTATTTTGATGATGGTTTTACTTTCTACAATTGCTGTAAGTCAACAGTTTTCGGGTAGTGAACTGCTTTTATCCGTTTTTAAATTGATTTTTTTCTTAATAATATGGTTCGTAGGAGGAATCTTTTTTATCCCAACTTTACTTAAAAAAGCAAAAAACATATTGACGGACGAGATGTTATTAATCATCTCACTTGCCTTATGTTTGATGATGGTTATTCTTGCTGCAAATGTCGGGTTTTCTCCTGCTTTAGGCGCTTTTATCATGGGATCCATCATTGCTGAAACCACTCAGGCAGAACATATTGAGCATTTAGTTAAACCTGTAAAAGACCTTTTTGGAGCTGTTTTTTTTGTATCAGTAGGGATGTTAATCAATCCAGAAACGTTGTATGACTATGCCTTTCCCGTGGCTCTTTTGACATTGGTAGTGCTTCTAGGTCAATCTATTAGTTCAACAATTGGGGCCCTACTTGCTGGACAACCTTTAAAGCAATCGGTGCAAACTGGGATGAGTTTATCGCAGATTGGGGAATTCTCCTTTATTATCGCTACTCTTGGAATGACATTGAATGTAACTAGTGATTTTCTCTATCCAATTGTCGTGGCAGTTTCAGCAGTTACTGCTTTTACAACACCGTTTATGGTAAAATTCTCTACTCCATTCTCCGAATATCTGGAAAAAAAATTACCGCGAAAATGGATCAAGAAAATTGAACGATATAGTGCTAATGCCCAATCGATTAAATTAGTGAGCAATTGGCAAATAGTAGTCCGAGCTTTTTTGACCCAAGTAGTGATTCATTCCGTAATTATTGTTGCGGTTACGTTGCTGTCCTCTAAATTCATTTTGCCATTAGTAGAAGGATCCCCTTTTGCAAACATATTTGGCGCACTAATTACTTTAGTGATCATTTCTCCCTTTTTATGGGCGCTTTCCTTGCGTCGTGTCGCTGTTAAAGAAGTAGCCATCCTAAGAGAGGAACGCAAATACCGTGGACCAATTTTAATGATGATTCTAATGCGGATGCTTTTAGCACTTTTTTATATTGGCTTTTTATTGAATATCTTTTTCTCTCCAATACTCGCTTTTATATCACTGATTTCGGCTGTTGTGATCTACTTTGTCTTTCCAAAAAAATTAAATGCACAATATCATAAAATTGAAGGCCACTTTCTCAAAAATTTAAATGCCAGAGAAAATAAAAAAGTTATCAGAAGCCGCAGCGATTTGACCCCTTGGGATGGGCACATGACCACTTTTGATATTGCTCCAACGTCTAATATTGCTGGAAAAACATTAGAAGAATTGCGAATTCGGGAAGAATTAGGCATTAATATTGCCTTTATCAAAAGAGGAGAAATAATGATTAATATCCCCAATAAAAATGAACGTTTATTTCCAGGAGATGAAATTTGTATTATTGGAACAGACAACCAAGTCAAGGAATTTAAATCCTATTTGCATCAAAATGAAATAGAAGTACCTGAAATTTCTGAGACGGACATCATCTTAAAACAACTTGAACTTAAAGACGAAGAATTTATTGGTGCAACGATCCGTGATTCTCAATTACGAGAAAAAACGAATGCCTTAATTGTAGGAATTGAAAGAAGCGGAAGACGAATTCTTAATCCAGAATCCAATATGATTTTAGAAAAAAATGACATTCTTTGGGTCGTGGGAAGCAAAAAACTATTGACCACTTTTTTCAAAAATTAAATAAAAAAACGCCTCGTTGGATCAATCGCTTTTACACTACTAGTTGATTAATTCATAAACAATCGAATAATGTCTTTAACTAAATCCTGTCAGAATGATTTATTATTTTGACAGGATTTTCAGTTTGTCAGCTACTACAAGTAAAAAAATAGCTTTTCAGACGATTGCAATCAAGAATACTAAACAATATTTTATATCTTTCAATAATTTTAAAAAGGTCAAAAAATACTGTAAATCAGACCTTAAGCAGTTGTAAATTTCTGAAAAAGACATAATTAACCACTAAATTTTATGGCAAAAAATAAAATTTTAATCTTATTTTCTCATCCATTATTCGAAAAATCACACGCGAACAAGGCTTTGGTGAAAAATATTCCCCATTCAGAAAACATCACTTTTCATGATTTATATGAAGAATATCCCAATTTTGATATTGATGTAAGGCACGAGCAAGTCCTATTGAGCCAACACGATATTATTATTTGGCATCATCCAATGTATTGGTACAGTTGCCCGCCATTAATGAAACAATGGATTGATATGGTATTAGAACACAACTGGGCGTATGGAAAAAAAGGAAAAGCACTACAAGACAAAATTATATTTCAGGTCATTACCACTGGAGGTGACAAGGAGAATTATTGCGAAACAGGTAGTGATCGTTATAGTATTGTTGAATTGCTCGAACCGTTCAATCAAACGGCAAAAGTATGTAACATGCTCTACTTACCTCCTTTTGTAGTTCATGGAACTCATAACATGGCCAAAGAAGATTATGAGAAAAACGGAGTGGTTTATGGCTATTTACTTGACTATTTAGAAAACAATGATTTGGATTCTGATACCATTTTGCAATACCATTATTTGAATGAATGGTTTGCTACAATACAAGTTTAATATGGATACCAATTTTTTATTACAAGCAATCATTTATTTATCGGCAGCGGTAATTTGCGTCCCTATTGCTAAAAAGCTAGGCTTAAGTTCTATTTTGGGCTACTTATTGGCTGGAATCGTAATTGGCCCTTATGTTTTGGGATTTATTGGTCAGGAAGGTGAGGATATTATGCATTTTGCTGAATTTGGTGTTGTGATGATGCTATTTTTAATTGGTCTGGAACTAGAACCCCGCAAGTTTTGGAAAATGCGAAAATTCATCCTTGGAATGGGATCTTCTCAAGTACTAGGAACCACTGTGCTTTTATTTGTTGGATGCCTTCTTTTTATGGATTGGAAATGGGAAACTGCCTTAGCCATTTCACTAGCACTCGCCTTATCCTCAACGGCAATTGTGCTGCAAACTTTAAAAGAGAAAGGACTATTGAATACATCAGTAGGCCGTTCCTCCTTTGCCGTTTTACTGTTTCAGGATATCGCTGTGATCCCAATATTAGCTTTCTTACCGCTACTTTCAACTGTAAATCTTGAAGTGACAAGTGATGCTCCACAATCCTTAATTTCTGGATTTCCAAGCTGGTTGCAAACTCTAATTGTTCTGGGGATTATATCGACTATTTATTTTGCTGGTCGTTATGTATTTGTTCCGCTATTGCATATAATTGCAAAAACTAGGTTACAAGAATTGTTTACGGCCTCTGCATTATTGCTAGTATTTGGCGTCTCGTATTCGATGCAGTTGGTTGGATTAAGTCCTGCACTAGGTGCTTTTATGGCTGGAGTTGTATTAGCAAACTCGGAATTTCGACATGAATTAGAAGGAGATATTGCGCCATTTAAGGGACTTCTTTTAGGCCTTTTTTTCCTAGGCGTAGGCGCATCAATAAACTTTCAATTAATTATTGAAAATCCTCTTTTCATTTTTATTTTTGGAGCCATCCTAACTTTGGTGAAATTTGTAGTTTTATTTGTAATTAGTAGATTTCACAAAAAAAATACCAACCAAAACCTTTTGTTTGCTTTTGGTTTGAGTCAAGCCGGGGAATTTGGTTTTGTAATCATGAGTTTTTGCATGCAATTGAATATCATTCCTAGTGTTTTGGCAAATCAAGTGATGGCGGTAATCGCCATGAGTATGGTTGCAACTCCTTTTTTATTGTTAATAAACGAGCGAATAATTTATCCCAATTCCAGAATCAAAGAAAAAGTAACGGAAATTAATAAAGATGATGATTTCATAGATGAAGATAATCCTGTTATTATTGCTGGTTTTGGCCATTTTGGTAGTACAGTAGGCCGTTTATTAAGAGCAAATAAAGTTACATCGACTATTCTTGATTATGATTCTGACCGAATTGATTTATTACGAAAAATGGGTTTCAAAGTGTATTATGGAGATGCAACACGATTGGAATTGCTAAAAGCGGCTGGTTGTGAAAACGCCAAACTTTTTATTGCAGCCATAGACAATCCATCCGTAAATTTGCAAGTAATTGAAACATTAAAAAAACATTTCCCTCACTTAAAAATCTTGACTCGTGCCCGCAATCGAAATGATGCTTATGAACTAATCGATCATAAAGTCGAGCATATTTATAGAGAAACATTATACAGCGCTGTAAATATGGGTGTTGACGCCTTAGTAGAATTAGGGCATCGCAAGTATTCAGCCACTAGACAAGGACGGCAATTTATAAAATATGACGAAATTACCACTCGCAAATTAGCGGAAAAACGTCATGATAAAATGGCGTACATGATAACCGTTAAAGAAGAAATTGAATTACAGGAACAGTTACTAAAAAGCGATCTATATTCGCAGATTGCAGCAACAAACCACAGTTGGGATAGTGAACATTTGAAAAACAACCTCTCTGAACCCGCCGATTAAAAATTATTTTACTAAATAAAAAGGCATAATTAAAATCCTAAATGGAACTTAATTATGCCTTTTTCTATGGTTCTTAAACTATTATTTTACTGGTATCGTCGCTAAAATTTCCAATACAAATTTCCAAAATTTCTGAGAAGAGGAAATACTCGCTCTTTCGTCTGGAGAGTGAGCTCCATGAATGGTTGGTCCAAAAGAAATCATATCCATATCTGGATAATTGATTCCCAGAATTCCACATTCTAATCCAGCATGACACGCCACTACTTTTGGTTTTTCACCGTTTTGTTTCTCGTAAATAGGCACTAAAACATCTAAAATTTCTGATTCTGAATTGGGCGTCCAACCCGGATAAGATCCTGAAAATTCCACTTCACAACCCATAAGTTCAAAAGCAGAACGCAAGGCATTAGCCAAATCAAATTTAGATGTTTCAACCGAAGAACGCGTTAAACATTGTACTGTAAGTTGTCCGTCTCCAACAATTACTTTAGCAATATTATTAGAGGTTTCTACTAAATCATCAAAATCAGCACTCATTCTGTACACTCCGTTGTGAGCAGTATACATCGATCTTACGAAGTAAAACTGAGCAATTGTTGGCATTACTTTAGCAGGAGCTGCCTCCATTTTTTCAAAAACAACTTCTAAATTGGGTTCCGTTGTTTTAAACTCGGTTTTGATTTCGTTGACAATTTGCTGCATGTCAAAAACAAAAGCTTCATCATATACTTCAGCAATAATTACTTTTGCCATACTTTCACGAGGAATAGCATTACGTAAACTTCCTCCTTTTATTTCTGAAATTTGCAAACCAAAATTATCAAAACCATCAAACAACAATCGGTTCATGATTTTATTCGCATTACCCAAGCCTTTGTGAATATCCATTCCTGAATGTCCGCCTTTCAAACCTTTTACGGTAATGGTGTATCCTACTGAACCTTCTGGAGTTTCCTCCTCATCATACTCAGCAGTAGCCGTCACATCAATTCCTCCTGCACAACCAATATCAATTTCATCATCTTCCTCCGTATCCATATTCAACAGAATTTGACCTTGTAGAATACCGCCTTTTAAATTTAAGGCTCCAGTCATTCCTGTTTCTTCGTCAATGGTAAACAAAGCTTCGATTGCAGGATGAGGAATATCAGTACTTTCTAATATTGCCATGATAGCTGCAACTCCAAGACCATTATCAGCACCAAGCGTAGTTCCTCTAGCTCGAACCCAATCTCCATCAACATACATATCGATTCCTTGTGTATCAAAATCAAAAACAGTATCGGCATTTTTTTGGTGCACCATATCCAAATGTCCTTGAAGCACAATTGCTTTTCGGTTTTCCATTCCGGCAGTTGCCGGTTTGCGAATGATGACATTTCGAATATCATCTTCAAAAGTTTCTAATCCAAGGCTTTCGCCAAAGTTCTTCATGAATGCAATTACTCTATCTTCTTTTTTAGAAGGACGTGGAACCGCATTTAAATCGGCAAACTTATTCCACAGCGCTTTTGGCTCTAAATTTCTTATTTCTTGACTCATTTATATTTTTTTGAAGTTTACTATTTTTAAAGCTCAAAGTTACAAAGTTTAAATTCTTTATGGTAGTAATTGATATTGTAATTATATTTACATTTAGAAAATTCAAACATTGAAAACAAAATATTTCCTTTCCTGCTTTCTATTAATCCAAATTCTGCTTTTACAAATAATTCCCTTTTACCCAGAACAGATAGAAGACTGGTACAGCAATGGTTTTTATCCGATACTTTCGCTATTTTCGAGAACTATTTTGGGCAGAATTCCTTTTTCTGTGGGTGACTTTCTTTATTTCATTCTTATTTTATTTATTTTAAAATGGATTTGGAACAAACGAAAAACTTGGAAATCCGAATGGAAAGACACTATTTTGAGTATACTGAGTTTTGTTTCTGTTTTTTACTTTTTGTTTCATGTTCTTTGGGCTTTGAATTATTACCGTGAACCGCTTTTTGAAAAAATGGAAATTCAAAAAGACTATTCGGATGCTGATTTATTGGCTTTCACCAAAAAAATAATTACTAAAACCAATGCTATTCATTACCAAATCACAAAAAATGACAGCTTGAAAGTGGTATTTCCCTACTCACAAGAACAGGTTTTTGAAATGAGTTTGAATGGCTACAAAAACCTATCCGCGGAATATCCTTATTTTTCTTATTCTAAGTTAAGCACTAAAAAATCACTGTTTAGCCTGCCTTTGACCTATATGGGTTTTGGAGGTTATTTGAATCCGTTTACCAATGAAGCGCAGGTTAATTATTTGGGTCCAATGTACAGTTTCCCGATGACTACAAATCACGAAATGGCACACCAAATGGGGTTTGCCAGTGAAAGTGAATGCAACTTTATCGGCTTTCTAGCATCCATAAAAAATGAAGATTTATATATTCAATATTCCGGTTATAGTATGGCTTTACGATATTGCTTAGGGAATTGGCAAGCGAGAGATGAGGCTATTTTTAAACAATTATTGAAAACGGTCAATACCGGAATTTTAAAAAACTACAAAGAAAGCGAAGATTTCTGGAAGCAGTATGACACAGTAATTGATAAAGGTTTCCATGCTTTTTATGATCAATTCCTCAAAATAAACCAGCAAAAGGATGGCCTTGAGAGTTATAACAAATATGTAAATTTGATGGTAAATTACTATAAAGGGAATGGTTTTTAGATCTAAAGTTTTAAAGTAAATCACTACCCTTCTAGTACTAATTTTTGAGATTGATTTAAATATTCATAAAGAGATAAAGAGAATTTAGAGTGCTATTTGATGAGTTAATTTGGTTTTTATTGCATGATAATGTAACTAAAAAGCTAAAGTTGAATGACAAACAACTCTAAAATACTTTCGGCAATTACACTTCATCACTAGTAAACGTGGTAAAACTTTTCTTTTTAAACGGTCTGATAATCAAACGGCCTTCGCGGTCAAAACGAATGTAATTATAAACCCAATTTAAGAAAACTACCGCTTTATTTTTAAATCCAATTAGTGAAAATAAATGTACAAACATCCAAACAAACCAAGCAAAAACACCACTGAAATGGTATTTAGGCAAATCGACAACTGCTTTATTTCTTCCAATTGTTGCCATAGAACCTTTATCATTGTACTCGAATGCTTCCATGGGTTTATTTTGAATTAATTTCACCAGATTTTCACCCAATAATTCCCCTTGCTGCATTGCTGGTTGTGCCATCATAGGATGTCCTTGCGGATAAGTTTCAGATTCCATGGAAGCAATATCACCTACTGCAAAAATGTTTTCATAGCCCACCACTTGATTGTATTCATTTACACGTATGCGTTCTACTTTTTCTACTAGAGATTTTGCATCCAATCCCGCAACAATAGCACCTTGAACACCTGCTGTCCAGATTACCGTGGCAGTTTCAAAGGTTAAATCGGAATTTGCGGTTATCGTACGTCCATCGTAATTAGTGACGCGAACGTTTTTCCAAATTTTCACACCTAAGCTGATTAGAAATTTTTCGGCAGCTTGTGAGGATTTCTCACTCATGGTATTCAGGATACGGTCGCCACTTTGAATTAGGTTAATTTCCATTTTGGAAATATTAAGATCGGGATAATCTTTTTGCAGAATCGCTTTTTTCATTTCGGCTAAAGCTCCCGCAAGCTCTACTCCTGTTGGTCCACCACCTACGAGGACAAAATTGATAAGGCTGTTTTGTTCTGCTACATCAATAGTTAAAACGGCTTGCTCAAAATTTTCAAGAATCAAACTACGTATGTTGAGCGATTGCGGTATGGTCTTCATGGCCATACTGTTGCGCTCGATTTCTTTGTTGCCAAAATAATTCGTTTTGGAACCTGTGGCAATCACCAAATAATCATAACTTAATTCGCCTATCTCGGCAATTACTTTTTGATTTTTAGTATCTATTTCTTGAACATTGGTGAGCCTGAAGTAAACGTCATCGTATTCCTGAATTACTTTTCGAATTGGGTAGGCTATAGAACCGGCTTCCAAACCGCCAGTAGCAACTTGATATAATAAAGGCTGAAAAGTATGGTAATTGTGTTTGTCTAAAAGAACCACCTGAACTTTTTTATTTTTTAGCTTTTTGGACAATGCAATTCCTGCGAATCCACCTCCTATAATTACTATTCTGGGTAAAGCTGAATTTGGGATGTTCATTTTTAAAATAGAATGATGAATTACAAAGTTAGTAAAGATTTAAGAAATTAGCTACCAATGACTTACAATATATAATTGACAAAATCAGATGAATAGCGCATAAACATCAAAAAAAAGTGTCAATCAATTGTAATTACGATTCTATTATTACTATTTTAGCTACCTAATTAATTATAACCAAAAAAATATTTGCCTTATGAAAAAAAGAATTTCAGTTGTTGTGGTCTCCTTATCGATGCTCGTTTTGCTAAATAGCTGTGGTGTTATGTTTGGTGGTAGTAGGTACGAAGGTACAATTGTTGCCAAGGACCGACCAAACGCAGCAATTTATGTTGATGGCCAAAAAATGGGTGACGGTCAAGTTACCGCATTATTTCCAAGAAATAAAGCCTTAAACGTAGAATTAAAAGAAGAAGGTTGCGATACTAAAAAACAAACTTTTAATACTGCTTTTAGAACTGGAAACTTTATCTTAAGCGTTGTATCGTTTGGATTATTGGGTCTTGGAGTCGATTTAGGGACTGGTGCAGCATATAAACCAGACCACATCAATAATCCTGCTGTTAAGAAAGTTAGCGATAAAAAATATACTTTTAATGTTGATTATTCTGAATGTAAAAAATAGTCTAGTACTTTTTTAAACTTATCAAAAGCCTTTTATGAAATTCATAAAAGGCTTTTTTAAACCCGTTTCTCCTTCTTTTCACACTTAAATAAAGCTGAATACAGTTAATAGTTAGACTTAAGTTCTCTAACCACAATTTTATAACGCCTGCATTGATAGCCCTTAGCTGTTTATTGTAAAATTAGGAATGTGATTTGACTATTTGTATTTGCCAACTGTTGTTGTGAAATACACAATGGGTAAATTAGCCCCGATGGTAATGAAAATCCTTTATTTACTGATTTTTATCAGTAAATAAAGATTGAAATGTACAGCGGGACGACTCTTTTTTTATGAAGTGAAAATTTTTGTGCTCCAAAAAAAAAGGAAGCATTGTAACAAAAACCATGATTGACTTACTAACGTATATACTATGAGTGAAAATCTAGAACAATCTTTTGTAAAACAGCTACAGGAAAACCAGAATATAATCCACAAGATTTGTAGGTTGTACACTAATGGCGATGATGCGCACAAGGATTTGTTTCAGGAAATTACAATTCAGTTGTGGAAAGCTTTTCCAAAATTCAGAGGAGATAGTAAGTTTTCTACTTGGGCGTATCGAGTCGCCCTCAACACGGCGATTACTTTGTACCGAAAAACAAAACGATCCATAAACACAATAGAATTTGAAGGTCGCCAACATTTTCTGAATGATGTGGAATATGATTATGAAGAAGAGGAACAATTAAAGCTAATGTACAAGGCAGTTTACCAACTAAATGATATTGAAAAGGCGCTAATCTTTATGTATCTGGAGGACAAAGATTATCACGAAATAGCGGAAACACTAGGAATTAGTGAGGTAAATGCGAGAGTAAAAATGAATAGGATAAAAGGGAAATTAAAAAAAATATTAAATCCATTAGGAATATGAAAGAGCTGGATTTATTAAAGAAAGACTGGCAGAAGAGCGATAAATCTTTTGAGCAGGTATCGGAAATCGAGATTTATAAAATGATTCATAAAAAATCATCTTCAATAGTGAAGTGGATTTTGATTATAAGCATTTTGGAGGTTTTGCTATGGACTTGTCTTAGCGTTTGCTTTGACTCTAATGAGTATTTAGAAAAAATAAAACATGCAGAATTGATTGGCTATTTTGAAGTCTTAAACTACTTTAACTACGCTGTAATATTGATTTTTATTTATTTGTTTTACAAAAATTATATTCTGATTTCGACCACTGCTTCAACCAAACAATTGATGCAGGACATCCTCAGAACTCGCAAAACGGTTCAATATTATGTTTGGTATAATTTAGCGATGCTTGTTTTTAGTTTGATTATTGGCTTTATAATTGCATTTGCTTATAATCCTGAAATGGATGCTCTAAAAAATCAAATTAATGGCAATAGCAAAGTGATGGCAATAACAATAGCCGTATTAAGTATTTTTAGCATTGCATTATTCGGTTTGTTATGGCTGTTTTACAGAGTATTATACGGTACTTTATTGCGTAAATTGTATGCCAATTATAAAGAATTAAAGAAAATCGATTTATAAAAACTCGTTCTTTTTCCTAAAAAAAGGAACTACTTGACATGGTGTAATTGAAACAAGAAAGATTATTTAATCTATTCTTAGATTATGTTTGGTGCCTATTTGACCTAAAATATTTTTTAAACAACATTGATTTTTACAAACTAATTTAGATTACAAGCTTTAGACTAACAAACCTTACATATATATTGGTTGTGTTTTTGTAATGCTCTATATTTGCATTCTTAAAATATCAAACAATGATTAAGATTACTTTGCCCGATGGGTCAATTAAAGAGTTTGCTCTTGATGTAACACCTATGGATGTTGCTAAAAGCATTAGTGAAGGATTTGCCAGAAATGTAATTTCGGCTTCTTTTAATGGTACAACTATTGAAACAACAACCCCTTTGACGACGGACGGTAGTCTTACATTATACACTTGGAATGACGCTGATGGAAAGAAAGCTTTCTGGCATTCGACTTCACACGTGATGGCGCAGGTTCTTGAAGAAATGTATCCTGGAATCAAATTAACGCTAGGACCAGCAATCGCAAATGGTTTTTATTACGATGTAGATTTTGAAGATCATAAAATCACAGACGCAGATTTCAAGAAAATTGAAGACAGAGTTATTGAAATTTCAAGAGGAAAACATGAATTCAAATTGCGTCCTGTATCAAAAGCGGATGCCTTGGAATTATATAAAGACAACGTTTATAAAACAGAACTAATTACCAATCTTGAGGACGGAACAATTACGTTTTGTGATCATGACACATTTACTGATTTATGCCGCGGTGGTCATATTCCAAATACTGGAATTATCAAAGCAATGAAAATCATGAGTGTTGCCGGAGCTTATTGGCGTGGTGATGAAAAAAACAAACAACTAACTCGTGTTTATGGAACTTCATTTCCAAAACAAAAAGATCTTACAGAATATTTAGTATTACTGGAAGAAGCAAAACGCAGAGATCACAGAAAACTAGGTAAGGAACTTGAATTGTTTGCGTTTTCAGCAAAAGTAGGTGCAGGATTGCCATTGTGGTTGCCAAAAGGAGCTGCATTAAGAGATCGATTGGAACAGTTCTTGAAAAAAGCACAAAAAAAAGGGGGCTATGAGCAAGTTGTAACACCTCATATTGGTCAAAAAGAATTGTATGTAACATCTGGTCATTATGCAAAATATGGTGCTGATAGTTTTCAACCTATAAGTACACCGCATGAGGGAGAAGAGTTTCTATTAAAACCGATGAACTGTCCGCATCACTGTGAAATTTATAATGTTAGACCTTGGTCCTACAAAGATTTACCAAAGCGTTATGCTGAATTTGGTACGGTTTACAGATACGAACAAAGTGGTGAATTACACGGTTTGACTCGGGTACGAGGGTTTACTCAGGACGATGCTCATATATTTTGTACTCCAGATCAATTGGACGAAGAATTTAAAAAAGTAATTGACTTGGTACTCTACGTTTTCGGTTCTTTAGGATTTGAAAATTTCACGGCTCAAATATCATTAAGAGATAAAGAAAATAAAGATAAATACATTGGTACTGATGAAAACTGGGAAAAAGCGGAGAACGCGATTATCAGTGCAGCAGCAGATAAAGGCTTAAGCACGGTTATTGAATATGGCGAAGCTGCTTTCTATGGTCCAAAATTGGACTTCATGGTTAAAGATGCTTTGGGCAGACAATGGCAATTAGGAACTATTCAAGTCGATTATAACCTTCCAGAGCGTTTTGATTTAACTTATAAAGGTTCTGACAACGAATTGCATAGACCCGTGATGATTCACAGAGCCCCGTTTGGCTCCATGGAACGATTTATAGCAATATTATTAGAGCACACAGCAGGAAATTTCCCACTGTGGTTAATACCTGAACAGGCTATTATATTGTCTTTGAGTGAGAAATATGAAATATATGCGAAAAAAGTTTTAGATTTGCTAGAAAATCACGAAATTCGCGCCCTGATTGATAACAGAAATGAGACTATAGGCAAGAAAATCAGGGATGCAGAAATGCAAAAAATCCCGTTTATGCTGATTGTTGGTGAAGAAGAGGAGAAAAATGGAACAATTTCTATCCGTCGTCATGGTCAGGAAGGAAAAGGAAATATCAGCGTTACAATAGAAGAATTTGTTGCTATTGTGAATGAAGAAATAAATAAAACATTAAAAGTATTTACAGTTTAACTTAAATTATAAAGTCATAGCAATAAGAAGCAACAGAGGTTACCAACCTCGCGTAGAAAAAAAAGATGCACACAGAATAAATAGTCTTATTCGTGGTGTACAAGAAGTAAGACTTGTAGGTGAAAATATTGAGCCTGGAGTTTTTAAACTATCAGAAGCTTTAAGATTAGCTGACCAGTTTGAATTGGATTTAGTTGAGATTTCGCCCAATGCTGAGCCTCCAGTTTGTAAAATCATGGATTACAAAAAATTTGTTTACGAGCAAAAGAAACGTGATAAAATCCTAAAAGCGAAATCTACGCAAGTAGTCGTTAAGGAAATCCGTTTTGGACCTCAAACAGATGAGCATGATTATGAATTTAAGAGAAAAAATGCAGAAAAATTCTTAAAAGAAGGTGCTAAATTGAAAGCATTCGTTTTCTTTAAAGGACGTTCGATCATCTATAAAGATCAAGGTCAAATCTTATTGTTAAGATTAGCAACAGATCTTGAAGAATTTGGTAAAGTAGAAGCGATGCCAGTTCTAGAAGGAAAAAGAATGATTATGTTCATTGCTCCTAAGAAGAAGAAATAAAAAAGTCAAAAGTCGAAAGTTGCAATGTCAAAAGTCCTCACTTTATGACTTTCGACTTTATGACTAAAAGATAAGTAAGTAAGAATAAATTAAAACACTAGGAAAAAATGCCTAAAATGAAAACCAAATCTAGCGCCAAGAAACGTTTTAAAGTTACTGGTTCTGGAAAGATTAAAAGAAAGCATGCTTTTAAAAGTCATATCTTGACCAAAAAGTCTAAAAAACGTAAATTAGCATTGACACACTCTGCGCTAGTTCACAAAACAGATATGAAAAGTATCAAACAACAATTAAGAATTATTTAATTAAGTCTTAAAGTTGCAAAGTCAAAGGTCTTAAAGACTTTCGACATTCGACTTTAAAATATTTGACTAAATAGTCTTTAGGTTAAAACAATTTAAAATAACCTTGGAGTATGGCCATTAAGTGCTTTTGATTCAATTCAAGCCGCCTGCTACAAAAAAACAATAAAATTATGCCAAGATCGGTAAATTCAGTTGCAAAAAGAGCAAGAAGAAAAAAAATAATGAAGCAAGCCAAAGGTTTCTTTGGTAGACGTAAAAACGTTTGGACAGTTGCTAAGAATGCGGTGGAGAAAGCAATGTGCTACGCTTACCGTGACAGAAAAGTGAATAAAAGAAATTTCCGCGCTTTGTGGATTCAACGTATCAACGCTGGAGCCAGATTGGAAGGAATGTCTTATTCTCAGTTCATGGGTAAAGTAAAAAAGCATAACATCGAATTGAACCGTAAAGTTCTAGCCGATTTAGCTATGAACCACCCAGTAGCTTTCAAAGCAATACTTAATAAAGTAAAATAAACGTTTTATCAACACAATTTAGATTACTTACTTACCTTTATCTGAACTTGTTTCAGATTATAAAACCCATTCGCCAACGCGAATGGGTTTTTTTATTTTAGGGTTACTTCCTGCACAAATGCTACGGAAGATATCAACGAAAGCTTCAAAAAAAAATCCTATTCCTTACCATTGTCACAGATTGAAAGTTTATCAATAATTCTAAGTTCTGACGATGAAATGATTCTAAAACTGCCCTTAACCAATAATCTAAAGAGCAAAATCATAGATTATAAATTTTAAAATACTACTTCCAGTAAGGTTATTATAAATGTTACGTTCCCCGATTTCATTACACCTACTCTCGATTTATATCTATTCTTCTTATAAAAATTCAAACAGTAAATCAGATACTCATACAGAAAGCAGCAAAAAAATCAAAATTTACAAATATACTTAGCTGTAGGTGAATAAAAGTGATCGGGCTTGTTGTTGACATCTATCATATTGACAAAAACAGAAAACAAAAACCGCCTACACTACTGAAATAAGAATTGTGAAGAAACTTAATGAAGCATTGCCAAATAATGTATTGCAGACAATGGCATTTGCTGAACACAAAATTTATTCACATTTTTCAATAAAGAAATCATAGTAAGTAATCTAGATATAATTTACACTAAAACACGAACCAGTTCCAGAGAAAGCAACATTATAGAAATCGGCAATTATTTGGACCCAATCTAAAAGAAATTATTTCGGAATTTAAAACAGATTCCATTAATGTCCTTCTTAACGGATTTAGATACTGTCTCTTGGTTTATTCTTGAAGAAACTAAAAAAAAAACAATCTATTGTATCATCCTAGAACGTTCATTCAACAAAAAAAAGTACAAAAAGTGTAGTTTAATAGTGATCATATTTAAAAAAACTGAAAATAAATCTCAAATAAAGCATAGTGATAACTAGGTCGGAGTACCATTTGAAGTAATAAATTTAAAAAATAGGCTACACAATGTGGAAAACCGTATTCTAGTTATAAAAGGAACGATTACATTTGATAATGAATCCAGCAAAGGATTTAAAACAAAAATCACATTCCGTTAATAACTGACATTATTATGTTTAACAAAGTTTTAGTTGCCGAAGATTTAGACACGATCAGTGTGGCAGTAGTTCAAGCGTTAGAAAAACTTTCTATAGCAGAAATTCACAGTACAAAATACTGTGACGATGCCTTTTTGAAAATCAAAAAAGCAATTTATGACAATGCACCTTACGACCTCATGATTAGTGATTTATCATTTAAAAGTGATCATCGGGAGGATAAATTGACCTCCGGTGAAGAACTTATAGAAGCGATAAAGAAAATTCAACCCGACATCAAGACCATCATATTTTCTATTGAAGACAAGTCTTTCCGTATAAAATCACTCTTTAATAATTTAGGAATTAACGCCTACGTCTGCAAAGGGAGAGATAGCATCGAGGAACTTCAAACAGCAATTCAACGCATCTATAACAATGAAGAAGTTAAAACTTCAAACGAGTTAGCACTAACTTTAAGAGATAAAACTCTTTTTGAAATTGAATCTTATGATATTTCTCTGTTAAAATCTTTATCCAAAGGATTAACTGTAGAGGATATTTCTACTGAATTCAAAGATTCTGGAATTATTCCTAATAGCAATAGCAGTTTAGAAAAACGCATAAACAAACTAAAAGTTTATTTCAAAGCCAATAATAATGTTCATTTAATAGCCATTACAAAGGATTTAGGTTTAGTTTAAGATCCTTAGAAGATAAATTAAACAAGGAATATCCTAGTTTGGTTTTATGTCATTACCATTTAGAAACAGCTATGTTGTTGCTTCAAATCCCATTACATCTGATGTTACAATAAAAAAAAATGCTATACGGTATTCCGTAAAGAACTAAATTTAAAAGGTATTAGGTTTACAACTTCAAACCTAAATCAAATACAAATGACACGTTTTACTACAAATGACTTAGCATTTTCAGGATATTCCACAACTATTGATAGCAACAAAAGTCATGAAAACCTTGATTTAAATTACGTCAATAAAACAGATGAAAAGAATGTCACTGATTTTTGTAATTCGTTTTTAGAAAATTATAATGTTGCTCAAACTAAGGCTAATTTTCAAAAAGTAGAAACATTTTTACAACATCCATATTTAGAACACGCCGATTGCAGCGCTCACTTGTCAGATTGGATTGCTAGCAATTGGATAAAAAGAATACTTTAAATAATTATAAACATAAAACGCTTATTTACAGTATTTTAAATAATTCGTACTGAATCAATGTGTTTTTTTCTACTGCATTACGGTTACCCGTAAACTAAAACTTTTTAGTAATACTAATTTTGATGTGTTCCAACATTCTAATAAAAATAGAACATGAAGCAAAACGAAACCGAATCACCCTTACACCTGTCAAAAATAAGAAAAGAGAAAATTATACCTGACAAATGGACAAATACAGTAAACGATTATGATACTTACATAAAAGAGTACATCAAGCACTATAAAAAAGCACTGAAAGGAAATTCTTATTCAATAAAAAGATAACCTTATTTAAAAGCCAAATCCGAAAGCTTGAGTAAGAGGCTGAGTAAAGCACAAAAAAAAGGATTGCTAAAGGAAAAGCAATTACAGAAAATCTTGAGAATTCAATTGAAAATAGTTAACGCCTGCTGTGAATAACAAAGACATGAGAAAAATTATTGTTGTAACCGTATTAGTATTTATTGCATTATTTACTCTTCCACTAAAAAAAAAATATATTCCCAAAAAGAACTCCACCTATATCAAAACTAATATTAAAGTAGATTCACCAGATTTGATTATGAATAATACTAACGAAAATGATGTGCTTGAAGAAAAAGACAGAAAATTTAAGGATTTCAGTATATTTTATCAAACTCCAAAACCTGCCTTCATTCAGCACGAAACCGATACAATAAAAAGCATTGTATATTCTAGAAACCAAAAAGGCAAAATGATGTATGGCAAAAATACTAGTGAGTGTATATTAAATAATACAGATAGGTAAAATGAGAAAATTAACAACACCTAACTTTTAAATAAAGTGAAAAAATAAACATGAATATATTCCCTTTTTTAATTATTAATCTATTCTTTTCTACACAAATAGTAGTAATGATTTTGGGTGCAGCATGCATTATTTACTTAGTCTATAACATCTGGAAGAGCCGATAAAAAAAGAGATCTTAAAAACTTTAAAAAAAGGATTTTCCACAAATCAAAAAACACCCCAATTACTCAACAACTCCAATACTACAAATGAATTTAAAGTACACATTTGATGAACTAAGTTTAGAAAAAAATAAACTTATTTTAAGTTCTAGAAATAACAACCAAAAAGCAATCTTATTTACTGAATTAGATGAAATCTATATTTCTGTTCATAAATTTCCCTCGCTACTTGAGCTTGTACCATTTTTATTTTTAATTATAATTGCGACTTTGAGCCTTTTATACTTATCCCTTGAAATAATGCTTTTTCTTCCACCACTATTTATAGTTACCTTTATTGTAAAAATGAATGACTATAAAAGTTATGAATTAAAAATACGTTTAAAAAACGGTGTTTTCTTCACAAAGAAAGTCCCGCAAAAGCTAAAACACGAAACTTTGGATATTATAAGCAAAGTTCGGAAGCAAATTTATAACTACCGAATCGACAATTAAAACAGTACCTTGCTATATTTTATAATGTAGTTTTTAACAATTGCATTTAGATGCTTTACCGACTAGGCAAAAATCATCAAACAAATTTTCATAAAAACTAAAAGCTTTAGTTTTACTTTTTATCAAACAATATGCGTTAATTTGAATAGTATTATATGTACCTCCCTATTAAATGAAATCGCTCCTTTCCCTCCTGCTTTTCTTAATTTATTGTTCTGGATTCTCGCAAACCAAACTTCTTTCTTGGAATATTGAAAACTTTGGCAAATCAAAATCACAAGAAAGCATAAATTACATTGCCAATACAATGAAACATTATGATATTATCGCTATTCAAGAAGTCGTAGCGGGTTATGGTGGTCCACAAGCAGTAGCAAGGCTCGCAGAAGAACTTAATCGTAAAGGATCCAAATGGGATTACGTAATTAGTGATCCTACTAGCAGTACCGCCTATAAAACGGAACGCTATGCTTTTCTATGGAAAACGAGTAAAGTAAAAAAGATAGGTAAAGCGTGGCTGGAAAAAAAATACCAATTGGAAATCGACCGTGAACCTTATTTCTGTACCTTTCAATATGACAACAAACAATTTACAGTAGTTAACTTTCATGCCGTTACTCAAAAGAGACAGCCTGAAACAGAGATTAAATACTTTAAATTTTTGCCGGAGGAATACGGCACTTTAAATTTAATTTTTACCGGCGATTTTAATTGCCCACAATCGCATACGGTTTTTATTCCATTGAAGAAAATGGGCTATGAGTCACTTCTAATTGACCAAAAAACGTCACTGAAACAAGAATGTAAAAAAGACAACTGCCTCGCTTCGGAATTTGACAATATCTATTTCAAGTCTTCAAAAATCAACACGTTAAATTCGGGGATTATTCACTTTTACGAGAATTTTTCAACGTTAAAGGAGGCCAGAATAATTTCGGATCATATACCAATTTGGTTTGAATTTTCCTTGAATTAATACACTACGTAAAACGCTCTTTAAACAAAGAGTATTAGTCGAAAACTTCAAAATTTTCTCCATCAAAACTGGCAAAAACCATACTAGGATGCGAATCCTGATGCCACATATTTCCATGACTATCAATCGCAATCGCTCCAGCAAAACCATCATAAGGTTTCAGTTCGCTAAAAGTTTTAGAAAAGGCTTCCTGTAACGAAAAACCGTCTGAAACGCGCGTTACAATTTTTGCTGCGGTAGCATTACTAACGATATCTTCCCCTACGCCTGTTAAACTTACGCCACAAAATGCATTCGCATAATTCCCTGCTACAGTAGCCGAGTCGGAGATTCTACCTGGAATTTCAAAACCTTTACCTCCTGTTGAAGTAGCTGCTGCAATTTTATTATTTGAATCCAAAGCCACACAACCAACCGTTCCTATTCCATTCGCTTTGCGCTTCGCCTCATATTCCACTCGCCGTTGTGGAATTTCAGTTGAAAAAGCAGGAAACCCATGTACTCTGGCAAAACTGGTAGCGCCACTTCCACCCAAAACTCTATCGTCATATTGCATTAATATTTGAGCAACCTGAACTGGATTTTTAACCTCTTCAATATTAATTACACCACTCATTTTCTGCGTATCGCCATTCATAATGGCAGCACTCATCCTAATTTTTCCATCGCTTTGTATTTGAGAACCAGTTCCCGCATTAAATAGCTCGTCATCTTCGAGAAGTGAGACGGCATACACTACGGTTTCTACAGCTGAATGTGATTTCAAAAATTCATAGGAATCTTTAACAATTCGTTCTAATGCCTTTTGTTTTGCAGCTTTTGTTTCGGGGTTGGTTGATGATTCTGAAAAAAAACCACCATGAATAATTAGCTTCATAATTGATTGAAAATTTTAAATCGGCACTTTTTAACCATTACAAATAATGGGAGGATTGAATGTGCATTTTATGCGTTTCAAGGTTATAAGTATCAAATTTGCTCATAACATGGGTCACTAAATGTGAAATGGATATTGGCTGCCCTAATTCAACTTTTGTCAAATTAGTATCTTTTATTTCGCGACCATCAACTAAAATGACCAAGCCAGAACCTATTGCTTCCATTTCTCGATTATTAGTAATCAACAAACCCGTATCTTCTCCAAGACCTATTCCAAGTACCCTAGGGTTACCAACAACAGCTTGAAAAAGTCTGCCAATTCTACCACGTTGAACGAAATGGGTGTCGATAATCACACCATCTATTAATCCAAGTCCACTAGAGATTTTTACTTCCCCTTTCAATAAAGCTTCTGAACTACTTCCTTGATAAATCATGTTATTAGATGCTGCCGCAGCTCCAGCCGAGGTTCCTGCATAAATAAATTCCTCATTATGGTATTTATCCAATAAAATATCATGAAAAGGAGTACCTCCAAGAATGGATGATAATCGCAATTGATCTCCTCCAGTAAACATCACAATATCTGCTGCTTTTAGACGAGCTAAAACCTCTTCATCAGCAGCTTGTTCACGTCTTTCAATTGTAAGTATATCTACGTTTTTAGCATTCAAGTACTCGAATGCTTTCACATATTCAGGACCGATTTCCTTTGGTATAACTGAAGCTGTCGTGATAATTTCTATCCGTGATTTCTCTTTGTGTTTAGATTCATTTATGATTCTTTTTAAAATGCCAGCCTCAAAAAAGTTTAAGTTGCTTGCCGCATTTTTATCTAAATTGATTTCTGTAAAACTCCCTTTATCTACCGCACCACCTATTATTATAAGTTTTCCTAATATATTCATTTTGTAAAAATAACCAAAAAGATAAAAAGAGCCTTTGAAGTTGCGTTTTTTTTTTAATTATTTAGCAATGATAGCACTTACAAAAGATTATATCCTAGACAGTCTTTACGTTATTTACTGCCATATATTACTTGACTTGACATTGAATTTAAAGACATTTAACCCCGTGTAAAATTTTACTTTTATCAATTAGTCCTGAATCATAAAATTCATTCAAAAAAAACAATTGGGTTACGCTGAACAAATCACGCGCAGCGTTTCACTTGATTTTAAAAATAAATTTTGATTCCTATTCTAAAAAACTTTAATTTAGGAGCAGTGTAGCGCATTTAGACGGATTGAATAGAATGTACTTTACTTTTTTTCAAGTCAATACGGGTTGACACTTTGGAAAGATACTTCTAAATTCAACCGTTTTTATATAAGTAATAATTTTTCCATTTTATGAAAATAATCAAAGTACAAGCCCTTCGTGGCCCGAATATCTGGAGTATTCAAAGAAAAAAATTAATCCAAATGCGTTTGGATTTGGAGGAAATGGAACAATTTCCAACCAATAAAATCGACGGTTTCAAAGAACGAATTGAAGCTATGTTCCCTTCCATGATTGAACACCGTTGTTCTGAGGGTTGCCGTGGTGGTTTCTTTTCTAGAGTAGAACGCGGGACCTGGATGGGACATGTAATCGAACATATTGCACTTGAAATTCAATCTCTTGCAGGAATGGAAACCGGTTTTGGAAGGACTAGGGAAACCAAAACTCTTGGTACCTACAACGTCGTTTTTAGTTATACCGAAGAAAATGTGGGCCTCTTTGCTGCAGAATCATCTGTTGCCATTGCCGAAGCCCTAATTGCAGGAACAGAATATGATTTGAATGCCGACTTGCAGAAAATGCGTGAAATACGCGAACGCGTGCGACTTGGACCCAGTACTGGAAGTATTGTAGAAGAAGCTGTTTCCAGAGATATACCTTGGATACGTCTTGGAACAAATTCTTTAGTACAACTTGGATATGGAGTTAATCAAATGCGTTTTCAGGCAACAATCACCTGTAAAACCAGCAGCATTGCCGTTGATATTGCTTGTAACAAAGAGCAGACAAAAAAAATGTTAGACATGGCCTCTATTCCTGTTGCCAATGGAAGCATTTGTGCTGACCAAGAAGGATTGGCTGAAACTATAAAAAAAATTGGGTATCCCATTGTATTAAAACCTTTGGATGGTAATCATGGAAAAGGAGCATCTATAAATGTTACCAATTGGGAAGATGCGGTTTCAGGTTTGTCTTTTGCACAAGCATATGGCAAACGTGTTATTGTCGAAAAATTCATAACCGGTTTCGATTTTAGAATATTGGTAATCGATAATAAACTAGTGGCTGCCGCAAAAAGAGTTCCTGCTCACGTAGTAGGAAATGGAACGGATACTATTCAGCAATTAATTGAGATAACCAATCAGGATCCAAGAAGAGGTTATGGGCATGAAAATGTACTGACTCAAATCGATGTTGACAGGGATACTGAAGATTTATTGGAAAAACTAAACTATACATTGGAAACCATTCCAAGAATTGGTGAAATTGTTTTCCTAAAATCTACCGCAAATTTAAGTACCGGTGGAACTTCAGTAGATGTTACTGATATGATGCACCCGGAAAACATCTTTCTTGCTGAAAGAATTTCAAGAGTAATTGGACTCGATGTTTGTGGAGTCGATATAATGGCCGAAAATCTAACACAACCTTTGAAAGAAAATGGTGGTGTAATTCTGGAAGTCAATGCAGCTCCAGGGTTTAGGATGCATCTCGCACCTTCTGAAGGATTACCTAGAAATGTTGCTGCCCCAGTAATTGACATGCTGTATCCCCCCGGAAAATCATGCCGAATTCCTATTATTGCTGTTACAGGAACGAATGGTAAAACCACCACCACCCGACTTTTAGCCCACATTGTAAAAAATAATGGTTTTAAAGTAGGATTCACCACCTCAGATGGGATTTATATTCAAAACCACATGATGGAAAAAGGAGATACTACAGGACCTCTTAGTGCTGAATATATTTTACGAGATCCAACAGTAGAATTTGCAGTTCTGGAAACTGCCAGAGGCGGGATCCTGCGTTCTGGCTTGGGCTTTAGTCTTTGTGACATTGGAGTTATCACTAATATTCAGGAAGATCATTTAGGTATCAGTGACATTCATACTTTAGAGGATTTAGCAAAAGTAAAAGCCACAGTAGTAAAAAGTATCAGAAAAAATGGATGGGCTGTTTTAAACGGAGATGATCCCCATTGTGTAAAATTAGGCAAAGACCTGAACTGCAATGTCGCTTATTTTAGTTTGAATGAGGACAGTGAATTCATCAAAAAGCTTTGTGCTGAAGGAAAAACCGTTGCCGTTTATGAAAACGGATACATTACTATCAAAAAAGGAGAATGGAAAATTCGAATTGAGCGTGCCACTCACGTTCCATTAACTTTAGGTGGAAAAGCAAAATTTATGATCGCTAACGTGCTTGCTGCAACGTTAGCCAGTTATTTGTGGGGGTTCAAAACGGAAGATATTAGTTTATCTCTACAAACTTTTATTCCAAGTCCCGCACAAACTCCAGGAAGGATGAATATTTTTGAATTCAAAAAATTTAAAGTCCTAATCGATTTTGCTCACAATGCATCTGGCTACAAAGGTGTTGAAGAATACCTACAAAGTGTAGATGCGACCAAAAAAATTGGGATCATAGCTGGTGTTGGTGATCGACGTGACGAGGACATCAGAGAATGTGCCAATATCGCAGCCCGAATGTTTGACCACATTATCATCCGACAAGAAAAATACCTGAGAGGAAGAACAGAAGACGAGATTATAGAATTAATTTTAGAAGGAATAAAGAGTTCTGGAAGATCAGTGACCTATGAGATAATTCCCAAAGAGACGGAAGCCATAAAACACGCCATAAATAGTGCTGAGGAGGGAAGTTTTATTACCGCTTTGAGCGACGTAGTTGCCAATGCAATTGAAATCGTACAAGAATATTTAGACAAAGAAAACGAGCACGGAATTATTTAAAAGAATTCCTTATTACCAATAAAAGCGACTGTGAAAAGTCGCTTTTATTTTTAAAAATAGAATTGTAAACTAGTATTTAATGCTTTCATTCTAAAACTAGCCTGCTGGCATTTTTGCCAATTTTACTGGCGGAACATTTCGCTTTCGCCAAAATTAAAAACGCAACATTAGTATTTTATTTAGTTTACTACGTTTTCAACTTTTTCTTTCTAGCAGCTGGAAACAGAACATTATTTAAAATCAGGCGATAACCCGGTGAGTTAGCATGCAGATCTAAAACTGTGGGTGGATCACCAACTTGGTGTTGAAAATCCTCTGGATCGTGTCCTCCATAAAAGGTGAACATGCCTTTCCCTTTTTGACCATGAATGTATCGTGCCTCACCATTCAGCTCGCAAGTACCCATCAACAGAACATTGGACTTTATTAAAGAAGCGTCAAAAGCAGTAGTTTGTCCCATAAATCCTTTCACTAGCTGGGTGTGATTCTGACACAGCATGCTTGGAATTGGGTCCCACTTTGCAGAAAATTCCATCAAAGTAAAATAATCCTTCTCCATTGGTACTCGCCTTTTGGAAGTCATATCAATATCCGAAAATTCATATTGCTCAGGTCTTCTTTCCAAAGTAAAATCTTTGAAGGCAAAAGAACTACCATAGTTCATTTTAGATTGGTAATTTCCCTCACTTGGATCTCCATCAAACATGGCTTCACAAATATCAACACCATCAGCAGCTAAAGAGATATCAAAACTATCCGTTGCAGAACACATAGCAAACATGAATCCTCCTCCAATTACAAAATCTCTAATTTTCTTGGCTACAGCTCCTTTTTCGTGCGATACTTTTGCGTAGCCTAATTTCGTAGCTAATGATTCGGCCTCTTTCTTTTGCTCGATATACCACGGCACATTTTTATAAGCCCCATAAAACTTTCCATATTGTCCTGTAAAATCTTCGTGATGCAAATGCAACCAATCGAAAAGTAACAGCTGATCACTCAACACTTCCTCATCATATATAGGGGTAAAAGGAATTTCGGCATAGGTCAAAACTAATGTGACTGCATCATCCCAAGGTTGTTTTCCTTTTGGTGTATACACAGCAATTTTAGGTGCTTTTTCCAATACTACGGATTCCATATTCTGTGATGGACTAGCGATTTCATTTGATATTAAAACTTGTTCTGCGTCTGAGATAATCTCAAAACTAACTCCCCGAATCTGGCATTCCTTTCGAATTTCCATGGCATCAGGAAGCAAAAATGAACCACCGCGATAATTTAGTAACCAGCTCGCTTTGTAATTCTTCTCCAAACACCAAAAGGTAATCCCATACGCTTTTAAGTGATTTTGCTGCGTACTTTCATCCATTGGAACCAAAAGAAAAGAAGCTTTAGCCGTTATTACAGACAAAAAAATTGATAGACCTATAATTTTTTTTAACATATTAGAATAGTTTTTGCACATCAAAGATAGAAAGTACGTACTTCAAATAACCAAAATTTAACTTTTAAATCAACCATTAAAGCGACTATAAAGGTAAAATCACGTAAAAATACGCATAGCCAAACTATTTCTATATTTTAAATTTGCAGATATCCTTTAATCATCCACCATGAAATATTTTACAATGAATTCAAACGAAAACAACGACCCGTTAAATCTTATGAATGTATTAAAAAAAATAGGATTATGTTTTTTAATAATTCTCATCATCCTCTTTTACACTCTTTGCTATCAACAACTTAGTTTATAGTTGATTTAAAAAAAATATTTTGAAAAATTATCATACCTCCTTGTCACAAGAAATTCTGCTGATCGCTAAATCACAGGAAAATACAAGCCCGCTGAGAAGACAACTCTTCTATATTCGGCAATCCAAACTAGAGAAGAGTTTAGACTCTGATGATTTGAAAAAGACTTTTTGGATTAATATTTATAATGCTTTTTACCTTATTATTTCAATAGATACGTCAGATCATCTCTCTATTTTCAAATGTAAAAGAATAAAAATTGCACGATCTCAATTTTCATTAGATGATATTGAGCATGGTATTTTACGGAAATTAAAATTTAAATTAGGATTTGGATTTTTTTACAATCCTTTTTACTCTAATGCGATAAAAATGCTATCTGTAAATAAGTTAGACTACCGAATCCACTTTGCACTACGGAGTATTACATTAGAAAATACTTTAATTGACTATTAAAAATGTGAGAAGATAGAAAAACAGTTAAAACAGGTTACTCACGACTTTATTAAATCAGAAACCCAAATGGATTCTACCTTGAAAATAGTTAAAACATCTAAATTTTTATTGCTGTATTTTCGTGATTTTGGTGGAATGAGCGCAGTGAAAAACTTATTAAAAAGGACTTTAAAAACAGACTTTAAAGGATATACAATACAGTTCATAAATACAGAAAAAATAGAAAAAATCGACAATGCTTCTTAATGTATTTTTCTGGAACAACACTATTTTTATACTCCTACTATTATAGATCAAATACCATAATTTCATTTTGAACCGCATAGACTACTAATCCGGCTATATTTCTGGATTCGGTTTTCAACAGTAAATTATTCCGATGTCCTTCTACTGTCCTTGGACTTATAAAAAGATCTTCTGCAATTTCAATTGTACTTTTTTGAGAGCAAATGAGCTTAAGCACATCCATCTCTCGAGTAGTTAGAAAGTTATTATCAAAAATACTTTTTGTTTTTTTGGAGGTCAGGACATCATCTTGGATAATTTTCATCACATCATCTGTGTAATAAAATCCTTTCAAGGCAACCTCATTTATAGTAGTTATCAATTCCAAAGGTGTCGCGTTCTTTATTAGATAGGAAACTGCACCTACATCTATCATATTTGCAATGAAAGATTTAGAATTATAACTCGTTAAAGCAATAATTTTAACCTTTGGAAACTCCGCATGTATAATCTTTGTCGCTTCAACACCATTTATTCCCGGCATTTTTAAGTCCATGAATATAATGTCTGGATGCTTTTTTAGATTGTTTTGAAGAAAATCAATTAGTTCTTCGCCATCAGCAGCTTCAAAAATAATATCAATGTTTTTTTCACGACTCAACAAAAATGAAATTCCCTTTCTAAAAAGAATTTCATCATCCACTAGTATTATTTTTATCGTTTTATTCATTTTTAAAAATTAAAAACTACTGCAATTCCCTTGTTGATTGAAGAATCCAAAGTCATTTTACCATTTAAAAAAGTAATTCTGCTTTCTATATTTTTCATTCCTAAGCCCTTTTTATTTGCGTCGGATTTCATTTCAAAACCAATTCCATTATCTGAATAAAAACATTTTTTGATACCATTATTTTCTTCAAAAAGAACAGCAATACTAGTGGCTTTTCCATGTCGAAGTGAATTATTCATTAGCTCTTGCAAAATTCTAAAAACGTGCAAATGCCTATCAATGTCTTTGATGTCAAATGTAGTATTGTTTTCATAATTTACTTGTACAGCTTTGGAACTGCTAAACTCCAAACATAATTCTTCGACACCTGCATGAAGTCCAAATTTTTCTAAAACGGGAGGTAATAAGCCGTGTGCAATTTTTCTTGAATTATCTAAAGCTTTCCCGGTAAGACTGATAATATTTGCTGTAATTTCATGAATCTCGTTTGGAGATAAATTAGGTGTGGTCAATAAATGAGAGTTCAGCGAAACGATATTCAGTTTTGAGCTGATGTCATCATGCAAATCTTGTGCAATACGCTTGCGTTCCTCTTCCTGAGTAATAATTACGGCGCTCAAAAGTTCTTTTTGATACTGGATTTCTAAATCCTTTTTTTCTAGCTCCTTTTGAATAATTTTCTTTCTCGAAAAATAGAAAAACAGTATCAAAACCAATCCCATCAGAAGGAAAGCGATAAAACTATACACTATGATTTCAATTATTTCACTTTCCTGCAGTGTACTGACTTTCATAAAATTGTTTTAAATTCTCTTTTTTTAGAAAAACTTTTTTTCCATTCTACTAATATAAAAATTTGATACAAGACATACAATATGCTATTCAAAATCCATGTAATTTTATTCATTTTGGGACTTAAAACAATTGTAAGGTTCCCTACCAGAAACAAAATTGTACTTCCGAACAAATAGAATAAAATTCCTATATTAATAAAATAAAATTCTTTTTTTCCATTTAACATATTATAAAAATGAAAAGTGGCATACAGAATCAATAATATGGAAGTAATGAATATTTCAAAAAGATTAAATTTTAAAAACAAAGAAAAGTCAATGGTATATTGTGTCGTTAATGCTAACAAGACTATGATTAAACAACCTTTCACTATTTTTTTTTGCAATTCTCCTTTTAAAATATTTAGGTAAAAAAGACTCAGAAGTATAAACTGGCCGATAAAATAAAAATGCGACAGATATAAGTTATTAATATTGAATTTTTTCAAGATCATTGATACAATTTGGACTAAAAAAATTGCACCAAGATACCATTTGAAAATTGAGTGTGCTTTGCCGTCATTGCTGGCGCCTTTAATAAATAAAATCAGGTTAATAAATAAAATCAAGTTCCCTATATTTGCAAATAAACTCCACATGTCAATTAGGAATTTAAAGGACTTTCGGGATCACTCGCCGGCGGGCAAGGCTGAGTAAAATCATATATATTATCTTCACCTCCTGCTGAATTTCCAACCCCAACAGTAATCATATCTACATAAATTCCTGTTTCCGGATTGAATTTTGTTCCTACAATCATTAATTTTTCACCGCCAGCATCATCCACTCCAATATAAGCTCTCACTGCATCCACTCCTTCTGTTAAAACTTCCAGTAAATCAACTTTAGGAATCAAAAAAGCGTTTACATGATGGTGTTTATTGTAATTCCCTTCTCGTTTAGTCCAACGTTTGGCCCATTTTTGTGCCGTTTTTAATGGAATAGAATTTACTGTTTTTGTTTGTTTTTGGTTTTCAGAAGCAGTTTCTTGTGACATCTATTTTTTGGTTTTGTTTAATTCTATTTATTAATTAAAAAATCAGTAGCTAAACTACTATTTTTTATTGTTTTAACAAAATTCATCTTAAGATTTCAAAGTTAAAAAGCCTAAACTAGATTACTAATTTAGGCTTTTTAATGCTTTATTTTTAAAAATGAGATCAATTATATTTTCTAAAAAGGAACGTCGCTGTCATCATCTGGATCATTCAAATTACTTCCAAAAGCGTCATTAGCAGAAGGTAGATTTTTAGTTATAAAAGGATTGTCATCTTGATTCATACTGGAAGGTAAATCATCATAGCCACCGCTATAATCTTCCAAATTATCAAACTTTCCTAAATGGCCAATAAACTTCAATCGAACGTTTTCAATACTACCGTTACGGTGCTTTGCAATCATTATCTCCGCCTGACCCGCAGTTGGTGATGCTTCATCATCATCCCATTCGTCAATTTTATAATATTCGGGACGATATAAAAAAGATACAATATCGGCATCTTGCTCAATCGCTCCCGATTCACGTAAATCAGATAATAATGGTCTTTTGCTGGACCCACGCGTTTCTACCGCACGCGATAATTGAGATAGCGCAATCACAGGAACATTTAACTCCTTTGCTAATGCCTTTAAGTTTCGGGAAATCGTAGAAATCTCCTGCTCTCTATTTCCGCCTCCTTTTCCGTTTCCTCCAGCGGTCATTAATTGTAAATAATCGACAATGATAATTCGGATTCCATGTTGTGACACTAAACGTCTAGCTTTTGCACGTAAATCAAAAATCGATAACGAAGGTGTATCATCAATAAACAATGGGGCTTTTTCTAAATTTTTAACTTTAGTACTCAACTGTTCCCATTCGTGTTTTTCTAATTTTCCCGTACGTAATTTCTCGGAAGACAATCCCGTCTCAGAGGATATTAAACGGGTAATTAACTGAACCGATGCCATTTCCAGAGAAAACAAGGCCACTGGCATTCCAAAATCAATTGCCATATTTCTAGCCATAGAAAGTACAAATGCAGTTTTACCCATTGCTGGTCTGGCCGCTATAATGATTAAATCACTCGGCTGCCAACCAGAAGTAATCTTGTCTAACTTGTCAAAACCAGTGGCAACGCCACTCAATCCTTCTTGACCTGCGATTTCCTCAATTCGTTTTTTGGCTTGCAAAACTAAACTTTGGGCCGTTTCGGAACTTCGTTTGATATTTCCTTGTGTAACCTCGTATAATTTAGACTCGGCTCTGTCTAATAAATCAAAAACATCCGTTGTTTCGTCATAAGAGTCTTCGATAATTTCTGTTGAAATCCGAATCAAACTACGTTGAATAAATTTTTGAAGAATGATTCTAGAGTGAAATTCAATATGTGCGGAAGACGATATCTTTTGCGTGAGCTGAATGAGGTAAAAATCACCACCTGCCAATTCTAATTTAGCATTTTTCTTGAGTTGGGCAGAAACGGTTAATAAGTCAATAGGCTGTGTTTCTGTAAACAGCTGAACAATAGCTTCAAATATATGTTTGTGTGCTTCTTTATAAAAAGCATCAGGCTGTAAAATGTCAATTACATCATCAACTCCTTTTTTATCAATCATCATGGCACCCAGCACAGCCTCCTCCAAATCGAGAACCTGCGGTTGCAATTTTCCTTTTTCAAGGCTTATTATTGTAGTTTTATCAACCTTAACAGGATTAATATTTCTGAAGTTTTCCATAAAGCGAAAGTAGCGAAAATTAAAAAAAGATGGTCTTTGAGTTGTTACAAATAATTGTTCATAACTAACTAATTTTTGTTTATAACCAAAAAAAATCCGTCTCGTTTAACAACGAGACGGATTACATTTCATTTCATAAAAATTTATTCCTTGTACTCGCCCATTTTACTGTACTTATCCATTCTTTGGGCAATTAATTCTTCTGTTGATAAGTCTTTCAACTCATTAAATCCTTTCATAATATATTGCTCTACAGTTTTGAAGGCAGTTTCTCTATCGTAGTGTGCTCCGCCTAAAGGTTCTGGAATAATATCATCTACTAATTTTTGTTTTTTCATATCGGCAGAAGTCAATTTCAACGCCTCAGCAGCCTGTTCTTTATATTCCCAGCTTTTCCAAAGAATAGAAGAACATGATTCTGGCGAAATAACGGAATACCAAGTGTTTTCCATCATATATACTTTGTCACCCACTCCTATTCCTAATGCTCCTCCAGAAGCTCCTTCACCAACAATAACGGTGATAATAGGCACTTTTAAGCGAATCATTTCAAATATATTTCTGGCTATGGCTTCTCCTTGTCCGCGTTCTTCGGCTTCTAATCCTGGATAAGCTCCCGGAGTATCAATAAGTGTAACGACTGGAATACCAAATTTTTCAGCCATTTTCATCAATCGCAACGCTTTCCTGTAGCCTTCTGGATTAGCCATTCCAAAATTACGGAACTGACGCATTTTAGTATTGATCCCTTTTTGCTGACCTACAAACATAAACGATTGTCCATTAATTTGCCCTAAACCACCTATCATGGCTTTATCGTCTTTAAACCCTCTGTCTCCAAAAAGTTCAAGAAATGTCCCTTTAGTAAGATTAGTAATATGCTCTAGTACATAAGGCCTATTAGGATGACGAGATAACTGAACACGTTGCCAAGCCGTTAAGTTTTTATAAATATTCCTTTTAGTCTCCTCTAGTTTCTTGTTGATTTGTTTGCAAGTATTCGTTACATCAACATTTGATTCCTGACCAATAATGAGACATTTGTCTAACTGATCTTCTAGTTCTTTTATTGGAAGCTCAAAATCTAAATATTCCATAGGATTTTTGCGTTTTTGTTTTTATTTCGAACCGCAAATATAAAATTTTAAATCGTTCGAAAAGGTAAATATTCTATTTATGTGTAAAAATTCACTTTGACAAAGTTGAAGTATCTTCTTTCGTTTTACTCTTTTGATAGTGTTTAATTACACCATTTAGGATTACGGTCAGCACTATTATAAGTGCTCCAATGTAAAACTCAAAACTCATTTTCTCTTTTCCCCCTAGTATGAAATAGGCTAAAACAATGCCGTAAACGGGTTCCAAATTAGTGGTTAACATCACAGTATACGGGGTCAATTTCTGCATTACTTTTACAGAGGCCGTAAAGGCATAAGCGGTACAAATTGAAGCCAACACCAAAATTAGAATCCAATTGTTAGTTGTCAAAATAAAAAAGTCTGCAGTAAACTTACCTTCGAATAAAAAGTGAATTGTAATGAAGCCCACGCCGGCCAAAAATTCATAGAAGGAAATCATAGAAGGATCGTGGTCGACAATCAGCTTTCCATTCATCAGCGTAAACAAAACACCTAATATGATAGATGCCAAAGCATATATCATTCCGTCCAAATAATTTATTTCGACTTTCATAATCAAGGCCAAACCAGCAATGATAATCAATCCAAAGAACACTTCGTACCAGAGCACTTTTCGACCATAAAAAATCGGTTCTAAAATGGAGGCAAAAAAAGCGCCCAGTGAAAAAACAGAAAGTGTAATGGAAACATTAGATACATGAATGGCTTTGAAAAATAAGATCCAATGCAGCGCAATAAGCAAGCCTACAAAAATTAATTTCAAGAAAGATTTTAACGGAATTTTGAATGATTTCTTCTTGAAGATCAAAAATAAAGCTAGAAAAATACCGGCAAAAAACATGCGATACCAAACCAAAGCATCTGCTGTTATGGTGATTAAAGCGCCTAAAATGGCCGTAAAACCCCAAATAAAAACAATTAAATGGAGGTTTAAATAACTTTTTAAATTATCGTTTTGCATTTCGTAGTAAATAAATGGCTAAAATTCCAAAGGCAATATTGGGCAACCAAACAGCTAACATGGGCGGAATACTCGATTTTTCAGCTAAAACTCCAAAGATCTTATCAAAAAAGACAAAAGCAAAAGCAAGCGCAATTCCTATGGCGAGATTCGTTCCCATTCCACCTCTCCTTTTCATCGAAGATACGGCAACAGCAATAATAGTAAGGATAAATGCCGATACCGGAACACTGTATTTCTTATACAAAACCACGAGATATACATTTATATTAGACGAGCCTCGTTCTTTTTCTTTTTCAATAAATGCATTCAATTTTCCCAAACTTAACGTTTCCGCAATGTAAACAACAGGTGTTAAATCCTCTAGATCAAAAGTAAAAACAGCATCTTTTTGTGGTAATTTTTCAATTTTATCATTCAATTCGCCTACCGTTCTTTTAGTATAATCATACATCGTGTAAGTGCTGTCCTTTGGGTTATATTTTATTCTAGAGGCAGTAATTTTATGTACTAACTTTTGATCTTTAAACTTTTCCAATGAAAAATTAAAAGCCGTTTTCGATTCGGTATTAAAACTATTTACATAAATAAATTCATCATCACTAATTTGGCGGTACACGTCCGTATTGTCACCACGCATAGCTTCTTTTCCACCACCTTTTAGATAGGTATATCTGAAGTTGTTGAAACCTTCACTGGCTGCAGGAACAACGAAAAAACCCATTAACAAAACAAATACAGAAACTATTGAAGCACCGAAAATATACGGTCTTAAAAATCGTGTAAATGAAATTCCCGAACTTAAAATAGCAATAATCTCCGCATCATTCGCCAGTTTTGAAGTAAACCAAATCACCGATAAAAATAAGAATATAGGAAAAAGAGAATTTGCAAAATAAACCGTAAAGTTGTAATAATAGAGTGCAATCTCTAAAAACGGAACTTTATTTTCCAGCATTTTGTTGATCTTCTCAGAAACGTCAACAACAATTCCAATAGGTATAAACAACAACAACATCACGGCAAACGTGGCTAAATATCTTTTTAGGATGTATTTATCTATTATTGTTAGCATTTAAAAAAGTTTAAGGTTTAAGGTTTAAAAGTTTAAGGTTTAGTATAGTTGCAAATTCACATAAGGAGTTTTAAACTTTAAACTAAAAAACTTTAAACATTTCTATAATCTTTGGCTCATATTTTTCACCATCATCTCTTTCCAAGTTCTAAAATCCCCGGCTAAGATATGTTTTCTGGCTTCACGAACCAACCACATATAAAAACCAAGATTATGGATTGTAGCAATTTGTTTTCCCAAGTATTCATTGGCTGCAAAAAGATGTCTTAAATAAGCTTTAGTATATTCTGTATCCACATAAGTGATGGCCATTTCGTCAATAGGCGAAAAATCATCAGCCCATTTTTTATTTTTAATGTTTATCGTTCCATTTGCGGTAAACAACATCCCATTTCTGGCATTTCGCGTCGGCATCACACAGTCAAACATGTCGATTCCCAAGGCAATATTTTCTAGAATATTAATCGGAGTACCCACGCCCATTAAGTAACGGGGCTTGTCTTCAGGTAAAATTTCACACACTACTTCGGTCATTGCATACATTTCTTCTGCTGGCTCTCCCACTGAAAGTCCGCCAATAGCATTTCCCTGTTGATTAGAGTTCGCAATATATTCTGCTGATTGTCTGCGTAAATCTTTGTATGTGCTTCCTTGGACAATAGGAAAGAAAGTTTGGTCGTACCCGTATTTAGTTGGTACTTTTTCCAAATGATTGACGCAACGGTCTAGCCAGCGGTGTGTCATGTGCATCGAGCGTTGCGCATAACGGTAATCACAAGGATATGGGGTACACTCATCAAAAGCCATGATAATATCAGCACCAATGGTGCGTTGAATTTCCATCACATTCTCTGGTGTAAAAAAGTGGTATGAACCGTCGATATGCGATTTAAACTTCACTCCTTCTTCCTTAATTTTTCGGTTAGCCGAAAGGGAATACACTTGGTATCCGCCTGAATCCGTCAAAATATTACGGTCCCAATTCATGAATTTATGCAATCCACCCGCTTTCTCCAAGATTTCGGTTTGCGGGCGCAAGTATAAATGGTACGTGTTTCCCAAGATAATATCCGGGTTTATATCCTCTTTCAATTCCCGTTGATGCACCCCTTTTACAGAGGCTACAGTACCTACAGGCATAAAAATTGGGGTTTCAATCACCCCGTGATCAGTAGTTATACTTCCCGCTCTTGCTTTAGACAGCGGATCTTTTTTTAATAAATCAAACTTCATAGTAACGTTTTTCTCCCGACCATTCGGGTGCGCAAAGATAGGTTAATTCGACAATTTGAAAATTAGATAATTATAAAAATAAATTAAGATTTAGAATTTTCTGTTAAAAGGTGGTTGCAACACAAAACTTTCCATTATCTACAAGGGGTTATTAAAGTCAAATCTAAATTTATAAGTGACAATTAATCGCACTAAAATAATGTGGAAGTGTTCGTCGTGAGGGATTACACGTTCCTCAGTGCGTTTTTCTTATTGTTGAGCTTCCCAACAGCAACTGCACCACTTGATTTCTCAGCCGATAAGAGTGTCCTTATGTATGACTATAGTATTTCTCACTTAAAAACATAAAGACGCATCTATAGAAAACGACGACATTCATGATGTTTAGCTTACCATGATACACTATTATGTCCATCAAAAAAGAAAACAACCTATTTTGGAGGCATCTCAAAAGAGCAGCAAACTACTCCTCGAGAGGTTACTAAATATAAAAAGAGGTGCTCCACAGGAACACCTCTTTTTAACATTATTTTTTACTATAATTTATTGCGGTTGTACCACTGTGTTTCCGTCAAGAATTACGGCAGTTTGTGCTAAGGCTCTTCCATTAAAAGACGCTCCTGTTCTAAAAGTCACTCCTGTCTTTGACAAGATAATACCTTCAAAATGAGAAGTAGTCCCAAAAGAGGCTTGACCCGCTACTTGCCAGAAAATGTTTGAGGCTTTGGCTCCTCCTTGTAAAATCACTCTTGTTGCAGCACTCATTGCTAGATCACCTGAAATCTGGAAAATCCAAACGTCATCTGCAGATCCTGAAATGGTAATATTAGATGGTACTGTTACTGCACTAGTCCATTTATAAAGTCCTGGAGTCAATGTTTTCCCACCAATGTTCCCAGCACCCAATTCAACAAAATTAGGAGATGGACGTCCGGCCGCATCATTGTAAGCTGTAATCATATTTTCAACCGCTGTGGTAAGATTTGTTGATGTTGGAGAAACCATGTCAGCCGCAAATACTTTTCCTGTAACTTGCGCAGCCTTTGCATAACCTGTAAAATCTGTCAAAGAAAATCCTGTGATATATGATGTAGCTGCAGGACTTAACCCTAGGTCTCCTGTAATCACCGACGTGGGTACATTAGTAATTGTTGTCTTTGCAAGAATCACATAATTCCCTGCTGAACCAAGACTAACAGCTTTTAAACCAGTGTTCACATTAGCGGTAGTCGTAAAGTCCCATTGCTTATTAGCACTAATAGCTACTCCTTCTGCACTTTTTACTCCCGTGGTTAATGTGGCGGTGTAAAGTGTGTTAGCTGAAAGTACCGTGAAAGGAACAAACTGTGCAGTTGTACCTGAATACGAAACAGTTCCTAATACTGGATTTCCTCCTTGTTTTAAAGTAAACGTGGTAGTATTAATGGACGAAGCATCCATTTGGACACTAAAGTTCACCGAAACAACTTTATTTCTGGCAACGTTTGTATCACTGCTTAGCGGACTAGTTAAAGCTACAGTAGGAACTGGTGCAGGAGTAGATTGGGTATTCTCGTCATTTGAACAACTCGTAAATAAAACAACCATTGCGATCCCAGCGGCTGATAGTAGGTTTTTAAATTTCATGTTTATTTGTGTTTGTGTTTGTGAAGTTATAAATTATCACATTACAAATGTAGGGTTGCCTTAAACGTTTGATGTTACATAAAAATACTGTTAAGTTCCATAATTCACACTTTCCTTCTATACCTTAAATGGGGATTTTATCAAACTATAGCTGTCATATAAAGGAGGGAACATCACGAAAATTGATTATCCATCCGTGTGTATTCCTTTTCTAAAAGCTTATTGTCGATTCCTACCTTCAATGTTTTATTGCTAATCCAATCATATCATCCAATCATACCATCCAAAAAGACACTAAAATTCATTAGTAGTATTTTCCACGCCCCAGGTATCCAAACTACGTAAAATATTTTCTAGCGACCCTCCTTTCTCGCTCAATTTGTATTCTACCTTGGGAGGAACCACTGCAAAAACTTTTCTGGTAACAAGGCCATCTTTTTCTAATTCTCTTACGGTTTGGGTAAACATTTTATTAGAAATACCGGAGATTTTCTTTTGCAGTAATCCGGAACGTAAACTACCATCCAGCAAATGAAATAAAATCAAAGGTTTCCACTTAGTCCCAATTAAACCCATTGTATAATGAAGAGGGCAATAATTTTTTTCGCTCATTTTAAATTTTAATCATTTGACAATCTATATTTTACTCTTTTTTGTAACTATACTACTTTAAAGTAGGTTATTGCTATTTATGCAAATGTACCCTAAATTTGTAATCTAAAATAATAACACATGACCACTCAAACAAATTATCCAAAAGCATTTTCTCATATCGGAATTACAGTTCCTACTATTAAAGAAGCCGTTACGTTTTACTCAGAAGTAATGGGGTGGTACATTATTATGGAACCGTCTATAGTAAAAAAAGAAAAAGAAACAGCCATCGGCCAAATGTGCATTGATGTTTTTGGTGAAGATTGGGAAGAATTTGAAATTGCACATTTAGCAACTTCTGATGGCACAGGAATCGAATTATTCTCGTTCCCTCACGGAATTAAAGAAGCACCAGAATTCAATCCTTTTAATACAGGTCTTTTTCATTTTTGCATACAAGATCCAAACATTGAAGACCTTATCGCTAAAATTGTATCTTATGGTGGCAAACAAAGAATGCCTATTCGTGAATATTATCCAAATGACAAACCTTTTAAAATGTGTTATGTAGAAGATCCTTTCGGAATTGTTTTCGAAATCTACACGCACAGTTATGAACTGACATATTCATCCGGCGCCTATTCAAAATAAAACCAACTAGCTCATCGCTACTATTGAACTTTTAAAATTAAAAAAAATGAAAAAAATTCTTCATCTACTCGCCCTTTTAACAGTGTTTATTTCTTGTAAAGAACCAGCACACGATAAAAGCGACATTGAAACAACAAAGCAGATACAAAGCAGCACAAAAGAAGTTCAACAAGTAGCTGAATTTAGAGGACAACAGGTAACAGGTGTTACCGTGAGCACAACAGGACGGATTTTCGTGAACTTTCCTCGATGGAGAAAAGGCGTTGCAAATTCAGTGGTTGAAATCACCAAAGACAATCAAAAAGTAGCTTATCCTAATGAGGAATGGAATTCATGGGAAATTGGAAGTGCAGTTGAAGATCAAAAATTTGTGGGTGTACAATCAGTAGTGGCTTTTGAAAACATGCTTTATGTGTTAGACACGCGTAGTCCATTATTTGGTGCCGTTTTAGATGCACCTCGACTTTTTGTATTTAATTTAAGTGACAACAAATTAGAGAAAACGTATATACTACAAAAAGGTAGTTATTATCCTAATTCTTACATCAACGATTTACGAGTGGATAAAAAAAACAATAAAATCTATTGTACAGATTCTGGTAGAGCCGGTTTAATTGTACTGGATATCACTTCTGGAAAATCTACTCGAGTTTTAGACAATCATTTCTCTACAAAAGCGGAGCAATCCTATTTGACTTTCGACAACAAAAAGTGGGTGAATACTATTAATTCTGACGGAATTGCATTAGATACTAAAAACGACTTACTCTATTATCATGCCTTAACGGGTTACAGTTTGTATTCTGTACCCACGAAAGTATTAGCCAATGGAGCTATTAAAGAAGTTGAAAAAGCAGTGAAATTAGTAGCAAAAACAGCAGCTCCAGATGGAATGATTCTGGATCATAATGGCACTTTATACTTTGCTGATTTAGAAAATAGCAAAATCATGTACCGAAAAAAAGACGGAAGTATTCACACGCTGGTTGAAGGTAAAAAAATCAGATGGGCAGATACCTTTAGCATCTACAACAATTACTTGTATTTTACCAACTCTAGAATTAATGAAGTGACAGCCGATATTTCGAATATGAATTTTACATTAAACAAAATAGCTTTAGATACTAATTAACAAAAGCACAAAGTGTCTTGTCAATTTAGGAGTTTATTGGGTTTTAATAACAAAAGACCGCTTTATATTTCTTTTAAAACGGTCTTTTTAGAATTTATTTTTATTTGCTTTTAAGTGTGTACTTTAAAATATACCCAACTTCACCCGTGGTACCCCCACTCCTATTTGCGTATTTACACTAGTTCTGGGTGTTCTGTTCTCGTATTGTGGTTGGCGGTATCCATAGTAGTAATACCCTGCATTTTGATACCAGTAAGCACTGTGATCGCAATGATTGTCACAATGATCGTGATGCGCTGCATAACCTTCTTTTTTACCTTGAAGATATGCGTTGTAGGCTCTTCTATTATTTTTCCGTAATTCCTTTTCGTATTGTTTTTGCTCCTTCCAAAAGACACGTTCTTCATTTTTACTTTTCACTTTAAACTGCTGCTCGTGTTGAGCATCCTCTAAACCTCTTTGCTGATAATACGACAATTCATTTTTTGTCTGGACCTTGGTATCTTGATTAAATCCTGATTCCTGTGCATTCACCTTGGGTAAGAAACAAAAAATCATTAGAACTAAAATGCTTTTAACTGTTTTCATAATTTTTAAATTAGTGTTATTACAATAGTCTTGATTGATAACTACACTAATAAGACAACTCTAAACTAATTTACCCTACCTCACTACGCATTAATTGTGAAAATTTATTTTAAATTGCTTTTCATAAAGTCTATAACCTCATCAAACCTATCGCTCCAAGGATAGAAATATTGAACTACCATAGGGACATGCTTTTTATTTAATCGTATTGGTGTTACATCTGGCTGAAAGGGCTTCATGGCCGATAAAAAACGACTATTCGCTACTTTAATAGAATTATAGGTTTTGTCTCCAACATAAATTAAAAAAGGAGGCGTATTTTTACTTAAAAAATAAATGGGAGAAGCGGCTTTCCATTGCTCGGGATTTGAAGTCCAAGTGGTTAAATAATCGTCTTTTGAGGTGGGTGGATTTCCTTCTAAATAATTATTCATATCCAATCCGGCTGCATCGTTGAGTATAATACCGGAAATACTGTTCGAATCAATGCCATATTTAGGATTCATTACTGCTAATGCGCCTAAATGTCCACCAGCAGAATGTCCTGTAATAAAGATTTGATTGGGATTACCATTGTATTGACTGATGTTATTTTTAGTCCACTGTATTACAGAAGCAATTTGCTTAGCCATATCGTAATAAGTGGCGTTAGGGCTCAACGTATAATCTGGGATAACAGTAACGATTCCATTACTTGCAAAATTTCTACCTAACAAATCATAGGTTCCTTTTCGACCGGTATTCCAGTTTCCGCCATGCACAAAAATTAATACAGGCACTTGTTCTGCACTTGCTTTTCGGGGAACAAACACATTTAACTTTGGTGCTTTCAAGCTATTTTCATTCTGAGATTCTAAGTATGAAACATCAGTATTTTTTTTAGCACCGCAATTTACGAGGAGAATTGCATGCAATACAACGAGAATAACTAATGGAAAACGCATATTTATTTTTTTCACTAATATAAGATTAAAAAAAATACTGGCTATATTGGTTGTTTCAAAAAAAAAAACCAAAATAGCACAATAAGAATTCATTTTGTTTGCCATTTCATTAAAAATAAGAGAGCGCATAAAAAAGGCTATCCTTTTAAAGACAGCCTCGAATACCTTATTTATAAATCAATTAGTTGAATTGTGTTGTTACATATTCCACTAGACTTTCATCACTCATCTTATTAGAAGTGCTTTCTTTCGTCTCCACGTTTTTATATTGCGCAGTGTCCTTTAAATAGTTAATAAACTGTTCTTGAGCCGTACCCGTTCCTGTTATATGCAATTCATCCACATTTTGCATGTGAACTGTGATGTTTTTGAATAGTTTGCGAAGCAAATCTCTCTCGGCATTATTGGCCGCATTTTCGCTGGTATTGTAACCCTGTCCGTCTACGGTTTCGTGTCCTAATATTACAAAATCACCCGAATCTACATTTTCTCTTCCAACAATAGTCGCATGATGTGTATCCATCCAAACTCCAAACTGTTTTTTATTTTTCTCTGACATAATTAATTGTTTATTTATTAAAAAATTTATTGTTATCGGATTAAAAAGAGTACTACTAATACTTCAATCTATTATATTTTAAAGATACCATAATTAATCTAAAACAAAATAAATATTAACAAACAATTAATTGTTAAACGGCCTTGATCTATTATTTTTTGTTCCAAAAAAACTTTCCTAATATGTTTAAATTTTTTCTGATGTACTATAATATCTCGGCTAAAAAAGCAGTTAAAATCCACCAAATCAACTCTTGTTTATTAGTACTACTCATTCCATTATTTTCATTGGCACAAATCAGCACTAAAAAAAGTACTCGTGACACCCCTTTGAATATAAATACGGCAGAAAATTTCACTATAACTTCCCAACAGTTATCACTAAAAGAAGCTTTTCAAATAACGGGGAAGCACGATTAGCAGCTACAGCACTAGGCATAAATGTCACCATTGCTGTGCTCGATGCCTGAGGATAAATCATCATGCTTACGCGAGGCGAAACGGTTGGCCCACACAACACCGAAACAGCTCGAAGAAAAGCTTACACGGCATTATCTACTAAAACGCCAATATTGCTCCTATCTAGAAATGCGCGATCGAATCCAGATTCACAAAATTTAGCTACCCTACCTGAACTTTTACTCTTGTCTGGAGGTGTTCCGCTGTGGCACAACGATCAGGTAATTGGAAGTTTTGGAGTCGCAGGCGGAGGAAGTCCCCAAAATGATGATTTTATCGCTAAATCTGGAGCAATCATCGATGCTCAAATCACAACTCATTAATTTTAAAAATAAATAAAAATGAAAAATTTACTTTTTAGCTTACTTTTAACAGCTTTCGCAACCGCATTTTATGCGCAAAACAACAACAACAACAACAACAACAACAACAACAACAACAACAACAACAACAACAACAACAACAACAACAACAACAACAACAACAACAACAACAACTATCAATTGTCTAGACATATTCTAGACATATTCTAGACATATCAAGCGGAACAACCGCAATTGGCGTACCGGTTACCTTATAAAAATATGATGAAAGCACTAAAATATGGTCTTTCTTTGATGAAAAAATAACCGATAAAAATGGTCGAATTACCGATTTTCTGAATTATAAAGAAGCTAAAAACGGTATTTACAAACTTAGATTTCTAGTTGCAGATTATTTCAAAAACAAAAAAACAGATAGTTTTTATCCTTTTATAGAAGTTGTATTTCAAATTAAGGATACCAATCATTATCATGTTCCCATTACGCTTTCCAGCTATGGATTTGCAACTTATCGTGGTAATTAATTGTAGTACATTATTAATTCATCAAAAATTAAAACCATGATCCTTACTGGTTTTAATTTTCAAAACCGACGCTAATTCAGCTTTCTAATTGTATTTTTGTAACAGTAGGATTTAAATAAAACGAGTTCTTATCTTAAAACAAAAAAATGGAAGTAGCCAAAATAATTAAAGAAAAAAGAGGAACTATTGTCGATGTGCGTTCTTATGATGAATTCATGGGTGGCCATGTGGTAAGTTCCATTAATATTCCATTGAATGAAATACCCCATAGAATGCAGGAAATACAAGAATTAAAAGCACCATTAGTGGTCTGTTGCGCCTCTGGAAATAGAAGCGGACAGGCACAAGTTTTTCTGACAGCACATGGAATCGAAAGTTACAATGGTGGTTCTTGGCTGGATGTGAATTACCTTCAAGCTCAATCTGAATAACGGGAAAAGTCGGCAAAACAATTAGGCGGTAGCAGTACCAAAATAAACTATTTTTCTCCTTAAAATTAGCAGTTATTCACGCCAAACTATCGGTTTGATTACTAATGCTGTGAATTTATTATACTGTAATCTGCGCAGTCTAGAACGAACTAATCCAGGTACTCGTTTTAGGTGTATTCAGGAAATTCAAGTAATTTGGCAAAAAGCATTTTGCATGCAATGGGCTGTGCAATAGCCTATTTTGATACCATCAGCAGTACTATAGAAGACAAAATTAGAATACAAAAATGTTCATTTCAGCACTCTAAATAATACAAATCTTATTTATAATTAGTTAATTAACAGTTGTTTGAAAATTAATATGTTTAATTTTATTACACTTAAAAGTTAAGTAAACATTGAATAGGAGAACCTATGAATTCGATCGTTTCTCCTGTAAAATTAATCTTAAAAACTACCGTTATGAGAACCGCAATTAGTAAAAACGAAAGCATTAAAGGTACCGCAAAAGGAGAAACCAATTCGACACATGGATTACGAGATTTATTTGAAGTTGGACTAAAAGATATTTACTGGGCGGAAAAAGTATTGACTAAAACCTTACCTAGAATGATGAAAAATGCGTCATCACCAGAACTAGTTAACTCTTTGAAAAATCAGCTGAATGAAACGCAGGAGCATGTAGCTCGCCTCGAGAAAATTTTCGAAACTACTGGAGTTGCAGCTACAGCTAAAAAATGTGAAGCCATGGGCGGCATATTAAAAGAAACAAATAGCCTTATCAAACAAACCAATCACGGAGTGGTTCGCGATGCAGGAATTATTGCAGCAGACCAAAAAGTAAAGCATTATGAAATTGCCACCTATGGTACATTGCATGCCTATGCAAAAATATTAGGAGAAAATAAAGTGGCAAACTTGCTAGCGATGAGTCTTGATGAAGAGAAAAAAACAGATGCAGCGTTAAGTGAAATGGCGATGTCACAGATCAACAGACAAGCCCATAAGGCTACTGCAATTACCAACACGTAGGACTACGATTTTACAAGAGCATGAAAATTTATTTCCTATATAAAATAGAGAGCCCGCATGTAGCGGGCTCTCTAATGAATTATAATTTCTCCTTGAAAGAAAATCTTTTAAAAAAAATAAAAATGACAGGCGTTACTCAGCCATAGCGGGATAATCAATATATCCTTTCTCAGTATCAGTGTAAAACGTAGTTTGGTCTGGTGTGTTTAAAGGTGCATCCACTTCAAAACGAGCCACTAAATCAGGATTTGCTATAAAGGGAACTCCATAAGCTACAAGATCTGCATCTCCGTCTTCAATAACTTTGATTCCAGTTTCTTTCGTAAAACCTTTATTGATAATTAATGTTCCTTTGTAAAACGGTCTGAAATGTTTGGCAACTTCAGTAACGGCAAAAGGGACATCAGTTACATCAGTGAAAGGCTCTGTTAAATGAATGTAGGCTAAACCGTAATCATTCAGTTTATTGATAATATACTCATAAGTTGGAATTGTCTTTTCATCCAGCATCATTCCCTGAGCATTGTGCAACGAAGGATTCAATCGAACACCAACTTTAGCAAAATCAATAACTCCTTCTAAAGCATCTAAAATATCAAATAAGATTCGGGATTTGTTTTCAATAGAACCACCATATTCATCCGAACGATGATTGGAATAACCATTAAAAAACTGTTGCAACAAATACCCGTTGGCTGCATGCAATTCGACTCCGTCAAAACCTGCAGCAATCGCATTTTTAGCTCCGTTTTTGAAATCTAAAACAGTTTGTCTGATATCTTCAATCGTCATTTCTTTTGGAATAACTGTATCTACAAAACCATCATTCGTATACGCTTTTGCAAAAGGATTCAAGGCTGACGGTCCGTGCGGCAATTCGCCGTTATGCAAATCCGGATGCGACAATCGTCCTGTGTGCCACAATTGTGCAAATATAGTTCCTCCTTTTTCGTGTACTGCTTTTGTGACCAGTTTCCAACCTTCGGTTTGTGCTGCACTGTAAATTCCGGGTACATTGATAAAACCAACTGCTTTTGTACTTACAAAAGTTCCTTCGGAAACAATTAAACCTGCTGTAGCTCTTTGCGCATAATATTCTGCCGTAAGTGCTGTAGGCACATTTCCTTCATTATTCGAACGGCTTCGCGTCATTGGTGCCATCACCATTCGGTTTTTTAAAGTACTGTTTCCTAATGTATAAGGCTGGAATAAAATTGATTTGCTCATTTGATTTTTTTTAAATTAATGTTAGTTTATAAAATATCGGCTTTCAAACCAATATTTGTCAATAATGTCAAAATAGTCTTTACGGCTTCCTTATCGTTTCCGTTCAAAAAAAAGGAATCGTTAGAATTATCCGCTGATTCGAAACTCTGAATAACTTTAGAAAAAGGGAACAAATCCTGCCATTTTTCAGCAGTATTCCCGCTAGTATTTTTTTTGTTTTCCAAAAAAAGTACAATCTTGCCTGTAGCCACTTTTCTGATTTTTTCAGTAAGATTGCTGTCAGATGCCGCAGCATTTGAAAGTATAATAACGTCAGCTTCCCAACTGGCATTGGTTGGACAAATCATTATCTCCGCGTTTGCGTTTGGATATTCTAAAAGTATTTGGGAATAAACGGTATTCAGTACAACTGCATCATGATCAAACAGTAAAACGGGATTGGTTTTGGCAATTTGCTTCGCTAGAAAAATACTGTTGGTTTCTGAAATACCAAGTACTGCAAAAGTTCTTCTATTTGACATCGACTTTTATTTACTTGGCAAATTTAGGGCTGTATCGGTACATTTTCCGTTGATGTAAAACAAGAAATTCTCTTGATTTAAATCAATTAAAATTAACTCTTGTTGCTAATTTGTTTGCGAACCCGACTCAATGTTTCTGGTGTAAGTCCAAGATAAGAAGCAATCATGTGTTGGGGAACTCGTTTGACAATTCCAGGATAAGCATTTCCTAAATTGATGTATTTTTCTTCGGCAGTTTCGGTTAAAGCCGAATTTATTCTGGCTTGATTGGCGATATAGGCATTTTGCAACAGCAAGCGTTGGTATCTTTCGAACATGGGGATTTGATTCATCAAAGCTTCTCTGGCTGCTGTTGTCAGCAAAAGTAATTCAGAATCCTCGAGGGCTTCAATGGTATAAATGGAGTTACTGTTGGTCAGAAAACTAGACAAATCAGTAATCCACCAACCTTCGATGGCAAATTGCACAAGATGTTCATTTCCTTTTTCATCTATATAAAAAGAGCGAAGTATGCCTTTTTCAATAAATGCGTTGTAGATACAAATGTCTCCCTCTTGTAACAACGTTTGTTTTTTACGTAACTTTTTTGGAATAAAAAAAGTTTTACATAACTCCATTTCCTCGTGGGTCACTATCACTTTTTCCTGAATGCTTTTGAATAATTGTTGAAACATGATTGCAAGGTACTAAATACTTGATACTTCATAAAAAAAGTAGTCCATTAAAAAAACACAACCCTTAATAACTATTGATAAATCTAAAAATGGAACTAGACGTAAATCCAATAATCTGATTATCTTTGCACAGTCTAATTTTAACACACAAATGAAACCGAACACACAACAATTAAACGATTTAACAATCCAAGTCAGAAGAGATATTCTTCGAATGGTACACGCAGTCAACTCAGGTCATCCAGGTGGCTCTTTAGGTTGTACTGAATTTCTTGTCGCTTTATATCAAAATATCATGGACCGCAAAGAAGGTTTTGATATGGACGGAATTGGAGAAGATCTTTTCTTCCTTTCAAACGGACATATTTCACCTGTATTTTACAGCGTTTTAGCAAGAAGCGGTTATTTTCCTGTATCGGAATTAGCGACTTTCCGTTTGATCAATTCCAGATTGCAAGGACACCCAACTACACATGACGACTTACCGGGAGTGCGTATTGCATCTGGTTCTCTTGGACAAGGATTATCAGTAGGAATTGGCGCTGCACAAGCTAAAAAACTAAATGGGGACAACCATATTATTTATACGCTTCACGGCGATGGAGAATTGCAAGAAGGTCAAAACTGGGAAGCCATCATGTATGCTTCTGCAAAAAAAGTAGACAACCTTATTACTACAATCGATTTAAACGGAAAACAAATTGATGGTTCTACTGACGAAGTATTAGCTATGGGAAGTATTCGTGCTAAGTTTGAAGCTTTTGATTGGGATGTTTTAGAAATTGAAAATGGAAACGACCTCGAAGCGATTATTGCTGGTATGAATGACGCCAAATCAAGAACTGGAAAAGGAAAACCGGTTTGTGTATTGTTGCATACTGAAATGGGGAATGGTGTTGATTTTATGATGTACAGTCATGCTTGGCACGGTAAAGCACCTAATGATACGCAACTTGACGTTGCTTTAGGTCAAAATTATAATACTGGAGGCAATTCAGATTATTAAGTATTAAGATTATTGAGGAAGAATTTCTGATCCATGCGATGGCCAAATGGCGAAACATTTCAGAATTTTTTAATCTTTAAATTTTTTAATCTTTCAATTTTAAAAAGAATAATGAAAAAATATACAAATACAGGAAGTAAAGATACTCGCTCAGGTTTTGGAGCGGGAATGACGGAACTAGGTCAAAAAAATGAAAATGTAGTAGCACTTTGTGCTGATTTAATAGGTTCCTTAAAATTTGACGATTTCAAGAAAAACCATCCCGAACGTTTTTTCCAAATCGGTATTGCGGAAGCCAACATGATTGGAATCGCAGCTGGATTAACTATAGGTGGTAAAATTCCATTTACAGGAACTTTTGCTAACTTTTCTACAGGAAGAGTATACGATCAAATTCGCCAATCGGTTGCATATTCTGAGAAAAACGTAAAAATCTGTGCTTCACACGCAGGTTTAACTTTAGGAGAAGATGGTGCAACTCACCAGATCCTTGAAGATATTGGGTTAATGAAAATGTTACCTGGAATGACTGTAATCAACACTTGTGATTACAACCAAACGAAAGCGGCTACATTAGCAATTGCAGAGCACCACGGTCCTGTTTATTTGCGTTTTGGTCGTCCAGTTGTGCCTAACTTTATGCCTGCAGACGAACCTTTTGTGATAGGAAAAGCAATTGTTTTAACAGAAGGTTCTGATGTAACGATTGTTGCCACAGGACATTTAGTTTGGGAAGCACTTATTGCAGCTGAAGCATTAGAGGCACAAGGTATCTCTGCTGAAGTAATCAATATTCATACGATCAAACCATTGGATGAAGAAGCAATTTTGAAATCATTAGAAAAAACAAAATGTATTGTTACTGCTGAAGAGCATAACATTTTGGGAGGTCTAGGAGAAAGTATTTCTAGAGTTTTGGCTTTAAATAGCCCCTTACCACAAGAGTTTGTTGCCGTAAATGACAGTTTTGGAGAATCTGGAACACCAGAACAATTAATGGATAAATACAAATTGAACAATCAATCGATTGTTGAGGCTGTAGAAAGAGTCATGAAAAGAAAATAATCTTTTTATTTGATTCCAAAAAAAAACCAGTTCGATTTATAAACGAACTGGTTTTTTTATGCTTTGAATGCTTCTAATTACATTTAACTAAATGTCTTTTTATCCTTGCTGGATCCGTCGTATTTCCATCACAAGCGGGAATAGAGGCAAAAGGAATTAAAACACCATTAGCATCTGTAATTTCTGTTCTGGTACTTAAGCCGTCCCCATCATCATCCCTGTCTAAAAAATTAGGAATTCGATCCCCATCTGTATCATCCAGATTAATTGTTTCTGCTGAAGAATAGTGAGCCGTATTCGTATAATCATAAATATACCCGTCATTATTCAAATCTTCTAAATAAGAAGGAATTCCATCACCATCTTGATCTAATCTACTTATTTCAAGTAATTTAAAACTAAAAACTAAAGGTGTATAAGCCGGAATCGAACCAGATCCAGAATTAAAGTATCCTAATCCGGAAGGAATAAACATGACTCCTGCTCCAAAATTAGTGTGAGTAAGTGTTCCGTCAGCATTTGACGAATAATTTCCTGTTTTAAATTGTGGAAAAATTTCACTCCAAGCTCTAAGTGGAACAGGTTGAATTGTGTATAAACTAAAGAAATTTTGTGGATATTTTACATCCTCAAAAAAAGTTGAAGTAAGTGCGGTTTCGGTTCCAGAGACAACGGTACGCTGTAAATATTCTCCCCGATAAGCCGCTAAAACACCATCAACATTAGATGGAGATTGTCCTACTCCAGGTCTTAATACTAAATAATAAATTTTATAAGCTACATTATGGATCAGCAAATCCTTACTAACTTCCCTAACCAACAGTTTAGGGTAAGTAGTGCTATTTAGATAAGAAAAAATTGAGGGTTGCGTAGCTGTATTCGTGATTTTAGAAATCGTCACATCCTGATCATCTATAGCTCCAGGATTATTAACAACAGTAATATAATTCGTTTTTAAATATTCTTCAATATCATTTAAATCAGTAGCATATTGCACCGCATAATCCCTTGGTGGAGTTATTGGTGCTACATCATCCTTTGAGCATGAAAATAAAGTGATAGTTGTAATAAATAGAATAAAATAATACTTAAATTTGTTCATTATAGCTAATTTTTTAAGTGCGCAAGATACAATATTGATTGATTTTTGTAAACTATTTAACTCCGATTTTAGAAAATTTATGAGAATAGATAAATATTTATGGTGCGTGCGGTATTACAAAACCAGAAACATGGTCACCGAGGCCTGTAAAAAGAATCATGTAACAGTAAATGGCCTTGTTGCCAAACCCTCTAAGGAAGTTTTTCCTACCGATAAAATCACTTTTAGAAAAGATCAAATCACCCAAATCATTACGGTTTTAGACATTCCTGAAAATCGCGTAAGCGCTAAATTGGTGGATATTTATAGAAGAAATGACACCTCGGCAGAAGCCTATCAACATCTTGAACTCTTGAAATTATCCAAAGAACATTATCGCAAAAATGGAACTGGACGACCTACTAAAAAAGACCGTAGAGACATTGACGAATTTGGAAATGAAATCAAAAACGAAGAGCCATAGGTTTAATGTTCGTGCAAAACCTAAATTTTAAAAACATTTGCAAAAGCATCTTGAAACCTTATACACGCAAAAAAAAAACAAAAGACAATGAGCAAAAATATAATTTTAACAAATCAGGAAATAGAACACAAAATAAAAAGAATTGCATACCAAATCTACGAGACCTTTGTGGAGGAAGAAGAAATTGTCATTGCCGGAATTGCAGCTAACGGTTTTATATTTGCAAAAAAAATAGCGCAGGTGCTAGAAACCATTTCGCCAATTAAAGTTTCTCTTTGCGAAGTACAAATTAACAAACAGAATCCGGACTTACCAATCCACACTTCCTTATCAAAAGAGCAATATACCAACAAAGGCCTTATTCTTGTGGACGATGTATTGAATTCAGGAACCACATTGATCTATGCCGTACGACACTTTATAGACGTTCCTTTGAAAAAATTTAAAACCGCTGTTCTAGTAGACAGGAATCACAAAAAATACCCTGTAAAAGCAGATTTCAAAGGAATTTCTCTCTCAACCTCATTATTGGAGCACGTTCAAGTAGTTTTTGATGAAGACAATGATAATTACGCTTATTTAAGCTAAAAAGCCCATAATATCGGCCACTGTCTGATCAATTGTTTTACCATCAACCACCAGCTTATATTTTGCTTGATTGTAATAAAAACTTCGCTCAAAAAGGTGGATTGCAATAAACTCTTTCATTTCGCCCTCACTTTTATCAGCAATTAGAGGGCGTTTGCTTTTATTAACTACCAATCTTTGAAACAAAGTTTCAATGGAAGCTTTCAGATAAATAGAAACAACACCTTCCCCTTTTAGCAATTCATGATTATTGGCATAACATGGCGTTCCTCCCCCTAAACCAATAATTAACTCATCGGGAGAATGCAACAATTCCAAAAAAACTTCGTGTTCTAATTTTCTGAAATAAATTTCTCCATGCTTTTCAAAAATAGCATTTATCGATAAATTCGTTTTCTCTTCTATCTTTTTATCCAAATCTACAAAAGGGATTTTGATATTTTTTGATAGACTGTTGGCAATTGTAGACTTACCAGACCCCATGTAACCTAATAATATAATTTTTCTCATAGAATAAAACCTTATAAATTAAGGCGTTAAGATTTATTGTTTAAAAAAGACAAATTTATAATAAAATTGCTTGGAAATCTCCAAAATAAGTCCTTATATTTGCACCCGCATTCAAGGAAAGAATATGACTCGATAGCTCAGTTGGTAGAGCACATCACTTTTAATGATGGGGTCCTGGGTTCGAGCCCCAGTCGGGTCACAATTTTAGTGATCAACACATAATTTCCTTGAAAGCATTGACTCGATAGCTCAGTTGGTAGAGCACATCACTTTTAATGATGGGGTCCTGGGTTCGAGCCCCAGTCGGGTCACAAAAGGTCGAGTAATTTATTACTTGGCCTTTTATTTTTTTAGGCCACGTGGAGAAACGGTAGACTTGCCAGCTTGAGGGGCTGGTGCTCGCAAGGGCGTGTGGGTTCAAATCCCACCGTGGTCACGAATAAATAGAAATGCTCATAAAGTAATCAAGCTTGCTTGAAATTATTTTATGAGCATTTCTATTTTCAAAGCGGAGCTTTGTGGGAAAGACGTAGTCAATCCCAATTGTGTTTCTTGAATAAAGTAAACCGCAAAAAATAATCAAGCTTGCTTGAAATTATTTTATGAGCATTTTTATTTTCAAAGCGGAGCTTTGTGGGAAAGATGCATTCAATCCCAAAACACTATTCTTAAAGCCACGTAATCTACAAAATAGTTATAAACCTGAAATAAATAAAAAACCAGTTTCAAAGAAACTGGCTTTTATACTCATCCACTATTATTTCCAACCGCCTCCAAGATCACGATACACATGAACTACAGCATTAAGCTGGGCTTTTTTAGTTTCAATCAATTCGAGTTTCGACTCTAATGCGTCGCGCTGGGTCATTAAAACCTCAAAATAATCTACTCTTGCGGATTTAAACAAATCGCCTGCCACATCAATCGAACGGTTTAACGCAGCCACTTGTTGTGACTTTAGATCATAGCTCTTTTCTAAATTATTAATTTTAGAAAGTTGGCTAGAAACTTCTAAATACGCATTCAAGATGGTGCGTTCATAATTGTATAAGGCTTGGATTTGTCTAGCATTGGCTGAACTATATTCCGCCTTAAGCGCATTCCTGTTAATCAATGGCGCTACGAGATCTCCAGCTAACGAATACAACATGGATTCCGGCATTCTAAACAAATAATTAGGTTTGAACGCATTTATTCCTACTGCTGCTGTAATAGCTAACGAGGGATAAAACTCAGCGCGAGCTGTTTTTACATCAAGTTTAGCGGCCTCTAATTCTAATTCAGCTTGTTTGATGTCAGGACGATTGGCCAATAGTTGTGCGGGAACTCCAGATTGAACTATTGCTGGCAACAAAGCATCAAAAACAACACTGTCTCGCTTGATTTCTTGCGGATATTGTCCTAGCAAAAAGTTTATGGCATTCTCTGTTTCTTTAATACTTTGGAGAATCGCAAATTCCATACTTTTTGAGGCCATGACCTCGGCTTGGAACTTTTGAACTGCTAACTCTGTGCTTCGAGCTGCTTGTTTCTGAAATTTTACAATTTCTAACGCATTCGATTGTAAAGCAATCGTCTGTTTTACAATAGCCAATTGATTGTCTAACGCAACTAATTCATAATAGGAATCAGCTACCTCAGCAATTAAGCTAGTGATTACAAAATTTTTACCTTCAACAGTAGCTAAATAGCGACTTACGGCTGCTTTTCTTGAATTACGCAGTTTCTTCCAAATATCAACTTCCCAATGCGCATAACCTGCTATTTTTAAATCACCAAGCGGATCAGGCATTTCCTTTCCAGGACTAATTTCAGTAGAAGCATCGCCGGCACCTTGACTGGTGTACCTTCCTACTTTTTCAATTCCTGCTCCCACGCCCACGCCCACTTGTGGCAGCAAGGCTCCTTTGCGAACCCGAATATCATTTTTGGCAATTTCAATTTCTTGCAAGGTGATCTGCAACTCCTGATTATTTTTCAGGGCAATATCAATCAAATTGATCAAATTCGGATCTTTGAAATACGTGCGCCATGGTGTAAGAGCGATGGTATTGGTATCGCTACTTTTTTCAAATGATTCTGGAACGACTTTGGTCGCTGCTAATGGCGCCAGCTTGGGCGTACAACTTGCCACCGCCAAGCATATGCTTAGCGGGATAAGAAATTTATAAGGCTTACTTTTTAGCATGATTATCATCAATTTCTTCAGTTAATGGATTTTCTTTTTCGTTTTTTACTAGTTTGTACTTTTCGGCAATTAGACCAAAAACATAGTATAATCCTGGAATAATAAACACCCCACATATTGTTCCTAACAGCATTCCTCCTGCTGCAGCTGTTCCAATAGTTCGGTTACCAATTTTTCCTGGGCCACTTGCAAAAACAAGCGGAAGCAATCCTGCAATAAAGGCAAAAGACGTCATCAAAATAGGTCGGAATCTTGCTTTTGCACCTTCCATTGCCGATTCCAGTACTGTTTTACCAGCGGCGTGCCTTTGTATCGCAAATTCAACAATCAAAACCGCATTTTTACCCAGCAAACCAATCAGCATTACCATGGCTACTTGCGCATAAATGTTGTTCTCTAAACCCGTAAATTTGAGTAAAAGAAATGCCCCAAAAATACCTGCTGGCAATGATAAAATTACTGACAGCGGCAAAATGAAACTTTCGTATTGCGCTGCCAAGACCAAATACACAAAACCCAAACAAATTAGGAAAACCCAAATGGCTTGATTGCCCTGCGCTACCTCATCGGCAGAGATACCCGCCCAATCAATACCAAAACCGCGAGGTAATTTGGTTTCTGCCACTTCCTGAATTGCTTTAATAGCAGCACCACTACTATAGCCTGGCGCTGCTGATCCGCTAATTTCAGAAGAGTTATACATATTATGTCTTGTGATTTCGGAAAGCCCATACACCTTCTCTAATTTCATAAAAGCAGAATAGGGCACCATTTCGTCCTTATTGTTTTTGACATATAATTTCAGAATATCCTCTGGTAAAGCACGGTATTCCGGAGCGGCTTGCACAATTACTTTATAATTGAAACCGTATTTGATAAAACTGATTTCGTAATTACTTCCTACCAATGTAGATAATGTATTCATAGCATTTTCGATAGAAACTCCTTTTTGTTGCGCCAAATCATTATCGACTTTCAACATAAACTGCGGAAAACTAGCACTATAAAAACTAAACACAGAGGCTAATTCGGGACGTTTGTTCAACTCCTTTACGAAATCATTATTGACCTTTTCCATTTTTTTATAATCGCCTGAACCTGCTTTGTCTAGTAAGCGAAGTTCAAAACCGCCCGCAGCTCCATAACCAGGTACTGCCGGTGGTTGAAAAAATTCAATATTAGCTCCAGGAATGTCTTTCGTTTTTTCCTCTAATTCGGTCATGATCTCTTGCACAGAATGTTTTCGCTCACTCCAGTCCTTTAAATTTATCAAACAGGTTCCTGCATTAGCACCGGTTCCTTCGGTTAGAATTTCATATCCTGCCAAAGCAGATACGGATTGCACTCCTTCAACCGTTTCAGCAATTTTCTGAAGCTTTTCGGCAACATTATCCGTTCTTTCTAGCGATGAACCCGGAGGTGTTTGGATAATGGCATAGAACATCCCCTGATCCTCATTTGGAATAAAACCAGAAGGAACAGTGCTACTGACTAACCACGTTCCTAAACAAAAACCAATAAGTGCCATAAAAGTGATCACTCTCCTATTTACAATGCGGTTTAAAATCTTTTGATACTTCTCAGCTGTATTGTTAAACGTAGCGTTAAAGCCATCTAGAAAGCGGTTTATGGGCGTTCTCTTTTTAGCTTTTCCATGATTATTTTTTAACATAATAGCACAAAGTGCCGGTGTCAATGTTAAAGCCACAATTCCTGAAAGTATAATTGCAGTAGCCATCGTGATCGAAAACTGACGGTAAAAAATACCAACCGGTCCTGACATGAAAGCCACTGGGATAAATACCGCTGCCATCAAAAACGTGATGGCGATAATGGCTCCTGCAATCTCATGCATGGCTTTTTTGGTGGCCTTTAACGGCGAAAGATGTTCTTCTTCCATTTTGGCGTGTACGGCTTCGATGACGACAATGGCATCATCGACGACGACTCCAATAGCTAATACCAAAGCAAAAAGAGTAATTAAGTTTAAGGTAATCCCAAACAACTGCATAAACATAAAAGTCCCAATAAGCGAAACTGGCACAGCAATGGCTGGAATGATCGTAGATCTCCAATCCCCAAGAAAAAGGAATACGACCAATCCTACTAGAATAAAGGCTTCGACTAGCGTATGAATTACTTTTTCTATCGAGGCATCTAAGAATTTAGAAACGTCATAACTGATTTCGTACTCCATTCCTTTTGGAAAAGAATTTTTCTTTATCTCAGCTAATTTCAATTTCACATCTTTAATTACCTGGCTGGCGTTACTTCCGTAAGACTGTTTCAAAACGATAGCCGCAGAAGGCTTACCATTCAAATTAGAATAAATATCATACATGGAACTACCAAATTCTACAGTTGCCACATCTTTCAATCGTAAAATTTCGCCGTCAGAATTGGATCTTAAAATGACATTTCCATACTGCTCTTTGGTGGTAAATCGTCCTGAATATTTTAGTACATATTCAAAAGCTTGAGATCTTTTACCAGAGCTTTCTCCTGTTTTACCTGGTGAAGCTTCCAAACTTTGACTCGCCAAGGCTTCCATAATTTCATCTGTCGAAATTTTATACGCTAGCATTCTGTCGGGTTTCAGCCAAATTCGCATCGCATATTCACGAGTTCCTAAAACATCAGCAAATCCTACTCCATTTACCCTTTTCAACTCGGATAAAATATTAATTTCAGCGAAGTTGTATAAGAATTTTTGATCTGTATTTTTATCGGTGCTGTACAGGTTCACATACATCAACATACTAGATTCCTCACGAGTAATCTTCACTCCTTCTCGAACTACTAAGGGTGGTAATTTATTAACTACAGAGGCCACTCTATTCTGAACATTTATGGCTGCCTGATTGGGATCAGTACCTAAATTAAATACGACTTGAATACTCGCTTCCCCATCATTTCCAGCATCTGAAGTCATGTATTTCATTCCGGGAACACCATTCAAAGCTTTCTCTAATGGAATAATTACTGATTTGATCATTAGTTCCCCATTTGAACCTGGAAAATCAGCGGTAACATTTACCCTTGGTGGTGAAATAGAGGGAAATTGAGTCACGGGCAAATTAGTTAAAGCCAATACTCCCAAAAAGACAATTATGAGCGATATCACTATCGACAACACGGGTCTTTGAATAAATTTATTAAACATTATCGGTATATTTTAATGATGAAACAATATTGAAAATTGTTCTGAATCAGTTCGTATTTTAAGTTCATTATCAGCTAAGTACTGACGCAAAACTGTACTTATATTGAAACGAAACATCTGAACTTATTCTGCTTTTAAGCGCAAATGACTAATAACTTCTTTAGGCGATATATAGTCAAAATTGATCTTTTCATCGTCTTTTACCTTCTGAACACCTTCTAATAAAATTTTATCATTTTCAGTAATACCACTCGCAATCACATATAAATCTGGAATTTCTCCCGTAACTGTAATTTCTTTAGATTCTAATACATTCTTTTTATTGACCACAAAAACATATTTTTTATCTTGAATTTCATACGTTGCTTTTTGCGGAATAACGATTGCATTTTTAAGAGGAACTAGCATTTGTACGGAACCTGTTTCACCGTGTCTAAGTAATTTATTAGGATTTGGAAATCGCGCCCTGAAAGCAATATTACCCGTTTCATTGTTAAACTCACTTTCAATAAGCTCCACATTTCCTTTAGATTGGTACAACTCATTATTGGCTAAAAGCAATCTCACATTAGTATTTGCACGATCTTTTACATTCGTTTGATAGTCTAAATATTCTGGTTCAGACACGTTAAAATAGGCAAACATTTGACTGTTGTCTGAAAGGCTGGTTAACAATTCTCCTTCTTCAATCAAACTACCTAATTTTTTAGGAATACGATCAATTGTTCTGTCAAACGGCGCTCGGATTTCAGTAAATGATAAATGAAGTTGCGCCAATGCTACTTCTGCTCTGGCTTGTTCTAATTTGGCTTGCGCCAAAGCTTGTTCGTTTTTTGAAACGATATTCTTATCCGCTAACATTTTAGCGTTTTGCAGCTCAATTTCAGCGCCTTTTGCCTCGGCTTTTGCTTTGAGCAATTCCGCTTGATACATACCGGGCATAATTTTAAACAAAAGTTGCCCTTTCTTCACAAACTGCCCTTCATCTACGTAGATATTTTGTAGAAAACCTTTTTCTTGCGCTCGGATTTCAATGTTCCGCACAGATCGAATCTGAGAAACATATTGTTTGGTAAACGAAGTATCAATTTTTATTGGATTGGTAACAATAAAAGTATCGGCTTCTTCTTTTTCTTCTTTTTTAGAGATACAGCTGGTAAGGCATATAACGGCAATTAAGCCCGTAAGTACGAGTAATTTATTCATGATGTAAGTTGGTAATTGAGCGATTAAATACTTGGAATCAAAAATTCCTAGGGACGTAAAAAGTCATCCGTTTCCACAATATTTTATATAGAATACTATCAATAAAAGCTTTACGCTTTTACAAAAGTGAAATTCATCAAAAAATGGTAACGAACTATCGTATGAATCAAATTCTCAATACCTGTTGAACAATATAAATAGGATTGGACTGGCCACAAGATGGCGCGAAGATTTTAAAATTCTTAGAATAATGGTTTAATATAGATTGGCAGGAAAAAGTGAGATACCAAGCTTGTGACAAATGGTGTTTCCCTGTAGCAATGGTAGCAGTTGTCTTTTTGAAACTCTCGCTGCTTGATCCTTCTTCTTCAAGATCAAATTCAGCTGTAGTTATCGATAGGCTTCCCGGAACGCTCTGTACTAATTTAACTTGATCCCTATTTAAAACAAAAGATTTTGGTGCACTAGTAGTACCGTTGTCATGCGAAGCCGCGTGAACAACATTTCCTCCGCCAAGCAGCTGGAAAAACAGATACAGAAAAAAAATAGTTACTCTCATTTCGAGACCAAAAGTAATCAAAGTAGCTAGAGAAAAAAACAATTTAAATTTTGTTTAACAAGTATAAAGTATCGAAATCGTTTGCAAAGTTGTAACAAGGAAAATGAATTTCAAATTTTACCCGCTTTAAGACAATCCATTGCAGTGCGAATTTTTTTCTATTTAAAAATAGTTCATTGAGGAGTTATTACGTTGGATTTTTTTTAAAACAATCATAATCAATGGATTTGTAAAAATAGGAAAGCGAAAATAAAAATGCTATCAAAGCAACCAAATCACTTTTTTTAACCAATACTTTGCAGAAGTAAACAACTTATGAGATGAAATTGAGTTGAAAGAATCCTCAAAATAGTGTTTATATTATTTGAAAAGATTTTTCAAGTATATTTGAAAGTAACAAAAATATCAAAACCCCAATAGAAACCGTTATCACCACCAATACAAAAGTGCCAATATATAAAAATGTTTTGTTGGTTCTCTCTGCAAATGGTTTGAAATTTTCTCCTTCTTGCGCTATATTTTTCATCTTTGCATTTGTATTAAAATGACGAATATTAAAATCTTATTTTTAGCAAAATTACAAGTATAAATAAGCTTCCACAATACCAACTTTTAGTGATTTTTACTATTTGGACCACCTAATTTAAAATAAATTCTATTTCTGTTCGTTAACTAACTAGCTAAAAAAAAGATTGTACCTATATTTAATAGATTCTGGTAAAAAAATAAAAAAATTACCCCAATATCAAACCTTAAATTTTTATGAAGAAATTAGTCCTACTCGCATTATTATTAAGTTCCTTGGCAGGATGGAGTCAAGATCCAATTGCTTATGATCTATTTGACAAAGCAATAAAAAAAGCAGAAGGCGGCAACACCAAAGGCGCTATCGACGACTACAGCAAAGCGATTAGGATTGATCCTTTATTTGCCTCAGCTTATTTAAACAGAGCACTTTTGAAACAAAAATTAGGTGATATTAAAGGCGCTTTAAACGACGTTAACACCACAATAAAAATAGAACCTAAAAGAAGTGATGCCTACACCACAAGAGCTGATTTGAACTATAAAGCTAAGGACTACAAGAGCACTATTGAAGATTGCACCATGTCTATTAGTTTAAACGAAAAGGATTATATTGCGTATAACCTGAGAGGTCTTTCTAATTTTCATGCACAAAACAAGAAAAATGCTTGTGCCGATTTTACAAAAGCAATTCAGTTGGGAAGTCAAAGTGCAGTTAAAAACAAAAAAATGTTTTGTAAATAATTTATTTAAAAATTATCCTACAAAAAAGCGTCTTGAACTTAATCAAGACGCTTTTTTTTGAATTAATAATTTACTTACTCATTAATTTCTGCAGCGGTTTCAGTTGTTCCAAATCAATATTTGATTGCTGTAATACGCTCATCATGGTCATCACACTGGTGGGATTCATATCTTTTCCTAAAATGCGGACTACTGCAAAACCATTTTCTTTTTTATTGGCAAAAAAAACAAATTCCTCGATGTGTTCATCCGTTCCTACAAAGCTTACCGAAGCACCTTCCTTTCCAGAGCCAAATTTCATCAATTGCTGGTATTTTTTGTCCTTCAAAATCAAATCAACTTTGGCACGTTCCGTTTCAAACTCCGCTTTGTTTTTATCATTTAATTTGAAAGCTAAAACATTCATCTTGTCAAAAGATTTTAAAGCATCATTTTGAGCTACAGATAATTTTGTTTTATCCACATTCAAAATATCGGGAGAAACATCCAAAGCAATAAAATTTTTATTTTCGGTGTTTTCTACAAAATACTTTTGTAATGTGGGTTCTGAGTTGCAACTGATCAAGAATAAACTGAACAACAGCGCCATTCCATACATAGCTTTCATCTTATCTTTTTGCTTTAGTTGCTTTTTTCAAATCATCGCCTCCAGGAATTCTCATCTTATCAGTAAGAATCGAAATTTCATTTAAATCAAAGTTACCAGTCAATGACATTAAAACGGTATCCTCATTTTTAGCACCTTCAATAAACATCAACAACTCTCTGATTTGAGAATCTGAAGCACCTGATTTTACCAATATTTTAATATTTCTGCCATTTTCATTTACGCGCATCAACTCTTCTAATCCGGCTGATTTGATGTACTTCTCAGCCACTACTTTCATTTCACCTTCTACACGAGTACTTTTTGTGGTGAATACTTTTAAATTATCCAGCTTTTTAATCAACGCTAAATATTGTTGGGTTTCTTTATCGGAGGCGTCCACTTTTACTTTACTCATTAAGTCAAACATTTTTTTGTTGACAATAATAGAGGTAACATCATCTTGTCCGTCAAATTTATCAAATGCCGCTTGCGCAAAAATTGGACTCGCAATAAAAACTAACAGTACGGTGATTAAAAACTTTTTAGCAGTACTTAAACGGCTGTTTTTTTGAATCTGATTTGCTGTTGTGCAAAAACTTGGATTGGGATTGATTGATTTCATTTTTTTAAATTTATTTAGCATTATTTTAATTGATTGTAGCGTTTACGCCGTGATTATTGTTTTCTAAAAGCAATTAAATACCTCTAGATTTATTTTTGGTTTTTCGGAATACTTTATTTTTTGCTATTTGATATTCTTCAACATACTTTACACTTTCTATGCCAACATTTACATTTTTTGACAATAGTGAAAGCGCTTTTTGAGTTTCTTTAAAAGCTACTTCGGGATCATCATACGTTCCTAAATCATTACTGTTATTTACAGGTTCCGAATAATAGATAACATACGTACCTATTCCCATCAAAACAACAACCGAAGCTGCGATGGACATCCATCCTAAAAGCCGTTTTTTATTCCTGCTTTCCACCTTTTGAATTTCAAACAACGGAATTTCTTGTTCAAACTGTTGTTCTTTTGCAACAGCAAAATGGTTAAATAATGCGGTATACTTTTCTAAGTGTGGCGCAACGTGCTGCGTCGCAAAATAATCCTGTAATTCTTTCTCTTCCGCAATAGAAGTTTCACCCTCAAAGTATTTTTCAAGTACCGTTTCTACTTTATATAATTCCATAATTATGTGTTTTTGTCATGTGTTCTCGTATCGTTTTTCGTGCTCTGGAAAGGGCTACTCTAATAGCACTCTCGGTCATATCAAGCATTTTGGCCATTTCTTCAAACTCATATTCTTCAATATCACGAAGCTGAATGATGATTCGCTGTTGTTCTGGCAATAGACTGATACTCCTTTCAACCCAATTCAAACTATCGCAATCTTCGAGTTTTTTATCCAATGGGGGCGCTGAATCTGTATAATTGGTATGAGCAATTTTAAGATTCCCTGATCTTTTGGATTTCAATTGGTCTAAACAATAATTTTTTGTCATCGTCATCGCAAAAGCTTCAATGCTACTATAGCCCGCCAATGCAGCATTTTTGCTCCACAATTTAACCAAAACTTCCTGCGTGGCGTCTTCGGCTTCCTCCGTACTGACTAGCAATCGCTTTGCTAATCTAAAGACTTTGTCTTTGAATGGAGTTACCATTAACACAAACTCATTTTGGTTCATAACAACTTCGATATTAAACGGGTTATACAATTAAGACGATTCAAAATTATTTTTGCTACAATAAACTTAAAATAAAACTAAAGTTAGTATTTTTACGTTAATATAGTATTAAACCAAATTTATGAGAACCTACTTCAAACTTACGCTTTTATTGTTCATTACGGCTTTTACTTTTCAAAGTTGCCAGGACAACGATGACATTCCGCCTCCCCCTAGTTTAGAAATCCAAGATTTTATATGGAAAGGAATGAATCAATATTATTTATGGCAAGCAGACGTGCCTAATTTAGCAGATGACCGTTTTGCTGACCAAACCGCATTAAATACTTTCCTAAGTGGCTACCCAGTTCCAGAAGATTTATTTGGAGCATTAAGAGTAAGTCCCTCAATAGATAAATTCAGTTGGATTGTAGATGATTATTTAGAACTAGAAGGTAGTCTTCAAGGTACTACTAAAAACAACGGTGTCGATTTTGGTTTAAGTTACAAACCAGGAAGTTCAACTGAACTATTTGGTTATGTACGTTATATTATTGCCAATTCAGATGCATCGACTAAATACATTAAACGTGGGGATTTCTTTACAGCCGTAAATGGGACACCACTTACCCTCAGCAATTATCAATCGTTGTTATTTGGTTCCAATGAAAATTACACCCTAAATCTTGCAGATTACAACGGAACTACTATTGTTGGGAATGGCAAATCAGTAGACTTAGCAAAAACAGTCTTAACTGAAAATCCAATCTTGATTAATAAAGTAATCACCTCTGGTTCTCATAAAATTGGGTATTTAATGTACAATGGTTTTTATGCCAATTTTGACACTCAGTTAAACGAGGCTTTTGCGTCTCTAAAATCTCAGGGAGCTACCGAACTAGTTTTGGACTTACGGTATAATGGAGGAGGTTCCGTTCAAACTGCCACTCGATTGGCCAGCATGATTACTGGACAGTTTACCGGAAAAGTATTTGCTAAGCAACAATGGAATAAAAAGATTAATGATTATTTTGAAGCTGAAAGTCCAGAAGCTTTGTACAATTACTTTACGGATAAGATAGGAGCTACCGCAATTAATAGTTTAAACTTAACTAAAGTTTACATCTTGACTAGTGCCAGTTCCGCATCAGCCAGTGAACTTGTAATCAACGGGCTTGAACCACACATCAATGTAATCCAAATTGGGGATGTTACTGTTGGAAAAAATGTTGGATCTGTTACTTTATATGATTCCCCGACATTTGGATCCGAAAATAGAAATCCAAATCACCGATATGCTATGCAACCTATTGTGTTAAAAATTGTAAATTCAGTTGGTTTTGGCGATTATTTCAATGGATTGCAACCTGATTTTTTAGTAAAAGAAACATTGAGTACTTTAGGCGTTCTTGGAAACAGTTCAGAACCATTATTAAGTACCGCGATTGCAAAAATCACAGGAGCATCCCGCATGATGAGACAAAGTCCGGGTAAAGAATTTGACTTTTTAACCGATTCCAAATCCATATTAGGAATACAAAACCAAATGTATCTTGAGAAAGCTCCAGAAGGACTTTTGAGAGCTCTAGAATAATAGAATAAATATTTTTCATCTTACATACATATAACTGTAAGATTAATTACTAGAACACAGTACCAGTTTGCCACATTTTTGAAGAGCACAATCTTTGAATCTGTGGCAATCTTTTTTAATGATGGCTATTTTTTAACCTAAAATTTTACTTTTACTCGTTAAAAAATAAAAAAATTGAGACAATAAATATCTTTTTTGTAAGTTTATATGGAATAACTTCCCAAACTGAAAACCCTATGAAAAAATCAATTCCGTTATTTTTAACCTGTGCAGCTCTAGTTTCTTTCGCATTTGTAAAACCTGATACAAAAACAACCAAGCAAATCAATGTTGTTATTGATGCTGGGCATGGTGGAACTGACTTTGGAGCCACTTCCAGCTCTGGTACTGAAAAACTGATTGTAGAACAAATCACTACTAAAATAAAATTCTTAAATAAAAATGAAAATATAGTAATTCATCTTACGAGAAATGAAGATAAATATATTTCTCTATCTGATAGAACGGCGATTATTAACAACATCAAACCAGACTTAGTTTTGTCCTTGCATGTGAACCAAAGTGCAAATTTAGCTAAATCAGGAATGGAGTTTTACGTCGCCAATGAATCTGTGGCTAGCGAAAAATCCATTTTGATTGCAAATGCCCTTCGTACTAAATTCTCTCAAAACAATACGCTCAAATCATCTGAAGTAAAAAAAGCGCCTTTTTTTATATTAAAAAAATCAGTGGCACCTGCAGTATTGGTTGAATTGGGTTATATGTCGAATCTTGATGATCGAGAATATTTGATTAATGACTTGGAACAAAACAAAATTGCTGCAACAATTGTAGCATTTATTTCTGAGTTGAAATAACAACAACTCTTGTAAACAATAAAAGGCTTTCAGTAACGAAAGCCTTTTTTTATTAATAGAAATTTGAATTATAACTTGATATTCATACCCAATTTAAAATTCCTTCCCAAGGTATTATAGCCTACATTTTCAACAAAATCAGCGTTTAAAATATTGCTAACCGCTCCAAAAATAGACAACCTGTTTTTTACCAACTCATAGCGAGCCGAAGTATTTACCAATTGGTAGGAACCTAAAACAATCTTCGTTGTAGCAAAAGTATTTCCGTCAAAAAAAGCATCATTTCTACTGTCTACAAATTGATAATCAAGATTAAAAAACAATCGGTCATTGATTTGAAAATCCAAAGCTGAATTTACTTTATGCTTTGGAATCAAGCGATCCAGCGCTTTATCTACTTGTGTAAACGTATAATTGGAGTTCCAATTGATTTTTTCGCTCAAGGCAAAAGAGAATTCGGTTTCTACTCCTTTTGCTCTATTCATTCCGTCTATATTAATGTAGTTCGAATCGAAAGTTACCGGATTGAAATAAAATCCGATGAAATTAGTTTGTTCACGGTAAAAAGCGACCGCATTCAATTTTATTTTTTTATCTAAAAGTTGGGTTTCAAAACCTGCTTCTATTGTTCTATTTTTCTCCGGTGTTAAATCTGCATTTCCATATTCCGAATACAATTGGTACAAACTTGGCGTTACAAAAGCAGTGCTATATGAAGCTAAAATTTTCAAAGGAATCGATTTAAAATCAAAAGAAGGATTCACATTATAAACCAATTGATTTCCATACTGACTGTGAATATTCAATCGTGCTCCAGCGTTTAAATTCAATCCAAAATCCGTGGAAAAAACACCTGTAACATAAGGATCAATCATATTAAACTTTGTAGCTTCCTTCAAATTACCGCCAAAAGGAGTGATGCTGTTCATATCATGAAACTGATATTGTGCACCTGCCACAAGAAAGAAAGATTCTGAAAATTCATATTTATTAAAACCATCTACATTCACACTTCGGGATTCATATTGTGAAAATCCAGGTGTATTCGAATAAAAGTCGAAATCATTATACGTTCTTACTATTTTATTAAAGCTGGAATTCAGAACAAATTCCCCTTTAGAATATTTGTATTTTGGTAAAAAACCAAAACGAAATTGTTCTGAATCGGTGGAATTCAAATCAGTATCATTGGTACCGGTATTATCAAAAGAAGCATCGTAATCCATTTTGACTTTGTCATAACTACCAAAGAAATCCAAGGTCAATTTTTCTGTGGCTTTATACCCTAACTTTGCCAAATAATTAATTCTGGAAAAACGATCTTCTTCGTAATTATCATCTGGATTTACAGGAGCAATCTGTGACATTCCGATAATTTCAGTGCTATTCAAAGAAGCAAAATAATTCACTTTATCTGCATTTCCGTTAACCGAAAAACCTTGATTGTAATTTTGAGCGCTGGTTTTGTCAGTATTTGCAGTATTATTGGTTCCTGCATTTACGTAGGCATTTCCTTCAATCGCTTTCTTGCCTGATTTTTTCAAAGTAATATTTATTACTCCAGTTCCGGCACCTGATCCATACAACGTACTTGCTGCGCCTTTCATAATTTCGATACTTTCCACCTGCTCAACCGGAAGCAAACGCAAATCATACTCAAAACTAATTCCTGATGCATCATTAACCGGAATTCCATCAATAAGAATCAAAACCTGATTGTTTTTTCCACCCCGAATGTAGTACCCTAAATTTTTTCCCGCAGCACTTTGGTTCCCATTAATTTCAACACCTGCAACGGAACTTAAGACATTGGCAAGGCTTTGTCCCGCTTTGTTTTTCAAATCCTGAGCGGTAATTTTAGTGATTACTTTTCCTGATTTCTCCTTTGCCAAAGCAAATTTAGAGTCGGAGACAACTACTTCTTTCAATTCATCTTGAGAAGAAATAGTTTCCTTTTGTTGCGCAAAAGCGCAGCTAGAAATTAGCACGCACAACGCACTAATACGAACGATTTTTTTGTTCATTTACTTAAACATTTAGTAACAGCTATTTTCTGTTACATGACTAAAAATGGGGAGAAAAGCATAGAATTACCCATACCCAAACCTTTTTTCCCGAAAGTTTGATACTCGATGTAATAGGCAGGTCTCCTGGCTTGCGTCTTGTTGTTTACCTTCTCATTCTGGATTTTAGGATGCTGGATTTATTCTTTAAGGATTTTGCAATCCTAATTCGTAAATCAATACTTCTAAAATTTTCGAACAATGGTTTTGTAGATAACAACAAGCTTGATAGCTTACAGTTGCGGGTACAGCGTGAGATTTTTGAATATGGATTTGTGAAAATTGATTTTAGATTATAATTCTAAAATCAAAAATCGTTAATCAACAATCTTCAATCACTCTCTTCCCTTTTAATGCTATTTTGAAAAAATCAAAACAGCAACCTCAATACGGGTGCAAATATAGCTTTATGATTGGAATAAAAAATAAATTTTGATTTTTAAAAAGGATTAAATATACCTTTGCACTTCTTGAAAACCATTTTATGAAATCTTTTATATTCCCGTTCACACTCTTTTTATTTGTCATTTCCATAGCTGGATGCAAACAAAACAAGGATAATCCAACCTCCACTAATCCAACTTCAGCAAATGAAATTCAATACGCTAAAGGATTGGAAATCTATAAACACAACGGGTTTACAATCGTTACCATCACAAGTCCTTGGCCTAACGCCAATGAAAATTTCACTTACGTTTTACAAGAAAAAAACGGAATCATTCCAGACAGTTTAAAACAGTTTTCCATCATTCCGATTCCTATAAAATCGATTGTTGTCACCTCAACTACGCATATTCCAGCACTTGAAATGTTAGGCGTTGAAAACACTTTAGTAGGTTTCCCAAACACCGATTATATCTCTTCCGAAAAAACCAGAAAAAAGATTGATTCTGGAAAAATTAGGGAAGTTGGCACCAACGAAACTTTAAATACCGAGGTTTTAATTGATATGAATCCCAATCTAATCGTCAGCTTTGGTCTGAACAACAGCAATCCAACTTTAGATAATCTGCAAAAAAGCGGTTTGAAAGTGATGATAAACGGCGACTGGACGGAGCAATCTCCACTTGGAAAAGCCGAATGGATTAAGTTTTTCGGCGCGTTGTACGGATTAGATTCCAAAGCCAATACTATTTTTTCTACTATCGAAAAAGAATACACAACCACTTTGGCTTTAGCCAAAAAAGCAACATCAAAACCCACCGTCCTAAGCGGTGCAATGTTTCAGAATCAATGGTACGTTCCACAAGGCGAGAGTTGGGCATCGTTATTTCTTAAAGATGCGCAATCTAATTATTTATGGGCTGACACGAAGGGAACCGGCAGTTTGCCATTGCCTTTTGAAAAAATTTTAGAAAGAGCACAAAATGCCGAATATTGGATTGCTCCAGGCGATTTTTCTTCGTTGAAACAAATGAGCGACAGTAATCCGCATTATAGTGAATTTGCCTCGTTTAAAAATAAAAAAGTATATTCGTACAGTATTAATAAAGGTGCTAAAGGAGGGATTTTATATTTCGAATGGTCTCCCACTCGCCCCGACTGGGTATTGAAAGATTTGATTAAAATTTTTCATCCGGAATTGCTACCCAACCATAAACTTTTTTTCTTTCAGAAATTAGAATAAATTGACTAAAACCAACCGAAATACAGTACTTTTTATATTCCTAGCTATCGGAATGTTTTTTTTGTTCCTAATCAACATCAGTTTAGGATCCGTTTCTATTCCTCTAAAAGAAGTTTTTAATAGCTTAACTGGGCAAAGTGCCAGCAAAGAAACCTGGGAATATATCATTATCAATTATCGTTTACCCAAAGCTATTACTGCCATTCTTGTTGGGATGGGATTATCCATTAGCGGTTTATTAATGCAAACTTTGTTTAGAAATCCACTTGCTGGACCTTACGTTCTGGGATTAAGTTCCGGTGCCAGTTTAGGTGTTGCTACAGTTATTTTGGGTGCCACCCTTTTACCTCCATTTGTAGCTACACTTTTAGTTTCATCGTATGGAATTGTTTTGGCTTCTAGCCTTGGTAGTTTCACTGTTTTACTAGCAGTATTGGCTGTTTCTCATCGATTACGTGATACGATGGCCATCTTAATTGTAGGACTGATGTTTGGGAGTTTAACCAGTGCAATTGTTGGAACTTTAACCTATTTTAGTACTGCTGAACAATTACAAAAATTTACTTTTTGGTCATTGGGAAATCTAGGCAATTTATCTTGGACTTCCATTTCTCTTTTATCACTTTGTGTTGTAATTGGTCTAGTTTTAAGTTTATGCAGCATTAAACCACTAAATTCATTACTTCTAGGAGAAAATTATGCCCGAAGCTTGGGTTTAAATTATAAAAAATCACGTCTGATTATCATTTTTGCCACCAGTATTTTAGCAGGAAGCATCACTGCTTTTGCTGGTCCAATAGCCTTTATTGGATTAGCAGTACCACATATAGCAAAGCTGGTTTTTCAAACGAGTAATCACACGATTTTATTCTGGAGTACTATACTTTTTGGGGCAGTTATCATGCTCATTTGCGACAGTATTTCGCAACTGCCAGGTAGCGATTTCACGTTACCAATCAATGCTGTAACTTCTATTTTCGGTGCTCCAATTGTGATTTGGTTACTAATTAGGAAACGAAAAATGATGGGGTAATGGACAATAAAATCATCTTACAGGCGACACAAATCAGCATTGGTTATTCTGATAAAAAAAGAAATATTATTATTTCATCAGGTATTGATTTGTCTTTAGAAAAAGGAAAACTAATTGCTTTGATTGGCGCCAATGGTATTGGGAAATCGACGCTTTTACGAACAATAACAGGGATTCAAAAAACAATTTCAGGAACTGTTTTATTAAACGGTCACAACATTCGTGAAATAGACGCTTTGACATTGGCACAAAATCTAAGTGTGGTTCTGACCGAAAAATTGCCTCCAAGCAATTTGACAGTTTTTGAACTCATTGCGTTGGGAAGGCAACCCTACACAAATTGGATAGGAAAATTAACTGCTGATGATATCGTAAAAGTAAATGAAGCGATGGAATTGACACAAATCAGTCATTTAGCAGCAAAAAAGCATTACGAAATCAGCGACGGACAATTACAAAAAGTATTAGTTGCACGAGCTTTAGCTCAAGACACACCGCTTATTATTCTTGATGAACCCACAACCCATTTAGATTTACTGCACAAAGTTTCTCTCTTTAAATTGTTAAAAAAACTCACCGCCGAAACGGACAAATGCATACTTTTTTCTACTCACGACATCGATATGGCGATACAACTAAGTGACGAAATGATCATTATGACTCCTGAAACTGTTCAACAAGATCAACCCTGTAATTTTATTTCTAAAGGGAGTTTCAATACGCTTTTCAAAGATGAAAATATCATTTTTGATGCGTCCAAAGGTAAATTTGTAATTTCTTAAAGCTTTAATCCTATTTGTCGTTTTGCTTCCCCAATGACAAACGCTACCGAATTTGCAATATTAAAACTCCTAATTAGCGATGACATAGGAATTGTCAGATGATTGGGGAATTCGTTTAAAACTTCTTCGCTCAAACCTTTACTTTCTTTTCCAAAAACCAACCAGTCTCCATCCTGAAAATCAGTCTCTAAATACGAATTTTTGGCATGGGAACTCATCAGGAAAACTCGCGATAAATCGGGAATTTGAGCTTTCCATTCGGTTACATTTTGATATTCAGTCACCTCTAGATGCACCCAATAATCAAGACCGGAACGTTTTAGATTTTTATCATTAATAACAAATCCAAAAGGATGAATTAAGTGCAAACGGCTTTCGGTACCCACGCACAATCGACCAATATTTCCGGTGTTGTTTGGGATTTCAGGTTCTACTAAAACAATGTTTAACATAGTATACTTTATTAAAAGATTGAAAAATTAAAAGATTGAAAAAATCAGATCAAATCCTTTAAATCTCTATTTGAAAATTTTCGACTTCAATCACCTCTCCTGCCTTCAAATCATTGAGATGCACGTTTCCTATTCGAACACGAACCAACCGCAAGGTTGGGAACCCAACCGCTGCTGTCATTTTACGAACTTGGCGAAACTTCCCTTCATTGACCGTTATCGAAGCCCAAGAAGTTGGACCGTGACGTTCATCACGAATTTTTTTTCCTCTTGTTCCAAAAGCAGGAATTTCATTTATCAAAAAAGCAATACACGGTTTGGTGATGTATTTAGTTCCATTAAAACCTATTTCAACCCCTTTTTGTAATTGCTCGATGGCTTCTTGATGAATAATGCCATCAACTTGGACATAATATTCTTTGTCGACTTTTTTACTACGAATGATTTCGCTCATCATGCCATCCGTTGTCAGCAATAATAATCCTTCGGAATCCTCATCAAGGCGCCCGATAGCCATCGTTCCTATTGGAAAATTATATAATTCTCCCAGCAGTTTCTTTTTTCTTTTTAATTCATAAATAAACTGACTCAAATAGCCGTAAGGCTTATGAATAATAAAATGAGAATGAGACATTGTGTTGATTTATTAGTGCATGCAAAGATAGTTTTGTTTTTGTTGGATTTAAAAGTGACTGGCTACATTTATTGCGGTAAACCCAAAGCAATGTTAAATAGTTCAAACATCTAGAATTAATGACGTAATATTATAAAAAGTAAGACTAATAATTAAACAGCAAGATCATGGAAAATAATGATTTAGATTCAAAAAAGACCAATAATAAGCAGCAAATAAACGACCAAATGGTTAGCGAAAAGACGCTGAACGAAACCAATACAGTCGCGCCTAAACTGAAAGAAGAAATAGAAATCGATGGTAATGGTAATGAAAAAGTTGTTCTAAGGGCGCGCAATGTTGATGGGTCTATTGCGGCTATTCCCGAAACCGAAGATAGAACATGGAACGAAAACGAAAGTTTAAGCCGAGGCGTTTCTACAGAAAAAGAAGCAATGAAAACAGTTGAAAATGAAGACCTCAACTCGGACATTACTGCCCACAGATACCCTGCTTCAAACCCTGACAATAAGGAAGACCGAGGGAATATTAAACTGGACGAATAAGTATTTGTTTCGTATTTTAAAAGCCAATAAGGACACCTTCCTTATTGGCTTTTTTTGTTGTAATTAATAGCCAATCGACCAAAAAAATCGATTTAAAAACCAATTAAAAGATTTTATTTACAATCTAAAATAGCTCAATTTATAATATTCTCTTAACGTTGTAAATATTAGTTTTACTGCTTAATTCAATTGTAAACCTATGAAACACAATTACCATTTACGCAATATAATGGCTATTTTAAGTTTTTTTTATTGCCTTTCAACAACCGTTTTTGCCCAAGGAACAGCGCCCATAGCGCAAGAGTTGCCATTCGTTCAAAATTTCACCACTCTTGATGCAGCATCAGCTATATATCCTGCGGGGTTTCAGGGTTGGACCGCAAGCACAGCTCCGGGAAGTTCATTCAATACAACAGCAACATTAGTTGCGGATAGAGCCTTAGTTGCCAGTAGTACAGCTGCAACCAGTAGTGGAAATTTCCATAATTACAATGGAAAAATTGGATTTTTAAACACCGGTTCCTTAGATCTATCGATTGGATTTGCATTCAAAACAGTGGGCAAATCAGGAATTGCAGTAGAATATGATGCGATGGTAATTCGGAATCCTTATAATGGGACATCGAATTCTCGTATAAACGAATTAGTACTGCAATATCGAGTTGGTACAGCTGATGCATTTATTACTTTATTACCAACGGTCTATGCCAGCGGAACAATAGCACAAACGTCTGGAACAGCAGAAGTGAATAGCCAAAAAATAAAAGTAGTTTTACCATCGGAATGTGATAATAAAGAAGTAATTCAAGTCCGTTGGATTTCAAGACAAATATCTGGAGGCGGTTCTCGTCCCTCTTTTGCCATTGACAACATAAGTGTATTTAATGATGTAGCTCCGCCTGTAAATGCAGACGGATTCCCAAAAATCACTAACATCCTATCTGATGGATTTGATTTTTCGTCCAAATTAAATGAGACTGGAAAAACATATTTCGTGATCTTGCCGTCAGGAAGTGCTGCTCCAAGCGCTGCTCAGATAAAAGCAGGAACAAACGCCTCAGATGCAGCGGCATTAAAAGCAGCGGTTCTTGAAATTTCGGATGATAACGTTGTCTATTCAAAAAACAGTACAGGATTAGCTCTAGGAACTGATTATGTTGTCTATTCAATCTCCGAAGATGCCATTGGCAACATTCAAGGGGAAAGCAACAAACTAGACGTCACTACTTCTAGCGTTGTCGTTCCTTCTCTGTCAACTACTAAAACTGCCTTAGATTTTAGTTTTGTAGAGCAAAACTTCAGCTCAATTGCATTAAGTTACCAACTTCAAGCGCTTAATCTTAGTGGAGCAGTTACGCTTTCCGCGTCCCAAAACTTTACCATTTCTAAAAATGAGACTTCTGGCTTTCAATCAACATTGGTTTTTGCTGCAGAAGATTTCAATACGGGAACAACACCTTTAGTTTATGTCAAATTTACACCTACTGCAACCGGCCTTTTTTCAGGACAAATCACTCATGAATCAAACGGAGCTTCTACTAAAGCAGTCGCGGTGTCAGGAACAGGAATTAATCCTTACATCCAAGATTTTAATAATGCAAATGTTCTAACAAACAGTGGTTGGACGGAATATAGCGTAGCCGGCGACAAGATTAAGTGGGTGAGCACCACGACACGTTTTAACAGTTCACCTGCTGCGGTACAAATAAATGGATATTCCGAAACAGGAGCCAGCAAAGATTGGTTAATTTCTCCTAATTTACGTTTAGTTACATTTGACAAATTCCCATTGTTATCTTTCTATTCTCGCAAATTTTTCTCTGGTACACCGCTAAAACTAATGATTTCTTTAGATTATGATGGTAAAAGCAACCCAGAAACAGCAACTTGGACTCCCTTAGAAGGCGATTTTCCTATCACTACAGGAACCTTTAAACAGTCGCAATACATCAATTTAGAAGCTTATAAATCTGATCATACTTTTATAGCTTGGGTTTACGAAACTACAAATTCTGGTGGAACGGATACTGCTGAGTGGACCGTTGATGATGTAAAAATCACGAACGAAACAACATTTCTAGCCTCAGATCCTACTTTGAATTTTGGAGAAGTAGCGCCAAATACAGCTTCAGCAAGCCAGTCTTTTATTTTCATGGCAGGCGGTTACGGCGATATCACGGTAACGGCTCCTGCTGACTACCAATTATCTGTTGACAACAGTAATTTTCAATCCAATTTAGTGATTTCAGCTACTGATGGAGTTGCAGGAAAAATAATTTATGCTCGTTTTTTCCCTTCTTCCAAAGCATTGAGTATTTCGGGCCATTTGACAGTTGTTGGAACAGGATTGAACCAAGAAATAGGTCTTTTAAATGGATCTTCATTACCGAAAACAGAAACCTTTGATATTGTTACGTACAATTTAGAATTTTTTGGAAGCAATGTAATTGGCTCAACAGGAACTGAGTTTGGTCCAACAGACGACGCATTGCAGATTGAAAATGCAGCGAAAGTCATGAATACTTTAAATGCTGACGTTTATGCCGTTCAAGAGGTTTCGGACGATGCCGCACTGGATCTTTTAATCCAAAAAATAAGTATCAACGGAAAAACTTTTGACAAAGTAATTTCTCCAGCTTGGTCCTACTCCTTTAATGCTCCTGAAGCTGACTTCCCCGCTCAAAAATTAGTTGTAATTTATAACACGCAAACAACAACAGTAAAAAAGTCACGAGTGATGTTCAGTAAACTTTTTGATGAAATTCGTGCCGGAAGCAAAACTTTACCCAATTATCCTGGAGGTGTGAGCGCGAGTTTCTTCTCTTCAGGCCGTTTACCTTATATGGTCGAAATGGAAACAAATATAGGCGGAGTAAAGAAAGATCTAAAAATTATTAACATCCATGCTAGAGCCAACAGCGGTAGTGATATAGCAAGGTACAACATGAGAAAATATGATGTTGAACTATTGAAAGACAGTTTAGATGTTAATTACCCAGATGCAAATTTGATAATTTTAGGAGATTTTAATGATGATGTTGATGCATCCGTTATTGCAGGAAACCCTTCATCGTACCAGAAAATGGTGGAAGACAATTTACGCTACAATCCTCTAACTTTAGAAATTAGCAAAGCAGGAGCCTTTACTTACTTGTCCTCTGGAGGTTTCTTAGATCATATTATCATATCAAACGAGTTAACTAAGGATTATGTACTCAATTCAACTTTAGTTTATGACCCTCGTTTAGACGTAGCAAACTATGTCAATACTACTTCTGATCATGGTCCAGTTATCGCGCGATTTGAGTTAAAAGCAGATATAACTTTAGCTATCAATGACTTGATTACAGCAAAAGGATTGTCTGTAATGACCTATCCAAATCCAGCTTCAGAATCATTCAATATTGTGATTAATTCAGAAAACGGACAAGACTTAAGTCTAAACATTTATGATATTCTTGGAAGAGCAATGGGAGCTTCAAAACAATTAAAAGGCTCAATTGGTGAAAACACTACAAAAATAAATAGTGCTAAATTACCTGCAGGGATTTATATATACACCCTTTCCAGTGGAAACAAGGTTGTCTTTAAAGGAAAAATAGTAAAAAAATAAAATCCCTTTTTCTACATTCCAAAAGCCAGATTTTTTCATTGAAATCTGGCTTTTTTTTCTAAAATAGTTTAAGATAACTCCCTGCTCAAATAAAAACAACTACTAGATAGCTATCAAAAAAGGAGACTCTTAGGTATAAAACTACCCTAAAGAATCCTATTTTTTCAAAATACAAACACTTCAAAAACTTATACTAGAATTTTGATTTCTCAAAAGAAACTAGAAATCTTTTGTTTATTTTTACATTGTTACAAAAAAAAAATTATGTCAAATACGCTTCCCTTTTTACTGATTTTCATCGTTGCTCTTGGTATTGGAGTTTATATTGGAAAACTTCTATTTGTTACCAGATTCCAGTTGGAAAAAAGTAGCTTGGAAGAAAAATTAATTACTTTAAATGCTCAATTCAACCAACAGAGAGAGCACTTAATGATTGATAAAATGGGTTTTGAAAAACAATTAGAAGCCCAAATCGTTTCTAAAGAACTTATCCGAACTGAAAAAGACAGTTTAGCAATTCAACTTAGTAAAAAAGAAGTAGATTTCGAAAATCTCTGGGAGCGCAACAAAGAACAAAAAGAAGAAGTTGAAAAACTACAGGAAAAATTTACCATTGAATTTGAGAACTTAGCCAACAAAATATTGGAGGAAAAATCGAATAAATTTACCGAACAGAACAAAGAAAACATGAAAAATATCTTGACTCCATTGCAAGATAAAATTCAATTGTTTGAAAAAAAGGTAGAAGACACACATAAAGAAAGCATTGATTATCATGCCGCCTTACGCCAACAAATTCTGGGATTACGAGAAATGAATATCCAAATGAGTAAGGAAACCATCAACTTGACTAAAGCCCTCAAAGGCGACAGCAAGATGCAGGGAAATTGGGGCGAACTGATACTAGAACGCGTTTTAGAGAAATCAGGATTGGAAAAAGGCCGCGAATACGAAGTGCAACAAGCCTTCACCGCTCAAGACGGAAATCGCGTTTTTCCTGATGTTGTCATTAACTTGCCGGATGGAAAAAAGATGATTGTCGATTCAAAAGTTTCGCTAACCGCTTATGAAAAATACATCAATGAAGAAGATGATACTTTGAAAATTGGCTATCTAAAAGAACATGTCCTTTCCATTAAGCGCCATGTTGAGCAGCTGGGCGCAAAAAATTATCAAGATTTGTACCAAATAGAAAGTCCTGATTTTGTATTGTTATTCATCCCCATTGAGCCCGCATTTGCTATGGCCCTAAATGAAGATACCAGTTTGTACAATAAAGCATTCGAAAAAAATATTGTTATTGTAACTCCCGCCACATTATTAGCTACCTTACGAACGATTGATAGCATGTGGACGAATCAAAAACAACAGGAAAATGCTCTAGAAATAGCGCTTCAAGCAGGAGCATTGTATGATAAATTTGAAGGTTTTGTAGGCGACTTGATCAAAATTGGCAAAAAAATAGACGAGAGTAAAACAGAATACAGCAGCGCCATGAACAAACTTGTGGAAGGAAAAGGAAACCTAATTGTAAGTGTCGAAAAATTAAAAAAAATGGGAGCAAAAGCAAAAAAAGCACTTCCCGAAAACATAGTAAACTTAGCCGATAAAGACGAAAATCAATTTCTAAATTAAATAAAAAATGAGAAAATTTTTAATGATTACCACCGCAATACTAGTACTATTTAGCTTAGGTTATTTTACTTTTTTATACAACGCAACTTACAGTGAAGGTGTTCGTTCAGGGGAATTAATCAAGGTAAGTAACAAAGGAGTTGCTTTCAAAACATGGGAAGGAGAAATTAGTCAAGGAATTTCTGGCGCACAAATATTTTCTTTTTCAGTAATGGATAGCGAAGAAAAAGTAATCTCAGATTTAAAAGAAATGGAGGGTCAATATGTTCAGGTAAAATATGTAGAACGGTACCGAACATTTCCATGGTGGGGCGACACGCGCTATTTTATTACAGACGTCAAAAAAGTAAATTCTCCTTTTAAAATAAAATAGATGAATCGGACCTTTAAAACTGTGGCCTCCTCAGACATTAGTATTTCAGAATTGATGTTGCCCAATTACACCAACTTTAGTGGTAAGATTCATGGAGGATATATTTTATCTTTAATGGATCAAATTGCATTTGCCTGCGCTTCAAAATTCTCAGGTAATTATTGTGTTACCGCCTCGGTAGACACTGTAAATTTTCTAAAACCGATTGAAGTGGGCGAACTCGTGAAGATGAAAGCCAGCGTAAACTATGTGGGTAAAAGCTCGATGATTATAGGAATTCGTGTAGAGGCCGAAAACATCCAAACCGGAATAATCAAACATTGTAATTCCTCTTATTTTACAATGGTTGCCAAAGACAGCGCGGGCAAGAGCGCATTAGTACCCGGTTTAATCCTTTCCAACAACAATGATGTACGCCGTTTTTATAACTGCATTAAACAAATATCCCTAAAAAAAGAAAAAGACCTTCATGAGGAAGAATTCGATTATACATCTAAAGAATCACTAGAAAATTTAAAAAATTACAACATAAAGTTGGAATTCTTATAATACAATAGGTTAGACATCATTGATAAACCTGTAAAACAGGAGTGTTTTTAAGTTCCTCAAGTGGTTACAACTTTTCAATATGCAACAGTTTTTGTGCTTACTCGAGCCAATAATTTTTTTGTGATGCCAATTCATCTAGGGTTATTACGGTCCAATAACAGGACACTTCACTAGTTTCTGGTAGTGACTGCTTGAACAAATTCAGGCGCCGAAACACCAAATAGATCATGCACAGAGCATTCTCTAATTACTCGCTACTCGAAAACAACTATTAAAGTCTTTTTAAAAGTATATTCTACCGCAATTTCTGATTAAAAAGCTGATAAAAAATTAACTGATACTCCTGTTTTTCAAGGATTAAAAACTTTTATATATTCTATTTTTTTCATAACTTTAAGTAATTCTATTAATAATAAGATTATGTCTAAAATTGTATAGTATCAAGCCGATATGGTAAAAAATAGTATCTCCCGCATGCATTAGGAAGAATGTATTCAAAAAAGAGTCGGTATAATTTAATTCATAAAGTATTATGGAAAAAATTACCTCAATAGCGCTACTCTTTATTGCTCTCGCAATTAACGCCCAGGAAAAATTAGTTTCATATGAAGGTATCACAAATTTTGAAGCATCAATACCTTTGTTTGAGGAAGTGAGAGCAACAAATGAAAAAACCACCTGTATTTTGATTACTAAAACAGGTGATATTGCATGTTGGATTAACATCAAAGATTTTAAATTTAAAAGAAATTTGATGGAAGAGCATTTTAATAAAAATTACATGGAAAGCAACCGGTATCCAAGAGCCGTCTTTAAAGGTACTATTGAAAAATTTGATTTAAACAACCTTACCTCAGAATTTCGACCCTATCAAATCAGCGGCAAAATAACCATACGGGGTCGTACTAAAAAAATGACAATCAAAGGCACACTAAAAAGAGTCGATAATGTAGTCGAAATCCAATCTGAATTCCCCTTAAACACGGATGATTTTAGGATCGAAATTCCTTTTATAGTGCGCAGTAAAATATCGAAAAACGTAAATACTCAAATTGTTTGTGTCCTAAAATAATTCTATTTTGTTAAACAGTCTCGTAATGCTTCTTCTAAATTTTTAAACTTAAATTTAAAACCAGTTTGTTCTATTTTATCAGAGGAAATTCTTCTTCCTGTTAATACAATTACGGCCATTTCCCCCATCACAAACTTCAGAACAAACGCAGGCACATTGGGCAACCAGATCGAATAGCCAAAAATACGAGCCAATGTTTTAGAAAATACGGCATTTGTAGTATTGTCGTTAATGGCAGCGTTAAAAGGTCCAACCATTTCAGTATTTTCAATCGCTTCTAAATACATGGTACACAAATCATCAACATGAATCCATGGCATATATTGGTTACCTGAACCCAATGCTGAACCTAATCTGTATTTGAAAAGTGGAATAAGTTTCTTCAAAAAGCCGTCGTTTTTGCCTAAGACTAATCCCGTTCGGATTTTTACGGTCCGAATATTTAAATTTTCTATAAAATCAATAGACTCTTCCCATTTTTGGCAAGTGTATCCTAAAAAATCATTGGCTGGAACAGTATCTTCCGTACAGATTTTTTTCCCGTTTACTGCTCCATAAATCCCAACGGCTGAGGCTGAAACAAATGCGTCAAGTTTTTTGTAATGCTTTTTTAAAACCGAATACAACAGTTGGGATGATTTTTCTCTACTATCAATGATGGCCGCTTTTCGTTTCGCACTCCATCTTTTCTCTGCTATATTTTCGCCTGCCAGATGAATGATGTAATCTGCTTTTAAAACTGCTTCCTCCTCAATTGTGCCGTTTGCAACATCCCACTTATAGTAGAAAACATCTCCCTTATTTTTCTTTTCAGTTCTACTCAAGATAGAAACTGAATATCCTTTGGTAAGCAACAGCGCCGTTAAATGTCTACCGATAAATCCCGAACCGCCGCTTATTAAAACATTTTTTTTCATAATAGTGTAAAGCTAATGATTTATAACGATATAAAATTATATTAAATTTTGTTTAACTTTATTAATATATCGTTAAACATTCACTACCTTTATACTCTAATTTGAAACACAGAAAAAATGGCTACTAAAAAAACAGTAATAACTAAAGACAAAATAGTTTCAATGTACATGAACTATGTCCTTGAATACAGTGAGAAACCAAAATCAGTATATCATTTTACAAAAATAAATGATTTTTCGGAAACAGAATTTTATGCCTTTTTTGGTACTACAGAAAGTATTGAGAAAGAAATCTTTAAAATGTTCTTAGAAAAAACAGTTGAATTGCTGAATAAAAACAAAGATTACGAAACGTATGACATGAAAAGTAAATTGCTTAGTTTTTACTTCACTTTCTTTGAAATACTTACAGCCAACAGAAGTTATGTCGTGATGACCTTAAAAGAACACAACAATCAATTGAAAAAATTGATGCAACTTTCTGGACTTAGAAACAGTTTTAAAAACTATTTGGCTGAAATTGTTTCTGATGACTTTAGAACACAGCAAGAAAAACTTCAAAATTTCCAAGAAAAAACTTTTCAAGAAACCTCTTGGATACAGCTTTTATTAGCATTGAAATTCTGGATAGATGATTCTTCTCCTGCTTTTGAGAAAACAGATATTTATATCGAAAAATCAGTAAAAGCATCTTTCGAACTAATGAACATTGTGCCTTTAGACAGCTTAATCGACTTTGGAAAATTTATTTTCAAAGAAAAAATATACAACAAATAATGAAAACTATAGACTATATTCCTACTTCAAAAATTGAAAGAGCAACAAAACTCGTGCAAACAGGTGCCAAAGTTGGTGTTAACTATTTAAAATATTATGGAGAAAAAATGGTCAATTCAGATTTGACTCGTGATAAATTAAATGAAGACAATGCAGAGGATATCTACGATGGGCTAAAAAGTCTGAAAGGAAGTGCTTTGAAAGTTGCCCAAATGCTAAGTATGGACAAAAGTTTTCTACCACAAGCCTATGTCGAAAAATTTTCGCTTTCCCAATTTTCTGTTCCGCCACTTTCAGCTCCTTTAGTATTAAAAACATTTAAGGCAAATTTTGGAAAAACACCATTTGAAATATTTGATGAATTCAACTCCACCTCTCTCAATGCAGCTAGTATTGGACAAGTCCACGTTGCCTTTAAAGACGGTAAAAAATTAGCAGTGAAAATTCAATATCCGGGCGTTGCCAACAGTATTTCGTCTGATTTAGCGATGGTAAAACCCATTGCCATCAGAATGTTTAACCTTCAAGGCAAGGATTCCGATAAATATTTCAAAGAAGTAGAAGATAAATTGATTGAGGAAACCAATTATCTCTTGGAATTAAAACAAAGCCAAGAAGTAGTTGCTGCTTGTAAAAAAATTGAAAACTTAGTCTTTCCAGAGTATTATCCAAAATTTTCATCAGAGAAAATTATCACCATGGACTGGATGACAGGGATTCACCTTTCTGAGTTTACTAAGAAAAACACGGACCAAAAAGTTGCTGACAAAGTGGGTCAGGCCTTATGGAATTTCTATATGTACCAAATTCATATACTCAGAAAAGTACACGCTGATCCGCATCCTGGAAATTTCTTAGTGAACGATGAAAACGAATTAGTGGCATTGGATTTTGGGTGTATGAAACAAATTCCAATGGACTTTTACACTCCGTATTTTGAGTTGATTGATAAAAAAGTGATCAACGACCCTAAAATATTTAATGCTAAATTATTTGATTTAGAAATTTTACGAGCAGACGATTCCAAAGAAGAGGTAACCTATTTCACCGAATTGTTCCATGATTTATTATCCTTATTTACGAAGCCATTTCAAGCAAAAACATTCGACTTCTCGGATGAAACTTTTTTTGAAAGTATCGCGCAATTGGGGGAACGATTTTCAAAAGACACGAATCTTAGAAAAATGAATGGAAACAGAGGCTCTAAGCACTTTATTTACATGAATAGAACCTTTTTTGGCTTATATAATTTGATGTTTGATTTGAAAGCCAAAATTGTTGTCAATGAATATGAAAAATACAATTAGTGAAAAAGGAAAATCTGCCTTCCAAGATGTGCTTGGTATGCAACCGACCTTTTAACTGGCGGAAAAAATGGGAGAAAGTATGGGACGAAGTTAAATATTGTAGTGAAAAATGCAAAAAAAACAAAAAGGGTTAGTGTGGTTTAGAAACGATTTAAGAGTTACTGATAACGAATCGTTGACAAATGCTATTGATGAAAATGAAACCGTAATCGCGGTGTATTGTTTTGATCCAAGACATTATGAAGAAACAAGATTTGGATTTAAGAAAACAGAAAAGTTTCGAGCTAAGTTTCTGATTGAATCGGTAACGGCGTTGAAGCAAAATCTAGAAAAATTGAATATTCCCCTTTTGGTTTATCACCAAAAACCAGAAGATTTAGTTCCAGATATTTGTAGTAAAAATGAGATTACATCTTTATATTTCCAAGAAGAATGGACGAGTGAGGAAATGGAAATTTTAGAGAATGTTAAAGTGAAAATTTTAGATTCGATCAATTTTAAAAGTACTTACAATCAGTTCTTATATCATCCTGAAGACATTCCGTTTGACACTGAATCGATTCCAAATGTTTTTACACAATTCAGAATTCAGTGTGAAAAAGCAACTAAAATTCGTGCTGAATTTGCGGTTCAACCCATGCCAGAAGACAATTTGATTGCAAACGAAACTGTAATCCCTAGCATGGAAACATTAGGTTTTACTGATTTTCAAATGGATTCCAGAACGGCTTTTCCTTTTCTTGGCGGCGAAGACGAAGCACTGAAACGATTGCAAAATTATTTTTGGGAAACCAAAAAATTAAGTGTTTATAAACTGACTCGCAACGGATTAATTGGAACTGATTTTAGTTCAAAATTCTCTCCTTGGTTAGCCAACGGTTCTGTTTCGGCAAGGACTATTTATTGGGAAATCATTAAATACGAACAACAAATCACTAAAAACGAATCTACGTATTGGTTGATTTTCGAACTGATTTGGAGGGATTACTTTAAATATATTTCACTAAAAAATGGGAATTCTATTTTTAAAATTGGAGGGATTTTAAACAAAAATTACGATTGGAAAAAAAACACGGCAGACATTAAAAATTGGATAAACGGGACTACTGCAGCTCCTTTTGTAAATGCAAATATGATAGAATTACAGCAAACAGGCTGGATGAGTAATCGTGGAAGACAAAATGTAGCTTCCTATTTTGCAAAAGACCTTCTGATCGACTGGCGTATCGGTGCTGCGTATTTTGAAGCGATGCTGATAGATTACGATGTGCACAGCAACTATGGCAATTGGATGTATGTATCAGGAGTGGGCAACGATCCTAGAAACCGAAAATTCAATATTGAATTACAAGCTAGCAATTACGATGGACAATCAAAATTCCAGAATTTATGGTTGCAACAACAATTATTTTAGAAAAATAAAATGAACACAAGTAAAAAAATAATCAATGTGGTTTGGTTTAAAAGAGACCTTCGTTTACAAGATAACGAGGCAATCTTTAATGCAACAAACACGGGCAAGCCAACTTTGTTACTTTATGTATTCGAAAAATCTTTAGAAAATGATTCGCATTATAGTTCGCGACACTGGAATTTTATAAAGCAATCCATAGTAGATTTAAATAAACAACTGAAACCTTCAAACACACATATTCTAGCAGTCTCATCGGAGGTGCTTCAAGTTTTTAATATATTAGAAGAACTTTACAAGATAGATACTGTGTTTTCACATCAGGAAACAGGATTGAAAATCACCTATGAAAGAGACAAAACATTTAAAAGATTTTGTAAAAACAACCAAATAAACTGGGTTGAAAACACGAATAACGGAATTTTCAGAGCTTTAAGAAACAGAACAAATTGGGTATCTCAGTGGGAAGAATATATGAATCAACCCCAATATGTTTTTGATGCTAACCCTACAAATTACCTATCGTCTGAAGCAATCGAAGAACTTGAAAAAACATTAGAAAAAACAAATCTAGAGACTATTCCAGATAGCATCTTCCAAAAAGGAGGTGCTAACATGGCTGGTAAATATTTACAAACTTTCTTTGATGAACGCTACCATAATTACAGCTCACATATTTCAAAACCTTTACTAGCTAGAAAAAGTTGCAGCAGATTATCACCATACATTGCCTGGGGGAATTTATCCTCAAGACAAGTGTTGCAAAAAGCGGCTGCTTTTAGACTAGTTTGCAAGGACAAAAAACAAATTGATTCCTTTGTATCCCGACTAACATGGCAAGCACATTTCATTCAAAAATTTGAAATGGAAGAAATCATGGAATTTGAAAGCGTGAATAAAGGATTTCATTCTTTGAAAAAGAAAATCAATGAGAATTATATTGAAGCATGGAAAACAGGACAGACTGGATTCCCATTAGTTGACGCTTGCATGCGTTGCTTGAATGAAACAGGCTATCTAAATTTTAGGATGCGCGCTATGCTCGTTTCCTTTTTTACCCATAATTTGTGGCAGCCATGGCAGGAAGCTACACAACACTTATCTCAAATGTTTTTGGATTTTGAACCTGGCATCCACTTTCCGCAGTTGCAAATGCAGGCTGGTGAAACCGGTATCAACATGTTGCGCATATACAATCCAATCAAGAACAGCTACGAGCACGATGCTGATGGTGAGTTTATAAAAAAGTGGGTTCCAGAATTGCGAGATTTACCTCGTGCTTTTATACACGAACCCTATAAAATGACTTATTTAGACCAGAAATTTAACGATTTTGAAGTGGGTGTCAATTACCCAAAACCAATTGTGAACATGGAAAGAACCAGAAAATTTGCTAGTGATTTTTTATGGCAAATGAAGAAAAATCCTCTGGTAAAAGAGGAAAGTTCAAGAATTTTAAAACTTCATACCATGGCTGACATTGGCGACAGCGAATAACAATAACAGAATCTAGCAATTAAACACAACATTAAAAATAAAATACCGTGACTATTAAAAAAGACCTCACTGATTTAGAAAAGGATAGAATAATCGAAATGGCTTGGGAGGATCGAACTACGTTTGATGCTATTTTACTCCAATTTGGATTAAAAGAACAAGAAGTAATTGAGTTAATGCGCACCGAGATGAAACCTTCCAGTTTTAGAATGTGGCGCGAAAGAGTACAAGGTCGTAAAACAAAACATGAAAAGCGAAGAGACTTTAGGGAAGGACGTTTTAAGTGTACAATGCAGCGACAGATTAACAACAACAAAATTTCTAAAAGATAACTTCGGAAAGCATTAAGAAAATACCGAATAAAATTAAGTAACTAATTGAACAATATATGAAAAACATAGTAATCATTGGTGGTAGTAAAGGAATTGGCAATGCCATTTTATTACAACAATTGGAGAACAACATGGTCTACAACATCAGCAGAAATGCGCCAGAAATTACGCATGCCAATCTAAAACATTTTTCCGTTGATGTTTTACAAGATGCGCTACCAGAAATAGAAGCTATAGATACGCTGATTTATTGTCCGGGTTCTATAAATTTAAAACCTATTGGAAGTCTGACTATCGAGGACTTTAGAAATGATTTTGAAATAAATGTCATTGGAGCTGTAAAATCCATTCAGAAATACTTACCAGTTTTAAAGAAAGGAACAAACCCATCTATTATTCTATTCAGCACCGTAGCCGCTAAATTAGGAATGCCTTTTCATGCTAGTATTGCTACTGCAAAAGCGGGAGTCGAAGGATTAGTAAAATCATTAGGTGCTGAGTTAGCTTCAGTAGTGCGGATCAATGCCATCGCTCCAACCATTACTGAAACTTCACTTTCGGCTAACATCTTGAGAAATGATCGTATGAAAGAGAACATGATCGAGCGCCACCCCATGAAAGGGTATTTGAAACCGGAAGAAGTAGCCAATTTGGCGAACTTCTTGATTTCGGAAAATGCAAAATCAATTTCAGGTCAAGTGTTCGAGATGGATTACGGAATAGTGACTTTTAAAATATAAGAAAACAGAATTTTTCTACCATTAAGAAATTAAGACTAGTAGGTTAACGCGCTTACTTATTGTTAATCATCGAATGGTTTAAATAAAAAATGCTACAGAACGCATTTAAAAAATAAAATAATTAGCCCAATATATAATTGAAATATAGAATACGATGATAAAAGAACTAAAAAGTTACGAGAAAATTGAACAGTACGACGCGGAAATAACAGCATCACTAGCAGATAATTACAAAACTATAATTTATAATTTAGGTGAAGATGTCACTCGTGAAGGTCTAGAAAAAACTCCTGAAAGAGTAGCAAAAGCCATGCAATATTTAACACATGGTTACGGATTAGATCCTCTAGAAATACTTCAATCGGCTATGTTTACTGAAGACCACAAACAAATGATTGTTGTGAAAGATATTGAAGTGTATTCGATGTGCGAACACCACATGCTTCCTTTTTTTGGTAAGGCACATGTAGCCTATATCCCAAATGGAAAGATTGTAGGTTTAAGCAAAATCCCAAGAATTGTGGATGCTTTTGCCAGAAGAATGCAAGTACAAGAACGCTTGACAGACCAAATTAAAGATTGTATTCAAGAGGCGTTAAATCCACTTGGAGTTGCCGTTGTAATAGAAGCACAACACATGTGTATGCAAATGCGTGGTATTCAAAAACAAAACTCAGTTACAACCACTTCTTCTTTTACAGGAGCATTTGAAAAAGACAAAACTAGAAAAGAATTTATCAGTTTAATTTCTAATAAATTCAGTTAATTGAAACTAAAAAAAAAGTGGTACACTAGCAGGCAGTACTAAAAAAGATTGAAAAAATGCCCTAAAATAGTTCGTCATTTGTGACTAAATAATTGCTAAGTTTACAATCTATCGATAAAAACAAAATCATGAAAATTCTCTTAACAGGCGCAACAGGTTATATTGGGAAGCGACTTCTACCCTTATTGATAGGTGGAGGACACGACGTAATTTGTTGCGTAAGAGACAAAAACAGGTTTACTTGCCCAATTGAATTTCAAGACAAAGTGTCGGTCATTGAAGTTGATTTTCTACAGCAAGATACATTAGCTGCCATTCCAGAACAAATCGATGCTGCTTATTATCTTATTCATTCCATGTCAGGATCTGCTACAAATTTTGATGAATTAGAAAGTATTTCAGCTCGGAATTTTGTCCAACGACTGAATCAAACCCAAGCCAAACAAGTTATTTATTTGAGTGGAATTGTCAACGATAAATCATTATCCAAACATTTATCTTCCAGAAAAAAAGTAGAAGAAATTTTGAACACGGGTAGTTATGCTACTACAACATTAAGAGCTGGAATTATTGTAGGATCAGGAAGTGCGTCGTTTGAAATCATTCGGGATTTAGTAAATAAACTGCCCATCATGATTACCCCAAAATGGCTCAATACCAAATGTCAACCGATTGCTATTCCAGATGTTCTTGATTTTTTATCTAAATCATTACTTAATCCAGTAACATACAATCAAAGTTTTGACATTGGAGGACCTGATATTTTAACGTACAAAGAAATGCTTTTAGGATTTGCAGAAGCAAAAAAATTAAAGCGATGGATTTTTACAGTTCCAATAATGACGCCAAAATTATCCTCCTACTGGTTGTATTTTGTAACCTCAACTTCCTATAGACTGGCCTCAGCATTAGTCAGCAGCATGAAAGTAGAAGTGGTTTGCAGTGATAACCGAATCAATGAGTTATTGCATGTAACACCAATGACATACAAACAGGCGCTTTCCCGTGCTCTGATAAAAGTAGATGAAGACAAAGTAGCTTCGAGTTGGAAAGATTCCTTAATTAGCGGGCGTTTTAGTAGCAATATGTCGGAATATTTAAAGGTTCCCAAAAAGGATTGCTTTATTGACCGTCGCAAAATGGAAATTATAGATCGCGATTTTACTATACAAAGAATTTGGTCCATTGGTGGCGACACTGGTTGGTATTATGGCGATTGGTTGTGGGATTTACGTGGTTTTATTGACAAATTATACGGTGGTGTAGGATCTCGAAGAGGAAGAACAAATAGACATGATATTCATTCTGGGGATGCTTTAGACTTTTGGCGCGTTTTGTATGCCAATAAAGAAGAAGGAAAACTAATCCTATTTGCCGAAATGAAACTGCCTGGTGAAGCTTGGCTAGAATTCAAAATTATCGGAAACACGTTGTATCAAGCAGCGACTTTTAGACCCAGAGGGATTTGGGGCAAATTATACTGGTATTCAGTTTTGCCGTTCCATGGATTTATTTTCGAAGGAATGCTGAAGAAACTAATTAAATAATATTTATAAACATATAAGTCATATACGTTTTTCTTTAAATTATCTAAAACTTACATGACTTATCTGTTAAATAAATTACTTCAGAATTCCGGCTTTATAAGTAGCAATCGCTCTATCTCTGGCCATAGCGTGCTCTACCATAGGTTTCCCATATCCTAAATCAAATTCTTTGATCCATTTCCGAATATAGATTCCTTTTTCATCAAACTTTTTCTGTTGGATTTCTGGATTAAAAACACGAAAATACGGCGCTGCATCACAACCGGTTCCTGCTGCCCATTGCCAGTTTCCAACATTAGCAGACATATCATAATCCAATAATTTTTCGGCAAAATAAGCTTCACCCCATTGCCATTGAATCATTAAATGCTTGCAGAGAAAACTCGCAACCACCATGCGAACCCTATTGTGCATGTATCCGGTTTTATTGAGTTGACGCATTCCGGCATCAACCATTGGATAGCCAGTTGTTCCTGAACACCAACGCTTAAAATCTTCCTCATTGTTGCGCCATTGAATCCCATCATACGCTGCTTTGAAGTTTTGGGTAACGACTTTTGGAAAACTGAACAAGATTTGCATAAAGAATTCTCTCCAAATCAATTCACTCAAAAAGACATCGTTTTTATGAAATGCCCAATTAACTAATTTCCGAACGCTTACGGTTCCGAAACGCAAATGAGGCGACAGATAAGAAGTTTTGTCCATGGCTGGAAAATCTCTTATATCCTGATAATTTGCAATGAATTTTAAGTTGTGCGGCTTTACTTTTATAGGACTTTCTTCGAAACCTATTTGTTCTAAAGTAGGAAAATCGAATCTGTATTTATGGAAATTAGAAAAATGTGATTCGGTATCGTACTCCTGAACCGCCGCCAATGACTTGTATTTTTCTAACCATTTATTTTTAAAAGGAGTATAAACCGTATATGGCAATCCATCCGCTTTTGTAATTTCCTTTTCTTCGAAAATTACTTGATCTTTAAAAGAATAAGCAATGGTTTTATTGGTTTCTAAAAGTTCACAAATTACCGTGTCACGTTGTATCGCATACGGTTCGTAATCTTTGTTGAAGAAAACTTCCTTGACATCAAACTCTTCAATAAGCGCTTTCCAAACACCAATAGTTTTTCCTTTTTTTACTAAAAGTGAACTGTCAATTTCTTGTAATTGTGCATTTATTTTCGAAAGTGAATCGTGGATGAAACCTACACGAGCATCATTTTTTGGTAAACTTTCTAAAATGGCATCATCAAAAATAAACACTGGAATCACTGGAAATTTAGACTGTAGCGCTTGATATAAACCTACGTTATCTTCTAGACGCAAGTCGCGTCTAAACCAAAAAACAGAAACTTCTTGCTTGCTCATTACTTAGAATTAAACATTTCATCCACTTTAGTAACACGGTATTCGAAAATGGATTTCAATTTATTTTTAACGACCAATGCATTCATGATTCGACCTAAAAAACCAAGTGGCAATCCGTAATGTACCACATCTGTCATTTTGGTTCCGGTGGGTGTAGCTTCAAAAAAATGCTTGTGGTGCCAAAAACTGTATGGACCAAATTTTTGCTCATCTATAAAATAACTATTTTCCTTTACTTGTGTAATTAGTGTCATCCAAGATAAAGTTATTCCAAAAAGTGGTGTTACTTTATACTGAATGATTTGTCCAGGATACATCGATTTTTGATCAAAATCCGTGATTTGAAAACCCATTCCTTCTGGTGTAATTTTTTGAAGATTTTTTGGATTTGAAAAAAAAGCCCAGCATTCTTCAACAGTTGCATTAACGTGTTGCACTGTTTCTTGTTTGTATATTTTCATGATTGGTGTTTTAGAGATAATTAGTGTCGTACGGACAGGCTTGCGTGAGGGACAGCAGTGGAGCTCTTTTTTTGACTATCCTGTCCGGGTTTTGAACCCGGACAGGATAGTCAAAAAAAAGCGGGAACGGATTGCCCGACCCCGCTGTAACGCTAGTGAAAGTGGGGACACGCCCCAATTAAACTTAAATTTTATAATATTTAAACGGTACAAATAACATTCCGAAACACTCGCCGTGGGCTTTACCCAAATGCTTGTGGTGTACTTTATGTGCTTTGCGCAAGCCGATTAAATACTTATTATTAGTGTGTTTGAACCATTTGAAACGTTGGTGAATTAATACATCGTGAATCATGAAATAACAGAAGCCATAAAACATAATTCCTAACCCGATGAAGAATTTATAATTCAATCCCCCTTCGACTCCATAATAAAAAAGCGCAATGCTAGGAGCCGCAAAAATCACAAAAAAGATATCATTGCGCTCGAAAATATTTGCGTATTTAGGTTGGTGGTGATCTGCATGAAAATACCACATAGAGCCGTGCATTACGTATTTATGAGTGAACCAAGTAATACATTCCATTATTAAAAAAGTTCCTAAAAAAATCAAAAAAAATATCATTTTATTCTATATTTAAGTATAACAATCCTTTAAAATAAGTTGTAAATTAAACTAACTTTAATTTATAAGAAACAAAAGACTTAGCTAATAAGCCCGCTTTTGTGTAGTTAGAAACTCGGATTCTGGCATTTCCTATTTCGTGACAAGGAGTGTTTTCTAACTTTTTCAAAAGCTTTTTATAATACACGAATGCCGTATATACTCCAAATTTAGCTTCTATTGGAAGCTTTACAATTCCTTCATAAGCCACTCTGAAATCTTCTTGAATTTCATTAATGATCGCCGTTTTGGCATCTTCATCGAACGAATTCAAATCGACACCAGGAAAGTAATTACGGTTCAATACTAAATTATCGTCCTTCAAATCACGTAAAAAATTTACTTTTTGAAAAGCAGATCCTAATCTCATGGCTTCATCTTTAAGTTGCTCATATCTTTTAGTATCTCCTGCTACAAAAACTTTGAGACACATCAACCCAACCACATCAGCGGAACCGTAGATGTATGCATCATACTCGGCTTTACTATGATAATCTGATTTTATTAAATCCAATTTCATACTTCTTAAAAAGGCTTGAATCAAATCATCAGTGATATTGTATTCCCTCACTGTTTGTTGAAAAGAATTCAAGATTGGATTCAAACTAATTCCTCTCTCAAAAGCTCGATAATAATCCTCTTCAAACTCTGTAATTAAACTCTCTTTATCGAAACCATGGAAGCTATCCACAATTTCATCCGCAAAACGAACAAAACCATAGATGCTATAAATAGCATCTCTTATGCTGGGTGACAACATATACACCGCCAAAGAAAAAGAAGTACTATAGCTTTTTGTAACTAACTTGCTACACTTAAAAGACACATCATCAAATAATTCCTTCATACTATTGTTATGAAAATTGCTTATTAATTAATTCCGACACTAATTTTCCAGAAATTAATGCTGGAGGAACTCCGGGTCCAGGAACGGTCAATTGACCAGTAAAATATAAATTCTTAACCTTTTTGCTCTTTAGCTTTGGTCTTAAAAATGCAGTTTGTAATAAAGTGTTTGCCATGCCATAAGCATTACCTTTGTACGAATTATATTCAGACACAAAATCATTTTTACAAAACGATTGCTTAAATATAATATTATTTTTTACGCTTTGCTGTGTTAAGGTTTCAAAACGATCTATTATTTTATCAAAATATTCTTCTCGTAATGCTTCTGTATCATTGATTCCAGGAGCTAAAGGCACTAGAAAAAAACCAGATTCCATGCCTTTAGGCGCGGCAGTTTCATCTGTCAATGAAGGGAAGTTCGCATAAAACAAAGGCTCTTTTGGCCATTGCGGTTCATCGTAAATATCTTTGGCATGTTGATAAAAATCAACATCAAAAAACAAAGCATGATGAGAGATGTTTTCTATTTTCTTGTTGAAACCTACGTAAAATAATAACGATGAAGGAGCAAAAACTCGGCTATCCCAATATTTTTCAGAATACGCACGATATTCTTGATCCAATAAAGTTTCCGTGTGATGGTAATCAGCACCACTTAAAATCAGATCTGAAGTTATGATTGTGCCATTGACTTGAATGGCTACAGCGGTTTTATTTTCAACAATTATCTTTTCAATATTGGCATTGGTTTCAAATGTAACACCCAATTCTAGCGCCAAACTTTCCATTCCCCGAACTACATCAAACATTCCTGTTTTTGGGTGCCACGTTCCAAGACCAAAGTCGGCATAATTCATAAAACTATAAAACGACGGGGTGTCAGAAGGTTTAGCTCCAAGAAACAATACGGGAAATTCTAGAATTTGAATCAGTCTTTCGTTTTTGAATTTTTTTCGAACATCTCTACTGATGTTACTAAAAAACTCCCCTACTTTCAAAGCTGTTTTTGGAGTAATTAATTCTAGTGGCGAAACGCCTGGACGGTACACTAAATCTTTGATAGCAATATCATAATTACTTTTGGCCCGAGCCATAAAATCTTGTAATAAATCACCGCTCCCTTTTTCGATGGCTTCAAAGGCGGCGATAATCTCCGTTAAATTGTCTGCTATGGTTATAAAATCATCTATTCCATAATACACACGGTATGCAGGAGATAATTTTATGAGTTCATAATAATCTGTTGTTTTCTTTTCAAAATCAGCAAAAAAACGATCAAATACATCGGGCATCCAGTACCAACTAGGCCCCATATCAAACGTAAAACCCTCTTTTTTTAGTTGTCGTGCTCTGCCTCCTATTGTTACATTCTTCTCATAGACAGTAACATTATGACCACTCTTAGCTAAATAGCAAGATGCTGCCAAAGCTGAGAATCCAGAACCTATTATTGTAATCTTTTTTATTTTTTTCATTTGTTTAGCAAATATACGAATTGTTCAAACAAAACAATTAAATCCTATCAACTAATTCCGTGATTGAATTGAAAGTTGTGATCCGTTCCGGCAGTTCTTCTTTTTTTATAAACTCAACCATACGTCCAATGTACCATAATTCAGTGGTTTCATCTAACAATTCCTCGGACATTTTTTGAAGATATCCATCCAGCATATCGCGCTCTGGCTGCACGGTTAGATACGAGACAAAAATTATAGAATCAAAATGATTTTTTAAATCCTTTAGATTTTCAATTGGCATACTTTCTCCTAAATAAATAGTTTTATAACCATGTAATAAAATCTCATAATTCAGGTACATAAGACCCAGCTCGTGAATTTCATTCATAGGAAGAGACAATACGAAGACTTTATCAAGTTTTGTTTGTTTTAAAATTTGAAGCTTTTCAGTATTAATTAATAGCTTTTGCTTAATTAAGTAGCTGATAAAATGTTCGTGCGCTGGTGTTATTGTATCTGATTGCCACAGTAGCCCTAATTCATTCATTAACGGTATAAAAACTTGATGAAAAATTTCCTTAAATGACTTTTCAGCAATTAACCAATTGTAGGTATTGAAGAAAAGTTCTTGATCAAAGTTCATCATTGCCATTTTAAACTCACTAATAGCGTGACTTTTGGCTGTTTTACTCGAAATAATTTCACGTACTAAAGACGGTATTTTATCTTGAGGATAGGTTGCTATTTTTGATATTTTGTATCCATAATCATGTAATAGCGTAATATTTAAAAGTTTTTGTAAGCTAGCCAAATCGTACAAACGAATGTTAGTATCCGTTCGCATGGGCTGCAGAATATCATATCGTTTCTCCCATATTCGTATTGTATGCGCTTTTATACCTGAAAGGTTTTCAAGATCTTTAATACTGAATACATTTTTTACATTGTTCATCGTTTATTGGAATTTAATAAACAAATGTAAAATAAATTTAATTATAAACTCGTATCATCCTACTTAAACTTTTGTCCTACATGAAATATTTTTACAAATGCTTGTCAACGATGACTTTTAAACATAATGACTTCACGACCTTTAAATGGTGCTTAATTAGAAAATATCAACTAATTTTCTCTTTTATTATCAGCAAGCAGGCACGTTATTTTGGCCTCCAATTTAACCAAAACAAATTTTTTATTTTATAAATTATTAATTAACAACTGTTTAACTTCAATTCAAAAGCAATTCACAATTAAATCATGCCATCCTAAAAAAATATTTTATTATAAAACTCATTTTAGGAAATCCACCAAAAAAAAGTGCCTAAAAAAAGCGGCAATCAAATTTTCGAAACTTTTAATAAAAAAAACAGATAAGTAAAAGCTTATACTTTTATTTATCCGTTCTCAAAAATGTTTAATACTAGTTTTTATTTTATTTTTTTATAATTTTTTTACTGGTAAAACCGTCTTCATTGTACACCGTTATAAAATAAACACCTTGAGAGTAGGCACTCAAATCCAGATTGAGATTTTCTGAACTTGTTTTAATTTCTTCCATTAAAGCACCTAAAATACTGTATATTTTAACTCCAGTCATAGGTTTACCAGCCTCAATGGTTACCATATTTGCAACAGGATTAGGGTAGATCATGAATGCTGATGAAGCTAAAAATGATTGATTAGACAAAGCATCGCTACTTGAAGCAACCCAGCTTGAAGCTAAATTATTGTCTAATGTTGTGCTTATTAAGTCAAGATAGTTACCGCCACCATCAGGTGTGGTTGGCCAAGGTGCTGAATCAAAATATTCTACGGAATCAATTACATTACCATCTGCATCAGCCAGAACAATTTTTTGCGATTTATTTGATAGATTTCTCGTGAACTGACCAAAAGGAACTGTACCATATTTACTTTGAAAAGTAGCCGTATTGCTCGTTAAAAAAATGGTTTCATTTGCTCCTATAGTTGAATTATAAGGAAACTGAAAGGTGAGTCCTAACTGTCTAAAATATACACCGGAAAGATTGACAGATCGATCACTTATATTCTTTAAGGCTACAAATTCTAAATCATTACTGACTGGAAAGTCTGTTGACGTTTTCGGATTGTAGTTAATTTTAGTAATTACTAGCGGTGGCAAGGTAACATTAGCACAATTTGAAAATGAGCCTATATTATTTGTGATCCAAGTTGTTCTATCGTTAATAAAGGTTTTAATTCTATTTACGTCCGTAACATGATCGTTTATAGCTCCCCATCTTTGACTCTCGCGTGGAATAGCTTCACTTATATAGCTTAAAGCAGTATCAACATAAGCAATCAGAACGTCTTTATTCAAAGGCTGACCGGCTGCCTTTACTTCGTTCCAGCGTTTAGCAAGCTGACAACTGAATTCTCCGTTGTCAAATAAGTAACTCCAAAAAGGTGGACCAATTCTATTTCCGTTATTAAATTGCCATTTATCGACATGGCTACTGTTTGTAAAAGTACTTCCAAAACTTTGATTGAAATCCCATACTGGTCCCGCCCGTAGTTTTCCTTGACGGTCTTTATGAAAAAACGTACTGGACTGATACACATCAGCATTAGAAGCCAACTCATTAACCAACATAAAATCAACGAAAGAAGGGACATCAATAATAGTTCGATATCCGTCTATTAAATCATCATCATAAGCATGGTCTTGAAGTCTATTGAATTCTGCTTCAATATATTGTGTTTGCTCTGGTGTTGCATTTTCAGGCTTAGGTAAATCATGAACAAATTTAGTTTCGTCCATCCAGAAAGCTACAGGATCTCCGCCAGATGTTTTATCAGCTTTTGTGATATATCCTCCTGTTATATTTGGCAAAGTATTGTCCGTAACTTCAATTTTCAGAACGTTAACCCTATTCTCATTTGATTTGATTTTTTCCTGAAAAACATAAAGCCCTTTGTAGTCCCCGTTGATAACGACTTCACAAAATTCTGTCTTAGAGGCATAATTCCCCATTTGTCTTGACATATAGTAGCATAAATAGTCCCTAACTAAGGAAGGATCAAAACCTAACCCATTCAATATCCAATCATTCTCACTTGGCATTCCAAAAATACTCACGTTATTGTTAGACGTATTATCCGACTTCAAAGTAGTTAAACTATATTGTTTTTTGGGTAGCGTTTGCGTAGATGAACCTCTTATTTCGATACCAATTCGACCGCTATAATTTAAAAATGAAGTCGTATTTTGATCCGTAAGGAAATTTCTAGTACCATCTGGTCTTTTGATAATTTTCATAGTTGCCAAAATTTTTGGATCATCCAGAATTTCAAGAGGCAAATTAGTATTGGGGTCATTATCTGTCGTAATAATGACAATAGGTAGATTACTATCAGTAAAAGTTTGAGCCATTACGGAATTAGAAGTAATCAATACAATCAACAAAATGATTGTTGAAATTGCATGCAGCCGAGTAATGTACAATTTTTTCATAATTTTATTTTTTGTTAAATTAAAGTATAAATTTAATAAAAAAATAAACATAAAATACTGATAATCAATTATTTATAAAATAAATTAATTACTAATATATCATTAAAATTTTTGATTTTTAGGTATGACTCGCAGTGACTTACGATTTGCACTTTTTCAATGAAAAGAATTGAAATGCGAATTTCCTTTTTTCGAGTTCAGGAAAATAAATAGTACGGAACGAGTAAAGAAGTAACGCGTATTCTGCCACAATATTAAAAAACGAAATAGTCCCTATATACCAAACTACTAGTGACTTTCTAATATTACAACTAAAATTTTCGAATTGTAAAATAGTATAAATTTAGTCTATATTATTGAAAATCAGTATATTTACATAAATTATTTTTTAATGTTTTATAAAAACAACCGTTATGTACAAGCAGCTATTAAAAGATAGAACGGAAGCGGGCTTTTTACTGTCCGAGAAATTAAAAAAATACCAAAATACAAATAGCGTAATTCTTGCCGTTCCCCGAGGCGGAGTTCCTGTGGGATTTGTAATCTCGAAAACCTTACACCTACCTTTAGATATTGTACTCTCTAAAAAGATTGGACATCCTAATAACAAGGAATTTGCAATAGGCGCTGTTTCCATGGATTCCATGATTCTTGATAAGCATCCTGAAGTCCCAAAAAAGTACATAGACCATGAAATTAACAAACTCCGGCAACTCCTCAAAGAGAAATACGAACTCTACAGTGGCAACCGAAAACCAATTGATATTGAGAATAAAAATGTGATTCTGGTAGATGACGGCATTGCGACAGGAAATACCTTGCTTGCCAGTATTGCCATGCTCCGAAAAAAAAATCCTGCAAAAATAATTGTTGCCGTTCCTGTACTTCCTTCTGATACCGTGCCGCTATTTGAGAAAAATGCCGATGAATTTATTTATTTGATTGCGTCTTCTTATTTCCGAGGAGTGGGAAGTTTATATGAAGAATTCAATCAGGTGGAAGACGAGGAAGTAATTAAGATGCTGAGTATTATCAATACAACTGAATAATCAATTATAAAGCTTTAAAATACCTAAAATTAGAAATCATGGAAAAATTAGATTTAGATATTCCGTTAGCATCAGTTACGTTGAAAGGAGATTTGATTGTACCCGAAAATGCTACTGGAATAGTTATTTTTTCGCACGGAAGCGGCAGCAGCAGATTCAGTTCTAGAAATAAAATGGTAGCAGAACTCATTCAGCAACAACACATAGGCACGCTTCTTTTTGACTTGCTTACGGAGGAAGAAGATGAAATAAACGAAAACCGATTCAATATTGATTTGCTCAGTGACCGATTGATAGCTACAACAAAATGGTTGATGGAACAGGAAAGCACCAAAGCACTGCCAATAGGATATTTTGGGGCGAGTACCGGCGCTGCATCAGCATTGCAAGCCGCTGCGTATTTTAAGGAAAAAATAAAAGCAGTGGTTTCCCGTGGCGGTCGCCCAGATTTAGCAATATCTAATTTGCCACACGTAACCGCTCCTACGCTGCTGATTGTAGGCAGTCTAGACACTCCAGTCATCAGCATGAATAAAATGGCTTATGACACATTAGAAGCACCAAAAGAAATGAAAATCGTCCAAGCGGCAACCCATCTCTTTGAAGAACCCGGAAAATTGCAGGAAGTCGCGGATTTAGCCATCGATTGGTATAAAAAGTATCTGACGAAATAGTAATCTGGCATTCGCTAACTAAATTAGGTCTTAGATTTCAGGTCTGATTTATTTCCTTTGAATTAAAAAAGTTAAAGATTAATCACATTAAAACCAGAATCATGGCAACAGTAAACACCTACATCACCTTTAATGGTTTTTGCGAAGAAGCTTTTCTTTTTTACAAATCTGTTTTTGGTGGTGAATTCTCTTATTTTGGAAGATTTAAAGACATGCCAATAACCTGTCCTCCGGGAGAAGCTGAAAAAATCATGCACGTTTCGCTTCCTATAAGTAAAGAAACGGCGATTATGGGAAGCGATAGTTTCGAATTCTTTGGAAATGAAACTATTTACGGAAATAATTTTTCGCTTTCCCTCAATACCGAAAGCACGTAAGAAGCAGATAAGTTCTTCAATGCACTTTCGGTTGGTGGAAAAATTATCATGCCGATGGAAAACACTTTTTGGAATGCCTATTTTGGAACCTTGGTTGATAAATTTGGCGTCAATTGGATGGTGAATTTTGATTTGGTGGAAGGAAAATAGAATAGCACCAACAAATAAATATTTTATTAAATAGTGCAACACGAATTCCACAAATTTCTAAAAAATTAATTGATGAAAATACGTGAAATTCGTGGCTGTATTTTTTAAAATTATTTCTAGGATCTATAACGGTATTTTTATTTGAAGATAGATAGTAACTTGGATTATTTTATATCAAAAACACTTTTTACTTTTTAAATATTTATCAAAAACATAAGTATTAATTTTAAAATTTTAAACAATAATTAATATTACAAATCAACATTTTTAAACACATTCAATTTATCCAAATTCAAGATTGTCTTAGAATTATCAGTACTTCGCGTATACATGGGTTCAAATTTTGCTCCGTAAACTACCTCATCAAAAGTATAAGAGGTCCTAGCGGCAACCGTGTTACTAAACATATCATCAAAGGTTTTAATAAAAACGAGAATCTCCCCATTTGTATTTTTAAAATCCGTGTTTGTAAATTTATACAGCGGACTATTTTCTGTAATAGGATGAACTAGGGTCCAACTCAAAGTCAATGCATTTATTCGATCCAATTCCAGTTCTAAAGCGTAGAATTTATTAGTCATTCTTCCATTTTCCTCGATGCTCATTCCTAGTGTCATTTTAGCTTCAGCATCTGTAAAATTCGTATTTTTAAAAGGCGTAATCCTAATCATTAAGGCGGTATTTTCACCATATGAGGCGATTATAGCATTATGAGAAAACTTTAAAAAAGCTGTCGGTTTACTAAATCTACCAAAAAATAAACCTGTGGCAATAGCAAAACTCAGTAAACCTATTAATGCTTCGCCTGCAGAAAGCGCACTCGTAAGAAACCCTGAGGGACTTATATGACCATAACCAACCGTTGTGAACGTTTGGGCACTGAAAAAATAAGCCTGTCCGAATTTGACCCATTCACTATCTACATTGGAAATTCCATTGAGATGTTCAATTCCAATACCATAATAAATTGAGGCAAAAATAAAATTGATTGCTACATAGAAAGTGAGAATGACCAAGATAAATCTCCATCCTGGCATATCAATCATAGTGTGATACCAGCTAATCCGATGCAAAACATGCATTCCACGTTTCTCTACATTAGCTTTTCCATCCTTATTTACGAAACGACCGCCATAACTGCTGGCGTTAGTTCCAAAACCGGTATTCTTGTCGGCTTTCGCTTTAGCATTAATAGTATTCAAGAGAAGAATTTTTTATTAATTATTTAACGGTAAAATTAGTTAAAATCAACTCAAAAAAAAAGATACTTTTTCTAATAAGTTGAGTTTTAAAATTACAATGCCTATCAAAAATACCTTTTAGAAATCCTCTTTTCGAACTTTTGCCGATAAATATGGAGTGAATCGGCTAGTAAATTACAATTTGGTGAAAGAAAATTAATTTCAATTACATTTTGTCATAGTGACAAAACGTACAATAAAAAATGAAATTTCCCTCCTGCAAAACAATCGCTTTTTTTCTTAAATTAGTTGAATCAAATAAATGCTATGAAAAAACTAACCAAAGAAGATATCAGTCAGGAAGTATTTGACTTGTACGATGACTATGCACACAATAAACTTGATAGAAGACAATTCGTCGAGAAATTATCCTTGTTTGCGGTAGGAACGCTGACACTTCCTTCGCTCCTAAGTTTTATGACACCCAATTACGTGGATTCTATATTAATAAAACCAGAAGATCCAAGGCTAAAATCAGCATTCATCACCTATGATTCTCCCAAAAGCGGAGGAAAAATCAAAGGACTTTTATCCCAACCCATAGGAACCAAAAAGAAACTACCCGGAATCATTGTTGTACATGAAAACCGCGGACTGAATCCGTATATTGAAGATGTAGGACGAAGAGCCGCTGTGGAAGGATTTATAACTTTGGCACCTGATGCCTTATCTCCATTGGGCGGTTATCCCGGAAATGATGATGCGGGACGTGAATTACAAAAAAAACGTACCCGTGAAGAAATGCTCGAAGACTTCATTGCAGCCTACGAATACCTAAAATCCCACAAAGATTGCAATGGTCATATTGGTGTGGTTGGATTTTGTTTTGGCGGTTGGATTGCCAATATGATGACGGTCAAAATCCCGGATTTGTTTGCCGCGGTTCCCTATTACGGTGGTCAACCCACAGCAGCTGAAGCCGAAAAAATAAAGACACCCATCCTAGCGCAGTATGCCAGTTTAGACACTCGCGTAAATGAAGGTTGGCCCGCTTTTGAAGCCATCCTTAAAAAGAACAAAGTAGAGCATACCGCTTATTTCTACGAAGGGGTGAATCATGGTTTTCATAACAATACCACACCGAGATACGATGAAAAAGCCGCCACTTTATCTTGGACACGAACGATTGATTTTTTTAAGGAGAAATTAAAGAAGTGATTTATATTTAAAAAGTCCCTTGAGTGGGACTTTATTTATTTTTTAAGAAAACACTTAAAAATAGATAAGGATTTTACTATATTTGAGAATACAAATTAGGTACAAAAATATATGTATAAGCTAGTTACAATTACCTCCATTAAATCTTAAGTAAATGAAATTAAGCAAAATATTTCTTTTTTTATTATTTTCAAAACTATGTATTTATTCTCAAAAAATACCAATCGAAAACAATAGTAAGCAAATACTTCCTATAGATTTTGATGGTTGCGTAAAAAACATTACTATAAAAAGTTTATACTTTAATGAAAAGAATAAAACTATTGATACAACTGCAATGATTTATAAAGTATTATTTGCACAAAATGGCAATATTACAAAACAAATGTATTTTGATAAATCAGATGATAATGAATGGAAGACAATCGAATATGATGAATTAGAAAGAATTAAAACTATCAAAACTAAAAAAGATGGGAAAATTTGGGTAATTTCAGAACAATTTTTCAATACTTTTTCCACTCACCCAGATTCTACTACTATTAATCACGTGGGAGATAAGTATAAGGAAAAATACATTAATCTGTTCAATAAAAAAAATTTGATAAGGCAAGAATATTATGCCCAAGATACACTAAGACATTATAATACCTATATTTATGACAACAAAAAAAGGTTAATAAAAGATAATTTTTACAATACAAAAAACGGTTTTGGAATAACTCTAGGCAAAAGTATAACAGGATATAAGGATGAAAAAACACTACATTCAAACGATTCCATAATTTATGAATACAAAAAAATAAAAGATACTCTAATAACAATCAAACATCAACCAAAAATTTGGAATGAAATAAAAAAAGAAATAAAATCCAATAATTTCTCATCAGTGATAGTAGAAAAATATAATCGAGATTTTTTAGATAACGCCAGTCATACCTATAAATCTAAAGATTCCATATTCAATTTCACGTATTATTACAATGGAAAAAAAGAGATTCGCAGTTTTTACAAAACCATAACAACTCCAACAAGCGTAGTTTCCAATTGGAAATCGGATGGCTATTATAATAGTGAAGAAAAAACTGCAACGGTCTATATTGAATTTGAATTTGATGTTTATAATAATTGGATTAAGAAAAAATATTCTAAAGACAAAATTATTATTTCTCAAATTTCAAGAAAAATAGAATATTATTGTAAATGAAGCAACAGTAATCATTAACTTCAATTTATTCACAAACAAAAACCCGCTCTACAAAGAGTTAGTCGGTTTATGTTACGCAAATGTCTCCGACTTTGGGCCCACAACAATAGACCACTAATACAAAACATAATCCCACAAAAAAAACCCCAATCGGGGCTTTTTACATATAACAAATTCAAGTTTTATTTACTCAAATACATTTTCCTTCTGGAGTACAATTCATAGAACTGATCGTCTTTCAAGTCATCAATAAACAAGATGCTTTCGCCTGTTGATTTCATTTCTGGCCCCAATGCTTTATTGACATTGTGGAACTTACTGAAGGAGAAAACTGGTTGTTTGATGGCATATCCTTTCAATTGTGGGTTAAAAGTAAAATCGGTTACTTTATTGTGACCTAGCATTACTTTAGTCGCATAGTTTACATACGGTTCGCCATAGGCTTTGGCAATAAACGGCACCGTACGAGACGCTCTAGGATTCGCTTCAATGATATAAACGATATCATCTTTTATCGCAAACTGAATGTTGATTAAACCAACGGTTCTCAAAGCCAAAGCAATATTTTTGGTATGATCTTTTATTTGTTGCATCACAAATTCACCTAAGTTAAACGGCGGTAAAGTTGCGTTACTATCACCAGAGTGCACACCGCAAGGTTCGATGTGCTCCATAATTCCTATGATGTATACATTTTCGCCATCGCAAATCGCATCGGCTTCGGCTTCTATCGCACCATCAAGATAATGATCTAAAAGCAATTTATTTCCTGGAATCGTTTTCAACAAATTGATCACGTGTTCTTCCAGTTCTTGCTTGTTGATTACAATTTTCATTCCCTGACCTCCCAACACATACGAAGGACGAATCAGTAAAGGAAAGTCTAACGTGTCAGCCAAAGCGGAAGCTTCATCAGCTGTTTCAGCAATTCCAAATTGTGGGAAAGGAATCTTCAATTCGGTTAACAATTCTGAGAAACGTCCTCTGTCTTCAGCTAAATCCAAAGCGTCAAAGCTCGTTCCTATAATTTTAATCCCGTATTTAGATAATTTCTCCGCCAATTTTAGAGCCGTTTGACCTCCTAATTGCACGACTACACCTTCTGGTTTTTCATGTTGGATAATATCGTAAATATGTTCCCAGAAAACCGGTTCGAAATACAATTTATCCGCTGTATCAAAATCAGTCGAAACCGTTTCTGGATTACAGTTGATCATGATGGTTTCGTAGCCACATTCTTTGGCGGCAAGCACCCCATGAACGCAAGAGTAATCAAATTCTATTCCTTGTCCAATTCTATTTGGGCCTGACCCAAGAACAATTATTTTCTTTTTATCCGTTACTACGCTTTCGTTATCCACGTAACGCGTACCATCCGCTTTTTCTATTTCGGCTTCAAAAGTAGAGTAGTAATACGGCGTTTTTGCTTTAAATTCAGCCGCACAAGTATCAACCAGTTTGAACACACGATTGATGTTCATTGTAGTTCGTAACGTATGCACTTGACTTTCTAGACAACCCATCATGTGTGCAATTTGTCTGTCGGCAAAACCTTTTTGTTTCGCTTCGAGCAAAAGTTCTCTTGGGACAGTATCTACTTTATAGTTTGAAATCTCTTTCTCTAATGTATACAGTTCTTCGTATTGTTTCAAGAACCACATATCGATTTTAGTAATTTCATGAATGCGACTCAATGGAATTCCAAGGGCGATGGCATCATAAATCACAAAAACACGATCCCAACTAGCAAAAGTCAGTTTCTCAATAATTTGTTCGTAGTTGGTATATCCTTTTCCGTCCGCTCCTAAACCATTTCTTTTGATTTCTAGGGATTGAGTTGCTTTGTGCAAGGCTTCTTGGAACGAGCGTCCAATCCCCATTACTTCACCAACTGATTTCATTTGAAGTCCTAACGTTCTGTCAGCACCTTCGAATTTATCAAAGTTCCAACGGGGTATTTTCACAATCACATAATCCAAAGTTGGTTCGAATAAAGCCGAAGTTGATTTGGTGATTTGGTTTTGCAATTCATCTAAATTGTAACCCAAAGCTAATTTTGACGCAATTTTTGCAATAGGATAACCCGTTGCTTTTGATGCCAAAGCGGAGGAACGTGACACACGAGGATTGATTTCGATAGCAACAATATCTTCTTTATCATCTGGCGAAACGGCAAACTGTACATTGCAACCTCCTGCAAAATTTCCGATGCTTCGCATCATCAAGATAGCATAATCGCGCATTCTTTGAAAAGTGCGATCCGATAATGTCATTGCTGGCGCAACCGTAATGGAATCTCCCGTATGAATTCCCATTGGATCCATATTTTCGATCGAACAGATAATCACAACGTTGTCGTTTTTATCTCTCAAAAGTTCCAACTCATATTCTTTCCAACCCATTAAAGCTTTATCAATCAACACCTCATGAATAGGCGATGCTTCTAAACCTCTAGTCAAAAGTTCATCAAAATCTTCCTTTTTATAAACAATTGCTGCTCCGGTTCCTCCTAAAGTAAACGAAGGACGAATTACTAACGGGAAACCAAATTCCTGTGCTATTTCTTTTCCTCTAAGGTAAGAAGTACATATTTCAGCTGGCGCGGAGGGAACACCTATTTTTTTAAGCAATTGTTTGAACTGCTCTCTGTCTTCGGTAATATTAATGGCGTTTACATCTACCCCGATTAATTTCACTCCAAAATCAGCCCAAATTCCTTTTTCGTCTGCTTCCAAACACAAGTTCAAAGCCGTTTGTCCGCCCATTGTAGGCAAAACGGCATCGATTTGAGGATGTGCTTTAAGGATTTCGATAATCGATTTAGTAGTTAAGGGCTTCAAATAAATATGATCGGCCATGGATGGGTCGGTCATAATGGTTGCTGGATTGGAATTGATTAGGATAACTTCAATTCCTTCCTCACGGATAGAACGAGCAGATTGTGATCCCGCATAATCAAATTCACATGCTTGACCAATAACAATAGGACCTGAACCTATTATTAAAACTGATTTTATGGATGTATCTTTTGGCATTGTATAAGTAGTATTGTGTTGTGTAGTTATTATTTCAAGAGACTAAAGTTATGGAAATCAAATCTTTTACTTGTAAATCTCCCTCTTTTTTTAACGAATAGGTATAAAAAAAGGCGATACTAAAAAAAGTAACGCCTTATTTATGTTTATACAAACATTATTTTTTGTGTCTTGGTTCGCAAGAAACAGTCAATTTATGTCTTCCTTTAGCTCTTCTTCTAGCAAGAACTTTTCTTCCATTCGCAGAAGCCATTCTGTCCATAAATCCGTGCTTATTTCTTCTTTTTCTTTTCGATGGTTGAAACGTTCTTTTGCTCATTGCTTTGTATCTTTAAAATCTTATTTATATGTCTTCTTATTTCGAATAACCGTTATTCTAAAACCGAGTGCAAATATACAAAGACTTTTTTTTCTCACAAGCAGTTTTGTAAAAATATTTTCAATTCATTTTACTATCTTTGTGATCTTAAAATAAACACACTATGTTTCACAGAAATATTAAACTTATTATCGCCGGACTTATTATCCTTACTAGCATTTGGCAATTTACAGAAAGTAATATTGGTAACGGAATATTCCTCGTACTATTAAGTGCAATTCCTATTTTCCTTTACTTCAAAAATGAATTCATCTTATTGGCGTTCTTAAAACTTAGAAAACAAGATTTTGAAGGCGCTAAAAAATGGTTGGCTTACATCAAAAACCCAGAAACGGCTTTAATTCAAAAACAACAAGGCTATTTTAATTACTTACACGGAATCATGTTATCTCAAACGAATATCAATCAAGCAGAGAAATATTTCAAGAAAGCGATTGAACTTGGGCTGTCCATGGACATGGACTTGGCTGTAGCCAAATTAAACCTAGCCGGTGTTGCCATGACGCGTCGTCGCAAACTGGAAGCAACCTCCCTACTGAATGAAGCAAAAAAATTAGACAAGCAAAATATGTTGAAAGATCAAATTACAATGATGAAAGATCAAATGAAAAAGATATAATTTTTTACACTTCTAGAAAAGGGCCAAATGATACTCATTTGGCCCTTTTCTAGTTTTCATCATTAATATCCTTTTAAAGGAATTTCTATTTGATACGTTTTACCCGTGGCATTGATTAGCTTGGTTTCCCTAAGCCAAGGATTATGTATTTTTAAAATTTTATAATTAATCCCCTGTCTTTTTGCAAAAGCGACTAGATTAGTAATGGGATAATCTATTGTAACTTTTTTCGTCGGAATCATTTCATACTTATCCTCTTTATTGACTTCGAAACCAAATTTAGATGGGTTCTTCATAATTTCTTTAAGCGCCATTATTCGGAACAAGTAACGACCTGTTTCCTCATTCATATACAAATCATAATAATTTGCTTGTTTTTGGAAATCTAATAATTTTTTAATTCCAACCAATCCTCTATTATAGGAAGCGGCAGCTAATGTCCAAGAACCAAATTTTGCTTTAGCATTCAAAAGAAAATTGCAGGCTGCCTGTGTTGATTTTTCAAGATGATAGCGCTCATCTACATTCGTATTTACTTCCAAACCTATTTCCCTAGCGGTTTCCGGCATAAATTGCCATACGCCTCTTGCCCCAGCCTTTGATACAACATTTACTAATCCACTTTCTATAACTGCTAGATATTTAAAATCATCTGGAATTCCATTTTTCCTAAGAATGGGCTCTATTACTGGGAAAGCTCGATTGGCTCTTTTCAAGGCCAGAATCGTGTACGAATGGTAATTGGTATTCACTATTAATTCTCTATCAAATCGCTCTTTTACATCTGCAATTTTCAAAGGAGCCTCTTCACCAGCAAAGTCAATTTTTTCTGGAAAATAATGCATTGTTGCTACTTTCTTAACAATCTCTTTTTGAACTAATTCTGTATTAGGTTTCTTGCATGAAGCACTAAAGATCAACACCCCCCCTACCAAACACCGAACTGCGATAGTACTTACTATTTTAATTTTTCTCATTTTATTAGTTTAGCTGTTATTAATAAAAAAAAAACAGCTTGTTTAAATTTTTCTTCTAACTTTCAATAATGCCTGGTAAATTCGTATTAAACCATCTGTATTTATTTAAAACCATAATATGCGTTCCTCCTTTTACAACGATGCAATTCTTAATATTTTTTATAGGAAAAACATCATCCATATCACCATGAATATGAATTACGGTTTCATCGACAACAGTTCTGTCCCATAAAACTACTTGTTCTACTGCCCAGTTTAAGTAGCGAATATCGCGAACGGAAAGAAATTTTTGATATAGTTTTAATCTTTGATTCACTTTCTCCCCAAAAGAAAATTTAGCAAGAGATTCAATATTGGCGATTAAGCGCAAAGGAATTAACTTATAGGCTTTAGTAGTTTTAGCAATTTTCAGTCTGCGTGGAAATTCTGCATTACTTCTTACACTTGAAACAATAATAACCTTGCGAGCGGCACTATATTTAGCCATTTCTTGAACCAAAATTCCTCCAAATGAAACTCCAATTAAAACCGGATTTTCATGTTTGATTTTAGTGGCAATCCGCTTTGCATACTTCGTCAAAGATTCATTGTCTAGTGGAATTTCCCACTCTAATAAGTGTGTTTCAAATGTTTCTTTTGGCAGGACGATCCGCTCAAAAATAGTTGCACTTGCCGCCAAACCTGGCATTAAATAAACATGGATTTTACTCATAATTGTTTTAACGATTTTATAACAATATTCCACTTTTTTATAGCGAATTTTGTATAAAATTAATTTTTTTATCGGTAACCCTCCCATTATTTACTTTATATTATCAATAATTTATGACAACACAACTCTTCACATCAAATACCAGAGGCACGGCTGATTTTGGTTGGCTTAAAGCCAATTTCTCCTTTTCATTTGGAAATTATTTTAATCCTGAGCGACAACAATTTGGTATGTTACGTGTTTTAAATGACGATACTATTGCGGGCGGAACAGGTTTTGGTACCCATGCACACGCCAATATGGAAATTATTACAATCCCACTTGAAGGTGGTTTGAAGCACCGCGACAGTATGGGAAACGAAGGGATAATTGGCTTTGGGGAAGTTCAAGTAATGAGTGCCGGTTCCGGAGTAGAACATTCTGAAATGAATGCCAGTCAGAAAGAAGAGGCAAAAACATTACAGCTATGGGTATTTCCTGACACAGAAAACGTGACACCAAGATACGACCAGAAATCATTTGATATTGAAAATCAAATCAATACCTTTGTAAACATCGTTTCGCCAAAGGATCAAAATGACGGCAATGCACTTTGGGTTTACCAGAAAACCTTTTTCCACTTGGGAATTTTCGATAGCGACACCAATTCGGCCTACACGGTCCGAATTCCTGAAAATGGTGTTTACTTATTTTTAATCGAAGGCGAAATAGAAATTGACACCCAAGTTTTGAAGGCAAGAGATGCCATGGGAATAACTAATTTTGAAAACTTTAAAATCAAAATTATTTCCAAATCAAAGATACTTTTGGTAGAGGTACCAATGAAATAAAGTTAATTATTATGGATTCAGTAATCCCTATGGAAATCACAGACAATACTTTTGCAAGACAATTTGAAACTACAGTAGATGAAGGATTAGTTTCGGTTGAATATTCATTCCAAGAGAAGAAAATATTTTTAACTAAAATAAATGTTCCAGAATCATTCGAAAATGAAGAATTCATCTCTAGTTTCCTAAAAAACATTATGGAAATTGCTACAGAACGAAAATTCAAAGTAGTTCCTATTCTTCCAAAAATAGTAGTATTTTTCAAAAAAAACCCTATTTATAAAGAGTTACTTCCTCCTGGAATAAGGCTATAAAAAAATGAGGCTGCATTTTAAAGTGCAGCCTCATTCTAATTTAGAATTTAAATATACTATTTCTCGATCTCTTTCATGCTATCCATTTTCTTGTGTGCCAAGAAGCCAGTAATATCTTCAAAATGTTCTACTACTCTTTTGTTTCCAAATTCAAACACTTTAGTCGCCAGTCCGTCTAGGAAATCTCTATCGTGTGAAACCAAAATTAAAGTTCCGTCAAAATCTCGCAAGGCATCTTTGATAATGTCTTTAGTTTTCATGTCTAAGTGATTCGATGGTTCATCTAGAATCAATAAATTAACTGGTTCCAATAATAATTTTATCATCGCTAAACGGGTTTTCTCTCCACCGGAAAGCACTTTTACTTTTTTGGTCACATCATCACCCTGAAACATAAAAGCGCCTAAAATATCTTTGATTTTGGTACGAACATCTCCAACAGCAATATCATCAATCGTTTCAAAAATAGTGGCGTTTTCATTTAATAAAGAAGCTTGATTTTGCGCAAAATAACCAATTTGTGCATTATGACCAATTTCTAAACTACCACCATTGATTTCAATCTCTTTCATGATTGCTTTAATCATCGTCGATTTTCCTTCTCCATTTTTCCCTACAAAAGCTACTTTTTCTCCTCTTTCAATAACGATATTGGCATCTTTGAAGACCACATGATCTCCGTAAGATTTTGATAAATCTTTCACAATTACCGGATATTGTCCCGACCGTACTGCTGGCGGAAATTTTAATTTTAATGCCGAAGTATCTACTTCATCAACCTGAACTATAACCAATTTTTCTAACATTTTGACACGCGATTGCACCGCATCTGTTTTAGAAAATGTTCCTTTGAAACGATCAATAAAAGTTCGGTTGTCTGCAATCATACGTTGTTGTTCATCGTATGCTTTTTGCTGATGAATACGTCTGTCTTTTCGCAATTCTAGATAATGAGAATACTTTGCTTTATAATCATAGATTCTTCCCATTGTTACCTCAATCGTTCTGTTGGTAATATTATCTACAAAAGTTTTATCGTGAGAAATGACCACAACTGCTTTGGCCGAATTAATCAAGAAATCTTCTAACCACTGAATACTTTCAATATCCATGTGATTAGTAGGCTCATCTAGCAAAATTAAATCTGGTTTTTGCAGAAGGATTTTGGCCAACTCAATTCGCATTCTCCAACCTCCTGAAAACTCAGAAGTCTGTCTGTTAAAATCTTCCCGTTCAAAACCCAAACCAACTAAAATCTTCTCTACTTCAGCCTCATAATTGACCTCCTCAATCGCGTAGAATTTCTCACTTAAATCAGAAACCCGTTCGATTAATTTCATGTAAGCATCACTTTCATAATCGGTACGAATGGTCAATTGCTCATTAATTTCATCAATCTCCGCTTTCATTCCAAAAATTTCTCCAAAGGCCTTCGACGTTTCTTCCATCACTGTAGCACCGTCCGTAGTTAATAAATGTTGGGGCAAATAAGCTACTATAGCATCTTTTGGAGCCGAAATATTTCCTGTTGAAGGTTTGCTTTGCCCTGCAATTATTTTAAGAAGCGTTGATTTACCAGCTCCATTTTTGCCCATAAGGGCAATTTTATCATTTTCATTAATAGCAAAAGAAACATCACTAAAAAGCGTTGTACCACCAAATTGTACTGAAATATCGTTAACTGTAATCATTGAATTGTTGATTTGTAGATTCGGCTGTTCGTTACGCTGAAAACCGATTTGTTTTAAAAAGTGCAAAGATAGATTAATTAAGTAATTGGTTTACTAAAAAATAAGAGCTTCTAGAAAACAGAATAAATTCTGATTTCTAGAAGCTCTTACAGCGCATGTATACTAAAGGACTACTCTTCTTTCTTTTTATTTATTGTATTCCAAATATGGGCATTTGACACCCCAATATCTTCTGGATGAAAAATAGGATTTAGTCCTGCTTTTCTTTGTTTTTCGTAATCCTTCAAAGCTAACAATGCTGGTTTTTGTAAAAGAAGAATGGCAATAATATTGAACCAAGCCATTAATCCCACTCCTAAATCACCAATATTCCAAGCTAATTTTGCTTGATTAATTGAGCCATACATAATCACTATCATCATAAACACTTTAAGTACATGAGTAAAAATAGGAGATTTAAAATTCCTAGTCAAATACGAAATGTTTGTCTCAGCAATGTAGTAGTACGCCAGTAGAGTCGTAAAAGCGAAGAAAAACAGTGCAATAGCAACGAAATAAGAACCAAAACCAGGCAAAACACTATCCATTGCTGTTTGTGTAAATCCGGGACCAGCCGATACATTTTGTGCTCCTTGATACAAATAGTTAGTAGCTCCATCAGGACCTGATACGGGATTCAGCACATTATATTTTCCCGTAATCAACAACATAAATCCAGTAGCTGAACATACTAGTAAAGTATCAATATAAACCGAAAAGGACTGAACTAACCCTTGCTTAGTAGGATGCGAAACATTTGCTGCAGCAGCAATATGTGGTGCTGTACCCTGACCTGCTTCATTAGAATAAATTCCTCTCTTTACCCCCCACTGGATTGCTAAACCAAAAACTGCTCCAAAACCAGCTTCCATATTGAAAGCACTTTTAAAAACTAAGGCGATTACACCAGGAAGCTTATCAATATCAATTGCTATAATAATCAGTACAATAACAATGTAAGCGATCGCCATTATCGGAACGACAAATTCGGTGAATTTTGCGATTCTTTTTACACCACCAAAAACGATAGCACCAAATATCAAAGCCACCGCTAACCCTGACTTCCAAGTCTCAATTTCAAATGCATTCTGTATCCCGTCTGCAACAGAATTAGCTTGAACACCCGGCAACAAGACTCCTGCAGAAACAATTGAAACTATCGCAAACAAGACGCCAAACCATTTTACACCTAAACCCCGCTCAATGTAAAAAGCAGGTCCTCCGCGAAATTCCCCCAAATGCTTTTCCTTATAAATTTGGGCTAATGTAGCCTCAACAAAAGCTGTACTTGCTCCAAAAAAAGCCACCATCCACATCCAAAATAAGGCTCCAGGCCCTCCAAAAGCTATTGCAGTAGCAACCCCTGCAATGTTTCCCGTACCTACTCTGCCTGCTAAAGACATTGATAAAGCCTGAAAAGATGAAACTCCAGACTCTGAACTCTTACCGTCAAACAATAACCTAAACATCTCTTTAACATGACGTATCTGTAAAAAACGCGTTCTTAAAGAAAAATATAACCCAGTCCCCAAACACAAAATAATTAATGCATTACTCCATACAATACCATTTAAAATCCCAATAATCTCTTCCATAAATCTTTTATATTTAATAATCTAAACTGAGTAAATCGTACTTGTTTTCTAATTATTTTCATAAAAATAAAACATTAAGCCTCAAAAAACTAACTCCGAAGCACTTAAAAGCCTTTTGAGAATACAATTGACGAACAATCAATCCTTAATAAATCACAAAATAGAGTACAATAAAAGTATTATTTTATAGTTTGGTATTTGAAATACAGGTATTTGCATAATCAAAAACCTAAAAAGAAAGTTACCGAATTTCGCAGATGTTTATTTTTGCGAGTATGGCGTAGACTATGATGCTGATGACATGCTGATCAAACGCAATTGAAGAAATAAGAGAAACCATTTAAAAACGGAGAAATGAAAAAAAAACTAACTATACTTCTTTTATGCAGTTTCCATTTTATTGTTGCGCAAGGCAACCAAGAAATTGTAAAGAAAGCTTACGAAATACAGACAAAATGGGGTTTTAAGGCTAAAAATAAAAACATTATAACCTTAATTGATTTTTCAAAATCAATAGAGGAGGCAAGACTTTATGTTATTGATTTAAAAAATAGTAAAATACTACTTGAAAGCAATGTAGACCATGGTTCAGGCTCTGGAACAGGAATGACACCTCATTCTTTTAGTAATAATGTAGGAAGCAACGCAACCTCGCTGGGATGTTATGTAACCTTGCAGACGTACAAAGGAATCTGGGGATATTCGTTAAAACTAAACGGATTAGAAAATGATAAAAATTCTAATGCCTTAAAAAGAAACATTGTAGTTCATTCCTCAAAACGCATGTATAGCAAATTCAGTTCCGGCTGTTTCTCTGTTCCTGATAAAAATTCCAATATACTGATTGACCTGATAAAAGACGGTTCGCTTGTATATGCTTACCAATAAATCACTCATTTACTCTTTTCTATAAACAACAAAAGCCTCTAAATTGAGGCTTTTGTCTTATTATTAAATGCAGAAACTACTCTTTCCTCCACCTTTTAGATTCCTCAAAAACATGTTCTAAAATAGCCGCTTCTCTTACATCGAATTCCACATTTCTGCGACCCATTACTAATCGGGCGGTTTCAAAAGCCTTTTTGGTGATATACGTCGTAAAACCAGCAGCTCCTCCCCAAGAAAAACTTGGCACAAAATTACGGGGAAAACCGCTGCCAAAAATATTAGCGCTCACTCCTACTACTGTTCCCGTATTGAACATGGTGTTAATTCCACATTTACTGTGGTCTCCCATCATCAAGCCACAAAACTGAAGTCCTGTTTTTGCAAATCCTTCGGTTTCATAACTCCACAATTTTACTTCTTCGTAATTATTTTTTAGATTCGAATTATTACTGTCGGCACCTATGTTACACCACTCCCCCAGAACAGAATTTCCTAGGAATCCGTCATGACCTTTATTGGAGTAGCCAAACAAAACCGAATTATTAACTTCACCGCCTATTCTGGAATGTGGACCAACGGTTGTAGCTCCATATACCTTAGATGCCATTTTTACTTGCGCATTTTCGCACAAGGCAAAAGGACCTCTGATAACAGATCCTTCCATGATTTCAGCATCTCTGCCGATATAGATCGGACCCATCGATGCGTTTAAAGTAACAAATTCTAACTTTGCACCTTCTTCTATGAAAATATTTTCAGGAGCAATTACGTTAACACTTTTTGGAATGGGCTGTGATCTTCTATCCTCTATTAAATATTCAAAATCTTCTCGAATTGCTGCATCATTCTTAGCAAAAATATCCCATGTATTTTGAACTGTCAAACAGTCCTCATTAAATTCTATAATCTCGTAAGTATCAAAATCTACCTCTTCCTGCTCTTCATTGGTATAAAAAGCAATTACTTCATCTCCCTTAAAAATAGCTTGATTTGGTTCTAGATTACTTACCATTTCGACCAAAATATCGTTTGGAAGAAAAGAAGCATTTATCATTACATTCGTTTCTAATTCTACCATTGGAAACTTTTCAGACAAATATTCTTCTGTTAATGTAGTTGTGGTAGATCCCAAACGCATTTCCCATTTTTGACGAATCGTCATAATTCCAATAAGAATATCAGCAACTGGACGCGTGAACGTAAAAGGCAATAAGGCGTTTCTAGATGGTCCGTCAAAAAGTATGTAATTCATAAAATTGTTTATTTGTTGATTCGGTTATTTGTTGATTAAAAATGATTTCAAACAACTTCCCTTTTTATAATATTGACTTCAAAGTTACAAAGTTTTCAAATAAATAAAATAAAAAAGCCCTCCAAAAAGGAAGGCTTTGATGTATTTAAAAACAAGCTTTTATTATTTAGCGTGTTTCGCGTATTTAGTTTTGAACTTGTCAATACGTCCTGCAGTATCGATAAGTTTAGATTTACCTGTGTAAAAAGGGTGAGATGTTCTAGAGATCTCCATTTTTACAACTGGGTATTCAACACCATCAACTGTTAATGTTTCTCTTGTATCTGCAGTAGATTTAGTGATAAAAACTTCGTCATTTGACATGTCTTTAAATGCAACTAATCTGTAATTTTCTGGGTGAATTCCTTTTTTCATCTTGTTAATCTTTTTTTATTTGTTAATTATAAGTTGTCTTGAAGCTTTTCTTCTAACAGAAAAGGTATAAACACCTCATAACTTTTTGTTTTACACTATTATTTTGAGTTTGCAAATTTACAATTATTTTTCAATAAACAAATCTTTGAAACACTTTTTTTATATAATTGTAAAAACCGATTTTTAGCTCTGAATATATTGGGAATTGTTATATTTGTCGACTAATTCTAAAACAACCAAAATGATCAACGAAATTATTAAAAAGAATGGAATAACCTTTGGAGTAGCAATCGGAATTGTTTCTGCATTAATTACAGCAACAATATACGCTATTGATTTAAATTTGTTCACTTCTTGGTGGATTGGCGTTTTGAGTATTTTAACTTATCTTGTTCTGGGAATTGTCTTGCTTTCTAAAACAAAAAGAGAACTGAACGGTATTTTCTCTTTCAAAGATGCTTTTACAACGTACTTCATAGCCATACTAATAGGTATATTGATTTCTACTCTTTTTAATATTCTTTTATTTAATTTCATTGATCCTTCAGCTAAAGATACTTTAAATGAATTAATGATTAAGTACACTGTAAATATGATGCAGAAGTTTGGAACACCAGCATCAGCCATTAATGAAGCCATAGCTAAATTAAAAGAAAACAGTCCTTATTCTACTGTAGAATTACTTAAAGGTTCTGTTTTTAGTATTGTTTTCAGTTCAATTTTTGGTTTAATTTTGGCGGCATTCTTTAAAAGCAAATCCACACAAGAATAAAAATTAATGAATTTATCTATACTCATACCGCTTCTTAATGAAGAGGAATCGCTTAGTGAACTTTACAATTGGATCATCAAAGTGATGCAATCTCATAATTACACCTACGAAATCATTTTTCTGGATGATGGAAGTACGGATAATTCATGGAATATAATTGAAGGATTTGCCGTTGAAAACTTAAATGTAAAAGGCGTTCGGTTCATGAAAAATTTTGGCAAATCACAGGCATTGCATGCTGGTTTTGCAAAAGCCCAAGGTGATGTCATTATAACCATGGATGCCGATTTACAAGACAGTCCAGAGGAAATTCCAGGATTATACGATATGATTATCAACGGGAAATATGATTTAGTTTCCGGTTGGAAAAAAAAGCGCTACGACTCCGTGGTGGCAAAAAACTTGCCTTCGAAATTATTTAATTGGGCGGCGAGAAAAACATCTGGCGTGGAATTGAATGATTTCAATTGCGGATTGAAAGCATATAAAAATATTGTTGTAAAAAACATTGAGGTTTCAGGCGAAATGCACCGATACATTCCAGTTTTGGCAAAAAATGCCGGTTTTGGAAAAATTGGCGAAAAAGTAGTACAGCATCAAGCTCGCAAATATGGTGAAACTAAATTTGGTATGGAACGTTTCATTAATGGATTCTTGGATTTAATTACCATTTGGTTTCTGTCTCGTTTTGGCAAAAGACCGATGCACCTTTTTGGCGCTATGGGTTCCCTCATGTTTATCATTGGATTTGTGCTTGCTGGATATATTGGCGTTTCTAAATTGTACCACATGTACAATGACATGCGCTATAGTCTGGTAACGAATAATCCTTGGTTTTTTATTGCATTGACCACGATGATTTTGGGAACACAACTATTTTTGGCTGGTTTTCTAGGTGAAATCATTTTGCGAACAAAAAATAATGAAGAGCGTTATAAAGTTTCGAGTGAAGTTAATTTTTTATAATTTAGACTTCTTGGTAGAAGGTACTTATATAAAAAACAGCTCCCTTATGATTTCAGGTTTGAAGTCACTGAAATAAAGTTTACTAGTATGAGGTCGCAAATTGTGACCTCAAACGAAGTAGAATTAAGATATAAGACCTCTTCCCTTACTGAAAACGGAGAGATAAATTTTTTGAGTGCCGTAAACAGCAATAAGGCACTTAGGAATTGAAAATCATTTTCCAGATATTTATGAAGCCGTAAATTATCTTGAAGATAAATATGTTGATGCAAAAATCGATACCGAAAGAAATAAAATTGGTTGCAAAAAATAATTTTCTATCACCTACTAACTAGCCCTGATAGCAGTGAAAATCCTTTTTATGCTGGGGTTCAGCATAAAAGATTGTAACGAATAGCAGGATTAAGCTCCAAAAAAAAACAATTGGATTTAAATTTAAACTCCGAATTTAGAAACTAAAAAAAAATACAGCATGGAAATCAAACAAAACATTTTAGATGCAGTAAATGAGTGGTTAACACCAACATTTGATACCGCTACACAGGAAGCGATTAAAGAATTAATGACTACCTCTCCAAAAGATCTAGAGGAGAGTTTTTACAAAAATCTTGAATTTGGAACCGGCGGAATGCGTGGTATTATGGGCGTGGGAAACAATCGTATCAATAAATATACATTGGGAAAAAGCACGCAAGGACTTTCAGATTATATGCACACTGCCTTTCCTAACCAGCCTTTAAAAGCCGTTATTGCTTATGATTGTCGTCACAATAGTGATACGTTGGCCAAATTAGTTGCGGATGTTTTTAGTGCTAATGGTGTTGAAGTGTATTTATTTTCCGACATGAGACCTACTCCAGAATTGTCCTTTGCTGTGAAACATTTGGGTTGCCAGTGCGGGATTGTGCTTACGGCATCACATAATCCGCCTGAATATAACGGATACAAAGTATACTGGCAAGATGGTGGACAAATCGTACCGCCAGAAGACGAAGGCATCATCAATGTTATTGAAAATTTAAATTACAATCAGATTAAATTTAATGCAAATGAAAATTTGATTCATTATATTGATACCGAAATTGACGAAGCTTTTATCAAATCTACAATTGAAAATGCAAGTTTTGGTACTTCGGTTGAAGCCAAAAAGAATCTGAATATTGTTTTCACCTCTTTGCACGGCACTTCTATAAAATTAGTACCTGATACTTTATCGCAAGCGGGTTATACTAATGTGAATATTGTAGAAGAACAACGAGTGCCTAATGGGGACTTCCCGACCGTTAAATCTCCAAATCCTGAAGAGCCAGAAGCATTGACAATGGCTTTGGCCTTGGCAGACAAAACCAATTCGGATATTGTAATTGGAACTGATCCTGATTGTGATAGATTGGGTGTTGCGGTTAGAAATAACGAAGGCAAAATGACCTTACTGAACGGAAATCAAACTATGATTTTGATGACTGCCTTTCTACTGGAACAATGGAAACAAGCAGGAAAAATCAATGGCAAACAATTTGTAGGTTCTACAATCGTTTCGACCCCGATGATGATGGAATTGGCAACAAACTACGATGTGGAATGCAAAGTGGGATTGACCGGTTTTAAATGGATTGCCAAAATGATTAAGGATTTTCCTGAGTTAGAATTCATAGGCGGTGGCGAAGAAAGTTTTGGATACATGGTTGGTGATGCTGTACGTGATAAGGATGCTGTTGCGGCTACTTTATTGATTTGCGAATTAGCGGCTCAAGCCAAAGCAAAAGGAAGTACCGTTTATAAAGAACTCCTTAAATTGTATGTTGATAATGGATTTTACAAAGAACATTTGGTTTCATTGACTAAAAAAGGAATGGACGGTTTACAAGAAATCAATCAGATGATGATTGACATGAGAGAAAATCCAATGAAAGAAATTAACGGCCAACGTGTTATTATGCTAGAAGATTATCAATCCTCAATCGCTAAAAACTTATTGGATGGAACCGAATCAACAATGGTCATTCCAAAATCGAATGTATTGATTTATTACACAGAAGACGGCTCAAAAATATGTGCCAGACCAAGTGGAACGGAGCCAAAAATTAAATTCTATATCAGCGTAAATACCGAACTGGATGCTGTAGAAGATTTTGAAGAGGTAGAAGCTGATCTAGACAACAAGATCAAAAACATAATTACTGCAATGCAATTGAACTAATGGATGCAAACATAAAAAAATTATTTCCTTTTACTAAGCCGTATCAGTCCCATATTACTTGGAATGTGATTTACAACATATTGTATGCGTTGTTTAGCACTATTTCTATGTTGACTCTGTTTCCAGTTTTACAGGTACTTTTTGGAAAAACAGAAAAAGTATTAGCTCAGCCTGTATATGCAGGAATAGGAAGTATTAAAGAATACGTAATTGACTATTTGAATTACAAAATTTCAAGTTTATCGGCAGGAGAAAGTACTGAAATCGTATTACTGTTTGTTGTAGCAATGGTTATTACCACATTTTTTATTAAAAATTTATTCAACTATTTAGCTTCCTATCATATCATGCATCTTAAAAACGGCGTTTTGAAAGATTTGAGACAGTCGATGTATGATAAAATTATTGAGTTGCCCATTTCATACTATTCGGAGAAACGAAAAGGAGATATGATGGCGCGCATGCTAGGTGATGTCAATGAGGTTCAAAATTCCTTTTTTTCAATCTTAGAATTAGTAGTTAAAGAGCCTTTAACTATCATTTTTGCTTTAGGGATGATGTTTGCCATCAGTACGAAATTAACTTTATTTGTCTTGATATTCATGCCGATTTCGGGATATATTATTTCAAAATTAGCGAAGAACTTAAGAGCACAATCATTGGAAGCCCAGAAAGAAAGTGGATCACTCATATCAGTTGTGGAGGAAACGTTAGGCGGACTTAAAGTTATAAAAAGTTACAATGCTGAACCTTCTTTTAAAAGTAGATTTAACGATTCAGTGACGCGATTATTGAATTTAACGAACAGTATAGGAAGCCGCAACAACTTGGCTACGCCATTAAGCGAATTTCTGGGTGTAACTACTATTGCCATTTTACTTTTTTACGGAGGTCTTTTAGTTTTAAATGACAAAACATTAGATGGAGCCTCTTTTATTGTCTATTTGACATTAGCGTTTAACATCCTTACTCCGGCAAAAGCGATTTCAAAAGCATCGTATTCAGTGAAAAATGGGTTGGCCGCTGCAGAACGTGTTTTTGAAGTATTAGATGTAAAAAACGAAATCACCTCTAAAGAAAATGCGATTCAAAAAAACACGTTTGAATCAGATATTACTATTAAAAACATCAACTTTAAATATGAAGACGAAAACGTGCTAAAGAACTTTTCGCTTCAAGTTAAAAAAGGACAAACAGTTGCACTTGTAGGACAATCTGGTAGTGGAAAAAGTACAATTGCTAATTTATTGACCCGTTTTTATGATGTCAATGAAGGAACAATCGCTATTGACGGGACGAATATCCAAGATCTAGACTTGCAGTCACTTCGTGGATTAATGGGATTAGTTACACAGGATAGTATTTTATTTAATGACACGATAAAAGCAAATATTTCATTAGGAAAATTAAACGCTACCGATGACGAAATTATCGAGGCGTTGAAAATTGCCAATGCTTATGAATTTGTAAAAGACTTGCCAAAAGGAATTCATACCAATATTGGCGACAGCGGTAACAAACTTTCTGGTGGTCAGAAACAACGTTTATCTATTGCGCGTGCAGTATTGAAAAATCCTCCAATTATGATTTTAGATGAAGCGACCTCAGCACTAGATACCGAAAGCGAAAAATTTGTTCAAATCGCTTTAGAAAACATGATGCAAAACAGAACTTCGATTGTAATCGCGCACCGATTATCTACAATTCAAAAAGCAGATGTAATTGTTGTAATGCAAAAAGGTAAAATAGTAGAGCAAGGAAACCACGAAGAGCTAATCGCTTTAAATGGTGTATATAATAAATTAGTCACTCTTCAATCTTTTGAGTAGCAGAGAGATTTAGGAAGTAGTATTATTTTTTAAAGTTAAAATATAAAAAAATGTACATTAAAAATCCAACGATAAAACTCCCTGAAAATCCAAACACCGTTGTTTGGAAATACCTAGACTTATCTAAATTTTTGGATTTATTAATGTCCAAAAAATTATTCATGTCGCGATCCGATAAATTCGAAGATCAATATGAAGGTACCTTTAGCGAACCCACTTTTGAAGAAATAAAAAAGCTCTCTATAGACAATCCTGATTTTTTGAACTATTATAAAACGCATCGGGAAAAAGTAGCCGTCAGCAGCTGGCATATCAATGAATATGAATCCTTTGCCATGTGGCAAATTTTCACGCAAAACAGTGAAGGTTTAGCCATTCAATCCACTATTGGACGTTTACAAGAAGCCTTGGCTCAGGAAATACATTTCAATCAATATATTGGCCAAGTAAATTACATCGACTACAAGAAAGAGCACATTCCGTTTGATGATTTATTTTTCCCCTTTTTATTCAAGCGCAAAAGTTTTCAATATGAAGGTGAAGTACGTATCCTTACTGATATTGGTGAAAGCGAGATTAAAATTAATGAAGGATTGAAAATCAATGTAGACATCAATGTATTAATCGAAAAAATATACATTCATCCCAAATCAGAAAACTGGTATAAGAACCTTGTGATTCAATTAGTAAAGCAGTTGGGTTTTGATTTCAAAATTGAAAAATCAGATTTAGAAAGTGATATATTGATTTAAAATAATTGCTTTTAAACTGGCTCATAGCCAATAATTTTCCATTCCCTATTTGACAAATCGATGTAGTAATAGTTAACGACATCATTTTTATCAAATTGACCATTTTTATTGGTATCCTCAACGGTTCTAAAATATAGTCGGTTTTTAGATCCAATCAATTTCCAATCGATTAATTCTTGAAAATCAGATGACATCTTAGTAAATCGATCACCACTAATATCGCTTAAATACAATGCTTTAATATCACTTGTGTCTAATTTACCATCCTTATTTGTGTCCATATCTACCATGGTATACACCATTATTTGGTTTTTGGTCTTATCCGCAACCGACTTCAAATAGGTTGCTGTTTGAATCAAAACAGGTCTTTCGGTTAATTTTTTAATAGAATCTGAATCTACCTTTTGGAATTTTATATTCTGTAAAAAACCGGTGATTTCATATTCGCCGTAGTTTGAGATAGTAAAACTCAAATCATTGACACTAGAAGAACCATATCTAGACTTTACTCCTCGCTCCCGAATACTTAAATCTGCAATAGGGTGAAGCAGGTATTCCGTACCTTCCATTTGAAGCGGCAAATCAGCAATTTGTATTTGAGTAGAATCAGCTTTGCTTAATTCTTTTGCTCTATTTGTGCCATCATAAGTAACTTTTGGTTTTTCGACTTCCTCTTTACAACTTGTTAAAAGTAAAATTGCAATTCCTATTATTGTGATGTGTATTTTTTTCATGTTGTTATACTATTAAAATTCAAATGTAATCATTTTTAAAAATGGTAACGCCATTCAATCCTTGATTTAACTAATAAAAATTGAACCCTACCTTCGTCAGAATTCCCCATTACAACTTCGCTGTCAATTTTAGATTAAAAACTCTGGTGGTCATATAATTAGGAACTGCATATTGATTTTTCGAATACACATCCCGAACCCAAGTATTGGTAATCGCATTTTGATTGTCAAAAAGATTAAAAATTTCTAAGCCTATTGCCAACTCTCTAAAATCTTTCAACCAGCCCTTATTATTTTCTTTTATAGTAGCATGATCAATAAAAACCTTAGAAAAACCTACATCCACGCGGCGGTAATCATTCAATCGGTTTTGGTACAAATAGGGATCGACATACGAGGGTGAACCGCCAGGTAATCCTGTGTTGTAAACTAAATTCAAATATAATTTTATACTTGGAATAGCAGGCATATAGTCTTGGAACAAAAGTCCAAATTTCAATCTTTGATCCGTGGGTCTTGCGATAAATCCTTTTTCATTGCTATTTTCTTCTGTTTGCAAATAACCAAAACTAAACCACGATTCTGTTCCAGGAACAAATTCCCCATTCAAGCGCACATCTAACCCTTGAGCATAAGCCGTAGCATCGTTATTAGCAGCATAACGAATCCGAACATTGTCTATTGTATAGGTATTGACATTTGTTAGCGCCTTATAATACAGTTCTGAAACCAATTTAAAAGGACGATTCCACATTTTGAAACTATAGTCATTCCCCAAAACAACATGAACCGATTGCTGTGCTTCCGTATTGGGTTGCACTTTCCCATCACTATCTCTCAACTCCCTGTAAAATGGTGGCTGATGGTAAAATCCTCCTGAAAGTCTAAAGACCATATCTTTCTCCCAATCTGGTTTAATAGCAAATTGCGCTCTTGGGCTGAACGTTGTTTGGAATTTCCTTATAATAGTTGCTCCTAAAACTTCCCAATTGTGCATTCGGACGCCAGCATTATACCACACCTCACTAGTCCCAATGTTGGATTTCAAACTCCACTGACCATACCCTGAGAATCTATTAATGGAATTAAAATTAGTCGCACGGATATTTTGATAGGGAACAAGTGGCCCGGTGTAAGGCGAATACGGCTGATTATTTTTTGGCAAATCTATAATTGGCGGATTTAATGAAAAACCAGCTGAATCAATGACCTCCCACTCTATTATCCTGTCCCGAATGGATTCTCGCGTATATTTAATTCCCCATTCAAATTGACTTTCTTTCCAATCATGAAATCCTTTGATCTCCGTATTTACTATTAAGGCGTCCAAATCATTACGAGCATGACTCAGCTGAGAACCAATTCCTCTCGTAAAAGCTACCTCACCAAACGTTTCAGAACCTATACTGGCATCAACTTCGCCAAGACGGTATTGCGCAAAAATATCAAAATATTCTTGTTCCAAAGTATGAAAAATAGACCCTATAAATTTCAGGGTGAAATTATCTGAGACGTTGAAGGTTGTTTTTAAAGCTCCAAAATAAGTATCGTATTTATCCTTTTCTTGACCTTCATAAAAAACAGTTAACGCCATAGGATTGTCTATAGTTCCAAATTTAGTCTGTCTTGTTAAGGGCTGATATTGGTATTTATTTTGAGAAATATTCCCCAGGAAACTCCACTGCCATTTAGCGGAGGCTTGATAATTGATGTTGGTTTGTACATCAGCAAATGATGGCGTAAAATTAGTTTGCGTCTCTTGGCTTTTTACCAAAAGGCTATTGTTTCGATATCGAACTCCTGTAACAGCTGACCATTTTTTATCTTTGGAAACCGCATCAACCGAGAGGCTTCCGCCAAGAAAACTAGCTTCCACGCTTGCGCCAAATTGAATCGGCTTTCTATAAGTAATGTCTAATACCGAAGATAATTTATCGCCAAACTTGGCTTGAAAACCACCTGCTGAAAACTCAACATTTTGAACTAAATCCGTATTGGTAAAACTTAAGCCTTCTTGTTGTCCTGAACGAATCAAGAACGGACGATACACTTCGATTTCATTAACATAGACCAAATTCTCGTCATAATTTCCACCGCGCACTGCATACTGCGTACTCAATTCATTATTAGAGTTTACACCTGGCAAGGTTTTTAAAATATTTTCAATTCCAGCATTTGCACCGGGAATTTTTCGAAGAATCTCCGGCTCAATTGTAGTAATTCCTTGAATCAACTTTCTATTATTCGCTGTAACAATAACTTCCCCCATTTGCTCTTCTTGGTCACTCATCACTGGGTTGAACTCTTTCTCCTCATTAGAATCCAAATAAAAGGTAATCGTGACTTTCTTTAAAGAGACATGCGTAAAAACGACCGTTACATTTTGGTTTGCAGGAACTTTTAGATTGTAAAATCCGTTTTTATTGGACTGTGTGCCAAAATTGGAATAGGAGATATTTACGTTTTCTACCGGCTGATTATTTTTGTCTAAAATAACCCCTTTAATCCGAGCCGTTTGGGCAGAAAGACTGAGGCTAAATAAGTAAAAAAAGAATACAGAAACTAATTGGTTCGCGTTCAAAGGGTTTGATTTTTATTATTTTTGACTTCTAAAAAAACGAGTTTCAAAGGTAGTTGAATTTCCTACATTATCAACCACAACCACTTTTAAATCATTAGCACCGTCAGACACTATTCCATCGTTAAAAAAATGCGTTAACTTCTTGGTTTTATTATCATATTCAAATAATACCCACTTACCATTTAAATACCCATTATAAGATTTTATACCGGAACCTTCATCGTTAATAGCGAGCTGAATAGTCTTTTGATCACTGATCCATTTTCCTTCAATTGGTGTTGCAATACTTATTTTTGGCGCTGCCGTATCAGCAATCAAAGCATATTTTCCCAAGATTTTAACTTTTGATGTAAAAAGACCGTCTTTTCGATACGTTGGATTATAATTTATTTTCTTGCCTTCGATTCTGCCAATAAACATTTTCTCTCTCTGCCCTTCCGAAGATTTTGTATCCTCAATAGAAATTGTAAAATTAGAGTGTGCAGGAACCGTATCGTCATGCAAAAACAAGGTATCATTTTTAACATCAAAATTCAAATCAAAATCTTCGTAAAACGTTCCTGCAGGAAAGAAAACCGACATGTTTCCTAAAGCAAAATTGCTGTCTTTATTTGCTCGAACAAAATAATTGGATTGCGCAGGTTCCTTATTGATTATAGTAGTCAAGATATCATATTTGATTGGGATTGCGATTGTTTTTTTATTTCCAAAAAAATCCGAAACTTCAATGCGATACAGCGAGGCTAAATTTGGTGTTACTTGCAAAACCCCTTTATTTTCATCGGCTTGAATAAAGCTCAAATTATAGGGAGTTTTCATAAAAAGCTTCTGAACACGTTGTTGCATTTTCTTGTATCTTGAATAATCAATTAAAGCATTAATATACCGCATGTCATCAAAGGAATAGGTATTGAATTCGTAACCAAAATTTGGTTTCCCATTATAAAAGGACTGCACTTTATACACTCCATTGTTATTAAAAGAAACATCATCAGAGTCATAAGCCGAAATCCCAAAACCGATTGCACCATTTGCAACCACTTTATCCGATAAATAAGTCCCATCTTTTTGTAAAGAAACATTCAGTAATAAAGGACGTTTAGAGTTATTAACCGTAGTTTTTGCATCTAAGGGATATACGTAAACTCCTGATACGATTGGTTTCTTCGTGTCTTTTAAAAATGTATTGAATCCAAAAAGCATTGGATTGATGATAAACTCCGTTTTAGAATCTCGAAATTCAAAATGCAAATGAGGCCCTTCTGAAGCGCCAGTGTTTCCAGAAAAGGCAATAATATCACCTTTTTTTACCACCATTTCATCTGGTTTAAGAAATATTTCGATTTCAAATGATTCCTCTTTATAATGGGTTTTCTTAATAAACCTTTCTATTTCACCATTGGCCATTTTTAGGTGTCCATAAACGGAAGTATATCCATTGGGGTGGTTGATATAAATCGTTTTTCCATTACCGAAAGTGGAGATCTTAATTCTTGAAACATAACCATCCGCAACCGCATATACTTTCAAGCCTTCTTTTTGCTGTGTTCTTAAATCAAATCCTGCATGAAAATGATTGGGTCTCAACTCTCCAAAATTACCGGATAACTGCATTGGAATATCCAATGGGGTTCTGAAATAATTTTTCGGATAGTCAACTTGTGCCAAAATAGTAGTACTGAAAAATAAAAAGAATATCGAAAATCTCATGGTTTACATTTTTGCTAAGGTAAAAAAAAGTATTTAAAACTTCCATAGAAAATAACTTCATAACCATTTGTAATGCTGGGATTTAATTAATTTAATGCAAAAAAAATAATAAAATATTGCAAAATTAAAAAGGAATACTAACTTTGTATGATTATGTAATGAATAGGATATATAATGAGTGCAATTGCAGAAATTATTGATACTCTTGAAAATAAAGTCGAAAAACTTTTTGTTAAAATGAAAGGTTTAGAGAAAAACAATCAAGATTTGAAAGACGAATTAACAAAAACTGCATCCATAATACAAACTCAATCAAAAGAGATTGAAGCGCTAAAAACGCAGTATGAAGGACTCAAAATAGCAAATACATTACTAGGCAGTGACGAAGATAAAAGAGATACGAAGCTTAAAATAAATTCATTAATTCGCGAAATTGATTACTGTATAGCGCAGCTATCCGATTAATAAAAGATATGGACGAAAAGCTTAAAATTAAAATATCAATAGCAGACCGGGTTTACCCTTTGACGGTAGATCTCTCTCAGGAAGAAGGGCTAAGAAGCGCTTCTAAAAAAATTGATAAGATGATAAAGCAATTTGAAGAAAATTATGCGGTGCGAGATAAACAAGATGTATTGGCTATGTGTGCCCTGCAGTTTGCCTCACAGACAGAACAAAAACAAATTGACAACACCATTGATGGAGAAGCGACCATTGAAAGAATTAAAAAAATCAACGCCGTTTTAGATCAATATCTCGACAAATAAACGTTCTTTACAAAAACTAAGATACTGCCTACATTAGTTCTTATTTGGTAAACTCAACACTAACAATTTAGAATGAGCAAATCATCACTACTAAAGCATGCCACGCTCCGGCGAGGAAACTTGAACAGTGAGTTAGCTCAAAACTTGTCTTTTCGAGTTTATTCAATCATTCTAATGTAGGCTTTTTTATATATAAATTTTAACAAACATGGACAACATATTAACGATTATTATTTCAGGAATTATAGGGATTGCAGCGGGTTTTGGTATCGCCAAATTGATAGAAAAAAGCAACATATCTAACTTAATAAAAAATTCAAAAAAAGAAGCCGCTTCCATTTTGAAAGATGCAAATCTTGAAGCCGAAAACATAAAGAAAGATAAAATTCTACAAGCAAAAGAGAAATTTATTGAATTAAAATCAGAACATGAACAAGTTATTTTATCCCGTGATAAAAAAGTGGCTGAAATAGAAAAAAGAGTTCGTGACAAAGAATCTCAAATTTCAAATGAATTATCAAAAGCTAAAAAGGTAAATGATGATTTTGAATCTAAAACACTAGAATACAGCTCCAAAATTGAAAATCTAGACAAAAAACAAGCTGAAGTTGAAAAACTACACAAAAGTCAATTGCAACAATTAGAAGTAATCTCTGGTTTATCTGCTGAAGAAGCGAAGAACCAATTAGTAGAAGGTTTAAAAGCTGAAGCTAAAAGCAAAGCGATGTCTCATATTCAAGATACGATTGAAGAAGCTAAATTAACTGCACAACAAGAAGCTAAAAAAATAATCATCAATACCATCCAAAGAGTCGGTACAGAAGAAGCGGTAGAAAACTGCGTTTCTGTGTTCAATATAGAATCAGATGATGTTAAAGGTAGAATCATTGGTCGTGAAGGTAGAAATATCCGCGCATTAGAAGCTGCAACTGGCGTAGAAATCATTGTAGATGACACACCAGAAGCTATTATCCTTTCTTGTTTTGATCCTGTACGTCGAGAAATTGCTCGTTTGGCATTGCATAAATTAGTGACCGACGGAAGAATTCATCCAGCACGTATTGAAGAAGTAGTTGCTAAAACTGCTAAACAAATTGATGATGAAATTATTGAAGTTGGTAAACGTACCGTTATCGATTTAGGAATTCACGGTTTACACCCTGAATTAATTAAAGTAGTAGGTCGTATGAAATACCGTTCTTCTTATGGTCAAAATTTATTGCAACACTCTCGTGAAGTTTCTAAACTTTGCGGAATTATGGCAGCTGAACTTGGCTTAAACGTAAAACTAGCGAAACGTGCTGGTTTATTGCACGATATAGGTAAAGTACCCGATGCTGAAAGTGATTTACCACATGCCTTGTTAGGAATGCAGTGGGCTGAAAAATATGGTGAAAAAGAAGAAGTGTGTAACGCCATTGGAGCGCACCACGATGAAATTGAAATGAAATCATTATTATCGCCAATCATTCAGGTTTGTGATGCTATTTCAGGAGCAAGACCAGGAGCAAGAAGACAAGTATTGGATTCTTACATTCAACGTTTGAAAGATCTTGAAGAAGTAGCTTACGGATTTAGCGGTGTAAAAAATGCGTATGCTATTCAAGCTGGTAGAGAGCTTCGTGTCATCGTAGAGAGTGAAAAAGTTTCGGATGAAAACGCTGCTAGTTTATCCTTTGATATCTCACAAAAAATACAAACGGAAATGACCTATCCAGGACAAGTTAAAGTAACTGTTATTCGTGAAACAAGAGCAGTGAATATTGCCAAGTAACATCATCGAGCCTATCCAAAGGAGAAATAAAAAAAAGACCTAATGAAAATAATTCATTAGGTCTTTTTTTGTCTTATCATTTCTATAAGTGGTAGCTCTTTCTGAGTTTACTAAAGACGATCAAAAATTCTTTCGTGGATGAAATGAATGAAGCACTTCCGTCAAAAACTTTCGATCAAGATGCACATAAATTTCTGTTGTTGTTATCGATTCGTGGCCTAGCATCAGCTGAATAGAACGTAAATCAGCACCATTTTCTAAAAGATGTGTGGCAAAAGAATGCCGCAACGTATGCGGACTGATTGTTTTATTTAAATCTATTTTTACCGCTAAATTTTTAATAATGGTAAAAATCATAGCTCTGGTTAACTGCCTCCCTCGTCGATTTAAAAACAAGGTATCTTCAAATCCTTTTTGGATATCAACATGATTTCTAATGGTTTGGCGGTATAATTGAATGTACTTTTGAGTGATTTCACTAATAGGAACAAAACGTTGTTTGTTTCCTTTTCCTGTGATTTTAATAAAACCTTCTTCAAAAAATAAATCGGATATTTTTAATGCAACCAGTTCAGATACTCTTAAACCACAACCATAGAGAGTTTCCAGTATGGCGCGGTTTCGTTCCCCTTCATTTGTTGTCAAGTCAATGGCTTCTATAAGTCTGTCGATTTCATCTACAGCTAAAACATCAGGTAACTTCCGACCTGTTTTAGGCGTTTCAATACTTTCTAAGGGGTTGTCCTTTCGATACTCTTCAAAAATCAAATAGCCAAAAAAACTTTTTAATCCTGAAATAATTCTAGCTTGTGAACGTGGATTAACTTCCTTTGAAATGTTATAAATAAATTGTTGCACCATTTCCTCGCCAATATTTATTGGCGAAACCATACTATTATTTTGATCTAAAAAAAGACACAAACGTTCAATATCAAAAGAATAATTTTCTATCGTATTCTTAGATAAACCGCGTTCAATTTTTAAATAGGCTTGATAACTATTTATGTATGTATTCCATTTCATGACTACAAAGTAACTCTTTTTGAGCTTAAAAAAACCACTACTTAGAGTGGTTTTTTAACGATTTAAACTTGCATAACTATTTTCCCCATTTACCGCCACCTACATAAAATCCTAGATGAATCCCAACATAGGAATTAGCTACTGTACCTTGATTATTCCCATTAATATCTTGTAAAGTCGATTCTGGTACTAAATTATATTCCAATCCCATTCTAAACTTTCCCCACTCAAAACCACCACGAACTAATCCTCCCATTTTACCGGTTGCATCTACAGTAAAATCATTATTATTATTCGTATCATCCACCTCTACATTTGCAATACTATAATAACCCGCGCCAGCGCCTATATAAGGAACAAAAGATTTTCCTGCGCTGTTGAAATAATAATCATAAGTAGCAACATACGAACCATTAGCAGCCACTTTTGCACTAGTAGTGGCACCTGAATCATTTATATCGCGAACAATCGCAGCTACTCCTATACGTAAACCAACATTCATATTATCTTTAATATTATATTTTGGTTCTAATGAAAGCAAAACTCCTCCACCACCGTTTGTTGGCACAGCACCTAAATCTAAGCCAACTCTAAAACCACCTTCATTTTGTGCGTTACCGCTTAGACAAAACAAACCAATACAAACTGATAAAATAACTTTTTCCATTTTTAAAATTTTTTATTAATATTACTATAAAATTATACTAATTTTAAAGTAATATACTTCTTACCATTACAAGTTGTTAACATTTTTTACTGGATAAAAATTAAATCATCCAATGACACAAAAAATATAAATACTATATTCTTAAGTCATCATTTAAAAATTAATACTAAATAAAAAAATAAATAAAGAATAATTACACAAAATATAATACACTATTGCTTAAACAATTAGGCTTTAAAAAAGCTTATACACTCATAAAAACGCATTAATAAAAGGCAGCGAAGAACGATTCAGCATAGTTTTGGACCAATTTTTGCTTTTTGAATATTCGAAATAGTTCACAATAATTAACAAACAAAACAGTTTTAAGTAAGAGTCCCATTTCAATTAATAATAATCAATAAAAAAAATTATGAAAAAAATAATTCTAGTAGCAGTAGTTCTTCTTGCCGGATCAGTAGATATGCAAGCACAGTTAGTACGATTTGGCTTTAAAGGTGGTTTAAACTACGCAAACCAAAATGGTAGTCAAATAACGGTAAACAGCGACAATTACAATACAGATGCGATAACCAGCTATCATGCGGGTTTAGTGGCTGAACTTAAATTAACAGATGGTTTCTCGATACAACCAGAATTATTGTATTCCACTCAGGGAGCTACCTACAAAAATGCAGTTGAAGAATTCAAAAATGAATTGGGTTATTTATCGATTCCGGTTTTGGCTAAATTCAACCTAAACAAAACCGTTAGTTTGGATCTTGGTCCACAGGCTTCTTTTTTATTAAGTGAAAGAAACGAATTTGATGTAAAAAATGCAGAAACTTTTGAGTTTGGAGTGGCCGGTGGTTTAACTCTAAATGTCACTAAACACATTTTCCTTCAAGGACGTTATGTATTAGGATTAACTGAAGCTTCAAAAGAAGCAGAAGTTAAGAATTCCGTGCTTCAAATTTCAGCTGGATTTAAATTCTAGTACTACTATTAAATTAAATTTACTAAACCGTTCTATAAATTGGAACGGTTTTTTTATTTTTACCAAAACAAGCATTATGAAAATCAGTATCATCAACGGACCAAACCTCAACCTTCTTGGTAAACGCGAACCAGAAATTTATGGAAGTCAAACTTTTGAAGAATATTTTACCACTTTGCAAATCCAATTTCCAACGATTGAATTTACTTATTTTCAAAGTAATATTGAAGGTGAATTAATAGATAAAATTCAGGAATTTGGTTTTTCATTTGATGGTATTATTTTAAATGCTGGAGCTTACACGCATACTTCCGTGGGCATAGGTGATGCTGTAAAAGCCATTACAACTCCGGTTGTAGAAGTTCACATTTCGAATACTTTTTCACGTGAAAGTTTTAGGCATCAATCCTACATTTCAGGAAATGCCAAAGGAGTTATTTTGGGTTTTGGTTTAAAGAGTTACGAGCTCGCGATACAATCTTTTTTGTAGTTCTAGATTATAATTACCACCCAAAGAAATCTTTAACAAATAATTAATAGGCTCTTTTTAAACTTCTTCTATTTTTGTGAGAGAAAAAACTTTCATGAAAAAACACTACTTACTTCTGCTCTTCTTAGCTTCATTTGTCAGCAATGCACAAATAAAAGGAACTGTTTCGGACGAAAAAGGAAATACCTTGCCTTTTGTCACTATTTTCCAGGAAGACACCTATAATGGAACCACTTCTAACGAACAAGGAAATTACGAGTTCAACTTAAATAAAAAAGGAAAACAAACCGTTGTCTTTCAGTTTTTAGGTTTTAAAACCGAAAAAGTTGCCATACAAACAGATAAACTGCCTTATTCATTAAATATCAAAATGATCGAAGAAAGTTTCTCGTTGAACGAAGTAATCATCAACAAAAAAAACAATCCAGCTTTGGCAATTATAAAAAGTGCGATTGCCAGTAGGAAACAAAACACCGAAAAAACAAATCGATTCAACGCCGACTTTTATTCCAGAGGTATTTTTAAACTAAAAAATGCACCGAAAAAAATATTAGGGCAAAAAATTGGAGACTTAGATGGTGCTTTGGATTCAACCGGAACCGGAATTATTTCACTTTCGGAAACCTTTTCGAAAATAGCATTTGAAAAACCCAACAATTTAAAAGAAGTGGTTACTGCCTCAAAAGTAAGTGGCAGCAACAATGGCTACAGCTATAATACTGCCAGATCTTCGTTCTATGATTTCTATGACAACACTATTGATTTTGGCATTCAAATGATTTCTCCAATCGCGAACAACGCTTTTAATTACTATAATTACAAGTTAGAAAGCACGTTTATTGACGAGAATGCCAATATGATTAACAAAATAAAAGTGACTGCAAAGCGTGACAGCGAACCGGTTTTTGAAGGATACATTTACATTGTAGAAGATTCCTGGGCAATTTACGCCGTTGATTTGGATATAAAAGGCTACCGAATAAAAGAAGAGTTTCTGGATGTGATGACCTTAAAACAAAATTTCAGCTACAACAAAAGCAATAAAATTTGGGCCAAAAACACCCAAAGTCTAGAAATTACAGCTGGTGCTTTTGGAATAAAATTTACCGGTAAATACAATTACGTCTATAGTAATTATGAATTTATAAATGCATTTGCTCCCAAAACATTTACAAATGAAATTACGCGCATCGAAATAAATGCCAATAAAAAAGACAGCTTATTTTGGAATGCGAACAGACCCATACCGTTAACAATAGAAGAAAGTACAGATTATGTTAGAAAAGACAGTATTTACAAAGTTCGAAATTCAGAAAAATACTTAGACTCAATTGATGCAAAAGGAAATAAATTCAAACCATTAAAACTGCTGACCGGTTACACCTTTAAAAATAGTACCGAAAAACACAGTTTTAGTTACGAGGGATTATTAAATCTTGGTTCGCTAAGTTTCAATACCGTTCAAGGGTATAATTTTGATTCGGGGTTTCGATACACCAACTGGAAAAATCAGGAAACTAAAGGAATATATACTTCCATAAGTACAAAACTCAATTACGGTTTTGCCGAAGATCGTTTGCGTGTCACCGGACAATTTATCCACCGTTTCAACAATCAGAATTATGCGACATTATATATGACGGGAGGCAGTTCGATAAAGCAATTTAATCCGAATGAACCCATCAGCAAAGTGATAAACACGATAAGCTCCTTGGCCTTCAAGAACAATTTCATGAAGTTGTATAACTTGGAATCAGCGGCAATTGGCTACAGCCAAGATGTTGCAAATGGAGTGAATCTAAATGGAAAGATAGAATATCAGCAACGTAAACCATTATTCAATAACACTGATTTTTCTTTGTTTAGCAAGGACGATTTATACACGTCGAATAATCCGTTGGCACCAAATGATTTCACCACTGCAGCTTTTGAAAAATACCATTTGACAAAAATTAATTTGCTTGCAAGAATCAATTTTGGAAACAAATATTCCTCCCGTCCCGATGGAAAATTCAACATCCGAAATGAAAAATATCCAACGCTTTATCTGGGCTATGAAAAAGCAGTTGCAGCCAACGAAAAGAAGTATGAGTTTGACCATTTGAATACCCGAATAACGTATGATTTGACATTGGGCAATAAAGGCGTTTTAGGATTGAATCTAAAAGCAGGAAAGTTTCTGAATGCAGATAATATTGCTTTTATAGATTACAAGCATTTTAATGGCAATCAAACTCACATTGGACAAACAGCGCGTTATTTGAATGTGTTTAATTTGCTTCCATATTATTCTAACAGTACGAATGACAGCTATTTTGAAGCGCATACGGAATACAACGACAAAGGATACATTATAAATAAAATACCGTTGTTGAATAAACTAAAATCAACTTTAATATTTGGTGCTCATGTACTGTCTACTCCCAGTAACAAGCCTTATACTGAAGTCACAGTTGGGCTGGACAATTTAGGTTTTGGTAAATTTAAAATGCTTCGTGTCGATTATGTACGTTCCTATCAAAATGGATTTCAAGGTGACGGAGTTGTTTTTGGACTAAAGTTTTTAAATATATTGGAGTAAAAATAGAATCTATTTTTCAATTCGAGTGTAGTTGAGAACCTTTAGTACATCTAGACTGCGCTCGATGTGACAAAATCATAACGAATTAAAAAAGGCACTCGAAAATAATTTCGGCGCCTTATTTAATTTTATTGGATATCCATCTAGTCATTCGGTTCCACATGAATCAACACATGTCCCAATTCCGGGATTTCCTCCCGCAAAGTATCTTTTAGTTTATGAGCGAGATCGTGCCCTTCTTTTACGGTAATATTTGAATCAACAGTAGCATGTAAATCCACGTGATATTGCATACCGGCTTTTCGAATGAAACATTTCTCGGTATCAATAATTCCATCCACCTGAATAGAAATCATTCGGATTTGCTCGATCAAATCATCGTATAAATGCTCGTCCATTATTTCGCCCAAAGCGGGTCTAAAAATAAGGTAACTGTTATAAAGTATGAATCCCGAAGCAAAAAGTGCTGCCCAATCATCAGCAGATTCGTAACCATTCCCTAAAATCAAGGCAACCGAAATCCCAAGAAATGCCGCCACAGAAGTAATTGCATCGCTGCGATGGTGCCAGGCATCAGCCCTCAACGACGAACTATTGGTTTGAATACTTCTTTTCATCACGATTCGAAACGAATATTCTTTCCAAATGATAATTGCAGCCAGAACGATTAATGTCCATGGCTTTGGCAATTGATGCGGCGTTCCAATATTGATGATACTTTCATAGGCAATAATCGTAGCCGTAGTAATCAAAAAACCTACAACTAGAAAAGTAATCAAAGGTTCTGCCCTACCATGACCGTAAGGATGGTTTTTATCAGCTGGCCTGTTTGAATATTTGATTCCGAACAACACCAAAAAAGAAGCAAAAATATCAGTTGTTGATTCAATTGCATCTGCAATTAGTGCATACGAATTTCCAAAAAAACCGGCTAAGCCTTTTATTATTGCCAGACAAGTGTTTCCTATGATACTAAAATAAGTCGCCTTGATTGCCGTTTGTTCGCTTGACATGTATTTTATTTATAGGTGAAGTAAAACTAAAATCGTTTAAGTAAACCGAATTGAATTTTAGATTTAAATTCTTTTTGGATTACTTAAACGAAATTTTTATAATTTATGATATTTACGCGCGTACGATATTCGCTCCAATAGCTCTTAATCGTTCGTCAATACGTTCGTACCCTCTGTCAATTTGTTCAATGTTTTGAATGGTACTCGTTCCTTTTGCAGAGAGCGCTGCAATCAATAAGGAGATTCCGGCACGAATATCCGGTGATGACATTGTGGTTGCTTTGAGTTGTGATTTGAAATCATGTCCCATAACAACAGCACGGTGTGGATCACACAACATGATTTTTGCTCCCATGTCAATTAACTTGTCAACAAAAAACAATCTGCTTTCAAACATTTTCTGGTGAATCAAAACATCACCTCTTGCTTGAGTGGCAACCACTAAAACAATACTTAATAAATCCGGAGTAAATCCAGGCCAAGGCGCATCAGCAATTGTAAGAATAGAACCGTCAATATCCGTTTTCACTTCATATCCATCTACGTGAGCAGGAATGTAAATATCATCGCCACGACGTTCAAGAGTAATTCCAAGTTTTCTGAATGTATTCGGAATTACGCCAAGATTATCCCAGCTGACATCCTTTATTGTAATCTCTGATTTTGTCATTGCAGCCAGACCAATCCAGCTCCCAATTTCGATCATATCAGGAAGAATTCTATGCTCGCAACCACCTAAACTTTCTACCCCTTCAATAGTCAATAAGTTAGATCCTACGCCTGTTATTTTAGCTCCCATCGAGTTCAACATCTTACACAATTGTTGCAAGTAAGGTTCACAAGCAGCGTTATAAACGGTTGTTTTTCCTTTGGCCAAAACAGCAGCCATAACAATGTTAGCAGTTCCGGTAACGGACGCTTCGTCTAATAACATATCGGCACCTTTCAATCCTTTTGGTGCTTCTACGCCATAAAAATGATCTTCTCTGTTGTAACGGAATTTAGCTCCAAGGTTGATGAATCCTTCAAAATGCGTGTCCAATCTTCTGCGTCCAATTTTATCACCACCTGGTTTTGGAATATATCCTTTTCCAAATCGTGCCAAAAGTGGTCCAACAATCATAATAGAACCTCTTAGAGAACCGCCTTCTTTCTTGAATGCTTCGGTTTCCAGATACTGTATATTCACTTCATCGGCTTGAAAAGTATACGATCCTGATCCTGTTTTTTGGATTTTTACACCCAAATTTCCTAAAAGCGTAATTAGTTTATTGATATCTATAATATCGGGAATATTATTGATAACCACTTTTTCAGGCGTTAAAAGAACGGCACATAAAATTTGTAACGCTTCATTTTTAGCTCCTTGTGGCGTGATTTCTCCTTTTAGACTAATGCCTCCTTCTATTTTGAAAATTCCCATTTTTTACAGTTATGAGTTATAAATTATTAGATATAAGTTAAAAATTGATGCGCTAGAAGTTATAAAAAATTCATAACTAAAAACCCCTAATTGATAACTTCCTTACAAAGGTTTTCTATTTTGATTTTTGTGAACTGGATTTGGTTTCCCCGTTTTTGTATTCTTATTGCTAAGAATTTTTGGTTGACCAACCGGTAAGATCTTATTCGAAACCCGTTTGTTGGTTCTTAATAAATCAGTTGTGTTTAATAGTTCTTCGGTACTTTGAATCAAATTCAATTTCCCATCGGACAGTTCGTATAAATGTTCGAAAATTACATCATCTTTCACCGTGTCTTTATTCCAACTCAAGTATGATTTTTTCATGTGATTAGCGATTACTTTTACTAAAGCACTTTTCATCTCGCCATCTTCCCATTTATTGGCCACATCAATCATATATTTTATGTTGTTGCCATAATACCTGTATTTTGGAAAATTCTGTGGGTATTTTAAAACATCCGGTTTCAGCTGTAACACTTCACGTGATGGAATTGGATACGGTGATTCAGCTACCAATTTAAAATCAGACATAATAAACAGCTGATCCCACAATTTATGCTGAAAATCAGGAACATCACGCAAATGTGGATTCAAACTACCCATCACCTGAATAATGTATTTTGCAGCTTTGTTGCGTTCTACATCATCTTCAATTTGAGTTGCCTGATCAATCAATTTTTGCAAATGACGGCCGTACTCTGGAATAATCAAATGCGATCTCTCGGCATTATATTCCAAATGATGCACAACATCATTCGAGTTTTCTTTAATGTATTTTGAATTCATATTCGAAAGTATCTGTTTTGATTCCTAATGCCTTTTTTTCGAATCGTAATACGAATCGAACTCAGCACATCAAAATCTTGTGTTGTATTTAAAGGGAAATAATACCTTTTATTGTAGAAACTGCTAGGTATTTATCTACTATTTCTTGTGAATCTTTCACAGTGACATCAACAGATATGCTGGTAAACTTTCCTGTCTTGGATTTTGTGGTTTTAATAACCGCGCCCATACAATCAAAAGCCAACTCTACTCGTTCTACATTGTCACTTTCTGTTGGTACAATAAATTTAAATAAGTATTCTGCTGGCCATGTATTGCTCATATCCAACTCCACTTTTAATCTATCATAAAATTCTTCAGTCTTCTTATCCATTTTCTATTTAAAAATAAAGGCAAATATACGGTTTCAAACGTAAATTATGAATTTTGAATTATGATTTTTTGTCTAATCGCATTTTAACCGCAATGATTTTTTCAAATCCCGATAAGTTTAAGTAAATTTGCCCCTTATTTTTTAAAAGTGCAAAAAGAAATCATAGTTATCATTGGCGGTCCAGGAACAGGTAAAACCACTATTATCGACGGATTGGTCGCTAAAGGACATTGTTGTTATCCCGAAATTTCCCGGGAGGTGACTTTGGAAGCAAAAAAACAAGGAATCGAACAATTGTTCCTTGAAAAACCCTTGTTATTTAGCGAATTACTTCTTGAAGGAAGAAAGAAACAATTTCATAATGCTACCCAAGAGCCTCATGAAATCGTATTCATCGACCGCGGGATTCCAGATGTTTTAGCGTACATGCACTATATTGGCGACAGCTATCCAGCCACTTTTGATACGGCCTGTCGCGAACATACCTATTCAAAAATTTTCATTCTTCCGCCTTGGGAAGAAATTTACATTAGTGATGATGAACGTTATGAAAACTTTGAACAAGCCAAACTCATCAACAATCATTTAACGGAAACCTATCAAAATTATGGCTACAATCTTATAGAAGTGCCAAAAGATACCATGGATAACCGAATTCTTTTTATCTTAGATGAAATTTCTAAATAGTCTGCAGGTTTAGGATTTAAGCTTTAGACTGTTTTTCAATGAAATGAAATCTATACTTTATGCAAGAAGCAGTAGCTATTCTTCAAAAATATTGGAAGCACGACAAATTCAGGTCGCTGCAAAAGGAAATCATCGATTCCGTTTTAAGCGGACATGACACTTTTGCATTGATGCCAACCGGTGGCGGAAAATCAGTTTGTTTCCAAATTCCAGCAATGATGAATGAAGGAATTTGCCTCGTGATCTCTCCTTTAGTAGCGCTGATGAAAGATCAAGTCTCCAATTTGCAAAAGCGAAACATCAAAGCAATAGCATTAACAGGCGGAATTCGATCCGAGGAAATGATTGATTTACTGGACAATTGCCAATTCGGAAATTACAAATTCCTTTATTTATCGCCTGAACGTCTTCAGTCCGATTGGATTTTGGAACGAATAAAAAATCTTCCTATCAATATAATCACCATCGATGAAGCGCATTGCGTCTCCCAATGGGGACATGATTTCCGACCTGCGTATTTAAAAATTTCGGAACTAAAAAAGCATTTTCCAACAGTGCCATTTTTAGCCTTGACCGCTACTGCGACGCCAAGAGTCAAGGAAGACATCATAAATGAGTTGGGATTACACGAACCTCAAGTTTTCGAAAAATCATTCGCCAGAGAAAATATTGCTTACATGATTTTTGAGGTCGAGGATAAACTTTTTAGAATAGAACAAATCCTAAAGAAAAATCCACAACCTTCTATAATATATGTGCGAAACAGAAAATCATGTCTTGATATTTCCTCCCAATTGAATTCGCTAGGATTTAAAGCTACATATTATCACGGCGGACTTTCGCCCAAAGAAAAAGACAAAAACATGCAATCTTGGATGAATGAAGAGGTACAGGTTATTGTGGCCACCAATGCATTTGGAATGGGAATTGATAAAGCCAATGTAAAAACGGTGATTCACATTCAGCTTCCAGAAAACATGGAAAATTATTATCAGGAAGCAGGACGTGTAGGAAGAAATGGAGAAAGAGCCTTTGCGGTTTTATTGACCAGCCCTTCTGATATCATTCAGGCTCAAAGCCAATTCATCAATATTCTTCCCGATAAAAAGTTTTTGAATCTCATGTATGTCAAGCTATGCAACTATTTTCAAATCGCTTATGGAGAAGGAATCAACGAACAGTTCAACTTCAATTTGCATCATTTTTGTTTAAAATATGAATTCCCAACCTTGAAAACGTACAATGCCATGCAATTTCTCGACAGACAAGGAATCATAAGTCTGTCCCAGGAATTTTCAGAAAAAATCACCTTGCAATTCTTGATTTCGTCGAAAGAAGTGATTCGGTACATGAGTTTAAATCCGAACGACGAGGAAATCATTTTAGCCATTTTGCGCACGTATCCAGGAATTTACGAAATGCAAACTGCGTTCAATCTGCAACTTATTGCAAAAAAATCAAATCATAAGGAAACTGAAATTCAGACTGTTTTACATAAATTAAAAGAAAAAGAAATTGTAGAATACCATTCGAAAAATAATGACGCCACATTAATTTTCAATGAAGTTCGGGAAGATGACAGAACCATCAATCGGGTTTCAAAACATTTAGAGAATCAAAATCAATTAAAAAAAGAGCAGCTTCAATCCGTAGTCCACTACATCAGTGAGAAAAAAGTGTGCAAAAATAAGTTGATTCTACATTATTTTGGAGAAATAACAACCGTTGATTGCGGTATTTGCTCGTTTTGCATTACCAAAAAAATAAAGAAAAAAGATGTATCACTGCTTTCTACAGCAATAATTACTTTATTGCAAGCCGAAGATTTAAACTCAAGAGACATTCAAAACAAAACTAAAAATAGTCCGGACGAAGTTATTGGCGTGCTTCAGGATTTATTAGAAAACAACACAATTTTGGTTAAACCAAATAACAAATATACTTTACGATCATAATGGAAAAATTACGAATAGTTTTTATGGGCACGCCCGAATTTGCGGTGGGAATATTAGATACAATAATCAAAAACAACTATGAGGTTGTAGGCGTCATCACTGCTGCGGACAAACCAGCAGGCCGTGGACAAAAATTAAAGTATTCCGCAGTAAAGGAATATGCATTGGCGAACAACCTTACTCTACTGCAGCCTATCAGTTTAAAAGACGAGACTTTTTTAGCTGAATTAAAAGCGTTGAATGCAAATTTACAAATTGTAGTTGCATTTAGAATGTTACCAAAAGTGGTATGGGAAATGCCATCGTTAGGCACATTTAACCTTCATGCTTCACTCCTGCCAAATTATCGCGGGGCCGCACCAATAAATTGGGCAATCATCAATGGAGAAACTAAAACGGGGGTCACCACTTTTTTTATCGATGATAAAATTGATACCGGAGCGATGATTTTAAGTTCAGAAATCCCAATTGATGAAACCGAAAATGCGGGACATTTACATGACCGATTAATGGAATTAGGAAGCAATACCGTTATTGAAACTTTGAAAATGATTGAAAAAGGAAATGTGTCGAGAGAAATCCAAAAAGACACCGCCGATATCAAAACAGCTTATAAACTCAACAAAGAAAATTGCAAAATTGATTGGACAAAATCAGCTTTGGAAATAAACAATCTGATTCGGGGTTTGAGTCCCTATCCAGCAGCTTGGTGTTTCTTTGGAGATAAAAATGAAGAATGGAATGTAAAAATATACGAGGCTACAATAAGTATTGAGGAACACAATTACTCTATGGGGAGTTTAATTTGTACTAAAAAAGAAATGAAGGTTGCGGTAAAAAACGGATTTATCCAGATACTTCATTTACAGTTTCCAGGCAAAAAGAAAATGAGTACTTCAGAATTACTAAATGGACTGGCATTTACAGTTGATGCAAAAGTCTATTAAAGTCAACAAAATCGGGGTTTTATTGACTTTAACCAGAAATAATCGTTGATTTATCAACAAAAAAATTAAGTTATCAACAAAATAAACTAAATTAACACAAAACACTTGCAAGGAACGTATTTCCTATTAAATTTGTGTATTAACAATTTTTTATAACCAACAATTAATAACTATTATTATGAACAAATCAGAATTAATCGATGCTATCGCTGCTGATGCAGGAATAACAAAAGCTGCAGCAAAATTAGCTTTAGAGTCATTTTTAGGAAACGTAGGAGGTACTTTGAAAAACGGTGGAAGAGTATCTTTAGTAGGTTTCGGATCATGGTCTGTTTCTGCTAGAGCTGCAAGAGACGGTAGAAATCCTCAAACAGGAAAAACTATCCAAATCGCTGCTAAGAATGTAGTGAAATTTAAAGCAGGTGCAGAATTAGAAGGTGCGGTAAACTAGTTTTAGTACCCCCTATATAAGCAAAACCTTCCATCTGGAAGGTTTTTTTATACGTTTCAACGATTTTATTTGGCACTCTTATCATAAAAAACTTAAATTTAATAAAAAATCTAATCCCATGATCACAGATAAATTAAAAAAAGGATATTTGCTTATAGCAGAACCTACGATAATAGGGGATTTGTCGTTCAATAGATCGGTGATTTTATTAGCTGACTATAATGAAGAGGGGTCCGTTGGTTTTATTATTAATAAACCGTTAAAGTACACGATACACGATTTGATACCAGATATTGAGGCACGCTTTAAGATTTACAATGGTGGTCCCGTGGAACAAGACAATCTTTATTTTATCCATAACATTCCAGAACTAATTCCCAACAGTATTGAGATATCGAATGGAATTTATTGGGGAGGAGATTTTGAATCTACAAAAGAACTGATCAATAAAGGAGAAATTAGCAATGATAACATTCGCTTCTTTTTAGGATATACCGGCTGGCATGAAAATCAATTAGAAAGCGAAATGGAGAGCAATTCATGGATCATCACCGCTAATAGCTACGAAAACAAAATCATAGGAAAATCGGCAACGCATTTCTGGAAAGAACAAATCATGGAATTAGGTGGAGAATATGTAATTTGGTCGAATGCACCTGAAAATCCATACCTAAATTAAGCACTGCTAATCATTTCATTAAGTTTTTCTAACAGTTGCAGCGCTCTATTCGTTTCAAAACTCTTTTTACGATATTGGGTTATCGGTTGAATTCCTTTTATAACATTGGTAACAAATAATTCATCTGCTTTTTGAAGTTCAAACGGAGAGATTACTGTCTCTTCCACGTCTAAATTTTCTATTTTTTTAGCCAAATTTAGAATTTGTTTCCTCATCACACCATTTAAGCATCCCTCAGAAACCGGCGGCGTAATTAATTTATTTCCTACTACCATAAAGAGATTTCCTTGCAATGCTTCAACTACATTTTTGCTATCGTTTAGCAACAAGCAATTGTCTAAACCATTTTCATCTGCAAAAATACTTCCTGTTATATTTATAATTTTATTGGTCGTTTTTATTGACGAAAGTAATTGTTTTGTAATATAAAAATCCTTGTATAAATCTACTTCATAATTCTTTTTTTCGATTTCATATAAAGCATTTTCAAGTGGTTGACTGTGAATCAGAAACGATATTGTATTATTTTGTGGTAAATAATAGCCCCCATCATTTCTATATACTGTGATACGAGCACGAGCAGAATCCGAGCAAAGATTTGTAGCTACAACCGAAAGAATTTCCTCTTCCAAATATTCCATAGTAAAATTCATGGGGATTTCCATTCGAACCACCCGCATGGAAGACATCAATCTAAAGTAATGATCTTCCAAAAAAAGAATTTTATTGTTTATTATTTTAACTGTTTCAAAAACACCATCACCGTATAAAAAAGCACGGTTTTGGGTCAATATATTGTCGTCTTGCGATACGATAGTTCCATTAAAATTAATCATAAAAAAAGCCCTAAATTTTATTCAGGGCAAATATAAGTCATAAAATATGATTTTACTATACAGAACCAATTAGATGTTTCAGATCCGAAATTTGATTTTCCCATAATAGTGTAGCTTCATCTACCTCATCTTTGTCAGCAAAATCAACAACCATTAAAGAAACGTCTTTGGTAAGTTCGTCGACTAAGATATGCAATTCAAAATAGTACTCGGTATCCTTACTATTTTCATCAACCCATTTGAATTTCACCTTTTCACCTGTTTTCTTGGAGGCTAATCTTGCTTTTTCCTCGGAGTCATTCCAAATAAAAGTAAAAAATTCACCGCGAGAATTTACATTATCGGCAAACCATTCAGACAGACCTGATGGAGTCGATATATATTGATACAATAATTGAGGCGAGGAATTTATGGGGAACTCGATTTCGTAACGTACTTTTTGATCCATGAGCTACATTTAATTTTTCGGAAATATATAGAATATAACTACATAAAAAAAGTGTTTTTAAAAATATTTTTTTTTCTTCAAAATATACTTGCAAGCTGTATTATTATTTTTATATTTGCACCCGCGTTCAAGGACAGGATTCCTTAGAACATTTGGCGAGATAGCTCAGTCGGTTAGAGCGCAGGATTCATAACCCTGAGGTCCCGAGTTCAAATCTCGGTCTCGCTACCAAAGCAAAAACCCTAACATCAATATGTTAGGGTTTTTTTATGCTTAGAATTTGAAACATTCTTCAGACCTCAACCCTAGGAGTGACGAAAAGGAGTGACGTATTAAGCTCCAAAGATTGAAATTTTTAGCGCTCCTTCTTCTATTTTAGTCAAAATAGTTGGATCAATATAATACCTTTCGAGTATCTCATGAGTTGAATGTGACGACAAAATACCCGTGTCTTTATTCATTACTGCATTCACCCAAGATAAATAAGTCTTTCTTAAATTTTTAAAACTTACTTTTTTATTAATATTTGCCATGTTTTTATAATGAGTAAATCCTTTTGATAAGTCATTCATTATCGTTTTTGATAATATTTCTCTCTCTGGAAATAGTATAAAATCATCTGTTTGCTTTTTATCATCATAACCCAATTCAAGTAGTAAGTTCATTAAATCTGTGTTAATTGGAATATATTTCCAATAATCCTCATCAGTTAACGATTCAACTTTGATATTTCTAATTTTAAAAAACTTGACGTCTTTCACAGTTGAAAATATGTTACTCCATCTTAAGTCGACTACTTCTTCTCTTCGACCACCAGTTAGTAACGACAGTTTAAAGCCATCAACAAGATAACTTCTATACATATTCTTTTTTTCCCCTTTTCCTCCCAATTTAACAATCGGATTTGCATTGTCCACAGCTTCTAGTATATCATCAAACTCAGATTTATCCAATGTGTAAATATTACTTTTAGCAACTTTTTTACTAACATAAACTTCAAATGGATTTTTCATTTCAATTTTTTCAACATCAATAATAAACTTAAAAAAGCTTTTTACTTCGTTTAAACATTTATTAAACGTTTTCTCTTTATAGTGTTTTTCAGCCCAAGTGTAAAACCTTGCAACATCATCTTGAGTCACATTCAATATACTGGTTTCAGAAACTTTTTTCACATCATTAATTGTATCTAGAAAAAATCTACAATATCTCATACATTCATCTTGATACCCTTTAGTTATTTTTTTGACCAAATGAGTATACCGATGGTTGCCTGACAAATAACGATTATATTCAATCAAAGCACCTAATATCGTTAAGTTACGATCTTCGACAACTACAGCTGCTTTATAAAAATTATTCGCTTCTAATTCTTTTTTAAATGCAATAGCATCTTTAACGGCAGTATCATAATCTTTTGAATCAAGAACTTTTGTTTTCTTTTTATTACCGCCACCAGTAATATGAATTTTTACTTTAAACTTATGAATATCATAATGATTGCATGTAGGATTATCCCGCTTACACTTATGGCAGTAAATTTTCATCCCTTTAAATGGATGTTTAGGTAATTTTAATTTTTTCACTATGAATATCTTTTAAAAAGTGCATCTTCGATAGGATTTATTGTTTTAATTTTAGTCAAAGGTTTATCGAAAAATTCAGCCCCTAAACTAAGAACCACCATTTCATAAACAGAATGATCCTTAGCAATTTTTTTATAAATTTCTTTCCAATTATTTGGATATTTATTTCGCAAATCTTTTACAAATGGCTTGTCAATTTCACAATCAACATCTACTTGATAAACGTAATTCCCTTTCGGAAATTTATGAATTTGAATATTTTTATTTTTAAGCCATCTTTTTATGGCTTCACTATCGGTAATTTTTATTTTTACTCCAACATCTTGGATAGTTAAAGTTGATAAACTCTTTGAATTTTGTGAATTATCATTAATCATTGTACATCAGCCCCCGTGTTCTCAGTTTTTTGCTTGGGAGCGAGAATTATTTTAATAAGATCATGTCTAGACCCCATACCATTAATAAAATTTATCCTGAGTTGCTACCTTAAAATTCTTTAAGCGCTGTTCTAGTCTTTTATTTCATGGATTTCTAACTGTGATTATTAATCACGTTCTAATTATATTTTTTAAATTAGAAATTATATCATTTGTTATAACTACTCCATTGTAATCATTGTACTGTTGCTCTCTTTTCATTTTACCAACCATTTTTATTAAATCACAAAAACGGACATTATCAGCATTCATTTCCATAATAATCGCCACACTTTCTTTAACAGTAAAACCCAAATTTGGAAGTAAAAGAGTTAGATTAACCAAATCTAAATAGCCGATTTTAGACGTGTTATCTTCTGTTTCTGTCATTATATTTGAACTGAAAGTCAGAATAGCTTTGTCAACCTTATCCACGTTTATATCAACTGATTTTGCTTCGTTACTTTTAACTGTTGTTTTAACTCCATGAACCAAAACTATTCTATTCATGACTTCCTTTACAATATCCAAATCTTTTGGCTTACACAGTAGAGCGTCATAAACATATAAAACATAAATCCCGATTCCATTAAGCTCTGTGACAACATCTGTCATTATCTCAACTTCCTTTTTAAATAATTTTTTAGACGTGACCTTATAACCATTTTCTTTTTTGTCTTTGATAATCTCATTAATAAACGCTGAATCCATATTAAAATAATAGTCATATAAAGGGGATTTTTTCATCCCGTAAATCTTTTTATTAAAAAAACTCAAATGTTCTATCTTAACTAGATTAGAATTAATGTTTGCTTCTTCAGACACTTTTGTGTGGGTGATATAACTGTTAGCACCTGCATATAATTTAACCGCTATGTTAGGATGTAGTGCAGTGTAATCGCATTCTATTAACTTTTCGCCATCAATAGTAATCAGATTACGGATCCATGACGGCATAAGCACAAATGAATCAACGATCCGACCTCCACTTTTTCCCTTACCTGGAGATGGTAACTTATAACCCCTGGATGTTAAAAACGTAAAAAGCTTAATATTATCTTCGACAAAACTCCTGTTACTTACATCAGACCAATGAAGGTTCGAATTCTTATTTCTTAAAGTCAGAATTTTACCTTTTTTGGTGGTATAACCCGATTTGACTAAATCTTTACCAGCTATTAATAATTCATCAACCGTAGGTAAAACAATGCTGGGATAAATCTTGATTAGATTGGAACAAATAGGGTTAAGATTTACTTCTTTTTGCTGGTTGTAAATACTTGTTTTTCTGTTTTGAACAATTGTCTCATTCTTTAATATATATTCAACTAGACCCCCTTTTAAATAAGATTCCGTTAGCCTATATCTTTTAGATGACTCTCCAATTTTATAAGGTTCTCCACCATTCAAATTTTTCGCCACCTCAATCATGGGGCCTTTATTAGTACCGACTTTAAGTATTTTTAGTATTTTCGGATATAAGTAAGTATTATCACCATTTTTTGTTTGTTCATCCATTATTCTTGATGACAAAGACTTCCACTTATCATCGTCATAATAAGTACTGGCAAAATTTGCCAATATTACCAAACATTTTTCAACAGCAGTTTCAATGTTGGGATCAACTTCTTTCAAGAGAGATTTCGAAACGTACTTTCTTAAATTATATTCTGATTTCTTGGGTACCAGGATGGAATTTGCTTTGAGAAAACTTAACTCATATTGGTAATCATTTTGGATATTTATTAAATTCTCTATTTCTCCCGATCTAGAAAACTGCTTTTCATTTATTAAATTCAATTTATATTCAATTATTGTAGCACCCCAAGGGGTGTTTATGGTAATCTTATTTTCCTCGGAAAGAAAAGAATAGTTCTCCAGAAACCGAGTTTGAAAAGTTGTCTCTTTTTTATTAAATTATTTTTTCATAATATACCTTTTTAACAAAAATTATTTTGATTTTTTATACTTTTCTAGAACATAACATTCTAATACTACTACAAAACTATCATTCATAATTACTAAATAAAAGTTTCTACTAATTTTTTTTAATATTAATAAAATTCGTTAATTGAAGAGTTGTCCAAACGTAGTCTTAATAAAAGTTTCTGATTAATATTTTAAATTATCCGAAAGTTGTAAGAACTATTAATACGCTATTTGACGCAAAATGCGCATACTACAGAATTCTTATTCCTTTATTCATAGTGGCTAACATCATATTATTAAAGTAACATATATGAAACAGTTTAAGATAAAATAATAGATTAATATAGAAATAATAATAAGAAATAATAGATTAGATCTGAAATTGAAAAAAAAAAAAATTACTTGATTTAAAATTCAGAATGATTACTCAGTTAGCCAGAAACTAATTAATTACATCATTTCTGAAGTGTTCATAAATCATTACCATGGCTAAAGTATCTAGCTCACAATATTTGAGTAAACCTTGAGTAATTTCATCTCTTTCTTTAGTAGTCATATCCGTAAATTGCAATTTAGCATAAGCGGTTAAAGCAGCGCCACCATCAGCAATATTTTCCATATCAGATAAATTTTCCTCCATTTCAATTTCAGTCCAATTTTCGAATAACGGAGGTAAGATTTTATAAGGATTAAGAACTGTATCACCTTGCATTTGTAACCAAATGTGATCAGATGGAAAATTATGACTAGTTAAATTAATGTTTCCGATCGGTTGACTGTATTTCATTTTTAAAAAATCACTACTGTTCAAACTAGATGGTAAAACCGCTTTGATTGAATTGGACCCTTTAGTGTACGGATTGTAATAATAGTTTTTTACCACCCTACACAAATCGATCATATTACGATCTCCTTCCCAAGTTTCCGCCTGTTTAGATGTTGACTGACTAATTGTTTTCAGAAAGCTTATCAGTTCATTTTTATCTACTTCATTACTTTCTTCCAATTGAATTATTATTGCATTGATAATTGAGTTTTCATGAGTTGCATATTTAAAAACAGAACCGTTATCATTTCCTAAAGCTGTTTGTAAAGCTCTAGCAAATATAAAATTCGGAAATTCTCCCGCTGTATTATTGATGTACTGGCTATAGTGTTCTATGGAACCATCTTCATTATATTTATGATGAGAAAACTGAAAGGCAACTTGCTCGTACGGTTTACGACCAGCAGTAAATGGTAATGCCACGGTGCTGGTTTCAAAATCGATGAAGTGATATGGGAAAACCCATTTCTCCATTTCTTGTTTTAATTCGTCTTTTTCAGCATGAAACGAAGTATCAACATTAACAGCTTTTTCAACCTGAATCCATTGTCTTTCCGAAGGAGCGATTCTTCCTGCTTCAGGTTTAATGTTTAAATCATTTTCTGTTAATTGTTCCATCAGCAAACGGTTTTCTTCCATGAGGTTTTTGCCTCTAAAATTCCATATTTGCATTGCATTAGGCTTATTGAATTCTTTTGCAGTCCAATTCAATTGTTTGCTGAAGCAGTATTTGAAACCAGACTTCAAACCCTCCTCTTCTTGCAGTGCTGTTGCCTTAAACTCACAATTTTTACAAGAGCTAAATTGCGTGGGCCAATTTAAATAAACATCTTCCTGGTACGCCTTTTTGAAAGTAGAAATAGCTTCTTCAAAGTTGAGGTTTTCATAATATTTATATTTGTTTCTGATAATATCATTTACAATATTATCAACATTAATTTCTGATAAAACCGTACTGCCGATCTCTTCCAAAGAATGAACACGTTTTATAATATCCGTTCTTGGATTACCATTATTTGGGATCCGAAACAATTGGTTTAAACCGTCAATAGTAGCTTTTTTAGTTTTGTCTGCCATCAACAAGTAGACTTCGAAATTCAAATTAGGAAATGTTTTTTGTGCAACATATTTTTGAAAAGCCAGATCAAATAAATAGGGCTTCCAACTACTTACCAATGCCCCTCTTGAACCAACAAATATATTTTCATCGCTTGGATTAAATGATTTGGCCTTGACTTCAATTAGTTTAATGTTATTACCATTTTTGACAATAATATCTGTCCTAATAAAAAGACCATCAATCTGGAAAGCTGCTTCGTAAATGACGACATTTTCCAGAAGTAAAGCTTCTTGTGTGAGTTGGAAAGCTTTGTCATATTCAAAATTTTCTGTATCAATAAAAACACCATTAGGATAATGTAAGCGCGCCAGTTCTTCAACTTGGAAACCACCGCTAGCCAAAGCCCTCATAAAAGGATCATCGCTTTTGTTGTTGGCAAATTCTTTTTTTGAAGTAAAAAAGAGTTTATTTGGGCACTCTAATGCTGTTTTGAATCTGGATTTAGTTAATGGTTTCATAGTATTATTAATGAATAGTTGAATTAATAATCAGATAAACTATAGTGATATTTCTATAAAATCTTAATCTTGAATGGAATCTCTGACCTCAAATCCATTTTGAAAAGTAATTAATGCATCACTTTTAACACTTTTTAAATTTTGGTTTTGATATTTTAAATTTTTTAAAATTATCATCCCATCCACCTCTAAAAGATGAAATTCCAAATTGTTTATATTGAAATCATTCATACGAATTTCATAGCTGCCAATTAACCCAATTTCTTTTTGTTCAATATAAATGCCTGTTTCGTAATCTGGATTTATTCTTGAAACGGAAGTATTATACAATGGAAAAAGCAATAGCTCTTCTTGTAAATCATTAATTTTAAGTTTTTGGACCTTCCTATTCTTATACCAAATTTCGATTTGATTTTTCTGGTTATTAATCAGTCCACCTATTTTAATTAACACTAAATCATTCATTGACTGAATAGTATCCTCATTTAGTATATAATAAAAATATGGGTCAATAATTGCTTGGCATAACGACTGATTCATTTTTAGTGCAATTTTTTCCCAATCGTTTTTTTGTTCATTAGATATAGTAATCCGTTTAAGTGTCCATGCTTCACCAAATAGATTTATCTTGAGCTTATTTTTTAACATGCAGAAGGGTTTAATTTTAACTAAACAACTACCAAAACTTAATTAGAATACTGCTTCAATGTCGCTACCAGCATTTCTACTATTTTTTTTTGGAGGCTCAGAGGCTCAATCACTTTAACTTCTTTACCCACCGAAAGCAATTCCATTAAAAAATCGTACGTAGGATGTAATAAAAGTTCTATTCGGTATTCCTTTTCATCATCAACCAATTCTCTTTGAGAATGGTGTAAAGGCAATGATTTTATATATTTTCCTTGGTCATAGGAATAAGATAAAATTATTTTTTGTGGTGGATTATTATCTTCAGTGATAATTCCAAAACTATGGCGATAAACTTCTTCAGGATTATAACCAGTAGGATAGATGAACTTTTTTCTAGTAATATCTAGATCAGTTATTCGATCCAGACCAAAAGGTTTAATCCGATTGTCTTTCGTGTCTTTTGCGATGAGGTACCATCTATTTCTAGCTTCTTTCAAAGCCAAAGGTTGGACAGTTCGCTTTGTTTTTTCATGATCTTCATCCCAATATTTTTCATGAGTAAAATGCACCTCGAAATGATTTTTTATGGCATGCATCAGTCCATGCATATTTTCGGTTCCAAGAGGTTGACGGTTCTCTAAAATTATTTGATTAGAGAGACTTTCCGATATACTTAACGCATTAAATATTTGAAACGTTTCCATTAGACGGTCCGTTTTTACCTCGTCGGCATCATGAACTATTACATAACAATTTATAGTACGAACGTATTCAATATCAATTTTATAAATATCTCTAATTTCATTTACATCACGTTCAAACGTTCGTTTTGAGATCACATAATTTTCATCCGCATCAATAGAATGATTTGCCAAATGTTTTTGCAATTCCTTGAAAGAACATGGATTAGATCTTAATTTATTAATTATAAGATGGTGTCGTTTAATGAATTGTTTTTTTGACATAGTTTAATTTTTAATTTATTCCAAATTTAACCTACCGTAGCGACATGGCGTGTCGTTGTTGAATAAATTATAAAATATTTATTTATTTTTTAAAAAACAGATTCACTTCCGATTCAAAAACGGTTATGGGGATACGATGTGCCAAATCTTTTAAAAGATGGATACGAATATCATTTGCTCTTGGCACAAAATTTAGAATATAACTTAAGTTGTCTTCCGCCTTTATAGTTTCATCTTGTAATCCCAAAACAAATTGGATTAAATGCTGGTGTACAATTTCAGTGTTTGGAATATTTTGTTCCGTGGCATGGTATGGTAAGGCTGGATTAAATAATAAAGCAGGTAGTTTCAATAATTTGGATAAGTAAAATCCAGCAAATCCACCCATACTACTACCTATGATTACATCAATACTTTGGTTTTGATATTCATCATATAAAAATTGAATCATATTGGGATTTGATTTATAATTTAAGTCTGGCGCAAAGACGTTACCGTATTTTTCTAATATATTTTTTTTATCAATAGTTAGCGGACTTTCAAGTCCGTGGAGAAATAGTATGTTCATGGTAAATTTATTTAAAATTCAATATCGTATGGATTATTCTCATTTCCCTCTATAAGGTAAACTCTATATTCTTCCAGGGAGTCCACCTGGTCAGGCCAAAAGGTTTTGCTATAAAAATACATTAATTCCAAAACATCTTCCTTAGTTGCAGCTAGAACATCGAGATATTTAAGTTCGCGTTCGTAGCAGAAGTAATCTTCATCGTAGTATTGATCAGTTTCTGCTAAAATTCTTTTCTGAAAAGGGTAGCCTTCCACTTCGTATCCTTTACTTTCGCAGTAGCTAATGATTAAACTTCGAACATCACTTTCATATATTTCAGCATATTTATCATCGTCAAAACTATCTGAAAGACTTTTCCATTTTATATGCATTTTCAGGATTTCTGCCTTAATTTCTTCTATTTCCATTTTTATTATTAATTATTCAATTTTCCAGTTAACATCTCCAAGATTTAATATTCCGTTCATTTCTATTTCAAGCCATGAAAACCCAAATTCAACACAATTTAAATTAATACTAAAACCAGAAAACGTTTCAGAATCAATATTCATTTTTTGACCTTTTTGAAGATGCTCCATCATTTTAGCATGTTGCTCATCCGCAAGTTCGATACTAATTTTTTTCATATTCGATAGTATTCAATTAGTTTTAAATCCATTTCCCCCAATCCGTCTGAGTAAGATATTGTACTTTATTGATATCGCATATTTCCATTGTATGTCCAGTACCACCCGCTTTTGGATTTTCTTCATCATCATAGAAAAATGCAAAATTAACAGGGATAATTCCAGAATTTGTCCCCGTTACTTTTATCGTATCACGAATAATATAAGCTGCTTTTATTGCAAATCGGTCTTTGGCTCCAGCAACATATTTATCAATTAATGATTTGGTTTTTTTGTTGTTTTTAGATTGATAAACTACCTCAGGTTCGTTCATTAAGTCAATCTGATCGAGTGAAATGGTTTCATACGCATTATTTGCTTTTTGGCGGTGGTTATCATACGGAGTTATCACCTGCAATCGTTCGGGCGCCACTTGAAGCACCCCTTGAGAGAAATAAAAATCAGCTCCATCGGCGTTGCCACTTCTAAATTTTGCATTTGAAAGGTTTAGTGCCAACAGTTTTCCCAATAACACTAATTTTTCTTTATCGGATTCTAATACATTGCGCTTTCCTTCTAAAAGAATAATGGTGTTAATCTTATCATATTGGGCACAAAATTCAGCTAAAGTCATATCTTATTTTATTTAAAACAAATGTAATTCACCATAACGTCAATAGATGACGCTATTAAATTAATTTCCAAAACCTACTGCTTTTCTTAATTTAGGGCAATAATTAGTATCGACTTCTAAATTGTAAATATCAGCTACAGACATCGGTTGACTCACTTCTATTTCGCGACCTAATTTTTCCAACAGAATATTTGTTTTTAAAATTGAAAGTAGTTTAAATTCATAAATAGCCGTTAATCGTCCTTTACGAAGTAAAGCCTTGTCGATATTTTTTAAATCGGTATTAAAAGTAGCTATAATCTGGATCCCCAAACTGTTACCTAAAAGTCCATCAGTAAGATTAAGTAAAAAGGAAAGTTTAGAATTATGATTATTGTCCCTTGAGAGTATTAATTCCTCCGCATCCTCAATTACTAAAATACAATTTTGATTATCCAGCAAAAAATTAGTAAGCTCCATGCTATCTAAATTTCCAGCCATATTTGGAGATAAGAATATTACTTTTTTATTTTGAAGGTGAATAAGATGTTTAATATAAGTACTTTTTCCTGTACCAGGCAATCCATGAAACAAGTATAGCCCTTGAGTGTGGGCTTTTTTAATATTTTTTAGAATTGATAAATGGACCCTATTGAAATCATCGTTGTAATTTAAATCGATATTTAATTTTGGTTTTTTAATGACTATATCCTTTGTTTTGAGCCCATTTTTAGAGTTTACAATTAAACTTATTTCTTTGGTTCTTGTTGGTTTTATCTGAAATCGCAAAAATAAGTTTTGAAGTTCTTGTGCTTCTTTTTCTTGTTTTGGATTAAAAAGTATATAAACATTCTGATGAAATAAATTGATTACAATATTATTTTTTAAAATAATAAAATAGTCTGAATAATCGTTCTTTTTCGTATCATATTCATAAGATTGGCTATAATGCTCTTTTTGAATTTCGTTTTCCATTTCTTTATTAATAAAATCTCGTAACTTTGAATCAATTATTGAATCAATTGTTTTTAAATTTGGAATGATACCAAAATAGGCATGAAAAAGTCGAAATTGATTAATGTAATGGCCACCTCCTGTATAAATATCAAATGCATCGTGTTTGAGGATTAGATCTTCAGTAACTGAAGTTTTTGTTGTATTTTCCATGGTTTATTGTTTTTATTTAAACCAAAACTAACAAGCCATAACGTCAAGGTGTGACGTAAATAAAAATTTTCTATTATTAATATAAATTGTAGTAGAAAAATATAATCTTTAGATCCCTATAATAAACTGATACAGATTCCTTTATGATCTGATAATTTTTTGTCCAAATTCCATTCGTAAGATTCAATATGTGAACCCCTTATGAATGCTGTGCTCATTGCAATATGATCAATTACTTCTGATAAATTCTTTATTAAATTCTCAATTTTATTTTCTTTAAAAGATTTTATAAGTTCGCTTCTTCCAAAATTTGTAAAATAATAATTATCAGAAAAAGAAATGTTGTAATCCCCAACTATACAAAAATTTTGAGCTGTTGATAAATTATAAAAATCATTTATTTGCTTTGGTAAATCAGTTTTAAAATTTTGATTTCTGTTTCCGTAAACTCCAATAATTGTTCCGTACACTATTAAATTACCTCTTTGAGTTTCTATTTCAGCACAACAGCTAGTGTATTCATCATAGGTTTGGAATTGGTTTACAATTTCATACTTAGAATAAATTTTAACTCGCTTTTCTGTTTGTTTATAATTTTCAGGTTCCAGTTCAGCTAAATTTTTTGTTGCAATTTGAAATGGATAATTTTTAAGTTCGACTTTTTCATCATATTCTGCAAAAACTAAAATGTAGGCATTTAAGTTTTCTAAAATTGAAATAATTTCTAAAACTTCTCTATTATATTTTAATCTTTCCAGATTCCAAGTAGCAATTGTCATAACTTTTACTTCTTTAAATTAGAAACTTAATATCCCCATTCTGTATGACTCACGGGTAATCGGTTTAATTCTTCTTTTACCTCTTTCCAATTGGGTAAAAAACTATTCATCAGGGCCACAAAGCGTGTGTTATGATTACGTTCCAAAAGATGTGTCATTTCATGAATGATAATGTATTCCAGGCAGGATACAGGTTTTTTAGCTAATTCTAAATTAAGCCAAACGCGTTTAGCTTCAATGTTACATGTTCCCCACTTGGTTTTCATTTTCTTGATGCCAAAATCAGCTACTTCAACTCCCATTACATTTTCCCATTTTGAGATAAGTTCTGGAATCTTTAGTTTGAGCTGAGCCCTGTACCATTCCTCTAAAATCTCTTTCCTTTTTTCCGTATTGGTTTCAGCTCTGATGCACAATTCAATGGTATTGTGTTTCAGTTTTACTATGGGAGAGGCATTGTGTTCTATCACTTTTAGTAAATACCTTTTGCCAAAATAATAGTGACTTTCTTTAGTTAAATATTCTCTGGGAGCTTCTCTCTTTTGAGATTTAATTTTAGCTTGTTGTTTTCTGATCCAGGTTAATTTCGAGATAGCGTAAATTCGAATAGTATCCAAATCCATTCTTTCTGGGGCAGCAATTTTTACCTGACCAAAAGGAGGATACACACTCAAATGGACATTTTTAATATCCTTCTGAGTAACCTCAACGGTAATATCTCCAAGTTGAATTTCCTGCATTTAATATTCTTTCTGGTTTACAACAATCTGAAAAATACGTTCTACTTCATTGTCATCATTTAAAACGCTGTATAATGCTTTTTTGATGTTTCTTTCTTTTACTAAATCTCCTCTAAAACCATCTTGCTTATTATACTGCACCGCTTCATCGCAGGCCATTGCCAATGCAACATTATTATCTAAATTATTATAAAGAGCCACTTTAGCGGGACTGCTTAAAGCTTTAGGTACATCCTCTTTTTTGCCCTCATTCACTTTCTTAGTCAAACTGGCTATTTTAGCTAAATAATCTCCATAAGATAAGGCTTGGTTTTTTCTTTCGTGAATAATCGCGGTCAATAAAGTGGACATTTCTTCAAAAAAGGCAGGATCAATCAAATGGTCCCGAATAATTTTCTGCCGTACATTATTTTCTATCGTTTCAGCCACAGCTTGTTGATTGGACTTAATTCCAGTAGGCAATGAATTAATCGCTTCTGAAATTCCAGAATTTACAATCAAATCTAATAACGGAATATCTCCAAATGGAGACACTACCACCGATTCTTCTGCCTGGATATAATGGTCAATCAAATGGCGCATGTCTGCCTCATAAGTCTTTAAATCTAGGGTTTCACCACTGTGAATTCGTATTTCTTCCCTTAGTTTCAAATAGAAATCCAAACGGTTTTGGATATGAGTTATTTCTTTTTCATTATAACCCGCTTCTTCCATATCGGCAGCAATATTGGCATAAGCCCTTATCAAAGCTACTGTTCCTTTATATAATGCGGTTCTTTGTGCTTCACGCTCTTTTAAATCGGCTTCTATCTCCGAATTACCACAGAAGTAATGAAAGTACTGTAATTGTCCTTTTGGTGGCGCTACGGGCTCACAAATCATTTCTAATTCTTCCAAGGCATTATCCAGTCGTTCCCTTCCCATCTTCAGCCGATCTTTCAATAAAACTTCACAATCTTCTTTGGTAAACGTTTCTGTATCCAGTTCAGAAGTGTAGACATTGATGGCATCTGAAACACTGTCAAACAGGTTTTTATAATCAACAATATAACCAAAGGTTTTGTCATCCGTATCCAATCGGTTTACTCTACAAATCGCTTGGAACAAGGTGTGGTCCTGCATAAACTTATCAATGTACAAATACGTGCAAGGAGGGGCATCAAATCCAGTTAACAATTTAGAAACTACAATTAGTAATTTCATATTAGCTGGTTCTTCCCTAAACTTCGCTTTGGCGTTATCTTCGTAAGTTTCTGTTTTGGTTTGAGTGGGATTTGCCGCGACCTTTTCGAGTAAATTAGAATAGATTTTAAAAATGTATTCCTTATCCGTTTCCGTATTGGCTCCCGTATCTTCGGTAGTAATATCTCTTGTGGCGGGATTATACGAAGTAATCACGGCACATTTTCCTTTTAATTCTGTTCTGTTAAAGAGTTCAAAATACTTACAGGCTTCATAAATACTTGAGGCAACTAGTAAGGCATTTCCTTTCTCAGTAGATAAACGAGGTTTCGTGCTAAAATCAAAAAGGATATCGCTTACCACTTTCTCCATTCGAGATCGGGAACTCAATACATTTTGCATGGTTCCCCATTTCTTTTTCAGTTCTGATTTCTGAAAGTCATTCAAGCCTCTCGTTTTGGCTTCAAACCAGGCATCCACTTTGGCGGGAGAAGATAACTTTTGGTCAATATCTCGACCTTCATAAACCAAATCTTTCACCACCTCATCTTCAACCGCTTCATTGAATTTATAAGTATGTATGTAAGAACCAAAAACTTCCAAAGTCGTTTTCTTATCTTGTTTCAACAAAGGTGTTCCAGTAAATCCAATAAATATGGCGTTTTGCAGCATGGTTTTCATAACCAGGTGCAACTTTCCGCTTTGAGTTCTGTGGCATTCATCCACAAAAACATATAATTCGCCAATGGTTTGCACAGGATTTTCTTCCAGTTCTCTGATGAAATCCTCGAAGTTATCTTCACTTTTTTTACCAAATTTATGAACCAAAGAACACAGTAATCGGGGTAAAGGTTGTGTCAGTTGTTGTAATAATTCCCGACCGCTTCCTGTCCTTTTGATAGGTTCACCAGCATCGTTAAATACGCGTTCTATTTGTTTGTCCAGTTCGGTGCGATCCGTCAGGATGATTACTCTAGCATTGGCATTGTTTTCCAATATCCATTTGGCCAGCATTACCATCATGATGCTTTTTCCCGAACCTTGCGTATGCCAGATAATTCCGCCTTCTTTCTTTTTGATTCGTTCCTGTGAATCCTTCAAAGCGAAATATTGGTGTGGTCGAGGTAATTTTTTTACTCCCGCATCAAAGAGGACACAATTGTATATCAGTTCTAAAAAACGTTCTTTATTACAAAGCTTTTTTAAGTATTTATCTACTTTAAGTTCGCTGTTATCCTGTTCGTCTTCTTTCCAATTTAGGAAATATTTTTCTTTGGTTTGTATCGTTCCATAGCGTAAGCCTTGGGTATCGTTTCCTGCCATGACAAATTGAACCGTAGCAAAAAAGGATTGAATAAAACTATCTTGTTGGTTGGTGATATTTTGACGAATACCTTCCGTAATTTCTACCAGACCCCGTTTAAGTTCTAGAATGCCTAGTGCAATTCCATTCACATAAATTACAATATCGGGACGTTTATCCCGATTACCTTTAATTGTTACTTCCTCAGCAATAGCAAAATCATTGTTCTCCCAGTTCTTCCAGTCAATTAAATGAACGGTAGTATAATTGGTTCCAACCTCTTCCTTTACTTTTACACCATAGCGCAGCATGGCATAGATTTTCTTGTTTTTTAGGTACAAATCATCGCTAAAGCTATCCGCAACCTGCTTCAGTTCATAAATAGCTTTGCTGAACACCGTGACTGTATAGCCTTGTTTGAGTAAATAATTACCTAAATAACTTTCCTCAATATTACTGTTCTTTTCACGCTCTTCCCAATTACCATAATATTTATAGCCCAACTGTTCTTTGAAGAGTTTGACGATGCGATTTTGAGAAAGGCGTTCAATTTGTCCTATGTTATTCATAACTTAGCTTAAATTTAAATCTTGTTTCAATAAATTTAGAATAAAAGTATGGGATTTTTTAATTTCCTCTTTATGCCAATTTTCTTCTTTCATCATTTCCATTTGCTTAATACTATCTTTACTTTTAGAATTTGTATAATGTTCCTTTTTTGAATTAGGCAGATAATTACTTAACTTAGAATTATTACTATGAGAAATTAAACATAAATTACCAATACAATTTAAAAGAAACTCATCATCGATTCTTTCTCCACTTATCGGATTTTGAGGGTAATAATGTTCCACCGAACTTCTGAATGAAAACGAAAAATCCTTATAAGAATCTTTTTTCTCTATCCATAATAAGTAATCAATATAATTAAAGACAAGATTATTTCTAATTTTACCATATTGTAATAATTCCTCGTTCAATATAGCATCACCGAATTTTAATTCATTTTCAATTATATCTTCATAACTATTTTCAGAATTTTTATTTAGAAAACGATATTTCAAGAATTTTTGAGCAGTAGATACAAGATACTGAATATACTCGTTGGCTTCAATATTTGTTGGGTTTTCTAAGGAATCTACATTTTTTTCAAAATCATAGTTTTCAGACAGATATTTTAAGGCTGCAAAAAGCCAATATTTATAAACTAATGTTGGTGTAGATACATGAAACATTGATGATAACAATAATAGTTCATCATTACTATCTTTACTACCAAAAGTGTTTACATAACTAAATGATTCCTGGATTCTTTCCCCTACTTTAGGATAAAACTTTAATATTTTTAAGCTCCAACTATGATCTCCTGCAAGGTATTCCCTTTTGAGAATATACTGATCTAACAAAAACTTATTTTTTAATAATTGATATAGGAAGTCTTTTACAAACGTAACTTTATCATCGTTTTTATTTAACTCACTGTGAAAGAAAGACAATATTCTTTTGTCATCTAAACTAACATCTAGCTTGGCCGTTTGTTTAAGAACATGTAACAAGAAGTTTTCAAAATTGATAATATGTTGAAACTGTTTAGAATCAGAATCATTTACAATATCATCATTTGAAAGTTGAGTAATTTTTTGTTGCAAATTTTCATAATTATCTTCCAAAACAATATCACTAAAAGATAGGTAGTCGTTCTCTGTAGAGACTTTATTAGTTTTTTCTAAGATTTCAAATAATTCTTGTTCATTTTCTGGAATAAACTGAAACCATCGCTCACCAAATAATTTGCTCCGAACATCTTTATTGAATAGCATTTGCACATAGCTTCCCATTTCTGAACAAGCTTCCCAAACAAGATTAAACTGTTTTCGTAGGGCTACCGCATTTTCACAAACATTTAATTCTTTCATCAAACGTGACTTTAAAATTTCATGTTTTTCCAATTGTTCACCCCTTGAATTCATTATTTCAAAATAATGGTTCAAATCAGTATTGATAGGTACTTGAACTCTTACAATAATAACTTTATTGAATAGGTAGGCAAGAAAACCTTCAAAAGTTTTACCATTCCAAGTTTTCTCTTTTGTATCTGATTCAAATTTCTCAGCTAACAAATCCAATTGGCAATAAATAATTTTTATCCCAGAAATAATATTTTCGTTAAAATCTGAAAAATTAGGTTGTTCAGTTCCATTATTAAAAATAAATTGAATGCTTTTATCAGAAATAGGGCGTGATTCAAAATGAATAATCGTATTATTTATGAAAGGTTTGCTACTTTCAGGTAATCTCTTATTTCTATCAAAAATTCTAAGTGCACAAATAAGTAAATTAAAAGTTGTTAATCGTTGTTGACCATCTATCGTTTCGTAAAAAGTTCCATTTTGGTCTTGGCGATAATCAACAATTAAACTTCCGATGTAATAATTTTTATGTTCCTCTTCAATATAATAATCTTTGATATCTTCAATTAACTGAACTATTTGCTTATCATCCCATTCATAATTGCGTTGGTATATGGGGATTAGATAACGATTCGGTGAAGTGAAAAGTTTGCCAATCGAAAAATCTTGGATATCTTGGTGATTAGTTAACATAGTAATGATTTTTTTTAAAGAATTCTACAATTGATTTGTCCATTCTAGAGGAATCTCCTTTGCTAAAACTTAAGATGTCTTCAAAAGATGGAAGTTCTTTTAATGTAAATTTCAAAACATCCTTCGGCTGCATAGCACTTTTAATAGCTCCAAAAAGATTGTTTTTAATAATATAATTATCTAGTGAATCAAAACCAAGGCGTTGGTATCTGAATCGTAAATAATAACACCAAATAAAAGCTTTTTCTAAAAATGCTGGGAGTTCGTTTTCTCCAAATTTATCAATGTAGTAAATCATTATACACTCAAACAAATCACGAATGTAACTTTCTCCATCTCTATAGCTGTAATGGTTTTGATAAACCATTTTAACGATAGACTCTGCATTAGAATAATGTTTAGAATCTTCTTTTTCTACAAGGTATTTTCCCTTAAACTTTTCGTTTATACCTAAATAATGATTTACATATTCAAAAAAACGCCGCCCATTAATCATTATATGATCCAATTGAAAAGGGAATCCCATTTCCTGACGGTCAATTTTTCTCTCAAAATTATCATTGTAATTGTCCACAACACTATGTGAAATTTGTAAAACTTTTACATATGGATAATTTTCAATTTTATCTATGCTAATACCTTTAAACATATCTATATGTTCTTTACCAAAGTATCTTGCATGTTGATTATTGCTCCAACCTTTAATCCTATATAAATATTCAGCAAATAGAATGCTTAATTTTTTTGATGCATATTTTTCCCAATGTCCTACAACTTTTAATTGTAATTCAAACTCATTTTTATCAAATTCTCTTAAATGAAATGCTTTTAACAAATCATGAGGATATAAATCTTTTCCTCTGGAATTTTGGGAGTCAAAAAACTGAAATGCTTCCGTTATATCATGAATAAAAAACACTACTACTTGAAATTTTTTTATAAAATTATAAATAGTTATATCATCAAAATGCTGAATTGAGCGTTTAATGAGTTGAAAGTTTTTATGAATATTTTCAATACTGTTTTTATTCTTGTAGTTTAACTCAATACGATCTAATTTATCTTTAAGATTTTGAAGTAAATCGCGGGTGTTAGACTGAAATTTATTACTATTTTCAACTAATTGGAAAAGAGCATATACTAATAATCTAATTGTAGTGTAACGTTGTTGACCATCTACAATATCATTATAAGTCGTTGTTATATTACTCTCCGTAATGGGGTTTATATGTATGACTATTGTTCCAAAACGATAGTGCTCTTTATGACGAAAAGTATAAATATCTTCTATAAGTTGCAATACGTTTTTATCACTCCATTTATAAGGTCTTTGATACTCAGGTATTCTAATATCAGTTAAGTTCAAAAACTCATCAATTGAAATAATATCTGCTCTGTTTTCTATAACGCTAATCATATATTTTGTATTATCAATATAAATTTATACTTAATTCAATCTCATTCTCCCAGTTGATAAATTCTGCATCATCCCAAACTTTATTTCTCGTCAAATCTATTAACCTACAACGCCATTTCATGACGTCTTAAAATCTAAATTTTCCCTTTCAAAAATTTTCTAACTCTCTCCAAATCCCTGAACTCATTCCTCAATATTTTATCCTTTCCATCAAACTCAAAATCCAAATATGAAATTTCAATCACCTGAATCCCATGTTTGGGTAAAACCTCTAAACGTCGTTGGTCATAAATGCGTCTTTGTTCTCCGCGATGTACTCCGCTTACGGTCATGACATCGGGTTTATCGAAATGTTTGTTGGCTTTAGAATGTTGTTGTTCTTTGTATTCAATGACCAGGTTTAATTCTGGATAATAAACATCTACGGGTAATTTTGAACAAACTCCATTAGCATTGGCATCACCCAGTAAGAAATTAAAACGATGCTGGCGCAATCCCGTTTTGTTTATTACTTTGTCGCACAAATCGATAACATAATGTTCATCGCTGTTTTTACGCGAGTTTTTGCTGGTATTTATTGTATTTAGTTTTGTTCGAGCTTTAACTGTAGAGGGAACTGGTATAGAATAGGAACTATTTCTAAAAAACCAACTCGTGTTTTTTAATTTACGTTCTGGGTAAACAAATGGAATTAATGGGAGTTGATTTTTCTCATCAAGCGTTCTCAATATTTTACGAATAGGCAAACCATTTTTTTGATCCGATGGAAATACACCTGCCAAAACAAAATAAGACATCATATCTTTTGCAGGAATAATTTTCACGTTTTTGTTAAGCATAAAATAGTCTTTTAGCACTAAATTGATTTGAGTAATTTTATCCATAACTAATTATTTATTTTAAATATGATTCAATTATTACTGTATCATCACTAATATTTTTATACTTCCCAAACTTTTAAAAATGCCATTCATTTTGCCATTTCGTTAAAATAAAATCATTAAGTAAGGCTATTTGATTGTTTGGATTTTGATTATTATGAGCTCCATGCTGATAAAATGCATATCCTGATGGTGTTAAAAGATTCTTTTCATTCAAACCATTTTGGTTTGAATATTGAACAACTGGTCGCCATAATCTTCTCCAAAATGTTTCACCTGTTCCTCTTGTCAAATAAACATTTGTTATAGTTGGATGATTTTGCAATAGTGCAACAATATTGTTTGGAACATGTTCATTAAAAACTTCAGCAATTGATTTATCATTATAAGAACTCAGTATAGTAACATGTTCTGGATTTTCTTCATTAGCGTCTACAATATTTTCTATTAAATCAGTTATGGCAATTTTGTGCCGTTTACAAAAGGCTTTCCATTCTACAAGAGTGGAATTTATTAAAGAATTTTCACCATAAAGACGAGGCAAAACATCCCAAAAATTATTATTTACATTTCCATGCTGATCATGTGTTCTCCCATAAAACCATTGTGCCTGATTATTGGCTGGCCAAGCAGGATTAAAAGTTCCTACAATCAAAATTTCTGGTTTAAAATCCAATCGTTCGAGGTTTAAATATTCGATAAATTTATGTGGACAAGGCATCGTTTACTTTTATGTTACTTATTTTTTATTACTCACAAAATTCTCTCTCGTAAACTCATCACCTTCTTTTGTTTACTGTATAAAATAATCCGCATCGCCCATTCTAAAGATTTACACAAATAATTTAGTAATAGCATCATCCTCTTTAAATAATAAATGAATGTCTTTTTAAACTTTTATTTGGAATCTTGAATAATTGCCCAAATCAATGCAGAAAAATATAATGGCTCATAATTACGTTTAATGAATTCTTTTATTGTTCCTTGAAAATTGGCCATTTTACATTTAAGTTGGGATAATCTTGTTTTATATGTTATTAATAATAAAGCGCACTCATAGCTATTCCTTTACTCTTTGTTTTGATAAAAATATTTTTTTTTAATCGGTTTGTAATTAAGATTAATCTCTTCTTTAATTTCTTTTTCAAAATCAGTGTAATTAATTTCATTTCCTAACAGATCATCAATAAAGGCTGGCATATCATATAAATTAATGAAAAAACTACCATCTTCAATAATTATTCTACAATTTTCAAATGTAGTCTCGACCTGCTCTAAATTTTTAAAATATTTATCATAAATAGGGTCGTCATAATAATCAAACGAATATTCTATAACTTTCCAGTTTAGAAAAATATTTTGGTCCTCTGTAAAGACAATATTCTCATTTTGGTCTACCAACAGATATTCTATTCCATCTTCTGGAAGTTTTGTATTCCCTTCTTCTAATTCTTGAGAAAAAACTTTCCTAAGTTTGTAAGTAGAATATCTAATAAAACCCGAATTTTCAATATTCAAAATTGGATAGCCCTCCATTTTTGTCTTTAATTCATTGGTATTTTGAATACCTATATGCAAATGATATAAAAAACTTTCGTTTATTTCAACTGAAATAATAGTCTCATTATCCATTCCACTAATAATTAATGCTTTCATATTACTTACTATAAAGTTTATTGTCTAATTCAATCATTCATGATAACCGTCATGCCAATTTCATCCCACTCCGAAATAGGAACATTGTCTCTTACTTCTTGGATTCTAAAACCTTTTTCGTCCAAGACATAATTGTAAACAACGCCCCTTTTTATTCTCAATACGCCTGATTGAATTTCATCAGTAACTTTGATCCTCCAAACATGGTCGTACTTCTTAGAAGAAATTTTAAGTTTATTTGGATAAATACCCGTTTTTTCAAACTCCATCATACCACCCATGGTGTGGGTTACAAAAATATCATCGTTACCATTTTCACTAATTTTTCATAATTACATTATACCAACCTCGTTTTTCCAGTTAGCAACTCCTGCATCATCCCCAACTTTATTTTTTTATATTTCTCCAGTTTTTGCTCTAATACTGTAAGTTCTGCATCCATATCCGAAAGAATTGTAGCAATAATGGTTTGTTCTTCAGGTGATTTTGGAAAAGGAATTTCGGTATTATTAATCAAGGTTGTATTCAAATTCATTTGCGAGCCAGTTTGACCACTTTTAGCCCAATTATCTTCTATAAATGTTAGGAAATAATATAAATATTGTCTGTCAACTTGAGGATTTTTAAAAAAAACGAATCCATCATGAATACAAACATCAAAAGTTGTGAGTATTGGCCTTCCAACTGTTGCACAAATGCTCATAATTAAATTTCCATTTTCAACTAATCGACTATTTTTTACTCCTAAATCGGATAATTTTTGAGTTGTTTCAAGAAGAACTTTTTTTGATTTCGTAACATCTGAAATCCTCACCCATCCAACTGGTGATTGCTTATCAAACCATTTAGTGTCTTCTATTGGTCTTGGTGATGCTCCTCTAACTATTGTTGCAACTTCTCCCAACTTCTTAACTTCCCAACCTTCTTTTGGCTGCAAAAGTTCTTGCATCGTACCTTGTTTGATGTTTCGTTTTTTGGCAATGAGTTTTTCTAAACCCGTTAGTAAAGAATCTGCATCGGATAAGGCAGTTGCAATGGCGGTTTGTTCTATTTGATTTGAAGGTGAAGGGAATTCAAAACCTTCCATTTCCCACTTTTGTGTATGAACAAGTGCAGATGCACCATGAGCATTATCTTCAATGAATTTTGTTAATTTTTTTAGAGCATATGTAAAAAAAGGTTTGGAAATTTCATTTTCATTTATCACTATTTTCCAAGTATGATAATTTAACAACCCTTTTGAACCATTCCAAATATGAGGACCAAAAGAAGTGCCTCTACTTCCTGACCAAGCAAATAATAACTGCCCATTGTCAACTTCTAATTTTTTATCGTATATACCTTGATAATAATTATAATCTTGAGAGCCATTTAAATTTTGAATTCGAATAATTGGTAAACCATCAGTTTTCCACTCAAAAGGTTTGAATCCTCTACCATTTATTAATTGGCAAACCTCTCTAATCTTTTTAACTTTCCATTCGCTAGGAATTACGCCAACTTCCGTTTGTTGGTATCCTTCTTTAACTACCATACCAATCCCATTTTAGCCAAATGCGCATTTACTTTTTCTTCAAGGGTTTCCACTTCGTTTTTTAGCTGTGGCATTGGGTTTTCGTATCTTTCTGCTAATTCCTTGATGCGTAAGGTCAAGGCTTGGCTCACACGTTCCATTTCTGTTGTAATGGCGGTGGCAATGGTGTACATCCATTTATGGTCAGCTACCAAAGTTTTTATTTCGATTTCGGTAAGCGTTGGATATTTAGCAATTACATTTTTTTCCAATGCTTTCAAAGCCACTTTCAATTCCGCATTTATTTTGGAGTCTTGCTCCAAGAGTTTCAAATAGGTTTCGCATACTGCAATTTCATCTTTGGCTGCTTTTTCTGTCTTTTTCTCTTTGAGCAATTTGGTTACTTCGGCTTTATTTATTTTTTCTAAATCGCCAAACAATCCGCCTTCAGCTCCATGTTCTTCTTCGAGTTCGATTTTAGTAGCTTGACCTTCTTCTTTTTTTGCATTTAAGGCATCAATTCTATTTTGTTCTGATGTAAAATAATGAGAAATGATAAGGCTTGGCGGGATCAATCTACCTTCCAAACCGTCTAATCCTTCCACATCTTTACGTACGGTTTCTTTCTTAGCGTTTTTACTTTCTTTAGCCATTCGGTTTACTTCATTACCTGCTTTCCAGCCATCGGCAGCAATCACATAAATATCGTCCTGCATGGTTTCGCTCCAATAACTCATCAGGTGTTGGTACACATCATATTGGTCTATCAAAGCGCGATTATCGTAAGCATGTAGTAATGCTTCCGAGATAGTATTTATAACTTCTTTGGGTTTAGAACCCGCGTCTAAGTTTTTAAGTTCAGCAGTAGTTTTATCTTTCCATTGTTCAAAAACCGTTTTCAGATCATTAGTAAACGAAAGAAATTCGGGATGCGTGAAAATCGTATTTTTTACTTCAGCCAAAGGCACATTCAATTGCGCATAAGTGGCATTGGTATCCGAGAATAAAACTTTTTTCAAGTTCGGATATACTCTCCAATAATCGCCTAAGGCATTAATGTCATTTTGAGGGATTCCACCTTTTAAATGGGCTAAAATATCCTGGATGTCTTCGGTTTCCTGACTGTCAATATATCTTGGGATGTTGAGGTTGTAATCGTTTTTGGCATCAGCAATTTCATCCATACTCACCATACGGCTGTATTTAGGTACTTCGAGCTGCTTGTTGAACACATCTACAATTTTATGAATGTCTTGGTCACGCAAGCGGTTTTTATTCCCGTCTTTCATATAACCTTTACCCGCATCAATCATGAAAATTCCTTTGCGGGTATGGGCATTTTCTTTATCAATCAAGATAATACAGGCAGGAATTCCTGTACCGTAAAACAAGTTGGCAGGCAAACCAATAATCCCTTTGATCAATCCTTTTTTGATGATGTTTTTACGAATTTCACTTTCTGCATTACCACGGAACAAAACCCCGTGAGGCAAAATAATAGCACCTTTGCCTGTACTTTTCAATGATTTTATAATGTGAAGCAAAAAGGCATAATCACCATTCTTGTCTGGAGGGGTTCCATAATCCTGGAAACGTTTGTAAATATCATTTTGTGCATCGACACCGTTACCCCAGTTCGATAACGAAAACGGAGGATTGGCTACGACATAATCAAAGGTTTTTAATTTACCATCTTCTTCCCATTTTGGTTTAGCCAAAGTATTGTCGGCCCAAATAGTTCCAGATGGTTTATTGTGTAAGATCATGTTCATACGGGCCAAACCAGCAGTAGCCGTCTCTTTCTCTTGTCCGTATAATGAGATTTCTTTTTCAGCTTCGTCTGCTACTTTTAAAAGCAAGGATCCGCTGCCACATGTTGGATCATAAGCGGTAGTTTGTGCCGTACTATTAGCATCGTTGATTCCAAGAATCTTTGCCAAAACCTTACTTACCTCAGATGGTGTATAGAATTGTCCTTTCGATTTTCCGCTTTCGGTAGCAAAGTGACGCATCAGAAATTCATAGGCATCACCCAAAATATCATCGCCTTCGGCTTTGTTTTTACTAAAGTCTAATTCTGGTTTATTGAAAATCAAAATCAGTTTAGAAAGGGTATCGATCATTTCTTTACCACTACCTAATTTGGTAGGGTCATTAAAATCAGGAAAATCTTGTAGTTGGTTAACTTCTTTAAGCGGATTCAGAATTTTCTTGTTGATGTCATCACCAATAGTTTCTTTTCCTACTAAAGCTACCATGTCCTGGAAACTTGCTCCGTCTGGAATAACAAGCGGTGCGTATTTATCACCTGAATATTTATCGGAGATGTACTTTACAAATAACATTGTAAGTACGTAATCTTTATATTGAGAGGCGTCCATTCCGCCACGTAATTCGTCACAACTAGCCCAAAGGGAGCTGTATAATTCAGATTTTTTAATTGCCATTATTGTATGCTATTCTTTATGTTGGGGATTTATGTTTTCTAAGTCTTTTCGTGGCTAATGTAACCATTATTTCATTAGTACAAATGTGGTAAACCGTAAAGAGAGCGAATAATTTTACCGCTTTTTATACAGATTTGACATCGATTGTTGATCCGTAAATGAACATGGAAATGTTTAGAATTGCAATACCCACTTTTAGTGATATTTAGAAATCAAAACATCTAAGATAACACCTAGTTTACTTGGATTTCTCCTAAAAATTTAGTAACTTGTACTCTAGTAATCTAGAGTTATTTATAGAATTTGATGGAACAAAACAAAGAACAGTTTTGTAATTAATTTGAAAAAGAATGGCTAATATTTCTAACCACAATCTGCAATCGTTCCCTATCGACGGATCCTGGCGCTCGCAAACCCAAATAAATTTGTTCACTGGCTATCTAGCCGAGGGTTTTCGCGCCAGTGCCGCTAGAAGTGCCCCAGGTGATATTAGTATATTTGGTGTATTTTTTGCGCTGTTAAATTTAGCAGCTTGTATTTCAGCTGGCGTTTTGTTATTAATTTGGATTATATTATCTTGGTTATTTAGATTAATTTTCAAGTCAAAACCACCAGTAGAAGAAATGTACAAGGACCAACGGCAGCCACAAGTGAACACTGAATATACTACAGAAATGTTGGATTGGCTGTTGAGCGACGAGTATACAAAATTATGTGAAGAGAGAGAAAGAAATATTAAATAATTTTTTTTCAACCTCATATAGGTGTTAAATTTCTGTTATATAGGCTTTAATAGTACAAAACAAGGACATTTAAGAGCTGTATTAGTACTTCCTATCTTGTAGTATTAGCACCTTTAAAAATAAGTTGTTTCTTACTTAATTAATTTAGCATAATTTTTTAAAAAATAGCAAACCCAATGGTCATAGGCCATGAGTCCTCCCCCCCTTACCGCTAACACATACACCCCCTGGTGTCCCGTGGAATGAAACATTGATTGTCAGAGAAAAATTATGGGAAAAAATTTTTTGGGATTTTTTTCAGCTACTTTATTCCGCTTAGAATGTCCGATCCTTTCTCAATTAATTCCTTAGTTTCCTCAACTTTATTTTGAATATAGCAGGCCTTAAAGTTTAAAACACAATGTATTTTAAATATAAATTAAAGATTTTTATAATAAAACGATCATGAGATATTCAGTTCGCAATCAACATCGATTGCTTAATTTCCAATTTATTCTTTTTTAAAATAAAGAATATTTTTGCATTTTGGGTATTATAACAAATTGCTAACTAATGTTTGCAATTTGTTATATTTTTATGTATCTTTAAATTAGCTAATAAATAACGATGAAAAAATTCATATCTTATTATAGAGTTTCAACGGCAAAACAAGGATTGTCAGGTCTTGGACTACAAGCTCAGAAAGATTCAGTTACTAATTATATTGCTGATAAAGGTAAAGTGATTGCTGAATTTACTGAAATCGAAACTGGTACCAGAAAAAAGAAACGTGTTGAAATTTACAAGGCAATCGAATTGGCTCAAAAAGAGAAGGCTATATTAATCGTCGGTAAATTAGATAGATTATCCCGTGATGTACAGTTTACATCTGCTCTATTTAATGCTGGGATTGAATTTATTTGTTGCGATAACCCCAATGCAAATAAACTCACGATTCAACTGTTAGCAGTTTTTGCTGAGAATGAAGCAGAAATAATCAGTAGTCGAATTAAGGATTCTTTACGGGTAAAAAAAGAAAAAATTAAGAAAGGAATCGTAATTAATAAGGATGGATCTGAAATGCAACCCATTAATGGAATAATTAGACTAGGTAATCCTAAAGGCTTTGGTGATTTTCAAAAGCTTGGTCCCGAGAAGATCAGATTTAATGCTTTAAACAATAAAGAAAATCTTCAGGCAATGGATATTATATGTGACGCCCGAATAAAAGGAATGACATTCCAGCAAATAGCTGATAAATTAAATCAATTGCAGTATACTACCCGAAATGGAAAGATCTTCAATCCAATCCAAGTTCAGCGTTTAAATAAAAGATGCAGTGAATTCACCAATAACTAAAATTCTACTAAAGCTTCCAATCATTTAGCGTAGGTCCCAAAATTAACTATTGCTATTTCATGAATATCAAGCTCCTCTAAAACTAAAGGGAACGATTAGTAAAAAACTAAATAATATAGATTGCTGTAGACTCAAATTGCGAAAACAATATCATAAAGATTGTAGTTATTCGGTGCCACCAGATATTGTAAAAAAAGTAAAGGAAGTATTGATGTAAAATTGCTAAAACTTAATAAAAAACACTAAAAATGAGTTTCCGAAAAACAATTAAAAATAAGTTTGGTGTTGACTTACCAATTAAAGGTGGATTTGGAACCAGTATTGAGCACCCCATTATAATTGATGAGACACAAAAATACAACTACGTAAGTTTGGAGAAAAAATGCATAAATTATGCCTGTCGTATTCTTCAGATGGATTGGGTCATGGTACAACAGGAATTGATTGAACATAAGAGAAAATCGATAGATATCTTAAAAATTAGATTGTCAAATAATGGAGATTTTGAGAATAATTATAAAACTGTTAGTTTTTATTTTGACATATCGGATTGTATTAAGTATTCGATGACTGTGGCTGAAGTAAATAAAGTATGGTAAAGTATAAAAAGTACCCAACTAATAAAATTCCTTTTAATAATTTATAAGATAATTATTATATATTTGAAATTAAGTAAACACTGATAGTTGTCAGACAAAACAGCCCAATTTAAGTTGGATAAATCGTACGTTTTCAGACCTATATACAAGTTACCTGCAATCTTGCACAAAAAAATGAACCAAAAAATATTATGATAGAAATTGAGATCGAGCTAGACGAAAAAATAAAAAATCTATCAATATGGAATTTATCTTTTCAATCAATTTTGAGTGTTCTATTATTTACAGCAGAAAATATTGACATTAAAGGTGATAATGATACTGCAATGGATTATATTAGTAGACTTTCTTTAATATTTCCCTTAATTAAAAAATATGCGCAAAAAGAAGAAATCACAACAACATCAATATCAATAACTAAAACTGGAACTAAAGAGTATTTAGAAGATGTTAATTTTTTAATTTCATATGCTCATTTTTCAATGTTGATGCCTCAGATTCATAGAGAAACATTAATTACAATTAAGAAAAGTGACAATACATTTTATTTAGATTTTAAAAATACAGACACCCTTAATTCTGAATTAATTGATAAACTTTATAGTTTTATATCGTTACATTTTGTTTTAACTTTTAAAGATGAAAATGAATTTAAAAAATATTTAAATGATAAAGTAATTTCCAAAAACTCCCAATTAAATGATGTCGATTTTTATTGGATAAAAAAGATTCAAGAACAATACAAAAAGTACTTTATTAATATTCATGTTTTACCTAATGAAATTTTTGAAGATGTTACAGGTGCAACTTATGATGATTACTATTCATTTATAGCGACTTTAAGAGCATTTTCAGACTATTTTATAAACCTAGCAAGAAGCTACAAAAATCAGATAACTGATTTAAATTCTCATGAAGAAAATGAAATATTAGCAAGTGAGTATTTAGAATGGTCAACATGTTGTTTAGATTTTAAAACAATTGGATTGTTTATTGGAATTTCAGAATTAGAAAAAAATGTTTTTGACAAATTGTTTTCATTTTACATAAATATTATTGATAATAATACTGGAGAAAAGTACCAATCTAACGCTTTTTGTGGTGATGGGTATTTCCCACCAATAACATTAATTGACAAATCAATCATTTTTAGTCCACATGCAATGAAATATATGCTCAATATAAATAATATTCTATATTCAATAAATAAAACCAAAAAACAGCTATTTGATGATAAAATTTCCTCTCATTTAGAACCTACTTTAATAAACCAATTGGAATACTTATTTCAAGGACTTAAAAACATAAAAATTAAAAAAAATATAAATTATGGTTTGAGTGAGATTGATATGCTTTTGTTATCAGAAACTGAAAAAGTTTGCATTGTAATCCAAGTGAAAACAACAATAGCTCCAGACAGTTCTAGAACTGTTGAAAGAGTACAAGGACGAACTATTGAAGCAAAAAAACAAATTGATATTTTTAAATCCATAGATAATCTTGAAAAAATAAAATTGGTTAATAAAGAATTTAATTGTGAATTAAAAGAACTTAAATTTATTAATCTAATCGTTGTTAGATCTTGTGCAGGAACAGATAAAGCATGGGAAATTAATAAAACTTGCAAAATTGTAAATTATTCATTCATTGCTAATTTACTATGTAAAAAAATTAAAAACGAAAAACATAGTATTATAAATTTAGAAGATGAAATTGCTAACGAACAAAATGAATTAATTAAAATGTCATCTTGGACAATTATCAATGAGACACTAAAAATAGATAAGTATGAAATTGTATTTCCTAATATTAATTTCATTGATAATAATATAGCAACTTATAATTTAAAAAATTTAACGTGTTTTCCCAAATTAGAAAATTCCGAATTTTAATAAAAGCCAGCAGGAAACACTGGCCAACAAGAGATTTGGACAATTGGCTTAATGGAAAGTTAACCCGCGGTGGTACCAGCACATTAGGCGTCATTAACACAAAAATCATCATGAAAGAACATATTAAAAGACGTATCGAATATTCTAAAGATGTTGCACCTGAAGAAGGGACGCCAGAGTATGAAAAAGTGGCAAAAATGATTCAACAACATGAATTAAGTAATCCAAACTTTACAAAAGATATAAAAAAAAAGAAAGCAGAAGCAGTAAAAACTTGGGAACTTCAAGAGGCAAATGGTATTGGGCTAGTTATGGATCCAGAATTGAGGTCTTATCTATCAGAGTTTAACAATAGATCATGGACATATGGACATCGAAATATGCCAATAATGTTCAACGTAATGGAAGCCTTTTATACTTTGGATAAGAGGTTAAACTATTGGACATTATTAAATGAAGAAGATTATTCAATTTCATTTTTTGATTTTATAGATTTTTATACTTCTAATAATTTAGAACATGATACAAATGAAATTAAAGAAAGCTTTATTGAAGATTTGATTTATAATTTTAATGTTGGATATGATCTAAAAAATATAAATTTTAAAACCGAAAAAGGAGATAGTTTTATTATCGGTGGAGTTTCTATGGTAAGAAGAGGTAATGAAGTAACTATGTTATTTAATACTGGACAAATAATTGACACTTCAATACAATCTAAAAACTTGAAACCTATCGGTGAAATGGAACGAAGCGTTGGAAAAGAGAAACTTATAATTGCTGAAGATAGACTAAGAGAAGCTGTAAAATTAAATGACGACCCAAATTTATGGAAAATACTTATAGCTTGTCGAATTGATTTAGATACAAATACAATAGATGCGCGATATGTTGCAAAAGATGAAGGAAATAGTTATTCTATATTAACAGATGATTTAACAGGCTTTATGCTAAATGGAAAATGGAGAGAACCAAAATATGAAGAGACATTTAATAATCTTGTTGAACGTGTAGATGAATATAACTCAATTTTTGAATTATCAAAGATTTGTCTGTTCTTACCGAATTATTTTGATTTTTATAATGATGAAATCGAAGAAGAGGAGCACGATACTGGTGTTAAATCAATTTTAAAAAACTCATTCAAAAGTAGAGAGTATAAAGAGGTAGACGATAAATTTAAAATAAGAGTCAAACCTTTATGGGTATTAAATCGCAATCAAATCTTTTTATCTGATAGGATAAAATTTCGCGATGAAAAGTTCAAAGTTGAAAGAACAGGATATTGGAAAAATTTAAAAGATAACGAAATTGGTAATGATAAAAATGGTAATCCTGTACAAGGTAGAACTTGGGTGCAAAAAACAGAAAGTTATTTCCATGCAAAAGAAGATGATTTAATTATTGAAAAAACAAACGATATACCTTACGCTACTGCAAACGCAGGAAAAATTTACATAATGCGAAATAGTAGTCTGCCGAAAGATGTTTTCAAAATAGGACTAACAACAAAAGAAACTGAAGAAAGAGCAAAACAACTATCATCTACAAGTATTCCTGATAAATTTCATGTAATGAGAGAATGGAATGTAAAAGATTGTTTTTTGGCAGAAAAAACCATACACAAAATACTTGAGAAATATCGTGTCGATACAAAACGAGAATTTTTTCAAGTTGAAATGCAGTTCGCGAATGAAATTGTTGACTCGGTCATAAAAAAAATCAACCAAAATAACGACGTCTAACAACCGTTTGCCAATATGACTGGTTTAGGCTGAATTTTAAACTGGTTTTATACTTGTAAATAGTGTTTAACCGAAAGTTTAGACTTGCATAATCCGCCACATCATCAAGCGGCCAAACGTTGGAACAAATGGTTTCCGAAAATCATAAATAAAATTCAGCATTGAAAATAAATTATTAGATTTGTGTAAAATGAAAAAAATGGAATTTGAAAATAATATGGAAATTGGTTTGGGAATTTTTACAGTTCCTGACATCGCGTCTATATTAAATTTAAAATATTCCAGAGTCCATATTTTATTAAATGAATATTGGGATAAAAGATTCGGGAGTCAACATGGCGAAAAATATTCCTGGAAAGTTCATAATAGTAAAGCCGTAAGCTTTCATACTTTAGTGGAATTTTACATTTTTTTTCAACTGAAAGAAGTCGGTGTTCCAACTCAAAAAATTTTAGATGCTCACAGTGAACTTTCAAAAAGATTTGAAACTGCATTTCCATTTGCAGTTTCAAACATAATAAATAAAATGAACTGTGTTGGTAAAAGAATAGTATTTGAAATAAATGATAATGAAATTATAAATTTAGATTCAACAAAACAGTTAAATCTTAAATTCATAAAATTATTTGCACATAAATTAGACTTTGATAAAAATAATTTAGCAAACAAATTTTATCCATTAGGAAAATCAAATAGTGTAATTGTTGATCCTGAACATCAGTTTGGACAACCAGTTATAAAGAATACAAATATTTATCCGCAAACAATTTATAATCTTCATAAATCAAAGGAAAGTAAAAAATTTATTGCTGAATCATATGAGATTTCTTTAAAACAAGTGAATGATGCAATTGAATATTGTAAAAGCGTAGCCTAATGACAAACATTTACATAGATGAAAATTTCTCTCATCACCTTGCCAGCGGTTTAGATCTTTTTCAACAACATTTAAACTCAAATGAGAAAATAAACATTCAAGTACTATCTATTAAAAAAGTTTTTGGAAGAGGTGCTAAAGATGAAGACTGGATACCATTAGTGGGTAAAGAAAAAGGAATTGTTATAACTCAAGATTTACGAATTCATACAACTAGACATCAAAACGAGTTATATAAGAAACATGGCTTAGCTGTTTTCTTTTTTAAACCGCCTTCAAATGGTTATACTTTCTGGGAAATGGTTGAACAATTAGTTAAACGTTGGCCAGAAATTAAAAAGAAAGCATCAGATGAAAGACCATTTGCATATAGAATTTCACCAAAGAACATGGAACGTCTAAAATAAACATCACTTCTTCCAACAACTGTTTGCATTAATGCTTTTTTTCTTTATAAAAAACGCTGTTAACTCCAATTCTATATTTTTAATTGTCCTGGACAATTATGTCACTGACCGCAAGCCGAGGGATGTTTACGATATTCATTTTTTTTAGCGCCATGCTTAACATATTTGTTTAGTATTTCGTGGACCTTTTTTCCTTCAAAATAACAAGTTTCCGAACTCATTAATTCCTCCGTAAGATTAATAATAGCATCCCAAATTTTCTTTTTACCAATAAATTTTCTTGTTTTAGATTGAATCAAATAAAAAAAGAAATCATCATAATATTTTTTTTCAAAATTTTATTAGCTTTATTTATCTCATTTTTTAAACTATCAATGTCATTTTCTGTGTATGATTCTTTATTAGGATTTGAAATTGTCATCAATCCATTTAACCTTTTATTTTTAAATTTAAGTTCCGCACAATAACCACTTAAACATATCACTCCGAATATTTCCAGTCTATTCGTTAATGTATCAAAGTCTGAATTTATCATTTCATGAGTTGGTTTAAAACTATAAGCATTTAACATGCCACTTCCATCATCTGATAAAGTGATGGAAGTGGCAGGTCCAGCCTCGTGACCTGAGGCTATTTTTTTTTCTTCGATTAACATAGTTTCTCTTTATTTAAAATTATTATCTACAGTTTCGGCGAATCCAGATTGTATTGCAGCTTCTAATATTTCGATTCTTCCAAAATAATTATTTTTTGAAAAAAAAGTAAAGCATCTAATTAGGTCTTGTTTACTCGTTGCCCAGACACTCAAGTAATTCCCTTCGTATTTTCGTAAATATATTATATAGTTTAATTTGAGATCTTTGGCTATTATAAAAAATTCTTTTAATTGAGTTTTTTCTTTCACCCAAATAATTGGATCATGTTTTATTATTTTTGTTTTCATTTTTTTAATTTTCTTTTTTATCACAGTTTCAGAACTATCACTATCATAAAGTCCGTTAAAACCATCTTCATAACCTTCTTCATACCCTTCATTATATTCAATTCTTTCACCTCTTTCATCTGATATCAGTTCATTAATACGGCTTTTTTTACCAATTTCAAAATCTATTAAACCTTCACCGTATCCAATATCATATCCTTCATTAGTCCATTCAATGTGTCCTTTTTCATAAGCCTCTTTATATCCATCTTTATATCCATTAATGAATTCTTTTTTGAAGTCTTCATTTATTTCAATTGTTTCATCGTACCAATCACCATGATCGGAATCGCTATAATACTTTTCATTATATATGTCATCAAATGATATATATATTTTATTGTTTAACCCTGTTCCAAAATAACCATCAGATTTACCTTCAGCTGCTCCCAAGATTTTACCACTTTCATAACTTTTTTTCATTTACTTTTTTATTTGTTAATGTTAATATTTTAGGGTTTTTATTTATACCCTGACTTTTATCTGGCACAAAACTATTATTTACTTATTACATAAAAAAGATTTTATTGAATTATATTTAATAATTTAACATTATTTAAAACATAATATTAAGTTTATAAAAGATAAGATTAAGTTTAATGAATATAATTCAATAAAACTTAATCTTATCTTTATTGATGTGTTGAATTTATTGACTTCGATGATCTAAAATGGTTAATAATTGAATTTAACCGATACATTAAAACAATTAATAGTTAATTTATTTCGCCAAATATCTATGAGTGTAAAAAAAATGAAGTTAGTAATTAATTGTAGGATTTCCTGCATAAAGCATTAAGAGGATTTATCAATTAAGGATCAAAAGCAAAAAGAAATTGCTTTAGCTGGAGAAACATGGGATAGATTATATACGATAAATACATGTAGGAATTTATTTTCTAGGATAACGCGGATTAGGAAAGAATCTTTTTTTCATAAATCAAAATCCTTCAAAAATAACTAATTTGACTAGGGCAAATCTTATGCCACTGGGACACTAGGGTCAAGCATTCTCAAATCAGGATCCAATGATCCACAAGCTTTTTTTCTCAAAACTTCGATCTGTGTTAATTTAATCTCCTCAAATGTGATTCGTAGCTCAAAATAAGATTAAAGGAGTGACGAAAAGGAGTGACGAAAACCTTTTAAAACGAGACAAACGGATATTTTATAAAATTAAAATACCTGTAAAACAACAACTTACATGCCGCCGATAAGCATAAGCCTAAGATTCATAACCCTGAGGTCCCGAGTTCAAATCTCGGTCTCGCTACCAAAAGCTCAGTTTAACGACTGGGCTTTTTTTTATGGACTAATCCCTAGTAACTAGCCATTTATAAGTTAGAGCAGAATAGATATTAGTAATAAAGGGTCATTCATTATTACTGTGTTTTAATTTAATTATAATATTGTTTTCCTCTTATGTTACCGTGAATAGGGAGTTCTTGCTCGGGTTCTTGTTCAAATTCAATATGATCTAAGTTGTTTTCTAAAATATTTTGTATGGTTTTAAAATTGTAAATTTTAAAATCAAGTGCCCGCTTACAGGCATTTATTAATCGCTCTTTCCCTACCTTTTTTTCGAAGTTTAATATTCCCAAACAACTTTTATAAGCCTGTTCAGGATGGTTTCTACTTTCGATTATTTGCATAATATATTTTGCTACGGACTCGTCAATATTACTGGCCCAATCAATGAAGCGGGCAGCACTCCACTTGGCTACAAATTGATGCGTGCTAGCCATATGTTCTGGGATTGTGGTATAGATAAGAGGTTTGTAATTCCTTGGATGAATGGCTATTCGATTGTATTTGTGATAGATCTCTACCGTTGATTTGGTATTCAATAGTTTAGCTTTTTTTTTGACATACTGATACGGAACGCTGTAGTAATTTTTGTCCTGACTTAATTGAACATGTCCGATTTGCATCAATATTGCAAAGTATTGATATTTGATTTCAAAATGTTCTTGTGGTAATGGACTTAGTTTTTGTTGCTCATTTTCTTAAAATAATTCTATACGAGAGTAGGGATGTCCTGTGAGTTTTCGATTGTTATGAGCATCCAATAAATCCCATATTTGCTGGTTTATTTCTTATAGAGAAAAGAATTTAGTTTCTTTTAGGTTTACATAAATTCTTCAATACAAGATCTTAACAGGTCCTTCAACCAATGCTTATCTCTTGGTTTGTAATCCCTGGCAGGCAAGATAGTAGTTTGGTATTGTTCGGCTAAATCAGCCAAGGTTTCATTAATTATGGGTTCAAAACGACTACTTTTTATCACTGCAGATTTTAAATTATCGGGAATAATTGCTGCGGAAGTGACTTCAAAAAAACACAGAGCATCTTCTACCGAAGTAACAAAAGCTTCTTTTTGCTGGCTCATTGAAGCTTAGGCATAGGTGTATTGACTGGTTCCTAAGATGGCTACAAAAAATTGTACTTCTTTAATTTCTCCCATGTCTTTATCAATGATGGAGAGTGTTTTCCGGCACAATCCACATACATTTTATCACCTGCTTTGTGAATCATGTGAATCACTGGATTGACTCGTTTGCCCCATGTTTTATAATGACAAATTGCGAGCTTCTGTAACCATTAGGATTTAGGGCAATATATTGCTCCCACATATGGTATATGGTAACTCTGACTCTTTTAAATTCCCGTTCCGTTTTAGGAAAAAATCATGAAGTTTCTGCAATTTGGGGCTAATGGATTCCACTGTAGTGTGTAAAAACAAAAGTTCCAGTTCAGCATCTGTTTTTTCCTTAATTACTTCAAAACTCAATTCTAGTACCTCAAATAAAGAAATATACTTCTTTACAGAATTTCTAGAAAGAGATCAGTACTTATAAATGAATAAATTACTTTTTCCGTTACAATAGAATTTAATTGATTTTCTAATTTTACTCATGTCTGTTATTTTTCTTGCCATAATCCGTGTTTTTTTTAACGAATGTATGGTGCTCACAACATGAAAAAATTAGTAGTTTCAAATGGTCAATTTTACCTCAAATTCAGGTAGTCAGTTTGCTCCGAAACTGGTGGTCAATTTGCATTGGAATTGGGTGGTCAATTTGACCGGTTTTTCCACTACAGGCCGAAACAAGCTTCAAAAAGACAATTTATTATTTAAACAAAAAACTGTATTTGTGAGGATATCGCTTTAAAATATAAGAATTTTATAAATGTTATATATAATTATATAATAACTAAAGTGCTATAAATCAGTAACTTTACTTCTCACTTTTTAAGTTTAACAATTAAATAGGATCCTATGAAAAAAGAAAACAAGCAGCCAGCTGCGTCTGAAAATCTGAAACAGCTGGATTTACAGCAAAACAAATCCGATTCAGCTGATCAAATGATGACTACGGATCAGGGACTGAAAATAAATGATGATAATAATTCTCTCAAGGCAGGTGAGCGCGGTCCTTCAATGCTCGAGGATTTTATCCTTAGAGAGAAAATTACCCATTTTGACCACGAACGTATCCCTGAAAGAATCGTCCATGCCCGTGGATCTGCAGCGCACGGTTATTTCCAGGTTTATAAATCGATGGAAAAATATACCAAAGCAGGATTTCTTCAGGATCCGAGCGTAAAAACACCCGTCTTTACACGGTTTTCAACTGTCGCAGGTTCGCGCGGTTCTACCGACTTGGCACGTGATATTCGAGGTTTCTCAGTGAAATTTTACACCGAGCAAGGGAATTACGATTTGGTTGGAAATAACGTGCCTGTGTTTTTTATTCAGGACGCGATCAAATTCCCCGATTTAATCCATGCTGTAAAGCCCGAACCCAACAATGAAATGCCACAGGCGGCTTCGGCTCATGATACTTTTTGGGACTTCATTTCGCTGATGCCTGAAACCATGCATACCATTATGTGGGTGATGTCCGATCGCGCCATCCCAAGAAGCCTTAGGATGATGGAAGGTTTCGGCGTACATACTTTCCGTTTTATCAATACAAAAAATGAAACGCACTTCGTCAAGTTCCATTGGAAACCCAAATTAGGAACCCATGCCGTGGTTTGGGATGAAGCTCAAAAAATATCAGGAAAAAATTCTGATTTCCACCGCCAGGATCTCTGGGAAGCAATCGAAAGTGGCCATTTTCCTGAGTGGGAATTAGGCGTTCAGATTATCCCCGAAGCCGACGAACATAAATTCGATTTCGACCTCCTTGATCCAACCAAGTTAGTGCCCGAAGAAACCGTTCCCGTTACCATTATCGGAAAAATGGTACTCAACCGGAATCCCGATAACTTCTTTGCCGAAACTGAGCAGGTCGCTTTCCATCCCGGACATGTCGTGCCCGGAATCGATTTCACAAACGACCCCTTATTGCAGGGCCGTCTTTTTTCTTACACCGACACCCAGCTTTCGCGTCTTGGCAGTCCGAATTTTCATGAAATTCCTATCAACAGGACTATCGCACCAATGCACAACAACCAGCGCGACGGGCATATGCGTCAGGAAATCAACGTTGGCCGCGTAAGCTACCATCCAAACTCGCTTGGCGGGGGCTGTCCATTTCAGGCCAAAATCGAAGAGGGTGGATTCACGAGTTTCAATGAAAGAGTTGATGCACAAAAGGTACGCGACCGCAGCGAGAGCTTTTCAGACCATTTCAGTCAGGCCACTTTATTTTTCAATAGCCAAACCCAGATAGAAAAAAATCACATCATAAAAGCACTGCGATTCGAATTAGGGAAAGTAGAGACTGTTGCAATCAGGACCCGAATGCTTGGTTTACTATCTCAGATTGACATGACCTTGGCTGATAAAGTAGCCAAAGGCTTAGGATTAAAAGTTCCCACCTCTCACGAAAAACCAGTCAATCACGGAGTGGGTGCTGATGCCGATAAACAGAAATATGAACCCAAAAAAGTGGTACAAAGAGTCACATATTCGGCTGCGCTGAGCATGCTCAAAAACAAGACGCTCTCCGATACCATCGCAACAAGACAGATTGCTTTTCTATGTGCCGATGGTGTATCAGCAATGGCAATAGACAAGATGAGAGTGGCAATCGAAAAAGAAGGCGCAACGATAAAGATCATTGCTCCACATCTTGGTAGCATCAAATCAGGCGAAGGAAAAGAAATTAAAGTAGACCAAAGTTTGCTGATTGCTGCCTCTGTCCTTTTTGATGCTGTATATATTCCCGATTCAAAAAACGCGGCCTTTCTAGATGCAAACCCGGAAGCTGTAGATTTTATAAACGAAGCATTTAAGCACTGCAAAGTAATTGGTGCAGGCGATGCCTCTTTATTAACAAATGCCAACATCGATACTAAACTGCAAAAAAGTATAAATGCCGATAAAGGAATTATCATCAGTCCAACGACTGGTGCAGAGAACTTTGCTCATTCATTTATCAATGCAATAGGGCAACACCGATTCTGGAATCGCGAACCCGAGCTGCATTAAGTACAAGAAAGACTAAAACAGAATGGGAAATATTAAGATAATTAATAGCGGATTGTATTCAATCCGCTATGTTATTGGAGAGAATTTCAACACTGAACCTTATAGTAAGTCATTTATATAAAAAAAATTATAATAGGTTTAAAAAAACAGTAAAATACATTGGAAATAATAGAAATTAAAGTGATGTGCGGACCGAATTACTGGTCAGGAGACCAAAAAAAACTTATTGTCATGAAACTTGACATAGGAGATTGGGATCAAAAGCTAACTAACACGATTGAAGGTTTTAGCGAAGCACTCGAACAACTATTGCCTTACTTAAAAAATAGGCAATGTTCCGAAGGATTTGAAGACAGTTTTTTGGAGCGGGTAAAAACAGGAACTGTGATCAGTCATGTGGTAGAACATATTGCGCTTGAATTACAAAACCTTGCTGGAATGGAATTTGGTTTTGGACAAACACTTTCTACAAATGTAAAGGGTGTTTATCATATTGTTTTTTCATATAATACTGAAAGAGCTGGTAAATATGCTGCCAAAGCAGCTGTTGATTTGGTAGAAAACCTGTTGGGCGGATTAGAATATAATGTGGACGTTGCAATACAAGAATTGCAAAGCCTTTACAACAGAGAAAAATTGGGACCTAGTACGTTTGCCATTGTAAACGAAGCGGAAAGCAGAAACATTCCTTACACTAGACTAAATGATGATTCTCTCTTGATGTTGGGACAGGGTTACAATCAAAAAATTATCCGCGCATCTATTGCATCAACTACAAGCAGCATAGCAGTTGATATGGCCTGTAATAAAAATGCTACCCGCAACGTATTATCCCAATCTTACATTCCCGTACCAAAAGGTATGCTGATCGATGACATAACGGAACTGGAAGAGGCTGTAAATAAAATTGGATTTCCGGTGGTGACCAAGCCGATAAATGGCAATCACGGCAGAGGAATTACTACGCAAATAACAACTTTAGAAGAGGCTCGATATGGTTTTTGTGATGCCCAAAAAATTTCAGAACATGTAATAATCGAGCGTTTTATACCAGGTAATGACTATCGTTTTCTGGTGATCGATTACAAACTGGCAGCAGTGGCGAAACGAACACCAGCTTTAGTGACGGGTAATGGTAAGGCAACGATTGAAGAGCTGATTCATGAAACGAATACCGATCCAAACAGAGGTGAAGGTCACCAAAAAGTACTCACAAAAATAACAATTGATGCGGCAACATTATTCATTTTAGCGGCAAAAGAACTTAGATTGGAATCGGTTTTACCTCTTGGAGAAATTTTATTTTTAAAAGATACCGCCAACTTAAGCTCGGGCGGAACTGCAACAGATATAACGGATTTGGTACATCCTCTGAATGTTTTCATGGCAGAACGCATTGCGCGTCTGATGAATTTAGACATTTGTGGTATTGATATCATGGCAGAAGATGTCACTATTCCCATCACCGAAAAAACTGGAGCTGTGATTGAAGTAAATGCAGGTCCCGGTTTAAGAATGCACCTTTCCCCTACCGAAGGAATGCCAAGAAATGTGGCTGAGCCTTTAGTAAATATGCTTTTCCCTAATAGTGCCAACGGGCGTATTCCGGTTGTTGCTGTTTCAGGGACCAATGGGAAAACTACGGTTACACGTCTTATTGCTCATTTGGCTCAAGCCGCGGGACATCATACGGGATATACGACAACCGATGGAATTTATATCGATGGAACCACCATTCGTTTTGGAGACTGCAGTGGACCAGGCGGTTCGGCTACCGTGCTTCGTGACCCGCTTGTTGATTTTGCAGTGCTCGAATGTGCCAGAGGTGGAATACTCAGATCCGGTTTAGGGTTTGACAAATGCAACATCAGCGTCGTAACCAATGTTACTGAGGATCATTTGGGATTAAATGACATTGACACCATTGAACAATTAGCACGGGTAAAAGCAGTGGTGGCGCAAAGTACCTTTGATACCGGAACTGCCATTCTGAATGCGGATGACGATTTGGTTTATCCAATGAAAAATACGCTTAAATGTAATATTGCCTTTTTCAGTATGGATGCCAATAATGAACGGATAAAAAAACATTGCAGTGAAGGAGGATTAGCAGCTTTTGTTGAAGATAATTATTTTGTTATAAGTAAAGGAGATTCGAAAACGAAAATAGCAGCAATTAATGAAGTGCCTCTAACCTTTTCCGGCACCTGCGAGTTTATTATTAAAAATGTTTTGCCCGCTATATTAGCGGCTTCGATAAGTAATTTTCCTATCGAAACAATTACCGCTGCGCTTAAATCTTTCATCCCTTCGCCAGCTTTGACGCCCGGCAGAATGAATGTTTTCGAGTTTAAAAATTTCCGATTAATGATTGACTACGTTCATAATACGGACGGATACGTTCAGATGCAAAAATTCATGGAGCAAGTTGAAGCCACAAAAAAAACAGGAATTATTTCAGCCACAGGAGACCGTCGTATGGAGGATATAAAAAATATTGGCAGATTTTCTGCTCAAATGTTTGATGAAATAATAATAAGACACGGAGACAATAGAGGAAGAACATCTAAAGAACTAAGCACGATGCTTTCTGATGGTATTCAGGAAATTGACAGCAACATCAAAGTAAGTATTATCTCAAATGAAACAGAATCTGTACAATATGCTATCGATAATGCGCAAACCGGCGAATTTATTTTTGTGTGTGTTGATGACATTCAAAATACGCTTGCTTATGTAAAACAACAACTAGAAAAAGAAAATTCAGTGGTTAATTTAGTACCGCAGTCCTGATAAAAATTGATTGGTATCCAATGCTAATAGAAGAGTGTTTCGAAATGAATTTCTTTATGCCAAATGAGGCTGATATCAATTCCAGAACTTCTTCCAAAATTTATGTCTTATCTTAAAGTATAGTAATTGGTAGTGAAAAATAAAATGAAGATTCGTTTCCTACTTCACTTTCGACCAATATACCACCATTCTTGAAACCTAAACCAGTATTAATTACGCATGATGAAAAAGTGGGTTGAATAGAAGTTAAGCTTTAAGAAGTCAAAATAAAATTTGCATTTTACTGTAGCCCTTTCGATTGGTTATTTATAAAAACACAACTTTATATTATCTTCATAATTAGATTATAAATATTAATTAATTTTCATTAATTTAACTTAAAATTTTAATATTAACCGTGCAGGTATCCGTACACGATTACTTAATTTTCAAGTCCTGTAACAGCACATAACTAGGTATTCATTTGGTGAAAATATCAAATTTATAACCCTGAGGTCCCGAGTTCAAATCTCGGTCTCGCTACCAAAGCAAAAACCCTAACATCAATATGTTAGGTTTTTTTTATGCATCACACTTTCTGAAAAACCAATATTTTTTATGAAGAGTGACGTTAAGGAGTAACGTTTTATTATTTAGAGACTCTTTTCTTAATTAAGACTGCTATGACAATACTTTTCTACCGTGTTTGCAGTAACAGTGAAAACAATTGCACTATTACGTATATTTGAAATCAATCTTTTATAAGAACGCAAAAAAACAAATTGACTAGCTGTCTAAAATTGTTGTGTAATCTCTTTTTTTAAACGTATTAAAGTGCCTATAGTTTCATATAAATAGTAAATCTAAAGGTTCAGTTCTTATTTTCATACCGTCAGGCTATCACTTTATAATAAATGCCCACTTATTTGATTTTTTTACCACCCTGTATCACGAGTAAATCAATAATTCTTTGCATAATTGGGGCAGCCAAAACACTTTACATCAAGATCAAACTGATACGTCAATGACAATTCATAGATCCCTCCTGTTTTTCCTATTTTTGAGGTACTAAAATCGTGTGATAACCCAAATTTTAAGTGCTCATATTGTAATCCACCAAAAACATTTAACGACGTCACTAAATGACTGTTGTCTGCTTTGGTCCCGGGATTTGTAGCGGCAGACAAACCAAAAAATACCGTTTTAAACATTACAGAAGATCCAAGATCCAAACGGTTGTATTCGCCTTGATTCATGTAATTAGCGGTCAACAAAAACTTTGTTTCATAGGGAAACAAAGCCACATCTAAATAATCAACAACTAAAAATTCATATCCACCACTGGCAGAAAAAAACATATTCAAAGGGATGTTTTTATCAGCAACAAAAGAAATATTAGGCTTGTTGATGTGTTTTAAAGAAAGTCCAAACCACGCATTCTCATTATTAAAAACCATCCCTGCGGTAAAATCAAAAAACTTAAATCTATCATTCAGCACTAAAGGATCTCCACTGGTAGGATTGATAGTTCCAGAACCTATATTAATTTGATCTTCTAGTACTAGATTACCAAAACCAAACGATTTGGTTCCAAAACCAACCTCAATAGCAGGTCTAAAATACCAATTATCATTTAGCCTAACTCTGTAAGCATAATTGACATTGAATTGGGTAAAAGTGTATTGCGTTTTGTTTTCTCTATGATTCAAAATACTAAAACCAATACCGCTATTCCTATTTTCGCTCCATGTATTAATAAAAGCATAATCGGTATCAATTTTTAAATCCAAATCTGGCCACTGTGATCGATGGATGATCCCAGCATAAGTTGTTTCTAAAAAACCAGAAAAACCTGGATTTAGCGTTTCGGGAATGAGGAAATATTGAGTAAATATTGGATCTTGCGCTTTTGCTTGATTGAAAAAGCAGCAAAATAATAAGGCAAATAATATTTTTAATTTCATTTTTTTTAATTTATTAGCACTAATGCTCCTTTATCCTTAATTATTTTTCCGTAAAATGTTTTAGCGATAATAGTGAAATAATAATTTCCATTTTCGCCTTCTTTATTATTGATTTTTCCATCCCAGCCTCTAATATTTTCTCCAGATTCAGAATAAATTAAACTACCCCAAGTATCGTAAACATCAAAATGGATCTCGTTTAATCCTAAAAGAACAGGCGCAAAATAATCGTTGATACCATCATTATTGGGCGTAAATCCTGTTGGAGGAATTAAGCGATATCCTTTCTCAACCTCCAGAGTGATTTGGCGCACATATACACATCCAAAAGGATAAGTAACTGTTTGACTGACAATATAAGTCCCTTCCTTTTTATAAATATGAGTCGGATTTTCTTCTGTTGAAAAAGTAGCATCACCAAAATCCCAAGTTATTGCAGTGTAATCTCCGCTTGCAGTATTGGTAAATTGAATTGGATCTTCAATAGAGTAAATGCCATAAGTACTGTATCCTATTGAGGCAGTGGTAAAGGATGGCGCACCTAATTGGGGAATAGCGACGTCAAATGTATACGTGGTACTGCAATTTCTAGAGTCGATTGCATTTAGCACTACTAATCCGTTTTGCGATGTACTCATTATTTCATTGTTAGGACCACTCACACTTCCACTTGACCATTCAAACTGATAAGGCGGAACTCCTCCTGAAGTTTTGGCCACAAAAGACTGCTTGACAACTTTAGTTTCGCAGTTAAAATCAGTAGCGGTCTCTACTTTTACAGCTATGGCTGCCGGTCGGATAACTGAGTAGCTTCCGGATGCACTACATTTCCTGGCATCCGTTACGGTAACTAAATAATTCCCCGCAGGAATCGCATTCAAATCCTCTGTTACAGTACCATTAGACCACACGTAAGAAAAAGGCGGTGTTCCCCCTGATACTAATAAATTAATTGCACCGCTATTGGCATCATCACAATTTAATGCATTGGTTGTATTTGCAGCCAAAACCAATGCCTGCGGTTCAATTAACACAAAAGTTTTAGTAATTTGACAAGGGGTTCCATCAATTATCGTAGCGGTATAAATCCCTGGTCCAAGATTATTTCTAGTTGTTCCTGCCAAACTGTTGTCACTCCAAACTAACTTCACAATAGGTATTCCTCCCACTAAGTTTAATTTAACACTTCCATCACGAGCGCCAAAACAAGAAATTTGAGTAACAGTAGGTTCCATTTTAAATAGTGGAGCCTCGGGTATATTTACTGTTATCGTTTTTATACAGTTATTAGCATCCGTAATAGTAGCCACATAATCTCCCGCCGAAAGATTGTCCTGAACTAGTCCAACAGCCAAATTACTCCATAAAACCGTATATGGCGCAACTCCTCCAGAAACAGTCAGACGAATGGAGGCATCATTATCGCCATAACAAACAATGGGATTGGTAGTGGCTGAAACTATTACTAGGGATGGCTGTGTTAAAATCACCGTTAGCCTATCGGTGCATCCTGAATTATCGGTTACGATCAAATTATAGGTTCCAGCGAAGACAGCTATCAAATTTTGGCTGGCACTGGCAAAGCGATTTGGTCCTGTCCAAGCAAAATTATAACCAGAAGTGGAAGCGGTCCCTCCTATTACATTAACATTTATAGCTCCCGTTTCAGCACCAAAGCACTTAATATCAGTTTTACTACCAAATGTTACTTCTAAAACTGGCGGTTCTGTAATGGTAAAAGTGGCTGTTTTTGGTCCACAATTGTTGGCATCTGAAACCGTTATCTGATAGATTCCTGAACTTAAATTGGATAAATCTTCAGTGTTGGCGAAAGCGGTTCCATCTTTGGTCCAAGAATAACTATAAACTGAAGTACCTCCACTCACCGTTATTTTTATAGCTCCATCTGAATCGCCAAAACAAGTGACGTCTTTTTCCAAGTTAGTGGTGATTGCAAGATCAGCTGGCTCTGTGATTTTAACTTCCTGTATTTTTTGACAGCCATTAGCATCAGATACGGTTAAATGATAGCTTCCTGCGACTAATCCTGATGCACTTAAGGTTGTGTTCGCTGTAGGGGTATCCCAAGAATAGGTCAGTGGTGCTGTGCCTCCAGAGACAGATACCGCCACTGAACCTGTACTTTTTCCGAAGCAATCGACATTAACTTGGGACGCAAGAGCAGTCACTAATCCATTTGGTTCGGTTATTACTACTTGTTGAATTGTAGAACAATTGTTGGCATCGACAACCGTTACCAAATAGGTTCCTTTAGCCAAATTAATCCCTGTTGCCGCGGTTTGCATTGGTGTCGTATTCCACGAAAAAGTATAAGGAGCGGTACCTCCATTTGGCACAATCGTTGCTGATCCCGAATCACTTCCCGAACAGGCAACATTAATTTGTGCTGAAATAGAAGTAGAAATTGCTGCTGGTTGTTCAATTGCAACCACAGAAGTTGTTTCACATCCGTTAATATCAATAACCTTAACGGAGTAATTGCCCTTCGTTAATCCGGTCGCTGTTGCCCCTGTTTGAACGGGTACTGTATTCCAAGAATAAGTATATGGAGCTGATCCATTTGTGACAGCAACAGTCGCCATACCGTCACTTCCGCCAAAACAGCTTACGTTATTAAAACTGCTTATAGAGGACTCTAGTACGGCTGTGGGTTGTGTAATGATTACTTGTTGCACTTTTGTACAATTATTGGCATCCGTTACCGTAACAGTATACGTATCCGCTGAAAGTCCAGATGCTGTAGCACCAGTATTATTTATCAAAGTGCTCCAAGAAAAAGCATACGGTGCTTCCCCCCCACTAACAGCAATAGTGGCCGTTCCGGTGCTGTTTCCAAAGCATAAAATATTTGTCTGCGGACTTATTGATGTAACTAAACGATCTGGTTCGGTGATTACAACCTGTTTTTCGGTTGCACATGAATTGGTATCGGTGATGGTTACCGTATAGGTACCTGCTGTTAATCCGGTTGCCGTTGGCGTAGTCTGAATAGGAATTGTATTCCAAGAATAAGTCAAAGCTCCACTACCTCCAATTGCAGTTACGGTCGCGCTTCCCGTACTGTCTCCAAAACAAAGAACATTCGTTTGAGCACTCATCGAAGCAGTTATACCTAAAGGTTGGGAAATAATAACTCCTACAATTGTTTTTAAGCTTCCGTTGCTATCAGTAACTTTTATATCATAAGTACCTGCGACTAATCCAGCAAAAGTATAATCCAAAGCTGAATTGTTAAGACTGCTCTGAACAATGCCTCCGCCTTGTAAAATTAATTCATATTTGTAAGGTCCAATGGATTGCTGGGTAATAACCACTTTTATGATACCGGTTGAATAGCCATTACAAAAAATGTTAGCGTGTGCCGCTGTATCTTCCTGAATGACTAAGGACTGCGGTTCGGTTAAAGTAAAAGATAAAATTACAGGATCGCATAGTCCATCATTTATGGTAAGCGTATAATCTCCTGCAATAAGATTAGCAATATCTTGGCTTGAAGCCAAAAAACTATTGGGACCTGACCACGAATAGGTATAAGATCCCGAGCCACCCGATACCGATACAGCAATAGAACCGTCATTTGCACCAACAGTACTTAGGTTAAAACCGTTATAATTCGACAAAACACTGGAGGTTATAATCGCTGGATTTACGGTTATACTATACGTATTAGGTTGACCTTGGCAAACCACTCCATCATTTAGGGTTGCTGTTGCTGTATAAATAACTGTAAGTGGATCTGTGGTAGTATTGGTTAGCGTTTGAATAGGAATTACCGCCGTTGTTCCTGATGTTGTTGCTCCAGTAATTCCCGGAGGGATTGAAGCAGTCCAATTAAAAGTAATATTGCTTGTAGTTGGGCTTGAAAAATTTATTGCGGCAGCATCATTTCCCGAACATATTTTCTGATTCAAACCAGAGAACACCACTTTGGGAGATGGATTAACAGTTATAACCACAGGAAAAGCTGTTCCTGAACAAGTTCCTGATCTTGGAGTTACCGTATAAGTAGCGATAGCCGTTTGATTGGTACCATTTACTAGCGTTTGGTTAATAGAAGATTGAGGCGTATTTTGTGCATTTGCTCCCGAAATTGCCCCAGATGGACTTATTACTGCCGCACTCCAAGTATAAACGGTTCCGGATGGAACTATATTTCCTGAGCCATCACTTGGTGTTAATGAAAATGCAGTAGTACTACAAATGGTTTGTGCCAATGAAGATGTTATGCTTGGTTTTGGTTTCACTATTATGGTATACTTATATGATGCTCCTAAACAAGCCGTTACTCCTGCTACCGTTGCCGTGGCATTATATTCAATAGTAATCGCTGCATTTGTGGTGTTGGTCAAGGTTTGTGTTGGAATACTGCTTGTTCCTGATGTTTGTATTGTTTCAGTTATTCCTGCAGGCTGGGTTGTTGTCCAGCTAAAAGTGACTCCAGCAGTACTACTATTTAACGATACTGCTGCAGCATTTTCTCCTGAACAAATCGTTTGTGGTGCAGGAGTAAAAGTTATCACTGGTGAGGGGTTGACGGTAATAGAAAAACTTTTAGATGCACCAGGACAACCATTAATTGATGGTGTTACAGTTATGGTAGCAATTTTTGGAGCTGAAGTGGCATTACTTCCTGTAAAAGAAGGAATAGTTCCTGATCCGCTAGCGGGTAAACCTATAGATGAATTTGAATTGGTCCAACTGTATATTGTGCTAGGAATATTTCCCGTAAAAGGAATATCCACTGTTGACAAACCATTGCACACTTCCTGATTAAGGGGCTGTTCGACAGTTGGGGTCGGATTAACAGTTATGGTAAAATTTTTGGGTGTTCCAATACAGCCATTCGCTTTTGGCGTGACAGTTACAGTGGCAATTAGGGGTATTAAACCACTATTCGTTACGGTAAAAGAGGCTATATTTCCAATACCAGCAGATGACAAACCTATGGATGGTGTATCGTTTGTCCATTCAAAAGTGGTACCTACAATACTTCCTGTAAATGCAATAGTACTGCTTATATCTCCATTGCATTTGACTAGATTTAATATTGTAGTAACTGTTGGCGTTGTATTAACCGTCACTACAACTGGTTTTATCAAAGTACAACCATTAGTGTTTACTGCCTTTATATAATAAGTTCCACTTACTGCTACTGCATTTGGATTACTTAATGCTATTGTAGCCAAACTATTTGTCCAATACGTCAATGTTAATCCAGGATCTGAACCTATCGTAATATTTGAACTAGTAATATCAACTGTTGTTCGACTACAAACTGCACTTGGATTTGTGATTAGTAAATTTGGCAAAGCATTTGCGGTTACTGTCCCAGAAGCACTTGAACTAACACATCCTGTTGTGGTATTGGTAATAATCACACTATAAGTTCCCGCGATTGTTGTTGGAAAACTAGCTACATTTCCGGGGTTAGTAAATCCTGAAGGAACATTCCAAACATACGAATAAGTGCCTGAGATTCCAGAAGTAGCTATTACAGTCGCTGATAATCCTGAACAAACTACTGGACTGTTTACGGTAACTGTTGGTAAGGCTTTTATAGTTACCACTATTCTAGCACGGTTTCCCTCACAACCCGTAACTGTATTGGTTTGACTTACATAATAATTTTCAGTACCTACAACTGCTGTACTAGGTGTTGGCGTAGCTGCTAGTGGAGTTCCTGCTGTTGCAACCGTGTACCAATTTAAAGTGTTATTGGATAAAGCTATAGCTGTCAAAACATTTGCTGTAGCATTTTGACAATAGGAAACTGGACTTACCACGGGCAAAGGAGGCAAAGGATTAACCGTCACTACAACTGGTTTTATCAAAGTACAACCATTAGTATTTAATGCCTTGATATAGTAAGTTCCACTTACTGCTACTCCATTTGGATTACTTAATGCTATTGTAGCCAAACTATTTGTCCAATACGTCAATGTTAATGCAGGATCTGAACCTGCTGTAATATTTGAACTAGTAATATCAACTGTAGTTGGACTACAAACTGCACTTGGATTTGTGATTACTAAATTTGGCAAAGCATTTTCGGTTACTGTTCCAGAAGCACTTGAACTAACACATCCTGTCGTGGTGTTGGTAATAATTACACTATAAGTTCCCGCGATTGTAGTTGGAAAACTAGCTACATTTCCGGGGTTAGTAAATCCTGAAGGAACATTCCAAACATACGAATAAGTGCCTGAGATTCCAGAAGTGGCTATTACAATTGCTGATAATCCTGAACAAACTACTGGACTATTTACGGTAACTGTTGGTAGAGCATTAACTGTTATGGTTGCCGTCTTTTGACATCCATTATAATTGGTATAGGTAATGGTAGCACTTCCAGCAGCTATTCCATTCACAACTCCAGTAGCACTCACTGTTGCAATTGCAGTATTAGAGGAAACCCAAGGATTTGCGGTGGCTGGAGTTGCACTTCCTGTTAGAGTAGTTGACAAACCGACGCAAACCTTTAAGGTTCCTGTTATAATGGGAGTGGGATTGACAAGGACAATTAAGGTAAATGAGTTACCCGAACAAAGTCCAATTTTTGGCGTTATGGTGTATATTGCTGTTTGAGCTGCTATAGTATTATTTATCAATGTCCCACTTATGGAAGTCTGACCGGTTCCCAAAACTCCACCTGAAATACCACCTGTTACAATTGGAGTGTTCCAAGAATAAGTTGTTCCCACCGGAATAGCGTTTCCTAAAGTTGCGTTTGAAGGAGTGACAGAAAAAGTAGTTCCACTACAAACAGCAATTATTTCGTTTTGTACAATTGGTGCAACTTGCACTGCAAAAGTATTACTTTCAACTGTTGTTGTTCCACATTCATTAGTAACCGCCAATGAAACCCTATAGTTCCCGGGCAATGCATAAGAGACTGCAGGTGGAACAGCCGTCGTTGCTGTTGCCGGAGTTCCTCCAATAAAAGTCCATAAATAAGTTGTTCCTGCAGCATTAGGAGAGCAAATATTAATATTTGCTATTGGATTAAGAGTTGCATTCTGACAAAAATTAGATATTGTATTTATAGTAAGTGATGGTGGTTGCGTGATAGTTACTTTTTGAACAGAGGAAGTCACTGATCCACAAGAACTTCCTGAAATAGTTACTTTTATGGAATAAGTTCCTGGCGTTACAAAATTAAAAGAGGGACTTGCTGATGTTGCACTTCCCGTTGCATAACTCCAAACAGCTGGTGCAGTACCACAAAATCCACTTGTATATTGAACATCCCAAGCATAAGTTAAAACACTGCATGTTTTCGATAAATCAGTAGTGTTTTTTGTTGCTACAGCCAATGGCGAACACCCTTCAGTAGCATTTATAGTAAACTGAGGAGTTAAAGGGGGTTCGATGCAAATTGTGCTTTTAAAAACCGAAGGATTACCGCAATATCCATAGGTAGTCAAAGAAACTACATAAGTACCAGGCGAAGTATAACTGTGATTAATATTTGGAATCCCAGTAGATGTAATACTTGAAACAGGACTTCCATCTCCAAAATTCCATTCATAAAGAGTACTTTGTATACAACTTTGATTCAATGATGGTGTTGAATTATTTATAAATACAATATTTGAATTAACACAACCATTAATTGGAATTGTAAATTTAGAAACTGGAGGTCTTAAAATGCTTATTGGTGAGATCGTAGATTTTGTTTTACCACAAGAATTTTCCATAACTAAAGTCGCTGTTATACTAGCATTAGGACAGCTTGTAGAATCATATATATGCGGTACTGGATAATTAGCAGATAAGGCTGGATTACTTGAATTATAGTAAACCGATGCATTTAATTCAGTTTGGGTTAATATAAGAGATGGCGTAGTATCTCCATAATCAAGTGTATAGATTGTAGTAGGTGAATTTTTACCCCAGTTGGCTATCACAAATTCTAAATTAGGTGTTGGAGCACATAAGTTTTCTGTACTACCAGGACTACTCAAACTTCCAGATGGATTAGACTCGTTTTTTACAGTATACGTTTTACTACTTAAACAACCATTTGATCCTATGGCGGTTACTACCATTTGAAAAGCACCTAATTGTGTATAAGAATGATTTGCAGGAAAACTAACATTTGATGTTGAGTTACCATCTCCCCAATTTATTGAATAGGAACTGATACAAGAAACTGATGATGACAAATTTCCTATAGAAACTGAATAATTTGGGTTCGATGCAGATGCTGAACCACAATTACTAAATTGATTAGACAGATTCAATGGATTGTAAGGAACATTGTCATCTTTAAAATTTACATCTGGCTGCTGTTTTATTTTTATTATCTTGGTTATTGTATTTGAACAGCCATTGGCGTTTGTAATCGTTAACGACACATTAAATGTGGCTATTCCGCAACCAAATGAAGTGTAAATATGTGATGGGTTTGTTAGAGCAGAGGTAGTTCCATCCCCAAAATTCCAAGTGTAAATAGTTCCGGAGCTTGTAGTACTAAGTTGAACTGCAGTTCCAGAACATTGGTTATCAGTAAAAGTAAAATCAACGACTGGAGGTGCATTAACGGTGAATGTAACATTTCCGTTTTGCGAGATTTCTTCGATTGGCATCGATGCATCTCGAACACTTATTAACGCGTACACAAAACTTCCTACAGTAGCTGTTGGCAAGTTGATTGTTGCTGCATTGCCTGAGGTAGTGGTTACAGTAGGTTGCTGCACTCCATTAATACTATAGGTAAAAGTATAAGGTGCCGTTCCTCCCGCTCCAGTAAAAGTGATTACTGACGCGGGTCCGTCTTTACAAACAGCAGTGGCACTGGCAGTTATGGTTGCCGTGGGCAGTGCTAAATTAGTGTCTCCCTTATTTAGGAATTTTTTCTCCTTAATTAAAAAGCTGCTAGTGACTTTAGCGCTTAATTGATGAACTGAAGATAGTAAAACAAAGAAAAATAGAATCCTATAAAGGTGTTTCATAACTGTATTTTAAAAAAATAAACTTAGAATACATCTGTTTTTCACGGTAAGAAAAAAGATAATTTTGACCAAATATAACGTATTCGTTTTTGATGTTTTTATGGTTTACCGTAAACACACTATTTTACCGATTAAATAATTTAATAATTCTGTCATGGTCAGAAGCTACTTTCTGAAGGTTATTAAACACATAACTATGCTTGTTATTTCCTCTGAAATCATTCGAACAAAACGATTGAAAGACTTATTAAACCCTGAAAACTGCAAAGTAACAAGATACAAAACAGTAATAATCTGAAATAAAAAAAACTCAAAACAGTGCATTTGTAAGTTGTTGAAGGCAACGGATGCTGGAACACTTTTTAGTACTTAAAATAGTGTACAAAAATGGTATAATCCCATAGCTTATCTATAGAATGTTTTCTTTCAAAAGAGCACCATGATTGACACTAATACATTTCGTAAGTTGAAACAATGCTAATACCATACTATATTTATTTCTTTATGAATCAGCAATACATCAATAATAAAAGGCATCAAAGTTTAAAATACTGATCATCAATTTTAATACCCTGCAAAATTCTAAAAAAACAAATGAAGATATCAACGCCATGTATAGGTATCGATTAGTCGTACCGTGATATATCCTTCAGTATGCGAACACGCTTTATTCCATAAAAAAATGCAGCAGAAACGAACACAACGGATTTTCAAAAAAGGGATGAAATTCTAGCAGCCTTATAAAAATTAATAATATGGACAAATTATACCTTGGAACTGTTTTGACTCCAAAAGAGAAAAAACAGTTCAAGACCTTTGTAACTTATAGTGCTTTAATTAATTCAGCAACGCAAAATGAAAATCGGAATCAAGTCCGAAACAACAGTACTCATGCTTTACAGACGCTGGAGCAACTTTCCAAAATACAAAGTGAGTACGGCAAATCAAAATTGACACATTCTAATTCCATCTATAACGGAAACAACGTTTTGGAAAAACTCCAGATTGCTTTACTAATCATCCTAGGCGGCACTACCTTATAGATTACTTTCCAAGAAAAACAAGGTACGTATTAAAGTTCCAGACTTTCACAGTCTGAATTAAATTTGAAAATACTCTTTGAAAAATGACCTGTTTAGAAATGGATTTTTCTCCAAATAATAAACCCGCTCTAAACAACGGGTTTAGGAAATTTTGATATATGTAAAATCTACCGCAGTAGAATTGAATTTAAAAACGGATCAGTAGCTTTGTCACGAACTGCCAATAAACTATTTAGTCGTAATTACAATTACTCCACTAGATCCCTGAGCACCATAAATTGATGCTGCAGCATCTTTTAAAACGCTGACATTTTTGACATTATTTGGAAAAAGATAATCAATACTCGATACAATAACACCATCAACAACAAATAACGGCTCTGAAACATTTCTAATCGAAGTCAAACCTCGGATTGTTATTTTGTTGTCCCTTGAAACCGTAACTCCTGCTAAACGGCCTCGTAAAAGATCATATATAGTAACAAAACTTCTAGTGCTTTTATCGTTCTGAACATCCATCGTTTGAGCTGTTTTTACTCTATATCCCTGGTCTTCTTCTGAATATCCAATGGTAATTTTACCTCCTTTTTTTATTCTATTTTTTATTTCTTTTTCAGATTCTAAAAAAATGAAACTCATACTATTTTCATTACTAAATTTAGAAGAAAGCAAACCATATTTATCCGAATAAATATTAATCACAGCCACTTTTTCAGGGAGCAGCACTTCAAATTCTCCGTTTTTATTTGTATTTACATTGGTATAAATAGAATCCACAAATACTTTAGCATTGGGAACTGGTCTATTACTGTGATTCATAACTTTTCCTGTTAACTTATTTTGCGAATAACTAAAAACTGCAAATAGTAACATAATAAACACTAACGATTTAGAGATCTTCATAACGGCTTTTTAAAAATTTTATTAAATGTACGGAAAAAATATTCTTAAAATATTTTCTGTGGAAAATAGAGGTTTTTATTTAAGTTATTAATTGAAAAAAGAATAATAAAAAAAAATAAAAATTCAAGTGATATACCTTTATAGATTATTCTTAATAATGCTAAGCTATATCAATAGAAAGCAACTAATTCATAATCACTAATCTGAGAATTTATATTTCCAAAGGACACCGTTTAACTTTAGTTACAGTTATTTTAACTTCTCACAAGTCTATTAACAATAAATTCAAATTAAAGAACAACAACGTGCTATTTGTTAAAATTCTCTTTGATAAACAATTTTAAAAAACGAATAAATATCTATTAAAAACATTTTCATTTATCATTCTAAACACTACTTACATCCATTTTAATGACACGTGCTTTATCGGTAAACGAACCACTAAATCCGATAAACTACACAAAATCACAACATTTTATCAATAAAAAGTTGTTTCGTAAAAAACAAACAAGTAGTTTTATTGCCTAAATACCTCACTAGAAAGTTTATGACTCAAAATTACCTTGCAAAAAATACCGATTATTTTAAATATACAACAAATTTCCATCCTCTTTGCTTAAGTACTAACTCAAAAGTAAAACTGCATAAAACTAGATTTTTTTCTTGGTTTTTTGTCTTATCGATTTTCTTCGTTTTTTTGATGGGAAATAAAGCAATTGCGCAAGTTACAATAACAAAACCTAATTTATCCATACCAGTTTGTTCAGGTTTCCCATCTTCATACTATCCTTTAGAAGATATAGAAATCACCGAAACAGCAACAAGTAATTTTTCTTCAGGCTCTAATATTACTTTAATACTTTCTGCACCAGCTAATTTTGAATTTAAAGCTAATACTGGTTTTGTATCAGCTAGTAGCGGAGCTGACTTCACCTCAATTTCATCATTGACCGTCTCTTCAAGTGTTATAACTTTAACATACAGTGTTAATTCACCCACAAACAAAACTGACAGATTAACGTTTAGCCAATTACAAATAAGAGCAATAAATAATGTTAGTACTGGTAACATTACCCGTAATGGGGGAACAGGAACTATATCAGGTTTAATAACCGGAACAACCTTAACTAATACAATAACATCAGTAATTGGAACGCCTCCATCTATATCTAATGCAGGTTCAAACCAAACTTTAACTTCATGTGCAACTACAACAACAGTAGCAGGTAATGTGCCAACATCCGGAACAGGACTCTGGTCTGTAGTATCTGGAACGGCTACTATAACAACACCATCTTCCCCCACTTCTGGGGTAACTGGATTAACTGTAGGGACCACAGCAACTTTACGTTGGACTATAAGTAATGGAGCATGTGAAAGTTTATTTTCTGACGTGACAATTACAACAGTAAGGGGAGCAGGTTGTTTAGTATATTGTACACCATCTGTAAGTAGCGGAGTTCAGGCATCCAACTATATAAAAGACGTAAATTTCATAGGTAATATAACAAATTCTAACAACTCTTCAACCTACAGCTCATCTCCTTTGGGCTATCAAGATCAAACAAATTTAGGCACAAGAGCTTCACAGGCGCAAGGAGAGGGAGTAAACATTTTCACAAATACAACAGGTGGAGCCAATTACATGAAAGCATGGGTAGATTGGAACAGCAATGGAATTTTTGACGAGTCAACTGAAATTGTATACCAATGTACTAATGCTTTTATTAATACAACATTTGGTTTTAAAATCCCAGAGACGACCATTCCAGGAAATTATAGAATTAGAATCAGAATTAATAAATCAAATTCTACAGCTGATAATACTTTCAGTGCATGTGGAAATATTGCTAATTATGGAGAAACCGAAGATTATTTATTTACTGTGGTAGCAAATTGTGCTGCGAAAATCACATCCATAGCCAATGGCTTTAATTGCGGAACAGGCTCAGTTACATTAGGCGCAGCAGGAACTGCCGATAATACACAATACCGTTGGTATGACTCCCAATCAGGAGGAACATTAGTAGAAACTACAATCTCAACCACATGGTCAACGCCTTCTATTAGTGCCTCAAAAACTTTTTATGTAACTGCATTTAATGGGAGTTGTGAATCTTTATTTAGAACCCCAGTCGTGGCAACTATAAAACCTATACCAACATTAACTTTTGCAAATGCCAATCCAGAAGTATGCGGTGAAAATAGCATCATCGATTTACAAGCATCAGGAAATAATGAGCAAGTTTACCTGATTGACGAAAACTTCGAGAGTGGTATGGTTAACTTTACCAGCAACAGTATTGCTTTTCCTACAGGTGAAGAATCAAAAACAAAGTGGCAAATTCAATCAAGTACCTATGTCCCTCCCTACCCAACATTTCCTGTATGGTATCCCGCGATTTCATCTGGATTTGGCACGAATAAATTTGCAATAACAACCTCAGATGTTGTAGCTGGTGGCACAACTTTCGGAAAAGTAGAAAATGCATTAGAATCAGTAATAGTCAATACTACTGGTTTTTTAAATTTATCTCTCAGCTTTAAGATGTATTTTTCAAGTTATAATGATGCAAATAGCGCTTCGGTTGAATATGTTAATGTAGAAGTTTCAACAAATGGAGGAGATTCCTGGAATCCCACTCCAATAGTCCAATATCTTGGAGATGTAGGAATAGGAACCCAATTTGTAACATCTCCTAATTTTAACGTAAACGCTTTTATAGGTATTACCTCCCTTAAAATCAGAATTAGGTATAAAGCTGGCTGGTGTGATGGTGTTGCGGTAGATGATATCAAATTATTTGGTGACAAGCCATTATCACCCTCATTCCAGTGGACAAGTGCTCTTCCTCCCGATGCTTATACTAATGCCGCATGTACTTTGCCTTATACTGCCGGCACACCAGCATCAATTGTTTATATAAAACCAACATTAGCACAACTGGAACAAAGTACCTATTCATTTACTGCAAAAGCAAATTTAGCAAATGGCTGTTCTACAAGTGCAATCATAAACGTAACTAACAAATCTAAAGTTTGGCAAAACTTAACTATCGACTGGAATAATTCGAGCAACTGGAAACCATCCGGAGTTCCTACAGCAGCGAATTGTGTAATTATACCAAATACAACTATCATTCCAGGAAACAACTATAATGCCTATGCAAAAAATTTAACAGTTAAATCAACCGGTAATTTAGAGCTTTCCTCCACAAGCAACCTTACAGTTACTGACTTTGTAGATGTAAATACAGATGGGATTTTCAATATTAGAGATAAAGCAAACTTGATTCAAATCAATAATACTCCAAATACCGGAATTGTAAATATTGAAAGAGTTTCACAGCCAATGTACAATATTGATTATACCTATTGGAATTCACCGCTAACATTAGCTTCTAATTTTACTTTAGGATCATTATCTCCAAATAGTCCTTTGATGTTTTCTTGGATACCAACAGTTTCTGCAGGAACTGGTGGCAACTGGAAAAATGAAAATAACGCTACAATCATGGACCCTCGAAAAGGGTATATAATAAGAGCACCTACTACCTTCAGCTCATCAATCAAAACGCCTTATACAGCCACATTCAAGGGAACACCTAACAATGGTACCGTAACTGCGCCTATAATAAAAGGAACTTTGACAGGAGTCGTTGATGTAGATGCTGAAAATGATGAGTGGAATCTAATTGGTAATCCATACCCATCTGCAATCGACGCCGGAACATTCGTAGATTTTAATGCCAATTTGAATGTAATAGATGGAACAATTTATGTTTGGACCCATAATACAGCACCAAGCCAGGCAGAACCTGATCCTTTTTATGGCGATTATGCCTTAAACTACACCGAAAATGATTACGCTTCCTTTAATAGAACAGGTGGAGTATCAACAAGATCTTCTGCTACTACGGGTGGTTCTCCGCCATCAGGATTTATAGCGTCGGGGCAGTCTTTTTTTGTAAGAGCAGCCAACACCATGGCTCCAGGTACTCTAAACGCAACTTTCAATAATAGTATGCGAGTAGGTGTAGAAGGAAAGAATGGTGATTTCTTCAAAATGAATAAAAACCAAAAAAACGAAGCAATTCCAAAGAATGTTTCAGATAAAGAGAGACACCGTATCTGGTTGAACTTAACCAATAACTCGGGCGCATTCAGTCAAATACTTGTAGGGTATATTGAAGGCGCCACACAATCTTTGGACAGGAGTTTTGATGGAGAATCATTCGGCGGGAATGATGTTGGCTTTTACTCCATTATACCTGAAGCGCAACTAACCATTCAAGGGCGTTCACTACCATTTGATGAAAATGATCAAGTTAAACTAGGTTACTATTCTGAAATTTCAGCGAAACTATCCGTAAGAATTGACCATTTTGACGGTCTTTTTGATAATCAAAACATTCTTTTAGAAGATAAGGAATTAGGAATTATCCATGATTTAAAAGATACACCTTATGTCTTTCAAACAGAAATTGGTGATTTCGATGATCGTTTTATACTTCGCTACACTGACAAAACCCTTAGCCTACAAGATCCAATTTATGATAACGCTGTCACTGTGTTTTTTACACGTTCAAATAACACATTGAATATTAAAAATAGTGCAAGTGACAACACCGTTCTTTCCGCTTCTTTATACGACATTCAAGGAAAATTACTATCCAAATGGGATGTGAAGGAAAAAGAACAATCCAATATTAAAATTCCTATCCAAGACAAAGCTTCGGCGGTGTATATTGTAAAATTGAAAACCGAAAAAGGTACTATCAGCAAGAAAATTATCGTAAAATAATTTTAAATCTATTTTAATTTCATAAAGACTTCTCTTAATTGGGAAGTCTTTTTTTTTGTAAAATATAGTTCTCCTTACATAAAATCGAGTGAAGAAATAGGCAATACATCTGAAATAAAACCATCTGGAAAATTGCACTATTCTTCTCTAACCTTTTACTGAATTAAAAGTAAAGTTTTTGTAATTATAGTTTACAAATAAACTTACATTTTTTTATTTTTTATGTATTTAGTCGATTTTATTTGCGCTTAATCCGATTATTGTAATATTAATTCTAAATTTAAACTGTACAAAATATTTCTGATACTTCGCTTCGCCCATTTAAAACGAAAATTAAAACCATAAATTAATTAAACAAGAATTAAATTATGAAGAAAACTACTCTTACGAATAAAAAGCTTTTTTTTACAATCAGCCTGCTTTTCATTATAATTTATGGTTATTCCCAAACAACACAAACCTACAGTACGTCTGGAACTTTTACAGTTCCTGCAGGTGTAACCAGCTTAACAGTTGAAGCTTGGGGAGGTGGAGGAAGTGGAGGTACAAGAACATCAAATGGTGTTAGCGGTGGTGGTGGTGGTGGTGCTTATGCTAAAAAAATAATAACTGTAGTACCTGGAGAACAATATACTTATGTGGTAGGCACTGGAAGTACATCAAATGCAGCCGGTGGCGATTCTTCATTTTCTTCACTTGCCCCAACTACTCTTGTAAGAGCAAAAGGTGGCGGTAGTGTACCAGACAATACAACAACTGGAGCAATTGGAGGCTTAATCTCAGGTTGTATTGGAGATTTAACTTATAGTGGCGGTAGCGGTGCAACTGGTAGTAATGGAACATACAGCGGAGGTGGTGGTTCATCAGCGGGGACGGCATTTAATGGTAATGCAGCTACAAATCAAACCGGAGCAACAGCTCCTGGTGGAGGTGGAAATGGTGGTTCAGGCAACAATAACAATAATAATGGTTTACCTGGAACTATTCCCGGAGGTGGTGGAGGTGGTGCATACCGGACATCATCGGGCAACAGGACGGGTGGTTCTGGAGCTGATGGTAAAATAGTTGTTACTTATGTGGCGCCTCAAGAAATAAACATTCTTGGAAATACTATTACTATAACTGACGGTGATATAACTCCAAGTCCCTCAGATTGGACAGATTTTGGATCAATGGAAACCAGTACGGGAACGATCACAAAAAAATACACCATTCAAAATAAGGGAAATGCTGTCCTATCTATTGGTTCCATAACTATTTCTGGAACAAACGATGCTAATTTTACACTTACCGTTAGCCCAAGTGCTTCAATTGCTGGAGGAGCAAGTTCTACATTTTCTGTTACTTTTGACCCTGATACTATCGGAATTAAAACTGCTGCAATTTCAATTATAAACAATGACTCCGATGAAAATCCATATAATTTTTCCATTAAAGGAACTGGAATCCAAACCTTTTTTGATAGTGATGGTGATGGCGTTTTTGACAACTTTGACATCGATGATGATAATGATGGAATTCTGGATGCTACCGAAGAAATAAATTGTAATAATTCTAACGGCCGTAAAGTAGATTATAAGTTTCTAAATGAAACCTTCGGGACAGGCGGCAGAACTCCAGAATTTACTGCAGCTTATAACGCAACAACAACCTACTGTTACGAAGACGGAATTGTTGGTACTAATACACCAGAATGCCCTTCACAATCAACAAAAATATTGGATGATGGGGAATACACAGTGGTTTCCAAAATCACCGGAACAGTAGCGAGCGATCCTGAAAATATTCATGGCGATTTAGCTTGGTACAATGGAGAAGATCATACCACAGGTGATGTCAATGGCAGAATGGCTGTTTTTAATGCCAGTTTTGAACCAGGTGTATTCTATGAAACTACGATTACAGGAATATTGTCTAATCTGCCTATAACCTACAGCTTTTGGGCTTTGAACATCATGGCATCTTCTACCTACCCTAATTCAATTCTACCCAATATAACGGTTGAATTTTACGATTTATCAAACAATCTTCTTAACTCTTTCAACACAGGTGATATTGGCAGATGTTCTGGAAGCACCACTGACAACAGTTGCCCTCAAGGAGTTTGGCAACAATACACAACAAGTGTAAACTTAGGTAATGTAAATGCGTTTACCATTCGTTTTAAAAACAATGCTCCTGGTGGTGGCGGTAATGACCTTGCTCTTGATGATATCCTAATCTCACAAACCTTGTGCGATTTAGACAACGATGGCGTTGCTGATATGTTTGATTTGGATGCTGATAATGATGGAATCGAAGATATCATTGAAGTTGGCTTAGGAAATTTAAGCAATGGTAAAGGAAAAATTGATATGGCTTGGGCCGATGCTAACGGTAATGGATTGCACGACAGTGCAGAATCAAGCGCATCATTACCTGCATTGGATTCAGATGGAGATGGAATTCCAAATTACTTGGATTTAGACAGCGACAATGACAGTCTCTTTGATGTGGATGAATCCAACGCCGGAAACTCTAGTGCAATTGCTGGATTTATCAATGGTGATGGTGATATCAACGGAAACGGAACCGGAGATGGCTTAGATACGGAAACTTTTAGAAGCAAAGACACTGATGGTAACGGAACTTCGGAACTTTTTGGTGATGGAATTTTAGACATTTACGATTACGGTACCGGAGTAAATCAATACGGAAATTTAGGACAAGGAAGTACAATTGCTCCTTTTCTGAATTATCTTTTGGATACCGATGGAGATGGAACTCCGAATTATATTGATGTAAAATCCAACGGAATTACTTTTGATATCGCAAATACGTTGTTAATATATGACTACAAAACACTCGATACTAACAACGATGGAATTATCGACGGAACAACTGATACCGACAAAGACGGAATACTGGATGTGTTTGATACCAATAACGCTGTTTTTGGTTCTCCAAGAGATTTGCGTACCAAATTATTTCTTGATTTCGATGGTCGAAATGATTACGGACAAAGCACTTCTATTCTTGGTGGATTGACCAATGCTTCCCTAATGGCATGGATTAATTTGAATCCTGCTTTTTCAACAGAGGGTGTTATTGTGGGTCAGGATAAATTCCAAATTCGTATTACAGCAGACAGAAAATTGGAAGCAGTCGTTAATGGAACCACAACTGCTTTTGCTACAGCACTAAATGTTTCCCAATGGTATAATGTTGCCACAGTTTATGACGGAAATAATTTGAAATTATATCTAAACGGGGCTTTAGTGGCAACCCAAGCAGCGTCCGGAAGTATCGCTGCTGATGCATCATTGCTTACTTTAGGAAAAAATCCAATTACAAACACCAAGTATTTTAAAGGAAAAATAGATGAAGTACGCGTTTTCAATGTTGCGCTGACGGATTCCAATTTACAAAGAATGGTCTATCAGGAAATTGAGGACTTTGGTTCACAAATCAGAGGAACGGTCATACCTAAAAATATTGCCTCTACTCCTGCTACACTACCTTTTTCAAATTTACTGCGTTATTACAGAATGGACAACTACAAAGATGACATTATTGATGACTTGACAACACCAACGATTGATGTAACAGGAACGAAAATTTACAATCATAAATATATATATCTTCAACAAGCACCTTTGCCTTTCGTAACCGAAAGAGCAGGAACTTTTGCTACAGCCGTAAATAGTCCAACTAAAGAAATCCGAGGAAATGACATTATGGAAAACGATTGGTCAATTGTCAAAGTACAACATGATATTACCGAAACGGCCAACAACATTGATTTAGGGATGCTGGTCGATTCCGGAAAGAAAATCGTAATGGATAACGATACCAAAATACAAAATGACTGGTATCTAAAATTAGACGGTAAAATTGATTTAACAGGAATGTCACAATTAGTCCAAACTTTGGAGAGTGATTTAGACGTGGCTAGTGCTGGATCTATTGAAAGAGACCAGCAAGGACAATCTAATCTGTACAATTACAACTATTGGAGTTCCCCGGTAAGCCCTATAAATACCTTAGCTAACAATACGGACTATACCATAAACGGGGTGTTTAGAGACGGAACAAACCCTGCATCACCTGCAAATATTACGTGGATAAGTGGGTATAACGGAGCACCTACAAACCCAATTAGTTTGGCGCGCTACTGGCTATATAAATTTGATAATTATGCTAGCGCTTACGCAAATTGGGTGCAAATAAATGAAACAAGTCCGTTGCGAGCAGGTCAGGGATTTACCTTAAAAGGCGACGGAGCAGTCTCTGGAACTCAAAATTATACCTTTACAGGAAAACCAAATAATGGAACAATACTGACTAATACTGTAACTGCCGAACAACTATTGCTAACCGGAAATCCGTATCCATCCGCTATAGATGCGTATGCTTTTATAAATGACAATCTGACGTCAGTAGACCGACCGCAAGACACGGGTTTAGACGGAACCATTTATTTCTGGGAACATTCCTCTAGTAACAATTCCCATGTTCTCAAAGACTATTTAGGCGGATATGCCATGCTCAATTTATCAGGAGGCTTGCCTCCCGTAGTTCCAGACTTGATTAGCGGTGTAGGTTTGAGTACTAAAATTCCAAAGCAACATATTCCTGTTGGGCAAGGATTTTTTGTGTACGGAAAAACAGGCGGTGGCGGAACTGTAATCTTTAATAATGGGCAACGGGCATTTCAGAGAGAAACGGATGCTACATCCAACACTCTTTTCAAAAATAAAGCTAAAGCAAAAGAAGAATATTCATGGGATACGAATTCTAATGATCCGATAAAAATAGACACCCTAAAAAGAATTCGCTTGGGTTTCAATTCGGCATCTAATTTTCACCGCCAAGTATTGCTGGCCTTCATGCAGGAAAAAGCGACTAGCGCAATTGATTATGGGTATGACGGCTATATTCTAGACGATTTCCCTACTGACATGTATTTTCTTAACGGCGCAGAACAATTGGCCATTCAAGGCGAAGGCTACTTTGATAGCGAGTCCTCCTTCCCTATCGGCGTAAAAACGGATGTCGAGGGTCCAGTAAAGTTCTTGATTGATGAACTCGAGAATTTTGAGTCTGATCAAGCGATATTTATCTACGATGACCAAACAAAAATATACCACAATATTAGGAATGAAGGTTTTGAAATTAATTTGCTCAAAGGCGAATTTCACAACCGGTTTTCACTACGTTTCAAAGACAAAACGCTAGGAACAACTGAACAAATTAAAAATGAAAATGACCTTACATTCCTCTATTCACAAAATAGAAATGCACTGATAATCCATAATAAATTGCTGGATACAACAGTTCAAGAAGTTACTTTATTCACTATTTTGGGACAGGCAGTTGCTAATTGGGAAATTGAAAACCAAGGTCAGGAAAACATTGAACTTCCTGTCAAAAAAGTAAGCACTGGCGTTTATATTGTAAAACTTAAAACATCCAGAGGAGTTATAAGCAAAAAAATAATCATTAAATAACACGTTTCTTTCGGAGAAAAATTAAGCCAATTAAGTAAATATTAATCCAAAAATTTAAGATTAATTTGAATTATTATTTACATTTGAATGGAAATTTAAGATGAATATCCAATTAAAGAAAACCAATTAAACAGTATAAAATGAAAAAAATAGTAACATTTGTAGCAATTGCATTTCTTACCATAAGCGTTAATGCTCAAGAAGTTAAAGCTGTGGCAAAAGAAAAAGCAAAAAAAGAATCTTGTTGTGCCAATAAAGACACAAAAGCTAAAACCATGACTGCGGCAGAAGTGGCTAAGTGTAAAGCTAAATGCAAAGCGGAAGGTAAAACTTGTAAAACGGCTTGCTAATTAAAAGTTGATGTATTGCATTTAAATTTGATGCAAACGAAGACGCCTCTTTACATCAGTACGAGGCGTTTTCTAGTTTTATATTCTTGTGGAAACTGTTTTTATTTTACCCTTACACTCCATTCAAAATCCATTTCGGAAACTTGTATTCCCTTTTCATCGGTTCCTGTGGATTTCATCCAAAAGGTTTGCCCTTCTCCGGTAGCAATTGTATCTTGAATTGCTTTTTCTATCAAATGCCCGTCCTTGCAGGTAAATGTGATTCTTCCTGTCGCTTTCTTGGTAAAATTTCCTTTATTATTCGCTACCAACATCGAGATTTTCCTGCCACTTTTTTGAATCTGAAACATCACCAAAGCTCCCGTAGAAAGCTCAGCTGCCATGGCCTGTACCGCAAAATACATAGAGTTAAATGGATTTTGGTTGATCCAACGGTGCTTCACCGAAACTACACATTGATTCTCATCTATTGTTTTTACGCGTACTCCACATATAAATGCCGACGGTAATTTGAACAATAGAAATTTATTAAGTTTTGATGCTGTAAGTTTCATATGTAGCTACTATTTATTATTTTTATATGGATATGGTATCGCCATTCTTCATTATTTTTTATGTTCCGAAGCTGGGGGATTGAATCATGGCAAGTTCATTATCACTGGGTTTTTTGCTAAAATACAAAAAAATAGTATGCGTGCCTATAAAATTAATTTGTTAATATTATGTTAATATTTGGTCCTATGCGATACCAGATACTGTCTTTTAGATATATATTTGCTTAAGAAATTACTATGTAGCCTAAATGCTTTTATAGTTAACTCGTTTCAATCATCATCAAAATCAAAAAAAAAAAAATGGAAACCACTACTGAAAAAAACATCGCCACTTTTACTCACTTGAGTACCTTGACTCAATATTTTATTCCGTTTGGAAATTATATTTTTCCAATCATATTATGGAGTACAAAAAAGGACGACTCTGAATTTGTGGATCACCACGGCAAACAAGTACTTAACTTTCAATTGAGCTTATTGTTGTACTCTTTACTACTGATTATAATTGCTATTCCTTCGTTTCTTATTTCTGTATTTAAGGATATGTCTTTTAACACCTTGATGCACAATCATGAATTTACTTATTCAAATTTCAACTTTGAGGATAATATTGGCTTACTAACCCTTGGATTGATTTGTGTATTGATTTTTGGTCTTTTGAAAGTAGCTGAATTCTTTTTAATCATTTATGCTTCAATCAAAACATCAAATGGAGAAAAATACAAGTATCCTATAACGATTCCGTTCCTGAAATAAGAAGCAATCCGATTAAAAGAGAATAAACGTAATACATAAAGTGAACGAACTAGCCCTGATTAAAACGGCATCCTTTACTTGCTTCTTTAAGCAAGTAAAGATAAAGTGGAAAGCAGGAATAAGCTCCAAAAAATAAAAAGAGTATCAAGCAATACGAGATTGCTTCGTTCCTCGCAATGACAAATCATCACCCAGCCAGCAAGACGAACTGGCAAAACAATCAAAAAATGAACTGTTTAATCAACACAAAATCAAAAAAAAGGAATTATGAACATTGAAAACACAAAAGCCCAGATGCGCAAAGGTGTTCTCGAGTTTTGCATCTTATCTGTATTGAAAGAAAAAGATGCCTATACATCGGAAATATTAGACACCTTGAAAAACGCAAAATTATTAGTCGTGGAAGGAACCATTTATCCTCTATTAACCCGACTTAAAAACGACGGATTACTCAACTACCGTTGGGAAGAATCGACCTCAGGACCACCAAGAAAATATTACGGCCTGACCGAAATTGGACAAACTTTTTTAAATGAACTAAATAGCACCTGGACTGAATTATCAGATGCCGTAAACCTAATAACCAACCAAAAACAATAGTCATGAACAAAACTGTAAATATAAACCTAGGCGGAATGTTCTTTCACATAGATGAAGACGCATACCAAAAAATGACACGTTATTTTGACGCTATAAAACGTTCTTTATCCAATTCATCAGGACATGATGAGATCATCAAAGATATTGAAATGCGTGTTTCGGAATTATTGAACGAAAAACAAAAATCAGACAAATATGTTATTGGTTTTAAAGATGTAGATGAAGTGATTGCCGTAATGGGACAACCGGAAGACTATATCATTGAAGATGATTTTAAAGAGGCAAATACTACGTACAGCACTGCTAGCCGAAGAACAAAAAAACTATACCGTGACCGAGAAAAAGGGATGATCGGTGGTGTTTCGGCTGGATTAGGACATTACTTTGGTGTTGATGCCGTGTGGATCAGAATCGTGCTTATATTATTGGTTTTTGCGGGATTTGGAACTGGAATCCTAGCCTATATCATTCTTTGGATTGTAACTCCGGAAGCGATCACAACAACTGAAAAACTGGAAATGACTGGAAAACCCGTGACTATTTCAAATATCGAAAAAAAAGTAAGAGAAGAGTTTGAAAATGTTTCCGACAAAATAAAAAATGCGGACTACGATAAATACGGCAATCAAATAAAAACAGGTGCTAGCAAAATAGGAAATTCTTTTGGTGATTTTATCATGACTATTTTCAAGATTTTCGCTAAGTTCTTAGGCGTAATTTTAATCATCACTGGGATAACAGTATTGTTTTTTCTGCTAATAGGTATTTTCACTTTAGGTTCCGGTGCATTCATTGATTTTCCTTGGCAAGGTTTTATCGAGGCAGGCAATTTCATGGATTATCCAATATGGGCTTTTGGACTTTTGATGTTCTTTGCCGTTGGAATTCCTTTCTTTTTCTTAGCATTATTAGGTTTCAAATTATTGGCTCCAAACATGAAATCTATCGGAAACATTGCAAAATACACGTTGTTGGCACTCTGGTTAATCGCGGTTGCACTAGCGATATCAATTGGAATAAAACAAGCCAGCGCGTTTGCAGTTGATGGACGAGTAGTTAAAAAAGAAACAATCAACTTGAATCCAAGTGATACGCTTTTCATCAAATTCAAACACAATGATTATTTTGCTAAAAATGTGGAAGACCGCAACGATTTCATGGTAACTCAAGATTCAACCGGAAATGATATCATTTATTCAAATGAAGTTAGTTTTAAAATTGAAAAAACAGAGGAGAAAGCACCTTATATCCAAATTGAAAAAGAGGCTAGAGGAAAATCCTTATCTGATGCAAAACAAAGAGCCGAACAAATTAAATACAGTTACAAAATTATTGGCAACCAATTGATTTTAGACAATTATTTACTAACGGAATTAAAAAACAAATACAGAGACCAAGAGATTGAAATAACGTTATTTGTACCAGAAGGACTATTGTTAAAAATTGATTCTAGTGTTCAAAATTACGACAGATCAGACGACGAATATTTTAATTTACACTACAGTTCAGACAATTACATTTATAAAGTAGAAAATTCTCAAATAAAATGTTTAAATTGTCCCGCAGATGAAAACGAGTATAATGACGTAGATACTGATACTGAAAATGACAGCATCGAAACGTCAGTTACTATCAATGAAGACGGAGTTTCTGTAACGAATGACACTTTGACTAATTCAAAAAAGAATCTTAAAGAATTAAAAATAAACAAAGACGGTATCATCATTAAAACAAACTAATCATGTTAAAAGTCATCACATTAATTACCAAGTTTATTGTAATAGCATTGACAGCTTTGTTATTCGCATCGTGCAACCACTCCATTAATTTGAATTCAATAGAAGGGAGCGGAAATGTCACGACCGAGAAAAGAAATGTTGAAGATGATTTCAAGAGCATAGAGGTTAACAATGGCATTGATGTAGTTATTGTACAAGCTGATAAAACAGAAATAGTTGTGGAAGCAGATGATAATTTACAAAAACACATTACTACAAAAGTTAAAAATGGAACCCTGGTTATTTCTTGTGACAAAAATTATTTTATCAATACCGGTTCTAAAAAAGTGATGGTTAAAATGCCTATAATTGATGAATTAGAAGCTACGAGCAGTGCCACAATTACGAGTAAGAATACATTGAAAGGCGAAAACGTCCGTTTGAATACTTCGAGTGGGGCAAGTATTGATTTAAGCATCGAATCGGATACTATTACTTGCGATGCCAGCAGCGGTAGTACGATCACAATAAATGGAAAAGCACTTCAGACGAAAACCACCGCATCAAGTGGGAGCGAAATTAATGCTGATGAATTATTAGCTAATGAGGTAACCGCCGATGTTTCCAGTGGAGCTTCCATAAGTGTTCATCCAATTGTAAAATTAGTGGCACAAGCATCCAGCGGAGGAAATATCTCCTACGCCGTACAACCAAAATCAATTCAAAAAGAAACCAGTTCTGGCGGCAGCATAAGTCGACTATAGTTAATACTTCAAGTAAATATAATAGAAATCATCCATCACAAGTGGATGATTTTTTTATATTTGTGTAGACTCAAACCAACTAATCATGAAAAAATATACACTTATACTCATGCTCCTTTTGTCAACCGCATTGACTTTGGCACAGAAAAAGAAAAAAATAAAAGGATCAAAAACAGTTACAGTAGAACAACGGGAAGTAGGGAATTTTGAAGCGTTGGTAGTTGAAGACAACCTAGAAGTCCATTTGCAAAGAGGCGAAAAAACCGAACTAAAAATTGAGGCCGATGATAACCTGCACGATATTATTTCTTTGGATTTAAGTGATAATATATTGCGCATTTACACCACAAAGCAAGCCACCAATTATAAAAAAACAATAGTGAGAGTGACCTATACCAAAGATTTGAGTCTCATTACGTCAAAAGATGAATCGACCGTTAATGCGATACAGGAACTTTTACTGAATACCATTACACTAAAAGCACATGATGCTTCCAAATTATTTTTGAATGTCAACACCAAGGATTTCTTACTTCAGGCAGACGATAAATCAAAAACAGAATTGAATTTAAAATCAGAAAATACAACTATTGAATTAAGTAAAAATGCATCTCTGAAAGCCTTAGTTAACACTACTGATTTGAAAATGGATATGTACCAAAAATCAGAAGCTACATTAGAGGGAAGTGCTATAAATACGATGCTTCGATTGGACAATAACGCCTTATTTACCGGAAACAAGTTCACCACCAAAAATGCCGATATCACCACCGAAAGTTATTCCAACTGTAGTTTATTTGTGGAAACTGCCGTGATTATTGACGCCGCTAATAAATCAGAAATCCAATTAGTAGGTGCTCCAAAAATTGAAATCAGAAAATTTGCTGATGAAGCAAAATTGCTTAAGAAATTGAAATAGTCCGCTCCCCAACCCTCTCCAAAGGAGAGAGAGAAAAAGATAAGATTGCTATTATATATTCTAACAACAAAAAGTCCCACTTGCTATGGCAAATGGGACTTTTTCAATTTTAACTTTTCTGGCTATGATTATTCTTTTGCAGCTAAATATCTTTCCGCATCAAGAGCAGCCATACAACCTGTACCTGCAGCAGTTATTGCCTGACGATACACATGATCTGCAGCATCACCGGCGACGAAAACACCTTCCACATTTGTTTTAGAACTTCCTGGAGTATTAATAATATACCCTGTTTCATCTAAGGAGATGTATTTTTTAAAAATATCGGTATTTGGTTTATGGCCAATAGCGACAAAGAAACCAGTGGCTTCAATTTCAAAAGTTTCATTTGTTGTTTTATTAAGTGCTTTTACACCAGTAACAACTTGCTCATCACCTAAAACTTCGATCGTGTCATGATTCATCAAAATCGTAATATTCTCTGTTTTGCGAACGCGTTCTTCCATAATTTTAGAAGCTCTGAATTTTTCACTACGCACAAGCATCGTTACTTTTTTACATAATTTAGATAAATAGTGTGCCTCTTCACAAGCTGAATCTCCAGCTCCAACGATTACTACCTCTTGATTTCTATAGAAAAAACCGTCACATACCGCACAAGCCGAAACTCCACCACCCATTTTTAAATAGTGTTGCTCAGAAGGCAACCCTAAGTATTTAGCCGAAGCTCCAGTAGAAATAATTACTGTTTCGCAGTGCAATTCTTTTACATCATTGATCCAAACTTTGAAAACATCTCCGGAAAAGTCAACTTTTGTAGCCCAACCATCGCGAACATCAGTCCCAAAACGCTGCGCTTGGGCTTGTAACCCAACCATCATTTCAGGCCCCGTTATTCCTTCAGGATTTCCTGGCCAGTTTTCTACTTCATTAGTTGTTGTTAGTTGGCCTCCAGGCTGCATTCCTTGGTATAAAACTGGAAACATATTAGCTCTGGCTGCATAAATAGCAGCAGTATAACCTGCAGGACCAGAACCTATAATAAGACATTTGATTTTTTCGATTGTATCAGACATAGTGTGTGAATTATAATTTTTACCGTGCAAAAATAGGATATAATTACGGTAGAAAGGACGTTGAAGTATCAGTTTTAATTATTTGGTAATAAAAAAATCCCTTCTGTACTGCTACAGAAAGGATTTTTTGTCGGGGTGGCAGGATTCGAACCTGCGGCCTCCTGCTCCCAAAGCAGGCGCGATAACCGAGCTACGCTACACCCCGAAAGCGGGTGCAAAGATAGCATTATTATTGGCTTAAGCAAACTATTGCAGAAATTAAGAAACAATTTTATTAGAACAGCAATTCGCTTACATCACTGTCGACCGTAGCTTTTTGAGAGTCAGTAGTCTTTGCTAAGATGGCAGTAAATAACCTGACATTCAGATTTCGCATTTTTATTGAATTAAAAGAACACCGCATGCCGCTTTCAAAAGCAAAGCTGTTTTAACTAATTAGAAATGTCAAATAGCGAGGAATCAAGCTTTAACAAATGTTAACAAAATAGATTTTTAGAAACCATAAATAATTGTATTTTTACGGTTCAAAATTTAGAAAAATAAATGGGCAAAATCATCGCGATTGCTAATCAAAAAGGAGGCGTTGGAAAGACTACAACATCAGTTAATCTTGCGGCTTCATTGGGAGTTTTAGAAAAAAAAGTATTACTTATTGATGCTGATCCACAGGCAAATGCCTCATCAGGATTAGGAATTGATGTCGAATCTGTTGAAATAGGAACGTATCAAATTCTAGAACACAGTCACACACCAAAAGAGGCCATCATAAAATGTACTGCAATAAATGTAGATGTGATTCCCTCGCATATTGATCTTGTAGCCATTGAAATTGAATTGGTAGATAAAGAAAATCGGGAATATATGCTTAAAAAGGCACTAGAAAGTGTCAAGGACGACTATGATTTTATCATCATAGATTGTGCGCCATCGTTAGGATTACTTACATTAAATGCTTTGACAGCGGCGGATTCTGTAATTATCCCAATTCAGTGCGAATATTTTGCATTAGAAGGTTTGGGGAAATTGCTGAACACCATCAAAAGTATCCAAAAAATTCACAATCCAGATTTAGACATTGAAGGATTGTTATTGACAATGTTTGACTCCCGTTTGCGTTTGTCCAATCAAGTGGTAGAAGAGGTGCAGAAACATTTTAATGATATGGTTTTTGAGACTATAATTCAGAGAAATGTGAAATTGAGTGAAGCACCAAGTTTTGGCGAAAGCATCATAAATTATGACGCAACAAGCAAAGGAGCAACTAATTATTTGCACCTAGCTCAAGAAGTTATAAAGAAAAACAGTAAATAGTTTTATGGCAAAAGCAATAAAAAAACAAGCCTTAGGCCGAGGATTATCCGCCTTATTAAAAGACCCTGAGAACGATATCAAATCTGTTGCAGATAAAAATGCAGATAAAGTTGTAGGAAACATCATTGAGCTTGAAATTGAAGCAATTGAGATTAATCCTTTTCAGCCCCGAAGTAATTTCAATGAGGAATCCCTTAGAGAATTAGCCACATCTATTAAAGAACTTGGTGTAATTCAGCCTATTACCGTTAGGAAATTAGATTTTAATAAATACCAATTAATATCTGGAGAGCGACGTCTTCGTGCTTCTACTTTAGTTGGATTAACAACGGTGCCCGCTTATATCCGAATCGCAAATGACAATGAATCATTGGTTATGGCCTTGGTGGAAAACATCCAGCGCCATGATTTAGATCCAATAGAAATTGCCCTTTCGTACCAACGTTTGATTGATGAAATTCAATTAACACAGGAACAAATGAGTGAACGCGTTGGTAAAAAACGCTCTACAATTGCTAATTACTTAAGGCTTTTAAAGTTGGATCCAATAATCCAAACGGGCATTCGTGATGGCTTTATCAGCATGGGTCATGGAAGAGCCATAATCAATATTGAAGATCAAGACATTCAAACGGATATTTATCAGAAAATTGTAAGCCAAAATCTTTCGGTACGTGACACGGAAGCTTTGGTAAAAAATTATCAGGAAAGCTTAAAACCTAGGCCAGTATCTAAGCCAAAAGCTGCTTCATTTGAAATCGCAGAATCTCAAAAAAGCACTTTTACAACTTATTTTGGAACCAAAGTAGATGTTAAAGTGGCTGGTAATGGTAAAGGAAAAATAACCATTCCTTTTCACTCAGAAGAAGATTTCAACAGAATTATCAAACTAATAAACGAATAGTGACTAAAATCATTTTCATCGCTCTATTCCTTTTTTCGTTAGGAAACACTGCCGTTTTTGCACAAACGGAAACAGAAGCGGTGTTGGTCGCTACCGATACTTTGAAATCAAATGATATAGACCCGCTGACTCCCGCAAAAGCAGCGTTCTATTCGGCCATTTTACCGGGACTAGGCCAAGCTTACAACAAAAAATATTGGAAAATACCACTTGTATACGGAGCGCTAGGAACCAGTATTTATTTTTATATTGATAACAATAAAAAATACAATCAATATAGAGACGCCTACAAAAGCAGATTGGAGGGATTAGTCACAGATGACTTAGCTTTCCTTGACAACAATCGATTAATTGCCGGACAAAAATTCTACCAACGCAACCGCGATTTATCAGCTTTAGTTACGTTGGCATTTTATGCCTTAAATATTCTTGACGCCAATGTAGATGCGGCTTTAATACAGTTTAATGTTGATGAAAACTTATCGGTAAGACCCGTTCTTTACCCAAATGATGTAACATTTAAGACAAATGTAGGACTAACATTTAATTATACTTTCTAGTCCAATTTCGAAAACAAGGAAGCTATCAAACAAACGATCAGTATGTCATTACTCACTAAAATAGGTAAGAAATATTTTTTTATCATTACCACAGTTTTACTGTTAATTACTTTAATAAATTATTCAGAAATTCAAGCATTGGAACCTATTCGAATGAATAATTTCTTCTCTGGGTTCATCGCTGGAATTTTGCTAGGACTCCTGTTTGCAGGACTGCTGCAGTATTCAAAATTTAAAAAATAAACAAATGAAAATTGCGCTTTTAGGATACGGAAAAATGGGTCAGGTAATTGAGCGAATTGCACTGGAAAGAGGACATGAAATTGTTTTGAAAAAAGAGGAAAACAACACTTTTGAGGGACTTTCTACAGCAGATGTAGCTATTGACTTTAGCGTCCCAACAGCTGCGGTGACCAATATTTCTGCTTGTTTTCATGCAAACGTACCTGTTATTTCCGGTACCACAGGCTGGCTAGAAAATTATGACGAAATGACCAAACTATGTGCCGCTACAAATGGCGGATTCATTTCTAGTTCAAACTTTAGTTTAGGAGTGAATATCTTCTTTGAAATCAACGAACATTTGGCTAAAATTATGGCGAAATTCAAATCCTATTCTGTTGTAATGGAAGAAATTCATCACACCCAAAAACTAGATGCACCTAGCGGTACAGCAATATCATTAGCCAAAGGAGTAATTGAAAATAGCTCCTACACCAACTGGACTTTAGAAAGCCCAGATACTACGCAAATTCATATCGCTACCAAGCGCATTGGAACAGTCCCAGGGACACACACGGTGACTTACAACTCAGCGGTAGACGCTATCGAAATAAAACACACTGCACACAATCGCGAAGGCTTTGCGCTTGGAGCAATTATTGCCGCAGAATGGATTGTGGGTAAACAGGGTGTTTTTACAATGAAAGACGTACTGGAATTTTAAGAGCATCATAATAGCAATTTAGAGCGTTCGATTTTAATAACTGATAAAACGTTTTGATTTTCATAAAACAAATAAAACATTAACCTAATAAACATATTATGTCAGCATATCAATGGTTTATATTTTTTCTTATTCTACAAGTAGTACACTTTTTAGGAACATGGAAATTATACGAGAGCGCAGGAAGAAAACGATGGGAAGCCGCTATTCCGGTTTATAATGCCATTATTTTAATGAAAATAATTGGACGCCCTACTTGGTGGACCGTTTTATTATTCCTACCCATTATCAACCTAATTATTTTCCCAGTAATCTGGGTGGAAACGCTGCGCAGTTTTGGAAAACGATCTGGAGTAGACACTTTTTTAGGAATTGTTACACTTGGATTTTACATCTATTATGTAAACTATACTCAGAAATTAGAGTACGTAGCAGATAGAAGTTTAACCCCTCGAAATAAAACTGCAGACACAATTAGCTCGCTACTTTTTGCGGTGGTTGTTGCCACAATAGTACATACCTATTTAATTCAACCCTTCACCATTCCAACCTCGTCATTAGAAAAATCATTATTAGTAGGAGACTTTCTATTTGTAAGCAAGATGAATTATGGCGCCAGAGTACCTATGACTACAATTGCTTTACCCATGGTGCATGACTCCATTCCTTTGACAAAAAATAAATCCTACCTGACCTATCCACAGTTGCCTTATATGAGATTGCCGGGTATTCAGAATATTGATCGCACCGACATCGTTGTTTTCAACTGGCCTGTAGATACCGTATTTAAATTTTTTGATACTTCAAAACGACGCGCTTACAAACCGGTTGATAAAAAATCGAATTATGTAAAAAGATGCGTTGGAATTCCAGGTGATAACTTATCCATAAAAGATGGTGTCATTTATATCGATGGGAAATTATTGCAGTTACCAGAAAGAGCCAAACCGCAGTTTTCTTATAAGGTAGCTTTTGATGGAAAAACAGCAGTCAATCTTGAATATTTATTTAAAGATTTAGACATCACAGATCCTGCTTTTTTCACTGACGACACGAAAAGAGACACCTTGTTTTTAAGCGCTTTAACTGAAGCTGGAGCTCAGCGACTAAAAAATACACCTGGCATAACTGCTGTTGTTAGACAAATTTCCAAAGACGTAGACAATGGTGTTTTCCCACATATCAACAAGTGGAATAGGGATAACTATGGTCCAATTTATATTCCAGAAAAAGGAAAAACAGTTCCGTTAACAACAGAAACATTACCGTTTTACAAGGCAATTATAAGTGATTATGAGAACAATGATTTGAAAATTAACGGTTCAGAGATTCGAATAAATGGTCAAATTGCCACTAGTTATACTTTTGGACAAAATTATTACTGGATGATGGGAGACAACCGTCATAACTCTGAAGACAGCAGGTATTGGGGATTTGTTCCTGAAAATCACATTGTAGGAAAACCTGTTTTTATCTGGCTAAGCATTGATCCAAATGGAAAAGGACTAAACAAAATACGTTGGGACAGAGTTTTCACAACTGTTAGTGGTGAAGGTCAACCACAATCGTACTTTAAATTGTTTCTACTTGGTTTAGTACTCTTCTTTGTAGGAGAATATTTTTGGAAAAAAAGAAAAGCGAACAAAGGGTAAATAAAAATAGTTAAAGTTTAGGGTTTAAAGCGATACAACGACCTTACACTTTAAACCCTAAACACATAAACAAATGAATATTTTACTACATCCCACCTATTTCCCATCCGTAAGCCATTTTGCAGCAATAGCACAAGCAGACACGGTTACCTTTGAAATAGAGGATAATTTCCAGAAACAAACAAACCGAAATCGCACATACATTTACAGTCCAAACGGGATTCAATTGCTAAATATTCCAATAAAACATTCGAAAGAAAGCCATCAAAAAACTAAAGATGTTAGAATTGAAAATGATTTTGACTGGCAAAAACAACATTTCAAATCTCTTGAAGCGGCGTACAGAAGTTCTCCTTTTTTTGAATTTTTCGAAGACGACATCCGACCAATTTTTGAAAAAAAACAAGAATTCTTGTTAGACCTAAATTTTGAAGCATTAACTATTGTTTTTAAATGCTTGCGTATGAAGATAGAGTACCACACGACGACAGAATATTTTCATGACTCAGATACTCTTACCATTTCTGATTTTAGACCTTTGGTTAATGGAAAAAAAGACCTCTCGCTTTTTGACAAGTATACTCAAGTTTTTGATGACAAACATGGATTTATCAATAACCTTAGTGTTTTAGACTTGCTTTTTAATGAAGGAAAATACGCGATGGATTATCTAAGCCAACAAAAACTGATTGTTCAATAGCATATACTATTAAAATTCTTCATACGATAATCTAGCCATAATAGGAAAATGGTCTGAGTTAATAAAATTAGAAAAACTTTCAAATTTTTTAACGGTCATCTTTTCGTTAGCAAAAATATAATCAATTCGAGCAGGGTAATACCTGAATTTATAAGTCTCTCCAAAGCCCGTACCTGCCTCTTCGAAGCCATCCTTCATCTTACCTTTGATGCTTCTGTACACGTATGAAAAGGCACTATTATTCATATCACCACAAATAATAACTGGATAAATACATTTCATTTTATGTTCCTTAAACAGCTCTGCTTGCTGCTGCTGCTGCTTGAAAGCTTTACTTATTCTAATAAAAAGCTTTTGCGATTTCTGCTGATTGATAACATCTATATTTTCATCAATTTCATTCACGTCAGGAGATATTTTTATCGATTGCAAATGCATGTTATACACTCTAATAATATCTTTCCCTTTCTTAATATCAGCAAAAACAACATTATTACTAGAATTAGGAAAAATAATATTTCCCTGATTCAGAATAGGGAATTTAGAAAAGATAGCCTGACCAGTTTTAATTTGATCCCCATCAGTAAAAATATAGCGATGTGGATATACTTTCAAATCAATATTTGCTGACGGTGAATATTCTTGTATACACAAGATATCCGGGTTCTTATCATTAATAAACGCTACTATATCTGCAGGTACATCATCTCTGTCAATCCATTTAAATACATTCAAAAGGCGAACATTGTAACTCATTACTGTAAAATCTTTTTCTTCCTTGGAAAATTTTGGCTCCGAAAATTTATAAAATTTATTTATAAATGTAATTCCTAGCAGCAAAACTAAACCCGAGACAATCAATTGCTTTTTAAATTGAATCGCCCAATAGATAAAAAATAACGCATTAAAAATAAAGAAAAGAGGCATGAAAAGTGTCAAAACAGACAAAAGTGGAAAAGATTTTGGCGCTAAAAAAGGCAAGACATACGCTACAAAGGTCACCAATATAAGCAGACTATTTAGAAGAAACATTCCTTTATTAAACCATGAAAGATTTTTCATTTTCTATCTTTTTTATTTTTACAAACAGCTAAAAGTTGATTTCAATCAAGTAAAAAAATTTAAACAATCTACTTTGGCAGCGGACAAAAGAATTCCTTTTTTGGAAATTTTCCTTTTAATATAAAACTATCGGACGAGATGAAAGTCGGATTCTATTGCCAAGCATTTATAAATTACTTCCCTACCTTGAATAAAAATTCTTTTTCCTCTTTCGTTAAACTATCATAACCGGACTGACTGATTTTGTCCAAAATTTCATCAATTTGCTGTTGCGATTTATCTTTAGTGATTATTTTAGGAATACTTTTCTCTACTGGCTTAGTGTAATTTTTATGCACCTTTTTAAATGGAGTTGTTTTGTTTTTTTGGAACAAATTTGCAAAAAAACCAAAAAAACGAGAAACACCCCTACTTAAATCGGTTCCATTTTGAAGCAATTTAATAAAAATAAATCCAAATAAAGCTCCTGAAAGATGAGAAATATGTCCGCCCATATTTTCAGAACGCAGCTGCACTAAATCGATGAAGATGATGACGGCCGTAACATGCCATAACTTGACATTTCCAATTAGTAACAAGCGAAGATCCATTAAAGGATGATATGTCGTAGTTGCAACCAAAATAGCCATTATTGCGGCAGAAGCTCCCACGATTGGCGCATTTATATTCAAAACATAGAACACAAGAATGTAGCATATTCCAGCAAAAACAGCACTTAACACATACAATCCAAGTAATTGTTTAGCCGTAAAATAGGTCATAAATAATCGCCCAGAAAAATTCAAAACAATCATATTAAAAACAATATGCATGATTCCACTATGAAAAAAGGCATATGAAAGCAACGACCAAGGTTTCCAAAGCAAATGAGCCGGATTAGAAGACAAACTCACAAATTGAAGATAATCAATAGGAAAACCCAACAGAGATAGAAGAGCGAAAAACAACCATGGAAAAACAAATAAAGCTACGTTCCAAAGGATTAACTTGGTTACTATTCCTCCTATATTGTATTGTAATTTCAGGTCGTCAATAATATTCATAAGCTAAGTGGGAATTAAGATCTGATAGTTGCGTCGTCTAATTTAAAAAATTTTAAACTTTTAATTCCAACGATTGTTATTAAATTGATTTTTCTTCCAATACCACATAATCAGAAAACCGAACAAAGCACCACCAACGTGAGCAAAATGGGCAATTCCTCCACCTCCAAATATAGATTTTCCAGAAATCCCTAAGTACAAATCGACTAAAACGATACCTGGAACAAAATACTTCGCTTTTATTGGAACAGGAATGAACATCAGCGCCAATTCAGCATTCGGAAACATAAAAGCAAATGCTACGATCGTTCCATAAATGGCTCCCGATGCACCAACAGCTGTTCCCAAATAGGCACTAGTAAAATTTTGAAAATCAGATACCGACAAAATTTCCTGCCATCTTGTGTTAATTTTACCTTCATTCAAAATCTGCAAGATCTCCTGTTTTTGAAAACCATTGGCAATTAGTGTATTCAAATTATCCTGAAAAAAGTAATAATTCACTCCAGTGTGCATTAAGGCGGCACCTAAACCACAAGAAATATAGAAAAACAAGAATTTTTTACATCCCCAAACCTGCTCTAAAGCCGATCCAAAGGAATACAGCGCAAACATATTGAAGAAAATATGCATAAATCCGCCGTGCATAAACATGTGTGATATAGGTTGCCACAATTGAAAACTGGGATTTTCAGGAAAGTACAATGCCAATATCTTATATGCTGGCTCTTTTATAATTAGTGTACCTACAAAAAACAATACGTTAATAATTATTAATTGTTTTACGGTCTCAGTTACGTTTCTCATAGTGCAAATTTTTTATCCAAATCTTCCACACGCATCGTGATGAAAGTGGGTTTATGAAAAGGGGATGTATTAGGATCTTTACAGGCAAAAAGTCCATTAACCAAGTTTTCCTGTTCTTTTTCTGTAAGGTGTTTTCCTGTTTTTACGGCTAAACTTTTGGCCATGGATTTAGCAATCGTATCACTTTGACTGAAACTACTTTCTGGAATTCCATCCTGTAAATCGGCTAATAATTGCTCTAAAACAAGGGATACTTCACTTTCTGTAACATTTACAGGTATTCCTGAAATGACAATATGATCGGTAGTATTTTCTTCAAACACGAATCCAGTATTTTTTAATGACACTTGCAAATCCTGAATAAGTTCCATTTCACTACTAGAGAAGAACAAATTAAGGGGAAGCAACAACTGCTGACTTGATGCTTGATGTACTGTCATATTTACCAGAAATTGTTCATACAAAACACGTTGATGTGCCCGTTGCTGATCTACAATTACCATTCCTGACTTTATCGATGAAACGATGTATTTTTTATGAATTTGATACGTTTTATGAATTGAATGTTCTATGTCTTCATCATTGAATAAAGACGAGGTCATTTCTTCATTTTCAAAGGTAATGTGGGCTATATCGTCTGTATCTTGTTTTAATCCTACGTATAAACTTTCCCAGTTCGCTGTTGATTCCGGCTTCTTATAATTAGAAAAGTGTTTGTTTGGCTTATCATCAGAAAACGGATTAAAATTACCATCCACCTGAATTGTTGGTGTAGCACCTTCTAAATCTTTATAATGATAAGGGGTATCCAAATTGGAATCGCGATCAAAATCCAAAACTGGAGCAACATTAAACTGCCCTAAACCATGTTTTATAGAAGCTCTCAAAATAGCATATAAAGCCTGCTCATCATCAAACTTTATTTCCGTTTTAGTAGGATGAATGTTGATATCAATCGTGTTTGGAGGCACTGATAAATTTAAAAAATAACTAGGCTGTGCACCGTCTTTCAAAATTCCATCATAAGCCGCCATCACCGCATGATGCAAATATCCACTTTTTATAAAACGATCGTTGACAAAGAAAAACTGTTCTCCTCTATTTTTTTTGGCAAATTCAGGTTTACTGACAAATCCTTGAATCGCTACGATTTCTGTTTCTTCCTGAACTGGTATTAATTTCTCATTGGTCTTACCCGAAAAAATAGTAACAATTCGTTGACGCAAAGTCGAGGGTGGCAAATTAAACATTTCGCTCCCGTTGTGGTAAAAAGTAAAATGTATTTTTGGGTGCGCCAAAGCAACCCGTTGAAATTCATCTACGACATGACGGTATTCCACCGTATCAGATTTTAGGAAATTCCGCCTTGCTGGAATATTAAAAAACAAATTTTTAACAGCGAACGATGTCCCTTTTGGCAAAACTGCTGCTTCCTGCGACACAAACTTACTGCCTTCAATAATGATATGCACTCCTAATTCTTCTTGATCTTGCTTGGTTTTCATTTCAACATGAGCAATCGCTGCAATAGAAGCCAATGCTTCTCCCCGAAACCCTTTAGTGTGCAATGAAAATAAATCTTCGGCATGACGAATCTTGGACGTGGCATGCCGTTCAAAACACAACCGTGCATCAGTAACACTCATCCCCAAACCATTATCGATTACTTGCACTAGTGCTTTCCCAGCATCTTTAATAATTAGTTTGATATCGGTTGCCTTAGCATCAACTGCATTTTCAAGGAGTTCTTTAACCACCGAAGCGGGTCTTTGAACCACTTCTCCAGCAGCAATTTGATTGGCAACATGATCAGGAAGTAATTGAATTATACTCGACATTAAAAAAATTAGGTTAAAAGTTTAACCCTTCGTCTGCGCTCAGGGTGACTATAGTTTATTAAAAAACCAAGAAACACAAATTTAATGAATTTCTACTGGGAATGCGGACATATTTAATCATAAAAAAAACAAAAAACCTATACTATTTAGAAGACAGTATAGGTTAAATAATTAATTTTTTTGTAGATTATTCCTTCAGTTCCAAAGGTTTTCCTTCTTCAATTTGAATGGCTCCTGAGGATAATAAATGTTGATTGTCTATTTGATGTGATAAAGAAGCTTGCTGGCGAATATAGGCCATTTTTATAGCCGCAATAGCCGCTTCAGTACCTTTATTCCCGTGAATTCCTCCGCTTCTATCTATGGACTGTTGCATCGTATTATCGGTCAAAACACAAAAAATAACTGGAATATCCGTTTGTACATTCAAATCTTTAATTCCTTGGGTTACTCCTTCGCAAACAAAATCAAAATGCTTGGTCTGTCCTTGAATGACACATCCAATTGCAATTACAGCATCTACATTTTGTGTTTGCAACATTTTCTTTGAACCATATATGAGTTCGAAACTACCAGGAACATTCCAGCGAATAATATGCTGGGCTGGAACTTGGTTTTCTAAAAGGGCGTCAATTGCGCCTTTAAAAAGTCCTTCAGTTATAGTATCATTCCATTCTGCAACAACAATCCCAAAACGAAAATCTTTCGCATTTGGAATTGAATTTTTATCGTAATCCGATAAATTTTTATTTACGGTAGCCATTTGATTGTAGTTTTATGATTCTAGATTTTATATTTCAGATGTTAAAGATAGAATTTTGAAATCAGAAATCGACCCTCTTGAATCACCAATCTTAATTCACTTTTACTATTGTGCTAATCCCATCAAAACATCAACTGAAGCCGCTTCTGGGGTAGCTTCATAGTTGTCTTTAATATCTGTAAAATATTTTAATGCATCTGCTTTATTCCCTAATGCCAAAGCTGTTTTACCAGCTTTCAACAAGAAACGAGGTGTTGTAAAATCATTTTTATTTGATTCAGCAGCTTTCACGTAATTTTCTAAAGCTTCTTTCGGTTGATTTTTTTGAGAATAAGCATCTCCTATTGCTCCTTTTGCCAAAGCTCCTAAAACAATATCGTCTGATTTAAATTTATTAAGGTAATCAATCGCTTCAGTATATTTTCCTGTATTCAAATACGCAATACCGGCATAATAATTAGCTAAATTTCCCGCATCGGTTCCAGAATATTCATCTGCGATTTTCAAAAATCCAAATTTACCTTCGGATCCATTCAACGACAATTTATACAAAGAATCACTAGCTACTCCATCCGTTGCTTTTTGAAAATTTTGCTGTGCAAGAAACATTTCATTAGCCGCTTCCTCTTGTTGTGGTGCAGCAATAAACCTTTGATACCCTAAATAACCAATAGTAAAGAGGGCAGCAGCAGCAACTAATCCAATAATAATTTTTTGATTTTTAGCAACCCAATCCTCAGTTATTGTAGCAGTTTCATCTAATTTTGAAAAAACTTCAGCAGTTGTGCTGTCTTTTTCATCAATTACCACAGCTTCAACTCCTTCTCCTTTTACTTCTTTTTCTTTTGGTGCTTTATATCCTCTTTTATTGTAAGTAGCCATTTATTTTTAATTTAGTGAATCGCAAAAATAAAATTTTTATTCAATCCCACATAAAAAATATGCTTTTATATTTAAAAAAAATATCCTGTCCAATTCTTTCGTTCCAAAGGCGAAATAAATCCCAGAGAAAAAAGAGAAATACCCTTTTTATCAATAATTTTCGATAATTTGCACCCTCTTTAAAACAGCTGTTCAAAAACAGCAAAGTTCTCAATACCAGCAAGCCTTACCATGTATTTAAAAAAGATTTCATTATTCAATTATAAGAACTTTTCAGAAGCAAATTTCGATTTTGATAGCAAAATAAACTGTTTTGTGGGTAAAAACGGTATTGGAAAAACAAATGTACTGGATGCAATCTACCATCTGGCGTACGGAAAAAGTTATTTTAATCCGTTAGCCGTCCAAAACATTAAACATGGCGAGGAATTTTTTGTAATTGATGCTGAATTTGAAAAAAAAGACAGAACGGAACAAATCGTTTGCAGCTTAAAAAAAGGCCAAAAAAAAATATTAAAGCGCAATGGAAAAGCGTACGATAAATTTTCGGATCATATTGGCTTTATTCCTTTGGTTATTATCTCTCCAGCGGACAGGGATTTAATTGTAGAAGGCAGCGAAACTAGGCGGAAATTTATGGACAGTGTCATTTCGCAATTGGATTCGGCTTATTTGCAACAACTCATTCAATACCAGAAGGTCATGAGCCAGCGCAATGCCTTGCTAAAATACTTTGCGTTGAATCATGTTTTTGACATCGATACGCTATCTATATATAATGAGCAACTCCATGGTTTTGCCCAATCTATTTTCGAAAAAAGAAAAGAATTTATCGAAGATTTAATACCTATTTTCAACAGGCATCATCAAGCCATAACTGGTTCTCAAGAAACCGTACAATTGGTTTACGAAAGTCACTTATTTGAAAAGGATTTATTGACACTTTTAAAAGAAAATAGCAATAAAGACAGGACTTTACAATACACTAGTGTAGGAATACATAAAGACGATTTAGCCTTTGAAATTGACCACCACCCTATAAAGAAATTTGGATCACAAGGACAACAAAAATCATATCTAATCGCTTTGAAATTAGCCCAATTTGAATTTTTAAAGAAGCAAAGTGGCGTAAAACCCATCCTTCTTTTTGATGATATCTTTGATAAGCTAGATGAAAGTCGGGTAGCTAAAATTATCGAAATGGTCAACAGCGCTACTTTTGGACAACTCTTTATTTCCGACACGCATCAAGAACGAACCGAAGCGATTCTAAAATCAACACATCAGACCTATAGAATATTTAACTTATAACTTTTATTTAGCACTTTATTGACTTCAAAAATTTAAAAATTACCTAATTTAGCTTATTACATTTAAAAAAAAACAATGAAATACAATCCAATACTAGTGCTACTCCTCTCTTTTGTAATGCTATCGTGTAACGGTCAATCTTCAAAGTACAGTAAATCGATCGACGCGAAAGCTTTTTCTGAAAAAATCGCAGCAACACCAAATCCACAAATTCTCGACGTAAGAACTCCCGAGGAGTTTGCCTCAGATCATATCGACAAGGCTATAAATATAAATTGGCTAGGAGACAGTTTTGTTGTGGACAGTAAAAAACTAGACAAAACAAGGCCTCTTTTTGTGTATTGTAAAAGCGGAGCAAGAAGTCAAAACGCGGTTCAAAAACTAGAAGAACTTGGTTTTACAAATTTATACCAATTGCAAGGGGGAATTCTAAAATGGGAGGCTTCAGGATTTTCTAAACCAACTGACAAAATTAGCGGAATGACGGAGCAGGAATACAATAATTTACTACGCTCTGATAAAAAAGTATTGATCGATTTTTACGCAGAGTGGTGTGCTCCTTGCAAAAAAATGAAACCCTTCCTTTTAAAAATGGAAAAAGAATTGGCAGATAAAGTAACTATCATTCGCTTGGATGCCGATAAAAACAAAACCTTGATGACCGAAATGAAAATAAGTGAGCTTCCCACGCTACTACTATATGATAATGCGACAGTAAAATGGAGACAATCTGGTTTTGTAAGCGAAGAAGAATTAAGAAAACAAATACAATAGCTCAAAATGCTTTCAAAAGAAACCCTACAATTTCTAGATGATTTAAAAGCCAACAACAATCGAGATTGGTTTTTGGAAAACAAAAAACGATACGAATCTTTCAAAAAAGACTACCAACAATTAGTTGCTGATTTCCTAGACGCCATGAAACCGCTTGATCCTTCACTAGAAATGTTGGAGGTCAAAAATTGTACTTTTAGAATCAATCGTGACATTCGGTTTTCCAAAGACAAGACGCCCTACAAAACCCATTTAGGAGTCTGGCTTTCCTCTGGTGCCAAAGGGTTGAATCGTTCCGGGTATTATATTCACTTAGAAAAAGGAGCTAGTTTTATTGCAGGTGGATTGTATTGTCCCGAAGCAGATGACCTAAAAAAAATGCGTAAAGAAATTGCCTTTTTCTATGATGATTTAGAAGCCATTCTTGACGAAATAAATTTCAAAAAAGAGTTTAAGGATTTTGATAGAAATGAAAAAAACATGCTAAAAAATCCACCTAGAGGTTATGAAAAAGAACATCCAGCTATTGAATTACTAAAATTAAAAAGCTTTGAGTCTTCGCAAAAAATTGAGTTCTCCAGCGTTTCTAAAAAAGATTTTGTTGCGGTCATGAGTCATAAATTAATTGCACTAAAACCATTGAATGACTTTATAAATCGCGCTTTAACGTCGGAATAATTACAATGAAAAAAAAGAAAATACTTTTTCTTGGCGAATCCTATAGAGCCGATGCGATCACGTGGATGAACGGACTAAAGGAATTTGGTGATTTCGAAATTATTACTTGGGAATTAAAAACACCCAGCAATTGCTTCCATAATCGCATTTTAAGGATTTTCGAATTTCAATTTGCTATTTTTAAAATTAGAGAAATAATCAAATTACAGAAGCCTGATATGGTCATTGCAGAACGCACAACCAGCTATGGCTTCCTTGCAGCATTATCAGGAGTAAAACCTGTTGCAATAGCACAGCAAGGAAGAACTGATTTATGGCCAGAAAAATCTCTCTCGTTACCATTAAAAAAAATTATTCAACATTATGCTTTTCAAAAAGCGGATTTAATACATGCTTGGGGACCTATTATGACCCTTTCTATGATCAAGGCAAAGGCAGATATGACTAAAGTTTTAGTATTGCCAAAAGGAATTGATTTGAGGAAATTTGGAAACACAAATAAGGCAACACCCGAAAAAATTTGTGCTATTGTAACACGCTCTTTGCTGCCAGAATACCGCCATGCCACTATTCTAAAATCTTTTGGGATTTTAAACCAAAAAGGAATTGATTTCGAACTGACCATTATAGGTAATGGAACTGAACTTCCAACTTTAAAAAGTTTAGCTAAAAAACTAAAGATTGAAAAGAAAGTGAATTTTATGGGAAGAATTCCAAACACGGAGTTACCCACGTTATTACAAAAATCAAATATTTACATCAGCATGCCAATAACGGAAGGGGTTTCCGCCTCTTTATTTGAAGCTATGGCTTGTTATTGCTATCCTATTGTAACCGATATCCCTGGAAATAAAAGTTGGATTACCCATCGAGAAAACGGGGGACTCGTTGCTATTGATGATCATGCAAAACTAGCAGAAGAATTGATCTGGTCCTTTGAAAATAAAGCGCATCGCGAGCAAGCCGTTACTAAAAACGGAATATTTGTGGAAGAAAATGCTAATTACAAGATCAACATGAAGATTATTGCTCATAAATACCACGAATTAATCAACTCTAATCTTCCTGACTAAATATGTGTGGAATTAACGGAATCTTGCATTTACAATCCCAAAAAAAAGTAGACGAACGCATTCTCATCAAGATGCGTGATTCGCTAGAGCATCGCGGCCCTGATGACAAAGGTATATTTATTGACAATAACATTGGTTTTGGACACAGACGATTGTCAATATTAGATGTTTCTAGCGCCGGCCATCAGCCCTTTCTTTCGAATGATGGAAGATATGTGATGACCTATAATGGCGAAATCTATAACTATAAAGAATTTTATCCAGAGTTGAAGAGTAATGGATTTGACATTGAAACCACTTCAGATACGGAAGTTCTGATGAAATTGTTTGAGTTGCACGGCTTAAAAATGCTGCACCGCCTCAATGGAATGTTTGCCTTTGCGATTTGGGATAAATTAGAAAAAAAACTAATTGTTGCCCGAGATCGAATGGGTGTAAAACCCTTGTATTATTCTTTTTATAACGAAATTTTTTATTTTGCATCGGAGCAAAAAGCACTTTTTACCGCAGGTGTTCCGCTAAAAATGGCACAGGAAGGGCTAGAAGAATATATATTTAATCGATTTGTAGCCGGTGAAAACACGCTGTACCAAAACGTAAAAAAAGTATTGCCCGGACATGTAATGACCCTACACGAAGGCGGAAAAGTTACGACCGAAAAATGGTGGGATTTGAAAAAAGAAATACAGAACCAGCCTAAAATTAAAAATCCTGTAGAATGGTTTCGAGAAACATTTGATGATTCTATAAAAATGAGAATGATCAGTGACGTTCCTGTCGGTGTTTTATTAAGTGGCGGACTGGACTCCTCCTCTGTTTTAGCTTCTCTACACCACCAAAATTACAAAGACATTGAAACCTTTAATATTGGCTTTAAAGAAAAGGAACATAACGAATCGCACTTAGCCAAAATGATGGCTGAGAAATTTGATTATGGATTTCACACCATGCAATTAGAAAATCAAAATCTTTATGATCAATTGTTAAGTGCCACTTATTTTCAGGATGAACCTATTATGCATTTAAGTGAACCACATCTTTTAGCCCTGTCGAAAATGGCAAAACCATCAGTAAAAGTTTTGCTTTCTGGCGAAGGTGCTGATGAATTAATGGGTGGATACGTACGCTACAAAGCATTAAAATATCCCTCCTTATTAAATTCAATTGCAACAATTGGTGCTTTGGATCTTTTTAACAAACAACCTCGTTATGATAAGCTAACGCGTTATGCGCAAATTAGTAAAAAATCGGAACTGGTCATTTTTAATGGTTCCAATATCTATCCAAAAGATATCGCGGAAATTTATGGAATTAATGCACTTCCAAAAAATGAATATAGGAAGCAAATTTATAAAGACGCAAAATCGTTATACCCAGAAAATTTACGAAGACAGGCGCTTTATTTTGATCAACATACTTACTTGTGCTCACTATTGGATCGAAATGACCGCTGCACGATGGGCGCTTCTATTGAATGCAGAGAACCCTTTTTAGATCCAAGACTGATAATTGGCTTGGGCTCCTTAGATGACAAATGGTTATTTGCTGGAAAAAAATGGAAATTCATCCTCAAAAAGGCAATGCAAGAGCGTCTGCCCAATGAAATTCTGCAATTTAAAAAAGTAGGCTTAAGTGCCCCTTGGGGAGATTATATTACAAAAAGCACCGCTTTTAAAGACGAATTAGAATCATTTTCGAAAAGTGAACTTTTTCAAATGCCGTATTTTGAACACATCAACATCCAAAAACTTGTAGTGAATTTACAAAAAGGAGATAACCGAATGACACCGTACATTATGCCGTTATTTATGATGCATATCTGGATGAAATCCTATGCAGCTAAATTTTAATTCTTACTTTTGACCAAGAATATATAATTCAAATACGCCCTTTCGTTTATGGAAACACAAGCTAATTTCTCTTTAAGAAAACTCAATACTTTTGGCATTGAAGCCAAGGCCAAACAGTTCGTTGCCGTGCATTCTGTACAAGATTTAGAAACTATTTTAATTGAAAACAAATCACAGAAAAAATTTATTTTGGGTGGAGGCAGCAATATGCTTTTGACCCAGGATATTGAAGCATTGGTGATTCATATCGATTTAAAAGGTAAAAAAATTATAGAAGAAAATGAAGATTTTGTCTGGGTCGAAAGTCAGGCTGGCGAAAGTTGGCATGAATTTGTGCTTTGGACCATCGATCAAAATTTTGGTGGATTAGAAAACATGTCACTCATCCCTGGAAATGTGGGAACTACACCGGTACAAAACATTGGTGCTTATGGAACTGAAATCAAAGATACTTTTATTTCTTGTGAAGCAATGACAATAGAAAATCAGAAAATGAAAACGTTCACCAAGGACGAATGTCATTTTGGATACCGAGAAAGTGTTTTCAAAAATGAAGTAAAAAACCAATACATCATTACATCCGTCGTTTTTAAATTGACCAAAACAAATCATAAAATCAATACCTCTTATGGAGACATTACGGCTGAGTTAGCTAAAAACAACATTACAAATCCTACTTTAAAGGATATCAGTACTGCTGTAATTGCTATCCGACAAAGCAAATTACCAGATCCAAAAGAATTGGGAAACAGCGGTAGTTTCTTTAAAAATCCGATTCTATTGAAATCTGATTTCGAAAAAATTCATCAGCAATTCCCTGAAATGAAATATTTTGATATTTCTGAAACCGAAGTAAAAGTTCCTGCGGGATGGCTGATTGAGCAAGCGGGTTTTAAAGGAAAACGTTTTGGCGATGCCGGAATCCACAAAAACCAGGCTTTAGTTTTAGTAAATTATGGCAATGCGACAGGACAAGAAATTTTGACTGTTTCAAAGGATATTCAGCAAACCGTTTTTAATATATTTGGTATCCACATCGAGGCCGAAGTAAATGTGATTTAGAGTTCAAACTAAGAAGCAAAAAATACGAGTACAACAAATGAAAAATTTTAATTCGTCAATCTAAAATCACAATGTACACTCCAGAAATCTACAAAAACGAGAATTCAGAAGAAATCAATAAATTTCTTCAAGAAAATAGCTTTGGTATTTTAATCAATCAATCCAACGGGAAATTGTGCGCCACACATATTCCTTTGGAACTAGATGTTAATAAAGAAGGTGAAGATATTTTGTATGGACACATTTCTAAAGAAAATCCACAATGGAAAGGATTTACTGATAACGACCAAGTCTTAGCCGTATTTTCAGGACCTCATAGTTATATTTCTTCCTCTTGGTACGATCATGAAAATGTGCCAACATGGAATTATATTGCCGTTCATGTGTACGGAAAAATAAAAATTATTGAAGGAGAAGGCGTGGTCGAATCCTTGAAGAAACTAGTTGATAAATACGAACAAAACTCTGAAAAACCGATTCGAATAGAAGATTTAGCTCAGAAAACGATGTTGCAAAGTCGGGGTATTGTAGCCTTTGAAATTAAAATAACTGAAATCCAAGCTACGAGAAAAATGTCGCAAAATAGGGATGCAAAGAACTATCAAACCATTATCACCGAATTAGAAAAAATAAATACAGATCAGTCCATCGCTACCGCAAAAGAGATGAAGAAATGCCCAATATAAATTCTTTAGAAATTCACAGATTGTATTTAACAATTCGCAATTCTATTCATACCTTTGCACGTTCCCGAGATTTCGGGTATTAAAAACTCATTAAACTCAAAATGCTTATATTAATTCTTTACTTTTTTATTTTTATTGTTGCGGTTCAAATTTTTTATTATCTAGGTGTTTTTGGGAAATTTGCTTTCGCCAAAGCGCAAAAGATAACGCCCAAAAGAATCCCAATTTCAGTTATAGTGTGTGCTAAAAACGAAGAAGAAAATGTGACCAATTTCATTCCCTTGCTGGCTGAACAAAACTATCCAGATTTTGAAATTGTCTTGATTGATGATGCTTCAAGCGACAATACTTTGGCTATATTTGAAGGTTTTGAAAAGCAATATGCAAACGTTCGCTTGGTAAAAGTAGAGAACAACGAAGCCTTTTGGGGAAACAAAAAATACGCCCTAACGTTAGGAATAAAAGCCGCTAAAAAGGAGTATCTATTATTCACGGATGCCGATTGTTACCCCACTTCAAAAGAATGGATTACAGGCATGAGCTCTCAGTTTACGATGCAAAAAACTATTGTTTTGGGTTATGGTAAATATGAAAAAATCGCAAACTCTTTCTTGAATAAAATAATACGTTTTGAGACTTTATTGACCGCTATTCAATATTTTTCTTGGGCAAAAATTGGGCATCCTTACATGGGCGTTGGACGAAATTTAGCCTATAAAAAAGAAGAGTTCTTCAACGTGAATGGATTCATAGAACACATGCAAATTCGTTCTGGAGACGATGATTTATTTATAAACCAAGCTGCAAAAGCCAAAAACACGACAATCGCTTACACGCCAGAAAGCGTAACGCTTTCTAAGCCTAAAACAACTTACAAGGACTGGCTAATTCAAAAAAGAAGACATATTGCAACGGCCAATTATTACAAGTCCTTTGACAAGTTTCAATTGGGCCTTTTCTACGGTTCCCAATTATTATTTCTTATCCTCCCTATCGTATTGCTGGCTTTTCAATTTCAATGGATTCTAGTACTTTGCTTAATAGCGCTGCGATATATTATAACCTGGATCATAGTAGGATTTTCGGCAGGTAAATTAAAAGAAAAAGATGTCGTATATTGGTATCCAATTATTGAATTAGTATTAATATTCGCCCAAATTAATATCTTCATCACTAATACATTCTCAAAACCAGTACATTGGAAATAAACAAACAAATAGAAAAAGCAAAACAAGGCGATCAAGTTGCCTTCACTTTTCTATTAAATTATTATTGGAATGAAGTATATGGTTTTATGCTTAAACGCACCGAAAATGAAACCAATGCAGAAGATATTACTATCGAAACGTTCTCAAAAGCATTTGACAAAATAGCTTCGTACAACGCTGAATTCCAGTTTAACACTTGGCTGATTGCTATTGCAAAAAATGTCCACATCGACCTATTAAGAAAAAAGAAATCAAGCCTTTTTGTCGAAATTACTGAAGAAGAAGACCATCAAGCCTACAATATTGCAGATACCACTCCCTCCGCAGAAGATGAATTAATAACAGAACAAAATCTTTCTCAATTACTGCAATTCATCAAAGAATTGAAACCCCATTATCAAGAAGTCATTCAGTTGCGCTATTTTCAGGAAATGAGTTATCAGGAAATTGCCAATAAAATTAATGAACCTTTGAGCAATGTGAAGATTAAATTGCTTCGCGCCAAGAAACTTCTGGCAGAAATCATTCAGAATAAAAGGTAGTTTTATTTTAGAAAATCTGAATCTATTCTTTAGTAGCTGCAAAGAAAAGTGATCTAAATAATTTTTAGACCACTTAGTAACATCAAAGTATTTTTTAATAAAATTACCTTACAATTCTTTCCGGATAATCCGTTATAATACCACTTACTTTAAGTTGTTGTAAATTATCGATATCCACAAGTTCGTTTACAGTCCAAGGATATATTTTAAAATTATTCGCTTTCATTATCGCAACATTTTCAACCGTTAAAGTTTTAAAATAGGGATTTATTGCCTGAGCTTTCAGTTCTTTTCCTGTTTTAATAATATCCTCAATAGGATCTTTGTAGGTTAGTAAACCAATCGCAATGTCGGTACTTAAAGATCTCATTTTTTGCAATTCCCCTATTCGGAAACTCGAAATAAAAAAATCTTTATTTCTCCACCCTTTTTTCTTGTACTCTTCTATAATTCTATAGGTATCCGCTGCGGTGTTCGTTCCTTTCAACTCAATATTAAGCACCACTTTTTTATCAATAGTCTCAATCACTTCCTGCAAAGTTGGGATTTGATGTTTTCCGGCGACCAAAACTTTTCGCAAATCTTCAAAAGTATATGCTTCTATTTTTCCTTTTGCATTTGTGATTCGGTCTAAATCATCATCATGAAACACAACCACTTCACCCGTTTTAATTTTGAAAACATCAATTTCTACCATATCGGCTTTTAATTCCATTCCTTTTTTTATGGATGCCAATGTGTTTTCGGTTTCGCGTCCCATAGCGCCTCTGTGCCCACAAACAACAAATTTATTAGAAGTACAATTTGATAATAACAAGGCCATTGATGAAGCCATTAATAGTGTAGTGAATTTCATAATTTTCATTTAGGTTTTGTCGTAAAAATAGATGAATCGCCAAAATTAAACATTAAGTAAGGATTAAATTAAGACTATTTTACCTCAAGAAATTTGATCTTTCTTGGTCTACTTTGATTAACAGTATCTTAAAAAAAGCTAATAAAATACTCGATTTTTAAGGTTTCATTAACACAAAAGTATTTTACAGTTATTGTTAAAGTAACAGCCTTTTTTCAATTAGTCAATTCCTTTGTCAGCACTAAAAAACAAAAAAATAGTATTCATGAAACAACTTCACTTATTTTTATTTACGATGGTGCTAACGGTTTTTATTGGCGCAACAAATTTTGCCCAAACAACTCAAGCCTCTATTTCAGGTATCGTTTTTGGCAATAATTCAGAACCACTGAAAGATGCGACAGTTCAAATCCGGAATGAATCAACCGGATTCAAAACCAATTCATTGTCTAATTTCAAAGGTGTTTTTACGTTCAAAGAACTTCCTTTAGGCGGACCTTACACCATTAGCGTTACAGCTCTAGGTTTTGGAGAACAACAACGTTCCGGTTACACATTAAATCAAGGGGATTTAATAAATATCAAAATTCTGATGCAAGACGACATTCAAAATCTGGAAGTGGTTGAAGTGGTAGGTCGAGGACTGAAAAACAAAACAGGAAATTTAGGAGCAGCAACAGCTGTAACGGCAAAACTAATCAATGCGTTACCGGTCAATGGAAGAAATTTCACCAGCTTAATGGATTTATCGCCTTTGACCAGAGGCGGAAATATTTCAGGCCAATTAGCTTCCTCGACAAATTACACATTAGATGGAATGAATGCTAAAAACCCAACTTCGGCAGGATCTACAACCAGTCGAAGTGGCGCTCCCTACTCAATTTCCATAGAAGCCGTGAGAGAATTTAAGGTGGTTACCAATCAATATGACGTAAGTTACGGTCGAAGTGGTGGCGGAACAGTAAGTGCCGTAACTAAATCAGGAACAAATGATTTTACAGGAAGTATGTTTGCCTACAACCGCGCTGACTGGCTGTCAAGCCCGTACGACATTAGAGGAAACAGACGTCAAAATGATTTTACGACTACGCAATACGGTTTCACTTTAGGAGGACCAATAATTAAAGATAAATTACATTTTTTTGTAGCCTTGGATCATCAACAAGATTTACGGCCTTTAATCATCGCTGATGTTCAATCTGCAGACGACGAACTGCGTTTTAATGTTACGAGAGCTACCTTAGACAATTTTGTAACTATTGCCCGCAATGAATATGGTGTTTCCACTTCTCCACAATACGGAACTTTTGATAAAAAAAGGAATTCTGATGCCGCTTTCGCTCGTCTTGACTGGCAAATTAACAGCAATAATTTATTGACAGTACGAAATAACTTCACCTATGACAATAATAAATTAGGACTACAAGATAACACTGCCATAAATTTATATGAATCTTTTGGAGATGACTTAAATATTGACAATAGTATTTTGGCTTCTTTACGGACTAAAGTAAATGCAAGAGTCACAAATGAATTAAAAATACAGCATTTGTATACTTTTCAGGATAGTAATCCAGGTGATCAATTGCCTTCTTACAACATTCCTCGCGCTATTGTGGAAAATGTGGCTTCAACAATCAACGGCGCAATAAGAACCACAAATATTCAAATTGGAGGCCATCGATTTGCACAGGAAAAATTTACCAATACTGTTTTCCAAATTGTTGATAACATTTATTACAACACGGATAAAGTGAAATATACTTTTGGTTTTGATTTAATGCAAACACATTCAAAATCTTTATATGGCAGCGAAGTAAACGGTCGTTTCCATTTCAATAGTGTGGCTAACTTTGACAATCAAACTCCTTATCGTTATTTCAGAGAAGTTCCTTTGGTCGCTGATCCTACCGTGATTTCGAACATATTAAACGCTGGAATTTATGGTCAGTTGCAGACTAAAATTGGCGTGGGATTAGACTTGACTTTAGGGTTGCGTTTTGATTATGCTAAGTATCCGACTGCAACATTCAATCAGCAAGTTTTTGATGAATTAGGCATTCGTACGGATAATAAACTTCAGTCAGCTATTCTTCAACCAAGAGTGCAATTGTCTTGGGATGTAAATGAAAACCACAAAGATTACATTCGTTTTGGAGGGGGGATTTTTGCTTCTGATTTAAATAATTATGCGATAATCAACAACTTATATTTTGATGGAAATCACACTGCAACTGTAGATGTGCGAGCTCCAAATGTTCCTTTGCCAAATTTCATTGATTATAGAAATAATTATGCTAGTATTCCAACTTTGGATGCGTTTCAGCTACCTACAATAAATTTCACAGGAACAGATGCTAAAGTTCCTGTTGTTTATAAAGCGAATGCATCTTACTCCCATTTTTTTACTGATAGATTGAAAGCAGGAATAGCAGGATATGCAACTTTAGGACGCAACAACTATGTTTATGTAGACCGCAATATGGTGGCGAATCCATTTTTTACATTAGCCAATGAAGGCAATCGTGGCGTTTATGTTCCAGCAAGCTCAATCCCTGCAAATGGAGCCGGGGACTGGATGCAAGGGCGAATCAGTAATAAATTAGGACGTGTTTTAGAACTTAACAGCGAGGGTAAAGTCAATCAATTTGCAATGGTGGTAGATGCTACGTATCGTTACTTTAAAGACGGTGAAATATCGGCCAGCTACACTTTGAATGAAACCAAAGACAATACTTCATTTAACGGAAACGTAGCCAACACAGCAACTTTAGTGTTACCAGTAGAAGATGATCCAAGAGACTTGAGCAAATTGAGTTATTCCGATAATCATTTCCGTCACAAAGTAGTATTTTACGGAACACTGCCTACTTTTTATGGTTTCAACGTTGGTATCCGATATTCTGGCATTGGAGGAACACGCTACAGTTTATTATCTGGAGGAAATACAAATGCTGATTTTGTCACATCATCCAATGATTTAGCCTATATATTTGATATTAATAATCTGGCAGTTCCCCAAAATATAAAAACAGGATTGCAAACTATACTTGATAATCCGGCTGCAAGCCAAAGTTTAAAAAACTATATCAACAAATACTCCGGCAAACTAGCCGAGAGAAACGGAGGAATAAATGAGTTTTATGGCCTTGTTGATATAAGAATCACCAAAAGAGTCACTTTATACAAAAAACAATTTTTAGAATTTACAGCAGATATCTTTAATGTTGCCAATTTACTAAATAAAGAATGGGGTGTAAATAAATCGTTGGGAAGTCAATCACTATATGCTTTAGGCACGCCTGCATCAGGATCAACAGCTGCGGTTCCGGGATTTGACAGCACCAGACAACAATTTAATTACAGAGTAAACAATGCCGGACTTCCTTCGCTTTCTGGAAATCCATTCCAAATACAAATTGGATTCAAATATGCTTTTTAAACTCAAATTATAAACCATTTACACAATTGCAAAGCGCATTCATTAGTATGGATGCGCTTTTTTTATGAATAACACTATCTAAAAACAAAATGTGTATTAATTATTTACCCTATATGTTAAATAAATAAACATAAACTCAATTTAATGAAAAATAAACACTAAATTTATATACTACAATTCCTATTTTGCACGTTATCATTAAAAAAACCTTTTGCTTATGATTTAATTATACTTAACCACTAAATCCAAACATTATGTCAAAATTAAGCATTTACGAAACCGGCTGGATTAATCTTGTTTTCCAAGACAGAAACAAAGAATACGGAGCGTATCAGTTGCGTCAAGAAAGTACAAAAACGGCATTGACCTCCCTTTTTATGGGTGTTCTATTTTTATTTAGTGCTTTAAGCATTCCCATAATTATTACTTATTTTAATCCCAATCGAACACCCCCAATTGACATTCCTGATTTTACCAACACTATAGTGCAACTTACTGACATAATTCCAAACCAGCTTGAACCAAAAAAGGCATTACCAGAGATAAAAACTAAAAATGTTGCGGCACCAATTAAAAGCGCCCAACTGGTTAATCCGGTAATCGTTCAAGCTTCACAAGCCAATCAAGAAATTGCAAAAAACACCGACAATACTACCATAATAAATACAACTTCAGAAGGAACAGGTACTATTGGAGTAAATCCCGTTTCTCCTTCTGGAGCTGAAACAACAACAGCCATAGATACAGGGAATGCGATCATTAACAGCGTTTCGCTAGATAAACTTCCTGAATTTCCTGGGGGAATTAATAAGTTTTATACGTATGTAGGTAATAATTTTGAAAAAAAAGAAATAGAAGGCACTGGATCGATTCGGGTTTATGTTTCTTTTGTAATCGAAAGAGATGGCAGCATGAGTGACATTCAAGTCAAAAGAGATCCGGGTTATGGACTAGGAAAAGAAGCCGTTCGCGTATTGAAATCATTGCGAACAAAGTGGTCACCTGGCATGATTGACGGTAAAGCGGTGCGAACTGCTTACAACCTTCCCATTACAGTGCAGATGAATTAAAAAACAGAAAAAGCTCCAATTTAGTTGGAGCTTTTTTCAACTATTTTTTTTATCTCTAAAAAAATTCCCTTACACTTACAAAAAATTCTCACATAGCCCTGATTGAGCTGATATCCTCGAAGCAGCGCGCAGAGATAAAGGCGAAAGCAGGACAACTATTTCTTAGGATTCCTAAAAATTCTGCTCCTAAGACTTCTGCTGTGATTCCTTCAAATAAACGGCTAAACCAATACTAAAATAAACTACATTCCTTATCTTTGCAGCTTCAAAATATGATATATGGAAACTGTTTTAGAAAATACTTTACCTGTAGGCAAACCAAAGTGGTTAAAGGTAAAACTCCCAATAGGCCAAAAATATACAGAGCTTCGCAGCTTGGTTGATAAATATAGTTTGAACACGATTTGCACTTCAGGAAGTTGCCCAAATATGGGTGAATGCTGGGGTGAAGGAACGGCTACATTTATGATTTTAGGAAATGTGTGTACCCGCTCTTGTGGCTTTTGCGGAGTAAAAACCGGAAGACCCGAAACCGTAGACTGGGATGAACCAGAAAAAGTAGCCCGTTCTATAAAAATTATGAATATTAAACACGCTGTGGTTACGAGCGTTGACAGAGATGATTTGAAAGATGGTGGTTCTATTATTTGGATTGAAACCGTGAAAGCTATCCGCAGAATGAACCCAAACACAACTTTAGAAACCTTAATTCCGGATTTTCAAGGTATCGAAAGAAATATTGACCGCATTGTAGAAGCCAATCCAGAGGTAGTTTCACACAATGTAGAAACGGTTCGCAGACTGACTCGCGAAGTCCGTATCCAAGCAAAATATGACCGAAGTCTGGAAGTACTGCGTTACCTGAAAGAAAAAGGGATCAAAAGAACTAAATCTGGCATTATGCTGGGACTTGGAGAACAAGAAGAGGAAGTGTATCAAACCATGAGAGATTTACGTGCAGTACACGTTGATATCGTTACAATAGGACAATATTTGCAACCCAGTAAAAAACACTTGCCGGTAAAAGAATTCATAACTCCAGAGCAATTCGCAAAATACGAACAATTTGGTTTGGAATTAGGTTTCCGACATGTCGAAAGCGGACCTTTAGTTCGTTCTTCTTATAAAGCTCAAAAACATATTCTATAAATAACCTCTTGGTTTATTTGTTTAATCGGTTAATCAAATAAGCTTTGCCTATAAAATAAAGATCTTGAAAATAAGAATTGCCATAAATGGTTTTGGAAGAATTGGAAGAAATTTATTCCGCTTGCTTTTAAACCATCCATCCATAGAAGTAGTTGCCATCAATGATATTGCTGATAAAAAAACAATGGCACATCTAGTAAAATACGACAGTATACACGGTGTTTTACCATTTGCAGTTAGCACTGATGATAAAGGGATTTTGCTAGACGGACAACATTATTTGTTTTTTCACGAAAAAAAGATTTGTAACCTCGATTGGAAAAGCTTAAACATTGATTATGTAATTGAATCTACCGGGAAATACAAAACTTTTGAAGAACTGAATTCCCATATTATAGCTGGTGCTAAAAAAGTAATACTCTCCGCACCTTCAGAAGTGGATACTATAAAAACAGTCGTTTTAGGTGTAAATGATTCTATTCTTGACGGTTCTGAAACCATTATATCCAATGCCAGTTGCACGACCAATAATGCAGCTCCCATGATTAAGGTTATCAATGAACTTTGCGGCATAGAACAAGCGTATATTACCACAATACACTCCTATACAACAGACCAAAGCTTGCATGACCAACCTCACAAGGACTTGCGGCGAGCCCGAGGCGCTAGCCAATCTATTGTTCCTACCACAACTGGAGCAGCGAAAGCATTGACAAAAATATTTCCTGAGTTTGAAGGTAAGATTGGTGGCTGCGGTATTAGAGTGCCGGTTCCAGATGGTTCTTTAACCGACATCACGTTTAACGTGAAACGCGCTGTGACAATTGAAGAAATAAACGCGGCCTTTAATAAAGCCGCAAAAACTACTTTAAAAGGCATTTTAGATTACACCGAAGATCCTATTGTGTCTGTAGATGTAATTGGCAATAAAAATTCATGTATATTTGATGCTCAGCTAACTTCAGTTATCGACAAAATGGTTAAAGTAGTGGGATGGTATGATAATGAGATTGGGTATTCCTCTCGAATAATTGATTTAATACTTTTGACAAGCATAAAAAATAACCAATAAAAAAATCGGTAACAAATGAAATTGTTTTTCGTTTATGTACTCTTTTTAAATACACTGCTGTATTCTCAACCTAGTGAGGATACAGATAGCACCTCTTATTATAATAGTTTGAGTTATTCTCATGTTCAAAACAACAATTATAAAGAGGCATTGTCAAATACCCAAAAAGCAATACAGTACGCTAAAAAAAACAACAACATTAAAGATCAGGCAGTTGAAAACTACAACCTAGGAAAATTATATTACGACTTAAGAAAATATAACGATGCAATTGAATATTTTCTAAAAAGCAGTTCGCTTATCTCTATGCAAGAACCTGCAGTTATCCAAGCTGATACTTACTACAACCTTGGTTTATGCTATATGGCAAAAGAAAATTTCGATAGCGCTTCTATATACTTTCAGAAATCTAAATCTATACATACGGCACTAAAAATCCCCGATGCTGCTGAATTGTTTCAACTTCAAAAAGGATTAATTTACAAAGGTAAAAAGAAATTAGATCTCGCTTTAACGGTTTTCAAGACGATAATTGCAATTCCTACTACTCCTGCTTTATCAGATACCAAAACAGAAGCCTTGTACCAAACCGGTAGTATTGAAGCACTAAAAAACAGAAATAATTTAGCTTTAAGCTATCTTGATAAAGCGCTTGAATTAAATGCTAAATCGGAGAATCTTGAACAGAAATCTAACATATTGCTTGCCTTAAGTAATGTTCATGAAAAAATGTTAGATAAAAACAATGCCTACTCGTATTTAAAACAACATCTCAATCTGAAAGAGCGCCTTGCCATTATCGATAACGAAAGACTGGGAATAGAGGCTTATACAAAATTCAAGGAATCAGAACGGTTAAAAGAAATTGTTCAAACCAATAATGATACTAAAGAACAGGAAAAAGCTAGCAAGTTCTCTAAACTCATTAGTATTCTTGCTATTGCGTTGATCTCTATTTTATCCTTATTAAGTTTGTCATTGTACAAAAATAACATCATCCGAAATCAGTCCAATTTGCTGTTAAAGGAGAAAAATAAAGAATTAGAAATTGCAAAAGACAAAGCCGAAAAGGCGTCAAAAGCGAGATCTGAATTTCTATCGACCGTAAGTCACGAACTTCGTACCCCCTTGAATGCTATTAATGGAATCACCCATTTACTATTAGAAGAAAATCCCAAAAAAACACAAATGGACTATTTGTCTTCGCTAAAATTCTCAGGCGATTACTTGACCAAATTTATAAATGAGATTTTAGAAATCAATAAAATAGAGTCCCACAGTATTGAAATTGAACACACTAACTTCAACCTAAAACAACTTCTAGTTGGAATTCAAAACTCATTAAAAGAATTAGCTTTAGTAAATAACAACAATTTCAGTTTAAATGTCGATGCTGCGATTCCTGACTATTTAATAGGTGATCCAACAAAATTGTCACAAATTATATTAAATTTAATTAATAACGCCCTGAAATTTACTAAAAATGGTGACGTTACAGTAACCGCAAATCTACATGTTTTAGAGGACACAACGGCAACATTATATTTTGAAATAAGAGATACTGGAATTGGGATTCCTGAAGACAAACTGACCAGCGTGTTTGATAGTTTCTCACAAGGTTCGATTGAAGTCAATCGAAAATACGGCGGAACAGGCTTAGGATTGACCATTGTAAAGAAATTAATTAAAATCCTAGGTGGACGAATAGAATTAAAAAGCATCGTTGGCCAAGGCTCATCCTTTTCATTTAAATTAGCCTTTAAAATAAGTGAACTTCCTGTAGAATTTAAAACAACCAAAAAAATTGATTACGATTCTAAATTAGTAAACAAAAAAATATTATTGGTTGAGGATAATAGAATCAATCAAATGATCACAAAAAAGATGCTTCATAATAAGCGAATCATCTGTGAAGTAATAGATAACGGCGAAGATGCAATAGATTTAGTTCGCAAAAATAAATTTGATTTGGTACTGATGGACGTTCATTTACCCGGGATTAACGGAACAATCGCCACAGAATTGATTCGGACTTTTGATGCTGCCACACCTATTATCGCGCTTACCGCGATCTCGCTTCATGAAAACCGCGACATGTTATTATCATTTGGTATGAACGATGTTATTACTAAACCGTTCATACCAGAAGAATTTTATAGCGTGATTGCTGAATATATTTAGATTTAATAATTCAGAATTAATTCCTTAATAAGGCTTCTCACTTTTGGCTCTGCTTCTTTTGCTGCTTCCAGAACTTCATCATGAGAGATCGTACCAATACTTTCTGCGTTACCCATATCAGTAATTACTGAAATACCAAAAGTTTCCAAATCCATGTGACGTGCCACAATTACTTCTGGAACTGTTGACATTCCAACGCAGTCTGCACCCAAAATTTTTACCATTTTATACTCTGCCAAGGTTTCAAAAGTGGGTCCTTGCAAGCCTAAATAAATTCCTTCATGAACGGTAATGTTTAGTCCTATGGCTAATTCCGTTACTTTGGCAATCATTTTTCGCGAATATGGTTCGCTCATATTTACAAATCGAGGCCCAAAACGTTCGTCATTTTTTCCACGCAAAGGATGTTCTGGTGTCATATTGATATGATCCGTAATCATAACAATAGAACCTACTTTATAACTTGGATTTACACCACCTGATGCATTTGAAACTACTAGTTTAGTAACCCCTAAAAACTTCATCACTCGTACTGGAAAAGTAACTTCCGTCATCGTATACCCTTCATAAAAATGAAAACGTCCCTGCATAGCAACAACTTTCTTGTTACCTATTGTTCCAAAAACTAATGCACCTTTGTGACCTTGCACTGTAGACACCGGAAAATTTGGGATTTCATTATACGGCAACGTAAATTCTACTTTCATTTCATCCGTAAAACTCCCTAATCCTGAACCTAAAATCACGCCATATTCTGGTGTGAAATCAATTTTTTCTTCAATATAACTAACTGTTTCTTGTACTTGTTCCCACATAATCTATAATTGTTTTATCAAAATATTCACTTCCCGAAACGAAAGAACTTTGTATAGGCAAATAAAAAAGTTGTTCGTTTGGCACACTTCCCCTTAACCGCACAAAATCTTTTTCGGTAGTGATAATAATGTTGTTTTGAGCTAAATTTTTAATTTCTAAAATGTCTTTATCGGTAAAATTATGATGGTCTGGAAAAGACAAACAAACATCATTTGGGTTTTGTAAATAGGAAAAAAATGGTTCCGGTTTTGCTATTCCTGCCACCAATACTTTAGCAAAATATTGAATTTCATCAACTTTTATCTTTCGGTTTTCACCATAAATAAAATCATCATAAGCTATAAATGTAAAGTATAATTCTTGATTCTTCGAAAGATTTAATCTCTTTTTAATGTCATCCTGTTCTTCAAGTGAAAGATTGAAAGGACATTTGGTGACTACAATAATATTTGCTCTTGCTGCACCGCTCCGGCTTTCGCGTAAATTTCCGGTTGGCAAAATAAAATCATCCGAATACAAATCGCCATACGAAGTGAGTAAAATGTAAAATCCCGCTTTTACTTTTCGATGTTGAAAAGCGTCATCAAGCAAGATAATTTCTGGTTTTTCTGTTTGCGAAAGCAATTGTTCTATCCCGTTTTTTCTGTCTGCATCAACTGCTACTTGTATCGATGGGAATTTTTGGAAAAACTGGAATGGTTCATCACCAATAGTTGCGGCATTTGCATTGGCTTCCGCCAAAATAAAACCTTTGGATTTTCTTTTATACCCTCTACTTAATGTGGCGATTTTATATTTATCAGAAAGCAACCGAATCAAATATTCAATTTGGGGGGTTTTACCCGTTCCGCCAACGCTAAGATTCCCGACAGCAATAACAGGCAAATCAAAAGAGTACGATTTTAAAATATATTTATCGAAAAGAAAATTCCGAATACTTGTTATCAAACCATATAATATGGCAAATGGAAACAGTAATTTTCGAAGTAAATTCATTTTACGAAAGTAGAATAAATTATCTTTGATTTAAAATTTTGTTTCTTTTGTTTACTGTTTAAAGTTAATCAAACCTTAAACTTTAAATCTTAGGCTAAAACCAAATAATCATGAAAATAAAAGAAATTATTACCGTCCTCGAAGAAATGGCACCACTGGCCTATGCCGAAGATTTTGACAATGTAGGATTATTGGTTGGTGACCAAGAAGCAGAAGCAACAGGAGTTTTAGTTTGTCATGATGCTTTAGAAAATATAATTGACGAAGCGATTGTAAAAAATTGCAATCTACTGGTTTGTTTTCATCCAATATTATTTTCCGGTTTGAAAAAAATTACTGGAAAAAACTACGTGGAACGAGCCATCATTAAAGCTATAAAAAATGATATTGCCATTTACGCCGTTCATACCGCACTAGACAATCATCAAGAAGGCGTGAATAAAATATTCAGTGATGCATTAGGGCTAGTAAATACTAAAATCCTGATTCCAAAACAAAAATTCATTCGGAAATTAGTGACTTTTACCATTCCTGAAAATGCCGAAGAAGTGCGAAATGCGTTATTTGATGCTGGTGCAGGAAATATTGGCAACTATGAAAACTGCAGTTTTAATTCGAAAGGAATTGGAACCTACATGGGAAATGAGCAAAGCAATCCGCAGGTTGGCGAGCGATTTGAGTTTGTGCAAGGGGACGAAATCAAAATCGAAGTCACTTTCGAAAAACATTTGGAAAACAAAATCCTGAAAGCATTATTCAAAAGCCACGCGTATGAGGAAGTAGCGCATGAGATTTATGAGTTACAAAATCAGCATCAGAATATTGGTTTGGGAATGATTGGCGAATTGAAAAGTCCCATGAGTGAAAAAGATTTTCTGCTTTTTGCTAAAGAAAAAATGCAATGTGGCGGAATTCGGCATTCCAACTTTATTGGAAAGGAAATTAAAAAAGTAGCCGTTCTTGGTGGAGCCGGAAGTTTTGCAATAAAAAATGCTATTCAAGCTGGAGCTGATGCTTATTTGACGGCCGATTTGAAATACCATCAGTTTTATGAAGCCGAAAATAAACTTTTATTGGCCGATATTGGACATTTTGAGAGCGAACGCTATACAAAAAATTATATTGTAGAGTATCTTCGAAAAAAAATCCTTAATTTTGCAGTTATTTTATCAGAAGAAAATTCAAATCCAGTTAAGTACTTATAGAATATGGCGAATACGAAAGAATTAAGTGTTGAGGACAAGTTAAGAGCAATTTACGATTTACAACTAATTGACTCTAGAATTGACGAAATCAGAAACGTAAGAGGTGAACTTCCTTTAGAAGTAGATGATTTAGAAGATGAAGTGGCTGGTTTAAGCACACGTTCAGAAAAATTGAAAGGGGAACTTGAAGTTATTGAGGATCTTATCAAATCTAAAAAGAATGCAATTGATGAGCACAAAGAAGCTATCAAAAAATATACTAAGCAACAAGAAACTGTTCGTAACAACAGAGAATTTAATTCGCTGACAAAGGAGATTGAATTTCAAGAATTAGAAATTCAATTGTCTGAAAAGCAAATTAAAGAAATGAAAGCTTCTATCGAACACAAGAAAGAAGTAATTTCGAGCTCTAAAGAAAGATTAGAAGCAAAATCCAATCACTTAAAGCACAAAAAATCTGAGTTAGACGCTATCATGGCTGAAACTGCTAAAGAAGAAGCATTCTTGTCTGAGAAATCAGCTGAATTCCAAGCTTTAATTGAAGAAAGATTATTGAAAGCTTACACTAGAATTAGAACAAGTGTTCGCAATGGTTTAGCAGTAGTTTCTATTGAAAGAGGAGCGTCGGCAGGATCATTTTTCACTATTCCACCACAAACACAAGTAGAAATAGCTTCTAGAAAGAAAATCATTACTGATGAACATTCCGGAAGAATATTAGTTGACAGCACCTTAGCTGATGAAGAAAAAGAGAAAATGGAACAATTGTTTTCTAAATTCTAATTACATTTAAGTCCCGATACACATCGGGACTTTTTTTTTATGAAAAAATCACTTTATTTCCTGTTCACCAAATCTGTCGGTTTATACGTAAATTTGTTAAGCTACGTATTTCCTGATAAAGCAACTCAACTTGCCTATTCCCTTTTTAGCGAACCAAGAGAAGGCAGGCTTACAAAGGCAAATCTACCTAAAATACTAAAGGAAACAAAAACTGAAACTTTTCAGTATGACGGAAATGATATTCAAACGTATACGTGGAAAGGAAACGATACGGTTATACTGCTCGTACACGGCTGGGAAAGTAACGCCTCGCGTTGGAAAAAAATGTTACCCTATTTAAAAAAATCAGGAAGCACCATTATAGCAATCGATGCTCCTGCCCACGGTTTATCTAGTGGAAAGGAATTTAATATCCCCCAATATGCCAAATCTATTGATTTTATAGTTCAAAAATTCAAACCACTATACCTCATTGGTCATTCTTTAGGTGGAAAAACATGCCTGTACTACCAATCCGTTTATCAAAATAACAGCATTGAAAAAATGGTGATTTTAGGCTCTCCAAGTGATTTTAAAATTATTCTTAACAATTACATTACAATGTTGAGTTTAAATTCTAAAATTTCAAAAGGTCTAGAAGCACATTATCTAAACCATTTTAAGCTGAAACTTGAAAAATTCTCTGGTAAACAATTTGCATCAGAAATAAAAACAAAAGGTTTTATCGCACATGACACCGATGATAAAGTTGTTTTATTTGAAGAAGGAAAAAAAATTGCTAGCACATGGAAAGACTCGATTTTCATCGAAACTAACGGCTTAGGCCATAGCATGCATGATGAGCAATTGTACAAAAAAGTCATTCAATTTTTATTTGAAACTGACTAATACTTTATTCTACATTTTTTGAATAGTAATTTGTTATGTCACATTAGGATAAATTCATGAAAAGCTACTATTTTACTTTTTCAACTTTTACCAACCCAAAAATTCAACAACAATTTGATAGAGTGATGAGATTTCTATTTTGTCGAAATATGACAAAGATTATTTAAAACTCATATAACTATTTCCAAATTCATTACTTTTGCAATATGGAAGAAAATCTTAAACGCCTCAACAAATTTATAGGAGAAACAGGATATTGCTCTCGCCGCGAGGCAGATAAAATCATTGAAGAAGGTCGCGTGACCATCAATGGAGTAGTCCCAGAATTAGGTACAAAAGTATCTCCAAATGATGAAGTGCGAATTGACGGGAAATTAATTCGAGAGAAAAGAGAGAAATCTATTTATTTAGCTTTTAATAAACCTGTTGGAATTGAATGCACAACCAACTTAGAAGTTCGTGGCAATATTGTAGATTATATTAATTATCCAACACGTATTTTCCCCATTGGCCGTTTAGACAAAGCATCAGAGGGGTTAATTTTCATGACCAATGATGGCGATATTGTCAACAAAATTCTTCGTGCTCGAAACAACCACGAAAAAGAATACACCGTAACAGTCAACAAATTGATTACAGATCGTTTTATTGAAAAAATGAGTAATGGTGTTCCAATTTTAGACACGGTTACCCGAAAATGTAAGGTGGAAAAAATAAGCTCTACGACATTTAAAATCATTCTAACACAAGGATTAAACCGACAAATTCGTAGAATGACTGAATACTTAGGGTATGACGTTACTGCCCTGAAACGTATCCGAATTATAAATATTTCACTGGATGTTCCCGTAGGACGTTACCGTGATTTGACCGACGCAGAAATCAAAGAGCTGAATGAATTGATTGAACCATCCAGTAAAACAGAAGAAGCCAGCCTGCCAAAAACGGAAGCGCCAAAAAGAAGAACCGAATTCATCAAAAGAGATGATCCCAGATTTAAAGGACGAGGAGATTATTAAAAAATACAGATCCCATTCAAAAATGAATGGGATTTTGCTTTTATTTACTCGGTAAAAATTCATAATACAAAGCTTTTGATAAAAAGGACCTTGATTGCATACGACTAATTTCCTTCTCTCTTGAAATTTCAAGGTATTGACCCTCTAGTTTATTTTGTAAAAAATAGTCTCTACGCACTTCATCATTAAAGTTTAGTCCGGATAGAAAGGTAGGCTCTACTCCTCTGTTTACCGAAATATTATAATTGGTAATCAGATTTCCCCAGTTGACAAAACTGCACAGTAAGGTTGTTCCGTAGAAATACCAAATCATTTGATTGAAAAGAAAAGCATTTGTTTTTTGCTTGATGATTTTTATAAAAGAAATCACCAATCCGATTATAGCTAGAATCAAGAAAGCATAAACACCTAACCTTTTATAAGTCAATCCGAAAAACGAAACATATTCTGAGTTTTTAATAAAAGTGCTAAGGATTAAAATTGCATTTAGCAGAATCCAAATCTTAGCTAATTTTTTAAGGTTTTTAGCTTTTTCATCAAAATTAAACCCTCCTTTAAAATAGAATAAAAGAACACCAACCGCCATTATAATTGAAAAAATAACGGCAGTTACTCTTTCATGTGTATCAGAACTTAATTTAGATTTTTTGACCACTTCAAAAAACTGTTCGTAATTATAAGTTGCAATGAAAACCAAAAGAAGAATATTTAAAAGAAACAACGTAATCTCGCCACTTCTTCTTTCAAAATCAATATCCAAAAAAGAAAATGAATTTTGATTTTGCGTTTTGGCTCCTTCCTTAAAATCATTGTCCAGTAAATCATTCTTTTCATAACAAATCTCAGGAATCCAATAATTCCAGAAAGTGAATGAAATGAAAAATCCTAAAGCGGTCAGTACAAAAGCTTGCCACGCATCGATATCTAAATAATAACCCGTGAATAAAGACGAAAAATGATCGCTTCCAAAAGAATATACGATTAAAAATAATCCAAAAAATAGGACTGGAATAACAAAATAAGCAATCAGTTTTTTAGCAAAACCGCTATTGACTCTTTGCTTAGGAAGATATTGACTAAACATCAATATGCGACCTAACGAAGCGATTCCGTTGATCAACACCAAAGGAAGAGCCTGTAACAATTTAAGTTTTGGTTCCTGAGTTTTGAATTGTAAAAAGATTATCGACAAAGCCATAGCAAAAAATGAAGAAAAATCTCCGTACCATGCAAATGCAAAGCATGACAGAACCGATGTAACTATTAAAATCAAATGCAACCTACTGGTAAATTTCTCTTGAAAGAAATAACATATTAAGGCGGTTTGCACCATCCCGAAAATGGCCCAATTGAGACCCAAATCTTCCTTGTAAAAAAGCAGTGTGAAAACCAAACTGCTGACTAAAATAAAATCAAGTTTTTTCATAATTAACAATTTAAAAGTACTTTGCTTTTCAAAGTATAAAGTTAAAAAAAAGGGTTATTTCGATTTGATCAATTTTTCCAGACTATTAAAGTGTGAAATAAAAGCAGTTCTGCCAATATTGGTAACTCGATACGACGTTTTTGGTTTTTTACCAACAAATTCTTTTTTAACTTCTATGTATCCAGATTTTTCTAACGCCGAAGAATGACTTGCTAAATTTCCATCAGTGATATTCAATAAAGATTTCATTTCAGTAAAATCAATCCAATCGTTTACCATCAGAACAGACATAATGCCTAATCTGACCCGACTTTCGAAATCTTTATTTAATTTATCTATGATTCCCATTTCTATTTGTATTTTTTGAACACAATTATTCCGTACAGAATATGTAAAATTCCAAATCCAACTGCCCAAAAAACAAGACCAAAACCAAGATAAAAAAGGGAAATACATCCTAGAATAATTTCACAAGCGCCTAAATATCTAATATCAGAAAAAGTATATTTCCCGGCATTAATAAGTGCTAAACCATAAAACAATAAAGTAACAGGAGCAATCAGAGCGAATAACTGGTGGTATAAGAGTGCCATGCAAAACACGCCTCCAACCAGCAGAGGAATCGCTAGATTCAGTAACATTTTTTTAGTAGTATTGGTCCAAACCGGCAAATCAAACTTTTTACTTTTTCTCAAAGTAAAGAATATACCTGATCCTAATGCTAAGACTAAAATTCCGCAAGCAACGAAAACTAATTCGATTATTAAATCATAGCTATACACCTTTTGCTTACCATTAAAATATTCAATACCACTATTTTTAAATAATTGATACGCATAAATTGATCCTGCTAATGCGAATAACCCCGCAAATACTCCTGAAAGACCACTTAACGAAATAAATCTGGAAGAGCGCTCCATCATGGAACGAATATGCGATAAATCTTCTTGGATTTTTTGACTCATATATAAAGTACTTTGAAGTACAAAGTTATTTATTATTTTTAGATTTCAAAACAGAAATGGAATTATTTTTAATAATTATTTATTAAAAATAATTCCATTTCTGTTTAAAAGAAAAGATGAGCGTAAAAAATTTCGATTGCTCTGAATCTATTTTGAGCCTGCTTCCCAACCTCTTTGAATCTCACCAATAGTAGAGTCCCAATCATAGATTGTTTCTATGATAAAAAGTGTAGTAAATCCTAAAAAAAATATTTTTATGTCTCTGTTTGAAATTTTCATTTTTATAGTATTTAATTATTTGCTTAAGTATATAAAATTAATTGAATCAAAAACCGAAAAAAGTAAGATTTTTATTAATTTAAAATTAAAACCATCTTTTTCTTTTAAACAAAAACACTCCAAAAGCAGATAACAAAACTGATACGGAAATAACAATCCATATTCCATAGCGATTATCTTCTAAATCATTAGGAACATTCATTCCATACAAACTGGCAATCAATGTTGGAATCATCAGAATAATCGAAATCGAAGTCATCTGCTTCATAATCGTATTCATATTGTTAGAAATCACAGAAGCATACGCATCCATAGTTCCTGTTAAGATGTCACTGTAAATATTAGTGGTTTCTTGTGCCTGACGCAGTTCAATCTCAACATCTTCCAGTAAATCCAAATCAAAATGTCCCCTTTGTGACTTTATATTCTTGATCCGGTGCAACAAAATATCGTTCCCTTTCAAGGAAGTCATAAAGAATACCAAACATTTTTCCATTTGAAGTAACGCCTGCAACTCTTCATTTTTAATTGACTTTTCTAAATTGTCTTCGGCTAATTTTATTTTTTGGTTGACTTGTTTTAAGTATTTCAAAAACCAAACACTGGAGGAAAGCAATAACTTCAGCACTAAATCGAAGTTGTCTTTAATGTTGATATTCTTGCGTGTAGTATAGGTTACAAAATCCGTAAGCATTTCCGTTTTATGAAAACTGATGGTGATGCAAACTTCTCCTTTAAAAACAACTCCAACAGGAATCGTATGAAAAGGCAACTTCACATCGTTACTCTTAACAGGAATTCGCATAATGATCAAAGTCCAACCATTTTCTATTTCTATCCTTGGTCTTTCGTCAATATCTTCGATGTCATTATAAAATGCCTCGGGAATTTGTAACTCTTCGAGTAAATATTTCTTTTCTGCTTTGGTAGGGCATTCAATATTTATCCAGCAGTTTGGAATCCATTCCGTAATGGCAATTAATCCGTTATTGTTTTTGTAAAAAGCTCTCATTTCAAAATTCTATAGGTTTATGTATAGCCTCTTGAAAATAAGTCAAGTGCTACATTAGTTCAACATTTCCGAATAATAATCATCCATTTTAACGGTTTTTTTAAGTGATGCAAAAGTATTATTTAAATTCCGTTTTTGTATCAACCATCCAAAATTTAAACGTTTATTAAGACAAAAAAAGCCTTAAACATACATCTAAGGCTTTCAATCAAAACTATTTTGTCTTTATTTATTTCTTTTCATTTCTCTTGCCAAAAGCGTATTTTTCAGCAACATCGCGATGGTCATAGGTCCTACTCCACCCGGAACCGGAGTAATAAACGATGATTTTTTACTTACATTCTCAAAATCAACATCACCAGTTATAACATATCCTTTTGGGTTCGTTTCATCTGGAACACGAGTAATACCTACGTCGATAACCACAACACCCTCTTTTACCATATTTGCTTTCAGGTAATTTGGAACACCCAAAGCCGTAATAATGATATCCGCTTGAATGGTAATTTCCTCAATGTTTTTTGTGTAACTGTGCGTCAAAGTAACTGTTGAATTTCCAGGAAAACCCTTTCTACCCATCAAAATACTCATGGGTCTTCCCACAATATGGCTACGACCAATCACAACGGTATGCTTCCCTTTAGTTTCTACACCGTATCTTTCTAACAATTCTAAAATTCCAAAAGGTGTCGCTGGAATAAAAGTAGTCATGTCCAACGCCATTTTTCCAAAATTCTCAGGATGAAATCCATCGACATCTTTGCTTGGATCAACCGCCATCAATACTTTTTGCTCATCAATTTGTTCCGGAAGCGGCAATTGAACGATAAATCCATCAATGGCATCATTCTCATTCAATTCCTTAATTTTCTTTAGCAATTCAACTTCAGTAGTAGTACTTGGCATTTTTACTAAAGTAGATTCAAAACCTACTCTTTCACAAGCCTTTACTTTGCTTCCTACATAGGTTAAACTTGCTCCATCATTTCCAACAATCAGAGCTGCTAAATGAGGTACTTTCTCCCCATTGTCTTTCATTTTTTGTACTTCTACAGCAATTTCACTTTTAATATCTTCCGCTGTTTTTTTTCCGTCTAGTAGTTGCATTGTTATTTGGTTTAATATATTAAAGCAAAAGTCTCAAAATCATTACGACTTTAAGACTTTCTACTTTTGACTCATTTTATCTCATTCCTGGCATTCCGCCTTTCATTCCGCCCATCATTTTCATTAGGTTTTTCCCCCCTGGTCCTTGCATCATTTTCATCATCTTGCTCATTTGGTCAAACTGCTTCATCAATTGGTTGACCTGCTCGATTTTGGTCCCCGAACCTTTAGCTATTCTGGCTTTTCTTTTGACATCAATTAAAGCCGGCTTGCTTCTTTCAATTGGCGTCATCGAGTGAATAATGGCTTCAATATGTTTAAAAGCATCGTCTTCAATTTCCACATCTTTCATGGCTTTTGAAGCACCTGGTATCATTCCGACCAAGTCTTTCATATTACCCATTTTCTTTACTTGCTGAATTTGTGAAAGAAAATCATCAAAACCGAATTCGTTCTTGGCAATTTTCTTTTGGATTTTTCTAGCTTCTTCTTCGTCAAATTGTTCTTGCGCTCTTTCTACCAAAGACACAACGTCTCCCATTCCCAAAATTCTTTCAGCCATACGAATGGGATAGAACACATCAATTGCGTCCATCTTTTCGCCTGTACCTACAAATTTAATTGGTTTATTAACAACCGATTTAATCGAAATCGCAGCTCCACCGCGTGTATCTCCATCTAACTTAGTTAAGATAACCCCGTCAAAATTTAATCTTTCGTTAAAGGTTTTTGCTGTATTTACAGCATCTTGACCTGTCATTGCATCCACAACAAATAATGTTTCTTGAGGCTGTATGGCTTTGTGAACGCGTTCAATTTCATCCATCATTTCCGCATCAACTGCTAAACGACCGGCTGTATCGACAATTACAACATTAAACCCATTTGCTTTCGCATGTTTGATCGCATTTTGAGCAATCTCAACAGGATTTTTATTTTCTGGTTCAGAATATACCTCAACCCCTATCGAATCCCCAACTACATACAATTGTTGAATTGCTGCAGGTCGATAGATATCACAAGCTACCAATAATGGTTTTTTATTCTTTTTCGTAAGAAGATAATTTGCTAATTTTCCAGAGAAAGTAGTTTTACCCGAACCTTGCAAACCTGCCATCAAAATAACCGTTGGGTTTCCAGAAAGATTGATTCCAGCAACTTCGCCTCCCATTAATTCAGTAAGCTCGTCTTTGACTAACTTCACTAACAATTGTCCCGGCTGAAGTGTTGTCAATACATCCTGCCCAATTGCTTTTTCTTTCACTTTGGTAGTAAAATCTTTCGCAATTTTAAAATTAACATCGGCGTCAAGCAAAGCACGACGTACTTCTTTCAGCGTTTCTGCTACATTTACCTCAGTAATTTTTCCGTGACCTTTAAGTATATGAAAGGCTTTATCTAGTTTATCGCTTAAATTATCGAACATAGTATTGGTTTATTTTGAAATGCAAATTTAGGCATTTGATTTTGAAGTTTAAATAGTATTATAAATAAAAAGAGGCTGTCTTCTTAAGATAGCCTCTTTTATTATAAAATCAATCAAATTGACGATTAATCTCTATCATCTAAATCTGTTTCCTGTTCTAGTAAATTTTTTATAAAGTCCCCAATATCGTTGTGATTATCATCAGTACCAGTACTAATTTCGATAACTCCGTCTCCATCGGTATCTAACAATAGGCCTTGGTTTGCCAAAGTTGTTAGTTTATTCATTAAAGCATCTAACTGTATTTTAATGTTTAAAGAAATATCATTACTATTTATTGTAAAATCTTTGTTTTGGTCTTCAAAATCCAATTCAAGTTCGGCATCCTCATCGCTCCAGATCATAAATGGTTTCCCATTTATGGTTCCTTTTATCAAATAAGTCTTGCCATTCATTTCACCAACTAAAGTTGACTTTTCGAAATTAAATTCGATTTCCTCATATTGCGCATTCGGAACATTTACTGAAGTAATAAAAGGACTTAACGTTGAATTTGGATCAAGCAAGTCCAGTAAAAAAGGCCCTTCAAGTTTTACGTCATCATATATGGGATTCATACTGTACATCGCATCTTCTAAGTCGGTTTCAAATTCGATATTCCCAATATTAATCTTAAAATCAGTCAAAACTACTGTAGAGGCAGCCGTACGCGCAGTTAAAGAAGTCTTACCTGTTGTGGACACAGCAGAGGCTTTCAAAGTAACACTCCCTTCTGAAGCGGAATCATTTGTACAAGAACTTATGACAAGTACAAGTAAAGCTAAAATTGGAATTTTTTTCATAGTGGCATTTTTAAATTATTGTATTATTGTTAATTAATTATTAACGCAAAAAATACGCCATTATTACATTCTTTCTGGAACACTAATTCCTAGTAGTCTAAAAGAAGATGCAATCGTATCGGCTACTTTTTTAGAGAGTTGAACTCTGAAAATTTTCTTTTCTAGATCCTCTTCTCCTAAAATAGGAACCGCTTGATAAAATGAATTGTATTCGCGAACTAAATCGTAAGTAAAATTTGCAAGCAAAGCAGGACTGTGATGTTGTGCTGCACTTTGAATTACTTCAGGAAACAGCTCTAATTGCTTAACTAATTCTTTTTCTTTTTCATGAAGTGTTTCTATTTTTGACATATTTGAAAAATCAAAATTAGCTTTACGAATAATCGATTGTATTCTGGCATACGTATATTGAATAAACGGTCCAGTATTTCCAGCAAAATCAACGGATTCCTCTGGATTAAAAAGAATTCGCTTTTTGGGATCCACTTTTAAAATGTAATATTTCAAAGCACCTAAACCAATTGTACGGTATAACTTTTCCTTTTCTTCAGCAGAATAGGCCTCTAGTTTCCCTAAGTCTTCAGCAATTTTTTGAGCTGTATCCGTCATTTCTTGCATCAAATCATCGGCGTCAACAACTGTTCCTTCGCGGCTTTTCATTTTCCCCGAAGGTAAATCTACCATTCCATAGGACAAGTGATATAAATTTTTAGACCAATCAAAACCTAATTTTTTCAAGATCAGAAACAGTACTTTAAAGTGATAATCCTGCTCGTTACCAACGGTGTAGACCATTCCACCAACATCTGGATAATCTTTCACACGTTGTATGGCGGTCCCAATATCTTGTGTCATGTATACTGCAGTACCGTCGGATCGCAATACAATTTTTCGATCTAAACCTTCGTCTGTTAAATCAATCCAAACGGAACCGTCAGGATCTTTTTCAAAAACACCTCTGTCTAAACCAATTTGAACGACATCTTTTCCTAACAAATAAGTATTGCTTTCATAATAAAACGCATCAAAATCAACACCAAGATTTTTATAGGTTTTAGCAAAACCATCATAAACCCATTGATTCATGGTTTTCCAAAGTGTGATTACTTGTTCATCTCCTGCTTCCCATTTTAACAACATTTCCTGCGCTTCCAAAATGATTGGCGCTTGTTTTTTGCCTTCTTCCTCTGTTTTGCCGGCGTTCATAAATTGCGCTATTTCTTCTTTGTACGCTTTATCAAAAGCAACGTAATAGTTTCCAACTAGTTTATCTCCTTTTACACCGGTTGACTCCGGAGTTTGTCCGTTTCCAAATTTTTGCCAAGCCAGCATCGATTTGCAAATATGGATTCCTCTATCATTAATGATTTGAGTTTTATATACTTTTTTGCCGGAAGCCTTGATAATTTCAGCGACCGAATACCCTAAAAGATTATTACGTACGTGACCTAAGTGCAAGGGTTTGTTGGTATTTGGCGACGAATACTCTACCATAACCCCAGTGTCATCTTGACTAGGAGCAACGAAACCAAATTTAACATCATCTTTTATTTCTCCAAAGAAATCCAAATAATATTCATCTGAAATAACAATATTCAAAAATCCGGAAACCACATTAAACCGACTTACCTCAGCTACATTTTCAACTAAATAGTTCCCTATTTTATTTCCCAATTCAACTGGATTACTTTTCACCACTTTCAATAATGGAAAAATAACCATCGTGATATCGCCTTCAAATTCCTTGCGTGTAGTTTGAAATTCAACTTTATCAATAGTAACGTCAAATAAAGCTTTTACAGCTTTTTCAATAGAGGGCGTAAGAATCTGTTGTAATGTCATGGTGTAAATTTAAAAATGCAAAGATAATTCTAATTCCTTAATATGCTTATAAAAGTTTTTCAATTACATCTTAAAAACACTAATGAAGGAAAATAACCGTTCTACAACTATCTTTAAGACTGAGTTAACACTAATTTAGCATTTTTTAAAAATCGTATTTCAATTTTTACTATTTTTGATAAGTGAATTAACAACCTAAAAAATGAAAAAAACACTTATTTTTATATTGTTGATAGTTACATATACTGGTTACTCCCAGTCAGTTACCATAAGCACTACAAAATATACGGTTGACGAATTGGTAAATCAGGTATTGGTAAATTCGCCATGTGTTGAGGGTGTGAATGTAAGTTCAAGAACAGGAACAACATTTGGATCTTCAAACGGAATTGGCTATTTTGAAAACACCAATAGTGCCTTTCCATTTTCCACTGGCGTTGTCTTAAGCACGGGAGATGTGACTAAAATTCCTGGACCAAATACTACTATTCTCAGTGATGGTGCAGCCGCATGGTCAGGAGATTCTGATTTGGAGGCCAATTTACTTTCTCAGTCCGGAATAACTATTAATTCGACAAATGCGAGTTACATTGAATTCGATTTCCAACCCAAAACACCCAATTTCGATTTTTCTTTTCTTTTTGCTTCCGAGGAATACGGAACTTCCCAATGTAATTTTTCCGATGCTTTTGCTTTTCTCTTAAAAGACGTAACTGCTGGCGGCACAAATGTAAATTTGGCTGTAATTCCCGGTACTGCCATCCCGGTTTCTGTTGAAACTATTAGAGATGGAGCTTATAATTCAGATTGTCTGTCTGCTAATCCGAGCTATTTTGGCGCTTTTAACGGAAATGGATTTGGTCCTGCCATAAATTTCAACGGACAAACAGTTTCAATGCTAGCTTCGGCAACTGGTTTAGATATCACTCATATATACCGTATTAAATTAGTAATTGCTGATGGAGGAAATAATACCGGATACGATTCTGCTATTTTTTTGGAGGCCAATAGTTTTAATATCGGACAGGACGTATTGGGTCTAGATTACACTATAGCAAATAATGCCGCAATTTGCCCAGGGACTACATTGCCAATATTATCTGCCGCAGGTTTAAGTGCTGGGACTACATTTATATGGAAGAAAAACGGAATAGCATTTTCGCCAGCACAAACGGGAGAAACTTTGAACCTAAACAACATCATACCACTAGTAGGCTCCGGGATTCACACCTATAGCGTCACCTATACAGAACCGGGCTGTATTGCTGTTACAGATGAAATCATCATCGAAATTTACCCTAAAATTGCAGTAAAAGCAACCGTTCCAGATATTTACGCCTGCGAAACTGGCGCTTCGACCTATGATTTTGATTTAAATAAAAATAGTACCATCATTCGAGCTGGAGTCAATCAATCTACAAGTGCAGCTGGTGCTTTAGACGATTTACCCGCAGACACTATTATCTCCTATCATTTAACGAATGCAGATGCTATGGGAAATACGGGTGCAATATCAATTCTTCAAACCATTTCAACCGCTGAAAGTGGCAAACAAATTTTTGTCAGAATTCAAAATCCTAGCACGTTGTGCTATGAAATTAGGTCTTTTCAATTGCTGATTGTTGCGTCGCCAGTAATTGCCAATTTGCCTGCTGACAATACATTGTGTTCCAGAAATTTATCTGAAAATCCTCTGAAAGCTAATTTCAACTTAACATCACAAATTGCATCCATTATTGGTTCTCAAGACACCTCTTATAACATACTTACTTTTCACTCCTCAGAAACGGCAGCAAATAGCAATACTAATATCATAACTCTAAATTCGAGCAACCAATTATTATCGTCAAGTACAACGTTATGGGTACGGTTACAAAATATTTCAAATCCTAATTGCTATGTTGTCATCAATTTTAATTTGATTGTCAACCCTTTGCCAGAAGTAGATATATTAACAGATGTATTTGTATGTGACTCTTATACGCTCCCACCATTAACAAAAGCCGGAGCGCAATACTGGACCGGAAGTAACGCAACCGGAACACAACTTTTTCCCGGAAACGTAATAACTACTACCACATTGAATCTTTATGTCTTTAATCAATCTGGAGTATGTACCAACCAAGATTCCTTTAATGTTACCATTGCAGATTTGGACTCAATCACACCAGTATCAGAAACCTATTGTACTCAATACAAACTTCCGGCTTTACCTTATGCAAAATATTTCAGTCAAAGCGGAGGACCTAATACACCTGGAAATACACAACTTACAGCTGGATTTACTGTGAATACTCCAGGAGTGAACAGAATATATGTATGGTTTGAAGATACAACTGTTACACCATCATGTACAAAAGAAAACCCATTTGATATAACTATTATACCATTTACTGCCTTGCCTAATTATGCCAATCAATTTGGATGCACTTCCTATACATTACCATTTGATCTGAATGGTGGTGCTTATTATACGGGAAGTAATAAGAGCGGTTCTCTTTTGCCGGCAGGAACAGTGATAAGTACTACTACCCAGATTTATGTCTACAAAGAGACCAGTACTTCTCCAGTAAATTGTTCTGACGAAAAGACCTTTAATGTTTTTATTGGTTTAGCGAGTATTACCCCTCCAACAGATGTTAATTCTTGTTCTGCATATAAACTCCCTGCATTGACCGTAGGAGAATATCGAACTGCGGCAGCAGGAGGAGGAAATTCTATTCCTGCTGAAACATTCATCAACGCAACTACAACACTTTGGTTTTATGTTACGGGACAAACCTGTACCGATAATTTAGATTTTACTGTGACGGTAAATATTGCTCCTTTACCAGAAATACTCGATACTGCCCCACAATGTGACGTCTATTATTTACCTGCTGTTGCCCATTCAGGAAATTATTTCACAGGTCCCTTAGGAACGGGACAACTCCGTCCGGTGGGATATCCGGTAACCACAACACAACTAATGTATTTCTATGACAAAGCCCCCACTGGGCCTTGTTATGTTGAAAAAGAATTCGTGATTACCATTACTAAATCTCCTGCAATTGATGCAAAACCGGTGGAAGTTATTCGATGTGGTCAAAGTTATATTTTAGATGATTTAAGAAACGGGGAATATTACGAATTTGCTGGTGGACCTTCTCCTACCAATCCTGTTCTACCACCCGGAACCGTTTTGACAACTTCAAAAACAATCTATGTTTATGCCGCAGCCGTAGCCCCTAACACCTGTGTTTCTGAATACAGCATAGACGTAATAGTTACATTTGTAAATGACATAGACGATCAATATGCGTGTAATAGTTACAACTTACCAACTATCGTAGGAATGGGGAGTTATTATACCGCGCCAAATGGTCCAGCAGGAACTGGAGTACAATTACTACCTCCTTATTCTCCCATAACTGCAACGACAACATTATACGTTTATGTAAAAAATAACAATAGAGTTACCTGTATTGATGAAGATTCATTTATTGTTACCATCTACAATACTCCAACCATAACAGCAATAGCACCAGTAACTAGATGTGAATCTTATGAACTGCCAGCATATACAGCACCTATAACAAGATATTTCACAAATCCAGGCGGTCCTGGCAGTAACAACGCTGAAAGATTTCCAGGCGATTTTATCACTGTTTCAACTACTATTTATGCTTATGCCGAATCAGGAACATCAGCAACTGTGATTTGTCCTACTGAAAAACCAATGGTTATTACTATTACTCAGAAACCAAAACCAGACCTTACAGTTCCTACCATTTGTATTGATATTGATACCGGAATCACAACAAATGCTTTTATTAAAAGTGGGTTTATAGCACCACAATATGCCTTTGAATGGAAAAGTGAGGACGGAACTTTAGTAAGTACAGCCGAGAATTTCTCAACAAACGAGCCCGGAAATTATACGCTTACAGTCACCAATTTAGCAATATTTGGATGTACCTCTGACATTGTACCTTTTACAATTATAGAGTCTTCAAAACCAGCTTCGGTAACCTATACCACCAGCGGATGGTTTACGGATAATCAAACTATAACTGTAAACGCCGTACCGTTTATAGGTGATGGAAGCAATTTTCTTTATTCAATAGATGGAGGTTCATTTCAAATAAGTAACGTGTTTAGTAATGTCGTCCCTGGACTCCACGAAATTACAGTAAGCGATGCTAATTGTGGGACGTTTACTATTCCTGTTACCATCAAACTTATAAGCAGTCCCAAATTCTTCACTCCCAATGGTGATGGTTTTAACGATACTTGGAACATAACAGGAATTCCAAATAGTGAAAATTTAAAATTATATGTCTTTGATCGCTATGGAAAACTATTAAAACAATTGTTTCCTAACGGTTCGGGATGGGACGGAACCTTTAACGGATATCCACTTCCAGCAGATGACTATTGGTTTACCATTACCTATACTGAAGACAACATTGCTAAAGAATACAAATCACATTTTTCTCTGAAACGATAAATCGGATGACAAAAAACAAGAAGGCTTTCCTAATCGAAAGCTTTTTTTTGTTAAATAAAAAAAATATAATTAAAATAGCTGTAACAAAATAAGGCTTTAGCAGTCTACTTAGTAGATTTAAATAAATACCATTTATCGTTAATTAAAATAGTTTGGATTGCGTTACGTAATTACTTTTAAATCAAACCAATTGGGTGATTTAAATGTAATCCAATCTCCTCTTTATAGAGAAAGAAATATCGCTACAGATATTTTAAGGGAAATTTGATTTTGCCATAGAAATACGGCGCAAGTAAGAAGTTAATTTAATAGATGAAGCGTATTATTTTTTTAGGTTTCAATCATAGATGCGAAAAAAGTCCTCAATTCAAAAGTTTTTAATAAAAATTAGTTTTAATAGTTAGTTACAAAAAGAAAAACCCGGAGTATGCCAACTTCGGGTTTTTTGATGAAAAGTGCTACTTATTTGCAATCTAAATTTGCTTTAATAGCTTGGATTTCTTCGCCATCTGCAATTTCTCCCGAATCGACAATCGCCGAGGAGTGATAAAACCTATTACCCGTTTTCACTTTCAAAAGCTCTAAATTATTAGAGCGCAAACCGCCGCCAGGCATAATTGCAATGCGATTACCTGCTTTTTTAATCAACGTTGCTAAAACTTCTATTCTGTCCACACTATGTTCTGCCTGTCCTGATGTCAAAATAGTTTTAAATCCACATTTTAGAATTGACTCTAATGCTTCAGCAGTATTTTCAACCTCATCAAAAGCACGATGAAAAGTACAAGGCAATGGTTTTGCCAAAGCTACTAAATCACAATTCTGTTGTTGATGGACCGAACCATTGGCTTTTAAAACACCAAATACAAATCCGTCTGCTTTCGCTTCTTTGAACATAACTATTGAAGCTTTCATTTGTTCCAATTCAAAATCAGAGTAAACAAAATCACCACTTCGAGGCCGAATCATAACATACAGGTCAATGGTTACTTTATGGCGCACCATTTTAAAAATTTCAAGATCAGGTGTAATGCCACCTGCATTTCTATTGGCACAAAATTCAATTCGGTCAGCACCATTGGCTTGTGCCACGATAGCAGACTCCAAATTAAAGCACGCTATTTCTAACTTCGATTTTTTCATTTAGTGCAAAAAATATTCAGCATCAATTAATCGGTTTCCCGTTGTATCATGAATCGCGTAATTAAATCCTCCTTGAATACAATACGAGCCGTATTCCCCTTTTTTATTCAATGCAATAAAACCAACTTGGATGTCTTTTAAATTTTTATTTCTTTTCCGGGTCAAATTCACGATTCGGGCCACTGCTTCCTCACAGGCTTTTTGTGGTGATTTGCCTTGTCGCATCAGTTCGACAACTAAGTGACAACCGGAAATCCGAATCACTTCTTCCCCATGACCGGTTGCTGTGGCGGCACCAATTTCATTATCAACATACAAACCGGCGCCAATTATAGGCGAATCGCCCAAACGCCCGTGCATTTTGAAAGCCATACCACTTGTCGAACACGCACCGGAAAGATTTCCATCAGCATCCAAAGCAATCATCCCAATAGTATCGTGATTTTCAATATTGGCAATCGGTTTGTACTGACTGGTTTTCAACCATTCTTTCCATTCTTTTTCAGATTCTTCCAATAACAAATTTTCTTTTATAAAACCTTGAGATAAGGCAAACTGTAAAGCGCCATCGCCAACCAACATGACATGCGGTGTTTTTTCCATTACTGCGCGAGCCACAGCAATAGGATGTTTTATAAACTCCAAACATCCTACTGAGCCTATATTTGCATTTTCATCCATAATACACGCATCAACTGTAACGCGCCCATCTCGATCCGGTCTTCCGCCATAGCCTACACTACGTTCGCTTGGATCTCCCTCAGGAACTTTTACTCCGGCTTCAACGGCATCTAAGGCTCTTCCGTTGTTTTTTAATATTTCCCAAGCAGCGGCATTCGCTTGTATTCCAAAATTCCATGTAGAAAGTACAATGGGCTTAGTTCCTTTTTTAGATGAAAAATCATTTTCTTCCTCTGGTTTCCCTTTGAATGCGTTTAGCGCCACCGCCGCAGAGGCAATTGCAGCTGTTCTTATAAAATTTCTACGGTTTGTCATTTTGGTTGAATTAGTATTGTATGCATCATTTTTGAACTATAAATATATAGGTTCCACTTTAAATAAAAAAACCTGCGCAATAATTTGCGCAGGCTTAGACTTTTATCGAGTAACAATTGGAATCGGCATCCGATTCCTTAAACTATTTTTACCATTTAATAATAGCACTTCCCCAAGTAAAACCACTTCCAAATGCGGCTAATACAACCGTATCTCCTGATTTTATTTTGCCTTGTTCCCAAGCTTCAGTTAAAGCAATTGGAATAGAAGCTGCGGTCGTATTTCCATATTTCTGAATATTATTATACACCTGATCGTCTGTCAAGTTGAATTTCTTCTGGATAAATTGAGAAATTCTCAAATTTGCCTGGTGCGGAATCAACATATCAATATCCGAAACCTCTAGATTATTCGCTTGCAATCCTTCATTAATTACTTCACTGAAACGAACTACTGCATTTTTAAATACAAACTGCCCGTTCATATATGGAAAATAACTTTCATCATCTGGATCGTTGTCAGCCAAAATATCCGTAATCCAACGGCCTCCCATTCCTGGAGCTTTTACAATTAATTCCTCTGCATGTTGTCCTTCAGAATGTAAATGTGTAGATAGAATTCCTTTAGTCAAATCTTCTTCTCTACTCAAAACAGCTGCTCCTGCTCCATCGCCAAAAATTACCGAAACGCCACGACCGCGTGAGGTCATATCCAATCCAGTGGAATGAACCTCAGACCCAATCACTAAGATGTTTTTGTACATTCCAGTCTTAATGTACTGGTCTGCAACGGATAAAGCATAAATAAATCCAGAACATTGATTTCTTACATCTAATGCGCCAACGGTTCTTAGTCCCAAATCACGTTGTACTAAAACTCCTGGGCCAGGGAAATAAAAATCTGGACTTAACGTGGCAAAAACCACAAAATCAATATCTTCCTTTGCAACACCAGAACGCTCAATTGCTATTTTGGCCGCTTTCACGCCCATAGAAGTCGTGGTATCTTCTCCTTTTATTATGTGTCTTCGCTCTTGAATTCCTGTTCGCTCCTGAATCCATTCGTCATTGGTATCAATAATTTTTGATAAATCGTCATTAGTGACCACGTTTTCGGGTACATAATAACCCAATCCTGCTATTTTTGAATGATACATAGTATTGTTATTTTATTAAAATCCGACTGCAAATTTAAAACTTCCTCAAAATAAGAGGACCAAATTACCACTTTTTTAGCAATTTACAAGTTTTATACATTCATCCACATTTTATTGCTTCCATTAGACTAAATAGATGTGAAATAAAATTAGTACTAATCAAACAAGAATCAATGCAAAAGTTAAAAAGTGATAATTATTTTCAAATGTAACAACATTGGATTATTTTAGACTCATAATACATACTACAAACTCTAATTTAAAATCATTCAAATTATGAAATTAAAAATTCCATTATTTTTCTTTCTTGGGCTAAGCTTAACCACCTTTGCACAAGAAAACCTAAATTACCAGAAACCCTCCCAATCCATTTTAGAATTAGCGGATTACGAAAGAGCCCCTTCGGTATCCATGGATACCAAAAAAGAATACATGCTTTTGACCTATCGAAACACTTATAAATCATTAGACGATTTAAATCAGGAGGAACTGCGTTTGGGTGGATTACGAATTAATCCAATTACAAATATTTCCAGTTCTGTGACTTATGTAAACAACCTGAAATTACGTAAAATAAAAGACAAGAATGAAGTACAAGTAATAGGATTACCAATAAATCCCCGCATCAGTACTATCGCTTGGTCACCGAATGATAAAAAAATCTCATTTTCACATACGACAGCTTCTGGTGTTGAACTTTGGGTTATTGATGTTGCTTCGGCGAAAGCCACTAAATTAACAGAAGCCACGGTAAATGCTAATATTGGAAGTCCGTTCAGTTGGATGAATGACAACGAAACTATTTTGGTAAAAATGTTACCAAAAAATAGAGCAGCGCTTTTGGATGCCAAAAAAGATTTGCCAACTGGTCCGATAATTTCGAACGCCGATGGTGTAAAATCGCAAAACAGAACCTATCCGGACATGTTGAAAAACAAGAATGATGAAATCAATTTTGAGAACATCATGACTTCTGAATTGTACAAAGTAAACCTCAACGGAACAGCTACTTTGTTCAAAAAAGCTGATATGTATGCTGGAGAAAGCTTCTCTCCTGATGGAAATTTTTTAATGCTGACTACCATCCAGAAACCATTTTCCTATATCGTTCCATTAAGTCGTTTTCCATCCAAATCAGTAATTTACGACAAAGCTGGAAACGAAGTCAAAGTAGTAAACGAAGTGCCGCTAACCGAAATTATCCCTAAAGGTTTTATGGCTGTTCGAAAAGGAAAAAGAAACATGAGCTGGAGATCGGACAAACCAGCAACATTAGTGTATGCCGCAGCTTTAGACGGTGGTGACCCTGCAAACAAAGTGGAATTCAGAGATGAAGTTTTTCTTTGGAACGCACCATTTAATGCCGCAGCAACTTCATTGGTAAAAACTGCACAACGCTACGACAGAATGATTTGGGGTAATGATAACGTTGCCATTGTTTCAGACGAATGGTATGATACGCGTAATACCAAAACGTATATTATCAATCCATCGAATCCAAGTCAGGCTCCAAAAGTGATTTTCGACAGAAATTCTCAGGATGTGTATTCTGATCCTGGAAATTTTGAAACCAGAAAAAACGAATACAACAGGTATGTTTTGGCTATCGAAAATGACAATGCGTATCTTATTGGGGACGGATTTACTAAAAACGGTCAATTCCCTTTTATCAGTGAATTTAATTTGAAAACAGCACAAGCAAAACGTTTGTACACTTCAAATTACACCGATAAAAAAGAGGATATTTTGGAAATTGAAGACTTCAAAAAAGGAACGGTTTTAGTCCAAATTCAATCTAAAAATGAATATCCGAATTATTACTTGAGAAACATTTTTCAAAAATACAAACTAACTCCAATTACAACCTTCAAAAATCCTTTTGAAAGCATCAAAAATGTGAGTAAAGAAGTGATTAAATACAAACGTAAAGATGGCGTTGAATTATCAGGAACGTTATATCTACCTGTTGGTTATGACAAAGTAAAAAAAGAGAAAATGCCATTGTTGATTTGGGCTTATCCAGCAGAATACAAAGACAAAAATTCAGCAGGACAAAGCACACAAAACCAAAATGAATTCACGTTTCCAAGTTATGGATCGTTCGTATATTGGGTAACCAAAGGCTATGTCGTTCTTGATGACGCTGCTTTCCCAATTATTGGCGAAGGAACAACAGAACCAAATGATAATTTCATTACGCAATTAGTGGACAATGCAGAGGCTGCAATTAATGCCGTAGATGCTTTGGGATACATCAACAGAAAAAAAGTAGCAGTTGGAGGTCACTCGTATGGTGCTTTTATGACAGCAAATTTATTAACACACTCCAATCTTTTTGCTTGTGGAATTGCTAGAAGTGGAGCTTATAATAGAACGTTGACTCCGTTTGGTTTCCAAAGTGAACAGCGCAATTACTGGGAAACTCCTGAAGTATACAATATAATGTCACCATTCATGAATGCGGACAAAATGAAAACGCCAATGCTTTTAGTACATGGTGAAGCTGATAATAATCCGGGAACGTTCACGTTGCAAACCGAACGTTATTTTCAAGCTTTGAAAGGTTTAGGAGCTCCGGCAAGAATGGTAATCCTTCCAAAAGAAGCACACGGATATGTAACCAAAGAGAATATTTTGCACTTGCTTTGGGAACAAGATCAATTCTTAGAAAAATATTTAAAGAATTAATTCCAACTTGACATAAAGGCAAAACCCCGAAATCATATTGATTTCGGGGTTTTCTATTTTTAAGATAACATCAAGAACACTTCCTGATTGAGTTCTAATTCAGAATGATGGTCGAAGAAAATCGCTCTTCTTTCAAAAGCGGCTTTGACTAAATAATGACTTCCTTTGAAATAACACTGCTTTACGACTGCTTTCATAATGGCATTATCTACTACTTTCAATTGATGCGGATACAATAAAAGCGCTACATCTTCATCGTCCTCCAAGTCTATTAACTGCGATAATTTCAATTCGTTTACTTCTCCAAAAAGAGACGCAATGTATTTATTAGCCGGGTTTTCATACAAGGATTTAGAATCTCCTTTTGCCACTATTTTCCCGTTTTGAATCACAATGGTTTCATCAGAAAAAGACAACGCATCGGTGCTGTCATGCGTGGCAATAATACAAGTAATGCCTTTGTCTTTCAAGTATTTAAATAAATTGCGACGCAAGGAATTCTTTCTAAAAGAATCAATTTGGCTAAAAGGTTCATCGAGCAAAATAATTTCGGGTTCCAAAGCCAAAACTCTTGCCAAGGCGACTCGTTGTTGCTGTCCGCCACTTAGGAATTTCGCTTTTACTTTGGCGAAAGCGGTCATTTCGACCATTTCCAACAATTCTTGAATACGGGCTTTCTTTTGTTCCGGATACATATTCGACAAGAACTTCCCCACATTTTCTTCAACGGTTATGTACGGCATCAAATCGAAATCCTGCGCTAAATATTTAATGTAATCTTCTCCCGGTACCAGATTGTATTTGGGACCCAAAATGGGTTTTTCATTATAGGTTATTGCACCGCTGTCTAAATTATACAACCCATAAATCAGTTTTAGCAACGTGCTTTTACCGCAGCCACTTTCACCAATAATAGCGGTATTTTCCCCTTTGGCAATGGTGAAACTAATATTTTCAATGACTGGCTTGTCGCTGTAAGTAAACGATATGTCTTTTATCTCTAGCATCCTCTTTATTTAAAGCTGCAAATTTACGATGTTTAATTCAAATTTATGTACAAAAAAGGGCTGCTTCTTAACGAAACAGCCCTTGTTTTTAAAGCGTTTTTTGCTTAGTTTTTCACTTCAGCTTCTGCATCTTTAATCATTTTTTCATTTGCAGTAATAGCAAATTCAACACGACGGTTTTGGCTTCTACCATCCACCGTTTCATTTGAAGCAATTGGATCAGCAATTCCTAAACCAGTAACTTGAAATCTTCTAGAAGAAACCCCTTTGCTAGCTAAATAATTTCTAACTGAGGCTGCTCTTTCTCCTGAAAGTTTTAAGTTATAATCTGCTGGACCAGTACTATCTGTGTAACCATAAATTGTAATATCAGTATCTGGATATTCCGCGAAAACGGGAACTAATTTATCTAAATTTGCTTTTGCACCAGCAGTCAAAGAAGATTTGTTCGTATCAAAACGCACTGCATTTTCATTCAAAACTAATTTAATTCCTTCTCCAATACGCACTACTTCAGCTCCTGGAAGAACAGCATCAATTTCTCTTGCTTGTTTATCCATTTTGTTACCAATAACTCCTCCGGCAACGCCACCTACAACGCCACCTAGGACTGCTCCCATTGCACCATTACCGCCTTTACCAAGGTTGTTTCCTAGAACACCTCCTAATACAGCTCCTGCAACGGCGCCTATTCCGGCTCCTCTTTGCGTTTTGTTAGTGTTTTTTATAGCCTCACAACTGGTAAACATTGAACCCAAAACCATTATTGTTGCTATTGCAACTATCGAAATCTTTTTCATATCTATTTTCTTTTAATTAATTAACTTTTTGAAACTGATACACTACATCAGTCATTTTTCCTGCTACATCAATTTTATCAATCAATTGAAAAGAAGATTCTGTTTGATTGGCTACATATAAAACATATCCTTCTCTAACTTTTCTAGCTTTTTCTCCAGCATTAAGAACTTTAAGGACAAACTGCCCATCATTATTGACAAACCATGTAATTGGTGAGCTGAATGCCATACAATTTGCTTTTGTCAAAGCCATAGTTCCTTTATTATTATTCGAAACAAATTTCCAATTACTTCCTACGAAACATTCTGAATCCGCAATTTGAAAAGTATTCACTTTTACATATTGTGAACCTGGATACGTTACAGAACTTATTACCCAATTTCCTTTCATGGCAACCTGAGTTTTTCTATCGGTGTTTGTGCTTGTTGCTGATGTTGACTTACATGCAAACATCAGAACGGCTAATGTGCATAATAAAATAACTTTTTTCATCTTCTTAAATTTAATGAATTAATACTTACACAAATATACGAAGCTATAAATCACGTTTGTTTCAGAATTAAATTATTTTATATCATAATTAACGCTTGCGACAATTTGTCACTTCCATTATAATTGGTATTACATTTGAAAGAATTATAACCATCAAAATAAACTAAAAAATTCAAAATATGACAACAGGTAAAATTAATGTTTCGGTAGAAAACATCTTTCCCTTAATCAAGAAATTCTTATACAGCGACCACGAAATTTTCTTGCGTGAATTAATTTCGAACGGAACAGATGCGACACTTAAATTAAAGCATTTAACCAGCATTGGCGAAGCCAAAGTAGAATACGGAAACCCAATTATCGAGGTAAAAATCGATAAGGAAGGCAAAAAACTACACATCATTGACCAAGGTTTGGGAATGACTGCTGATGAAGTAGAAAAATACATCAACCAAGTGGCGTTTTCTGGAGCTGAGGAGTTTTTGGACAAGTACAAAGATTCTGCTAAAGATTCCGGAATTATTGGACATTTTGGTCTTGGATTTTATTCTGCTTTTATGGTTGCCGAAAAAGTGGAAATCATCACTAAATCGTTTAAAGATGAACCAGCTGCACACTGGACTTGTGATGGAAGCCCGGAATTTACATTAGAACCAGCTGACAAAACTACACGTGGAACTGAAATTATCTTGCATATCGCTGAAGATTCTCTCGAATTTTTAGAAGATTCTAAAATCACCGGGCTATTGAACAAGTACAATAAGTTCATGCCTATTCCAATTAAATTTGGAACAAAAACAGAGAAAATTGAACAAAAAAAGGGTGAAGAAGTTGCTGCCGAAGATGTAGACAAAACGTTTACAGAAGTTGAAGTAGACAATATCATCAACAACCCAAATCCGGCTTGGACCAAACAACCAACAGAATTATCAGCGGAGGATTACAAAACATTCTACCATGAATTGTACCCAATGCAGTTTGAAGAACCGTTATTCCACATACATTTAAATGTAGATTATCCGTTCAACTTAACTGGTATTTTGTATTTCCCAAAATTAGGATCTGATTTACAAATTCAGAAAGACAAAATTCAGCTGTACCAAAATCAAGTGTACGTAACGGATAATGTAGAAGGAATTGTTCCTGAATTCTTGATGATGCTAAAAGGTGTGGTGGATTCTCCGGATATTCCATTGAACGTTTCGCGTTCTGGATTGCAAGCTGATGCTGCGGTAAAGAAAATCTCGAATTACATCACCCGTAAAGTTGCCGATAAATTAAAATCATTATTCACAGAGAACCGTGAAGATTTTGAACAAAAATGGAACGATATCAAAATCGTTTTAGAGTACGGAATGTTATCTGAAGACAAATTCTACGAAAAAGCAGGCGCTTTTGTTTTATACCCAACTGTTGATGGTAAATATTTTACTTTAGAAGAATTAAAAGAAAATCTTTCTGCTAATCAAACGGACAAAGACGGAAAATTAGTGGTTTTATACGCCGGAAACAAAGAAGCGCAACACTCGTATATCGAAATCGCAAAAGACAAAGGATACGAAGTTTTATTGCTAGACTCTCCTATTATCTCACACTTGATTCAAAAAATTGAAGGCGACAACAGCAACATGACTTTTGTACGTGTGGATTCAGACCATATTGATAATTTAATTAAGAAAGAGGAAACGACAATTTCTAAATTATCCGAAGAAGAACAAACCAACTTGAAAACCGTTCTAGAAGCTATTGTTCCTAAGCAAACATATTCCGTTCAACTGGAAGCTTTAGATAGTAATGCGTCACCATTTATCATAACGCAACCGGAATTTATGCGTAGAATGAAAGAAATGAGTCAGTCAGGTGGCGGTGGAATGTTCGGAATGGGAAATATGCCGGAAATGTACAATTTAGTGGTAAATACGAACTCTGAATTGGCAACAAGCATCTTGAATAACAAAGACAAAGACGCTCAGGAAAGTTTGGTAAAACAAGCGCTTGACTTAGCGAAGTTATCACAAAACCTATTAAAAGGAGAAGCATTAACGGCTTTCGTGAAAAGAAGTTTTGAATTGATTAAATAGTTGGTCGTTTAATTGGTTATTCGTTTAACCGTCCTACAATAACATCCAAAGCCTGCTAGTGAAAACTAGTGGGCTTTTTTTATGGAGCAGAATGATAGGTTTTCAAGAGGCGTTTTGTCCCGCTATGCGCTATAATCTTTGCTTTTGGCTCCCGCCACAGCAAAGGATTTCCGCTGCTATCGGGGCTATTTACAGCATTTTACGGTTATAACTTCGTTTAGCAGTAGGAGTAAATAAGTACTATTTTGTAAATAATTATTTATATATTTGTTTAAAAAGTAAAGTATGACCAAGTCAGTATTATATACATGTTAACCGTGATTTTTGACCCGCAACATTTAAAAAAAACTATGAAAATTAAACAAATTGTCTTTTCATTCTTATTTTTAATCATCAGTAGCACTGGAAATGCTCAAGATTATAAAAAAACTATCGAAATTGAATTTACTGAATATCTAAATTCGATAGTTAATAAGAATTTTGCAAAGTCAATGAATTATGTAATTCCAGAATTTTTTGAAATTATTCCAAAATCTCAAATGATAAAACTTATGGAACAAACATTCAACAATCCTTCAATGGAGTTTGAATTAAAAAATCCAAAAATTCTTTCAATAGATGACGCGCAAAAAATTGAAGAAAAATTTTATTCGTTACTAAGTTATTCAAACCAAATGAATATGAAAATTCTAAACGAAGGTGAAGAAACTGAAGACGAAAAAAAAATGAGAATAGGTTTGACACAATTATCTTTTGAACAAAATTTCGGATCTGAAAATGTAAAATATAATAAGGAGACAGACTTTTTCGAAATTTTGGTGGAAAAGCAAGTATATACAATCTCAAAAGATGGTGAAACAGATTGGAAATTTTTGGTTATTGAAAAAAAACAGAAAGTCCTTCTTGAAAAATTACTACCAAAAGAGTTAGTAGATAAAATATAAACCGCGATTGCGCAGATTTGCTTTTTTTAGAGAACTATAAGAGGTTTTACGAACAATAGCTAGCGCGAGTGTCCCGCTCGTGAATATTTTCAAGAGTAAACAAATATCAATTTTAATACAGATATGCAATAATTAATCATCCTAAAAACAAATAAACTATGTCAAGAATAGTAATGGCACTAGGTTTAGTAATCGCTTTTATAGGTTGGATTTTATACCGACTACTAATCAAAAAAGACTTAAATAAAAATTTAAATAACGTATACCTTGGACTATTTTTTATAATAATTTGGGCATTATTTTATTTTTTTATTGTTGAATATTTTTAAAAATCGTGTGTTAATGGCTTTGCTTACTCAGAAGCCGTATCGCGAGGTATATTTATTTTAATAATGAAATCTGGCAAAGGCGATAACAAGTGTAAGTTATAAACCATTTTGAAGCAACCAATAAACTGTTTTACTATCTAAAAATGGGATTAAGCATTTATGAATTTTATAAAAAAATAGAAATTAAATATCTGAAAAATATAAAACCAATACCGATGAAAAAAATAATATTTACTCTGATTTTAGCTTTGACATTCACAATTTCTAAAGCGAATGAAAAAGAAATAATAGCCGAAATAGTTTTTGAAAATTTGACAGGTAAAGAATTAAACTCTGGCGAATTTTTCATAACTGAAACTAAAGAGCGAATTGTAATAAATGACACTAAAAGTTTCAAAATAACCTTGCCTGGTAAAGGCAAATATCAGTTCCGTTTCGCAACAAATGATTTTACAGCCTACACGTATTATCCTTCGGTAATTACCCATAAAAATAACACCATAACCATTCGATTGGTATCAAGAGCAGAATCGACTTTTAACACCAACACGTTCTCTTTTTCCATGAATTTAGAAACAGATTTGACAGATCAACAAATAGCACAGCGCATTGCTATGGGAAAAGTAAACTTCATCACACACGGACTAGACAACAAAATACCTAAAGAATTCATCGATTTTAAAGGAAAGTACGGTATTGGTCTACAAAAGGAGAACTGCACCATGGATCCCATGTCGTTTAAAAAAGCAACTGAAAACAATCAAATAATTTCAGATTATTTAACTAGAAAATATGGAAATGAATGGCAAAAGGAATTGCCAAACAAACCATTTGGCCTAAAATAAAAAGGTATTACAACTCGTTGACCAGTTGCAGTGGATTTCTACTATTTGAAAAAACCTTCACAAAGGAATGCGATATTCTAATCACCTGCTTAACAATAGTCCCTTATGCCCTGAACTCATGTAGGGCAGTGCCTTTAATTATTTATAGCTCCTTTTTTTTACAAATACCCCTTTTTATAGCGTACCTTAGATGCTATATTCAAAAAAATGAAAACACTTTACATCATTCTCGGCATCCTCTTAATACTCTTTATTGGCATACAGCTTTTTGCGATGAACAGCCAAAAAAATATTGAAACGTATCCATACACGGTCACTAAAAAATACAATACTTTTGAAATACGTACCTACCCAGCAACTTTGTTTACATCAGTGCAACTCACGGGAAACAAATACAAGGAATCGTCTAGTAAAGGTTTTTCAATTTTGGCGGGCTATATTTTTGGTGGAAACGAAAAAAATGAAAAAATAGCGATGACCTCGCCAGTAAGCATGTCTTTAGACGATTCCATGACAATGATGTTCATGGTTCCAAAGAAATTTAAAAAAGAAACATTGCCAAAACCCAATCAATCCGAGATTACATTTCGGCAGGAACCTGCAAAAACCGTTGCTGCTATACCCTTCAGCGGTTGGGCTGACGATGAAAAAATTGCTAAGTTCAAGCAAAAATTAATTGCTGCCTTGAAAACCGAAAATATAAAGCACACGAACCGCTTTTATTTTTTAGGATACAATGCGCCTTATGAAGTTTTTAATCGAAAAAATGAAATAATAGTGGAGCTGGAAACAAGTACGCCACAAATCACACGGTAATTTCACTAAATACAGCAACTTCCTGTTTTAATACTGTTTTTAGGATACCGTTCGGAATTGCAACTTATTGTTCAGTGCAGCGACTTGCATAAAGCGCAATTTTTCTGATTTACAAATCATTATAAAGGATAAGTCTATGTTTTCAATTAAGCAGGCGTTAATTGACCGGCTTAAAATTTCTAAGGTATTTTATTGCTTCCTTTTCTGCACCTATAATTACCAAATTAGTAGAGTAATGATTCGTCTCATAATGGTCTAATATTCCTTTTAGCTCCAATACTTTGATTTGCCGCAACGCTTTTTGTCTAAAATTAGCCAATTCCATCTCAATTGAAATTAGTTTTTCTTTTGATATTTTAAGATTTCCATTTTTATAATTGGACAAATTATAAATTTCAAGCAAATCCATTTCCTCTACTTGCTGGATTAAAATCTTCAAATTAAACGGATTGTTTACCAAGGGCAGTATAATTCTTATGGATCGAATGATTCGCTTTACCACAATTGGATCTTGTTTTCCCCACTGAAAAATTTGATCATAACAAAAGTCTATAAACTCCTCAAAATTAAATTCGTTGATTTGAATTTTTTTTGAACCTAATGTTCTCGAATCTGCTGAAGGAAATTCTTTTACGGCTAATTCTTTAGCAATTTCGCCAATTTGATCAATACAATTCAAGCAAGTAGTAGGGTCATTCACTGCAGGTGAAATGGCTTTTATTGCAATGTCAACTAGTTTTCTAACGCCAAAATTAATATCCTGCGTATGACTCCTAAATTGGCCCACCTTAAAAGTATCTTTTACTATAATACTCACTTCCTGTTTCAAAATATTGATTTCACTAGGTTTGATTTCCTCACTAAAAACTAAGGCCAAAAGTGTAGTAGTGTCTTTCATGATAAACTCTCCTACAACGGGTTTCTGATAGGCATTCTCAAAAAGTGACCCAACATCAGACTTCAAGATAAATTCCGATAATTTTTCCAATTTTTTATAATTCACACTGTCCAAATAGCCGGTTTCAAAAGGGCTGAGGATTTGAATTTTAAATTTATCAGGATGTATGATCGCACGCTTATACAGTAAATTTTTTCCAACAGTCCAGTTTTCGGGATACAAATTAGCAATCTCCTCCATCATGTCTATTTTAATTCGATTGGTAATGCTAGAAACATTCATATTGACACTTAAATAGGTAATCATCTTAGGATAGGACCAAGCCAAACCATAAAAAGCAAAAAGAGAACCCACAAAAAGGGTTAATAAAAAAGGTCTTTGATAAAAAAACACTGAGGCCAATTGGGGCAAAATGCACAATGATATGGTTCCCACAAACAACCCAATGAATTTTTGCATTTTAAAATCCGTAATTAAGAAATGCCTCAAAATTCGAGGTGAAAATTGTGACGATGCTAATTGCATGACGACAAAAATCACTGAAAAGGTAGTGAGCGAAATTCCAATTAGAATCGAAATCAAAACGTTAGAGACTGTGATCAAACGAGAGTAGGTGTCGAATATATTAATTTTAAAATAGATTGCAAAATCTATAGTGTACTCTAAAACCATCAAGGCAGAGCCAATAACCAACGCATAAACAGCACCTAAAAATGTTCCTAAATCTTTTAATTGATGGATAAATATTTTTTTAATCTTGTATTTAAGTTTTTGTATCATTGTCGTTTCTTTATCAAGGTAAAACTACTAAAAATCAGTTTATAAATTGCCCTTAATTTTTTCGGCACCAATAGCAATACTACTGTAAAAATTAACTGTTTAAAATTAGCAATAAAGGGACGCTTGTTCCTGGAATCTTATTTACTTTTGATTGTAATAAACAACATACTTTTCGCTCTATTTTCAAACTATACTTATGCTAAAAATGTATTTTCCTATCGCGGATTTGCAATCCGTGCCCACAAAGTTGAGCAAACAAAACAAGTAAAAAAGCTATATTTTTTAAGACTATGAAACTTATTTTAAGCTGAATTCAAGTTACTAATGCAACTTTTTGGTTAAACATATAATTTGGTGTTTCAAAATTAAATCTTTTTCTCGGACGGTTATTTAATTTTTC
>NZ_FNDB01000025.1 GCF_900099915.1 Flavobacterium omnivorum
AAATGCAGTAGCAGAAAGAATAAATGGAATATTAAAACAGGAATTCATGATTGATAAATACAACCTAGATTTAAAAATCATGAAACAAATTGTAAAAGAATCAATCAGTATATACAATGAATTAAGACCTCATTATTCTAATTTCATGCTGACTCCAAACAAAATGCATATACAAAGTCAAATTAAAATGAGGACATATAAAACAAAAAACACTTGCAAAAACGTTTTTGCAAGTGTTTAATTAAATATTTTTATCTAATAATCTGTATCGGTTATTCAGGACAAGACAAAAATAAGACCATCTCTATCCGATTGGGATCACTTAGACGAATTATTTGTTGTTAGTAAGGAAACAGTAAGAGAAAATAACATAGTTATGTTAGGTCTATTTGTTATTGGCATCACATTAATTACCGTTGTCTTTATTGTAGGAATTTCTATTTAACTAGTGTATCATGTATTTTCGTAAATACTATTATGTAGGAGATTTTACTTTTTTTTGGGATATAAATTATTAGTACTTTTTTTTAAGCTATTAGTTAATAATGAGCTTGATACAATTTGACAATCTATTTTTACACGAGATTTTGGGATCTTAATGCCAAGCAGCTTACTTAGTTTTTTATTAGTAGAATTAAATTACAATTTAGTAGGGTAGGCTGTTTTGGTAAAATTCGGTACAATTAATTCAATTATAGCTATATGAGTACAATTTGCACAAATACAACGAAAAGCGAAAAGATTTTAGATCAAAATTCTTTTTTTGTAGTTTCAGAGTCCAAAGTAACCTTTAAAAATTGTGACGCCGTAATAAACTTAAATCAAATTTCAAATTGTAGATTAATAAAAAAAAGAGATTTTACAGCCAATATTATGGTATTCGTATTTTCGGTTTTATTTTATGTAATAATTTTACAACCTTTATATTTAAGTGCTACATTCGAATCTTTAATTTTAGCACTAATTTTAATTTATGTATTGAGTTGCGTAAAGAATTATTCTTATAGATTACTGATTAATAAGAATAATTATGATTTTAACGAAATAATCGTCAGTAAAAAAGAGCTCTACTTTGCAAGAATATTTCTTTCTAAATATCCAGCTTCTACCATACTAACAACTAAATTTAAACAGGAGTTTGAATTTGATAACCAGAATTTTAAACAGCACATTGCATAGTCGCAAGTGAGAATAAAAAATTATTAATTATCTGTTTGATTTTGACCTGTTGGCTAATTCTGATTCAATGGTGCTTTTTAGTTCTTTAAAAATAAATGGCTTTTTTAAATATGCTTTAATTCCTAAAGCAACATCTTTTTTTTGATCTTTAATTTCTATTCTGGCGGTAAGAAATATCACTGGGATATTAGAGTAATCAGAAATATTGTGCTTTTCCATGAAACCATATCCGTCAAGAATAGGCATCATGATGTCACAGAGGATAAGATCAGGGATAAATTGCCTGACTTTTTCTAACCCTTCCATTCCGTCTTGAGCATCACGTACATCATAACCTGAGTAAGAAAGTAATTCACAGATAGTTTCTCTTAAACTTTTTTCATCGTCAATAATTAATATTTTAGCCATCGTTTTTAATTATTTGTTTAAAGGGAATTTCAGCGTTACTGTTGTGCCTTTACCTAAATCGCTTTCTAGTGTAATTGTTCCTGAATTTTTTTCGGTGAATGTTTTAGCGATATACAATCCTAAACCGGTTCCTTGAATACCATCGGTATTACTTGCTCTGAAAAAAGTGTTGAATAATTTGTGTTGGTCTTCTTTAGGAATGCCTATACCAAAATCAATAATTTCTAGGATAATTGTATCACTCGTTGAAGAAAGATTAAGGATTACCTCTTCATAATTTTCAGAATATTTAAAAGCATTATTTAAAATATTAAAAATACTATATTCCATTAGCTTAGTATCTGCATTAACGGTGAAAGTTGAGCCATTAAAATTTGTCTTAAGCTTTGCGAGATTTATTTTATCGAGATAGTAACTGTCAATTATTTCAAGGCAAAACTCTTTCAAATCAAATAATGTAGGTTTGAAATTAGTCTTTCCGGAATCTTCTTTAGAAATGGTTAATACAGCATTCATCAGCTCAACGATTCGATCGATTTCCTCTGTGATAATCTCAACTCGTTTTTGTAATCGATTTCCGTTTTGTAGATTTTGATTTTCTAAATACATAGAGATTAATTCTGCGCTAGTTCTAATTGTAGTCATTGGCGTCCTGAATTCATGTGAAATAGTGGAGACTAAATTGGTGCGTAATTCATTTAATTCTCTTTCTTTTACAAGCGCTTTGTCAATTGCTTCTTCTTCTTTTTTTCGTATTGTTATATCTCGAGAACTTGATTGAAAACCAGTTATTTCTCCCTCTTTTTCGATCAAACTTGCTTTTGTTTCAAGCCAAATATAATTTCCGTTTCTTGCTTTAAACCTAGCAATTGTATTATCATCTACTTTTTTAGAAATAAAATCATTAAAACTAGACTCAAGGTACGGTAGGTCTTCTGGATGGGCTAAATCGAGGGGTGATTTGCCTAACAATTCTTCAGGAGTGTAATCTAAGAGCTTTTGTATTGAGGGTGAAACATATATGAAAGAAGTGTCTAAATTATGCAAACAAACCAAGTCGGCCGTATTATCTGCAAGAAGACGATACATGTTTCGGGCTTCGTTTAATTGAACAATTTTATTTCTGTTGTTTTCTTCAGCTAATAATCTATTCTCATTTTCAATTTTCTTTCTTTCAGTAATATCTATAATTTGAGGTATAAAATACAAAAGCCTTCCTTCGTTATCCCTTACCACCGATACGGACAAATGAACCCAAACTATCGATTTGTTTTTATGTATGTGTCTTTTTTCTACACTGAAATTTGGCGCTAAACCTAAAGTCAATCTTTTTTTATTAATTACATCTGCTTCTATATCATCTGGATAGGTCATCATGGCACAAGTTAATTTTTTAAACTCTTCCCTAGTATAGCCTAATATTTCCCAAGATCTTTTATTTGTTTCTATCCAAAAACCATCGAGATCTATGATTGCCATTCCTACAGCAGAATGTTCAAATGCCCCTTTAAATTTTTCTTCACTGATCCGTAATTCTTCACTAACTTTTTTCTTAGTAGTGATATCCGTTTGGGCTCCAATCATACGAATCGCTTTGTTGGATTTGTCACGGATTATATACGCAGTGTCTAATAAGTAAGCGTAACTACCGTCAGATTTTAAATAGCGAAATTCATCATACCAAGTTGTTGCTTTACTTTCAAGTGTTGCTTTTACGTTTTTAAGAACTCTTTCTAAGTCATCAGGATGAATCAGGTTATCAAAATCCGTCACTTTTAAAAAATTATGTTCATTATTTATTTTATGACCAAAAAGCTTGGTGTAATTTTCTCCAATTATAAAATTTTCAGATCCTATTTCCCAATCCCAAATCACATCAGATGTTGCTTTGGTAGCATAAGTAAAACGCTCGTTGCTAATTTTCAACGCTTCTTCGGTCTTTTTTTGGTGTGTAATATTGTTGAAGGAACAAATTACATAAAGTAATTCCTGATTATTGTTAAAAATAGGTATGGCATCAACCAACAACCAAACCAAATCTTTTTTGGTTGGTCGATGAACTCCCATTACTATATTATTGATTGGTTTTAACAACTTTATACATTGCGGTACAGGATGGTCTTCAGGCTCAAAGTTGGTGCCGTTTTCGTTAATTACATGCCAAAACTCATCAAAGGAGGTTTTTCCTAATAATTGATCTTGGGTAAGACCAAGCATCTCGCTAGCTGCTAAATTATTTTCTAAAATTTCCGAGTTGGGTCCTTGAACCAAAATTCCTACGGCGGTATTACTTAAAATATTTTGAACCAACGCTCTACTTTGGAGTATTTCCTCTTGTATTTTTTTGCTTTCTGTGATGTTTACACTAAAACCAATCATCATTTTAAAACTTCCGTCTCCATTAAATACTGGAGTCATTTTCCTATTATGATAGGTTTTACCATCAGTGGCCGTATTTAGTATTTCTTCCCAAACAATGACCTCTTTAGTGTGAAGTGCAGCTAGAAATCGTTCTCGACGACTATTAGCAAAGGAGGGATCTCGCTGCATATGTTGTGCATATTCAAAATCGTCTTTCCCAATTATAAATGTGCGCAACTCTTTATTCTTAATTGCTACTGGATTTACATAGATGTATTTGTGATTAGAGTCAAATACTACAACATCAGTTGGTAAATTATTTAATATGGTTTCATAGAAATCTTTTTGTTGCAGTAACTTCTGTTTGACCTCAATATCTTCAGTAATATCCCTACAATTTCCTATAAAAAATGATGATCCTTTTTTTTGTGATAATTTTAAACGTGTTTCATGCCAAACATAGTGCCCTTCTTTATGCCGAATTCTATAGATTAATTCCCCTTCATTTTTTCCGGTTTTAATTACTTTATCTAAAAAATTAATAGAATTTTCTAAATCTTCAGGGTGTACAAAGGAAGCGATGCTTTTGCCTAAAACCTCTTTAATATCATAACCTAGATATTTAGTCCAATTGTTTGAAACATAACTAAATACGCTTTCTAAATTGATCTCGTAGACAATTTCTTTTGCATTATCGATAAACAGTTGAAATTGATTTTCTTGCTGTTTGATTCTTTCTTGTAATTCCTTATTTTCAATATGTAATTGCAATAAAGATTGAATTTGTTGTACCGCATAATCTAAATATTTTAACTGTATCGAGGATAGCTTTTTCGGCTTAGTATTTATAATACAAATACTTCCGATAACTAGATTTTCATTAAGACAGATTGGAAATCCAGCGAAAAAATGTACTAAGTTTTCGGATTGATTACAAACATCATTATTAAAATCTGAAACGATTTTAATTTTATTTTGCTGAATAATAGTCTCATTAAATGCTAATATATTGGGTGATAAAGACATAAGATCTAAGCCTATTTTTGCTTTTACAGTTAAGCCAGTTAACTCTATTAATGTTATTAAGACACAAGGGACTTCACATATTTCTGATATAAATAAAAGAATACTGTTGAATTCTTGCTGAAAATCTATGGTATCAAATAATTTCCTTTTTTTTTTATTCTGTAATAAAGGCATAGGTTTTTTTTAAGTAATTAATTATGTGGCAACAAATTGCAATGTTTGAATGGGGCTATCTAATACAAAATAACACTTATTTTGCCATAAATAAAAGTTTGTAAAAAATTAAAGAACTCTTTTAGATAAATTCTTTTGCAAGAAAAAGATGTTTTATTATTTATTAAGGATGAAATCTGGTTTTTTGATGATCGAATGGGATGGTTGAGTTCTTTTTATTACGATTGACTTTATTGATACTTCTGATAATTAGTCAAACTAAACTTTGTAACTTTGACCCTGTATAACTTTGACCCCAAATAAAATTGATTTCAAAAGCTACTATAGATACTGTTTTCGAAACTGCTCGAGTAGAGGAGGTTATTGGTGATTTCGTAAATTTAAAACGAGCAGGATCTAACTTCAAAGGGCTTAGTCCTTTCTCTGAAGAGCGCTCTCCATCGTTTATGGTTTCACCCGCCAAAGGAATTTGGAAGGATTTCAGCTCAGGAAAAGGGGGTAACTCTGTGGCTTTCTTGATGGAACACGAAAAGTTTACTTATCCGGAAGCGATTCGCTATTTAGCCAAAAAGTATAATATTGAAATTGAAGAAACGGAGCAAACCGATGAAGAGAAAGCCAATACTGATGTACGGGAAAGTATGTATCTGGTCTCGGAATTTGCAAAAACTTACTTCCATACTACCCTTTTAAACTCCGAAGAAGGAAAGGCGATTGGGTATTCCTATTTTAAAGAACGAGGGTTTACCAATGAAACAATAAAGAAATTTAGTTTAGGTTATTCACCCGAAGCGTGGGATGCTTTTACAAAAGAAGCGCTTGGTAAAGGCTATCAATTAGAATTTTTGGAAAGTACAGGGTTGACAATCCCCAGAGAAGATAGACCGTTTGATCGTTTCAAAGGGCGCGTTATGTTTCCTATCCAAAGTATGTCAGGAAGAGTGCTGGGTTTTGGAGGACGGATTCTTACCAACGATAAAAAAGCAGCAAAATATTTAAATTCGCCTGAAAGTGATATTTACCACAAAAGTAAAGTGCTTTACGGAATTTATCAAGCCAAACAATCTATTGCTAAACTGAATAATTGTTATTTAGTAGAAGGATATACAGATGTAATTCAGTTTAATCAAGCGGGAATTGAAAATGTCGTTGCGTCTTCTGGTACCGCATTGACTCCAGATCAAATCCGATTAGTAAACCGTTTGACAAAGAATATAACCGTGCTTTTTGATGGTGATGCAGCAGGATTGCGCGCTTCCATCCGTGGAATCGATTTGATTCTAGAAGAGGGCATGAATGTGAAAGTGTGTACTTTTCCAGACGGAGAAGATCCAGATAGTTTTGCCAAGAAAACATCTTATGAGGATTTAATTTTATATCTAGAGCATAACGCTAAAGATTTTATCCAGTTCAAAGCATCGCTTTTGATGAATGAAGCTAAAAATGACCCTATCAAAAAAGCTGATTTGATTCGGGATATGGTTGTGAGTATTTCAAAAATTCCTGATCGAATTCAGAGAGAAATTTACATCCAGGAGTGTTCTAGAATAATGGATATTTCAGAACAAGTTTTGCAAAGTACTTTGGCACAATTAGTCCTAAAAGAGGTGAATGAAGTAGACAAAAAGCAAAAACAAGTTCAAAAGGCTTTTGACTTTGTGAAAAATGAAAGTACAAATCCAACGGATAAAGTGGATTCTCTTTATTTATTTGAGCGAGAGATTATCAAAGTTCTTTTGTTATACGGAAATAAGACGGAAAATTTCGAAGAAGTATTGATGAAGGCCAATGAAGAAGGGGAAATCATTGAAGTTTCTGAGATGAAAGAATTAAAGATTTTCCAAAAAATATATTTAAGTTTACAAGAAGATGAAGTAGAGTTTGCAAGTCCAATATTCAGAGAAATTTATGGAGATTTAATTAATTATTACCTTCAAAACGAAGATTCTGGTGTGGAAAAATACATAAACCATTTGCAGGCGGGTGTTCCTCAAGAGGTAACAAGTATTATGATGGAGGATGAGAAATATGTATTACACGACTGGATTGGCCAGAATATTTTTCCAAAAACCAAAGACGAAACCTTAAACCAGAGTATTTCGGACACGTTGTTTACTCTCAGATGGTTCTTACTCAGTGAGATCATCGAAGATTTAAAAAATGCAGTGTCAAATGAACCAGATTCTGATAATATGGAGTCCCTAACCATGGTAATGAATTATATCGAACTTAGAGGAAAGTTTTCAAGAAAATTAGGACGAGTCGTAGTGCGTTACCATTAAAAATACAAAATTTCAAGTTTTCATCAAGCGTCAAGAATAAAAAAGCGCTGTAGCATCAGAATCAAATTCGGATGGTACGGCGCTTTTCATAATTTGTAATCTTTTTTTTTGAAAAAAAAACAGGAAGAGCTTTCTTTAGCGAGTGCTAAACAATCTCTAATTTTTTTGCTTTTTCTACTAAATCTACTAAATTAGTAACGTTTAGTTTTGTAAGCAATCGCAATTTGTACGTACTAATAGTTTTTTCGTTGAGTCCTAAAATTTCAGCAATTTCATGATTCTTTTTCCCCCCACTTAAATAACGTAATACTTCTACTTCTCGATTGGATAGCTTGCGATACAAACGCTCACTCTTACTTTGTTTAGCAATCAACGCTAAGTTTTTCTTCACGGTTTCGTTCATTATGATCTTACCTTGGTAGACTTTAATGATAGAAATACCTAAAGTTTCTAACTTTTCTGATTTATGCACAAAACCAGATACTCCGGCTTTTATGGCATTTGGCGCATAAATTTGTTCAGAAAGACCACTGAAGATAATAATTTTTGTTTTTGGAAAATTTTTCAAGACCGCTTTAACCTCAAAAATACTGGAAAGACCTTCCAGCTCCAAATCTAATACTAATACATCAATGTCTTTTGTTTGAAGTATATCCCTCACCATCAAGAAATTGCCTACATTGGCAACTATTGAGATGTCCGCATTATCTTTAAAGTAAGATTTTACTCCAAAATGCACAACAGGGAAATTATCGGCTATACATACTTTAATCATAATTTTTAATTTTTAGAATTGTTTTTATTTGTAATTGGAACTGTAAAATTAATAAATAAATTCTGTAATTAATTGTAAATCAATATAAAATATGATTTCTTTAATCTTTTATCACAAAACAAACCGGAATTGGTGTCATTTTATGTTGGTTAATGGTGTTTAATCGTTTGTAAATCTCGAAAACAATTTTTTTTCTTCCTGAAAAGTCATCCTTATTTTTTTTAGCTTCATCCTGCGTCATCGCCCATTCCAGCTCATCATAACTAGCTCCTAATTGATCTTCATCTGTCCTATCATCACCAAAAAGGCCATCTGTAGGTGAGGCTTTTAATATAGATGCTGGTATTTTTAAAAAACGGCCTAATAAATAGACTTCGGATTTCATTAAATCGGCAATTGGACTCAAATCCACTCCACCATCTCCATATTTTGTATAGAAACCAACTCCAAAATCTTCTACTTTATTACCAGTTCCAGCAACTAATAAGCCATGAATTCCAGCAAAGTAATACAAAGTCGTCATTCGTAGTCGTGCGCGAGTATTTGCTAATGCTAAGGATACTTTTGCGTCATTTGAATCGCCAGGAACTGCTGATTGGAAGGTGTCAAAAACACGGGTTAAGTCCGCTTCAATACTAGTAACATTTGGGAATCGTTGTTTTAATTGTTCAATATGTTCTCGTCCTCTTGTGACATGACTTGGTGCTTGATGTATTGGCATTTCTACGCATAAAACCTGCAATCCTGTTTGAGCGCACAAGGTTGAGGTAACGGCTGAATCTACTCCACCTGATATGCCTATAACAAATCCATTTACCTTTGCATTCTCAGCATAACTTTTCAGCCAGTTTACAATTTGGATATTCACTTTTTCAACTTGGATTGTACTTTTTTTAGTCATAATAGTTTACGTTTTAAAAAGCAGGAATGTATATTTGCAAATTAGTTGTCTTGTGCTTTCGTCTCCCAGGATGCTTTGGGAACAAATTTAATTAATATATATGAAAAAATATCTGTTTCTTGTAGTCTTTTGCCTCTTCGTTTTGTCTTGTGATAAGAAAAGTAAAGTTGAAAGTGCCGTAGCAGCCATTCCTATGGAAGTAAAGGTAGTACGTTTTGACAAAATATTTTTTGAAACACCACCACAGGATTTAGAAAAAGTAAAAAAAGAATTTCCGTTTTTCTTTCCTTTAGGAAATGACAATAGTGTTTGGTTAAATAAAATGCAAGACCCTATTTGGAGAGAATTGTATACTGAAGTTCAAAAAAAATATGCTGATTTTGAACCCGTGAAAGATGAATTAGAAACGCTTTTTAAACAAATTAAATACTACTTTCCACAAACCCAAACGCCCAAAGTAATTACTATAATCTCTGAAATGGATTATAAAAATAAAGTTATCTATGCGGACAGTCTGGTCATTGTATCCCTTGAATTGTATTTAGGGAAGGATCATAAGTTTTATCAGTTTCCAAATTATTTAAAACAAAATTTTGAGCAAAGGCAGATTGCACCAGATGTGGTTTCAAGTTTTGCTGGCCGTAAAATTGCGCCAATAATAGATAAAGATTTATTAAGTCAGATGATTTATCACGGAAAGCAATTGTATTTAAAAGATTTGCTATTGCCTAATTATTCAGATGCGGAAAAAATGGGATATACTTCTGAACAAATAGTATGGTGTCAGGAAAATGAAAGTTATATGTGGCGTTATTTTATTGAAAAAGAAATGCTTTATAGTAGTGATCAAAAATTGGTTCCTAGATTTATAAATCCGGCACCATTTTCTAAATTTTATTTAGAAATTGATAATGATTCACCAGGACAAGTCGGAGCATGGTTAGGTTGGCAAATCGTACGCTCTTATGCAAAAAATAATGAACTGCCTATTGCGGATTTGTTGAAAACAAATGCGAAAGAAATTTTTATTAAATCAAAATACAAACCCAAGAAATAATGTCAAATAAAAATACATCAGAAATTAAGTTTCTAGTCGAATTAGACGAAAACCGTGTTCCAGAAAAACTAATGTGGTCTGCAAAAGATGGAGGAGTCGAGTTAGAGGAGGCAAAAGCAATTATGTTGTCCGTTTGGGATAGCAAAGCAAAAGAAAGTATGCGGATTGATTTATGGACGAAAGATATGCCAGTCGATGAAATGAAAATTTTCTTTCACCAGACTTTAGTAGCGATGTCTGAAACATTTAAACGGGCCACAGATGATGAAAAGATGGCAGATACAATGAAAGATTTCTGTGATTATTTTGCTGAGAAATTGGACTTAAAAAAGCAGTAAGGTAGTACGCTTCGGTGATATTATTTAGAAGGTAAATTCGATCTGGGTTAGGAATTAGTTGATTTTATGTGCCTTTAAATTTTCACTACGGTCAAAAAATAGTCCGGAAAGATGTCAAAATACGGAGTCGAATTTTAGTAATGGAGTTGAAGTTCTACTAAAGCAAAATCCCAAAACTAAATTAAGTTTTGGGATTTTTTTTATGATATGAAAACTAGCGTGTTTTTAAAACTGAGCATTGTTTTTGAATACTTCTTGATTTACTTCGTCTATATAACTCAATAATGCTTCCTTGCCAGTAGATTCTGTAGCTGAGGTTACAAAATAATGTGGCATTTCGGCCCAGTTGTTAGCAAACATTTTCTTTTTGTAAGCCGCAACATGAGAATCAATTTTTACTTTACTGATTTTATCTGCTTTGGTAAAAACAATACAAAAAGGAATTTCGCTTTCCCCCATGTACGACATAAATTCGATGTCTATCGTTTGTGCTTCATGACGGATGTCTATTAACACAAAAGCACAAACTAATTGCTCTCTCGTTTCAAAATAATCCGTGATAAATTCTTGAAAAATGGATTTCGTTTTTTTAGAAACTTTAGCATAACCATAACCTGGTAAATCCACTAGAAACCAATTGTTATTAATCAAAAAATGATTAATCAATTGAGTTTTTCCCGGTCTTCCAGAAGTTTTTGCTAATTTTTTCTGATTTGTTATCATGTTGATCAAAGAAGATTTTCCAACATTTGATCGGCCTATAAAAGCATATTCCGGCAAAAAGTCTTTTGGACACTTGCTTACATCGGAGTTGCTGATAACAAATTCGGCGGTATTAATTTTCATTTTTTCAGGGTATAAAATTCTCCTTCTATGTTTAGTGTACGGCTAAATGAGTATGGGTTAACCAATCTTCTAACAAGCGATTAAATTCGTCGGGATGCTCCATCATGGCGGCATGACCGCATTTGTCAATCCAATACAAAGCCGAATTAGGTAATAATTTATGAAATTCTTCTGCAACATCTGGCGGGGTAACTTTGTCGTTTTTCCCCCAGATAATGCAAGTTTGAACATGCATTTTTGGTAAATCTTTAGCCATATTATGACGAATAGCGCTTTTGGCAATCGTCAATGTTTTTATCAGTTTTATACGATCATTTACAGATTCATATACTTCATCAATAAGCTCTTTAGTAGCTACTTTGGGGTCGTAAAATACATCCTCAGCTTTTTTCTTAATGTACTCGTAGTCTCCTCTTTTAGGATAACTGTCTCCCATAGCGCTTTCGTAAAGTCCAGAACTACCGGTTATTACAAGTCCGGCTACTTTTTCAGGATACATTTTAGTGTGGTATAATGCAATGTGGCCACCCAAGGAGTTTCCTAAAAGGATTACGCGCTCTAAACCTTTGAACGTGATGAAATCCTTGACGTATTTTGCAAAACTTTTTACATTTGTTTTCAAAATATTTTGCGTGTATATGGGTAAATCTGGAATGATTATTTTGTATCCTCTTGCGGAAAAGTAATTAGCCACAGCGTCAAAATTACTGAGTCCGCCCATAAGTCCATGCAAGATCACAATTGGAGTTCCTTCGCCAGCTTCATAATAGCTGTATCTACCTTCTTTTTTATAGTGTTTTTCCATTTTTTGTGAAACCGGATTTTCAATTTTGACAAATATAGGATTTAATAAATAAAAATGAATTTTTACAACAATTTTTAATTGTAAAATTATCGAGATGGCTCTACTAATTTATACTTTTTTTTCAATTTTCAGTCTTTATTTTACTCTTTTTAAGTGGCCCTGATAGTATTTAAAAACGATAATTCTTTGTGTTTTTAAGGTCTATTTTTTATAACATTATGTTTCTTACAAATACGACAAAGGAAGGCTAATCTTTTGACAGTCCATAAATTAAGGTTTTTTGTCCTAAAGTGGTTAAACTTATTAACAAAGTGGTATATAGTGGTAAATAGTGGTAATATTTTTTATATTTTTGCTCTATATCATTTAATACTTTTTTCTTGGATACAATTGTCGGAACATATGAATGTAAAGTCGATGCTAAAGGAAGGCTGCTCATGCCAGCGCCCTTAAAAAAGCAGTTGGCTACTTCACTTCAAAACGGATTCGTTTTGAAGCGTTCTGTTTTTCAGCCTTGTTTAGAGTTGTATCCTATGAAAGAATGGGATTTAATGATGCAAAAAATCAACAAACTCAATCGATTTGTAAAGAAAAATAATGACTTTATTCGCAGGTTTACCGCTGGTGTCAAAGTAGTTGAGATTGATGCTTTAGGGCGATTGTTGGTTCCTAAAGATTTGGTGGCTTACTCCGGTATTACTAAAGAGGTAGTTTTTTCCTCTGCTGTAAATATTGTAGAAATTTGGGATAAAGACTTGTATGAAAAATCAATAAGCGGCGAAGATGTAGATTTTGCGGATTTAGCCGAAGATGTAATGGGAAATATAAATGACGACGACAATGGAATATCATAATCCGGTTTTGCTTCAAGCATCAGTAGATGGCTTAAATATCAAGCCTGACGGCATTTATGTTGATGTGACTTTTGGTGGGGGTGGACATTCAAAAGAGATTTTGAAAAGACTCGGTCCAGATGGAAAATTATTTGCTTTTGATCAGGATGAAGATGCTTTAGCCAATGCTCTCGCTGATGAAAGATTTACGTTGATCAATGAAAATTTTAGATTTATAAAACGCTTTTTACGTTTTTATGGAGTAAAGAGTGTGGATGGAATTTTGGCAGATTTAGGGGTTTCTTCCCATCAATTTGATGTTGCAGAACGGGGTTTTTCTACTCGCTTTGATGCCGATCTAGACATGCGGATGAGTCAGAAAAATGATTTGAATGCGTATAGAGTGGTCAATGAATATGATGAGGCTAATTTAAAAAGAGTATTCTTGGATTATGGTGAATTGAAAAACGCACCCGTTTTGGCCAGAACAATTATAGAGGCTAGAGAACAAGATCCAATCAAGACAACAGATGCATTGAAGGAGGTTTTAGCACGTTTTTTACCAGAGAGAGTCAGAAATAAAATATTAGCTCAGATATATCAGGCTATTCGAATAGAAGTAAATCAGGAGATGGATGTTTTGAAAGAGTTTTTAGAACAATCACTCGAAATATTAAATTCAAATGGAAGATTAAGTGTGATCTCCTATCATTCGTTAGAAGACAGATTGGTGAAGCGATTTATGAAAAACGGGATGTTTGAAGGAGAACCAGAGCGCGACTTTTTTGGTAATTTTTCGGTTCCGTTCAAAACAGTGGGAAAATTAATCGTTCCAGATAACGCCGAGATCAAAGAAAATAATAGAGCGAGAAGTGCAAAATTACGAATAGCTGAAAAGAGGTAATTCTAAGCTTCCGAGGTGGAAAGTAAGATATAAACAATAAAATAACCCAATTGCAGATCTTCTCTCCTTTAGAGAGAGGTTGGGGATGATAAAAAATGAAAAACGGAGTATACAGTTTACTAAAAGCAAGGTTCCTTGTCAATGAGGATGCAGTTAAAAACTGGCGTTTTATCGTTTTTATAATTCTGTTGGCTATTTTAATGATAGCAAACACCCAACGATTTGAACAAAAAGTATTTAAGATCGCAGAATTGACAAATAAAGCCAAAGAGTTGCGCTCAGAATTTGTCGATAGACGCTCAGAATTAATGAAATTAAAAATGGAATCGACTGTTTCAGAGAAAATGATAGAAAAAGAAATTTTTCCATCAACAGTTCCTCCAGTAAAAATAAAAGTTAAAGCAGAAAAAGCGAAAGGGTTTTTAGAAAAATTATGGCAGTAGAAGATAAACACATATCGTACAGAATTTATCTGGTAGCTTTTGGCATTTTTGTCATGGCTATTGCTATTGCTGTGAAATTAACAAATATTCAGTGGGTCGAAGGAGATTATTACAGAAAGTTAGCCAAGGAACGAACGGTTAGAAACTTTGTGATTCCAGCTAATAAAGGAAATATTTATTCTGCTGACGGAAGTCTATTGGCCACATCAATTCCTAATTATGAAATACGTTTTGATGCTGTTACTCCCAAAGCGGAATCATTTGAAAAAAATGTTAAATCACTGTCGGATTCGTTAGCGACAGTATTAGGCAAATCGTCTAGTTTTTTTGAAAATGAACTCCGGAAAGCAAGAGCTAATAAAAATAGGTATTACTTACTTGCTCGTAATTTAAGTTATACCCAATATTTTAAAATAAAGGGTTTCCCATTGTTTAATTTGGGCGCCTATAAAGGAGGAATTATAATTAAACAAGAAACAGTACGAGAGCATCCCATAGGAAAAATTGCTGAGCGCACCGTAGGGTATGAGCGAACTTCTAATGGGGAGTCATATGATGGAAAAGGAATTGAGTGGGCATTTAGAAAATATTTGAATGGTAAAGACGGTAAGATTTTAAAACAAAAAATCGCAAAAGGACAGTGGAAACCCATTCGGGATATTAATGAAGTCGATCCTCAAGATGGGTATGATGTCATATCCACAATTGATGTTTATGTCCAGGATATAGCGCATCACGCATTGTTAAAACAGTTGGAATTATATCAGGCGGATCATGGTTGTGTGGTGGTTATGGAAACAAAAACGGGTCATGTAAAAGCAATTTCAAATCTGGGAAGAGCTAATGATGGAACTTATTATGAGACCACAAATTATGCAGTAGCCGAATCGCACGAGCCTGGTTCTACCTATAAATTAGCTGATTTAATGGCGCTTTTTGAAGATAAAAAAGCGGATACCAGTACAGTTTATGATAGTAAAGGCGGAGTTGTCGTTTATTCAGGAAAAAAAGTACGGGACTCTCATGAAGGTGGTTATGGAAAAATTTCATTAGGAAGAGGTTTTGAACTTTCGTCAAATACTGTTTTGGTTCAGGCGGTTTATAATGCGTACAAAGATGATCCTTCAAAATTCGTTAATCATCTTAATAATTTCGGATTGAACAAACCATTGGGACTTTCTATCAAAGGAGAAGGAAGACCTTATATTCCGCAGCCAGGTGATAAACATTGGTCTAATATATCCCTTCCATGGATGGCTTTTGGATATGGTGTTTCTATCACTCCAATGCAAACATTGGCTTTTTATAATGCAGTTGCCAATGATGGTGAAATGGTAAAACCTCAGTTTGTTTCGGAAATTAAAGAATGGAACAGAACCATCAAAAAATATGAAAAAGAAGTTTTGAATCCAAGAATTTGTTCACCACAAACTATTGCAAAGCTAAAAGCAGTTTTAGCAAATGTTGTAAAGAAAGGAACTGCTTCGAAATTATATTCTAAGGATTTTTCGATGGCAGGGAAAACAGGAACAGCGGCGGTGAATTACGGAAAGGCTGGTGGAGTTGGAAAATATTATGCCTCTTCTTTTGTGGGGTATTTTCCTGCTGATGAACCTAAATATTCGTGTATAGTTGTCGTGCATAAACCAAGTACAGCACTCAATAATTACTACGGTGCGGATGTAGCAGGTCCAGTTTTTAAAAGAATTGCACAAAAGATTTTTACCGATGCGCCATCAACAAATGAGATTAAAAACTTGGACAGGAAAATTCCAAAACAAGAAAATAATTACGAGGCTTATTACACTAAATATCAAAAGAAGCAACAAATAATTCCAAATTTAAAGGGAATGTCAGGAATGGATGCAGTCGCTTTATTAGGAAATTTGGGTATGAAAGTGAAGGTTATAGGAGTTGGTAAAGTTAAAAAACAATCGCTCGAAGCGGGACAGAATTTAGTAAAAAACACAACGATATTATTGGAATTATCATGAGTATACTAAAAGACATATTGTACAAAGTAGCTATTGAAGCCGTGAAAGGTTCGACAGATATCTCCATAAACAAAATGGATTTCGATTCGAGAAAAATCGAGGTTAATGATATTTTTGTAGCAATTCGTGGTTCCATTTCCGATGGGCATGATTTTATAGAAAAAGCAATTTTACAAGGTGCTGTCGCAGTGATATGCGATACCTTTCCGGATACGATCGAAAATGGAATCACCTATGTGCAGGTTAAAGACACGAATTCAGCCTTAGCTTTTATGGCTGCAAATTATTTTGGTGATCCGTCGCGAAAGTTGAAATTAGTTGGTATAACAGGTACAAATGGTAAAACTACGATTGCCTCTTTGTTGTGTCAACTGTTCAAAAAAGCGGGCTATAAAGTTGGTTTGCTTTCAACTGTAAAAATAATGGTAGATGATGTGGAGTATAAAGCGACTCACACAACACCGGATTCAATTACGATAAATCATTTTCTAAAAGAGATGGTCGAAAACGAGGTTGAATACTGTTTTATGGAAGTGAGCTCTCATGGGATTCATCAAAAAAGAACAGAAGCATTGCATTTTGTGGGTGGGATATTCACTAATTTATCACACGATCATTTAGATTATCATCCTACGTTTGCAGAATATAGAGATGTGAAAAAATCGTTTTTCGATCATTTACCTAAAACGGCTTTTATATTGTCTAACATAGACGATAAAAACGGACAGGTAATGTTGCAGAATACTGCCGCTAAAAAGTGCACTTATGCTTTAAAAACCTACGCTGATTATAAAGCACAAATACTGGAAAACCAATTATCGGGCTTGTTGCTTAAAATAAATGGAAACGAAGTCTGGGTTAAGTTGATAGGAACCTTTAATGCTTATAACTTACTGGCTATATACGGTACTGCCGTTGAACTAGGAATGGAAAGTTTAGAAGTACTCCGATTGTTATCTGATTTAGAAAGTGTTTCGGGTCGTTTCCAATTTATCGTTTCTTCAACTAACATCACCGCAATTGTAGATTATGCCCATACTCCAGATGCTTTAGATAATGTGCTAAAAACTATAAATGCTATTCGTACAAAAAACGAACAATTGATCACAGTTGTAGGTTGTGGAGGAAACAGAGATAAAACCAAGCGGCCTATTATGGCTGGAATTGCATCGGAGCTCAGTGATAAAGCAATTTTTACTTCGGATAATCCTAGAAATGAAAAGCCAGAAGCTATTATTGCTGAAATGGAACAAGGTGTAGCACCTCAAAATTATAAAAAAACATTGACCATAAGCGATAGAAAGCAAGCTATAAGGACAGCTTGCCAATTGGCACAGCCGAATGATATTATTTTGATAGCCGGAAAAGGACATGAAACATATCAGGAGATTAAAGGGATTCGGCAACATTTTGATGATATGGAAACAGTAAAAGAAGTTTTAGAACAATTAGGTAAGTGATAGTTTAATCGGTTGGTATTATTTGTTTTTCGAATAGCCATCAGATTGGAAAGTAATTAACAACACAGCAACGATTAACCAAACAAACAACGATATATGCTATACTATTTATTTGAATATTTAGATAAAACATTGGATGTTCCAGGAACAGGGGTTTTTCAGTACATCACGTTTAGATCGGCATTAGCATTTATGCTATCGTTATTACTGTCCACTATTTATGGAAAAAGAATCATTCGATTTTTGCAAGCACAACAAGTAGGAGAAACTGTTCGAGAGTTAGGGTTGGCAGGTCAAAATGAAAAAGCGGGAACACCCACGATGGGTGGGTTAATCATAATTTTCGCCACTTTAGTGCCAGTTTTACTGTTTGCAAAACTGCATAATATTTACATCGTATTGTTAATAGTGACCACATTATGGATGGGAACGATTGGGTTTATTGATGATTATATTAAAATATTCAAGAAAGATAAAGCAGGTTTAAAAGGGATATTTAAAGTTTTTGGACAAGTTGGTTTGGGTTTAATAGTAGGGATAGTCCTTTATTTTCATGCTGGTGTAACTGTAAGAACCGATACGGGTAAAGTAGACGTTTTTAAAACTTCGACGCAAACCGTTATTATGCCTGCGCCTATCGAAGAAAAATCTACGGCAACGACAATTCCTTTCTTTAAAAACAATGAGTTTGATTATGCCGAATTGCTGGCTTGGACAGGGGACGGATATGAAAAATGGGCTTGGTTAATTTTTATCCCGGTAGTGATTTTTATTATAACTGCAGTTTCAAATGGTGCTAACCTAACAGATGGAATTGATGGTCTTGCCGCGGGAACTTCGGCAATTTCAGTTCTGGCACTGGGAATATTTACGTTCGTTTCAGGTAATATTATATTCTCTAATTATCTGAATATTATGTATATCCCTAATTCTGGTGAAATGACGGTTTTCATAGCCGCCTTTGTAGGGTCATTGATTGGATTTCTTTGGTATAATTCCTATCCAGCATCCGTTTTTATGGGTGATACCGGTAGTTTGACAATTGGGGGAATTATAGCAGTTCTTGCAATTGCGGTTCGAAAAGAAATGCTGATTCCTTTACTATGCGGAATTTTTCTTGTCGAAAATTTATCTGTTGTTCTTCAAGTAAGTTATTTCAAGTATACGAAGAAACGCTTTGGCGAAGGCCGAAGAATATTTTTAATGTCTCCTCTACATCATCATTACCAGAAAAAAGGGTATCACGAAAGTAAAATCGTAACCCGGTTTTGGATTGTTGCTATCATGCTGGCCATATTGTCAATTGTCACTTTAAAATTAAGATAGTATGCGGCTAGTAATTTTAGGTGGTGGAGAAAGTGGTGTTGGAACTGCTATTCTTGGTAAGAAAAAAGGGTATGAAGTTTTCGTGTCTGATTTCGGAAAGATAAAAGGAAATTACAAAGAAGTTCTTATAATTAATGGGATCTCTTGGGAAGAGGAAAAACATACCGAAGAGTTGATTTTGAATGCGGATGTGGTTATGAAAAGTCCCGGTATTCCCGATAAATCTCCAATAGTAAAAAAGCTGCAGGAACGAGGAATTCCAGTGATTTCAGAGATTGAGTTTGCGGCTCCTTTTACGAAGGCAACAATTATAGGGATAACCGGAAGTAACGGAAAAACGACTACAACAATGCTGACACATCATTTGTTGAAATCAGCTGGATTGAATGTAGGATTGGGCGGCAATATAGGAAAAAGTTTTGCTTGGCAGATTGCCGATAATAAATACGATTCCTATGTACTGGAGTTGAGTAGTTTTCAACTGGATGGAATTAATGATTTCAAGCCCCATATTGCTATTATTACGAATATTAGTCCAGATCATTTAGATCGGTACGAATACAAATATGAAAATTACATTGATTCAAAATTCAGAATAACAATGAATCAAACTGAGGATGATTATCTCATCTACGATGCAGACGATGAAGCCATATGCAATTGGTTCAAAACGCACACAACAAAAGCAAAATTAATCCCTTTTTCATTGACTAAAATTTTCAGCGAAGGAGCCTATATAAAAAACAACAAAATGGAAATTAAGATCAGTCAGGAAGAGTTTACAATGGATACAGAACACATTGCTTTAGAAGGAAAACATAATATGAAAAATGCAATGGCAGCAACCTCTGTGGCTAAATTAATGCAAATAAGAAAGGCCACAATTAGAGAAAGTCTTTCTAATTTTCAAGGAGTAGAACATCGTCTGGAAAAGGTTTTAAAAATTCAAAATGTTCAATATATCAATGATTCTAAAGCAACCAATGTTAACGCAACCTTTTTTGCTTTAGACAGTATGAATACACCAACGGTTTGGATTGTGGGTGGTGTCGATAAAGGGAATGATTATAACGAATTGATGTCCTTAGTTCGTGAAAAAGTAAAAGCAATTATTTGTCTTGGAGTAGATAATAAAAAGATTATTGATGTTTTTGGGAATGTTGTTGACATGATGATTGAAGTGGATAATATGAATGATGCAGTTCGAATGGCACAACGATTAACCGAAAAAGGGGACTCTGTATTATTGTCTCCGGCCTGCGCTAGTTTTGATTTGTTCGAAAATTATGAAGACAGAGGGAATCAATTTAAACAAGCAGTTAAAAATTTATAGAAAAGTTTTATCGTAGGAACGAAAGTAAACTTTAAAAAGAAAATGATATGAAACAATTAATAGGCAATCTAAAGGGAGATAAAGGGATTTGGTCATTTGTGGCCTTATTGGCCTTGTTTTCGTTTATGCCTGTTTTTAGTGCAAGTAGTAACTTGGCCTATTTAGGGCATGGAACAGGAAATACTTTAGGGTATTTAGTAAAACATTTGGGTCATATTTTTTTTGGTTTTTTAATCATTTTTTGGGTTCACAAAATTCCGTATCAATATTTTAGATCTATTTCTAAATGGCTTTTGCCTTTTGTTTGGGTAGTATTAGCCATAACAATGATAAAAGGTACAGTGATAGGTGGAGCCAATGCAAGTAGATGGCTTCAGATACCATTTGTAGGTATTTCATTTCAACCTTCGACTTTTGCGGCCTTAGTTTTGTTTGTATTTGTTGCGCGTTATTTGTCTAAAACAAGAGAGAAACCGATTGATTTTTTAGAATCATTGAAAGAACTGTGGCTCCCCGTTTTTATTACCTTGCTTTTTATTCTTCCTTCGAATTTTTCGACTACCGCATTAATTTTTTCGATGATATTAATGTTGGCATTCATAGGGAAGTATCCTATGAAATATATCGCAGTAATAGTAGGATCAGGCATTGTATTTCTAACCTTTTTTGTTTTGATTTCTAAAGCTTTTCCCGATGCTAAATTTTTTAGCAGAGTAAGAACTTGGGAAAGTCGTATTGAAAATTTTAGTACCGATAAACCAGATGAAGATGATTATCAAATAGAAAAGGCAAAAATTGCTATTGCATCAGGCAAGATTTATGGACTAGGACCCGGTAAAAGTGTTCAGAAAAATTTCTTACCGCAATCTTCATCAGATTTTATTTATGCCATTATTGTTGAAGAATACGGATTAATAGGGGGATTGGGTGTTTTGTCGCTTTATTTGTTATTGCTTTTCCGATTTGTAGTTGCTTCGCACATAGCCACCACACTCTTTGGAAAATTGGTGGTTATAGGTCTTGGTTTTCCAATGATTTTTCAGGCCATGATCAATATGGCCGTAGCTGTAGAATTATTACCTGTTACGGGACAAACACTGCCGTTGATCAGTAGTGGAGGAACTTCTATTTGGATGACCTGTATCGCTTTAGGAATCATTATTGGTGTAACTAAGAAAGAAGAAGAAATTGCTCAGGAATTGAAAGATACTGCAAAAAGGGAGGAAGCGTTACAAAAATTAATCGATCGAGAATTAGAAGAAGAGCACGTTTTAGAGGAAGCGTATTCAATCGAAGACAAGGCAAAAAACCCAATGCAGGCAGTTTTAAACAAGTAAGCCATTTTATACCTTTAAATTTTTAAAATAATAGCAACTCAGTAACTTTAAAAAAATGAAACAATACAAATTCATATTAAGCGGTGGCGGAACTGGAGGACATATCTATCCGGCAATTGCTATTGCAAATGAATTAAAGTCTCGTTTTCCTAATGCCGAATTTCTATTTGTTGGTGCAAAAGATAAAATGGAGATGCAAAAAGTGCCTCAGGCAGGTTACAAGATCATCGGACTATGGATTGCAGGATTACAACGAAGACTCACATTTGATAATACTCTTTTTCCGGTAAAACTAATTAGCAGCTTGCTAAAGTCACGTACCATAATCAAGCAGTTTGAGCCAGATGTAGTTATTGGTACTGGAGGCTTTGCCAGTGGTCCACTTTTACAAATAGCGGCAATTGCAGGTATCCCAACGGTGATTCAGGAACAAAACTCGTATCCTGGAATTACCAATAAGTTATTGAGCAAAAAGGCAAAAAAGATTTGTGTTGCCTATGAAAACTTAGAACGCTTTTTTCCAAAAGAAAAAATGATTTTAACTGGAAATCCAGTGCGTCAGGATTTAATTGATATTGATTCAAAAAGAGAGATAGCGTTACAGCATTTTGATTTAGACACTAAGAAAAAAACACTTTTGGTTTTAGGCGGTAGTTTAGGAGCCAGAAGAATTAATGAGTTAATTGCTAAAGAAATTTTGTTGTTTGCAGCTCATAATGTGCAAGTGATTTGGCAATGTGGTAAATTGTATTTTGATGATTATAAACGTTTGGAAGAGAATGAAAACATTCAGATTCATTCTTTTATTGATAAAATGGATCTGGTTTATGCAGCGGCAGATATCGTGGTTTCTCGTGCAGGAGCTTCTTCCGTATCGGAATTATGCATTGTTGGTAAACCCGTTATTTTTATTCCTTCTCCTAATGTAGCTGAAGATCACCAAACTAAAAATGCGCAAGCGATAGTTGATAAAAATGGAGCTATTTTACTGAAAGAAGTAGAGCTAGATTCTCAATTCGGTACTGTATTTGAGTCTTTAATTAAAGATGAGGCAAAACAAAAAATGCTGAGTGATAACATAAAACAATTGGCAATGCCAGAAGCAACAAAACGAATTGTTGATGAAATTGTTAAGCTGATAGATAGAAAATAATAGAGATAAAGAAAGAAACGAAAATGAACTTGAATCAAATACATAACGTCTATTTTATTGGAATTGGTGGAATCGGGATGAGCAATTTAGCTCGTTATTTCAAAAATTTGGGAAAACAGGTTTGCGGATATGATAAAACGCCTTCCGTTCTAACAAATGAATTGATGGAAAGTGGAATTGCAATTCACTTTGAAGATAGTATTGATTTGATACCTAAAGATTTTTTTATCGAGAATACACTAGTAATTATTACACCGGCTGTACCAGTTACACATTCGGAATGGAATTATTTCGTGGAAAGAGAGTATGAAATAAAAAAGAGAGCCGAAGTTTTAGGATTAATTACTAAGGATACGTTTTGTTTTGCAGTTGCAGGTACCCATGGAAAAACAACGACATCGGGGATTTTAGGACACATATTATACCAAAGTGGCGCTGACGTCACCGCGTTTATAGGTGGAATAGTTGAAAATTATAATTCAAATTTAATAGGAAGTGGTAAAACAGTAACGGTAGTTGAAGCAGATGAATTTGATCGTTCCTTTCTGCATTTGCATCCCAATATTGCTTGCATTACATCCATGGATGCTGATCATCTTGATATTTACGGGACAAGTGAAGCTATTGAGGAGTCTTTTATGGAATTTGCCTCTAAAATAAAGGATAAAAATAATCTTTTCATCACAAAAGAATTACCATTAGAAGGGTTAACGTGTGCGGTAAATGAAGACGCTATTTATAAAGCGTTTAACGTAAGAATAGGAGACGGAAGCTACGTTTTTGATGTACAAACACCTACTGAAATAATTAAAGATTTACATTTTGGATTGCCGGGACGTCATAATTTAATGAATGCGGTGATGGCTATTGCAATGGCAAATTTATTCGGCACCCCAACCGATGCCATTGCAAAAGCCATTGCATCATTCAAGGGGATTAAAAGAAGGTTTTCGTACCAAATTAAAACAGCAGCTAAAGTTTATATTGATGATTATGCACATCATCCAACGGAGATAAATGCGGTGCATCAAGCAGTACGGGAATTGTATCCCAATCAGAAAGTGCTAGCGATTTTTCAGCCTCATTTGTATAGCAGAACAAGAGATTTTGCTGATGAATTTGCCAAAAGTTTGTCCCATTTTGATGAAGTTCTTTTGTTAGATATTTATCCAGCTCGGGAACTGCCTATACAAGGTGTAACTTCGCAATGGATTATGGATAAGATGTTGCTTAAAAATAAGAAATTAGTTACCAAAAATGATTTGATTACCGCGATATTGGCAAGTGATACAGCGGTCGTTGTCACTATTGGAGCAGGAGATATTGGAGAATTAGTACCATTAATTAAAAAAGCAATCAATGAAACTCTTTAATTGGACCAATATTCGATTAATACTGATGTTTGCATTAGTGGTTTTTCTGTTTTCTTTTACGTCAAAACGAAATGAAGAGAGGAAATTGACTAAATCTGAAGTTATTTTTGTTGGAGATAATGACCCCTTCGTTAAACAAGAAACGGTTAATAAATTGTTAATAGAAAATAATAAAGAGGCATCCAGCATTCAAAAAGTTAATTTAGATTTGAATACGCTGGAAACAAATCTCAATGCACAAGAAATGATTGAAAAATCAGATGTCTATGTGAGTATTGATGGTGTGTTAAAAGCAGTGGTGAAACAAAAAACTCCTATTGCTAGAGTTTTTGATAATGGTGGTTCTTTTTATATTGATTACGAAGGGAATAGAATGCCATTGTCAGCTAATTTTACAGCCCGAGTTCCACTTGTTTCAGGGGGAATAAATAAAAATAATAACGAAAATTTAGCCCACTTGTTTCGCATAATTTATGATGATGAATTTTTGAAAAAAAACATTATTGGAATTGAAATTATGCCAAATGGTAGCTTAAAAATGCACAACAGAAATTTTGATTTCCAAATTGATTTTGGCAAATTGATTAATGTGGAGCGTAAATTTAAAAATTACAAAGCTTTTTTTCAAAAAGCAGTTTTAGATAGTTCGTTGTATAAATATAAAAAAATTGACCTCCGGTTTACGGAACAAGTAGTTTGCACTAAATAATAGATAATGGAAAAAGAGAATATTGCAGTAGGTCTAGATATTGGGACAACTAAAATAGTTGCCATGATAGGCAAAAAGAATGAATATGGTAAACTAGAAATTTTAGGTGTTGGAAAATCTAAAAGTTTGGGTGTGGCAAGAGGTGTTGTAAATAACATTACACAAACCATACAATCCATACAGCAAGCTATTCAAGAAGCAGAGAATAACTCAGGTTATAAAATAAAAGATGTAGTTGTTGGAATCGCAGGACAACATATACGCAGTATACAACACACAGATTATATTAGCAGAAACAATCCTGAAGAAGTGATTGGTGGGAATGATATTCAACTTTTGATTGATCAAGTCAACAAATTGGCCATGTTGCCTGGTGAAGAAATAATACATGTTTTGCCACAAGAATTCAAAATTGATGGACAATCTGAAATCAAAGAACCTATAGGGATGTACGGTGGAAGATTAGAATCTAGTTTTCATGTAGTAGTGGGTCAGGCATCCTCTATTCGCAATGTTGGTAGGTGTATTCAAAGTTCAGGAATTGAACTTTCAGGTTTGACCTTAGAGCCATTAGCTTCTGCCGATGCAGTTTTAAGTCAGGAAGAAAAAGAAGCTGGAGTTGCATTAATTGACATAGGTGGTGGTACTACCGATTTAGCTATTTTTAAAGATGGTATTATTCGGCATACAGCAGTAATTCCGTTTGGAGGAAATGTAATAACAGACGATATTAAAGAAGGATGTTCTATAATTGAAAAGCAAGCTGAATTACTAAAAGTTAAATTTGGTTCTGCTTGGCCAGGAGAAAATAGAGATAATGAAATTGTTTCTATTCCAGGTCTAAGAGGTAGGGAGCCAAAAGAAATATCGTTAAAGAATCTATCCAAAATAATTCATGCTCGAGTTGTGGAAATTGTGGATCAGGTGTTTACAGAAGTTAAAGCTTATGGTCATGAAGATCCTCGAAAGAAACTGATAGCAGGTATTGTATTAACAGGTGGTGGTGCTCAATTGAAACACATTAAGCAACTAGTAGAGTATATTACCGGAATGGATACAAGAATAGGGTATCCTAACGAACATTTAGCTGGGAATTCAGATGAGGAAATCTCAAGTCCGTTGTATGCAACGGCAGTGGGTTTAGTAATGAAAAGCATTGAAAATAAAACGCAAAGCGCGGTACGAATGGATGCAGTGGAGCAGCCCAAAGCGCCCACGTACAGGCCTACAGTTGTTCAAACTCCAGTACAAGAGGTTTATGAGAATATAGAAGAGGAAATAGATCATAATGCGCATGAAAAACAAAATTCTACCGTTAACAGAATTCAGAAAAATTTCTTTGATCGATATGTAGATAAGATCAAGGACTTTTTAGATAATGCAGAATAAAGGCACAGCCTGAAAAATATAAGAATTAATAATAAATATCAAAAACCCAAAATTATGCCAAGCAACACAGAATTTGGAAGTATTTCATTTGATTTACCTAAAAACCAATCAAATGTAATAAAAGTTATAGGGGTCGGTGGTGGCGGAAGTAACGCTATAAATCACATGTTTAAACAAGGGATCAAAGGCGTTGATTTTATCGTATGTAATACGGATTCTCAAGCTTTGCAGAGTAGTTCTGTGCCAAATAAAATTCAGTTAGGAGTTCATCTAACGGAGGGACTTGGTGCTGGGGCAAACCCTGATGTTGGACAGCAGTCTGCAATTGAAAGTATTTCTGAGATTGAGAAAATGCTAGATCGCAACACTAAAATGGTGTTCATTACAGCCGGAATGGGCGGTGGAACTGGAACTGGTGCAGCACCTGTTATAGCACAACTAGCAAAAGAAAGAGATATTCTTACGGTTGGGATTGTGACATTGCCTTTCTTATTTGAAGGTAAAGTGCGTCAGGAACAAGCGTTAATTGGTATAGAAAAATTGCGTAAGCAAGTCGATTCTTTAATTGTTATCAATAATAATAAATTAAGAGAAGTATATGGGAATCTTGGTTTTAAAGCTGGATTTTCAAAGGCTGATGAAGTTTTGGCCACAGCCTCAAGAGGGATTGCTGAAGTAATTACGCATCACTATACGCAGAATATCGATTTAAGAGATGCTAAAACGGTATTGTTCAATAGTGGAACAGCTATTATGGGGTCTTCTGTTTCTTCAGGTGAAAATAGAGCTAAGGAAGCAATTATTGCAGCTTTGGATTCTCCTTTGTTAAATGATAATAAAATTACTGGTGCCAAAAACGTATTGTTGCTTATCGTTTCTGGAACTAATGAAATTACAATTGACGAAATTGGAGAAATTAATGATCATATTCAAGTTGAAGCAGGTCATAATGCTAATATTATTATGGGAGTTGGTGAAGATGAATCTCTTGGAGATGCCATCGCAGTAACTATCATTGCTACAGGATTTGATATTGAACAACAAAATGAAATCGTAAATACAGAGCCGAAAAAAATTATTCACACATTAGAGGATGAACAAAGAAGTGTGCATAATCTAAGTAGTAAAACAGTAACGGCATTTGATTTGAATACAGAATCACCAGTGTCAAACTCTAGCGGAAGAATTGTTTTCGATCTAGTAGAAGATATTGTTGTTGCTGAGCCTGCAATCGTTCCTCAACCAGCGATTGCACCAACTACAATTAATAAGGAAGAATTGATGGTTATGTCTGAATTTATCAAAAATTTAGATGTCACTTTCGAAATAGTTTCTCCTATTACTGATATTGATTTTACAATCACATCTCCTGTAGTTGAAGTAAAAGCAGTGCAGCCAAAGGTTATCGAGAGACAAGAACAAACTACGTTTTCTTTTGATTTACCCCTTTTTAAAACAGAACCAGTAGATCAAGTACAGGAAAATAAAGTGTTGTATGAGTTAACGAATGAAACTCGTGATATCAAAGTAAATGAGGCCGTTCAATTTGTTCCTGTGACAGAATTGAGTGATAACGGAATCATCAAGTACTCTCTAGAAGAATATATGGATCAAGAGCCTGATTTCATGGCTAAACCAGTTGCAAAAATACCAGAAGTGGTTATTCCGGCTGAGTTAAATATTACCATGAAACAAGTGGAAAGATCTGCACATGCGCCAGAAGATTTTGAGACAATCTCTCCTATGGAAATGACTATCGAAGAGTCGTTGAGAATGAGAGCAGATGAAAGAAGAAAAAAGCTAAAGGAATTTAATTACAAGTTTCACAACAATGTTTCTAAAATTGATGAATACGAAAAAGAGCCAGCTTACAAAAGATTAGGAATAGATATTTCAAACAATCAGGCGAATAATACAAATTCAAGGATTTCTGTAGGAACAGATAGCAACAACGATTTGCAGTTGCGTTCAAACAACTCCTATTTGCATGACAATGTAGATTAAGGAAATCAAGTCAAAAGAAGATAACCCGAAAATTTATTTTTCGGGTTATTTTTTTATGCAACGTGAACAAAGTAATCTATTGTAAATTCCAGTAAATTTCTTTAAATTTGCACTTTCTTAATACGGTATTCGTTTCTGTCTTATATCGAAAAGAAACTTTTTTACTGAAAGACTTTTTAGTGTCGCTAGTTTAAAAAAATTGTTGTCAAAATACTATTTCAACAATCGATTAACTATTGATCGATTAATCAAATTAATAATAAAGAATATGAGTTTATCAATACAAATCATGGACGAAATCAAAACCGCCATGAGAGCCAAAGATACAGTAGCTTTAGAAGCGCTAAGAGCTATTAAATCTGAAATTTTATTGGCGCAGACAGCAACAGGATCAAAAGAAGAAATTACTGCCGACGACGAAATAAAATTATTGCAAAAGTTAGTAAAAACTCGAAAAGACAGTGCTAAGATCTTTACCGAACAAAATCGTATGGATTTAGCTGAACCAGAATTAGCTCAAATTGCGGTAATAGAAAAATTTTTACCAGCTCAATTAAGCGAAGCGGAAGTAGAAGCAGTAATTGCAAAAATTATTAGCGAAACAGGTGCTTCAGGAATAGCTTCAATGGGCAAGGTGATGGGTTTAGCAGCTGCGCAATTAGGTGGAACTGCTGAAGGAAAAACCATTTCTACGATTGTTAAAAAGTTACTGACGTAATAATCAATAATTCTTGTTGATTGATTTTTATTGTAAATATAAAATCGTTAATCATTAATCTCGAATCAACTTGACTGCGTAGTTCAACTGGATAGAATATCAGATTTCGACTCTGAGGGTTGCAGGTTCGAACCCTGCCGTGGTCACATAGAAAAAACCGTAAGTACTATTTTAAAGTATTTTACGGTTTTTTTTGTGTCTTTTTACCAATCGTTTTTTGCAGGGTTTTTGATAGTAAACAACTGTATCAAATGCGGATTTAAAGTTTCAGTACTATTATTGAATAGAGATGGTTTTTTTAAGGTTTTATTCCTTTTTAATAAGGCTTGCTCGATCGTATACTCATTATTGGCTTGAATTAGCAAGCCATCTTTGTTAATAATGCGTGGCTCTTCATTAAAGCGTGTGTTAAAAACAGAGACCCGGTATTTATTTTTTTTCACTTCAATTTTGAATTCAGCGACAATCGGATGGAGCATTTTGTCACTGAAATTTGTTTTTTTTATAATTCCAGTGGTGTCGGTTTTAAATTCTAATCGTGGATTGCTTTTGAGTTTGGATATGCTTGTTGAATCTTCGTAAATATATCTCCAAATTATCAATCCGTCTTCGACACTAAAGTTTTTATTTTGTGCAAATGAAATGTTGTTAATTAATAGAAAAGTGATGAATATTAATTTTTTCATTCGTAATTATTTCTTTGCGTTAGTAAACCGTTTTATTTCTATTGGTGATTCAAAAGAATACCGTCATGATCTCTATCCCTGTTTTTAGAAACATTTTAGCGATTGATGACTCTCTTTTGTGTCTTTTATAAATTTTTTAGTTTAACAGGTTTCATTTGATGTATTGCCAATCTTCTTGTGGTAAATTCTTAGCAAATACCCCAGTATTAGCTGTTAATAAAAAGTTGATTAAGCTATTTATTAGTTATAACTTATTAATCAAATTTCGTACCTAAAATTGAAAATAATGTAAGAGGTTGAATTGGGGCTGAAATTGTAGTGGTTTCGTTTTGTTGTATAAGTGGTTGGGTAGACCAAGACAATTTAATTTCTATCGCCTTCTTTCTTATTTAAATGAACACGTTGCAAGGTTGGTATTTGTGAAGATTATGAAATTTTACGACTTTAAAAGTTGCTGTAGTATTTTGTAATGTGCTTATTTATAGTTTTAATTCATTTTTAAGGTTGGAATAAAAAGCTAATATTTAAAGTAGTCTGAAATTATTTTGCAAAAAAAAACCCTTAGATTTCTCTAAAGGTTTCTGTTAATTGGAAGGCAATTCAATTATGCTTCAACTTCGAATGGAAGTATAGAAACATATGACTTGTTATCTCTTTTCTTTTGGAACTTAACAACTCCATCTACTCTTGCGTGTAGTGTGTGATCTTTACTGATGTAAACATTTGCACCTGGATTATGTTTTGAACCTCTTTGTCTTACGATGATGTTCCCAGCAATAGCAGCTTGACCACCAAATATCTTAACGCCTAAACGTTTTGATTCTGATTCTCTACCATTCTTAGAACTACCGACACCTTTCTTGTGAGCCATGACGTATTAGTTTTATTTTGTTATTATTCTTGAGTATCTTCTTTTTTAGCTTTAGCTACCTTTTTCTTAGGAGCTTCAACTTCTTCTGTAGTTGCTTCAGCTGCTGCTTTTTTAGGAGCCGCTTTTTTAGCACCAACACCAGTAATACCTTCAATTACAATTTGAGTAAGATATTGTCTGTGACCGTTTCTCTTTTTGTATCCTTTTCTTCTTTTCTTTTTGAAAACGATAACTTTATCTCCTTTTAAGTGTTGTAACACTTTAGCTTCTACTGAAGCACCTTCTATAGCTGGGGCGCCTAAAGTGATAGTTCCGTTGTCGTCTAATAAAAGAACTTTGTCAAAAGAAACTTTTGAACCTTCTTCATTAGTCAAACGGTTAACATAAACCTTTAAGTCTTTGCTTACTTTGAATTGTTGCCCTGCTATCTCTACGATTGCATACATACTGAATTGTTTTAGTAATTTTTAAGGTTGCAAATATACAATTAAATATTGAACCTGCAATTAGTACTGTGAAAATTATTCCCATTCATTAACTTGTTGCTTTTGTAGGACTTTAAATTGAAAAAAAGTGTAATTAAACAGTTGTTAAATTTTAGTTTAGGTTTACTTCTCATGTAACATTGTTCGCGTAATTGCTACTTATACTTATACTTATATTAACAAAATTATTAACCTTATGAAAAATTCATTAATGGCTTTAGGTGCTTTATTTATGCTAGGAGGAGTCGCTTCTGCGCAAAAAGTAGCTTTTGAGGAATACAAATTAGACAATGGCTTGCATGTGATTTTGCACAATGATCCATCTGCTCCTACTGTTATTACATCTGTGATGTACCACGTGGGTGCCAAAGACGAAAATCCGGAAAGAACTGGTTTTGCTCACTTTTTTGAACATTTATTATTTGAAGGAACCGAAAATATCAAACGTGGCGAATGGTTTAAAATTGTTACCGGTAATGGTGGAGTGAACAACGCTAACACTACCGATGATAGAACGTATTACTACGAGGTTTTTCCATCAAACAATTTAGAATTAGGTTTATGGATGGAAGCAGAAAGAATGTTACACCCAGTAATCAACCAAATTGGTGTTGATACTCAAAACGAAGTGGTAAAAGAAGAAAAAAGACTTCGTGTTGACAATCAGCCTTACGGGAATTTTTTGGCTGAAGTAAAAAAGAACATCTTTACGAAACATCCATACCGTTGGGCTACAATTGGATCTATGAGTCATTTAGACGCTGCAACATTAGAAGAATTCCAAGCTTTTAACAAGAAATTTTACATCCCGAACAATGCTGTTTTGATTGTTGCGGGTGATTTCAAAAAAGAACAAGCGAAGGAGTGGATTCAAAAATATTTTGGACCTATCAAAAAAGGAGCTGCTATCCAAAGAGAGACATTTGTTGAAGAGCCAATTACTCAAACCATAAAAGCTAAATTTGAAGATGCTAATATCCAAATCCCTGCCATCGTAGCAGCGTACAGAACGCCGTCTATGAAAACCAGGGACGCTAGAGTACTAGACATGATTTCTTCTATTTTAAGTGATGGAAAAAGCTCAAGATTATACAAGAAAATTGTAGACGATAAGAAAATGGCCTTGCAGATTGGAGCTTTTAGCAACAACCAAGAAGATTATGGAAGTTACATCATTTACGGTTTGCCACAAGCTCCAAACACTGCCGAGGATATTCTTGCCGAAATTGACTTGGAGATCGTAAAACTACAAACAGAATTGATTTCTGAAAAAGACTTACAAAAACTACAAAACAAATTCGAAAACCAATACGTAAACAGCAACTCAACCATAGACGGTATAGCTGACAACTTGGCTTCTTATCATTTGTTATACGGTGACGTAAACTTAATCAATACCGAACTCGAAATCTATCATTCTATCACTCGTGAGGAAATCAGAGATATTGCCAAGAAATATTTAAATCCAAACCAAAGATTAGTTTTGGATTACGTTCCATCTAAAGACAAAGCTCAAAACTAAGATATATCATTATGAAAAAATCAATATTAATTTTATCAAGCTTGTTCTTAACAGTAATTATGCAAGGACAAATCATCCCTCAGCCAAAACCTGGTCTAGCCCCATCAATAAAAATAGGAAAACCAGTAACTTTTGAATTAAAAAATGGTTTGAAAGTTATGGTCGTTGAAAACCATAAATTACCAAGAGTAGCATTCAGTCTGACTTTAGACAATGATCCGTATGCTGAAGGTGACAAAAAAGGAGTTGCTGACATGACCAGTACTTTAATTGGAAGCGGTACAACTAAAATTTCAAAAACTGCTTTTAATGAAGAGGTAGATTTCCTGGGAGCAAATATCAATTTTAGTTCTAATGGAGCTTCAGCAAGTGCATTATCTAAATATTCTGGAAGAGTTTTAGAGTTAATGGCTGACGGTGCATTAAACCCAAACTTCACACAAGAGGAATTTGACAAAGAGAAAACGAAACTTATCGAAGGCTTAAAAGCGAATGAAAAAAGTGTTTCGGCAGTAGCAGCAAGAGTTGTAGATGTTTTGACTTATGGGAAAAACCATCCTGCTGGTGAATATGTAAGCGAAGCTACTTTGAAAAACGTAACTATTGCTGATGTAAAAGCAAATTACAACACTTATTTTGTTCCAAGTAATGCCTACCTAATAATTGTGGGTGATGTAAAATTCAGCGAAACAAAAAAAATGGTAGAGAAATTCTTTGGTTCATGGAAAAAAGCATCTGCACCTTCGATTTCTTACAGCGATCCAAAAGATGTTTCTGCTACACAAATCAACTTTATTGACATGCCAAATGCGGTTCAATCAGAAGTTGCTGTGGTAAATATGTCAAATCTTAAAATGACTGATCCTGATTATTTTGCTGTGTTAGTTGCAAACCAAATTTTAGGTGGTGACTTTAATAGTTACATTAATATGAACTTAAGAGAAGCTCATGGATGGACGTACGGTGCTAGAACTAGCATTTATGGAGACAAACGTATTTCTACGTTCAATGCTTCTACACAAGTTCGTAACGCAGTAACGGACAGTACTGTTGTTGAGATTTTTAAAGAATTCAAAAAAATCAGAACGGAGAAAGTGACTGATGAAATGTTAGCCAGCGTAAAAGCAGGATACATTGGACGATTTGTAATGCAAATTGAAAAACCACAAACGGTAGCAGGTTACGCTTTAAGAATCCAAACGCAAAGCTTGCCAGCTGATTTTTATGAAAATTACATTAAAAACATCAGTGCTGTAACTGCTGACGATATTTTGAGAGTAGCTAATAAATACTTCTTGGCTGATAATAGCAGAATTGTTATTGTAGGAAAAGCAGCGGATGTAGCTTCTGGATTAGAAAAATTAAAGTTTCCAGTATCGTACTTCGATAAATACGGGAATGCAACCGCTAAACCAGAATTAAAAAAACCAGTTCCAGCAGGAGTTACTGCCAAAAGCGTTATTGATAATTACATCAAAGCGATTGGTGGAGAAAAAGCAGCATTAGCAGTAAAAACAATCGTAATGAACGGAACTACAACTATTCCACAAGCACCATCGCCATTGAATTTCACATCCAAAATTGATGCTAAAGGAAAACTTATGGTTGAATTAGCTATGGGAACGATGAGCATCATGAAACAAGTAGTAAACGAAAAAGGGGCATACGTAATGCAACAAGGGCAACGCCAAAATATCGAAGGCAGCACACTTGCTGATATGAAAGCAGCTGCCACACCATTTGAAGAACTATCCCTTTCTAAAAAACAAGGTTTAACACTTGAAACTATTGAGTCAATTAATGGAAAAGACGCTTATGCCGTTAAAAACGGTAAAACGACATTGTTTTACGATGTAACTTCTGGTTTAAAATTAGCTGAATCTAAAGTGGTAGAACAAGGCGGTCAAAGCATCACTCAAACGACCAGTTACGGAGATTACAAAGAAGTTAAAGGAGTGAAAGTTCCTTTTAATATCATCCAAAATGTAGGTTTTGAATTAGACATAAAAATGTCTGACGTAAAAATCAACGAAGGTGTTACCGATGCTGATTTTCAATAATCAAAATTTGAATTAACAAATAAAGGCTGTCTATTTTAGGCAGCCTTTGTTATTTTATACACATTATTAAAAAAAGTAAAACCGTCCATTCGCGAATATAAATTCTCATCGCTACATAGGGAACACGAAGACTGATCACAACAAACAGACCGCTGAGACTATTTCTTGGCAGATAAATATACGCCAATTAAAACAATAAAAGCACCAAAAAACTGAACTGGCGTAAGCATTTCATTGTCTAATAACCCCCAGCAAAAAGCAACTACAGGAATCAAATACGTTACTGAAGTAGCAAAAACAGTTGAAGACATTTGGATTAATTTAAAAAATAGAATATTCGCAATTCCAGTTCCTATAACCCCAAGAATCATGATAAACAAAACTGATTCCTGTACTTTCACATCATGAACCACTTCAAAAAAACCGGAGAAAAACAAGATGATGAATGCTGGAAAAAACAAGACCATAAAATTCCCGGTAGTGATACTCAGCGGGCTCAAGTCATGCAAATATTTTTTGATTAAATTTACATTCACCGCATAACATATTGAAGCTATCAAAACCAAAATAGAATAGTAATAATTTTGTTCCGGATGATGAATTGCGCCATTCAAAATCAACAAGGCGCTTCCTATTAAACCTATCAATATTCCGAAAATCTGATTTCGTTTGAATTGCAAACCAAAAACCAAAGCGCCTAAAATTAGCGTATTCAAAGGAGTCAAGGAATTTAAAATAGAACTTACGGAACTATCAATTTCAGTTTGCGCAATAGCGAATAAATAAGCGGGGATAAAGGTGCCAAATAAAGAAGTTAGAGCAATGTACTTCCATTTAAATGCTGGAATTTTAGACAAACTTTTGAATCCAATAAGTACTAAAAAAACTGCTGCAAAAATAATTCGCAACGATCCCAATTGTAAAGCCGTTAACCCTATTAATCCTTTTTTTATTAAGATAAATGAACTTCCCCAAACTAGGGCAAGAACGACCAAGTACACCCATTTTAACTGCTTCGATTCCATAAAAATAATTTTGCCCCAAAATTGTAATTATTTTATGAATTAGTGCTTCTTTTTTTAATTAATTTTGCACAACACCAATATGCTTTTAATCTTTAAAATTTATATCATAATGAATTTCAAAAAATCAATCGTAACACTAGTCCTTGCAAGTGTTTTATTTGTAGGATGCAAAGAAAAAGAATCCGAAACTGTTTCAAAAGAAACTGCTGAAACAGCTGCTCCAGTCGCTAAAAAAGACATAGCTGCTGCCAACCTTCAGACAGCGAGTTTTTCTGTTGAAGGAATGACATGTGCTGTAGGATGCGCCAAAACAATTCAAGAAGATTTAACAGGGCTCGAAGGAGTTCAAAAAGCAACAGTAGATTTTGACACAAAAATAGCTACGGTAACTTTTGACAAAACAGTTCAAACTCCAGAAAAACTAACAACAGTTGTAGAAGCTGCTGCTGATGGAAAAACATACAAAGTTTCGAATATGAAGTCGTAAATCAGACTTTTAAATTGCATAAAAAAAGCATTCTCTTAATGGGAATGCTTTTTTTTGAGTCATATGTCCCGTCCTGAAATAGCGATACACAAAAAGTATCCTAATGGAAAAACATGAAGAAACGCGCTATGTGAAGCGGACTCAAAAAGATTATTCAATGTCTTTTAAATTACAAATTGTTCAAGAAATTGAACGAGGACAACTTACAGTTACAGAATCCACAAAGACTTATGGCATTCAAAATAGATCAACTGTTGTTAAATGGCTTAGAAAATTCGGTAACTTTGATTGGGAAAACCAAACACCATTTACTATGTCAAAGTCGCCAGAACAAAAGATAATGGAACTTGAAGCCAAAGTAAAACTTCTAGAG